>JAFDYD010000035.1:0-29622 GCA_018267615.1 Bacteroidota bacterium | reverse complement strand
CTTGTGCCTTGTTACTTGTTACTTATGCCTTTACTAATTCTTTTTCGTTTCGAATAATTTCTCCTTAGGTGTTACTGATACCTTTGATCCGTCCTTCAACAATTTACTCACGGTTCCGTATGGACCGGTTATTACATCTTCTCCTTCGGACAAACCATCCCGGATTTCAATATTGTTGATATCCTGGATATCAGTTTTCACTTTTACTTTTTTTACGGTGTTGTCTTTTTGCAAAACAAAAACCACTTCATCCAGATCGCCGGTTGCGGGTGTTACTGTTTTCGTTTCTGCCATACCATTATCTGTATTTGCGGTATTATCCTTATTGGCGCCAACAGCATTATCACTATTTTTTTCGCGTGTCGTCACGGCATTTATCGGCACAGACAAAACCATCACATGGGTTTTGGTTTGGATGTCCGCACTTGCCGTCATACCCGGGCGAAAGACTAAACTTTTTCTTCTTGTTGGTTCGATCAAATCCTTATACGAGTCCGGCACTAACCTGATATGCACCTTGTAATTCGTTACGTCGTTTGTAGAAACTCCACTGCTGCTTGATCCGCTGGCTGTACTTGCCACACTACTTGCAATTTGTGTTACCACGCCGCGGAACTTCCTGTTATTGTAAGCATCCACTTCCACAAATGCGGAATCACCCAGGTGGACTTTCGGAATATCATTTTCTCCAACGTCAACTATCGCCTCTATTTTGCTCATATCTGCAACGCGCATCATTTCCGTGCCCGCCATCATTGAGTTACCAACCACGCGCTCGCCCTTTTTTACATTCATTTGTGATATCACGCCATCGAGTGGAGACACGAGCGTTGTACGACTCAAATTTTTTGCTGCAATAGAAAGATTTGCTTCGGCGCTGGATACACTTGCTACATTCGCTTTCACATTTTGCAACGCAGCGTTGTAATCAGCCTGCGCTTTTTTATATGCCGCATCGGCAGTTTCAAATTCCGCTCTTGAAATTACTTTCTGATCCAGTAGTTGCTTTTGGCGCTCATATTGCGCACCTAGTTGCTCCATCGTAGCTTTGAGACCAGGTAACTGAGCAGAATAATTTGATACCATTGCTTGTTGCTGTGATACCTGCGCCTCGGCCTGGTTGCGTTGTGTTGTATAGATGTCTGCGTAAATTTTTGCAAGCTGCTGGCCTTTTTTTACACTGTCACCTTCCTGCACATTCAGTTCAACAATTTCGCCCGAAATATCGGGACTCATCTTCACTTCTATTTCGGGATAAATTTTTCCGCTTGCAGTTACTGTTTCAACGATCGTGCGCTTCGTCGCTTTCTCAGCTGAAACTTTCATTCCTTCTTCCTTGCCAAAAACGCCTGCTTTTTTTAAAGCAATTAATCCCACGACAAGTACAGCAAGAATGATGATGATCCAAAGCAATTTCTTATTCATATATCAGTAGTTATTCAATTTTATAATTTCACACCAAGACCTTTGTAATATTCAAGCACTTTCATGCTGAATAGATAATTATACTGTGCATATAACCGGTTAATCCTTGCTGTAAACATATTGTTTTGATTTGTGAGATAGTCAATCGAGTTGAGTAATCCGATGTTGTATCTTTTTGTTGCCAGATCAAAAGATCTTTCCGCAGTAGCAACCGCTTTTTTGTTCGCTTCAAATTTTTGCATGTATGCAACGGCGTTGTAATATGCGTTATAAATATTTTGCTTCAATGCAATCAGGTCAGTTTCTTTATTGAGATTGGCTGTCTTCACATTCAGTTTTGCCTGTTCATATGCTGTGCGGGTTTGCAATCCATTAAAAAGTGGAACATTTAATTGTAACCCTATTTGTTGTCGAAAGTTATTATCCAATTGTGACCAATAGGAACTAAATACTTTTCCGAAAGGTTGCTTCTCAAATGAGGTAGAAAATGTGGGTGTGTACACTGGGTATTGGGCTCCTGCATTGTCCGCATAAAATTGTGTAGGAACATTCGGACCTTGCGTAGTTACCGATCTTCTCAATTCGTTTGCAAAGTTGTTTCCGAGGCTACCATAAATAGATAAGGTAGGAAACAATTGTCCCTTGACAGATTTTACTCTGCTTTGCGCAGAGCTGACCAACAAGTCATTTATTTTTTGTTGGGGAAATGCTTTAAGCGCGAGGGAATATACCAAGTCCGGTTGCATTTCTGCAATCGGTTCTATGGGAATAGATTCAACGGCCGGATTATCCAATTCAAAAGGAGCCGCGGGATCCATATTCAAAACTACTTTCAGGAACAACACCTGGGTTTCGAATGCCTGCCGTGCTGATATGACAGCTGCAGTATCTGTTGCAAATTGCGCCTCGAGTTCAGCAGCATTGAGTTCGGGCACAGATCCTGCAGCCACGAGCCGTTGTGTATTTTCCAGTTGCTTTTTTGTAAGATCCATTTTTGTGATGGCGAGATTCATCGTTTCGCGGTTCAACAATGAATTCAGGTAAGCAGAGGCGACATTTAATGTAACATCATTTTTGATTTTATCTATTCGTGCCTCGTAAGCTTCATAATAATATTTGTTTGTTTCAATATTGTGCCGGACGCTGAACCAATTGAACAGGTTGGCGCCTGCTTGCAAACTAAGCCCCTGATACAGGGATTGACTTGTGGTGAATAAGTTTGTTGTGGGGTCGATAGAACGTCCGAAGTTGAGCCCCATTTGTGTTCCGAAATTTGCCTGACCGAATTGTGCCGCCTTTGCCTGTTTGTAATTCAACTCCTGCATCCGTGCATCGATATCGGACTGCCTTACGGAAATATTATTGTCGATTGCATATTTGACACATCGTTTCAGATCCCATTTATCCTGCGCAAAAGAAAGTGAGCCGGTCGTCAGGAGGACCAGGGATAAGGGCAGTAGTTTTTTGAAAGTCATGCAACAAATTTAAAGGTAGTTAGCTGCTTGGACGCAGGTTTTTGATAAGTGGTTTCAAAAAAAATTTCGCTAAAATACTGATTCCTGCTCCTAAAGCAAGTAAAAAAAAGCTTAAATAATTATAAGAGGTTAAAGGCCTGGTCCAGATCCTTGATAAGGTAATCGGGTTCCTCCAATCCTATATACATGCGAAGCATCCGGTGTTCTTCATTTGATGGGTCGAATGAATTGGGTTCAATGGTGGCGCATTTTGGAAGGATCAGCGATTCATGCCCGCCCCAACTCACAGCCATCATGATATGTTTCATGGATTCACAAAACCTTACGATCTGCGCCTTGGTTTCTGCTTTAATATAAAAACTAAAGAGCCCGCAAGCTCCTTTCATTTGACGACTGGCCAATTCGTATTGCGGAAATGATTTATGGAAAGGGAAAATGATTTGTTCCACCTTTGGATGTTTTTCCAACCACGCCAAAACCTTTGCCGTAGTTTGTGTGATGCGATCCAGCCTGGCTGGCAAAGTTCTTAGACCGCGGATCAACATCCAGGCATTAAATGGCTGAATTCCGGTACCCGTATTTAGGTACTCGCTTTCAAAGATTTTTTTGATCATTGGTTTGGTGCCTGTCAAAATTCCTCCGAGCGTATCGCTATGTCCGCCGATATACTTGGTTGCGGTCTGCATAGCTATATCAATTCCCATTTCGATGGGTCGCTGATATAAGGGTGTGCAATAACTGTTATCGATGATAGTGGTGATGCCTTCCGATTTTGCCACTTCAGCCACGGCACGAATATCCTGCAATTGAAAATCCCATGAATTGGGTGATTCCAGGTAGATCAGGGTGGTATTGGGAAGAATGGCTCTTTCAAAATTTTCTATATTCTTTCCATCAATATAAGTTGTAGTAACACCAAATCTTGGAAGTATTACATCAAAAGTGCGTTGCGCCCAAGTGTAGGGTTTATCTACAGACACAATATGATCTCCGGATTTGACATTGGCCAAAACGGATGCAAAAATTGCCGAAGCTCCACTATTAAAAACAAGACAATCTTCCGCGCCGTCTAATGCAGCAAGCTTTTTTCTCAGAATATCAATCGTGGGATTTAAACCTCGGCTATAATAATACCCGGTGTATTCGTCTTCTGCAAGTTTTTTTAACTCTTCAACGGTATTGACTCTAAAATTGCTGGTTTGAATGATAGGCGGTGCAATGGCATTGAAATAATGTTCGCGGTCTTCGCCAAGTTCGTTTATAATGTAGGAAATGTCCATGATCGATGAATAGGATATAAAGATAAATGTCTGCTGGCAATTTGCCGGATGCCGGAAGATTTATTGTTACACGTCTTTTTGTCCCTGCGACAAATAATCGCGGAATAAATTTTCATACTCAGATTTTTTTTCCAGCAGTTCCGCGTGCGATCCCTGCTCCGCAACCTCTCCATTTTTTAATAAAATGATCTTGTCCGCATTCTTTATCATTGAAATTTTATGTGCGATAACAACGATTGTTTTTTGTTGGTTTTTGAACCATGACAAAGTTTCAAGAACTTTTTTTTCGCCAGGTGGATCTACTGACGAAGTAGCTTCATCAAGAATCAGAATTTCGGGATTACGATATAAAGCTCTGGCTATTGCGATGCGCTGCCTTTGCCCACCTGATAAGTTGATACCCTGTTCATTCAGAAAAGTATTATATCCATGAGGTAATTTCTCAATGAATTCATGAATGCCCAGTAAATATGACAATAATAATACATGCTGCATATCCGGCTGATATTCTCCGATAGCAATATTCTCAATAACGGTTCCTGCAAACAAATCAATTTTTTGCGGAACAACACTTATTATTTGACGCAAACTTTTCTTGTCAAAATATTTTATATCAGTTCCACCGATATAAATATTGCCTTTGGCAACGGGATAGAGATTCTGCAGTAGCCCTAGTATGGTTGATTTCCCACAACCGCTTTCTCCCACGACAGCAGTTATCGAATTTCTTTTAATCTGTAGATTCAAATTATTAAAAACAGCAACCCTCGCCCCGTACGTGAAAGACACATTACTAAATTGTATGTCACCCAACATTTCCGGTATCAAAACGATTTTCGTTTCATCCTCTATTTCGGTTTCAAGTTCGATGATTTCAAATAACCTGTCGGCAGCAATCAATGCGTCCTGTATATTTCTATTTGAATTAATAAGAGAAAAAACCGGATGCGTAAAATAACCAAGCAAAGAATAGAAAGACAATAACTGTCCAGGCGATATTTCGCGTGCCATTACGAAGTAGCTCCCGACCCACACAATTGCAATTGTAAAAAGTTGAGTTAATAATTCGCTGGCATTTGCCAGATATAAATTTTTCAAATTGCTTTTGTAAACTGATTGAATCAGCTCAATAAATCTATTTTCTGTTTTATTGTTATTGTACGCTTCAAGTCCGAAACGCTTTATGGTGCCGGCGCCATTTATGCTCTCGATCATCTGCGATTCCAATGAAGCCGATTTCTCCATGATTTGCCTTTGCCATTTTTTATTTATTTTATTACTTATATAATAAATAATTAAATAAACCGGAATAATGATTAGTGTTATAAGCGCAAGTTTCCAGTGGTGCAAGAATATAATGGATATGGAAAATCCTATGATCAGAATATTGACGACGATATTCATTGCAATATCATTGATGAACGAACGGATTTTCACTGCATCGTTGACACGATTTATAACCTCGCCAACGCGCATGCTATCAAAAAAAATTTGCGGCAGCTTGAACACATGCCTGTAATAACCCAGTATTAAATTGATATCGAGATATTGTCCCATTCGAATTCCGATCAGCGATTTAAAGTATCCGGCGAATAATTGGAATGCCAGTAGCACGATCATCAGAATACTCATTAAATTCAGCAAACGAAAATTATTTTCGGGTAATACATAATCGACAATTTTCTGAACGTAAAAAGAAGTTGAAAGCCCGAGTACTGTATATAAAATTGCGCACAACAATGATTGCAACATGATATGCCGATTCGGCTTCATCAAATTCCAAAATCTCTGGAACGAAGAAATTTTTCTATCTCCTTTCTTAAAGTCATTACCAGGAATTAAAATAACTATAATACGAGTCCACTTTTTTAAAAAATCTGCTTTGTTCTCTTCATATAACTGGCCTTTAGCAGGGTCCATGATGGTTATATATTTTGAAGCGACTTTGTACACGACCACATAATGGTGATACCCATTTTCAAGTTCGATGTGCGCGATGGCCGGCAAAGGTATTTTTAGCAAACTCTCCAGAGTTCCTCTCCCACCTTTTGCCTGAAAATTTAATTTTTCTGCTGCTTCAATCAATCCCATTACCGTAGTTCCTTGTTTGTTCGTACCGGCGTATTGCCTCACTCGGGCCAGCGGAATTTGCAGGTTGTAGAACGAAGCAATTGAAACAAGACATGCAGCTCCGCAGTCAGTTAAATCTCTCTGACGAACGATAATTCTCTTTCGCCTGCCGGTACTGATTAAAAATGCTACAAGTCTTAAAAAAAAATCCTTAATAAACATCGGTACGACACATAAATCGTCATGAATAAAAAATATCCTTTGCACTAAATTTAAAAGTCAATCACGGTGCTGAAGGATTTAACCAGTCATCGACTCTGTCAAACAGCAATTGCCAAACTGATCGACGGTTTATTATAAATCTTGCCTGGAAACTGAGACCTTTTTTTATTTGTACGTTCAGTTCTTTTCTTGTGTGCATTTGACTTGAATCGAAACTGCACCTAATCTTAAAAAAAGGTTTTTGATCAATTAGCGTATAGTCATTATCAACCGCGAAAACTTTTCCTTTGATTGACCCGAAATAATTGTAATCAAACGCATCAATCTGGAAATAAACCGGCTGATCTTTTTTTATAAAGCCAATATCTCTGCTCAAAACATAACATTCAGCCATCAGGTCGCCTTCAGGTGAAACAAAACAAATAGCGTCATTCGCTTGCAACCAATCGCCCGCATAATGTGCATGAATTTGCTGAATGGTTCCTGTTAATGGTGATCTTATTTTATAATGCTCCGCGTTGATTTCGATTTGGCCTTTTTGCGCCTCGAATTCTGCAAGCATCAATTTATATTTAATCAAATCCTGTTGCCATTCGCTCTGCTGCCCGCTTATAAAAGCCTTGTACGAAGCATTTGTTTTGTCGTGTTGAACGCGCGTGTCAAAAAATTCTTTTGAAGAAATAACTTTTTCATCAAACAGGTAACGACTCATTTTTTCTTCTTTATTTGCCTTCTTCAGCAATGCCTCCTGTTCTGCATCGTGATAAAAGAAACGCAAGGACTGCGCCTTGTATACGGGAGAAGTCAACTGCCTGATGAATGAAGGATCAATTCGTTCATGAGAAGTCAATAGCTGCAAATCATGCATCATTTGCCTGCATCGATCCATTTCTTGTTGATTAAGCAAATACTTTGATGCGGTGATCTCGTCTTTTAACCGCAGAATTACAGATCCTTTTTGAACAAGGTCGCCTTCCCGATAAAAAACAGAATCAATTGTTCCCGAGATGTCAGATTTAATTTCAGTGCGCTCAATAAGCGGACGAACAACTCCGCGTGACCTCACGGAGACATCTACCTGCACAAGTGGCAAGGCAACAAAAGCTGCTGCAACCATAAAAAATATTATAAAAAAAATCCAGGAATTTATTTTTTGATAACTATATAACATTACTATAGAAGAATTTTCCAATTCTTCTATATTGGAAAGACGGGAATTCATCCGATCAGTTTTAAATTAATTTGGAAATGCATTACTGTCTCGCAGAATAATTTCGCTTCCGGATCTTATTGGAAATAAAAATCAGAAGAATCCCCGCCAGTAAAAAAAGATTGAACCCGACCAGGTAACTCAGATCATAGAAAATACTTTTGCCTTTGAAATTTTCCCAGTCGGCCACATCGCTGAATATATACCTGTACAGTTGGAATACTACCAGGGACATTCCTAATACTCTTGTAAGCCAGAAAAAAAAGTTCTTCATTGGTATAAGTTTAATCGTTGCAGAATATCTATTAGAAAAAAGAAATGAGAAATAGTTCTGCCCTGCCGTGATCTATTTTTATGGAATCCAATTTGTTGATCATATCCTATCACCACTTCACACTTTCTATTTCTCATTTCTTATTTCAGTTTTTCATTCGTCAGCTTTTCTTTATCGCGTCTCTTATTCCGTCACCAAATCCATTACGGAAATTATTAAGCAACCCGACCAGATCGATAACGAAGGGATCAAGTAAAAACCCACTACCAGTGGTCATCTTTTCTTCATAGGTTAATTCAGATAGTTCATTCATAAAATAAGGTTTTTGAGTAAAAAATCATTTCAGGAAAGTCGTTACCGAGCCATAATACACTGACTCGACAACTTTTTGAGCGACCTTAGCTACGGTTCCTGTAAGAAAACCAATATCGTAAGCCACATAATAAAGAAGGCTTTGTCCGCCATCAATCTTTGTTGATTCTTCGAAGTTCAATTCATCCAGCATCATCATTTTCATCTCACTAGTTTTCATAAAATAAAATTTAGATTTTCCTACTTATTCGCAATCTGCATGGGTTTCGGAAAAGTTCCATATACCTTGGCCAAAAGCATAAGACAAAGTTGACACGAATAAAATGCAAAACCATTTTTTCACGCTTAATCTATTTTAGTTTTAATTAAACAAAATTATCGCAGGCAGGTGCGGATTGTTTTTGTCTGTGTCGTGAGACGTGAAACGTGAAGCGTGAGACGTGAGAAGCTCACTTTTCACGTTTCACGTCTCACGCCTCCCGATGCACCCAACAAACCATCTAATACCATATTAATGGTATTGTTCATCAGTCATCGTCCATATAATTTCCCGCAATAATTTTTATGAAAACCATTTCAACCATGCTACCAACGGGTCAAAATATCAAAACCATTCGCGAGTTAAAAAACCTTACGCAGGATTATGTCGCTACCCAATTAAATATGAGTGTTCCTAATTACAGCAATATTGAAACCGGGAAAACCGACGTAACCCTTACACGTCTTCAACAAATTGCCAAGGTGCTGCAAATCGATTATCGACAAATTTTAAATCTGAATCCCTCTCAGTTATTAAATGAGGATCATAAATTATATACTTCTAATGTGGAACTCCGGGAAGAGATTATAAAACAACTGAAGATAAAAGATGAACAGATCAACAGGCTCCTGGCGATCGTGGAGAAGAAGTAGAACCGTGATTTAACGGATTTGAAAAGATTGTGAGGAAAGTTGAATAGCTGATTGAGTTGATAGGTTTTGAACCATGATTAAAGGATTGAAGGATTCATGAAGTTTACAAACCATCATTTCAGCATTGATCTATACTCTAACGATTAATAGAACTTCATGTTAATCCTTCAATCCTTTAATCATGGTTCAAAACCTATGAACTCAATCAATTCTTCTCACAATCTTTTTGAATCACGTAAATCCCGGTTCTTCTTCATCAAAAAATAAATCACAATAAATGCACTCAGCACTCCCAACCCTGCCAGTCCCGTTAAAGGCTTATCAACAAAAATACTGATCCCAACGAAAGTATATGCTGCAATAAAAATAATCGGGAGCAGCGGATATAATTTCATTTTATAAATCTCCGAGCTCTTATCAAGCTGCGTATTGCTTTTACGCAGGAAAAAAATACTTCCGGCTGATAACGCCATTCCCATACAGTCCAGGAAAATAGTAAAGCTCAAAATTTCATCAAACTGTTTTGCCCAAAAAATAATAAGCACGGAAACAGTGGCGAAAGTAGTCAGTGATATCACCAGCGTATCCGTTTTGTTGTTACGCTGTTTGAATATTGGTGGCAACACTCCATCCTCACTCATCGCAAACATCACGCGCGGATTACTCATCAACAAAACATTTACATAAGCAAGCACGGACAAAAATAAAAGCACGGATAATATCTGGCCTGCAGCACTGCCAAACACATGCGAAGCCATGATTGCCGCTATATTTTTTCCTTCTTTCAGTCCATCAAAACCAATTACACTATAATACGCGAAGTTGATCGTTAAATATAATATGATGATAATAAAAATGCCCATAAATATTCCACGCGGAATAACCTTATTCGGTTGTTTCACTTCTGCTCCGAAATTAATTGTCTGCTGATAACCCCCATATGTAAACGAAACTGCCACGAGCCCGATACCAAATGCTTTCAGGTATTCCATCCATGTGGTGTGCGTAGTGATCGTATTTGTTGAAGGCAGTGATGTGTGATGCACAAAAAAAAGCGGAACGATCAACAGCAGGATCATACTGATCTTGATAATGGTGAGTACGTTCTGCGTGCGTGCACTCATTTTTAATCCGAGCAGGTTCACGCAATAAAAAATACAGACGGACGCGATTGCAATGATCACTTCGATGGTTTGCGAATCATTCACAGACGGAAATACTACCTTGGTAATATATTCAGCGCCTATCAAAGCAACTCCCGCAAGCGATGCCGCGTTAGAAATAAGAATGATGCAATTGACGCCAAATCCGATCGAAGGATGATAGCAGTACGAAAAGATTTTATAATAAGCGCCGGTAACGGGAAGCCGTGATCCGATTTCCGCATAAGTGAGCGCACCGCAAATAGCAATAACACCACCGGCCAGCCAGGCTGCAAAAAAAACAAAAGGTGACGGAACAGCTTTTGCAACGTTCACGGGTGTACGAAAAATACCCATGCCGATTACAAGACTCACAACGATCATGGTGAAGTCGAACAGGTTGAGTTTGGCTTGTTTACTCATATACTAGATTAAAGCGGCCGGCGTTGAAGAATCAGAGATTCCGAACGATTCGTTAAGGTAATGAAATATTCTGTTTTACATTTGCGCAAGAAAACACCAGGGCTAATGAAAAGACTAATGCTATTGACTGCAATGATATCGCTAGCGTTATTATCGGAGGCGCAAACGGATACTACCAGCCGTTTTAATATTGCGGCAGATACTTTGCAAGAGGTGATCGTAAGAGCGTATGAACAAAACCGTAAGTTAGCTGATGTAGCTGCTCCCATTGGACTCATCGGTCAATCACAATTAAAACGTTTCAACAATTTAAGCTTATTACCTGCAATCAATACTGTTCCCGGTGTGCGCATGGAGGAACGTTCACCCGGAAGTTATCGTTTGAATTTTCGTGGAAGCACATTGCGTTCTCCTTTTGGTGTTCGCAACGTAAAAGTGTATCTGAATGGAATCCCTTTTACAGATCCCGGCGGCAACACTTACCTGAATCAACTCGCATATTATAATGTGCAATCGATGGAAATCATTAAAGGTCCAGCTGGAAGCTTATATGGCGCAGGAACCGGTGGCGCATTGTTGATTCGCACGCAACCCGATCAATGGCAACCAGGTGTTTCT
This sequence comes from Bacteroidota bacterium, assembly GCA_018267615.1. Taxonomy (GTDB): domain Bacteria; phylum Bacteroidota; class Bacteroidia; order Chitinophagales; family Chitinophagaceae; genus Puia. Next base: position 18,259 of record JAFDYD010000035.1, on the reverse strand, counting down.
CTCAATTATATTTACGGAAGTTATAACCTGAACAATTTTAGTGCGCAGGTGAAACTCGGCACAGCAGAAAATCAAAATACAATTTCCTACACGCACCAGGCAAACGATGGTTATCGCGATCATACTGCCATGCGCCGTGATATTGTAAACTGGGAAACCTTATTGAAAAGCAGTGAAAGACAACAGATGAATGCGTATGTTTCTTATGGAGATCTTTATTATCAAACACCGGGTGCATTAAATCAGGGAGAATACAATGCCAATCCAAAAGCCGCGCGACCAAAAGTAGGCGCTACTCCGAGTGCAGACCAGGCAAAGGCTGCTATCTATCAAAAAACAATTTTAGCCGGCGTCTCCAATAAATATATTTTCAATGAACATCTTGAAAATACGACGAGCATTTATGCAGCTTACACAAGATTGCTAAATCCAACATTCCGTAATTATGAAATACGGAATGAACCACATTTTGGTGGAAGAACTGTTTTTACTTATAAGCAAAATATTGACAATACTTCCATACAGGTTTCCGGCGGAGTAGAAGGACAAAAGGGATTTTTTAAAACAGAAGATTTTGGAAACAATAATGGCCAGCCAGACACAGTACAGATCAACGACGATGTAAACACGTGGATCTATTCCGTGTTTGCACAGGCAGACGTTAGATTTCCCGGAGGATGGGGATTGACTGCCGGTGCAAGTTTTAATAAATCATTTATCGGGATAACTCAATTGCACCTTCCTGGATCGGCGCCACAGAACAGAACATTCAGCAATGAAGTAGCGCCGCGCGTTGCGCTTTCAAAAAAAATAACAAAAGATTTCCTGGCATATGTAAGTGTGTCCAAAGGATTCTCACCCCCAACAGTAGCCGAAGTTTTGCCGTCAACCGGACAAATCAACGGCAGTCTGCAAGCAGAGCATGGTATCGACTACGAAGCAGGCATTAAAACGAGTTGGTTGCAAGAGCGATTATACCTCGAGGTGAATGCATTTTACTTCCAGTTGCAGAATGCGATTGTTGTGAGAAAGGATATCAACAATGCAGATTTTTATGTGAATGCGGGATCCACCAAACAACAAGGCATTGAATCCTCATTGACTTACCAGGTGTTCAGTTCAAATACACGTTTTATCAGCAATGCTAGAGTATGGACGAGTTATACGCTGAATAATTTTAAGTATGACGATTTCAAAAAGGACACGGTAAATTTTTCCAATAAAACATTGCCCGGCGTTGCTGCGAATACATTTGTTGCTGGTGTTGATCTTGCAACACGCATCGGAATTTATTTGGATGTCACTTATTATTATAGTGATCGCATTGCATTGAATGATGCGAATACAGCATATGCTTCTTCTTATAATTTATTAGGAGGAAGAATCGGCTATAAAAAAAATATTACCAAAAAAAATACGATAGATATTTTCGGTGGTGTTGATAACTTATTCAACACAAAATATAGTCTCGGTAATGATATCAATGCCGCTGCCGGCCGCTATTTCAATGCAGCTGCTGGTATCAATTATTTTGCCGGCATATCACTTGGTAATCTTTTTCATTAATAGTTGGTGCATAAATTTTCTTTTTTGTTTCATTACAACTCATTTACTTTTGCGATGATTTGGTGAAGTTGATTTAGTTTATTTTTTCGAAGAAGATGATCGTGAGACGTCAAACGTGAGACGTGAACTTTCACGTTTGACGTCTCACGATCATCTTCTTCGAAAAATCCCTTGAGCTAAGTCAATTTCTTAAAAGGGAAGTCCGGTGTAAATCCGGCGCTATCCCCGTAGCTGTGAGTTCTTTGCATGAAAATAAATTAGTGCCGTTGTGTTCGTGAGACGTAAAACGTCAAACGATACGGCTCACGTCTGACGTTTCACGTCTCACGATTCAAATTTTATCATGCATGCCTGTTCAATCTACATACCACTGTCATTATAAACGATGGGAAGGTGTTGAACAAGGAACAAGCCAGAAGACCTGCCAGATTAATTAATTGATCACTGAGCTTTCGGGTGAAAAGCCGGAGATGTTAAACCTCCATCTCAAGATTTTTTAAGGAGATTTTTCATTTCTACTTTCTTCATTTTTCGAAAGCTCATTCTTCAAACTATTTAATCATTTGAAAAAGAAGAATGAGCATGAAAAAAATTTTTTACACGGTTACTGCGCTGGCAGGCTTTCATTACGGGATGGCGCAAAAAGATTCTGTGAACACGAATCAACTGAACGAGGTTATTATTACGGCTGCCAAAACAAATCTCAAACAATCACAAACGGGAAAAATCGTCACCGTACTCGATCAACAAACCATTGCAAATAATATCGGACGATCACTGAGTGAATTACTTAATACGCAAGCCGGATTTTTTCTGAACGGGGCGAACAATACACACGGCACTAATATCGATGCATATTTTCGCGGCTCAGCAACCGGAAACTTATTAATCGTTATCGACGGCATTCCTGTATTTGATCCTTCACAACCCAATAACAGTTTTGATCTCAACAGTATTCCGTTGGATCAGATTGAAAAAATTGAAATTTTAAAAGGTGGACAAAGTACGCTGTGGGGAAGCGATGCTGTTGCCGGCGTTGTTCAGATTTTTTTGAAAAAAGATTGGAAGAAAAAAATTGCAGCGAATGCCAACGTAGCGTATGGTAGCTACAACACCCTGAATGCAGGCGCAGGCATCAATGGAGCGATCGATCGCTTCGCATATAACTTGCAGTATAATTATTTAAAGACAGATGGAATATCCGCTGCATACGATAGCACGGGAAAGCAAAACTTCGACAAAGACGGTTTCAAACGAAATAATTTCAGGGGAGAATTGAGATATGCGATCACCAAAAACCTGAACGTAAAAGCGATTGCAAATCTCAGCATATATCATAACGATCTCGATGAAGGAGCTTTTACAGACGATAAAGATTATACCGCGAAGAACGTCAATAATCTCGGCGCATTATATTTTAATTATCACAAAGAAAATTTTTCGTGGAATCTGCTTGGCAGTTACCAGCAGGCAAAGAGATCTTTCGTGGATGACAGCACCGATATATCAAGTCCCTACTATAAGTATGCAGCGGGAAAATATATTGGCAACACGCTGACTGTCGAAACTTTTGGCAACATTCATCTTGCAAAACATTTTCAACTGGTGAGCGGTGTGCAATATATCCATCAGCAAACAGATCAATTCTATAAAAGCTACAGCGACTTTGGTCCCTATGAAAGTGATTTAGGAAAAGACAGTGCACGGATCAACCAGGTTTCCGTCTATACATCTTTGCTGATTACTGATGTGCATGGTTTCAATTTCGAAGCAGGCGGCAGGGTGAATAATCATTCTATCTATGGAAATAATGCAACCTATACTTTGAATCCTTCCATTAATATAAATGAACACGTAAAACTATTCCTAAATATTTCTTCCGCCTATAAAATTCCTTCGTTATATCAACTCTATAGTGAATATGGTAATCGCGATTTAAAACCGGAAAGCAGCACGACATATGAATTAGGTGTGCAAGGAGAAACGAATGATAAAACTTTATTTTTTCGCGTTGCGGCTTTTAAGAGAGATACGAGGAACCTGATTATATTTTTTACAGATACGACAACATTCGCATCAAAATATATCAATCGCGATAAACAAAATGATTATGGATTCGAATTGGAAAGTACCGTGCAGCTTGGAAAAATCGGAAGCTGGAACAACAATTTTGCGTATGTGCATGGACGTGGTGAACAGGATAATGTTAAAATGGATAATCTTTTTCGAAGACCCAATTTTACCTGGAACAGCGCGCTCGCTCTGCAACCGGTAAAACAATTGACCATCGCCCCTTCTTTAAGAGTAATAGGCACTCGTTTGAAAGCACCTTATGATATTGGCCCTGATAAAATGCCATCGTATTACACCGTCGATTGTTTGCTTGCTTATAAAATAAATCATGTAAGATTTTTTGCCGAGTTTCATAATATAACCAACCAGCAATATTTTGACATAGTGGGTTATAACACCAAACGATTTAATATGCTGGCTGGAGTTTATCTTAATTTCTAAAAAATATTATCCGCAGAATAGGAATTGACTTTTGTGGATTTTGTTTAATGACTGATTCAACATAGTTCGTTTATTTCGTATAATCAATTTTATAAATTCTAATAAAAAATAAATATGTCTATTCCAAAATTCAATCCCAGAACAATTGTGCTTCTGCTCATCATCCTGTTGGTTGCGGCTTTGCGACTCATTGGCAATTTTGCTTCTGACCCTGGTCCACTTGGCGTATTCACACCCATTGGTGCGATGGCATTATTTGGCGGCGCTTATTTTACAGGAAATGTAAAACCATTTGTTTTTCCGTTGCTGACTTTGTTTGTGAGCGATTTGGTTTTATCATTCACTGTACTTTCTTCGTTCAGGAGTGGATTGTTGTATTCCGGCTGGTATTGGACATACGGGGCTTTTGCATTAATGACAATTGCAGGAAAATTTATAATCAAAGATGTTACGGTGAAAAATCTTGCGATCAGTGTGGTCACGGCTACATTAATTCATTGGTTGGTTTCCGATATCGGCGAATGTCTTCAAGAATCGAATGGGAGTGCCATGTTATCCTTATATACTCAACGTTTGATCTCAGCTATTCCATATGAATGGAAATTTTTAGCAGGCACAGCAATTTATGGCGCCATTATGTTTGGTGTATTTGAATGGGCGCAAAAAAAATATCCTGCTTTGTCTGAACGCCGCGTGATTGGATGAATTGGATCTATAGAAAAATTGTAATCATCCTTTATTTCAAAAAAATCCCGGCTCAGATAATGAAAGCCTGTTCCTTTTTACCTGCTGCTACAAAAATGATCTATGATATGCATCTCGATCGTTTGCTGCATGGCGTAACTTTCGAATGTCCATTACCGTCAGTTGCTGAAAAAGCCAAAGTAGTACGATGTGTTTTGGAGGGGAAAAATTATACAAGCCAGGAGATCGATAAAATATTTTCCGCGTCAAAAGCCCAAGGCAAAAGTCTATATTATATAGATGAAGATCTTCTCGAAGAAATAGCGCCTGATATCATTTTCACACAGGACGTATGTGAAATTTGCCAGATAGATACCGTATGCACTGCAGCCGCTGTTGCCAAGTTGAAAAAACAACCGCAATTGATTTCATTGTCGCCGCAAAACCTGGAAGATGTGTATCAAACAGCTATCACAATCGCTACAGCATTGGGTGAAGAAGAAGTAGCGTACCGATATCTTTCTACATTACAAAAAAGAACAGATACCATTTTAGATAAGCTCCGCGCACATCGAATGCCTTTAAAAAGAGTGATGGTGATGGAATGGATAGAACCAGTTTATAATTGCGGTCATTGGATTCCATTTCAAATTGCGATGGCAGGTGGCATTGATATGCTAAGCAATCCTGCCGGAGATTCAATCGTTACACCTTGGGACAAAATTCTTAAATACAATCCTGAAGTTTTGGTTATTGCGCCATGCGGGTTCGAATTGAAAAGATCGTTGGAGGAAGTGGATTTATTAACAAACAAAAAAGGATGGGAACAAATTCTTGCTGTGCAAAATCGGCAAGTGTACGTGGCAGATTATGATCTTTTTACTCAGCCAAGTGCTTCCACACTTGTTGACGGAATTGAAATGCTTGCTGCATTATTTCATCCAACCATATTCGAAATCCCTGCACAGTTGAAACATAAATGCATCAACATTACCAAACAATCCGCTCATGCCATTACATGAACAAAAATTATGTCCGCGCTGCCAATCCGCGTTCATATGCAAACAGGGAGATATCACCAATTGTCAATGCAATGGGATTCGTTTGTCTGCCGAAGAAACAGCGTTTATAGAAGACCGGTATAATGATTGTCTCTGTATCAGTTGCCTGCATGAGTTGAAAAACAAATATGTTTTTTTTAGAGAGAAATTTTTATTCAATAGTCATCAATAACAATCATTCCATTAATGCACAGGATTATATTCATAACGGGTGGTGCGCGCAGTGGCAAAAGCAGGTACGCACAACAAAAAGCACTTGAGCTTTCGCAGGCACCTGTGTATGTGGCGACTGCTAAAGTATATGCAAATGATGAAGAATTTAAGCAAAGAGTTAACCGGCATATAACGGATAGGGATAGTCGCTGGAAGAGCATCGAGGAACAGTTTCACGTAAGCAAACTCCCTCTCGAAAATAAAGTAGTCGTTATTGACTGCGTAACATTGTGGCTCACCAATTTTTTTTCATTGCATAAATATGATATCGAAAAATCATTAGAAGGTTTTAAGAAAGAAATAGACGCACTAAAAAAAATCAATACGCATTTTTTTATCATTAGCAATGAAATCGGAATGGGTGTTCATGCAGAAACGGAGATAGGAAGAAAATTTACCGATCTGCAAGGATGGGCGAATCAATATGTGGCGGAGGCTGCTGATGAAGTGGTGTTGATGGTGAGCGGGATTCCGATGAAAGTGAAAGAACGCGGAACGCTGAACGCGGAACGCTAAACGCAGAACGCAGAACGCGTAACGTGTGCGTTCAGCGTTGAGCGTTCAGCGTTCAGCGTTCAGCATTGAGCATTCCCACCCTTCACGATAAAAATTATCATTCAATGACCACATCATACATGAACTGGAGCGGCGGTAAAGATTCAGCGCTTTGTTTGTACAAGGCTCTTCAATCAAAAAATTATGATATCAAATATTTATTGACCAGTGTGAATAAAGTTTACAATCGGATTTCTATGCATGGTGTAAGAAGAAGTTTGCTGGAGGCGCAGGCAAAATCAATTGGCATTCCTTTGCTTACTATTGAATTGCCAGAACAGCCAGATATGAATGAGTATGAAACACAAATGATGGTTAAGGTAAATGCATTGAAACAATCAGGTTGTACGCACGCGATATTCGGCGATATTTTTTTAGAAGATTTGAGGAAATACCGTGAAAAAAAATTGGAAGATGCAGGCATGCAATGTGTATTTCCAATATGGAAAATCGACACAATACAACTTGTACGCGAATTTATCGGATTGGGATTTAAAAGTATTATTGTGTGTGTGAACGAAGAATATCTTGACAAAAGTTTCTGTGGAAGAATAATTGATGAATCGTTTCTTGCCGACCTGCCGCCCAATGTCGATCCCTGTGGAGAAAACGGCGAATTTCATTCTTTCGTTTTTGAAGCGCCGATATTTAATGAGCCGATTCGGTTTAATAAAGGTGATATTGCTTATAAAAAATATGAGGCGCCAAAAAATACGGGCCAAAACGTATCACAATATGGATTTTACTTTTGTGATCTGATTGAGGATTAGCTTTCTTCATCTTTGCGCCTTTGCGTCTTTGCGAGAAAATTTTCTCGCAAAGACGCGAAGACGCAAAGAAAAAAATAAATAAAAATGTCATTCAACAGCAAAGAACTTCAACATAAAATAGATAACAAAACAAAACCACCCGGCTCATTAGGCAGGTTGGAAGAAATTGCGTTAAAAGTTGGAGCGATACAGGAATCGCTAAATCCAAAAATAAATCAACCGCATATACTTGTATTTGCCGGAGATCATGGCATTGCTGCAAGCGGACTTGTAAATCCATATCCTCAAGCCGTTACTGCGCAAATGGTTTTAAATTTTATTCGTGGCGGAGCCGCAATTAATGTTTTTTGTCGCCAGCATCATATTCAATTGTGTGTTGTTGACGCGGGAGTAAACGCTGATTTCGAAAATATTTCTTCCGGCCAATTTATCCCCGCAAAAATTGGTTATGGAACAAAGAATTATATGGATGAGCCGGCAATGAGTGAGCAGGAAGTTAAAAGCGCGTTGGAAAAAGGGAAAGAAATTATTTCTTTGATTTATGCGAAGGGATGCAATTGCGTTGGTTTTGGGGAAATGGGCATTGGAAATACTTCCGCGGCCGCACTCATCATGTCCGTAATAACCAGGTTTCCTATTGAACAGTGTGTAGGAAAAGGTACTGGCGTTAATAGCGAACAAATGGAAATCAAAATAAAAACACTTCAGAAAGTTTATGAAAAACATATTGCAGCAATAACACATAACAATTCTGCAATAGAATTGCTGCGGACATTTGGAGGTTTTGAAATCGCAATGATGGCGGGTGCATATATAGAAGCATCAAAAAGAAAAATGGTTATTGTGGTTGATGGATTCATTGGTACATCCGCATTGATGATTGCAAATAAAATTACTCCCGGCGTTATCGATCATTGCATCTTCGCACATACCAGCGAAGAAAAGGGTCATGAAAAAATGTTGCATAACCTGGATGCAAAACCTTTGTTGAATCTTCAAATGCGATTGGGCGAAGGGACCGGCGCGGCACTGGCAATTCCATTGATACAATCGGCTGTCAATTTCGTCGAAGAGATGGCAAGTTTTGAAACCGCCGGTGTGACCAATAAAGAATAAATTTATTATGCTGATTGGCGATTTCTTTATTTAACTTGAAGGATCAAATTCACCAAACGACAATGCCAGAAAATTCGTCTCCCAATATTTTTTCAAAAATCAGGAATGAATGGCATGTTTTTCTAACTGCCGTCATGTTCCTGACAAGGATACAAGTGCCGAAGAATATAGATCATAGTCCGGCCATGTTGGAAAAATCTCCAAAATATTTTCCTGTTATTGGCTGGATCGTTGGTGGCATCAGCGTGCTCACCTATCTTGTTTTCAAAAAATATGCATCAAACGATATCGGTATCATTGCTTCCATGATAGCTGGCATATTGACGACCGGCGCATTTCATGAGGATGGTTTTGCAGATACGAGTGATGCGTTCGGCGGCGGCTGGACCAAAGAAAAAATACTGATAATCATGAAAGATAGCCGCATCGGCGCTTTTGGAGCCATCGGACTTTGGGTAATACTCACTTCAAAATTTGTGTTGTTAAGAGAATTGCCGCAATACACGCCAGATCTCAATCATCCTACCAGTAATATTTTTTATAACTATCGATTTTTTATTGCAATCCTGCTCACTGCGCATAGCCTTAGCCGTTTGACACCTGTATGGCTTATTCAATTCTCGACATATGTTACGAATCCGGATGTAGGTAAATCAAAACCGTTGGCGAATAAAAAATTATCCATCGGCGCTTTTTTATTGGCGAATATTTTTGGGTTGTTGCCATTTGCATTGCTTTCGCCGGAATTTCTTTTTATCATCATACCCGTTGGATATATCACCTATGAAATGCTGAAATATTTTAAAAAATGGATCGGTGGTTATACGGGAGATTGCCTCGGCGCAGTACAACAAGTGACTGAGCTCGTTTTTTATTTATGTGCGTTGATCGTTTGGAAATATATCGTGTAAAATTTTTGAGTGATGAAATCGATTTACCTGGTACGCCATACGGCTCCAGCCGTGAGCAGAGGAATTTGTTACGGCCAATCCGATATTGATGTGATGGAAAGTTTTTTTGACGAAGCTGCAATCATAAAAAAATATTTGCCAGCATCGATCAAGCACGTACATTCGAGTCCGCTGATACGTTGCAAAAAACTTGCTGAACATTTATTTCCCGATAAAAATATTTTTTTGCATGATGCATTGATGGAAATTAATTGCGGCCAGTGGGAACTGAAAGCGTGGAATGATATTCCAAAAAACGAAATCGATCCGTGGATGAATGATTTTGTTCGTGTGAGCATCCCCGGTGGAGAGAGCTATATCGACTTATATGAAAGGGTAAGAAATTGTTTTTCCAATATCAGTGCTGCAAACGCAGATGTGGCGATCATTGCACACGGAGGGGTTCTTCGAAGTATTCTTTCACATATCACCAAAACTCCGTTGCCAGATTCATTTAATCGTTTTTCTTTGCACTATGGATGTGTTGTACGCATTACGAGCGATGATCATGAATTACGGTATGAAATGCTTTCTAATATTCCAACACCGAAAGAAACACATAAGCCCAGTTATTAAATTCAATCATTAAAACTCCGATATGAATATCGATCTAAATGCCTTGCTCACCGTAAGCTTTACGCTTTTTGCAGTTATTGATATTGTCGGTTCCATTCCATTGTTATTGTCGTACAAGAAAAAACTTGGCGGTATGTCCGAATTGAAAGCGACACTGATCTCCGGCGGATTGATGATCTTATTTCTTTTTGTCGGAGAAAAATTTTTAAGCATACTCGGAGTAGACAATCATTCATTCGCGGTTGGCGGCTCAATTGTGATTTTTATTTTAGGATTGGAAATGGTGCTAGGCATTGAATTTTTCAAAAGTGATAAAAATGCCAAGGCAAGTATTATGGTGCCGATTGCATTTCCTTTGATCGCAGGTTCCGGAACGCTTACAACAATCATGTCGTTAAAGGCCAATTATGATGAGACAACGATATTAATTGCAATCCTGCTCAACCTGATAATTATATACATTGTTTTGAGATCACTGGATTTTTTGGAAAGAATTCTCGGACCAGGTGGAATGGTTGCAGTACGTAAATTTTTTGGTGTAATTTTGCTCGCCATCGCTGTAAAAATATTCAGCATCAATGTGCAGGGATTATTCAAATAAATTGGCCTCGTAGTACAATGGATAGTACGCAAGTCTCCGGAACTTGATATCCCAGTTCGATTCTGGGCGAGGCTACGAAAAGCACTGTAATACTAACGCCGCATAGAAAAAATTTTCTTTGCGGAGTTGTCTTTTTATATAAGATCATTATCAGGTATTAATACTTTCTCCGTAGGGCGAAAACCTCATCTCACCAGATCAATTAATATTTACATTGCGTGGCCCAATAATCTTATCTATATGGAAATTATCAGAAGTATTCAAAACAGAATTTACGAATTGCGTGGTGAGCGTGTAATGCTCGACAGGGACTTGGCTGCCTTATATAAAAGCGAAACGAAGGTGCTGAATCTTTCGGTGAAGCGTAACCTGAAACGATTCCCTGAAGATTGTATGTTTCAGCTTACACAGGAAGAATATGATTCTCTAAGGTTTCAATTTGAAACCTTAGAGAATAGCGCATATAATCTTGAGTTGAAAAATAAAATTGTAAAACCCGGAAGGGGGCAACATAGCAAATATTTGCCTTATGCCTTTACCGAACAAGGTATCGCGATGTTAAGTAGTGTATTGCATTCCGACATTGCTATTGATATGAATATCGCTATTATGAGAGCCTTTGTAGAAATCAGGAGAATGGCATTGCAACAAACGGATTTGAGAACTCAATTCAAAGAAATAATAGATCGACTCGGCGAGCATGATGTTCAGCTCAGTCAAATTTATGATGCGATGGAAAATTTGTTAGATGAAGATGCTGCAAAAAGGCGATGGGATAGCAGAGAGAGAATTGGATTTAAGAAATGATTTCTTTTTTTGAATTTAACCTTATACTTATCTATGTGCACCTATGTTTCTATGTGCCTATGTGGTGAAAAAAAGTCTTGACAGTGTAGTTTTTTTTTCACCACATAGGCACATAGAAACATAGGTGCACATAGTAATCGCTAGAAGTCACCATATCTTTCACATCATCCGCCGTTGTGAAATGAATATCACAATCAGCATAAAACCACAAAGCATAATTACAAAATATAAAAACCGATTTACTTCTTTAATATCTCTTACATCTTTTAAAATCATTTTTTGAAATCCTCTTGAAAAAAGGGTAAGGGTTGAAACGATCAGCAGAAATCCTATTGCCAACAAAATTCCTTTGCCAAAAGGAAATGGATTTTGTTCGTTTCTTAAATAATTAATTCCATCAATAAAAAATAGTGTGATCCAGATTACGACAACGGAAATGGCTACAGGAACTTTAATCGGAAATCCACCCTGCTTTTGTTGTTCCATCACATCGTTTTTGATCTGCGGATCGATAGCAGATGCCGGTTGATCCATAAATCCGGATTCCCGAATTTTTTCAATAATTTTTTCCGGGGCCATTCCGCAGGTAAAAATTATTCTTTCATTGTAGTTGACTACTGTGTGATTGATCCTGATACCACGGTTAAGCAGTGGAATAACACCGCATGGTTCTATAGAAATAATCTGATCGCGTGTAAAAGAAAAAGTGCCGATCAGTGAAGCGCTCAAATCCAACCTGTCTTTCGTAACAGTTAACCGGGAAAATGGCCAGCTTGCATGCAGCAAGCCAATTCTTGCTCCTCCTGTCAGTTGCAATTGATCCATTGAGATCGACGATTGGTTGTATGGCAAATCTTTAGCGCATGATAAATCTACTAATAAAAAATTGCTTATTGGTTTTCGTATGATTATTCTCTATCGTCGGCTCCCAAGATAGCGATCGCTTTCTGGTATCGGTTTAGCAACTCGGGCACCCTGTATGTGGCCCATCCACGAAAATTATCTCTGATTAAAAGCAAAGTCAGGCGGATGTTCTCCGGTTTTCTAGAATCCGGATTTAAAATGATTTTTCCAATCTCATCTTCTACTTTGGTAATCTTATATTGATCATCGTATATTGCCGTGAGCAACGATAATGTTTGAATACCCAGGTGAGAATAAATATTTCGACTCCTGGCTAGCTGCCATGCCACATCTTCAATATTTCCGTACAAAATTCCATGATCGACAATCAGCTCCAGATGAAATTCATTATTGGTTATAATCTGTTTTGCAAAGTCGGGATGAGACAAAGCCGAATCTATTTTTTGCAAAACAGTTTGATGATAGTCGTATTGTTTTTTTACATCGCTACTATTGTGCACCAGTTCATCACGAACATTGCGAATTAGTTCTTTGATCTGTTTGTTTTCATTTGCTTTATTGACCAGCTCGGTTAATATCAATGCGAGCACAACGCTAAAAATAATCAACAAGGATTCTCCGACATATTCTTTCCAATCACGTTTTGATACGATCTCCATTTTTTTTTGATCTGGCTCCGATTTAGCGAGCGCAATATTCTTTAACGCTTCGCCGGTATTTTGTTCTTCCATTTTAGCGGTTGTTGGTCCTGGGAATAAAAATATACAAATTTGTTCTTATTCTTCATTATCTGAAAGACCGAGAGAGTAGATCAGTCTGAAATTCATATGTGTAACTATGTCCCTATATGGTAAATTTTTTTCACCGCATAGGCACAGTAGGCACATAGCTACACATAGGAATTTCAAACCGGCCTCTACCAAGATTGATTGCCTCTTTACGTTTTTACACGTTATCCTTTTTAAATTCTTCTATCTCATTAATAAATTCCATCGCTTTGGAAACACGATTGAGCCCGTAGCCTCTCATAAAACCTTTCACCCATTTCTTATTTATATTTTTCAAAGAAATATTTTTGAATAACACAACCGCCAGCCAAATCGATACTGCTGTTACGATTGTTTGAATTATCCAAAATTTAAAGCCACCAGATAATGCAAGTTTATTCGGGATAAAGCATAACGTATAAAACGGAAGCTGTAGCCATGATATCCGGATACTATTAATGATGGATGATTGTAAAGTGGCAATTTTTTTCTGAGTTGTAATGATCGATTCACTATAATTAATTTGTGTAATAATGGTGATGTCGTGAATATAAGTGATGATTCCTATTACGGTCAAAATCAAAATCGCTGCTAATGAAATTGCGATAATGGTTTGCGACAATGTATAGTAAAAAATAAATCCCACAAATAATGCCCATCCAATACCTAACAGTATCACTACCATTTTAGGTAATATCAACGCTCGCAGTTTTGATTTTGCTTTTTGCGTTTGTAATGTTTCAAAACAACTAAGGTTCAGCGCCCAGGATTGAAGGTTGAGTACTTTTGATTGTTCGATCATCTGATCGTACACCTTCCACATGTTCTTCATTTCGATGTCTTCCATATTTTAATTATTAATCGTTGAAAATTTTTGTTTCAATTTTATTTTGATACGATTGATGCGCGTAGCCACATTCGTTTCGCTAATACCGAGAATTTCTGCTATTTCCTGGTAACTCTTTTCTTCAAAATATAATAGTGTCAGGGCTCTGTCCAGCTCTTTCATTTCGTTGATGAGTTGTTGCAGGTGAACAACTTTTTTTTCCGTTTCTTCTGCATCATCTATTTTATCTTCAATATCAATATGACTTGTATTTAAAGGGATCACCGCATTTGATTTTTCTTTTTTTCTATAAGAAGAAATTGCAACATTCAGTGCAACACGATACATCCACGTAGAAAATTTACTTTGTCCTTTAAAATTGTTACCCGACTTCCATAACGCATAAATTATTTCCTGCGTCAAATCTTCCCGGTCGTTCAAGTCACGGCAATAAGAGTTGCATATTTTTATAATTATCCCTTTATTTTCTTCAATCAGGGTTAAAAAATCTTTCTTTTGAGCTTGATCTTCCATGTTGGAAATAACAGGGTTTTATTATTAGTCTAAAGATTTGCAAAAAAATCACATGTTGTTGCGAAAAAATTCGGGAATCCTCACCGATAATAACTGAAAGTCTTTAAAGTTTCCCTTTGTGCCTTAGTGGTTCAATCTATTTTTGAACGACCAAGGCACAAAGGAAAATGGGCTCATTACCTCAAAATCCGGCCGCTTCCGAACCAAACATTTTGCATATCTTCGAATTTGGTCAATACATTTAAATATGAGTAAACTCACTGGTTTCAAGTGGAGTATGGAAAGTGAACCGCATAAATCGCGGACCAAAGAGATCATTGCCGAACATCCTGAAATAAGAAAACTGATTGGCAAAAATCCTTATACTTTTTTTGTTATCCTTTTCTGCGTAGGGTTTCAATTGACGCTTTCGTGGTTTTTGCGCGACCAATCATGGTGGTTGATATTGGCTGTTGCTTATTTTGGTGGCGCCTTCGCCTGTCATACTTTGTTTGTTTGTATCCACGAATGCGCGCATAATCTTCTCTTCAAAAAAAGAGCATTCAATACGCTCGCAGGAATTGTCGCTAACCTACCGCTGGTTTTTCCGAGTTCAGTTTCATTTCAGAAATATCATCTCAAGCATCATTCCTACCAGGGTGTTGAAGAACTGGATGCGGATATGCCTTACCGTTGGGAAGGTGCGCTGATAAATAATTCTACTTTGGGAAAAGCAATATGGCTTTTATTCTACCCGATATTTCAGATGATACGACCGGTTCGACTGAAAGAAATTTCATTGATGGATAAATGGACTGTTCTGAATATGGTTGTACAGTTCACCTTTATGGGCTTCTTTATTTATTTTTTTGGATGGAAAGCCACAGCATATTTAACAATGAGTTTTTTCTTTTCTGTTGGATTGCATCCGCTGGGAGCAAGATGGGTACAAGAACATTTTCTTACCCACGGTGACCAGGAAACAAAAAGTTATTATGGAGTTTTGAATTCGGTGAACCTGAATGTGGGTTATCATAATGAGCATCACGATTTCCCTTCTGTTCCCTGGAATAAATTACCAAAGGTGAAAAAAATTGCTGATCCCTATTATAGCAGCTTGGGATATCACACTTCTTATACCGGATTACTATTTCGATTCTTATACGATCGTGATCTTTCCGTTTACTCACGCATGGCAAGAGCAAATAGAGGCGAGAGAAAAAAAGTGAAAGAGAGCGTGGTTGAGGGAAAGGTTGATTAGTTGATAAGTTTTGAACCATGATGAAAAGGATTGAAGGATTACCATGAAGTTTACAAACAACGAAAGGATTATTGATCGATACTGTAGAAATTAATAAACCTTCATGGTAATCCTTCAATCCTTTTCATCATGGTTCAAAACTTATCGACTTATCAAATCGATCAACACTCTCAATAACCCGCCGCCATTCCATCTTTCCTCGGATCAGATGCGCCAAAATAAATTTTATGCACTGGATCAAAACGGATGCACTGGTATCCTCCAAAATTTCCCGGCGCTTGTGTGCCAACGTTATGACCCAGTTCAGTGAGCCTGCGAATTGTTGCAATCGGAAAACCCGATTCCAAATAAATTGTTCCTACACCATTCTTTGTTTTGCCTGTCGGTTCTGATGAACCCTGGTGATCGATACGCGGTGCATCTCCTGCTTCTTGTTCGTTCATTCCAAAATCAATCATGTTCATTAATATCTCCACATGTCCGAGCGGTTGAAAGCCGCCGCCCATCACACCAAAACTCATAAATGGTTTGTCATCTTTTGTAACGAATGAGGGGATGATGGTATGAAAAGGTCTTTTATGCGGCATATATGTATTGTTCATTCCAGTCGATAAATTAAAAAGTGTGCCGCGATTCTGCAATACAAATCCGAGACCATCAGGTGCCATACCTGAACCAAAGGCAGCGGAATTACTTTGTATCAGCGAAACCATATTTCCTTCGTCGTCTGCAACCGTCATATAAATTGTTTCCCCATGTGCGAGTGGTGCATCTCCTGCGGTGAAACTATCTGAAGCCCTATCCATTTTTATCAGCTTGCGTCTTTCATCGGCATATTTTTTTGATATCAATTGCTCAACAGGCACTTTCGCGAATTCCATATCTGCATAATATTTTGCGCGATCCTCGTAGGCAAGTTTTTTTGCTTCAACGAACAAATGAACATGCTCGGGACTTCCATATTGTATTTTACTAAAATCAAAACCCTCGAGAATATTCAACATTTCTAATGCAGCGATGCCCTGTCCATTTGGTGGTATTTCCCAAACACGATAACCCCGATATGTTGTGGAAACAGGTTCAACCCAAGTGGATGTGTGATCAGCAAGATCTTTTGTAGTTAGATAGCCACCATTTTTTTTCATGTACACGTCGATCGCTTTTGCGATATCGCCTTTATAAAAAGCATCGCGACCACCATTGGCTATTTTCTCGAGCGAGTTTGCCAGATCCGGATTCTTAAATATTTCTCCGCGATTCAACGGCTTTCCCCCTGGCAAATACACAGACGCAGTATTTGGATATTTCCGTAGTTTATTTTCCAGGAGGTTCCAGTAATATGCCGTTTCATCTGCCACTACAAAACCATTTCGTGCGTACAGAATTGCATATTGCAAAAGATCTTTTACCGGAAGTTTTCCAAATTTATTATGCAAGGTGAACCATCCATCAACGCAACCCGGCACTGAAACTGATAACGGACCATCAACCGGTACAAAATCCAATCCACGTTTTTTAAATTCTTCCAATGTAAGCGAATAGGGAGATCGGCCAGATGCATTCAGTCCATATAATTTTTTTGTTTTCGCATCGTATACGATTGCAAAAAGATCACCGCCGATACCATTCATTTCCGGTTCGGTAACGCCAAGTACCGCATTGGCTGCAATGGCCGCATCAACAGCAGTCCCGCCTTTTTTTAACACGTCGATTGCAGCTTGCGTAGCCAATGGCTGACTCGTGCAAGCCATTCCATGCTGCGCCATGACAGAAGACCTAGTGGAAAAGGTTCTTCCATTCAAACGATCTTGTGCATAGATACGCGTTGAAATAAAAATCAAAAAAAGAAAAATGGGAAAATGATATTTTCGGATTGATTGCATAATGAAACCAGGTTAAAAATTCAAACAAAAACACACGATCTTAAAGGTATGTAAAAATAAATATGTTATCCAGATGTTATATTGATGCAACCAGTTGAAATGCGATAGATAAAAATTAATTTAGTTTTTCAAATTGCTGACTATGGAAGAAATGGAAGTGCCAACCGAACATCTCCAGGAAAAAATTCATGAGGAAGCGGAAGAAAAATTGCGTGAAGAAAAAGACAAATGGACGTTGTATGTGGCGCTATCGACCGCTTTCATGGCAGTACTGGCTGCTATTGCCGGATTACTTAGCGGGCATCATGTGAATGAAGCGCTGATCGAACAAATCAAATCCTCCGATCAATGGAATTATTATCAATCGAAAAGCATTAAATCCGAGATCGCTTCTTCAACGGCGATCATTCTGCAAAATCTGCCAGGTAAGGCATCTGCAGATGGTAATAAAGAAGCCATGGAACGTTATGAAAAAGAGAAGGAAGCCATCAAAACAAAGGCAGAAGATTATGAAAAAAATTCCGAAAAGCACTTAGGCATTCACGTTACACTTTCAAAGGCTGTTACCATATTTCAAATTGCGATTGCGGTATCTGCCATTGCTATTCTTACAAAGAGAAAACCATTATGGTATGGAGGTCTTGTGTTGACGATTGTTGGAATTGCGTTTCTTGCGTTGGGACTTGTTGGGTGATGCTAGGAAGGTTGAGTTGTTTTGAAAAAGAGCGGAGA
>JAFDYD010000034.1 GCA_018267615.1 Bacteroidota bacterium | reverse complement strand
TCCCATAAATCCAAGTTCAGACAAATCCCTGTTCAGACTATCTTTGCCCGCAAATAATATTGATGCTTACGCCTCTTGAAAGAAAACAAAAAAAGAAAAAATTATTTCGTTGGATAAAAGTATTGCTTCTTCTCTATGCCGTAATTGGTATTGCATTGTATTATCTGCAGGATTATATGTTGTTTCATCCCCTTACGATCGAGAAAAATAAAAAATACGACTTCAATTATCCGCATAAAGAAATCAATATCCCGTACAATGCCGAAACGAATTTTAATATCATCCAATTCAGTGCAAAGGATTCTACTCCAAAAGGCGTAGTATTATATTTTCACGGCAACCGGAAAAATATCAGCTGGTATGCGAAATATGCTCCCAACTTTACGGGAAAAAATTATGAAGTATGGATGATCGACTATCCTGGTTTTGGTAAGAGCACCGGCAAATTCTCAGAACAACGTTTGTATGATTGCGCATTGCAATTGTATAAATTGGCAAGAACAAAATATGATCCGGCAAATATTATTATCTACGGAAAAAGTATGGGCACAGGCATCGCCGCTCAACTCGCATCGATACGAGATAGCAAATATCTTATTCTCGAAACTCCCTACTACAGCATGACTTCACTGATATCACATTATCTACCTATTTATCCAATAAAACGAATCGTACACTATCGTTTACCTACCTATGAATTCTTGGAAAAAGTGACTGCCCCGGTGATTATCTTTCACGGAACTGATGATGGCATTGTTCCCCTAAGTAATGCGGAACAATTAAAATCCGTGTTAAAAAAGAATGATGAATTTGTGATAATGAAAAACGGAAGCCACAATAATCTAAATGATTTTCCTTTGTTTCATCAGAAACTTGATTCGCTGCTTGAACGCTGAACGCTAAACGCATAACGCATAACGCATAACGCGTGCAATGTATCGTAAACATTTTACGAATTTAAACGGCGTTATGCGTTTAGCGTTCAGCGTCCAGCCTTCCGCGTTCCCTATCGAATAAACGCACTTAGCCTCTCCTGCTGCTTTGCCGGAATAAAATAATGATTATGCGAAACTGGATGTTTGTCTGAATTCACATCCATTCGATGCAGCATCTTATTTTCCAAATAAAAAATATTGTAGGAAAAAGGAGAAATCATTTCGAATAATTTAATCCGCTCCTCTTTTTGAGCAAGTTCACAAAGTAGTATGGGCTGATGTTTTGCAATTGTCTTCAACATTGAACTAAATACTTGCACTTCCAATCCCTCTACATCGCATTTTATAAAATCAAGTCGCGGCAGGTTTTCAAAAAGATGATCGCCGCTTTCGTTTTTAACTTTTTCCGATTCGATATAGTTCAAAGAAGTATTCGATTCTATCACTCTTGCATAACCGAACTTTTTCATTTTGTCCACTTTCGGAATTCCCATTTCTACAAAGTCGCCTTTCCCTCCAAGTGCGACCTGGAAAATTTCAACATTTCGAATTCCTTTTTTTTCAAGCATATTTTGCAGGGTGCGATTGAATTTTGTCATCGGCTCCACCGCCAGCACTTTGCCCTCCGATTTTACCAGTCTGCTTAATTCCATGGTGTAGTACCCGAGATGCGCGCCGATATCAACACAATAATTCCCTTCACCAACAATTGATTTCAAAAAATAGATATCCTGGTACTCAATACCCAGTTTTCCGGCTTTATATAATTTTTGAAAAGATGAAGCCAGCAATGATAAATATTTTCTCTCTCCAAGCACTGACAACAAAATCTTTCGCAGGTTGCTCATAATCTTATAATGATTGTGTAACCAAAAAGCGCAAAATACGGTAAAATTTAATGTGCGACTTGTTGAGTAGTCGATTGGTCGATTATAGTTCGGAGCTGCGCAAACAATAATGTTTTCATCGTTTATATGTCAACTTATTAACCTAGTGACCAATCGACAAATCAACTAATCGACTACTCGACTAATCAAATGGGAACCACATGAAAATTTTTATTTTGTTTGATTTTTTGCGGAACAATATCAATGATTTCCTGCTTCAATGCTTCTATCAATCTCTTCTTTACAAAATCGCGGTGAACGACCAGGCTCACCTCACGCATAGGCGCTGGTTTTTTAAAATGGCGGATCAATCTTTGTTGACGTGGCGTAAAATCCATCGCCGCCAACTCTGGTAAAATGGTGATGCCTTCATTCAACTCCACCATGCGCCGCAATGTTTCAAAACTTCCAGCCTCATAATCAAAATGACTTTCCTCCCGGCTCACTCGCAATAATTCGCAAAGGTTGACAATCTGAGAGCGGAAACAATGTCCTTCTTCCAATAACCACAATTTATTCGGATCAATATCTTTTGCGAGGATGTAATTCTTTTTATAAAGACCATTCTTCTCAGACACATATACAAGCAGTTCCTCATAAAATAAAATATGTTCACGGATTCCTTTTTCCTGTAGCGGTGTTACCAATATGCCCACATCGATACGGCCTTCACGCAGTTTCGAAACAACAATCTCTGTCGTCATTTCATGCACGATCATTTTTATTTTTGGATATTTTTTGGTGAACCGTTGCACAAATAATGGTAAGAGATAAGGCGCCAATGTTGGAATGATGCCGATCCGCAATTCACCATTCAGCGTATCTTTTTTATGCTGAACAATTTCAAGAACCCTGTTTTTTTCCGAAAGGATCTTTCTGGCCTGCTCGATTATTTCTGCGCCGGCTGCAGTAGGAATAACGGGCAGTTTACTTCGGTCAAATATCAAAAGACCTAATTCCTCTTCCAGTTTTTGCACCTGCATACTTAGTGTGGGCTGGGTCACAAAACAGTTTTCGGCTGCTTTGGCAAAATGCCGGTGGGTATCGATAGAGATAATGTATTCAAGCTGGGTGAATGTCATGATATAGATATTATCTATTGAATAATAAAATTAATCAATTTTTCCAATCAATAAAAAGACGGACATTTGAAGTGACGAGTAAACAATCTGTTCATCATTTAAAAACCATACTATGAGTGAAGAAAAAAAGCTAACCACCGCGTCAGGCATTCCTTATTATCATCACGAGGATACAATGAGCGCAGGTGCGCGTGGCCCTTTATTGTTGCAGGATTTTATTCTGCACGAAAAAATGGCTCACTTCAACCGGGAACGCATACCCGAAAGAGTGGTGCATGCGAAGGGAAGTGCGGCGTACGGAACTTTTATCGTTACCCACGATATCACTAAATATACCCGTGCTAAATTGTTCAGCCAGGTTGGTAAGAAAACAAAAATGTTTTTGCGTTTCTCTACTGTTGGTGGTGAAAAAGGTTCAGCAGATACAGAGCGCGATCCACGTGGCTTCGCCATAAAATTTTATACCGAAGAAGGGAACTGGGATCTCGTGGGCAACAATACTCCGATCTTTTTTATCAAGGATCCAAAAAAATTCTCTGATTTTATTCATACCCAAAAAAGAGATCCTTATACGAACTGTAAAAGTCCAACCATGATGTGGGATTTCTGGAGTCTGAATCCTGAAAGCCTGCACCAGGTAATGTTTTTGATGAGCGATCGCGGCACTCCTTATGGTTATCGTCACATGCATGGATTCGGAAGTCACACTTTCAGCCTGATCAATGACAAAAATGAACAAGTGTGGGTGAAATTTCATTTCAAAAGCGCCCAGGGAATTAAAAACTTTGTCAATGACGAAGCCGTAAAAATGAAAGGAGAAGATCCTGATTTTGCACAACGTGATTTAGTGAACGCCATTGAAAGCGGCGATTTTCCGAAATGGTATCTTAAGATCCAGGTAATGACAATGGAGCAGGCAAAAAATTATAGATTCAATCCATTTGATCTCACCAAGACGTGGTCACAAAAAGAATTTCCACTGATCGATGTTGGTATCATGGAGTTGAATGAAAACCCCAGGAATTATTTTGCAGAAGTGGAACAAGCCGCGTTTGCGCCGGCACATGTTGTAGATGGTATCAGTTATTCTCCTGATAAAATGTTGCAGGGAAGATTGCTTTCTTACCCTGATGCTCACCGTTATCGTTTGGGTGCAAACTACGAGCAGATACCAGTGAATAAATGTCCATATGCTATCAATAATTATGAACGCGACGGCTTCATGCGCGTTGATGGAAATGCAGGTGCAAATCCAAATTATTATCCAAACAGTTTTGACAACATCAAACCCGATGAAAAATACAAGGGTTTACCAATCGAACTGGACACAAATATTGCAGACTGGTACGACAGAAATGGACAAGGCGAAAACGATCATTACACACAACCGGGAATTTTTTATCGCGAAGTATTAAGCGACTATGACAAAAAAAATCTCGTAAGCAATATTGTAGGTGCTATGAGTGGAATTGCAGGTCCGAAGAAAAATGAAATTGTTAACCGTCAGTTATGTCATTTTTTCCGCGCGGATATCGGGCTGGGAATGGCTATTGCACAGGGTTTGGGAGTGAATGTGGAACAAGCAATGCCTAAACAACACGACAAACAACCCGTTACAGTTTAAGAAAAAATAACGTAGCTTAGATATGTTTTCTTTCCTGCTACACATGAGAGGACAACTATCCTGCGAGGCCGGCTAACGCCGGCCTTCGTGTTTTATATTATTCTTCCAGTGTTACCCGGCCCTTCGCTACTTTTAATTTATAACCCACTCCCACTTTCAACGCATAATTTTCTTTTTCATGACTTACCGGAAATCCAAAACACACCGGGTATTTATAATCTTTTACGATGTCATGAATAAGTTCGTACGCAGTTTTTCCAAAAGGCCTTTCCGTATCTTTCATATCGGTGAAGCCGCCGATAATCAATCCCGCTAATTTATTCAGCTTGTCGGACCGCTTGAGATGATAAAACATGCGATCGATATTATATAAATATTCGCCGACATCTTCCAGGAATAAAATTTTGCCTTTTGTTTTTATATCCGAAGAAGTGGAGTTGATATGAACCAACAGACTGAGATTTCCACCAACTAATTCTCCAATTGCCTCTCCTTTTCGATTAAATTCATGAGCTGATATCGCATATTTTATTTTCTCGCCTTCCAATATATTTTTTAAAGACCCGATAAATTCGTTTTGACTTTCACCGTTATTGAAAGCAGATGCCATCGGCGCATGCAGGCTTGAAATATCATAATTAGAAAAAATATGCGCATGCAAAATGGTGATATCACTATAACCAATAATCCATTTTGGATTTTTTTTGAATTTTTTAAAGTTGATTTCCTCAATAATTCTCCCAACACCATAACCACCGCGCGCACAAAAAATCGCTTTCACTTCGTCGTCATCTAACATCTGTTGAAAATCTGCGAGCCGTTCCGAATCTGTACCGGAAAAATAATTGGGTGATTCACTGCCCAGCGTTTTTCCAATCCGCACGCCATAGCCCCACTCCTGCAATGTGTTGATACAAGTTTGCGCTTTTTCAATGGACATGTATCCAGCAGGACAAACAATACCAATCGTGTCGCCCTTTTGCAAATATGGAGGAGTTTTCACCATGATTTTATATTCATTTATACTTCATGCAAATTAACTGTCACTGAATTTATTTGGATGCGGTGATTCACGCCATATTTCAACGCATAATTTTCTTTTTGATGGCCCACGGGAAAACCAAAACACACGGGATAACTATAATCTTTCACTTTTTCCAATACAATGTCAGTAAGTGTTCTTCCAAATTCTTCGCCGGGATCATCGGGTTTAATTTTAAATCCGCCGACAATCAGCGCCGCAAGCTTATCTAATTTACCTGTTCTTTTCAAATTCCAAAACATACGATCAATACTATACAAATATTCGCCGGTATCTTCTACGAATAATATTTTTCCGTTCGTCTGTAAATCGGATTTTGTTCCCGATAATGTTTCGATCGTTTTTAAATTACCTCCGATCAACATGCCAGTCGCATCACCCGCCTTATTAGCAATATCAGGAACGATATTGTATTTCATCTGCTCACCTGACAATGCTTTTCGAATAGAAAGTATCGAGTCGATTTGTACCGGTTCTGCCCTGGACCAATCTTCCGGAAAACTATTGCACATTTTTGAATGGATAGACGCAATATTAAAATTCCGGTTCAGGTGCGCGTGAATAAAAGTGATATCACTAAACCCAATGATCCATTTTGGTTTTTTAGCGAATGAAGAAAAATCCAATTGATCTAAAATTCGGATCGAACCATAACCACCGCGTGCGCACAAAATCGCGATGATGGAGGGGTCGTCAAGCATTTGCTGAAAATCTTTTGCACGTTCGGCATCAGTGCCGCCAAAAGTAAAATCTTTCCTTCCAACGGTGTCGCCTATGCGGACTTTATATCCCCAGCTTTCGATTTGAGTGATAGCAGGCTGGATTTCCAGGAGCGTGATATTGCCAGCGGGGCAACTGATTCCTATTGTATCACCCGTTTTTAAATAAGGAGGAATGATTGCCGCATCGTTGGCTATTTTTTGCTCATCGCGAACAAAACGCGGAAAAGAAAGAAATGTTCCTGCACCAAAAACTGAGGATAAAAAATGCTTACGGTTCATTGATTAAAGGTAAAGCAAATGTGAAATTGTCTGAACTGTGATTTTTGAGATGTATGTGATAGTTGGGATAACTTTCGACTAACAATTTTCAAATAAGTATTTTCTGATTATCCCAGTTATCCCATACATCTCAAAAATCACAGTTCAGACATTTGGCGTATTTTTGCAGCCCGAAATACCATGGAACAAAAGATGAAAGATTATAAAAGAATATTAGTCAGTGCTGCATTACCCTATGCGAATGGACCGCTTCATATTGGCCATCTCTCTGGATGTTATATTCCAGCGGATATATATGTCCGTTATCAAAGAGCGCAGAAAAGAGATATCAAATTCGTAGGCGGAAGCGACGAACATGGTGTTCCTATTACCATTCGCGCCATGAAAGAAGGCATCACGCCGCAGCAGGTCGTGGATAAATATCATGCGCTTATCAAAGAAAGCCTTGAGCAGATGGGAATTTCATTCGATATATATTCGAGAACATCGAATAAAGTGCATCATGAAACAGCTTCTGCATTTTTCAAAAAGTTATACGATGAAGGATTGTTTGAAGAAAAAGAAACCGAACAATTCTATGATGAAAAAGCAAAAACTTTTTTGGCCGATCGTTATATTGTTGGCACCTGTCCGATTTGCGGAAATCCAAACGCATACGGTGATCAGTGCGAAAGGTGCGGTTCTTCATTGAGTCCCGAAATACTGATCAATCCCCGCAGCACGCTGAGTGATGCAGTTCCAGTAAAAAGGAAAACGACGCATTGGTATTTTCCATTACAACAATATGAATCCTGGTTGAAGGAATGGATTATTGAAGGACATAAGGAATGGAAGAATAACGTATATGGACAGTGCAAAAGCTGGCTCGACAATGGACTCCAAAGTAGAGCGATGACGAGAGACAGCAATTGGGGAATCAAAGTGCCGTTGCCAAACACCGAAGGAAAGGTATTATACGTTTGGTTTGACGCGCCGATTGGTTATATCTCGGCAACAAAAGAATTGACACCTGATTGGGCAGATTATTGGTGCAGGGAAGATACCAAGCTGGTGCATTTCATCGGGAAAGACAATATCGTTTTTCATTGTATCATTTTTCCTGCAATGCTGAAAGCACATGGAAATTTCGTGTTACCCGATAATGTTCCCGCTAATGAATTTCTAAATATAGAAGGAGAAAAAGTTTCAACCAGCCGCAACTGGGCGGTATGGGTAGATGAATACGTAAAAGATTTTCCCGGTTGTGAAGACGCGTTGCGGTATGTATTATGCGCAAATGCCCCCGAAACAAAAGATAACGATTTTACATGGAAAGATTTCCAGGAAAGAAACAATAGTGAGCTGGTAGCGATATTTGGAAATTTTGTGAACCGTGCTTTTGTTTTGATGCATAAACTGTGTAATGGCAAAGTGCCGCCACTGCACAATGAAATACTGGATACAACGGATAAGGCAATCATCAGGGATATTGAAGATGCGAAAACAAAAGTTGAAAACCTGCTGGAAGAATATAAATTCAGGGAAGCATTATTTGAAGTAATTGACCTTTCAAGAAAGGGAAACAAATACCTACAGGAAAAAGAACCGTGGAAAAAAGCTGCCAACAAACCGGGAGCTATTACGAGTATCGACGATCAAAAACAAATTGATAACTGTTTGCATATTTGTTTACAGCTCACGGCGAACCTGGCAATTTTAATAAATCCATTTCTTCCGAATACAGCGAAAAAAATGTTGCACCTGATGAAAGTGGTAGATAAAATACTCGATTGGCAAAATGCGGGTAAATTAAAATTGCTCAGCGTAGGTTATAGCCTGCGTCCACCTGAATTGCTTTTCAGAAAAATTGAAGATGCAGAAATTGCCGCGCAGGTAGAGAAACTACATAAAAACGCAACCAAACCAAATCAAAATTCAACCGTGGAAGAAAAGAAAACTGTCGTTGAGGAACCGAAAGCAGAAATACAGTATGACGATTTTGCAAAACTGGATCTGCGCACCGGAAAAATTCTTGCTGCTGAAAAAGTGGAGAAGGCAGATAAACTATTGAAACTTGAAATTGATCTCGGAACCGAAAAGCGCATAATCGTGTCCGGTATAGCGCTCCATTTTAAGCCAGAAGAGATCATCGGGAAGCAGGTTGTAGTTGTTGCCAATCTCGCACCAAGGAAAATGAGAGGCATTGAAAGCAACGGAATGATCTTGATGGCGGAGAACAGCGAAGGCAAACTTTTCTTTGTAAACCCGGATAATGAAATAGAAGCAGGAGCAACTGTATCGTAGACAAATGTCTGAACCTGAATTTTAAACGATTTTTCTGATTGAACTGAAAATTCTTGATTCCTAAGTGTCTTTATAGTTCAAAAAATTGAACCACTAAGACATCAGGTTTTAAATACAATTTTACTCCGGCGAAGGCATCAGTATAATCAGAAAAATCGTTTAAAATCCCGGTTCAGACATTTTTCGCACTCTCACATTATTTTTTAAAATATAAAAAACATGAAAATTGGATTCATTGGCTTAGGAAGTTTAGGAACACCTATGGCAATAAACTTAGTGGAAAGCGGACACACTGTTCATGTATATAATCGTACTGTGTCCAAATCCGCACCACTGGCTGCAATGGGAGCCATTGTGGAAAAGGATGTCGCATCACTTGCAAAACAATGTTCCGTGGTATTTACCATTGTCTCGGATGATGCGGTGTTGAAATCTATTTGTGAAGGCGACGGTGGGTTGATAAAAAATCTTCAACCAGAAGCGGTGCATGTTTCGATGAGCACCATTCTTCCACAAACTGCAAAGGACCTGGATGCAAAACATCGTCAGCAAAAACAACATTACCTGGCGTCTCCTGTTTTCGGAAGACCCGATGCCGCTGTTGCAAAAAAAATAAATTTTGTATTGAGTGGTGAAGAAAAAATCAGGAAGCAGATTGAACCGCTTGCACGAGACGCAGGGGCAATCAATGTTTGGGATTTTGGAGATGAAATTACTGCGGCCAACACTGTAAAACTCTGTGGCAACTTTTTAATTGGCGCAGCATTGGAAGCAATCGGAGAAAGTACCGCCTTAGCTAAGGCAAGTGGTGTCGATGAACAAAAAATGTGGTCGATGTTATTGCAGACGATATTCAACGCGCCGATTTATCATAACTACTCGAATATCATCCTTCAAAAAAAATTTGAACCGGCTGCATTTTCCATGAAACTTGGTTTGAAAGATATGAACCTGGTTTTGCAACAAGCATCTGCAACCAATCAGCAAATGCCACTTGCAAATCTGCTTAAAGAAAATATGCAGGAGCTGGTTGCGTCAGGAAAGGATGAAATAGACTGGAGCGCATTAGCTACTGCAAAAACGAAGCTCTGATTCGCTAACAATTATTTGTTAGTATAGCAACTTGAAATTTCTATGTGTCCCTATGTTTCTATGTGGCTATGTGATGAAAAAAAACTTACTATATAGGCACCTAGAAATTTTCACCTAAAACACGACTAACAATTTTATAATTTTAAGAGAAGATATTTTTTTTTAATTTCACAGTCAGATAGTTGTTTAACTAACTAATGAAGTGAGAAAATAAAATAAACATCATGAACAGGATCATTAAAAAAGTTGCGGTGTTGGGAAGTGGAGTGATGGGATCAAGGATTGCGTGTCATTTTGCAGGCGTTGGCATCCAGGTTTTATTGCTGGATATCGCGCCTACTGCGCTGACGGATGCAGAACAGGCAAAGAAATTGACATTGGATCATCCGGCCGTGAAAAATAGAATTGTGAATGAGGCGTTGACTGCAGCGATCAAATCAAATCCTTCCCCTGTTTATACGAAAGACGTTATCAAAAAAATAAAGACCGGGAATTTTACGGATAATATGAAAGATATCGCCAGTTGTGACTGGGTGATTGAAGTTGTGGTAGAAAAACTCGATATAAAACAATCTGTGTTCACTGAAGTGGAAAAATTTCGCAAGCCCGGGACACTCATTACTTCCAACACTTCAGGGATTCCGATTCACCTGATGACAGAAGGAAGAAGCGACGATTTCAAAAAACATTTTTGCGGAACACATTTTTTCAATCCGCCTCGTTACCTGCGTTTGCTGGAAATTATTCCAACAAATTTTACCGATCCCGAAATTGTAAAATTCTTATTGCACTATGGCGATTTGTATCTCGGTAAAACAACCGTACTGTGCAAGGATACTCCGGCCTTTATCGCGAATCGTGTTGGTATTTTCGGCATCATGGCGATTTTTAAATTGATGGAGAAAATGGAATTGACGATTGATGAAGTGGATGCATTGACGGGACCAATTATTGGCAGACCGAAATCAGCAACCTTTCGCACAGCAGATGTTGTCGGTATCGATACGTTGTTAAAAGTTGCAAAGGGCGTTTATGAAAATTGTCCGGCCGATGAAGCAAGAGACACTTTCATCGTTCCTGCATGGCTGGAAAAAATCGTAGCTAATAAATGGTTAGGTGATAAAACCGGCCAGGGTTTTTTCGCCAAGAAAAAAACTGCCTCGGGGGAAAGAGAAATATTTACACTCGATCTGAAAACTTTCGAATACAAGCCAAGAAGCAAAGCAAAGTTTGCGTCGGTAGAAGCAGCTAAAGCAATTGATGATTTGAAAACAAGATTGAAAGCATTGATGCAGGGAACCGATAAGGCAGGAGAATTCTATCGCAATTTTCATTATGGACTTTTTTCGTATATATCTCACCGTATCCCCGAGATCAGTGATGAAATTTATCGCGTTGATGATGCGATGATGGCTGGCTTTGGTTGGGAGATCGGCGCTTTTGAAAGTTGGGACACATTTGGTGTTGAATCGACCGCAAAAAAAATGCGTGAAGCGGGATATAAAATTGCGCCATGGGTTGATGAGATGTTAGCAAAAGGAATTAAATCATTTTATAAAGTTGAGAATGGAAATCGATTGGCATATTCGCCGGCGAGTGGCATTTATACCTCCCCCACCGGGGGAGGCCAGGAGGGGGCGTTTATTGTGATGAAAAATTTTTCCAATCAAACAGTTTGGAAAAACAGCGCTTGCAATTTGTATCATCTTGGTGATGATGTATTGGGTCTCGAATGGTACACTAAATTAGGAACCATCGGCGGCGAAGTGTTGGAAGGAATTCAAAAATCAATTGGTATTGCTGAAGAAAAATATAAAGGACTGGTCATCGCGAATGAAGGTCAAAATTTTTCTGCTGGTGCAAATGTCGGGATGATTTTTATGCTGGCCGTTGAACAGGAATATGATGAATTGGATATGGCCATTCGTCTTTTTCAAAATACGATGATGCGCGCACGTTATTCGGCGGTGCCGGTAGTTGTTGCTCCTCATGGTTTATCATTGGGTGGCGCCTGCGAATTGAGTCTGCATTCGGATAAAGTTATTCCTGCCGCAGAAACTTATATCGGTCTTGTCGAATTAGGTGTTGGATTAATTCCCGGCGGCGGCGGCACAAAAGAATTTACATTAAGAGCCGCAGATGAAATGCATGAAGACGAACCGGAAAACATTACATTAAAAAATCGTTTCATCACCATCGCCACGGCTAAAGTTTCCACATCAGGATTTGAAGCTTATGAACTCGGCATTTTGAAAAAAGGAAGAGATATCGTGAGCATCAACCAGAGACGAAGAATTTCTGAAGCCAAACAAGCCGTTATTGAAATCTATAATGATGGATATGTGATGCCTGTTCAAAGAAACGATGTAAAAGTTTTAGGAAGATCTGCGTTGGGTGCTTTATATGCGGGAATCAATGGCATGTGGCGCGGTAATTACGCAACCGATCACGACGTGACCGTAGCAAAAAAACTCGCATTCGTCATGTGCGGCGGTGATCTAAGTGAACCTACGTTAGTAAGCGAACAATATATTCTCGATCTTGAAAGAGAAGCCTTCCTATCCCTTTGCGGCGAAAAGAAAACGATGGAAAGAATACAGAGTGTGTTGAAGGGGGGTAAGCCGGTTAGGAATTGAACCATCATCTACATGATTTAAATAGATTTTGGGGAAAGTTGAAAAGTTGACTTCTATCCGCAGCTTGTCATTCCGAGCGAAGCGAGAAATCTAAATTGACTGATTCAAAAAATATTCAATAATCAACACTCAATGTTCAACACTCAAGGAAGCTTTAACAGATTCCTCGCCTCGCTCGGAATGACAAGCTGCGGATACAAGTCAACTTTTCAACTCAATCAACTTTTCAACTTTCCTCAAAATCTTTTTAAATCATGTAAATCATGGTTCCACATTGATAATTTTCTTACATTAGTCAGCTCCATAACTAAAAGCTTCTTGCCATGGAAAAAAATCAAACCATACATCGTAAAAAATTTCTTCAACAAGCTGTTGCGCTTGGAGCAGGATCTGTAATTGCTCCGCAAATATTAAAGGCGAATAATTTTTTCAAAGCTGATAAAAAAATTCGCGTGGCTGTGATCGGATGCGGAAGTGTTTCCAATATGTATTTCCCGCATCTTTCAAAAAATCCTTTTGCCGAACTCGTGTGTACTTGTGATATCATTCCTGAACGTGCACAAAAAGCAGCAACGAAATATAATATTCCCAAATGGTATCCAAACATCACCGACATGCTCGCCGGCACCAATTTCGATCTCATGATCAACCTCACAAACATGCAGGAACATGAACATCTGAACAGGCAGGCGATTCAGTCCGGAAGAAATGTTTGGAGTGAAAAACCGATGGCGAATTCATACAAAGCAGGAGCAGAACTTTTGGAACTTGCCAAATCAAAAAATCTTCGCATATGGGGCGCACCTTGCGTTGTACAAAGTCCGCAATTTGTTTTCATGGCTCAAGCTGTGAAAGATGGAAAACTCGGCAAGCCTGCAGCGGCAACGGCGCACTATGGACATCTTGGTCCCACATGGTCGGCATTCTTCTATGAAAAAGGAGGCGGCAGTTTACCGGATCTTGGTGTTTACAATATTGCATCGCTGACCGGAATACTAGGACCTGCAAGATCAGTTGTTGCAATGACGAGCATCATTACAGAAACGCGTCACACCGATAACAAACCTGTTGTAAAAGTAGAAGCAGAAGATAATGCTGCGCTCTTGATGGAGCACAGTAACGGAACCATATCACATGTGATGTGCGGATTTAATTATTTCGATCCGTATGGTCATGAAGGAACCGGACAGGAAAAACCAACTATTTCTATTGTGGGAACAAAAGGAAGTATGCATTTGATAGGTTACGACTGGAAACCTTTTGGAGTTGATCTCGCCACTCCTGAAGATGAAAAAGGAACGCGCTATGTAACCGATGCCGGGAATTATGTTTGGGAAATGGGCGCATCAGTAATCATCGAAGGCATGGCGACAGGTAAAGAACCGCGCATCAATGTTGAACACGCCTTACATGTACTCGAAATAATCGAAGCAACAAGAACATCACAGGCAACGGGAAAAAGAATTCCTTTACAATCCACTTTCAAATGGCCAATGGAAGGTGGATTTACTTACAGTGGCAGGAGCTAGTTGCCGATCTCATAACGCCTAAGGTTTATCTAAAATATTAAATGTCCAATTTTCAAAGCGAAAGCAAGAAGATTGGACATTTTTTATTTTATCAATCTTATAAATATAGTTGCCAAAAGCAACTATATTTAGTATATTCGTTTTATGCACGATCATAAAATAGCTTTTCTAAGGTCATTCAACCGGTTCTATACCGGCATAATCGGTTTGCTGGATGAAGGATACTTGCAGAGTGAATTTTCCTTGACGGAAGTCCGGATTATGTACGAGCTACATGCCAGGAAAAGTATGACTGCGCGTGAACTGGTTGAATTACTGAAGCTCGATAAAGGATATGTAAGCCGTATCATCACAAAGTTTGAAAAGAAGAAAATCGTTGAGAGAACACGTTCAGATTCCGATCTCAGATCTTTTGGTTTATCACTGTCAAAATCGGGGAAAGCCATCTTTTTAAAATTAAACGATGCATCACAGGAACAAGCGCGCCAAATACTTTCTTCGCTTACAAGCCAGGAAGCTTCCAAATTGATAAGCAATATGAATGCAATCATGCAAATTCTCCAAAAGAAAATCGGCGCACATGGATAATTATAAGTTGGAAGACATCCAGATCCGGACCGAACTGCATGCCGGTGATATTGGTTACGTAACTTATATGCACGGCCACTTATACAAAAAAGAATATGGTTATGGGATCAGTTTCGAAGCCTATGTTGCAAAAGGGCTGTATGAATTTTATAAAAAATACAACCCGCAGCGCGACAGAGTTTGGGTGGCCGAGCATCAAAATAAGATTGTCGGCTTTTTATTATTAATGGCAAGAAAAAAAAATTCTGCACAATTGCGTTATTTTATCCTCGATCCGGCTTATCGTGGTATTGGATTGGGAAAAAAATTGGCCGCGCTCTATATGGATTATTTCCACGAAAAAAAATTCAAAAATTCTTACTTGTTAACTACGCATGAATTATTTGCTGCAGCTCATATTTATAAAAAAATGGGATTTGTGTTAACCGAAGAAATTGAATCTACTTCCTTTGGAAAGTTGTTGAAAGAACAGCGATACGATCTTTCTATTTAGTGAAAATCTGATATGCGGTAAAAAATCGGCCCTTTAGCATAAACTAACGGTTACGTATAAATGCTAAAAAATATTTAAAGGTAAATACTTATCATCTTTAGCCGTCGTTTAGTTTAGGTGAATTGAGTTGCCCCTCGATTGAGTCCACTTCAAATTAAGAATTGTCTCTTTTTTGGAATCACCGTTCAATCTGGGAATAATCATTTTCACACTCTCCTTACAATGTTTTGATAATACAGCTATTGAAGTCCGGCGCGCATATTGGCAATATACCAGGAAGCATTGATCGGACCATTAAACCTTATTATATGAAAAGGCGTGTATACATACTGTTTAGCATTTTGTTTGTGATCGCCATTCACGGCAAGGCACAAACGCATGTACAAACAGCAACGCGTTTCCAAACAACAACGGCTACCACAATTTCCAAAGCGTTCGCTTCTTCGAGTACGAGCGGTAATTTGATTGTGGTACATGTTGACTGGGACAACCAGGCCAGAAGTGTCAGTTCAGTGACCGATACCAAAGGAAATTCTTATGCAAGGATAAACGGACCTACAAACTGGAATGGTGCCAACTACAGGGCCGAACTTTGGTATGCATATAATATTACTGGTGGTGGTGGAGCGATTACTATTACAGCGACATTATCAGGCGCCCCTACAAGTTTCTCTCAAATTTATATTTCTGAATATTCCGGTATCGTTAGTTCGATAAACCCTTTAGATCAAAACTCCGTAGCAATCGGAAACTCAGCAGCAGTTAGCAGCGGTGCAGCGATTACAACCGGAACAAATGAACTAGTGTACGGAGCCAGCATTGGTGCGTCGGGAACGCTTTCGACAGGTGCAGGTTTTACCAATCGTTCAACAGCAAATAGCAATATTATTGAGGACAAAAATGTTGTAGCAGCAGGTTCATATAGTTCAAATTTTACGAGTGCAGGTGGTAACTGGATTGCGCAGATGGCAACTTTCAGAACTACAAATATTATCCTGCCTGTTGATCTTTTGTCTTTTAATGGTCGCTGCGATCACAAGGATATTGTGTTGGATTGGTCCACCGCTTCAGAAAATAATAATGATTATTTTACGATAGAACGTAGTGTTGACGGAAATACCTGGAAAAATATGGGAACCGTAAAGAGTGCGGGCAATTCTTCCATTGCACAGAACTATTCTTTCACGATCGAGAATGTGGACAATCAGACTTCTTATTTCCGTTTAAAGCAAACTGATCTTGATGGCAAAACAAATTATTTCAAAACAATCCAGGTTGGCTCATGTGATCTAGCTTTTTCCGGAGTAAATATTTATCCAAATCCTTCCAACGGCAGATCTCTTTTTGGAAAAATAAATGTGACTTCCATTGAAAAATATACTATCGAAATTTTTGATAACAACGGAAAGATTGTGACACGTTTAACCTCGACACAACCTGAATTTTCGCTCAACTTTCAATACGTATTGCAACAAGGAATTTATTATGCAAAAATTTCTTCACCAAAATATTCTTCTGTAACACAATTTTTGGTTGCGCATTAATTAATTTCGCGCAGAGCACGCAGAGAAAAGGAGCACACAGAGAGAGATTACTCTGCGTGCTCCTTTTCTCTGCGTGCTCTGCGCGAAATATTTCTGGATTTTCAAACTTATACACTACTCAAGATCCGCACACTTGATTTGCTCAGTGAATATCATTGTATCTTTATAAAAATTTCTTATTGGAGCTTAGGCAATATGGGCGAACTTGAATTAGTAAATCAATCGAACACGGTCATTATCCATTCTGTTTTTTATTTTTATGGTGATGCGGCCACAAAGGATTTGTCCATCCAGGTCGCCAATGATATCGCAGCTAATTGGAACGAAGCGCATGGCCAAGTCAGCATCAAAAGGGAGCGATTCCATGTTTCGTTTGATATCGAGGGTTTATATACGCCGGATCTAAAAAGAGAAACGGTTTGGTATAACGACAATCCGCGTTTTAATTTTTTTAGGATCGAAGAATTTTCCGTGAATCATATTTCCTTTGTCGACGGATTGAAATGCAATACTGGTTATTTCAAACTGGATAACCTATTGAATAATTCTACTACTGCTGCTCACGAATACGGCCATACGCTGGGGCTTGATCACCCGGAACTTCTCGACATCCGCGGCAAAGGCGCACCGGGAATAATGTATCCCCGCGGCACAATTTGTGATCCCGAATACCAATATGATTTTAACGCGTTGCCGCTACAACCCGGAGGCACATTGAATCCTTATACCCGTAAGGTTCTTCAAACGGATATCGATGACCTGAAACTGGATCGCCTTTCGTTCAATCGAAAAGGATTTGCAGTGATCGGAGATTTTTCGTCGATTTATCATGAAAAATATTTACCTTTTATATAACTTTTGCGGCTATAAGCTTATTTCTATTTTTACCTCATCAAATCACCAACTAAAAACCACAAGTGAAAAATATTCTTGCGCTCAACAGTATCACCAAATTTTATGGAAAAATAAAGGCGTTGAATAATGTTTCATTTGAAGTGCCCGAAGGATCCGTATTCGGAATTCTTGGTCCTAACGGCAGCGGTAAAACGACGTTATTAGGAATCGTAACAGATGTATTGAAAGCTACAAGCGGAACTTATTCCTGGTTCGACGAACAGCCTTCTGAAAAACAACGAAGACAACTGGGAACACTTCTTGAAACTCCTAATTTTTATCACTATTTATCCGGCGAAAGAAATCTAAAAATAGCTGCGGCTATCAAGGGAAAAGATCCAAATGATATTCAGCGTGTATTGGAGCTCGTTAGGTTAACCGAACGCAAAAATTCGAAATTCAATACTTACTCGCTTGGCATGAAACAAAGATTGGCGATTGCTTCCTGCTTACTGGGCGATCCGCCAGTGCTGGTTTTTGACGAACCGACAAACGGGCTCGATCCTGCTGGTATCGCAGAGATTCGTCAAATGATTCGTCAACTTTCAAAAAACGGAAAGACAATTGTGCTTGCCAGTCACCTGCTGGATGAAGTAGAAAAAGTATGCACACATGTTGCCATCTTACAAAAAGGGCAACTGATCACTGCAGGTAATGTGAACGAAGTATTGGTGAATGAGGAATTGGTTGAATTAGGTGCGAGCGATTTAGAAAGACTTGCTGGCATACTAAAAGATTTATCCGGAGTGAAACAAGTCAAGCACTATGAAAACATTCTGCAAGTATTTTTCAATAATGGAACATTGGATTTAGGCAGCATCAATCAGTATTGTTTCGAAAAAGGAATTGTACTAAATCATTTACAATTGAAAAAGAAAAGCCTGGAATCAAAATTTATCGAGCTAACAAATAACGCAAGCAATTAAACTAAAACCGATGTGGCAGACTCTGAAAATAGAATGGATGAAGGTAAAAAATTACAGAACGTTCTGGATACTGCTTATTATCACCATTGTGAGCATTCCCGCATTCAACTATTCTATATATGATTTTGGGAACAATAGTTTTCCGAAGGTACGCGGACAAAGTCTCTTCGGAAGTCCATTTGCATTTCCCGATGTGTGGCCAATGGTGACATGGGTCTCTTCACTACTATTTATAATCCCGGCCATCCTTATCATCACATTAACTACAAATGAATTTACATATCGGACCCATCGACAAAACATCATTGACGGATGGAGCCGCAAACAGTTTATTTACGTAAAAATTTTTGAAGTATTACTTCTTTCGATATTAACAACGCTTGTTGTATTTCTGACCTGTCTTTTTTTTGGATCAGTATTGAACAAAGCACCGGATGGAGTTTCGATATTTAAAAACATCCAGTATTTATTTTATTATTTCGTGCAGATGCTTTCTTACTCGTCGATTGCGTTCCTATTAAGCATGTTCATCCGAAGAGCAGGATTGTCGATGGGAATATTTTTTATTTATATGGTGATGGAACAATTCATCGTTGCACTCATGCGAAATAAATACCACCAGGACTGGGTGAATTATCTTCCCGAAGAAGTGAATGATAAACTAATACCGTCTGTTTTCGAGAGACTCGTTACAAGCCCGGATGCAAAAAAAAATTGGGAAAATCATATCCCCATCTTTTTAGGCCTTGCAGCTCTTTATCTTATTATTTATTACGTAGTCACCACCTGGCGATTTAGAAAAGCAGATTTATAATATCAAACAAAAATGAAATCGATCTATAATATATTTCTTACAACTATTTTTTCTGTCTCTTTGAATTTTTCATTCTGCCAGAATTTACAAACAAACATCAAAGCACAAGCGATGGATATGGCGAGAGCATTGATCAAAAACGATTTTATTGCATTTTCAGAATTTGTACATCCAAGCATCATTACATATACGGGAGGCAAAGAAAAATTAAAAGCGAACATTGATTCTGCAGCATCCGCTATGAAACAATTTGGCGTTCAGTTCAAAAAAATATTAGTCGGAAATCCTGGTCCCATTATTAACTATAAAGATCAGTTGCAATCTATCGTGCCACAAACTACAACGATGCAAACCATGATGGGTGAATTGGAAGTAGAAACATCTTTGATTGCTGTATCAATGGACAAGGGAAAGAAATGGTACTTTATCGACACAAATGTTTATAAGGCTGATAAAATAAAAACTGCATTACCAGATTTGAGCCCGCAGTTGGTAATTCCGCCTCAAAAGCAACCAAAGTTTACACCAAACACGCAGAACTAAATGCGTTGCTGTAAGGTATTTCCCCTTGCCAGAACGCTCATCCTATACCCGTATTGATAAATCTTGCCTCAATAACCGTACGTGTAATTTCCGTTAGCCCGAGCCGGTTATTGATTATTTTCATATTTATCTTAATCAGGTTGCTTCTGTCGCATATTGAATTTGTAGAATAAAAAAATTTTGCATGAAAAAAATCTTATCGTCATTACTTATTGTCTCGTTGGCAATGGGCGCAATCGCGCAACCACGTCTGAAGCCCGGTTATTTCTGGGAAAAATTAGATAATGGTTTAGAAGTTGTCGTTATTGAAAACAGCAAAGTGCCGTTGGCAACGATTGAGATCGCTGTTAAAAATGGCGCTTATACAGAAGGTCCTGAATATAGTGGACTTTCACATTTATTTGAGCATATGTTTTTCAAAACGAATCGTGACTATCCAACGCAACAAAAATTTATCAAAAGAACGCAAGAGCTCGGAATGGATTTCAACGGGTCGACAAATGTTGAAAGAGTGAACTACTATTTTACATTTGATAAAGACAGCTTGAAGCAAGGACTGCAATTCATGAATGTTGCCATTCGATTTCCCATTTACCGTATAGAAGATATGCAAAAGGAAAGACCGGTCGTCGATGGAGAATTTCAGAGGGCAGAAAGCGATCCGGGTTTTCAATTGTGGTATGAATGCCAGAAAAAATTATGGGGAGATTTGCTAACGCGAAAAAATCCAATCGGCGATCATAATATTATTAATACTGCAACTCCGGAAAAAATGATGGTGATCAAAGGAAAATATTATCATCCCAATAATTCTGTGCTCGTGATTTGTGGAGATGTGAAACATGAGCAATCATTTGCGCTTGTCAAAGAAATTTTTGGTGATTGGCCCAGCAGCGGATTTAATCCGATTGAAAAATATCCAATTCCTGATTTCAAACCGATCGAAGCAACTCAATATTTTGTGAAAGAATCTTCGATCGCGCAAACTCCTTACGTAATGTACTGGTGGCAAGGGCCCGACTACCGGCACGATTCCGCGTCGATGATTGCTGCAGATGTGTTCAACACAATTTTAAAAATGAATTCTTCAAAATGGCAACAGGCTCTTGTGGACAAGGGACTGGCAACTTATGCAAGTGTTAGTTATAGCGCTGATAAATACGTCGGACCGATCAATGTATTTGTAGTTCCTAATCCAAATAAATTAAAGGAATGCAATGATGAAG
Source organism: Bacteroidota bacterium (assembly GCA_018267615.1). Classification (GTDB taxonomy): domain Bacteria; phylum Bacteroidota; class Bacteroidia; order Chitinophagales; family Chitinophagaceae; genus Puia. The sequence continues at coordinate 11,583 of JAFDYD010000034.1, read as the reverse complement.
TTCTTCACCAGGTAAGCATGTGGGCACAAAATGATTATTTCACGGATGAACAATTGGAAGATGCAAAGCAAACGATTCGCCGAAATGATATCCGTGCGCAGGAAAAACCTTCAAGTCTTCCAAATCAATTGACCTATTCATGGTGCAGCACGTCTCTTGATTACAATACTGATTATTTGAGTAATTGTATGAAAGTAACAAGAGAAGATATTCAACGGTATGTCAACAAATATATCACGGGCAAATCTTATATCGCGGGCATGATCATCAATCCAGAAATGAATAAAGCCCTGAATGCGTCGGCAATCTTCAAACCAACTCTCTGAATTAAAAAATATTTGAATCATGATAGTGATCAATAAAAAGGCAAAATATTTCTTGGCATTTTTTAGTTTCCTATGTGCTAACACAATGCTTTTTGCCCAGGCAAAAGATCCATATGAAATGACAGTAAGTGGAGTAAAAGTAATTGTACAACCGAGCGGAAACGAGATCGTCGAAATTCAAACCATCATTAAAGGTGGGGTGCAAAATTATCCGGCGGACAAGGCCGGCATTGAAAGTCTTGCGATGAGCGCCCTTACAGAATGCGGAACCGTTAAAGATGATAAGAATAGTTTCAAAAATAAACTCGATAAAGTAAGCGCACAGGTGTATGGTAGTAACGGCATGGATTATGCGACATTTACCATGAATTGTATCAAAAGCGATTTTGATGTGGTGTGGCCTTTATACGTCGATGCGCTAACCATTCCTTTATTTGATAAAAAAGAATTTGAGCGGACAAAACAAGATGCCATCAACAGTTTGAAAGCACAGGGATCAGATCCTGATTATTCAATTAGCAAATTTGCGAGGCAGGTTACATTTGCAGGAAAAAATTATTCGAAAGATCCCGAGGGATCCGAAGCAACCGTTTCAAAACTCACGCCTGAAGAAACAAAGGCTTATTATCAATCCATACTAACAAAATCCCGGTTATTGATCGTTGTTGTTGGAGAAATAGAACGATCAGTGCTTGAACAAAAAATTCAGGCACTACTTGCGGCAATTCCCGATGGAAAACCTTTCGCGTTAAAAAAAGAAACATTCAATCCTTCACAAAATTCCTTTAAGCCCGAGAAAAAAGAATTAGCCACCAATTATATCCAGGGCGTAACGAGTGCGCCATTACCCGGCACACCGGACTTCAACGCATTTGTATTGGCATCAAGAATTTTTTATGATCGCCACTATCTCGACGTTCGTTCAAAAAATGGTTTGTCGTACGCGCCTTATACTTATCTCGATGGCGGACTCACTTCTTCGTTTAATATAGATGTGTCGACAACCAATCCCAATAAATATATTGAAATAACGGATGCATTAATCGCAAAGACAAGGAGAGAAGGATTTACCTCTGAAGAAGTGAAAGATATGAAGACAAGTTATCTTACATCATTCTTTCAAAAACAAGAAACCAATAACGCGCAGGCTGCGTCTCTTGCAGCGAATGAAATTTTGCATAATAACTGGCACAGGTCGGTTACTATCAATTCCGATATTAAAAAAATTTCTGCGAGTGAGGTCAGTAACGTATTCAATAAATATGTAACTCATATCAGTTGGGTGTACCAGGGTGATCCGGCGAAAGCAAACGCTACATTGTTTACACAACCAATTCAGGAAAAAACAAAATTGCCCGCATCAAAACTTTCTACGGATAAGAAAAATTAAAGGAAGGATTACGTGTTTGAACCATGATTAAAGGATTGAAGGATTGACATGAATAAGATCGGCTGAAATGACAAATATCCATCAGTTATTTCGAAGGATCTTGTTCATGCAATCCTTCAATCCTTTAATCATGGTTCAAAATGAGTTGCTCAAATGCCGCATCAATAGTAGGATATAGAAATTGAAACCCGGTGCTTTTTATTTTTTCCGCACTTACATTTACACTCTTCAATACTTCAATACTCATTTCTCCCAAAATAATTTTGAGCATAAAAGATGGTACGTAGAAGGGAATGAAAAATTTTCCTTTTATTTTTTTTGCGAGACTGGTGACAAATGTTTTATTATCCACTGGTCGTGGAGCAACGGCATTATATACACCATGTAAACTTTCATTTGTGATTGCTTCGAGGTAAATCCTACACAGATCGTCGATATGTATCCAGGGTATGATTTGTTTTCCATTTCCCAATACTGCTGCAATCCCAAAGCGTAGCGGTTTCTTGAATTCAGGAAACGCGCCTCCTTCGTTGCTCAATACAATGCCTGTGCGAAGTTTTACCAATCGTATGTTCATCCCCGTTATGGGGTCGATGCTTTCTTCCCATAAGCGGCATGTTTCACCCAAAAAATCTTTATTAGCAGGTTCTGTTTCTGTTCTTCTGATATCTGTTTGATTGGATAAGGGTGTTTCTTCATACCAACCTGTAGCGGAAGCACTCACAACAACTTTTACTTTATTGGGAATTTCTTTCAGCGCTTTCACAATAAGTGCGCTACTTTTTGTACGGCTATCAACAATTTCCTTTTTCCTTTTTTTTGTCCAGCGTTTATCACCCACGTTGGCACCTGCGAGATGTATGATATAATCCGCTTGCCGGATTGCATCTTCATCAATTTTTTGTTTTTCGATGTCCCACAATGCAGTCTTCGCGCCGTTGATTTCTTTATTATTATTCCTTGAAAGAATGATAACATCAAATTTTCTTTCCACAAATAATTTCGTCAATGCATTTCCTATCAATCCGCTTCCGCCGGTAATGAGAATAGTAGCCATATGCAAATATTAAAGAGCAAAAGTACGCCAAATGCCGAACGCTGAAAGCATAACGCTAAACGCTAAACGTAATTCAGAATGTTTGCTCGCGTTTGGCGTCATGCGTTCAGCGTTCAGCATAAAAAAAGTCCCCCCGGAAAACCAGGGGGAAAATAAACAACTAAAAACAAACAATGTAAGCAGGTAATAATATTAATCTGGTTTCTTTCCGTCGAGGAAAGTATTGATAGTACTGATTTCTGAATTGTTATTATTGTCGGTTTTCACTTCGTAGTTGCTGTAGAAGTTTTCGACATTGGCGGTAGTATTATTCAATTCCAGATTACGGCGGATGTATGCCGGCACTGTTTCAAACTCGTTGTTCGGATCTGCAGCATTGATGTTGAATGACAGGTTGCGCAACTTGTTTATTCTCTCTGCTGCACGGCGCTTAAGTTCTTCAGCTTCGTCCTGCATAGCAGGCTCCTCAGCATGTTGATTGGCCATGACGAAATGTTGAGTCTGATGGGCCCGAGGCACATCCGCCGCTGGAATATCATCTCTAAATACAATCTGCATATCGGGGGAAGATTCCTCTTCCTTCGCCGGATTAATTGAAGCACCCGTATTCAAGATTTGATCCTTCACAGGGGAGTGTTCAGGTATGGATTGTTTTCGTTCTGATCCCTGGTCTTCCGCATAGATATTGGATGGCCTTGCAAGGTATCCTCCAGATACTGCAGGTACCGGAGAATTCGTTTCAGCATTTTTTACTGGAATTTTTTCTTCTTTAGTGGAGACAGAGTGATGCGAAAGTATCCATTCCGTTTTTTCTTCCACTACATTTTTCTCCACCTGGTTTTCAACAGTGTTTTTACTAGCAAGTTCATTCGTAAAAACCCCAGGTGTGTTGGATTGAACGACTTCGATCTCCATCAATGTGGGTTGCATTTCATCAACCAGGATCACTGCAGGCTGTTCTTCTTTTTTGGTTTCTTCTGAGGTAAGCGCAGGCCTTTGTACATTTTGTTCTACATCGGGCATAAGGGTCATTACTATTTTTCCATTGTTCTCTGGAACGGGCACAGTAATTTTTTTCGCAAACGGATCTTTATATTCAAAGCCGGTTGCAATGATGGTGATGCCGATATCGGATCCTAATCCATCATCATAACCTAATCCAAGAATGATATCTGTATTTTCTCCGGCTTTGCTGAGCAAATGATTTTGAATGATCTCAACTTCATCCATCGTGAATTCATGTTCACCTTCAGATGAATTGATATTAATTAAAATCCATTTTGCACCGCTGATTTCATTATCATTTAATAATGGAGAATTCAACGCTTCAGTGATTGCTTTATATGCGCGATCTTCTCCGGATGCCGACGCGCTACCAAGTATTGCAACGCCACCGTTACGCATAACCGTACATACATCGGCAAAGTCAACATTGATCTGACCAGTGCTGTTGATTACATCTGTGATGCATTTTGCTGCAGTTGCAAGTACATTGTCGGCTTTTGCAAAAGCTTCTTTCATTTTCAAATTACCAAACTGATGACGCAATTTGTCGTTGCTGATCACGAGTAATGTGTCGACATATTCTTTCAACATCATGATTCCTTCTTCTGCCTGGATCTGTCTCTTCTTTCCTTCATAAGAAAAAGGAGTGGTTACAATACCAACGGTGAGTATGCCAAGGTCCTTACATATTTTTGAAATGATGGGTGCACCACCAGTGCCTGTTCCACCACCCATGCCAGCAGTAATAAAAACCATTTTGGTATTTACTTCGAGAATATTTTTTATTTCTGTCAGACTTTCTTCCGTCGCCTGTCTTCCGATATTCGGATTAGCACCGGCACCAAGTCCTTGTGTCAAATGTGGTCCTAACTGAATTTTGTTAGGAACACGACTCTGCGCAAGGGATTGCGCATCCGTATTACAGATAATAAAATTCACGCCTTCAATATTCTGGCCATACATATGGTTGACCGCATTGCTTCCGCCACCGCCCACTCCGATCACTTTGATGATCGAAGATTTTTCTTTAGGCAAATCGAATTGAATCATAATGGTAAATTGAGTTAGTAAATTATTTATGACTGCAAGAATTGTTTTTTCGTGAGACGTGAAACGTCAAACGTGAGAAATTAATCGCCAGATCTTGTATTTACATTTTTCACGTTTGTCGTTTCACGTCTCACGAAAAATTTCTTCATCTCACCTTATAACGCGTGATCTTCTTCCTCTTTAAACAAATCAATAATTCCATCTTTGAATTTCCCCCAGAAATCTTTGAGCCCTTTTCTGTTTCTTACTTTTTCTTCTTGTATCATTTCATCTGTTTCAACGGCAACTTCTTCTTCCTGCACCCTGCGAAGATTTTCCGGCACTTCCATTTTTACATGGCTTTGTTCAAATTGCTTGCGATTGTGTTCATAGTCGCTATATCCTTTTAATATTAAACCAATACATGTTGAATAGGTTGGCTTGGCAAGTTCTTCGATATGGCCGCCTGCAAGATGTTCTGTAGGGAAACCAATTCGTGCATTCGAGCCCGTTATATATTCTGTTAATTGGATAATATGTTTCAACTGCGCGCCTCCACCTGTAAGCACGATACCACCATTCAACATTTTATTATCGAGTCCAACTTGTTTCAAATGATACGTAACAAAATCCATGATCTCGCTCATACGCGCCTGGATAATGTTTGCGAGATTTTTCACGCTGATCTCTTTTGCCGGCATACCACGCAAGCCCGGAATTGTAATGAAGGCATTTGCTTTTGCTTCATTCGACAATGCAGATCCAAACTGAACTTTCATTTGTTCCGCCTGCGTTTTCAAAACTCCCAATCCTGTTTTGATATCATTCGTAATATTTTCCCCGCCGAAAGGAATCACCGCGGTATGTTTCAAAACACCTTCATAAAATACCGCAAGATCTGTTGTACCACCACCGATATCCACGATTGCTACTCCTGCTTCGAGATCTTCCTGTCCCATTACCGCTGCGGCCGAAGCGAGTGGTTGCAATACAAGATCTTTTGTAAGTAATCCGCTTTTTTCAACAGCACGATTGATATTCTTGATTGCATTTCTATCACCAGTGATGATATGAAAATTAGCGCCGACTTTTACACCTCCGTAACCAATCGGGCTAATGATATTTTGAAAATTATCAACCGCAAATTCCTGCGGAATTACATCGATGATCTGATCGCCCGCTGGAATATATGTTTTGTATTGATCGTCGATCAATTGATCGATTTCACGTTGCGTGATTTCTTCATCGGTATGCTGACGAACAATATCTCCTCTCGTTTGCAAACTTTTGATATGATGACCGGCGATCCCAACATACACTTCTGATATGGTGAGATTCGGATTCGACGCATAACAATTATCCAATGCCATTTTGATAGCTTTGATTGTTTCGTCGATGTTCAATACCTGGCCATGCTTCACGCCATTGGAATTGGCGCGACCAAAACCAAGTATCTCAAGTTTTCCATATTCATTTTTTCTACCGGCAATGGCAGCAATCTTTGTAGTGCCAATATCTAGTCCAACGATAATGGGTTGTTCCTGGTTCATAGTTTAGTTTGTTGTTTGAGTTGTTGTTTAATTATTTTTGATGTATAAGTTTCATGTTGTCTGAGCCGAGATTTTGAGCGATTCAACTGATTGTTCTGAATCGTGTTCAATCCTGGCAATTACTTCTTCACACTATCTTCATTCGAGTTTATCATATCATAATTCGTCAGCGTTTGTTCGGTGACGGTATTATGCTCTAATGGTTTTATGTTTTGCTTCACGGTATCAACCTGCATCTCACGCGCTGATTTGATCAGTGCTAAAATATTTTTCATTGCCTGTAAGGAATCTGTTCTCGAAATATTCGATCCCTTTTTCGTGCCGATAACCTGTCCTTTATATTCCACATCGATTCTGGAATATCTGTCGAACCCGGTTTTGCTCAACACTTCCTTATAAAAAACAAAAAGCCGGTGAAATTTTTTTTCATAATCTTCTCCATCTCCAAATTCAACAATATGATTTCCGATTAATGGAACGATCTGAAATTTTTTATCGGGAGTGATATTCACCTGTTCGATATCCGACATCCAAAACGGATCCTTATTGATGTAAGTGCTCAGCTTTCTAACCTGGTCCGACAAAAGACTATCCTGTCCACTTAATTTTATTTTTTCGCGCGGGAAATTTGTAAATACCGGAAGCCGTAAAGGAACAGCTCCGGCCAATGGCAACTGTGCGCAACTGCTGTCAATATAAAAACTCAATCCACCTGTAGTAAATATTCTTGCTACCGGAACTCTTTCGGTTATATTTATCCGTAAGGTCTGATTATTATCAAAAAACAACTGCGCGTCTTTGATCCACGCATTTTTTTTCAGCCTGTCTTCTAATTTGCGCAAATCAAATGTGATGAGTTCCTTGCCAACAATTTTTTCCGAACCATTTGCAGTAAGAATATTCGCCACCATTTTCTGATCAATGAATACGGCACGTCCTTTTTCATTAATCGCTATCGAGTAGCGCTTGCAAGTTTTGCTGTTCTTCATATTGATGGCAGCAATTAACAAAGCCAATGCTCCCGCACCGGTTATGCACCAGACGAAAATCATCAGTATTTTTCTTATGTTGGACTGTATGCCCATTGGCTTTTTTTATAGTCGATTGGTCGATTAGTCGACAAGTCGATTCGTTAATAGATGCAAGTAATTGACTAAGCGACTTATCGACCAATCGACTTATCGACTTTTCAACTACCGTTCCCTAACTACACCCGCCCAACGGTCTCTACGAACCGTCAGACGGGTACAAAGTGATCGGGTGATAAGTCCCGTCCACAATATGGGTTAGTTCGTTTTTTCAAAAATCTCTTTGATTGGCTGAACCAATGTGTCGATATCGCCGGCACCTGCGGTTATTAAAAACTCGCGGCCAGCTTCACTCTTCGTCTCATCCTTTAATAACTTTAATACTTCATCCTTATTCATCAATATCACTTTTGCCTTTTTCATTTTGTCCGCAATGATTTTACTTGTCACGCCTGCTATCGGTAATTCTCTCGCCGGGTAAATTGGTAACAGTATTACTTCATCTGCAAGGTCAAGGCTCTCAGCAAATCCGTCTGCAAAATCTCTTGTTCTCGTAAACAAATGCGGCTGAAAAATCACCGTGCATTTTTTTTCCGGGAAAAGATTTTTTGCGCTGCTGATCAATGCTCTCAATTCTTCCGGGTGATGCGCATAATCGTCAATAAATACCGGCCTGTCTTTTTCTCCAACAGCAACCGGAGCCAGCACATATTCAAACCTTCTCTTTACTCCCCGGAAAGATGCTATCGCTTTTTTAATTTTTTCGTCGTGTATTCCAAGCCGACGAGCAACTGCAATCGATACCACCGCGTTTTCTATATTATGCAAACCGCCCATATTCAAATGCACCTGCTCCAGCGACCAATCTTTCGACACCACATCAAATGAATAACTTCCTCCGGATATGCCGATATTCTTCGTGTATATATCGGCGTTACTATCGTCGAGGCTGTAGCTCATCCTTGAAGGCGCTTGCAGATCTTTTGTTCTACTCAGTCCTTGTTTCGCTAATAACAAGCCACCCGGTTTTACTTTTCCTGAAAATGCGATGAACGCATCTTCTACGGCTTCGGCAGTCCCATAAATATCCAGGTGATCAGCATCCATTGCAGTGATCACTGCGATATCCGGACTTAATTTCAGAAAACTACGATCATACTCATCCGCTTCTATTACGCAGGTGTTTTTTTCACTGCTCCAGAAATTACTGTTGTAGTTCACTGAAATACCGCCGAGAAAAGCATTGCATCCATAACCGCTGTCGCGCAACAAATGCGCGATCATCGTACTCACCGTTGTTTTGCCATGCGTTCCCGACACGCAAATATTAAAAGAGCTGTTTGTGATCACACCCAATACATCACTCCGCTTCAGAATCGTATAATTATTTTCGCGGTAGTACAACAGTTCCTTGTGATCAGCAGGAACCGCCGGCGTATAAACTATCCATTGTACATCCTTTGGCGCCAGATCGATATTCTCGGTATAATGAATCGGAATTCCCTCTGTTATCAATTGCTTTGTTAAAGGCGTTTCTGTTTTATCATAACCACTCACTTGCTTTCCATGAAACTTGAAATACCTGGCCAGTGCACTCATCCCGATTCCGCCTATGCCGATAAAATATATCTTCTTTATATGTTTCAACTCATCCATGAATCGTCTTCAAAATTTCTTGAGCAATGATTTCGTCGGCATTCCTCACTCCCAATCTTTTGATATTTTCTTTTAATTCATTTTGCTTTTGCTGATCGTTTGCCAACGCAATTACTGTTGGCACCAATTTTTCTTTTGCTTCACTATCTTTTACCATGATGCCGGCATTTCTATCAACAAGATGTTTTGCATTTACTGTTTGATGATCTTCAGCAGCAAATGGATAAGGCACAAATACAACCGGTTTTCCAACGACACATAATTCTGCAATCGACATAGCGCCCGATCTGCTCACCACAATATCAGCCGCGCTAAATGCATATTCCATTTTCGTTATAAAATCATTCGCCCAGATATTCTTACTTTCCACTGCTTTCTCCGCAGCTTTGGCCGCATATAATTTTCCCGTTTGCCAGATCAACTGCAAATTGTTTTTCTCAATAACCGCAGTTCCTGCATCGATCGCTTCGTTGATCGTTTTTGCTCCAAGACTTCCTCCGGTTACAAAAACAATTTTCTTTTTTGCGTCCAGTCCGAAAAATTCAACGCCTTGTTGTCTTGTTACGGAATTGTTCACGATACTGTTTCGTACCGGGTTTCCTGTTATCATAATTTTTTTTGCAGGAAAGAATTTTTCCATTCCTTCAGCCGCAACAAAAATTCGCGTTGCTTTTTTCCCCAAAAAAATATTCGATTTACCCGCAAACGAATTCGATTCGTGAATAAACGTGGGAATATTTTTTGCCTGCGCATAACGCAAAACCGGGAAACTCGAATAACCGCCGACGCCGATCACTGCACCAGGCTTAAAATCGTTGACGATTTTTTTTACCTGGAAAAAACTTTTTATAAGTTTAAAAGGCAAACCAATATTTTTTATCAAAGAGCTTCTATTAAATCCTGCTATATCGATTCCTTCGATTTTGTATCCCGCCTGCGGTACTTTCTCCATTTCCATTTTCCCTTTCGCACCGACAAATAATATTTCAATCTCTGGCCTTATTTTTTTCAGCGCGTTTGCAATTGCAACTGCAGGAAAAATATGTCCGCCCGTACCTCCACCTGCTATGATGATTCTGTGAGAGCTTTCCCCAGCCCCTCCGGTGGAGGGGAGTTGGCTGCTCGATAATTCATTTCCTAATTCACTCATTGCACAATTCTTTAGATAATATCTCTCACCAACTCAATTCATTTTAAATCCACCTTCACCACAAGTCTAATTTTCTTCAAGAGCGGCCTGCTCTCCCCCACCGGGCGAGTTGGAGAGGGCTTCTGCCTTCTCCGCATTTCTCGCTACGCTTAAAATAATTCCAATCGCCAAACAGGTAAACAAAAATGAACTTCCTCCCATACTCACCAATGGTAAAGTGACTCCTGTTACAGGAAACAAATTCACATTCACCGCCATATTTGCGATTGCCTGGATTGCCAAGGTAAAACTCAATCCCAACGCAAGGAATGCTCCAAATGCAAAAGGACATTTTTGAAAAATGCGAATGCTTCTAAATAGAAAAATCAGGTAAATGAAAATAATGAATGCTCCTCCTACCAAACCATATTCTTCGATGATGATCGCATATATGAAATCCGAATATGGATGTGGCAGAAAATTTCTCTGCTGACTATTGCCTGGCCCTAATCCGGCCCAACCGCCTTTTGCGATGGCGATTTTTGCCTGCGTCACCTGGTAGTTATCATCTTCTGTATTTTCTTTTGTTCCATATATGAATGATCCAACACGGTTGATCCATGTATCCACGCGTACAAATATTTTGGAAGTTTTTTCTGTTTTTGCTTTTACCACAGGAGTTGCATCTCCGGTTTTATGCCGGATAACCGCTGCCATAATTAAAAAGATTACCGGGATAACAGCCACACTAACGGTCAGCAATAGATGCTTCATGCTAACGCGGCCTATAAACATCAACATTAAACTCGTTGCTCCTATGAGCAGGGCCGTAGAAAGATTTGCGGGTGCGATCAACAAACAAATAATTGCGACGGGCGTGATAACAGGCAGAAATCCTTTCTTAAAATCCTTGATCACATCCTGTTTTTTACTCAGCAACCGGCTCAGATACATAAACAGCGAAAGCTTTGCTAAATCGGATGTTTGAAAAGTGACCTGGATAATTGGCAGCCGGATCCACCTGCTTCCTTCATTTAATGTGGTTCCGAAAAATAATGTGTAGATTAAAAGCGGGATGGATATTAAAAATAATATCCTCGCAACCCGTGAATAAATTATATAGTTGACCTGATGTGCAAAATAAATTATCAATATTCCGATTACAATGAATGCGAATTGGCGGAACAAATAAATCTCCGTGTCTCCTTTGTATTTTTTATATGCAAGCAATCCTGTTGAACTGTACACTGCAAGCAATGAAATAAGGGAGAGCAACACAACAACTCCCCAGATCACCTTATCACCTTTTGTTTTGGTGTGAAGATTTCTGAAAGCATTTTTTTGTATAGTCGCTGTTTCGGTCATTTTATTTTTTTAGCGAGATGCTTTTTCGTGAGACGTGAAACGTCAAAC
>JAFDYD010000033.1:77216-124530 GCA_018267615.1 Bacteroidota bacterium | reverse complement strand
TTCAGCGTTCAGCGTTAAGCGTTCAGCCTTCAATCTACTGATGCGATTTAATACCAATTACATATCCTTTAACACTGTTATAACTATTATTTTTTAAACATCATACTCTTGCGACCATCTTATATGTGTATTCAATATTTCTAAAAAAATTAAAACAAAGGTTATGAAAATGAAATTTACAATACTCATGGCTGCAGGTTTAGTCCTCGCCGTAGCTTCACAGGCTCAGAGTAAGTTTGATGATATGTCGGCGATTCGTCGCGATAAAATTGAAACACGTCAGGATAAAAAAGATATGTACAAAGATGCATCTGCTTTTCGTCACGACAAACATAAATTCAATCATGACAGAAAGAAAAAGTTCCGTGATAGACATCATAAGAAACACAATCGGAAACATTTTCATCACAATAAGCATAGCAAATTTTAACGTGTATTGATTGGTAAAAAAAGGTAGAGGGTAAAAGATATAAGGTATGTCATGCCTTATATCTTTTACCCTCTATCTTTTTAAGTATTCTTCTTATTTCTTAATCACTTTCGCCATCGTTGCTCCGATATCCGCGGGACTTTGTACCACATGAATTCCGCAAGCTGCCATGATTTTCATTTTTGCCGCAGCGGTATCATCTGCTCCGCCGATAATTGCTCCGGCATGTCCCATCCTTCTTCCGGGAGGAGCAGTTTGTCCGGCGATAAAACCTACCACTGGTTTCTTACTATTTTGTTTGATCCATTGTGCCGCTTCTGCTTCCATGCTTCCGCCGATTTCTCCGATCATCACGATGCCTTCGGTTTCGGGATCATTCATTAATAATTCAACAGCTTCTTTGGTAGGCGTTCCGATAATTGGATCACCGCCGATACCAACAGCAGTAGATATTCCGAGCCCGGCTTTTGCAACCTGGTCTGCAGCTTCGTATGTGAGCGTTCCTGATTTTGAAACGATGCCAATTTTCCCTTTTTTGAAAACGAATCCGGGCATGATACCAACTTTGCATTCTCCAGCCGTGATTACACCTGGGCAATTTGGCCCGATTAAGCGTGTAGGCTTGCCCGATAGATAATTTCTTGCCTTCACCATATCTTGAACAGGAATTCCTTCCGTGATGCAAACCACCAATTCCAATCCCGCTTCCGTAGCTTCCATGATTGCATCTGATGCAAATGCCGGCGGCACAAAAATGATGGACACATTCGCGCCGGTTGACTTCACCGCATCAGCAACAGTATTGAATACTGGTCTGTCCAGATGTTTGCTTCCTCCTTTGCCGGGAGTTACGCCACCGACTACCTGCGTACCATACTCGATCATTTGTGTTGCGTGAAAACTGCCTTCGGTTCCGGTAAATCCCTGGACAATGATTTTGGAACTTTTATTAACTAGGATTGCCATTGATGTTGGTTTATGAGGGGGCAAAAATAGGGATTAATGTGCGAATTTACCACCAGGATTTTAAGCGATTAGTCCGATTCAATTGATATGTTGAATGAAATCTTAACATCAGAGCAATAAGTATAATCGTATAAAATCCTGGTTCAGACACTCGCTTATTATTTCAAGAGTTCATCCATATTCCTATTATTATCAATCTTACCTTTCATTTCAAGCATTCGCATATCCTTTGCGTCTTGCAAAAATTCTGACGCAAAAATAAATTCGTTGAGCCGTTGATTTTTGCTGAAAATAATTTCTTTATTACTCCCTTCCCATTCCTTCAATCCCTGGTACATGTAGATGATATTATCGCCGATTTCCATCACACTATTCATATCATGCGTATTTACGATGGTAGTGATATTAAATTCAAGTGTGATTTCTTTGATGAGTTTGTCGATGAGTAAAGATGTTTGCGGATCGAGACCTGAATTGGGTTCATCACAAAAGAGATATTTTGGATTGAGTACGATTGCGCGTGCGATACCAACTCTTTTTTTCATGCCACCGGAAATCTCTGCGGGGAATTTGCTATTTACATCTTTCAGATTTACACGATCCAAGACTTCGTTTACACGTTTCAGTTTGGTGTCATAATCGTCTTTGGTAAACATATCCAAGGGAAACATGATATTCTGTTCTACCGTCATACTATCAAATAAAGCAGATCCCTGGAAGAGCATGCCGATCTGCTGCCTGATCTCTTTGCGCTCATCGGTGTTCATGGTCAGAAAATTTTGCCCTCCATAATGGATCTCGCCGGAGTCGGGTACAAATAAACCCACCATGCATTTCATCAACACCGTTTTGCCACTGCCGCTGGCGCCAATGATCAAATTGCATTTACCGGTTTGCATCACCGCGCTGACATCATCAATGACAGTCTTATCGCCAAATCCTTTCCTGATATTTTTTACTTCGATCATTTTTTACGCTGAGTTTCCATTCAACAATAACTGGGCAAGAATATAATCCGAAAATAAAATCATCACGCAACTCACTACGACTGACCTTGTACCCGCTCTTCCAATTTCCAATGCACCGCCTTGTACGTAATAACCATAATAAGCCGGAATACTTGAAATGATAAATCCGAATGTGTACGCTTTGGTGAGCGCGAAGAAAACATTGTATGGTTGAAAACCCTGCACCAATCCTTTATCGAAAGCAGCAGCGGATAAAATTCCGGTAGCAACACCGGCGAGTCTTCCACCCCAAATTCCCAACACAGCAGATATCACAACCAACATTGGGATCATGATCAATGAAGCAAGTATCTTTGGTAATATTAAATATGTTTTTGTGTTGATGCCCATGATCTCAAGTGCATCGATCTGCTCACTCACGCGCATATTTCCCAATTCACTTGCGATTTTGCTGCCGACAACTCCCGCCAATACCAGGCAAACCAGTGTGGGCGCGAATTCGAGAATAACCGTATCACGAACAATCAATGCGATAGTAGATAATGGAAGCAATGGACTCACCAACTGATATGCTGTTTGAAGTGTTGACACAGCACCCATAAAAATAGAAATGATAACTACGATACCGAGTGCGCCGATACCGATTTCAGAACATTGATGCATGAATTCTTTCCAATACATCTTCATGTTTTCAGGTTTCGAAAACATGCCCTTCAACATCAAAACAAAACGGCCAAATTGGGTAAATATATCCATGAGTCGGAGTAATTCTGGTCCGGTTATAATAACCGGCTTCAATTAAAAATGAAAATACAATTTTATTCTATCTCAAGTTTCAACTTATCAACAATTCAATCAGCGATTGTATGTTCCTACTGTGCCTATGCGGTAAATTTTTTTTCACCACATAGGCACAGTAGGCACATAGGTACATATAGGATTGTTAATATTATTTCTTTGGTCTGTTCCACCAGGAAGATTTCTTTGCTGCTTCTCCGGGCGTAGATTTACATTTTATCTGCGCATCGATCACCGCAACAAGCGACATATTATAAATACTTCTTACGGAACTTCCCAACTGCAAAACATGCACCGGTTTTTTTAATCCAAGCAAAATCGGGCCAATCGCATCTGCACCGCCGACTTCTTTTAATAGATTATATGCAACGTTTCCTGCTGCGAGATTTGGAAAAATCAGCGTGTTTACTTCCTGGTCAACCAATTCACTGAACGGATAATTCTCCTTCAATATTTTATTATTGAGTGCAATGCTTGCCTGCATTTCTCCATCAACAATTAGTCCCGGGTTTTTTTGTTTCACAATTTTTGTTGCCTCCGATACCAGTCTTGCTTCTGGTGAATCGCTGGTTCCAAAATTCGAATAGCTGAGCATGGCGATTCTTGGTGTGAGATTAAAATTCCTCACTTCTTTTGCGACAAGCATAGTGATGTCGGCGAGTTCTTCTGCAGTGGGATTGAAATTTACTGTGGTGTCTGCGAGAAACAGTGGACCTTTTTTTGTGAGCAGCAAATACATGCCGGCAATTTTTTTCACTCCGGGTTCCGTGCCGATTACCTGAATCGCCGGGCGAATCGTGTCGGGATAATTTTTTGTAAGACCGGAAATCATACCATCTGCTTCCCCGGTTTCCACCATCATACAGCCAAAATAATTTCTGTCGCGCATCATCTTCATAGATTCATATTTGTTGATGCCGCGGCGCTGACGTTTCTTAAAAAATATTTCGCTAAAAGCTTTGCGTCTTTCTTCCTGCTCATCACTTCTCGGATCGATGATTGGTATTTCGTCGATATCGATATTGTGAGAAGCGGCGATGCCTCTTATCTTCTTTTCATTACCTAACAGCATCGGGTATGCGATTTCTTCGTCGTATAATATCTGTGCTACTTTGAGAATTTTCAAATTGTCTGCTTCGGCAAAAACAAGTCGTCTCGGATCGCGGCGCGCCTTACTTCCCAAAACACGAATGAGTTGATTATCGAGACCAAGTCGTTTATTTAAATCGATTGCATAGCTGTCCCAATCTTCGATTGTCATTTTTGCAACACCGCTTTGGATAGCTGCTTTCGCAACCGCCGGTGCAACGGTGGAGAGTAAACGCGGATCGAGTGGTTTTGGGATGATATAACTTGGACCAAAAACAATATTGGTTTCGTTGTACGCCATATTCACAATATCAGGCACAGGACTCTTCGTGAGTTCAGCGAGTGCCTTTACGGCAGCGAGTTTCATCGCATCGTTGATTTGTGTTGCACGTACGTCGAGCGCACCCCGGAAAATAAATGGAAAGCCAAGTACATTGTTCACCTGGTTGGGATAATCGCTGCGACCCGTAGCCATAATGATATCATCACGCACATCGATAGCAGATTCATAAGTAATTTCAGGATCGGGATTGGCCATAGCAAATACGATTGGCTTTTTCGCCATGCTTTTCACCATTTCTTTGGTGACGACATTGCCTACACTAAGTCCGACAAATACATCAGCATCTTTCATTGCTTTCTCCAAAGTCCAATCCTGTTTATCAACCGCGAATATTTTTTTTGCATCATCCAAATCAGTTCGCCCTTTGTGCAGCACGCCATCCTTATCAAACATGATAAAATGATCGGGCTTCGCGCCTAATGATAAATATAATTTTGCACAAGCCATGGCAGCGGCACCGGCGCCATTGATAACAAATTTTACGCGATCTATTTTTTTCTTTTGTAATTCCAGCGCATTGATCAGCGCTGCGCTGCTGATGATAGCGGTTCCATGCTGATCATCGTGCATCACCGGAATTTGAAGTGAATCGCGCAATTGGTTTTCGATATAAAAACATTCCGGCGCTTTGATATCTTCCAGGTTGATGCCGCCAAAAGTTGGTTCCAGCGCTTTTACGATCTGTACAAATTTCTCAGGATCTTTTTCGTTGATTTCGATATCAAAGACATCGATGTCTGCAAAGATTTTAAACAATACACCCTTTCCTTCCATCACCGGCTTGGATGCTTCGGGACCGATATCTCCAAGTCCAAGCACTGCAGTGCCGTTGCTGATAACAGCAACCAGGTTTCCTTTGGCAGTATATTTATAAACATCGTCGGGATTTTTTTCAATCTCTTTGCAAGGCTCTGCCACTCCGGGGGAATATGCCAACGATAAATCACGTTGTGTTTTGGCAGCTTTGGTAGGAACCACTTCAATTTTACCAGGCCTTCCTTTCGAATGATATTCCAGCGCCTGTTCTCTTCTCAATTGCTTTTTTTGCATAGAGGTTTTTTATGTAGCGGGCTGATTTCTTTCTTAACGGAAATATTTTTTATATGGTATGCGACACGCTACTACAAAATAAACTGCAAAATACGGAAATGTGAACCATGATTTGCCTGATTTAAAAGGATTATGAGGAAAGTTGAATAGTTGAAAGGTCGATTAGTCGATAAGTTTTGAACCATGATTAAAGGATTGAAGGATTATCATGAAAATTACAAACGATAATGTGATCGTTGACATATACTTTGGAAATTAATAAAACATCATGATAATCCTTCAATCCTTTAATCATGGTTCAAAACTTTCAACTGATCAACTTTCCCCAAAAAACTACAAATCAACCGAAGTTCCCAGCCACGCCATCATTCCTATGCCTATGGCGATTGCAGATTCATCTATATTAAAAGTCGGAGTATGCACACCAGATGTAATTCCTTTTTCGACATTCATCACACCCAGTCGATAGAAACATCCGGGCATTAAATGTGTGTAGTAACCAAAATCTTCCGAGCCCATCCGCATTTCGGTTTCCGATACATTTTCTTTTCCCACAAATTCTTCCGCTTTGCTGCGCGCGATGTTATTCAACTGTTCGTCGTTGAGCACAACGGGATAACCGACATCGATATGCAGGTCAAGTTCTGCTCCCATGGCGTGTACGAGTTCGGTTGATATCTTACGGATAAGCTCATGCGCTTTATAACGCCAGGTTTCATCCATCGCACGAAATGTGCCCATTAATTTTACTTCACTCGGAATTACATTCGTCGTATATCCGCCCTGGAAAGAAGTGATTGATAATACCGACGGCGAAAATGGATTGCGGTTGCGACTGATCACCTGCTGCAGCGCAACGATCAATTGCGAAGCAACGAGTATTGTGTCTACCGTAGTATGCGGAGCAGCAGCATGTCCGCCTTTGCCTTTGATCGTAAAATATAATTCATCGGCGCTCGCCATCACCACTCCGCTTCTGAAACTTAATTTTCCAACTTCCAATCCGGGATGCACATGCAAACCCAATATGGCCTGTGGTTTTGGATCTTCCAAAACTCCTTCTTTGATCAACAAACTTGCTCCACCGGGATTTCTTTCTTCACCGGGTTGGAATATCAATTTCACGGTTCCTTCCCATTCGTCTTTCAGTTCATTTAAAATTTTCGAAGCGCCTAATAAAATACTTGTATGCACATCATGGCCGCATGCGTGCATCACGCCTTCGTTTTTTGATCTGTAAGGAACATTATTTTCTTCCCTGATCGGAAGCGCGTCCATATCGGCTCGCAATGCGATTATTCTTTTCCCCGGATTTTTTCCTTTGATCAATCCAACCACTCCAGTCGTCGCTTTCACGGTAAAAGGAATATTCCATTCACTCAATTTTTTTTGTATGAATGAAGAGGTTTCAAATTCTTTATAACTCAATTCAGGATTCGCATGCAGGTGCTGACGTATATCTATAAACGCTGGTGCGTACTGATTGGCGAGTTGATCGATTTTATTTTTCAACATATCAATTCGTGCTTTCCGGTTTGTCAATTTTTATATCGATGATATCGTGGGTCAGGTAAACGCCAGTCGGAAATGATTTGGATAATTTTTTCATATAGGGATCTGCATCTTCCTCGGTTTTAAAATTTCCCAATTTCAATTTGTAATTCGGCGCCTGGTATATCAGGTAGGATTTGAGCTCGGGATAATCCTGGTTCACTTTTGTTTTTGCTGCGAACACTTTGTTTCTATCTGGCGAATTCATGACCTGTATCCGGTAACCGGGAACATGACTGCGTGCCTCGCGTGTGGTTTCTTCATTGATCTGGATTTGCTTTTTTATCAACAGATCAACCCGCGGATCTTTATGAATGACGATAGAAGTTGTATCGGTTTGTGCGTATGAATCAAACAGTAACGTGATTAACACGATGGTTAGAAAAAATTTGCAAAAAATGAATTTGTACGATGGCATTCGATATCAATTTTTAAATGTTCTTTCATATCTTAAGGTCAAATAATATTCAACAATCAATGTTCAAGTATGAGCTTTCATTTATTATCTTCATTTTCTCGAATCTTTCAACAATTGAACATTGAATATTGATTGTTGAATATTGATTATTCTTTTTCAAAAAATCCTTAACATGATGTATCAGCTCAATACTCTGCTCGTTCCAATTCTTTCCGCTCCCGCTTCAATCAATTCCTTCGCAAATTCATAACTTCTTATACCTCCGGAAGCTTTGATTTTAATCTTTGCCGGGAGATTTTTTCGCATCAGCTTCACTGCTTCTACGGTTGCTCCTTTTTCAGCATAGCCCGTTGAGGTTTTTAAAAAATCAACACCGAGCCCGGCATATAACGAGCAGCATTGAACGATTTCTGCATCTGTGAGCACACCGGTTTCGATAATAACTTTCACCAGCTTACCGTGGTTATGCGCAATTTCTACCAATGGCCTCATCTCTTTTTCGAGATATGACCAATCTCCGCTTTTTAACGCCGACACATTGATCACGATATCCAACTCTTCCGCTCCGTCATCGATCGCCTGTTTTGTTTCAGCGAGCTTGGCATTTGCTATCTCGTAGCCAAAAGGGAAACCGATGACTGTGGCTAATTTTACATTCGTCCCCTTCAATTGTTCCTTTGTATAAGATACCATAAAGGGCGGCACACATACAGCAGCAAATTTATGTTGAATTGCTTCGTCGCAAAGTTTTTTAATGTCCGCGTATGTGGTGGTCTGCTTTAATAAAGTGTAATCTATATATGATGCCAGGTTCAACAAGTTAATTGCCGCTTGTAAAATTGTAAAACCGAAATTACTTCATTTCAGTAAATTCGAAATTCATTTAAAATTTCGTAGTGGGTCGTTTTGCGGCGAGTGGCGAGAAGCTAGTGGCTAGTAGTAAGTGGCTAGTGGACGTCTTAACGGTTGTTTCCACTAACCACTAACAACTGGGTACTTACCGCTAGCCACTAGCTTCTCGCCACTCGCTGCAAACGACAAACTATCTAACATTAAAACTACACGCATGAGAATTTTCTGGCTCAATTCGCGGAAAAATCTTTTTTTTCTCGCTGCAGGTCTCGTTTCGAGTGTAATGTCATCAAAGGCGCAGGAAACATTTCCAATAAATGATATTGCCGATCCACGGGAGAAAATTTTTGCTTTCACACATGCAACCATTATCAAAGACGGTAGCACGACATTCACCGATGCAACATTGGTTATCCGCGAAGGGAAAATTGTGAGTGCAGGAAATAATATTTCTATTCCTGCGAATGCAGTGGTTACGGATTGCACCGGAAAATTTATTTATCCTTCTTTCATCGATACATACAGTGACTATGGAGTTGCTGTGCGTTCGGAAAGATCCGGTGGTTCTGGTTTCTATGGCGGATCCACTCAATTTAATTCTGCTACCAAAGGTGCATATGATTGGAATGAAGCGATACGACCCGAAACAGATGCTTCAAAACTTTTTGTCACTGATGAAGCAAAAGCAAAATCACTGCGTGAACTCGGATTCGGCACCGTCCTTACACATTATAAGAATGGAATTGCGAGAGGAACGGGTGCCGTAGTTACGCTCGCTAATTTGAACGAGCATCTTGTAATGATAAAAGAAAAAGCTTCGGCGCACTATTCACTTGCAAAAGGAATTTCATCGCAAAGTTATCCCAGTTCTATGATGGGGGTTATCGCATTGTTGCGTCAATCATTCTTAGATGCAAAATGGTATTCGACGAGACCAGCGGAAGAAGGAGTGAACCTGAGTTTGCAGGCATGGCTGGATAATAAATCGCTGCCGCAAATTATTGAAGGAAATGATAAATGGAACGACCTGCGTGCCGACAGAATTGGAGACGAGATGGGCGTGCATTTTATTATAAAAGGAGATGGTAACGAATATCAACGTATCAAAGAAATGGTTGCATCGAATGCAGCTTTTATTGTACCGCTGAATTTTCCGCAGGCAATTGATGTAGAAGATCCAAACGACGCGCGATTTGTTTCTCTTCGTGAAATGAAAAGCTGGGAACTCGCTCCAACAAATCCTGCGGCTTTTGAAAAAGCAAATATTCCGATTTGTCTTACGACCTCGGATTTGAAAGATGTCAAACAATTTTTGCCGAACCTACGCAAGGCAATCGACAATGGATTGTCCGAAGCAAAGGCTTTTGATGCATTGGTAACTACACCCGCGCGATTATTGAAAATTTCCGACCAGGTAGGAAGTCTCGATGCAGGTAAACTGGCGAACTTTTTAATAACTACCGGTCCCGTCTTTAATGAAAAAACTGCAATCATTGAGAATTGGGTACAGGGAGAAAAATATGATGTGAAGCCGGAGGAATGGAAAACGATCAAAGGGATTTACAATGTAGAAATTAATGGAGCCGGTACTTCATCGAAATATATTTTAGATGTACAAAGTAACAATGCAGCCAAGTTGATAGCGAGCGACACGATGGATGTGAAATTTAGTTATGATGGGAAATTGGTGGGACTGAGTTATTCGCTGATGGCAAAGACAAAGAAGGATTCATCGGCTCAGACGAGCAGATCACTAATTCGGTTAAGCGGCACCGTTAATGGTAGTGTTTGGAATGGAAATGGTGAAGACAGTTCCGGTAACCGGGTAACATGGACCGCCTCATTGGTAAAAGCAGGAAGTATTAGTGCAGACAACACAAAGAAAAAAACACCGCCGGTTGTTGGTAAAGTTTTGTATCCATTCGACGGATATGGCTGGGAAGAATTACCCAAACCGGAAAACCTATTGATAAAAAATGCTACCGTATGGACAAATGAAAAAGAAGGCAAATTAGAAAATACAGATGTGTTGGTGAAAAACGGCAAGATCGTACAGGTAGGAAAAAATATTTCCGACGCATCTGCAAAAACAATTGACGGAACCGGCAAACATGTAACGCCAGGCATTATCGATGAGCATTCGCATATTGCTACCACTTCTATTAATGAAGGAACTCAGTCGGTAACTTCTGATGTGCGCATCGGAGATAATCTCAATCCTGAGGATATTTCTATTTATCGCCAGTTGAGTGGCGGTGTTACCAGCTCGCATATTTTACATGGATCGGCAAATACAATCGGTGGACAAACACAACTTATCAAATTGCGCTGGGGAGTAAATGACGAAGAGTTGAAATTTAAAAACTGGGATCCTTTTATAAAGTTTGCGCTGGGTGAAAATGTAAAGAGAACTTCTTCTTCCAGTAATAATCGTTTTCCTGATACAAGAATGGGCGTGGAAGAAGTATTGATGGATGCGTTCCAACGAGCTAAAGATTATGAAAATGCATTGAAAGCTGAAAAACCCGGAACGAATACAGTGCGTAGAAATCTTAAACTGGAAGCATTGGTGGAGATCATGAACAAGAAAAGATTTATCACCTGTCATTCCTATGTTCAAAGTGAGATTGTGGCTTTGATGCGCGTTGCCGAAAAATTCGGATTTCGCGTGAATACTTTTACGCATATACTAGAAGGTTATAAAGTGGCTGATAAGATCAAAGAACATGGAGCCAGTGTTTCTACTTTCTCCGATTGGTGGATATATAAAATGGAAGTGTTAGATGCTATTGCATACAATGCGGCAATCATGCAAAAAATGGGATTGAATGTTTGTATCAACTCTGATGACGCGGAAATGGCGCGTCGCCTGAACCAGGAAGCAGCAAAGAGTGTGAAGTATGGCGGCATCAGCGAGGAAGATGCATTGAAGATGATAACCATCAACCCGGCGAAAGCATTGCATGTGGACGACAGGGTAGGAAGTATCAAAGTTGGTAAGGATGCTGATCTTGTTTTATGGAATGACAATCCATTAAGCATTTATGCAAAACCATTGAAGACAATTATCGATGGAACTATTTATTATGATATAGATCGGGATTTAATGTTGCGAAAAAATATTATCGAGGAAAGAAAAAGACTGGTGCAAAAGATGCTTGGAGAAAAAAAATCCGGCAGCCCGGTTTCACCGCCAAAACCCAGTTACCAGATACTGTTAGGATGTGGTGATCATCTCGAACATAATGGGTTGATCACAATAAATAAAATAGACGATAATACTACCAACCAATAATCTCATTTCACCATGAAAAAATATTTAATAACAATTATCGCTTTGATTTTTTGCGCATCGATTCACGCACAGGATGATGTTTACCCTGCTAAAGAATATAAAGGATTATTGTTCATCACGCACGGAACAATTCATATTGGAAACGGCCAGGTCATTGAAAATGGAACAATAAAAATAAATAATGGGAAAATTGAACAGGTTGGACAAAATCTTCCAATACCTGCCGATAATGTGCGAGTGGTTGATGTGAAAGGTGAACAGGTTTATCCTGGTCTTATTCTTCCGGTTACTGATCTTGGATTGAAAGAAGTTGCGGCATTTGTTCGTGGTACAAATGATTTCCAGGAACTCGGCGATCTCAATCCCAGCATTCGCGCAATCGTTGCATACAATACAGATTCAAAAATCATCAATGTATTAAAGGCAAATGGAATTTTACTTGCTGGCATCACGCCGCAAGGTGGCACTATCAGTGGATCTTCTTCTGTTGTACAACTCGATGCATGGAATTGGGAAGACGCTGCATATAAAATGGACAATGGCATACACATGACGTTGCCCAGTTTTATTCGTCCACCCGACGGCTCCGCGCCAGCGCCACCAACTGATCCTACCAAAGATGCACTTAACAAAGTGGAAGAAGTCAAATTCTTTTTGCGCCAGGCAAAAGCATATTTGCAGGAACCGTCGCACAAAAAAACCAACCTGAAATTCGAAGCGTTGAAGGGATTGTTTGATAAGAAACAAAAATTATTTATTCATGCGGACCAGGTGAAACAAATGCTGATAGCGATTGACTTTGTGAAAGAGTTTGGTTTTGATGTGGTGATTATTGGCGCCAGTGAAAGTTTTTTAATTGCTGACCTGTTAAAGCAAAATAATATCGCTGTCATTTTACAAGAAGAGCATGCATTGCCGGCGACGGAGGACGATGATGTTGATCAGCCATATAAGACGGCTTCGCAATTGCAACAAGCTGGTGTTCTGTTTTCGTTGAATGATAGTCACGAAGAAAGCCGTTATCGCAACCTTATGTTCAATGCAGGAACTACTGTTGCCTATGGATTGACGAAGGAGCAGGCATTGCAAGCTATCACACTGAATAGCGCAAAAATTCTTGGCATTGATGATCGCACAGGATCTATCGAAGCAGGCAAAGATGCAAATATTGTCGTCAGTCATGGTGATATCCTCGATATGCGCAGCAGTATCGTAACCCATGCGTTTATACAAGGCCGTGAGGTTAGCCTTGAAAACAAACAGAAGCAATTATATGAAAGGTATTTGTATAAGTATGGGTTGAAGTGAGGCACTGAAGAAAAGAGCGGAGAAACAGAGCGGAGAGCGAAGGGTTGGCCGCTCTCCGCTCTGTTTCTCCGCTCTTTTCTTCACTCCTTCATTACAAAATCCCCAAACCCTGCACTTACTAGTAGACATTCCTATCTTCATTCAAAAAAACCGTTACAATGAGAAAAAAATTGCTTCTGCCGATGGTTGTTGTTTTTTTATCGGCGACGCTGATTCATGCGCAGGATAAACTAGACAGTCTTCTTCCTGTACGCGGACTTTGTATCAATGTTCCAAGACCGGCGCAGCTGGATTCATTTGTTACTTTTATCGATAAGGAATTGTCGGTGCGAAAAGTGAATACGCTGATTCTCTCGGTAGAATATAGTTATCAATTTAAGTCTCACCCGGAATTGATAGATAGTTTTGCATTGTCCACTGCGGAAGTAAAAAAAATTGTGAGTGTATGCAAGAAGCATCATATCCGTATTGTACCGCAAATTAATTTTCTCGGACACCAGTCATGGGCAAATCGCACAGGTAAATTATTAAAACAATATCCGCAATTTGATGAGACGCCATGGATACAAATGCCGGAGAAATATGAATGGCCCAATGCGGATAAATTGTATTGTAAAAGTTATTGTCCCCTTCATCCCGACTTGCATAAAGTTATTTTTGATGTGATGGATGAATTGGTAGATGTTTTTGAAGCGGATGTTTTTCACGCGGGGATGGACGAAGTTTTTTTCCTGGGTGAGGATAAATGTCCGCGTTGCGGAGGACGGGATCCATCAGAATTATTTGCGGATGAAGTGCGCAGGATACAAGATCATCTTGCACTCAAACGAAAAGAATTGTGGATTTGGGGCGATCGATTGATTGATGGAAAAACGAGCGGACTTGGTGAATGGGAAGCCAGCTATAATAATTCTTACCGCGCTGTTGACCTGATTCCAAAAGATGTAGTGATATGCGATTGGCATTATGAACGTGCCGACAAAACTGCTATTTATTTTGCGATGAAAGGATTTCGTGTGATGACTTGTCCGTGGAGAGATGTCAACGTTTCGCTTGCACAAATCAACGATATGGTTGATTTCAGAAAAACAGCGACTCCGGAAATGCGTGATCGTTTGTTAGGAATTATCGAAACAACATGGTCAAATACCGGAAATTTTTTGCGAAGCTTTTACAATAATCAACCAAAACCAAACGAAAGAAGTTCCTGGTACTGTTTTAGAATGATGTATGACGCGATCGGGAAGTTGTGAAAGCCTAACCGGGATTTGAAACGATTTTGCTGATTACACTGATAGTGTTATAAAACTTTGTGCCTTGGTGTCTTTGTGGTTCAATTTTTTAACCATAAGAACACCAAGGCACAGAGTTTTATGACTATTATAGTTTTCAGGATAATCAGCAAAATCGTTTCAAATCCGAGTTCGAATTACCTCACCACCTTTATCACACCCGCGCCATTGTACGAGTGATACTCACCGTTATACATCGCGTCTGCATTCACAGGTCCCATGCGATACACTCCAGGTGAAACTGCCCGCACCGCATAATAATAAGTCTGTTTGGAACTATTTGCATCGACGAAAAGATTAATCCGGTCATCACGAACATCGAGCGCAGTTGGTGTTGAACCATCTTTGATCCAATCCATCCCCGGAATTTCCTTTGTTCTCGGATTTTCAATCTCAAAACCTGCAGGCAACAAATCTGTGATAACGACATTATCAATATCCGTGCTATACGATTTTTCGAGTGTGATTTGTACGATGACGAGATCATTTTGTTTGAATGTATTCCCCGTAATCAATCGGCCATATCTATCATAAAAATGTTTGCGCACTTTTAAATAGCTGTCTTCTTCTTTATATGCACCACTTGCACTGATGCCTGACGATTGCCAGAAATAATACAGGCGTCCATTTCCTTTCGTAACAATTTCGACATTGTTGCCTTTCAATTGTTGTGTGGTCAGACGAATATCATTTCCACTCAATGTGCCTACTGTTTTTCCATCGACTTTAATTTCCGCCGTTGCTGTTGACTTCGCAGCTTGCTTTGATATTTTTCCAAGCGCAAGAAAACTGAAAGAGAGTTCCTGCGTGCTCCACCAATAACGTTGCTTCAATTTGTCGGACACATGCTTTGCCATCAACGGAATTTGTGCATTATCAGGATCCACATCCAACAAAACATCTAAAGCCAGCGACTCATCACGAATATCAGAATAGAAACTGCCGCCGGTTTGTGCCACTGATTCTTCACCTGCAAATTGCGAAGGCAGAAATTGTTTGAAACTATTCTTATCACCTGCAAGCGCATACGCAGCAGACAACATGTATTTGCAATCCAGGCTCAATAATTCCGGGTTGGATTTATAAAAATTCATCACACTCACATTCGGATGTCCTGACAATGCAAGCACATACAATCCATACACGACTTCTTTAGGCGCTATTTTTTTGTTTTGATTCCTGTTATAATAATAAACAATTGTTTTTCGATTCTTCAATTGGTTATTAATATAGCTAAGCATTGTTTCGATTAAACCTCGGTCAACATCGTAACCCGCTTTTTGCGCTTCGAGTAAAAAATGCGCGGCGTAAATTGTACACCACCAATTTTCCGTTCCTTCTCCATCCCATAGTGTAACTGCGCCATTATACAATTGCCGCATTTTTATTTTGCGTATTGCTTCCTGGATATTTGCATTTGCACCTGCGGTGGACCTGCTGACATGTAAGAGATCAGCGATATCTCCATAGTAAAGTTGCGGGAAGGCTGCAGAAACAGTTTGCTCTGTACATCCATAAGGATATGTAACGAGATAGTCCAGGTATTTGGATAATTCTATTGCAGGCGATTTGCTGACGAACAATTCATCTTTGACACTGGATGCAATGAAATCATTTGTTTTCAATGGCAACACTTGTGATGTCCCGCCATTTACTGATCCGCTTCCGGTAATTTTTTGTAATGAAGATGCTGGGCGCACACTGATCTCCGTTTCATCTGTGAATTTTTCGCCCATACTATTTATTTCTATCAAAACTTTTCCGGTTCCGAGCGCGGGCTGTGCTATAACGGTGAAGTTTAACCGACTTTCACTATTCGGCGGAATATTTACCGACAACTGATTGCCTCCGGCGAACTGTACCGTGCCACTTGTTTTTATTTGTGCATTTGCTGTTGCAGTTTTTGCCGTAGTATTCGTAACAGTTACAGGAACGGAAATAGAGTCACCGGGACTTAAAAACCTTGGCAATGCCGTACTTAACACCAGCGGATCGGCAACCGTCATTTTTGATTCTTTCGATCCAAAACTTTCATTTTTGTAAGCAACAGCCATCAATCTTATTTCTCCCGAGAACTGCGGGATATCAAATTCAAATGCTGCTTCGCCGTTGCTATTTGCCTGTTTGATTCCGCTCCAGTATGAAACAAGTTTGAAACGTTTTGCAGGCATCGGATTTACGCGGCGCGTCATATCCGATTCCGAATCACCACCCGTGCTGCTGAGCCTGGCTTTTAATTCCGGAAATAATAATGGATAGATATCAAAAGCACTTACTTCCAACGCACGTTTCGCATAGAAATATTCGTAAGGATCGGGAGTATCGAAATTGGAAACTTGTAGTATTCCATTATCAACTGCTGCTAATGTGACCATGCTATTCGGTAGTGCCTTAACCGTTACTTTTTGATGAGTTCTCGAGCGGGTAGTTTTTTCAGCGTTGATTTGCACTGCAATCTTTCTTTCCTTCTCTTCTACTTTTACACTTTCGAAACCGTGAGCAACGGTCAATGGCATATCAGTAATATCATGAGGCTTGATTAAAGTTGCTGTTATATATACGTTGGGAACCGATTCTGCGGTGAGTTTCAAATCAAGTGAAGCAGTATTTTTTTCAACGTTTACATATTGATATGAAATCAATTTTTCGGTTTCCATCGTCACGAGCATTCTTCCGCTGAAAGGCGTTTTAAATAGTGCTTTTAAATTTTCACCATCGAAATAAGATGACTTGTCCAAAGAGATATCAATATTACCCTCGTTATTTACTTCGAAAGAAGAATTCTCACTGCCCCATGAACCGTAACTGTAGAATGATCTGCTCACATAACTAGTCGCTTCCGGCGCTGATACTCTTATTTCATATTCACCGGGAATTTTTGGCGTAAATGAAAAGTTGGTCGTCTCACCATCTACTGTAATCATCTTTGACAAAACCAATACGTCCGCTTTTTGAGACTGGTAACGGAAATAACTTCCGCTCTTTGACAATACATTTCTGTATTCGTATTTGATTATGTCAACTTTTGCATGTTGACCGCTCAGAACTTTTTCATTTTTGTCCAGCGCGACAATCGGGAATTTCACTTCAACATTTAAAGCATGATACCAGCTATCATCATATCCGATACCATAAAATACCGGCTGCGTAAAAATATCTGCAGAAGTTTTCCTGCTGACAGGCCGGCCGGTTTCATCAAAAACCGTCGAATAAAAATTTGCCTGCAAAATTCCTAAGTTTTTAAACATGGCAGGAACTGTATATTTTTCCTCGGCATCTCCCTTATCATCGGTTTTTCCCTCACGGTTAACCTTATCCGAAATGGAAGTCTGGCTTCCCAATGAAAAATCGTATCCATTAAATTTTTTCGGATTGAATGTTTTTTGTGCAACCTGTATCTCGCATTCATAGTTTCTGTTCGCAGCAGGAGGGCCAAAAAAATTCACGGCATGAATATCCAGAACCGCATCGTCGCCGGGGCCAAAGGATTCTTTGTTGAGTTTGGTGGTAACTTTAATTCTGTCGGGAACAAATTCCTCGATGCGAAAAGCTTGTGTCGTTAGTAGGATATCGTTTGATGAATATACTTCGAGTGAATAGCTACCAGTGATGGCCGAAGTAGCAAGATCGATATTTCCTTCAAGCGAACCTTGTTCATTTAAATTCTTGCGGAATTCCTTAAGCTCTTTTCCATTTGGCATCAGGAATTTTAGTTTGATCGGAATATCTCCCGGGGATTTCCATTGCCTGTCGCGAACAATAACAGAAAAATTTAATTTTTCTCCCGGCCTGTAGATATCGCGTTCGGGGTACACATATGCATCGAGGCCGGTGCTGTTGATATGTTTTCCTCCCACTTCAAACCTGGATGTATTTACTTTTGTTGTCGTGAAAGGAAGATAATTAAAATCATCTTCTGTCTTTGCAACGATCATTGCCGGTTTAAATCCCGCGAATTCTTTCCGTGAGTATGCGATTTCGGCAACGCCATCCGTATTTGTAGTTCCCAATCCCAATACCTGGTTGTTCGCTCCATATGCAACGATATTTACTCCTTGCATGGCGGTTGCGTTTTTAATCGAATTGGCAAACACAACCATTCTGTCGATACCTTCTTTTGCAATCAAACCAATATCTGATAAAGAAACAAAACGGCTATCTCTTATCCAGTAATCTTTGGTAGAGCGAATCATGACATGATAAATGCCTTTGAGATCTTTGATCTTGTCATCGATCACGAAATTGAATAAGCGACTGTTACCATATTTTGGCAAAGAGCGCGTATCAATTTCTTTTTCATAAATGATATCACCGAGCGTGCTGCTGTAATCATCACTATTATAATTATAGCGATAATCACTTTCTTCTTCATCGTCGCCTTCATTGCGATAGGAATTGCTGGCACTTTGATTATCTTTCGGATAATATCCATAATGCTGCGCCGTCAGCAGGTTGTTCTCATAAATTTTTGAAATCACTATTTTTATTCTCGGTGTATTGACCAATTTTACTTCCATGTTTCTTTCACCTTTCGACGAGAGATAAACACCTTTGCTGTTTGCAAAACTGATTGTCGGTTCAATTTTTCCAAACGCAACATTGGTCGTGTATTCGTCACGTAAGGTTCCGCCAATCTTGCCTTTTATTCCGTTAGAAATAGTCAGTGCATAACCATTCTCGGTGTTGAAATCGTCGCTGGTAATGGTGAATCCATCGTCAACAACTGCAGCTTTGAATTTAACAGCCGGACTTATTTTAATAAAAGAAGAAAGTTGTTCCGGTTTTATTTGCTGGCTGGTCGTAACCTTTATCGTGCCTCCATCGTTATTCGGCTCTGCGGTCACGTCGTTGATGCGAAGCACATATGGCGATGGTATCACGGAGCTGATCTCCGATTTTTCCGGTGTACCATTTGTTCCGCCATCAGGCACAAGATTTTTTTCGATGATAATTTTAGCAGGGTAATCCTCGTCTTCCATTTTTATATTTTGCAATTGAAGCAAAATCCTGCTGCTCGACGATAATGTTTGCATGGTATAATTGGCCGGTTGCCCGTTGACTTCAATCTTTAATTTTTCTTTTAGCGTATTTGGATTTACTGAATAGTTGAATGATAAATCAACTTGTGGCAAAGCCGATGCTTTATTTTCATCCTGTAATACCCAGGTGGTACTTGCATTTTCCAATTTTAATTCGGGCGTATGAAAAATGAGGTTCTCTGCCTTTTCAACTTTTGAAAATTTGCTGAATTGAAGTACATCGGATTTCAAAGTTGCTTTGAAAGTTGTTGCCGGGCTCAATGGACGGGAGGGAGAGAATACAAGTTCATCAGGATGTTCCCAGCGAAAACGCCCTGGGATTTTCGGTTCGAAAGAAACATATTCTACGGAATCCCAGCGGTTCACCAATGAATCATTCACTAATGATTTATTAAACCTGAAAATAAGATTGCCGAGTGTCGGCACTTCATCTTTTGCATTGGTATAATCCAAGGCAACAAAATTTCTATTACAAGCAAGCAAAAAAATAACAACCGTTGCGGTTGTTAGCAATGTGACTTTGATACGCATATGGAGGAAGGTTGTTCGGTTGAGAATGTTAAGATACAAAAAAGAAGATAATGGTATAATTTTGAGATGCGGACGAGCTACTAATTCATAAATTGAGCAAAACATTAACAGTTAAGGGCGCGACGGAAGATTTTGAGCGTTGCTCTTTTGCTGGAATTAACAATACTATAGATTTGGAAATTCGCGAATTGTATTTATTTTATAGGAGCGAATAATTCCATTTTTCGAACTACGATGAAATTTCGTTTTTCAAATACTAGACGGTTTCTTAAAATATCGCTTCTCTCCATAGCTGCTTTATTATTTCTTTTCTTCCTGCTCAATTTTATTTTTCCATTGCCGGACAAGATCGAATATTCTACCATTGTTACGGATGGTAAAGGCGAAGTGATCCATGCATTTCTAACAAAAGATCAACAATGGCGAATGAAAACGGAACTGGATGAGATATCTCCATTGCTCCGCAAAACGATTATTGAAAAAGAAGACAAATATTTTTATTATCATCCGGGCATCAATCCTTTTTCTATTACAAAAGCTTTTTTCAAAAATCTTTTTCATTGGAAACGTGAATCGGGCGCATCGACCATAACGATGCAGGTAGCAAGAGCATTGGAACCCAAAAAAAGAAATTATTGGAGTAAATGCGTGGAGGTTTTTCGCTCGTTTCAACTGGAATTAAAATATAATAAACAGGAAATATTGCAGATGTATTTGAATCTTGTTCCTTATGGTGGAAATATCCAGGGTGTGAAGTCTGCATCTGTTCTTTATTTTTCAAAAAGCCCGGATCATTTGTCATTGGCAGAGATCACTGCTTTATCCATTATTCCAAATCGCCCTTCTTCTTTGGTAATTGGCAAACACAATGATCGTGTTGTACAGGAAAGAAATAAATGGTTGAAGAAATTTGCTGCTGATAAAGTGTTCACAGCAAAAGAAATCCAGGATGCATTGAATGAACCGCTCACTGCAACAAGAGGAACGGTTCCAAAATTTATTCCCCACCTCGCTTATAAATTAAAAAAGCAAGGTGGTGATATTATCCATACAAATATTGAATTGAACGCTCAACTGAAAATTGAAAAACTGGTGAGCGATTATTCACGTGCACTCACGCTCAAGAATATCCGCAATGCAGCAGTAGTAGTAATCGACAACCGTACGCATAAAGTAGTAGCATACGTAGGCTCGGCAGATTTTAAAGACACGCTGGATGCGGGGCAGGTGAATGGTGCGGCTGCTATCCGCCAGCCGGGCAGTACACTCAAACCCTTGCTATATGGATTGTGTATAGATGGAGGTTTGACTACGCCGAAAATGGTAATCACGGATGTTGCGGTTAACTATGATGGATATGCGCCGGAGAACTATGATAAGAAATTCAATGGTTATGTTACGATGGAATATGCGTTAGAACATTCACTCAATATCCCTGCTGTAAAAAGTTTGCGTGCACTTGGAAAAAATGAACTGATTCAAAAATTAGCCGTTTGTAATTTCAAACAAATAAAAAAAGATCAGGGCAAACTTGGCTTATCGATGATATTGGGCGGTTGTGGTACAACGTTAGAAGAACTAACCGGGTTGTATTCCATATTTGCAAATGATGGAGTGTATACAGCGCCTTTGTATCAGCGAGTGTCAGGTGGCGATCGTCATGGTGTCGCCATTCTAAGTCCCGCTGCTACTTTTATGATCAATCAAATTCTTTCGAAAGTCAACCGGCCCGACTTTCCCCTGAATTGGGAAAGCACAGTGCATCTGCCAAAAATTGCGTGGAAAACGGGAACATCTTATGGCCGCCGTGATGCCTGGAGCATCGGGTATAATAAACACTATACCGTAGGTGTATGGGCTGGTAACTTTTCCGCCCTCGGCATTCCTGAATTGAGTGGAGCAAATATTGCCACGCCATTATTATTCAAAATTTTTAATACAATCGATTATGATACGGATGAAGAATGGTTTCAACAGCCAAAGGATTGCGACAGCCGCATGATATGTTCTGAAACAGGAATGATTCCAAATGATCATTGCACAGATCTGTCGACTGATTATTTTATCCCGATGATATCAAGCGCAAAGAAATGCGATAACTTAAGAGAATTGATCGTGTCGGCGGATGAGAAGATGACTTATTGCAGGATGTGCATGCCATTAAATGGATACAAGAAAAAATTTTATAAGTTCATCACGCCGGATATGCAGCGTTATTTTGAGGAGAACCATATTGCTTATCAAAAAATTCCGGCGCATAACCCTGCCTGTGAAAGGATTTTCAAAGAGGGAAGTCCGGTGGTTACTTCTCCTACTAACGGTAGTGAGTACCTGATCAGTAAAAAAGATCCACAACCATTGCAGCTTAGTTGTAATGCAGGCAACGATGTTGGAAAAGTGTATTGGTATGTCAATAATAAATTTTATAAAGCTACCGAGGCAAAGGATAAACAATTTTTTATTCCCGATGAGGGGCCGGTAAAAATTTCCTGCACAGATGATAAAGGCAGAAACAGGGATATATGGATAAGGGTGAGGTATGTAAATTTATAAGATATTGTTGGGACAGTTGATTGTTGAATAGTTGACTAGTCGATAAGTCTGAAAGTCTTTGGAATCAGCTTATCGACTATTCAACCAATCAACCACGCCTCTCACGCCGTCAACTTTGCCAGCCAAATATTTTTCCGGCAATTTCCCAACTGTCATCATGTTTTTTGAAGAGGTAAGTCCAGGCCGTTGCGCAAAGGTTTCCGCATTCGAAAACCACATTCATCACCGCATAATCATGATCGTCGGTAAAAACTGGTTTTGAAAAAATGAAATATGATTTTTCATAAACGGTTTTTTGCCTCAAGTCTTTTTCCAATTGTTTCAGCGCTTTCTTTTTTTCTTTTTTGGTGAGTAGCTCAGTATTTATTTTCGGATTTAGGATTGCATTGGCTTCCACCTGGTCAATACAAATGGCGCTATCTAATTTTTCCTGAACCCAGGTTTCTGCACAATTATCTTCCGTACAATTTTTCGCCAACTCATTTAATGCAGATATAGGAATGACTTTGTCGAGAGAATATTTCAGCAATTCAGAATAATCGAATTTTTTAAACAAGCAGGGATCAGCATCTTTCAAAAGATAATATTTTGAAATGCTGCTGTCAACAACCTGGCGAATAATCTTATTGACGAAAGCTTCTTTGCAATCCGGAGCAGATTGTGCGAATGAATGATGGCAGAAAAATAATAGAAGGCAAAGCGCCGCTTTATTCATGAAACAATTTTCCGATAAATAAAGTGAAAAGAACCATGATCGGTGAGATTTATAAAAAGATTGTGATGAAGGCTGAGTCGTTGATTGAGTTGATAGGTTGATTGGCTGGGTAGTTTTTGAACCATGATTAAAGGATTGAAGGATTGGCATGAAAATGCCAGCCCCAAATGACAAGTTTATCCGGACGTCATTGCCAACAGATTTTCGTAGCGAAGCGGAAAGACGAAAAAAGAAATCCCCAAACAATTGTCAGCATTTTTTCTGATAATTGTTTGGGGATTTCTCATCTGCCGTATGAACATGATCTTATAAGTCGCATCTGGCGGATTCAAAATGACGACTGGGTGCACATGCTATTTCGGGCTGATATTTTTATCCTAATCCTTAAATCCTTTAATCATGGTTCAAAAACTAACCAGCCAATCAACCTATCAACTCGGTCAACTAATCAACCTTGTCAATTTACTTTCTCTACACTTCCTACACCACTAATATGTTGGTTCACGCTTGCTGCATTTCCTTTATATTTCACATTGCCTGCGCCACTTACCGTAGCTTCTAGTTTCATACTCGCATATACTTCCGCGCTTCCTGCTCCGGAAATATCGATCGTAACATTTTCAGAAAGCAGGTCAAAGCAATGAGCATGTCCCGCGCCACTCAATCCAATATCTATATCTTTTGTTTGTCCTTTTAAATCGATTGAACCACTGCCTGAAATATCTGCACTTAATTTTGGTGCATCCACATCCATCTTAATATCACCCGCACCACTCGCACTCAATTCCAGTTCTTCCGAATTGTTGATCTTCGTTTGTCCGGTGATGTTACTCGCTCCCGAAACTTCTATTTTATTATAAACGGGAGCGGTGACGTATATCTTAATTTCATCCGTCGGCTGCAGATTGTAACCAGACCTTTCTCTGACTACCAATCTGTCGCCTTCCTGCAATACTTCTACATATTGCAAAAGATTTTCATCACTTTCAATTTTAACTGGTTTGATATCTCCTTGCGAAACATAAACATTCATTGCGCCACTGACTTCCACATTTTTGAATGTGGACACAGAATGTTCCTGCGTTGTAACAACACCATTTCCTCTCACTCTTCGACCCGTCATAAAACGGCAGGAGCTGATGGCAACCGGTAAAACAAACAATAACCAAATGTATTTTCTCATATGTTTTGTTTAAGACTGCAAAAATGAATTTTTAATTGCAAGGAAAAAAATGTTTGACGCCGGTTTTTCACAACAGGTTACAGGCGCGGGGCGTAAGGCACAAGACTCGAGATACAAGGCACAAGGCATGCAGCCCGTTGTGCCTTGTATCTTGTGCCTTGTATCTTGCACACCCCCTTCGTCCCAAATTCCCTCTTTTCTTTATCTTCGCAGCATCATGGTTGAAAAGATTCTTATTCTTGACTTCGGCTCTCAATATACTCAGTTGATTGCCCGGGCTGTGCGCGAAGCCAACGTTTATTGCGAAATCATTCCTTATCACAAAAAAATTACTGTCGACCCGTCTTTAAAAGGTATCATTTTATCGGGGTCACCTTTTTCTGTGAATGATGCAAAAGCTCCTGAAGTGAACATCGAGCAACTGCATAGTCAACTACCGGTGTTAGGTATCTGCTACGGCGCCCAGTTAACCGCAAAACAATTTGGTGGTCGCGTGGAAAATAGCAAGAAGCGTGAGTATGGTCGTGCGCTTTTACACAAGCAAAAAGAAGATGTGATCCTGAATGATGTGACTGAATTGTCGCAGGTATGGATGAGTCATGCCGATACAATTTTGAAATTGCCAGAAGGATTCGATGTGCTCGCTACCACAGAAAATATTCCATATGCAGCATTCAAATTGAATGGGAATAGTCCGGCATTGTATTGTTTGCAATTTCATCCTGAAGTATATCACTCGGTCGAAGGAAAAAAGATTCTGAAAAACTTCCTGGTGAGCGTATGTGGTTGTAAACAGGATTGGACACCGGCACATTATATTGACGACACCGTGCAGCAGTTGAAAAAACAAATCGGGAAAAGAAAAGTGATCATGGCTTTAAGTGGTGGTGTTGATTCAACAGTTGCTGCTACATTGATTCATAGAGCCATCGGCAGTAAACTTCGTGGCATCTTTGTCGATAATGGACTGCTTAGAAAAAATGAATTCGAACAGGTTATTAAAACGTATAAGAGTATTGGATTAAATGTGAAAGGAGTTGATGCACGTAAACAATTTTATAGTAAGCTCAAAGGAAAAACAGATCCGGAGGCGAAAAGAAAAACAATCGGTAAGCAGTTTATAAAAGTGTTCATGCAGGAAGCAGAAAAAATCAGGGATATCGATTTTCTTGGGCAAGGAACGATTTATCCTGATGTTATTGAAAGTATGTCGGTGCATGGTCCTTCCGCTACGATTAAGTCGCACCATAATGTAGGCGGACTTCCAAAAAAAATGCATCTTGAGTTGGTGGAACCTTTGCGTTTTTTATTCAAGGATGAAGTGCGACGTGTTGGACGTGAGTTGGGAATTCCCGAGGAACTTTTGCAGAGACATCCTTTCCCAGGGCCCGGACTTGCTATCCGTATTTTGGGTGAAGTGACTAAGGAGAAAGTAAAATTGTTGCAAGAGGCAGATGAGATTTATATTGAAGGATTGAAGAAACATAATTTATATTCAAGTGTGTGGCAGGCCGGAACTATTTTACTTCCGGTAAAAAGTGTAGGTGTGATGGGAGATGAAAGAACTTATGAATTTACAGTTGCGTTGCGTGCAGTTACATCCGTAGATGGAATGACTGCCGACTGGGCACATCTTCCTTACGATTTTCTGGCAACTATTTCCAGTGATATCATCAACAATGTAAAAGGCATCAACCGTGTTGTGTATGATATCAGCAGCAAACCACCTGCTACGATTGAGTGGGAATGAGCGAAGAGTGAGAGCGAGCCCTGAATGAAATCGAGTACTAAACGTTTGAAGATCCTGAGCGAACTCGAAGGACGGCAATACGCCATCCGGTGCCGAGCGAAGGCGAAGGACGAGCAAACCGAAGGACCTTGAGTAGCTACCAAGCATCAAACAGTATGAAAAAAATATTTCAATTCTCTTTGCTTCTGATCGTCTTACTGAGTTTACGCATACTCACGCAAGCGCAAATCGATTCTTTAAAATTGCCAGATTCATCGCGGCACCGTATAGCAGTATTCATTCCACTATATCTTGATTCCGCATTCGATCCATCGCTCAATTACAGGTACGATAAGAACTTTCCAAAATTTATAAATCCCGGGCTCGAATTTTATGAAGGGCTGCAACTCGCCGCAGATTCATTAGAAAAAAAAGATCTGCAATTGGATATCCAAGTGTATGATACCCGATCGGCGAAACAGACAATTGCCCAGACGGTACAAAGTCCCGAATTTCAGTCAACACAATTAATTCTCGGCTATGTGAACGCTGCCGAGTTACGAGATCTTGCCGCTTCGGCGATGAAAAAAAATATTCCTTTCATAAATGTAAATTTTCCCAATGATGGTGGAATTACAAATAACCAATACCTCATCATTTTGAATTCCATGTTGAAAACGCATTGTGAGAGCATCTATAAATTCATACAAAGAAATTATCCGACTTATAATATTGTTTTCTTAAAAAAGAAAGGTGCGCAGGAAGACCGGTTGAAAAATTATTTTACAGAAATTGAAAAGAACACTGCGTCCGTTCCACTCAAATCAAAATATGTTGTACTTGATGAACCGGTGAGCTCAACACAATTGCTTTCCAATCTAGACAGCACCCGCAAAAATCTTGTGGTGGTTTTAAGCCTGGATGAAAATTTCGGAAAGACGATTTGCGCGCAAATTGCAGCGGTTAATAAAAGCTACGTAACAAAAATATTCGGTATGCCTACCTGGGATGCTGTTGATTTTGCAAGACCAGAATATACCGACCAGGAAATATATTACACAACTCCATTTTATACAAATCCCGGCGACAGCCTCGTGGTATCCATCCAGCAATATTTTAAAAATAAATTTTATTCCCGTCCAAGTGATATGGTCTATCGTGGATATGAAACCCTGTTCAGGTTTGGCCAACTGCTCGGGCAATATGGACATAATCTCAGCGGCAGCATTGGCGAAAAGAAATACAAACTGTTCAACGATTTCGACATCCAGCCCGTTTTCCTCAACAAACAAAATTTGACACTCGATTATTTCGAGAACAAGAAATTGTATTTCATAAAAAAGGTTGCGGGCAATGTGACTGCGGTGTATTAGTCAGTCTGAACTGAGATTTTTGAGATGATTGGGATTGATGGGAATCCTGAACAAAAAATACCTTGGTCTGTTACTATTAAATCGGATAGCACGACTTTTGCATTTAGTTTCCCATCAATCCCATTCATCTCAAAAATCTCAGTTCAGACATTCATGCTGACCTTCACCGATAAAGGAATCTATTGCGCACAAGGCGATTTTTATATCGATCCCTGGCAGCCCGTAAATAAGGCGGTGATCACACATGCGCATAGTGACCATGCGCGCGCTGGTTGTGAAAATTATTTATGTCATCGAGATACGGTTCCATTATTGCAACTGCGATTGGGAAACAATAACTATCAATCCGTAGAATGGGGAGAATCGATTTTGATGAATGGGGTGAAAGTGTCACTGCATCCTGCGGGACATATCATCGGCTCTTCACAAATACGCGTAGAGTATAACGGCGATGTGTGGGTGGTGAGTGGCGATTACAAAACGGAAAACGATGGAATCAGCGGCGCGATCGAAATTGTAAAATGCAACGTATTTATTACTGAGTCAACATTTGGTTTACCAATTTATAATTGGAAATCTCAGCAGGAAATTTTTACCGATATTCAAAATTGGATCATAAAAAACAAACGCGAAGGAAAAAATTCTGTGTTGATCGGTTATAGTCTCGGCAAAGCGCAGAGACTGTTGCCCTGTGTAAAGGCAGTCTCTGAAAATGTTTTTGTGCATGGAGCCATCTGGAATGTGCATGAAACGTTGATCAATGCCGGTTTCAAATTGCCATCGGTAAAAAGAGTAACGCCGGATATGTCGAAGGAAGCATTTAAAGAAGCCGTGATAATCGCTCCACCGAGCGCTGATGGATCACCGTGGTTAAAGCGATTTTCAAATTATGAAATCGGAGTTTGTAGCGGATGGATGCAGGTGCGAGGCAATTACCGGAGAAGAAATGCCGATGCTGGTTTTGCATTGAGCGATCACGCAGATTGGAAAGGCTTGTTGCAAGTGACGAAGGAAACAGGTGCGCATAAAGTTTTTGCGACGCATGGTTTTCAATCTGTTTTTAGCCGCTATCTAAACGAAATAGGTATTGAAGCCGCAGAAGTGAAAACAGAATTTGGGGAGGAAGAAGCGCAGGCGGTGGAAGAAGAAAAAATAAAAATTGAATAGTGATATCCGTATATGGAAGAAGTAATAACAGGCAGTGAAAATCTATTGAATGCTCCATTGAGCGATGGAAGCGGATTTCGCTTGTTTGCGGAGCTTGTTGTTGTGCTCGGCACATCTACCAAAACAAATGACAAACTCGATGCACTCAATGATTATTTTTCCAATGCAGAAGACAAGGATAAAGTGTGGGTGATCGCGATATTTAGCGGTCGAAGGCCTCGAAGAGCGGTCAGCAGAAGCGAACTGCAGCAATGGTGCGTGGAGCTCACCGGGTTGCCGGAATGGATATTTGCAGAATGCTATCACACCGTTGGTGATCTTGCTGAAACCATTGCACTCTTGCTTCCAGCAAAAAATATTTCTGAAAAATCTTTTCCGCTTCATTATTTTTTGGAACAGTTAATCGCCATCGAAAAACAAGATGAATCCATCCGCAAAAAATTTATACTTGACGCATGGGCGAATATGAACCGGAATGAACGATTTGTTTTCAATAAATTGATCACGGGAGGCTTTCGTATCGGGGTTTCACAAAAGATGATGGTGAATGCGCTGGCAAAAACAGTTTCATTAAACGCTTCTGTGATTGCACACCGGATCAGTGGTAATTGGGATCCGTTGATGATTTCGTTTTCGGAATTGTTGAGTGAATCTGGAACGAATATCGATCATTCAAAACCTTACCCTTTTTATCTCGCATATGCGCTGGATGATGAATTGGAAACATTGGGCCTTCCGGAAGAATGGATCGCGGAATGGAAATGGGATGGAATTCGTGGTGAAATGATCAAAAGAGATGGACAATTATTTGTCTGGAGCCGGGGAGAAGAATTGATGACAGATAAATTTCCCGAATATCATCCACTTCAAAATATACTCGATGACGGGCTTGTATTGGATGGAGAAATCATCACGCTGGCAAAATCATTATCCGATAAAATAGATTTCATGCCTTTGCCTTTTGCGGCACTGCAAACCAGGATTGGAAGAAAAAACATAACCAAAAAACAATTGAGTGAAGCGCCGGTTGGGTTTATCGCCTATGATCTACTCGAATACGAGGGTGAGGATTACCGTGAGTACCCGATGGAACAAAGAAGAGAAACGCTCGAAAAAATTGTTGCGTCGATTAATCAACCCGTGTTGCGTATTTCGCCTGTTATTGAGTTCAACAGTTGGGATGAATTGAAAACAATTCGTTCAAAGTCGAGGGATATCGGAAGTGAAGGCATTATGTTGAAAAGAAAAAATTCGATTTACCAGGTTGGAAGAAAAAGAGGAGATTGGTGGAAATGGAAAATCGATCCACTCGTGATTGATGCCGTGATGATCTATGCACAAAAAGGAAGTGGAAGAAGAAGTAATTTGTACACTGATTACACATTTGCTGTAAAGGATGGAGATAAGCTTGTCACTTTTACAAAAGCGTATTCCGGTTTGACGGACAAAGAATTTGCTGAAGTGGATAATTTTGTCAAAAGAAATTCGCTTGAAAAATTCGGACCGGTGAGAACCGTAAAACCAGAATTGGTTTTTGAAATTGCATTTGAAGGTATTGCGGCTTCAACGAGACATAAATCCGGCGTTGCTCTTCGTTTTCCGCGTATAAACAGGTGGAGAAAAGATAAAAAACCGGATGAGATCAATACGTTGGAAGATTTGAAAGGAATGCTGGAGGCTTATGGAAAGTAGAATGGGGATGGGGTGAGGTGTGAGGTGTGAGGTGTGAGGTGTAGGGTATATGGTATATGGTATATGGTATGCCATACCCTACACCTTACGCCCTCTACCTTTTTTCCGTTAATTTTAACTGCGAAAAATTTCTCTATGAAAAAAATATTTGTGATTCTCGGTTTCTGTGCAGCCTGTTTGGGTTTTACAACAACAATTCATTATTTCTCAGAAGAGAAACCTGTGTTTATACCTGCTAGTAAACAAAGGAGTGGGAATAGTAAAACAGGTTTTACTTATCTGACCACTGGTGATTATCTGAAAAGTGGAATTCCTTATAATTATTTCAAACTCGGTTTTGGAAAAAGTTCTGTCAATTATTTGCAGCGTGAAGGATTGAACAAAGATATCAGTTATGAATATACCGCAGTGACAGCGCCGAATGGTGAAATTGTTATTGCTCCTAATTGTCTTCAATGTCACGCGCAGGTATTCGATGATAAATTAATTATCGGTCTTGGTAATAGTACCATTGATTTTACCAGTGCGCAAAGGCTCGATCCAAAAATGGCTGCAGCTGCAGAACGAATGTTGAAAAACCTGGATCCAAAAAAATATGAAGCTGCTGAACCTTTCCTGAAAGTTGTAAAAGCAATCGGAGGTCAGTTATATACCAAGGTGCGTGGCGTGAACACCGCCGACAGACTTGCAGCGTTACTGGCAAGTCATAGAGATAGAAATACTTTTCGTTGGAATGAAACTCCGCTGCTGGAAATACCTGATGAAGTTATTCCCACCGATGTGCCTGCCTGGTGGTTATTGAAGAAGAAAAATGCTATGTTCTATAGTGGATTTGGAAGAGGTGATTTCAGCAGGTTCCTCATGGCGTCGAATTTACTAACGGTGAACGACACTGCTGAATCGAGAGAAGTGGATAGTCATTTCAATGATGTGCTCGCATATATCTATTCGTTAAAGCCGCCGAAATATCCGAATCCGGTGAACAAGGAATTGGTGAAGGAAGGCGGAATTGTGTATGTGAAAAATTGTTCCAAATGCCACGGTAACTATGGAAGCAGCACGGATGATTTCCCAAATTTGCTGATTCCTGAATCTGTTATCGGAACGGATTCGTTGTTATTTAAAAGTAATTATCAAAGTCCGCAGTTTATAGAATGGTTTAATAACAGTTGGTTTGCGCAAGGCGATCATCCCGCGCGACTCGAACCATTTAATGGATATATCGCGCCTCCACTCGACGGCATCTGGGTCACTGCTCCTTACCTTCATAACGGTTCCGTACCCACGCTGGAAGGAGTTTTGAATAGCAAAGCGAGACCAAAATATTGGTCAAGAGATTTTGAAAACCTGCAATAT
Source organism: Bacteroidota bacterium (assembly GCA_018267615.1). GTDB lineage: Bacteria > Bacteroidota > Bacteroidia > Chitinophagales > Chitinophagaceae > Puia. Next base: position 92,832 of record JAFDYD010000033.1, on the reverse strand, counting down.
GATTATGAAAAAGCCGGTTGGAAATTTACAGTGCATGACACTGCGGGCGGCACCACCGTTTATAATACCGAATTGCCTGGTTATGGTAATTATGGACATGAGTTTGGCGATAAGTTGACGAATAGAGAAAGAAAAGCGGTGATTGAATATTTAAAAACATTGTAAAATAATTGGTATTGATGATTCGCCTTTTTGCCTTTGTGTTTTAGTGGTTCAATTTCTTTGAACCACTAAGACATAAAGCGGAACGACGAGTACCAGTTATTATGAGGCGGAAAACGTAAAATGAGAAACTTGCAACTCCAATCCACTATAGGTTATAAAATAATACGGCAATGGTTAACCGAAAAAGGGTTAACTCCATTTGCTTTCCAGGAAGAAACATGGCAGCATATCATCGATGGTAAATCCGGATTGGTTAATGCGCCTACAGGTTGTGGAAAAACTTTTTCTGTTTTTTTGGGTGCATTGATTGACTTCATTAATCATCATCCAGACAACTACAAACGCAAAACAAAAAATAATTTACAATTATTATGGATCACGCCATTGCGCGCGTTGGCAAAGGATATTGGCCGGGCGATGGAAGAAGTGATTGCAGAGCTGGATATGAGTTGGAAGATCGGTATTCGAAACGGTGACACAGAAATCAATGAGCGGCAAAAACAAAAAAGGCAAATGCCTGAAGTGCTGATCATCACTCCTGAAAGTTTGCATTTGTTATTGGCTCAAAAATCATATCCCGAAATTCTTCAGCAGTTAAAAATAATTGCAGTAGATGAATGGCATGAATTGTTGGGAAGCAAGCGTGGTGTGCAAGTAGAATTGGCAATTGCAAGAATTGTAAATATAAATGCCGGTTCTTCGTTCGCGGATGATGCGCAATTATTATCGGATAATGCACCACCTGTTGTGTGGGGCATATCGGCGACGATTGGAAATTTGGAAGAGGCGAAGGAGGTGTTGTTGTCAAGCCTCCCTGCGGCCCCCTCCGGTGGAGGTGGAGTTAATAGCGAGTTACTTTATGACGCCAATATTTCACAAAAAGATATACACGACGTTTCAAAAAAAAATATTCTGCAACTAGCCGTTAGCTCCCCCTCCACTGGAGGGGGCCGGGGGGAGGCTGTCCGCGCGAACATCAAAAAGCCCATCGACATCGAATCCATCATCCCCGATGAAATTGAAAAATATCCATGGTCGGGACATCTTGGACTTAAACTCATTGATAAAGTAATTCCTATCATTCGTAATAGTAAAACGACATTGATTTTTATCAATACGCGTGGCATGAGTGAGCGATGGTACCAGGCATTGCTGGATGTGGCACCTGATCTGGCCGGCGCGATTGCTTTACATCATGGCTCTATTGACATGCAACTGCGCATATGGGTGGAAGAGGCTTTACATAGCGGGAAATTAAAAGCAGTCGTTTGTACAGCGAGCCTTGACCTCGGCGTGGATTTTCGGCCAGTCGAGACCGTTATACAAGTCGGTTCGCCAAAAGGTGTTGCCAGGTTTTTGCAACGAGCGGGCAGAAGTGGTCATCAGCCTGGGCAAGTCAGCAAGATTTATTTTCTTCCGACACATTCATTGGAACTCGTGGAAGCAGCCGCTTTAAAAACGGCGATGAAAATAAATTTCATAGAAAGCCGCGAGCCGATGGTTATGTGTTTTGATGTGCTGATACAATATCTCTGTACGCTGGCGATAGGGGAAGGTTTTTATCCCGATAAAATTTTTGAAGAAATAAAATCGACTCACTGCTTCAGGCATATCGAAGAAGATGAGTGGAGAGAGATACTTCATTTTATTTCGGAAGGCGGATCAGCCTTGCAGCAATATGACGAATTTAAAAAAGTCGAGATCATTAACGGATTATATAAGATCAATAGTCGGCGTGTCGCGATGCGACATCGTTTGCATATCGGAACGATTGTAAGTGATGCAATGCTTAAAGTGAAATTCATGAGTGGCGGTTATATTGGTGTGATCGAAGAATATTTTATTTCGAGATTGCAACCGGGCGATGTATTTACCCTGTCCGGCCGAAATCTTGAATTTGTTTTGATCAAGGATATGACAGTACTCGTAAAAAAATCCAACTCGAAAAAATCAATCGTTCCGAGTTGGAATGGAGGAAGAATGCCGCTGTCTGCAAATCTTGGCTTGATGCTGAGAAGAAAATTCAACGAAGCGTTGAATCCGCTCGCTACAAAGGGACGCATTTCTTCCAATGAAGATATCGAGCTTCGTGTGCTGGAACCGCTTTTTCTTTTGCAGCAATATTTGTCGCATATTCCAAACGAGAACGAATTGCTGATTGAGCAAATTGAAACGAAAGATGGGTTTCATCTTTTTGTATATCCCTTTGAAGGAAGATTGGTGCACGAAGCAATGGCCGCATTACTCGCTTACCGGATCAGTCGCATTACGCCAATCACTTTTTCCTTTGCGATGAATGATTATGGATTTGAATTGCTGAGTGATCAACCAATTCCTGTGGATGATTCAAATGTAAAGAAACTGTTCTCATTGGATGATCTTAATATCGACATACAACGGAGTGTGAACAGCGCGGAAATGGCCAGGAGAAAATTTCGTGACATCGCCGTTATTGGCGGACTCATTTTCCAGGGATACCCGGGAGAATATAAAAAGCAGAGGCATCTGCAATCTTCTGCTTCTTTGTTGTTTAATGTTTTTGCCGAATATGAGCCGCATAATTTGTTATTGCGCCAGGCCTATAACGAAGTAATGGAACAGCAAATGGAAGAAGCGAGGTTGAGAGATATGCTGGAACGAATTGGTAAAAATGATATCATCATTACTTTCCCGGAAAAACTAACTCCTTTTTGTTTCCCTATCAAAGTGGACAGTATGCGCGGCGACCTTTCATCAGAAAGCCTCGAAGAACGGATTCAAAAAATGCAATTGCAGTTGGACAAGGGATGAATGCTGCACGTTTGAAGAGCTCGTCATTTCGAATCCGCCAGCGGCGTTTCGGAATAAAAGAAAGAATTGGCGGATGAGAAATCCCGTACTATTTATATTGAATTTTTCTGATAAGTTAGCAGGGGATTTCTCATCCGCCATCACATAAAAATAATGTTAATCGCTACTGGCGGATTCGAAATGACGAGCGAGGAAAAATCATTAATTCTTTTTTGATTTGCTCGAGTTGTTTAATTTCGGACAAACGATTCAACATGATGCGGAAAATATTTATTGTTATTATTTTCATTTTTATTGCCATCCAATTTTTTCGTCCCGTAAAAAATATTTCGGCGCAGGTTTCACAAAATGATATTGTGTCACACTATAATGTTCCTGATGATGTGCTGCATATTTTGAAACGTGCATGCTATGATTGTCATAGCAACAACACGATATATCCCTGGTACAATAATATTCAACCGGTTGCATGGTGGATGGCGGATCATGTGAAAGTTGGCAAGGAAGAAATAAATTTTTCTGAGTTTGCATCTTACGAGCCGAAGAAACAAAGGCATAAATTGAATGAGGTGATCTGGCAAGTCAAGAAAGATGAAATGCCTTTGGATAGTTATCTATGGATACATAAGGACGCAAAATTGAATGAGACACAAAAGAATGCTGTGATTGCGTGGGCAGACAGTTTGCAGAAAATGATTGCGCTGAAAAATAATTTACCTGCGGAAGAGGAACGGGAGCAGGAACATGAGCGATGATTAAATCGCCACGAGTTTGCTTGTGGTTGGTCGTCCCTCGGCTTCGCTTGGGGCAAGATGGATTATTATCGCCCTTCGACTTCACTCAGGATCTCCGGACCTCAGGACTGCTTATCTTTGTTTCCAATGCAATTACCCATTCCATACCGTATCAGGGAACAACAATTGTGGTTATCTTCTGAAAGATCTGTTTTTTGGGAAGAAGAAAAAGCATTGATTGTATCCGATCTTCATTTTGGTAAGACGGGACACTTTCGTAAATCAGGAATTGCTATTCCTCAAACTGTATATAAGGAAGATTTGCAAAGACTGGTTGCGCAAATTCAATTTTTTCAGCCAAGGCAGTTGATCATTGTTGGTGATTTGTTTCATAGTCACGCTAACAAGGAATTGGAATTATTTAAAAAGTGGAGAGAAAATTTCCCGGGGCTTGTGATACATCTTATCAAAGGAAATCATGACATCCTTAATGATGACTGGTATATTAATGCCGGAATACTCGTTAACCAGGAAAACCTGCTGGTGAGTAAGTTCCATTTCATTCATGATATCACACAGCATAGCGGAGAACCGGAAGGTAAAAATAAATCCGTAGCTCCTTATTTCTTTTCGGGTCATATACATCCTGGTATCCGGATCAATGGCGCTGGTAAGCAGTCGCTCTGTTTCCCTTGTTTTTATTTTGGAAAAAATTTTGCGGTACTTCCTGCCTTTAGCCGTTTTACAGGAGTGGCGTTGATTGCGCCTGCTAAGAATGAAAATGTTTTCGCGATCGTAAAAGACAAGCTTGTTCAACTGCAATGAGTGTACTTCCTAAATTGCAAATTGCATTTGACCCGATATATGCGCATCCGCTTCCGCAAGGACATCGCTTTCCCATGTTAAAGTATGAATTGATTCCTCAACAGTTGATGTACGAAGGGACGATAGATGCTTCGAATATATTTGCGCCTTCCCTTTGTCGGGATGAAGTTGTATTGCTCACGCACACGCGTGCGTATCTTGATAAATTGGTCAATCAACAACTTTCGGCTAAGGAGCAACGTGAGATTGGATTTCCACAATCGCCGCAGCTCACCATGCGCGAATTGATGATCACACAAGGAACAATCGATTGTTGCGAGCATGCATTCCATCATGGAGTGTCTTTAAATGTCGCTGGTGGAACACATCATGCTTTTGCCGATCGAGGCGAAGGATTTTGTTTGTTGAATGATTTCGCCGTTGCGGCAAATTATTTACTTGCTCAGAAAAAAGCGGATCAAATTATTATTATTGACCTGGATGTTCACCAGGGCAATGGAACGGCAAAGATTTTTGAGAATGATCCGCGCGTTTTCACGTTCAGTATGCATGGAAGTCACAATTATCCCTTTCGCAAGGAAAAATCTGATCTTGATATTGGCTTGCCTGATGGAACCGATGACGCTACTTATTTGGCTTTACTGAAAGAAAATCTTCCGGAGCTACTTGAAAAAATAAAACCATCATTTGCATTTTTTCTTTCTGGTGTTGATATTCTATCTACCGATAAATATGGAAAGCTAAAAATTTCTATCGCGGGTTGCAAGCAAAGAGATGAATTTGTTTTCTCCACACTTAAAAAAAATAAAATTCCTTGTGTTGTTGCGATGGGAGGAGGATATTCGGAGGATATCAAGATTATTGTGGAAGCGCATTGTAATACGTTCAGGGCTGCACAGGAGAACTTCTGATTAAAGCGTAGTTGAATTGAGATTATAGTTCGTATGATTTAAATGATATACTATGTGTGATAATTTGGTAATAATTGTGGAAGTATGTTGAAAAGTCAACTGATAAAGATATTTTTCAAATCTCACATAGCAAATCATTTAAATCATACGAACTACAATCCCAGCGCAACTACCCTTCAATCAGAAGTTCAATTCATTTTCTTCTTCAACACAGTCACCTGCTCTTGCAGATTACTCACCAGGTTTGCCAGTTGATTCACATCCCAGCGTTGTTGCACATTGGCTTTGCTCATTACCATCTGCGCTTTCCACAACTCGATGATGTCTTCGGTATTTACGTTGTAAGGTTGATAAGAAGTATTATCGCTAATCAGTGTGAGTTTGTTCTTCAGTTTATTATTTTTCATCACGCGTTTGTACACGATGCCTTCGCTGCGAGAGATAACAATATAAGTTTGATTACTCTTTACATCCTCCAGGTTATCTACTTTTTCTCCAACGATCACTGAACCACTTGTTGTAGGAAGCATCGAGTCACCTACAATTTCAAAAGCACGATAATTTCCTGGAGCGAGCATAGGAAGTGTAAACGTATTCAATTCATCCAAAAATTCGGGATCTGCATAGCCCGCGAGATAACCAGCCGCCGCCTTCACAGGAACCAACTGGATATCGTTCGATGCAGCGGCGAGTTTTTGAGCCCTGCGTCGCGCCATATAATTACTACCTTTTGTTTCATTTAGATTTTTGCGCAACAGTTCATCAAGCGTCAGCTTAAAAATATCGCCTGCAATTTCCAACACTTCAATGCGTGGTTCCGCTCTCTCTTCTTCATATGCACCCAGCAGGGAACGTTTGATTTTTAATTTAACAGAAAATTCTTCCTGCGTCCAACCGCGAAGTTTGCGCAGGTATTTTAAATTTTGTCCGGCTATTGACATGGCTAATATATTTAGTGCAAATTACTAATTTTTTTAACATCAATCATATATTGCTGGATTTTTTTTAGATTTCAAGAATGTTTTTTGTTTCCTTGATGTCTTCGTGCCTTAGTGGTTCAATTTGCTTTTGAACCACTAAGGCACAAAGACACCAGGAAGAATTCGGTTATCTGAAGAAATCCGAGCCATGTGCAACCTCGTATATATTTATCCCTAAAAACACCGTCACATGGGAGATGCATCTTATCATTTTATTTCGCGCTGGAAAGTAAAATCAACAAAAGAAGAAGTGTATGATGTGCTCGGCGATGCCGATGGTCTTGCACGCTGGTGGCCGAGTGTTTATCTCGATGTGAAAATATTAAAACCGGGCGACGCTATGGGCGTTGGCAAAATGGTAGAATTGTATACGAAGGGATGGCTGCCTTATACCTTGCGTTGGTCCTTTGAAGTTACTGCGGTCGATAAACCAACTGGTTTTACTATTATTCCTTATGGAGATTTTTCCGGAAGAGGTATCTGGACTTTCGAACAGGATTCACAAAATCCCGAATACTGTGATATCGTTTACGATTGGAAAATAAAAGCCGTAAAACCGCTCTTAAAAAAACTTACATTTCTAGTGCGCCCGATTTTTTCTGCGAATCATTTATGGGCAATGAAAAAAGGAGAGGAGAGTCTTAAACTGGAATTGGAAAGAAGAGCAGCGGCGAGAAACGGGAAGACGCAGGATATTGCTCGTCCACCGCGGCCAACATTTCCACATAACCTCACTAACAATAAAATTCTCTAACGATGAAACGATTTTTACGAATACTGCTTGCTGTTATATTGCTGCTTGCGCTTTGGATCGTCATCGACGTAAATTATCCATACAAAACGAATATCAAAAAATTTGATTATGCTGAAGTGGCGAGGTTAGACGGCGAGATGTGGCGCTCTTATTATGAAAAAAAGAAACTGAAGCTTTTTTTTCAATCTTCAGAACTGATGCGCAAACAATTTGGCGTTCCATTCTGGAGATCGCAGTTGATGGCATACCATGCTGCCAAAGCTGCTTTTACATTTAAAGATGGAAAGAACAGATCTGATTATGATAAAGCGCTGCCTGATCTTGTCAAATATTATGCTGCGATCAATGATATCAGCGACACTTCATTTGATGTAAAAGAAGCTGCACGTCTTGAATTGGAATGGTGGGTGATCCGGCGCTATCGCAATGAACATCCACCTGCAGAATGGGAAAATTGCCTCGCACGCAATGCGCAAACTGTTTATCATTTGCCTGCGGAAAAATTTGTATCTTTTGCTCATCTGAGAGTGCTTGCCATGCTCATGCGCGATGGAAAAGAAAATTCGATTACCGAAAATGACTGGCTGCAAATTCATCAAACTTTAGAGCAGGCATGGAAATCTTTTAGTGATGCCCTGCAATAATTAAAGCAATCATAAAAATCAGCCCATCGTCAAAACATTTCCATATCGTTTTCGTGTATTGATATTTTTGTGTTCACTGACAACGCTCACTTATCTCGACAGAATCTGCATTTCTATTGTTGGCATTAGAATTAAAACTGATCTTGGTCTCACCAACGAACAATTTGGTTGGGTGCTCGCATCATTTGCACTTTCTTACGCTTTGTTTGAAATTCCATCGGGTTTATGGGGAGATAAAATCGGTCCGCGTGCAGTGTTTATCAGGATTGTTTTATGGTGGTCCTTCTTTACGGTGCTCACCGGTTTCGTAAACGGGTTAATATCGTTGATGGTTATACGCTTTTTATTCGGCATGGGAGAATCCGGAACGATGCCAAATTGTGTGCTGGTGATATCCCGGTGGTTTCCCAAGCAGGAAACAGGGAGGGCATTGCCGTGGATGGGAATCGGCACACAGATTGGGTCAGCGATTGCTCCGCTTATCATCATTCCACTCGCAGTTGCCTATGGATGGCGCGTGCCATTTTATGTAAATGGTGCGATTGGGGTGCTTTGGGTTCTTATTTGTTATAAATGGTTCAGAAATTTTCCTTCGGAAATGAAAAATATTTCTAGCAAGGAAAAAGAATATATCGAATCGAATTCAAGGCATAACGCTCAGCATGGGCTCATTCCTCTAAAATCAATTTTCAAGAATCGTTCATTATGGGCATTGATGGCAATGTATTTTTGCTCGCAATGGGCGAATTATTTTTTTATTGCCTGGTCGCCTATCTATCTACAGGAAAAACTTCATTTTACAGAGAAACAGACACAGCCGATCATCTTCACACTTTTTATTGTTGGAATCATCGGCTTATTACTCGGAGGATTTTTTATTGATTGGGTTGCGAAGAAAAAAGGAATTTTTTTTGGAAGACGTTTTATTGGAATGGCAGGTATTGCCCTTGTAGGTTTTTCCATTTTGGTTGCAGCCATTTCAACGAACTCTTATGTTGCCGCGTATTCTATTGTTGCTGCGAATGGATTTTATTCTTTTGGTGTGATGGCTGGATTCGCCGTTTGTACTGATATCGCAAAAAATAATGCGGGCACTGTCGCTGGTGCAATGAATTCCTGTGGACAACTCGGGGCTTTCTTCATGTCATTGGTTGTGGGCAAACTGGTAGAAATGACACATAGTTTCACAACTCCTGTTTTTGTAATTGCCGCCGCGCAGTTTGTAGGATTTTTTCTTTGGTTCGTTATCGATCCGAGAAAGCAGTTGAACCATGATTTATATGATTTGAAAAGATTATGAGGAAAGTTGAATGGTTGATTGAGTTGATGGGTTGAATGGTCTCTGCAGTTTATCATTTCTCCAAAAAATACAGAAGCTAATCAACCTATCAACTCAATCAACCATTCAACTTTCCTCATAATCTTTTTAAATCATGTAAATCATGGTTCACAATTTAATCGTCTTCGGCAAATATTTAGCGATCAGATCTTCATAATATGGTTTTAGTTCCGCTAACACCGGAGGTTTGGGGCTCTTAGAATAAAGATCGTAAGGGTTGAATTTTTTTACCCATTCGAACATCTCACGGTCATGGTCATCCATTAAATGTTCATAGCTATGTTCCCTATGCTGTGCATAGAAAGAATGATAGCGGATCATATACAATGCAGGTTCAGGAAGATAATCTTTTGTTATCTGGTAGAGATATTCATCATGTCCCCAAGACATATGCACATTTCTCAATCCACATCCCTCTTCATATATACCAAGTTTGGTATTATATCTTTCGTCTTTTGAATCAGGATTATCATCGAAGAATTCTGGATACACGATCTTATCCGAATGTTTACAACCTACGGGAAATGTATCTCCAACCACTGCCCATTGCGGCTCACCAAAAAGACATAATACTTTTCCCATATCATGAATAAAACCAGTTAGCACAAACCAGTCGGGATGGCCATCATGCCTGATAGCTTCTCCCGTTTGCAACAAGTGCTGTAGTTGGTCAAGATCGATATCAGGATCAGAATCGTCAACCAGTGTATTCAAAAATTCCATCGCATTCCACACCGGCATTTCTTTACGGTTGAACTGCAGGAACTCTTTTCTTTTTTCCATCACGAAATCAAAAGTCTGGTATTTATGATTGAGTCGATAGAACTCACGAACGGTATCTCTTTGCGGATTATCATAGTTTCGAAATTCTTCCTTTGCTTTTGCGGGCTGACCTGGTTCAGGGTAACGGTCAAGCACATCTTCGTCCCATTGTTCGAGACTATGCAATGGATTCATTTCGGGACTGGTATTATCAAAAATTTCTTTCATACAGTTTATTTTAACCCGATAAATTTACAATTTTTATAATGGAAAATGGAAGATTTTATTGTGTCGTTACTGCGATCACCAGAACACGGTATATAATGCCGTCAGTATTCCAAAGATGATCACACTTCCAATAATAAAACCCGGCGACACTCGAAACATTTTTGTATCGACTTCGATCAGCGGCGCCGCATCTTTATTCTTGTTACTCATCAAACTGATAATGATCATCAGCGCTATGATGACTACAAAAACAATCGTCATTCTGTCGAGAAACGGATAGTCGGGAAAAGCCCCGTTTGTCCAAGCGGGTAAAAATTTCAGCAACGTGCTCAATGGAATGGTGAGCAAAGCAGCAGTCAGTGCTGCGGCGGATGTGGTTCGTTTCCAATAAAAACCCATTAAGAAGATTGCTAACACGCCGGGTGAAATAAATCCAACATATTCCTGGATAAATTGATATGCCTGGTCCAGCGATCGCAATGCAGGCGCAACAAGACAAGCCATGATCATCGCAACGATCACCGCCCATCTTCCCGTTTTTACCAATTGTTTTTCGGTAGCATCTTTTTTAAAAAATTTATGGTAGATATCCAGCGAGAAAATAGTAGAGATGCTGTTTGCTTTTCCAGCGAGTGATGCAACGATGGCTGCGGTGAGAGCGGCAAATGCCAGTCCTTTTAACCCGGCCGGCAGCAAGTATAACAGTGTGGGGTATGCGTGATCGGGTTTTACGACACCGGCAGCGTCGATCATTTCATTATGAAAAACACCTTCTTTGAATAATACGTATGCAGTGATGCCAGGTAACACTGCAATAAGAGGAATCAACAATTTCAAAAATGCCGCGAACAACAATCCGCTGCGTGCAGTTTTCAAATCTGCTCCGAGCGCGCGTTGCGTGATGTATTGATTGCATCCAAAATAATTCAGGTTGTTGATCCACATACCTCCGATCAATACAGATAATCCGGGAAGATCTTTATAATAGGGATTTGATTTGTCGAATATCATATGGAAATGAGAAGGTGCTTTTGTGGATACGATTTGAATCGCTTTCAAAATATTTTTTCCATATCCAAAATGTTCCGACACGAGACTCAATGCAAGATATGTCGTCACCAATCCTCCCATGATAAGTACCAATACCTGGAACACGTCTGTGTAACCGATCACTTTCATTCCACCCAAAGTAACAGCGATGGCAAAAACGGCAAGTCCCGCAATACACCAATTAAAGTCAATACCCGACACGGCGTTGATCGCTAGTGCACCGAGATAAATGATGGATGTAAGATTTACAAAAACATAAACCAGTAACCAGAAAATTGCCATGATGGTGCTGACAACATTATTATACCGCACCGCTAAAAATTGCGGCATCGTGTAAATTTTATTTTTCAGATAGACAGGTATAATAAAAACCGCGACGATAATAAGCGTTGCGGCCGCCATCCATTCGTACGTGGAGATAGCAAGACCAAGCGCAAAACCCGATCCTGACATGCCAATAAAATGTTCCGCCGAAATATTGGACGCGATCAGAGATGCGCCGATTGCCCACCAGGTGAGTGCGCCTTCGGCGAGGAAAAAATCCTTTGAATTTGTAGTGGCTGATTTCTTTCTTCGATAGATATAATAACCGTAACTCGAAACTGCGATAAAATATATGAGGAAAACTATATAGTCTTCCCGGCGTAATTGATTCATAAGCAAGTCGTAATTCGTGTAAAATACGGAATTAAGGTGAAAACCAAATTTGAAGGCACAAGGTTAGAAGGGACAAGGTACAAGGGCGGAGGTATGTTTTGTCAAAGTCGATTGGTCGATAAGTCGATAAGTTTTTTTACAGTTAGAACGTCGGATTTTATTCAGGATGCCTTATAGATTTCGCACAATCGACATATCGACTTATCGACCAATCGACTTTGACAAAACATGACTCCGCCCTTGTACCTCGGCCCTTCTAACCTTGTGCCTTCTTTTACTTACCTTTGCCGTCTGTCAATTTGGCTCATTATCATAGCATAGCACCATATTTGAGTTTCATTGGTTCAGGCTTTTTAAAATCATTCAATAGCGATAAATATGTTAGGTTTTATTTCAAAAATATTCGGAGGAAATAAGTCGGAGAAAGATATAAAAACAATTCAGCCACTTGTTGAAAAAATCAATCAACATTATAGCGCTTATCAATCCTTATCCAATGATCAATTGAGGTCTAAAACAATTGAGTTCAGGCAAAGGATCAAGGATCATCTTCTTACAATCGATACGGAAATTGCAGATCTGAATAAAAAAGCTGAAGAGCTTCCATTTAGTGATATTGTTGGAAAGGATGGGCTCTACAACCAGATCGATCAATTGAAAAAAGATCGTGATAAACAAATCGAGGAAGTGCTTGAAGAAATTTTACCCGAGGCATTTGCTGTTGTTAAAGAAACTGCTCACCGATTTAAAGAGAATAGTGAAGTGGTTGCGACGGCTACGCAGATGGATCGCGACCTGAGTATAAAAAAAGCGCATGTTCAGATTGACGGCGACAAAGTCATTTATAAAAATAGCTGGCTGGCCGGCGGCACACAGATCGTTTGGAACATGTTGCATTACGATGTGCAGTTGATCGGTGGTATGGTATTGCATCAGGGAAAAATTGCAGAGATGGCTACCGGTGAAGGAAAAACGCTGGTGTCAACACTACCCGCTTATTTAAATGCATTGCCAGGTGAAGGTGTTCATATTGTAACGGTGAATGATTATCTCGCGCGTCGTGACTCAGAATGGAATGGTCCGATCTATGAATGGCTTGGTTTAACGGTGGATTGTATCGACAGGCACGAACCAAATAGTGAAGCACGTCGCAAAGCATATCTTGCTGACATCACTTATGGAACGAATAACGAATTTGGTTTCGATTATCTCCGTGATAATATGGTGCATTCACCAGAAGAAATGGTTCAACGTAAACATCATTATGCAATGGTGGATGAAGTTGATAGCGTGTTGATCGACGATGCACGTACGCCGCTTATTATTTCCGGACCAGTACCAAGAGGAGATGATCAGCAATATCATGTCTTGAAAGGCCGCGTTGAGAAATTAGTCGATGTGCAGAAAAAAGCGGTGGTTCAATTCCTCAATGAAGCAAAGAAAAAAATTGCAGAAGGAAATGATGATGCGAAAGATGGTGGACTGGCATTGATGCGTGCGCATCGCGGTCTTCCTAAAACAGGAGCGCTCATTAAATTTTTGAGTGAACCTGGTATCAAAGTAAAACTGCAAAAAACTGAAAATTATTATCTCGCGGATCAGCAAAAAGAAATGCCAAAAGTAGATGCAGAATTATTTTTTCACATCGATGAAAAAAATAATTCTGTTGATCTGACGGATAAAGGTATCCAGATGATTACGCGTGAAGGAGAAGATCCTGAATTTTTTGTGCTGCCGGATATTGGTATTAAACTCGCCGACATCGAGAAAAGTGATTCAAGTGTTGAAGAAAAATTGCAGAGCAAGGAGGCGTTGCTGAATGACTATGCGGTGAAGGCTGATCGTATTCATACCGTGCAGCAATTGCTGAAAGCATATACTTTGTTTGATAAGGATGTCGAATATGTGGTGTTGGATGGACAAGTAAAAATTGTGGATGAACAAACTGGTCGTATTCTTGATGGACGTCGTTACAGCGATGGTTTGCACCAGGCAATTGAAGCGAAAGAAAATGTAAAGATTGAAGCAGCCACGCAAACTTATGCTACGATCACTTTACAGAATTATTTCCGTATGTATCACAAGCTCGCTGGTATGACGGGAACCGCGGAAACAGAAGCAGCGGAGCTGTGGGATATTTATAAACTGGATGTTGTAACCATTCCTACCAACGTGCCTGTTATCAGAAAAGACTACCAGGATCTCGTATATAAAACCAAGCGCGAGAAGTACAAAGCGGTTATCGATGATATTGAAAAATTACGCGCAGAAGGAAGACCATCACTGGTCGGAACTACTTCAGTTGAAGTGAGTGAGTTGCTTAGTAAAATGTTACAGGTAAAAAAGATTCCGCATAATGTATTAAATGCAAAACAGCATGCGCGTGAAGCGCAGGTTGTAGCAGAGGCGGGATTACCTGGCGCAGTTACTATCGCTACGAATATGGCTGGTCGAGGTACCGATATCAAACTCGGACCAGGTGTAAGAGAAGCAGGAGGTTTAGCAATTATCGGTACTGAAAGACATGAGAGTCGTCGTGTCGACAGACAATTGCGTGGTCGCGCGGGACGTCAGGGCGATCCAGGTACAACACAATTCTATTCTGCGCTGGAAGATGATCTCATGCGTATGTTCGGTAGTGAGAGAATTGCATCGTTGATGGATAAAATGGGTTACAAAGAAGGTGAAGTGATTCAGCATAGCATGGTCACAAAAAGTATTGAACGTGCGCAGAAAAAAGTTGAAGAAAATAATTTCGGCATACGTAAACGCTTGCTAGAATATGATGACGTGATGAACAAACAACGTAATGTTGTTTACAAGAAACGTAATCATGCGTTGTTTGGAGAGAGACTCGCGCTTGATCTTGACAATGCATTTTATATTGTTGCTGAAGGATTGGTGAATTCTTTTAAAGAATTGGACGATTTTGAAGGATTCAAATTAGCTGCAATTGTGAATTTCGGTATTGATACAAGCATCGACCAGGAAGAATTGCTTAAAGGTGATCCAGTTCAACTCTCCGATAAATTATATACAGAAGCCACGCAGAATTATGAACGCAAAATGGATGAGTTGCGAAAAAATGCAGTTCCTGTTTTCAAAAATATTTTACTTACGCAGGGCCGGCATGTAGAAAATGTTGTGGTTCCATTTAGCGATGGGAAAAAATCAATCAATGTATTGGCCAACCTCCAAAAAACTTTAGATACGGGGGGACGTGAATTGATGAATGCAGTGGAGAGACAAATCACCTTAGCTATTATCGATGATGCATGGAAAGAACATTTACGTGCGATGGATGATTTGAAACAAAGTGTGCAGACAGCTTACCTTGAGCAAAAAGATCCCTTGGTAATTTATAAAATGGAAGCTTTTGAATTGTTCAGGATGATGGATAGCGAAACGAATAAAAATATTGTAAGCTTCCTTTGTCATTGTGCGATTCCGATCGAGCAAAATGCACCGATTCGTGAAGGCCGCGAACAGAAAACAGATATGAGTAAGATGAAAGTGCGTAAAGATGAACTCGTAGCTGCCGGCGGACCAAATGGCAATATTGTAGATGAAGGAAAAGATTATTATGATCCTTCAGAACCCATCAAACAGGAACCTGTTAAGGTCGGTCCGAAGGTCGGCCGCAACGATCCATGTCCTTGTGGAAGTGGGAAGAAATACAAACACTGTCACGGTAAAGATTTGTGAGAAATAAATAATAATTTGAGAATCCTGCCGGTGGCAGGATTTTTTTTAGCCTCCCCCCAACCCCCTCCGGTG
>JAFDYD010000033.1:1597-77187 GCA_018267615.1 Bacteroidota bacterium | reverse complement strand
CACCGGAGGGGGTTGGGGGGAGGCAATTATTAATTAAATTACGTTCTATATTCCCGTTAATTCATGAGGACATTATTACTGATTATTTTTTTTCTTTCAATTTTTATCGCCAAGGCCCAGGACAATTATGAGATACAGGTTTACGGATCGCAAACCCAGGCACCAAAAAGTATGATTGTTGAATTACACAGCAACTTTACTTTTAAAGGTAACACACAAACAGAGAAAGGAGTGGTGCCATCAAATCATGCGCTTCACGAAACAGTAGAAATCACAACTGGAATCACACCAATTTTTGAAATGGGTTTTTATCTTTTTACGAGTTATGTTCCGGGTTATGGTTATCGCGTTGTGGGTTCGCATATACGTCCCCGTGTGATGGCGCCATCGCAATGGAATCTTCCGGTTGGAGTAAGTTTATCTGCTGAAGTCGGATATCAGTCCGCGTCATATGCTTCCGATACCTGGAGTTTGGAAATCCGTCCAATCATCGACAAGCAGTGGGGTAAACTGTATGTTTCATTCAACCCAACACTTGGAATTGCTCTTAAAAGTAAATATGATAATTCAGTGCCGGGCTTTGAGCCAAATCTAAAAGCCAGTTATAATCTTTTTGGAAATAATAGTTTTGGATTGGAATATTATGGAAGTTGTGGACCGCTAAATAAATTCGATGCACTACCTCAGGAGAATCAAGCTTTGTTTCTCGCATACGATCTTATGAATAATGTGCATTGGGAATTAAATATTGGTGCAGGATTCGGACTGACGAAGGCTACTGATGGATTTGTGTTTAAAATATTGGTGGGAAGAAAAATAAAATGGAAATAGGAGGGTTGAGTGAGTCGAATGAGTTGATAGGTTGATTAGTTAATAGGTTGATTAGTCGATTGGTCGATAAGTAGAGATACATCTTATCTCTCCAAATCAAAAGAATCATTTTTATTTAGCAAATCCATTTAATGAACTTTTAATGTATCGACATATCGACCAATCGACTAATCAACCTATCAACTCACTCAACCCTCCTCGCTCAACCTACCTGTGCCATCCGCCTTTCTCCCATTTATATCCACCACGAACATGGTTCCAACGTCCTTCATGCCAACGATATCCTGGGCGCGGATGACTCCAATAACCTTGACGATATTGATATCTTCCACCTGTCCAAATCCAATCGCCGCCAATCCATATATAATCTGGTCCGGGAGCAACGGGTCTTGAATAATAAACGTCTGCGGGTTGTTCGCTGACAACGTATCCTGCCGAGCAAGATGTAAATGCAAGAGCAGTCATAACAATACCTATGTACAATAAATACTTTTTCATTGTAGTATAATTTTTGAAATTTTAAAAATGATTGAAGACAATAATGGCCGTTAACATATTTGAAGAATCCATCTTGCCTTAACAACATAACCCGAAAAAAATCATGCCAGCACCGGCTGATAGGTATGACCCGTCTTATAAGAAAAGTTTAAAAGCGCGATTCCATTTTGTAAATCAATAACAATTTTTTGCAAAATTTTATTTGAATACAATCACGAAAAGTTAATATCTCTGTTTAGAAAGAAACTTGTATTTGAAGAAACTTTCTATGTGCACCTATGTGTCTATGTGCCTATGTGGTGAAAAAAAATCTAGACTGTACAGGTTTTTTTTCACCACATAGGCACATAGACACATAGGTGCACATAGAAAGTTTCACACTAGGATGATACTAACAATTCTATTTAATTATTGAGCCTGTATATTGGATATCTTAAATGTGCATTTTCGTAATAAGGAGAATTTTTATAGATGAAATTCAGTTGAGCAGGCGCATCGTGGGCAAATGCCGTATCCGTTTTTTTCCTTTCTTCTAATTCAGTTTTCAATTCCGGATGTTCTTTCAGATAATCGATGGCTACATCTTCCCAACGATAATCATTGTAATATTCTTTCTCTTGTAAAATTGCGTCCAAAAAATTCCACGAAAAATAAGAATCATCTCCTGCCGGTTCAAGCATTTCTATTAAAAAGCGTTTGGCTGGTTGATCTGTATTGATGATATAATCTCCCTTCAGAAATTGTATTGGCTGTAGCGATGTTGAAATTTTCGTCGCGGTATTTCTATGATGCTTTTCATAAGCCTCCGGTGCGGAATTATATGCATCAATATGATAAGTTTCCACATCGATCAGCGAGTCTCTCAACAATCGATGCATCTGCACTCCATTATTTTTTAACCTGTCTATAATTTCGTACCAGCCTTGTGGAACCAGGTATGCCTTTGGCGCAGCAACCCATTGACCGGCGGAAAAATAATTGTAGACTCTTACACTTTTTTCAAACGGCTTTCGGCGATCATAAAATAAACGTTGCTGCCCTGTTATATCACTTAATTTATATGAAGCGGTATAACCTTTAAAAAAAATACTATCGTACTTCGAGCCGTCAGATTTCCAACTCAACGCAAACTCTGCTTTCTGTAAATCCGCATCGATATCGTGTTTCTTTTTTTCAATAATTTCTTTTGCATGAATGGATGATTGCTCAATTATACTTTGCATCAGCGCATATGTTGCGCGTACGCGATCCGAGAAGGGTTTTAGCATATGCGTCTCCGACATATATGATATCGTATGAAATAATGCCGCATATCCGCTGGAATATCTTGGAGCATCATAGAATGCTTCCCATCCTTTTTCGGTGTCGCCTTCTTCGAAATTTACATAAGGACACATTGGCCAACCTTTTTTATTCATTGCCATATATAAGGCAGGATCGAAAATATCATGTATGAACCGTCCGGATTCGCCGCCGAGTTTATTCCATTGCGTGCTGAGCAATGTCATCGTGTACTGGTGGTCTGCGCCATCGCTCACATGATTGTCGAGCTGAATGTCCGGGTCGATCCAATGAAATATTTCAACAAAAGACTTCGAGTTTCTTGAATCATTTTTGGTGAAATCACGATTCAGATCGAGATTTTGTGCGTTGCCACGGAAGCCATAACTGGCGGGACCGTCCTGGTTCACGCGTGAAAATGAATTGCGGTTCAAAGCGCCACCAATATTGTATATAGGTATCACAGCAAGCGCGATATTTTCCGGAATGCGAATTTTCCCCGTTGATAAATCTCTTAATAGTAACATGCTTGCATCAATCCCATCCGGTTCGCCGGGATGAATGCCATTGATGATAAGGATAACAATTTTATGCTCGTGATGCCATCGAGCCGGATCAAATTTCCCATCATTTGAATAGAGTATGAGGTGATAGGGATAACCTGCATCGCTTAATCCTGTTTTTTTAATAGTAATTTTAGTTGAAACTTTATCGAGCCGCTGATAGAAATCGATGCAATCGGCATAAGTAGTTGTCTCTTTGCCTTTGGATTTCTCAAAAGTTGTGAGGAGGAATTGTCCAGAGGTTAATTTTGACCCAATGCACAGCAGCAGAAAAATAAAAATTCGCATAAAAAAAATTATAAGCTAAAATTAATAACTTGTTTGAAAGTAGTTCCGCGAAATCAATATAATCCTTTCTTCTCCGATGAACTTGTCTGATATACTTTTTATAATTGTAATTTTTCAATTACTATTTATCAGTGTTTTTCTTTTTACACATGAAAAAGGAAGACGCATTAGCAATACTTTTCTCGCGGCATTTTTTTTGTCCATCGCACTCAACCTAGCTGATAGTTTCCTCGTAATCAAAAAAGTCTATCTTAATAACACAGCACTAGTAGCATGGAGCATATGTTTGCCACTATTATTCGGTCCGCTGCTATATTTATATACTCAGTCAGTTTTATACAAAGATTTCAAATTTTCCAGGAAAAAATGGGTACACTTTCTTCCCTTTATCATACTTGGTGTGAGCAGTGAAATAAGATATCTTTTATTAGACAGGGCAATGCAAGTGGACTTGCTTAATCGTATCGTAGAAAGAAAAATACCCGCGATCATGTATTGGTCGTCTGGTTTGATCTTTCTTCAATTCTTTTTATATATAGCCGCTTCATTCCGGTTAATCCGTCAATACAAAAAAATAGCAAGCAACGAATTTTCCGATCAACAGAGAAATAATATCACATGGCTTTCATCGACAATTCTTTTTTTTACGATATGCATGATATTGGCGGCGTTTAATGGATTCACCGGGCTCACTTCGTTGGCGAAGTATTATTTTCTGTTGCTAACGATACTGGTATCGTTGATATTTATTTTCATCAATAGTATTTTGTTAAGAGCACTTCGGCAGCCTGAGATTTTTTCAATAATCGTTGAAAAAGAAACAAGCTCTGCTGCAGTCGGTCCAAAATATGCCGGATCAGCATTGAATGAAGAGGATAAAAAAAGAATATTGGAGCAGCTCCGCGTTTACATGGAAAACAAAAAACCATACATGGAGCCGGAGCTCACGCTTGAACAATTGGCAACGCAACTTGCCATCCGCCCAAAAATTCTATCGCAGGTTATTAACGAGTCATTACAACAAAACTTCTTTGATTTTATTAACCGTTACCGGATCGAGGAAGCCAAAAAACTGCTGACAAAACCAGCGGATAAAAAAATAACCGTTTTGGAAGTGCTTTATGAAGTCGGATTTAACTCAAAATCTTCTTTTAATACTATTTTCAAAAAACACACGGGTCTCACTCCAAGCGAATTCAAGAAAAAGAATAGCGAATGAACATCGTTAAGGTATTAACTACTTTTTATCCTTATAGCTGTTCCCATAAATGAGGAATGCGACAATTATGAAAATGATAATCCATTCCATAAATATTGATGTTTTGCTTTTCGGCCATTTAGCTATGAATACATTTCTGTTTTTCTTTGTTGTGTCTTCGATGGGTGCGGCGGTGACATTTTTAAAAGTACACCAAGTTTTACAGGCTGCTTCGTTTTGGTAGTGGGTCAATTTGAAATATACTTTGATAATTACACATAGAAATCCCAAACTGACCCGCCACCTTCGTTTTCTTCTTTTGTTCAGAACGATGCCCAAATCGCCCGAATATGCGTTCGACTTTACAATAAACCTGAATTCGAACGGAATAAATCCGTTTGACTTCCCGCAAACGGTCGACAACGGCATTTTGACGTAGCATCTTTGTTTCATAAAAAATAAATTATGAAACAGACATCTTTCTCAACTCAAATGCCGGCTGGCACCCAGGCGCCTGGTCTTCCCAAAACATTATCCATATTGATATTATTGACAGGTGCAGCTAGCAGTATTCTTGCCTCGGCAAAATGGGGCATTGCTATTTTTGGGTGGATAGCTCCTATTTGCCTGTTATACTTTTATCGTTTAAGTAATGTAAGGCGAAAATTACTTTGGTTTCTTCCCACATTAATTATCATTTCTATCGCTTCCTCTTTCGATGTGGCTCCATTTCCCGCCCCGGTGTTGATCATTCTCGGAGTGATTGAAGCTTTGAAAGGATTGATCATTTTCGTGACAGACAAATGGATCAGCAAAAGAAGCAATCATTTCTTAACCACTTTATTTTTTCCTGCGGCATATGTGACGATGGAATTTTTAAATTCAAAATTGGGCGGGGGCGTATGGTGGTCGGTTGCGAATTCACAATTTTCATTTCATTCTTTAACGCAACTTGTTTCTATCACCGGATTATGGGGAATAAGTTTTCTGATTTATTGGTTTGCATCCATAATCATATGGTCATTGAATGCAAATGCATCGAGCGCCAAATACAAAAAAGGCTTGAGTGTTTATGCCGTCGTTTTTGGCTGTGTATTATTATTTGGAACGATACGATATAACACCGATCAATTCGAAAAATCGAAACCTGTTCGGGTAGCCGGATTGTCCGTGCCGATGTTTGGTTTTTTGGAAAACATCTACAAAGATTTTTGTGGGAAAAATATCACGATCAATCCCCGGTCATCCATTACTTCACGTGAATTGCAAACTATCACCAGTGCAGAGGTTCCTTTTATCGAAACGATGGATACTATAAAATTCAGAAGAGGATATGACGCGATGCATACGATCAACGATAGTCTATTTATGTTGAGCCAGGAAGCAGCTGATCAAGGCGCGAAAATTATTACATGGTCGGAAGCCAATGCACTCGCTTTTCGATCTGAAGATGCACAACTCACTGAAAGAGGAAGCGTATTTGCGGCGAAAAACAAAGTGTATTTGTTAATGGCAATGGCAATTATTGAACCTGGAAAAATTACTACAGGTAAGAAATTCATCGAGAATAAGGCGACATTGTTTGGTCCGGATGGACAGATATTAAATATATTCCACAAGAATAATCCTGTGCCGATGGCGGAAGCGAGTGTACCGGGTGATGGAGTGATACCAGTTATTGAAACACCTTATGGCAGAGTATCCACTTCCATTTGCTACGATGCGGATTTTCCTGCCCAGATGCGACAGGTCGGAAAAAATAAAGCTGATATTTTATTGCTTCCTTCTGGAGATTGGTCTGCCATCGCGCCATATCACACTTACATGGCGACATTCAGGGGTATCGAAAATGGAAATGCAGTCTTGCGCCAGGCGAGTGGTGGATTGTCTGCGGTTTCAGATTATCGCGGAAAAATGCTAACCACTTTTGATTTTTATCAGCCCGGCAAAAAGTTTTGGATCGCTGATATCCCAGTTGGTCACGTGGCTACTATTTATACTGTGATAGGAGATGCATTCGCATATGCATGTATAGCGATGGCGTTTTTCGGATTGGTATATCTGCTTGTTGCTTTTGTTTCTTCGAAAGTTGCCAAAAAAGATAAACAAATTATTTTGAAGAATTCGATAGTTTGAGATTATTGGTTTTCTAAAGTAACTTTTCCAAAGTTTTAAACTTTGGAAAAGTTACTTTAGAACAGGTCCTAAAACATTTCAGAAATAAAAAAGGCATCCTGAATTATCCAGGATGCCTTTTAAAATTTATAAGAAGCAATTATTTTGCTAGAGCATTCACGTTTTTTGTCAACTGACTTTTTAAATTGGCAGCTTTATTTTTGTGGATGATTCCTTTTTTTGCAAGGCGGTCAACCATCGACAACACTTCAGGCAATTTTTCACCCGCTTCTTTCTTACCTTTCAATGCTTTCAGGTCGCGGATAGCGTTACGCGTTGTTTTGCCGTAAAAACGATTACGTTCGCGGCGTTTTGTTGCTTTTCTTACATCTTTTTTGGTAGCGCTGTGATTGGCCATGAATCAAATTTTAGGACGGCAAAGGTAAGGGAAAATTATAGACTTTCTCAAAAGTTTTCCGGTTTTTTGGCGATGCTTCTCACATAAAACTCATAGTATCAATTCGATGCTCAAATCCCAACCATATGATAAACATTTCCTAACTAGTTCTGGCTCAAAGGTAAAATCTGTTTTTTGATAATGATTTAACCGATATTTGTGATGCAATTTAAAGCCATATTTTCATGAACGACTTTCAATATATCACAAATTCATCCCCGGCATACATTGAGGGATTGTACCAGGACTTCGTCAAAGATCCTGCGAGTGTTGATCCCGAATACAAGAAATTTTTCGAAGGTTTTGATTTTGCCATGAACGTGGCAAAAAACGGAACTCATGGAGCCAATGGTTCTAATGGATCCGCAGTCGCTGCGCCGTCAAAAGATATTCAGTATAAAACAACCGACGGTGTCGATTGGAAAAAGGAGTTGGGAGCTTACAGGCTGATCCTGGGTTATCGCAACAAAGGGCATCTTATTGCAAAAACAAATCCTATACGTCCCCGTAAGGATCGTGGCGCAAATCTCGATCTGAGTTTTTATGGATTCACAGATGGTGATATGGATAAAAATTTCTTTGCAGGAAATCTTATAGGGCTTGGTACAACTTCGTTGAGAAACATCTTAAAACATCTACAGCAGTGTTATGCGAGCCACGTCGGTATCGAATTTAAATATATCAGCGACCAGGTGCAGATCGATTGGCTGACCAACGAAATCGAAAAAAATTTCCTCAATCCACTTCCACTTGAAAAGAAAAAAAGGATACTGGAAAAGTTGAATGAAGGTGTGATGTTTGAAAAATTTCTTCACACCAAATACATAGGCCAAAAAAGATTTTCGCTGGAAGGTGGAGAAACAACCATTGCCGCACTCGATGCCATTATCAATACTGCCGCTGATCACGATGTTCAGGAAGTGGTGATGGGTATGGCGCATCGTGGAAGGCTGAATATTCTCGCGAATATTTTGGGAAAAACCTACGAACAAATTTTTAGCGAATTCGAAGGCACGGCACAATTGGATCAGACAATGGGAAGTGGCGATGTCAAATATCATATGGGTTATGGTAGTGAATTGCAAACGCCGTCCAATAAAACCATCCACTTGAAATTGATGCCAAATCCTTCACATCTCGAAGCAGTTGATCCGGTGGTGGTAGGATTTGCGCGCGCGAAAGCAGACGTGATGTACTCGAGTGATTTCGATAAAATATTGCCGATATTAATTCACGGTGATGCTTCGGTAGCCGGACAGGGAATTGTGTATGAAGTAATACAAATGTCAGATCTGGATGGATACTATACCGGAGGAACAATTCATTTTGTCATCAATAATCAAATTGGTTTCACCACGGATTTTGACGAAGCAAGAAGTTCAGATTATTGCACTTCATTGGCTGCGGCCGTTCACGCTCCGGTATTTCACGTGAATGGAGATGATGCGGAAGCCGTTGTAAAATGCGCACAGATTGCAACACGATACAGGCAGGAGTTTAATGCGGATATTTTTATCGATATGGTTTGTTACCGCCGTCATGGTCATAACGAAGGTGATGATCCGAAATTTACACAGCCACAATTGTACGCATTGATTGAAAAACATCCGAACCCCAGAGAAGTGTACACACAGTTCCTGATCGATAATGGCGAAGCGGATGCAATAGATCTTGCAAAAGAAATGGAGAAAAAATTCTGGGCCGATTTGCAGGAAAGATTGGATGAAGTAAAACAAAAACCACTTCCGTATAATTATCAACAGCCAGAACTATGGTGGAGAAGTTTGAGAAGAGCTACCACTCCTGATTTTAATCAATCTCCATCCACTGCAATTAGTGAAGCGGACTTCAATAAAATTTTTGAAGCTATTATGAAATGGCCTGAAAGTTTCACGCCACTACGCAAAGTGGAGAAGTTGCTGCAGGACAAAGTGAAATTGTTTACAACAGAAAAAAAACTCGACTGGGCAACCGCTGAACTGATGGCGTATGGAAGCCTTCTTGTTGATGGAAAAGATGTGCGAATGAGTGGACAGGATGTTAGACGCGGAACTTTCTCTCATCGGCACGCGGTATTGCGCGATGAAAATTCAGACGTTTCTTATAATCGTCTAAGCAGGATACCGGGTGTGAAGAATGAATTTAGAATTTATAATTCACTGTTGAGTGAATATGGCGTACTTGGATTTGAATACGGTTATTCATTGGCAAATCCAAATGCTTTGGTGATATGGGAAGCACAATTTGGAGATTTCTGTAATGGTGCACAAACGATCATCGATCAGTTCCTGGCTGCCGGTGAACAAAAATGGCAACGTATGAGCGGTCTCGCTTTGCTATTGCCGCACGGCTATGAAGGCCAGGGCCCGGAACATAGTAGCGCAAGGCTAGAAAGATTTTTGCAGATGTGCGCAGAACTAAATCTCGTCATCACAAATATTACAACTTCGTCTAATTTTTTCCACGCGATGAGAAGACAACTTAGCTGGCCATTCCGCAAACCTTTGATTAATTTTTCTCCGAAAGCAAATCTTCGTCATCCTGGAAGTTATTCGCTGGCAGATGAATTTATCAGTGGCAAATTCAAGGAAGTAATTGATGATGTTTATGCAGACGATGCATCTAAAGTGAAAAAAGTATTATTCTGCAGCGGTAAAATATATTTTGATCTCGCAGAGAAACAACAAAAGGATAACAGGAAGGATATTGCAATCGTTCGTCTTGAGCAATTGTATCCACTTCCATTAAATCAGTTGGAAGAATTATATAAGAAGTATAATAAAGCGACTTGGTTCTGGATACAGGAAGAGCCATTGAATATGGGTGCAGCTTCCTTCCTGCAAATGAATTTGAAAAGTATGAATTACGGATTTATCAGCAGGCAGGCCAGTGCGTCTACAGCTACCGGATATGCAAAAGTGCATGCCCAGGAGCAGGCAGAAATAATTGATACCGCGTTTAGCATATGACATTAAATCGTGAGAGGTGAAACGTGAGCAGTGAGACTCAAAATTTTTCTGACATTCACTGTTCAGGTTTCACCTCCACCGTCTCACGAAAACACAGACAAACAGAATTAATTTCTATATTCGCAATCGTAAATCGTAAATAAAATGATTGATATAAAGGTTCCCACGGTGGGTGAATCAATAAGTGAAGTAACGTTGGTCAAATGGCTGAAGAGCGATGGGCAATATGTAAATCGAGATGAAGTGATTGCTGAACTTGAGAGTGAGAAAGCAACTTTTGAAGTGAATGCTGAGCAGGCGGGCACATTAAAAACCGTAGGAAAGGAAGGCGATACATTAAAGATTGGCGATGTTGTTGCGCAGATTGATGAGACCGCATCGAAACCTGCTGATGCTTCCGGCAATGGTCAGGCTGTAAAAAAAGAAACTGAAAAAGTGAAAGAACCTGCACCTGTTGCAAAAGCTGCAACTGCTGCTCCGGTTCAATCTGCAACTCCTGCAAATGACATTAAAGCAACTCCGGTTGCAGCGGCAATTATATCAGATAAAAAAATAGATGCGGCATCTATTACTCCTTCGGGATTTGGCGGCAAGATTATAAAGCATGATGTGATTGAGGCGTTGACGAATCCTGGAAGAACTCCCGGCAAAACATTATTTGGCCGTGAAGTGAAAAAAGAAAAAATGAGTAATCTCCGCAAAACAGTTTCTCGGAGATTGGTTGAAGCAAAAAATACAACAGCTATGCTCACCACTTTCAATGAAGTGGATATGAGCAATGTGATGGCGCTTCGTACCAAATACAAAGACAAATTCAAAGAGAAACACGGTGTGAATCTTGGTTTCATGAGCTTCTTTACAAAAGCAGTTTGTTACGCATTACAGGATTGGCCCGCAGTAAATGCATATATAGATGGTGAAGAAATTGTTTACCATGATTATTGTGATATCTCAATCGCTGTCTCCGCGCCGAAAGGACTTGTGGTACCGGTAATTCGCAATGCTGAAAGTTTGAGCATGGCTGAAATCGAAAAGAAAGTCGTTGAACTTGCAACAAAAGCAAGGGATAATAAATTGAGCATGGATGAAATGCAAGGCGGCACTTTTACAATTACCAATGGAGGTGTATTCGGATCTCTTATGTCCACACCGATTATTAATATTCCGCAATCAGCGATCCTGGGAATGCATAAAATTGAAGACAGACCAATTGCGTTAAATGGCCAGGTAGTAATTCGCCCGATGATGTATCTCGCAGTTAGTTATGATCATCGCATTATTGATGGACGTGAATCAGTAAGTTTTCTCGTTCGTATAAAAGAATTATTGGAGAATCCAGATCAACTATTGTTTGGAAAAGATCCGGTAAAGGCATTACTGGAATTGTAATTAAAATGTATTCATCGTCTTAACCAGGATTTTAAACGATTCAACTGATTATACTGACCGTCATTTCGAATCCGCAGCAGCGATTTGTAATATCGTGAACACTTGGCGGATGAGAAATCCCCAGCTAATTTATTTTGAATTTTGCTGATAAGTTAGCTGGGGATTTCTCATCCGCCAAGTGTTTGTTCTAATTTAAGATACTGCTGGCGGATTCGAAATGACGGTCAGTATAATCAGATAAACCGTTTAAAATCCCGGTCCGGTTTATCTTTTATGAAATACGACAACCAGATAAAATATGCAACGCAAATCATTGAAACTTTCAATGGGAAAATGCCTTTGCATAATTGGTTAAAAGATTTTTTTCGCCAACACAAACAAATGGGATCAAAGGACAGGAAGCAAGCCAGTGAGATGGTATATTGTTTTTATCGCCTCGGGTTTGCCGGAAAAAAATTATCTGTTAAAGATCGTATTCTCACCGGATTGTTTTTATGCAATCAAACGTGCAACGACATACTAGAATATTTCAGACCATCGTGGAACGAACAAATTGGTTTACCAATTGAAGAAAAAATCAGTCTTATCAGTGATCATAAATCTTCGTTTTCGGATTATGCTGAAAATATATTTCCGTGGAAAGATCAATTAAGTAATGGCGTTGATCCAATTTTATATTCCGCTTCATTTCTCCAACAACCTGATCTTTTTATTCGTATTCGACCCGGGTATGAAAATGCAGTAAGATCAAAACTTGATCAACATGCAATTCCATATAAAATAATAAACTCCACCTGTTTTTCATTGGCAAATACAACCCGTCTTGATGAAATCATCCAACTCGATAAAGAAGCTGTTATCCAGGATTTGAATTCGCAGAGAACCGGATCTTTTTTTCAAGGGCCGAACCCGGCTTCATCTTCAATAAAAACCTGGGATTGCTGTGCGGCTAGTGGTGGCAAATCAATTATGTTGCATGATTTGTATCCGCAGGCAGATGTAACGGTGTCGGATATACGAGAATCCATTCTTATAAATCTTAAAAAACGATTTCAAAATGCCGGATTAAAAAAATACAAAACTTTTGCGGCTGATCTTTCAAATCCGTACGGGGAACTCCCGATAAAAAAATCATCATTCGACCTGATTGTCGCTGATGTTCCGTGTTCAGGTAGTGGAACCTGGTCACGCAATCCTGACTCGCTTTATTTTTTTGACATCAAAGAAATCGAGCGTTACCAGGCTTTACAAAAAAAGATTCTTGCCAATGTCATGCCTTATTTAAGCAAAGGAGGCGTGCTGGTATATATCACTTGTTCCGTTTTTAAAAAAGAAAATGAAGAGATGGCAGATTTTATTTCACACCAATATAATCTCCGCGCAGAAAAAATTGAGTTGTTGAAAGGATATGACCAAAAAGCAGATTCTATGTTTGCCGCCCGCTTTACTCCTTAATTATTTTTAATGTGGCTTTTCGATTATCGTCATTATAGCGAATAAAATAAACTCCTTTTCTTAAAAAATAAGAACAATCGAATTGCACATAACTGAATAAGCCGGCGGTTACTTGTAACGATTTTGTTTCAATGATTCTTCCCAAAACATCGATCAATTGGATATTTGCCTGACCACTCACCGCTGGTTTGAATACAACTGTAAATTGATTGTTGAATGGAACTGGAAATGCGCTGATCCATTGATCCCCTATATTACTGATATAGTGAAGAAAATCTCTCTTGGTTGCTAAAAAATCATATGCTTTTATGAAGTTGGGAATACCAAAACCATAATGATCATCGGGGTTGGAATATCTGTCTGCGCTTTGTTGCACAGCGGCCAGGATATCATGATTATTAAATTCCGGGAAGGCCTGCCAAAGACAAGCGACCAATCCGGCCATATTGGGATTTGAAAAAGAAGTGCCATTGCCCATTGCGGGGTTTCCGTTCGGCGAAGCGATGACGGTCCCGACTCCAACCGATACTACATTTGGTTTCGTGTGTCCGGCAGCGTTAGGTCCCCAGCTTGAAAACGGAGCGATTATTCCGGATATATCGATTGCACCAACAGTAAGTACGCTGTCTGCATCACCGGGCGATTCCACATATTTGTGGTCACCGGTTTCTTCTCCTGAATTGCCCGCACTTGCAGTAACGATCATTCCTTTGGCAACAGCGAAATTTGCTCCGCGTGTAATCAGGGTTGTATGTCCGTCGCGTTGCTGGTATGAATGATCCAATGAAGGGTCATCAAAATATGCATATCCAAGCGAGGTTGAAATCATATCCGCACCAGCGCTGTCCGCGAATTCTGCGGCCGCCACCCAATTCTGTTCCTCTACAGGATATTCCGACTTCACATCTTCTGTTTTGAATAACCAGAACTTTGCTTTGGGTGCGGAACCTACCATTGCACCCGGTGAATTAGCTGCAATAATCGAGAGGCAGTAAGCGCCATGTTCATTTTCCTCGTTTACAGATTGCT
Source organism: Bacteroidota bacterium (assembly GCA_018267615.1). Lineage (GTDB taxonomy): Bacteria > Bacteroidota > Bacteroidia > Chitinophagales > Chitinophagaceae > Puia. The sequence goes on along the minus strand of JAFDYD010000033.1, from coordinate 63,114 downwards.
TTTGATTCACATAATCATAAGTGCCCAATATTTGGTTGTTGGATATGATGCTATCAAAAACAGGATTTGTCAGATATCCACCAAATCCTCCATCTAATACTGCTATCACTATGCCTTCACCATGGAAGCCGAGGTTGTGCAGGTATTCACCCTTATGGATATGTATTTGCGGGAAAGAACCTGCATAATTAAAATGATTTGCCGATGCGCCCGTAACAATATTGGTTTTTGCTTCACTTGTTATAGAATCATAACGCCGAGGTGTAAACGCTTTATCAGGTTTTACTTCTATAGTGTCTACTCTCCGTTGATTTACGGAGAATGCAATTGGTGAAACTTGCTTTGTGAATAAAAAAGATTGAATCTTCGATAATGCATGCTGGTCAGTCGTTCGGATCAACACCTGGTTAAGCCACTTTGAATAATTCAGTATTGAAACATTTGGTACGCTACGAATGCTGTCGAGATACGCAGGCGTAATAGGAAGATCGGATGAATCAGTTTGGATATGTTGCCGATTTCTTCTTTCGATGGATCTCGCAGAAAGATAAGCAGCGGGATTATCGAGTGTAAAGGGCGTTGCTTGTTTGTCTGTAAGCTGTACGATATAACGAGTGTATTGCGCTGTTGCAGGTGCCGATAAACATAGTGCTGTAATGAAAAAATAAATTTTTTGATAAACCCTAAGATATTTCTGCGGAGTGATCAGCATAAACTAATTATGATCAACCATGCTTAATGTCAGGCCATACCCGGTAGTGGTTCCAACCGGTGTGCTTATATTCGGTGGCTGGTATTCTGTATGCAGAAAGTTTTTATAGATGAGTCCGATTCCTTTTGCATAAGCTTCCACACTGTAGTCCCTTGTTCTTATGAAGCTGGTATCGTTGCCTTTTTCAACGTCGCGTTGGTGTACGACAAATGAATTGGGAATTGCTCCAATTGGTAAATTATACGGAAGACCAACGCTGTCGTACGTGTAATCCCAGTCATCGAGATATGGATAGCTTGAAAAAATAGTTGATGTTTCAATGTAGGAATTCCCTTTCCAGGTATAGTCGTCTGCAATCGGTAATACCAATTTTAAAAAGCGCAAATTGTTTTCAACCATTTCAACACCTTCGCGTGTAGCTGTGATGAGGTAAGCTTCATTTTCAACCCAGGGTGTGACGCCGTTCGTATCGCTTAGATAACGAGTCACGCGCCAACTTGGCCGACCGAGATTATCGACGACGGAATCAGTAACGATATCTTTTGCGAGGTAACTGACGATGGTATCCTGTGTTCCAAAATTGATGAACTGCAATGAATCCATTCGATAAGTAATATATCTGCCCACTTGTAATTGCACATAATCCGTAAGCTGATCCGAATGATAAGTGTCGGTTTTTTTGCATGCAAAGAAAAACAAAAAAACTGTTGGCAAAATATAGAGGCAAAACTTTTTCATACCGGACTAATAGTTATTTGTATCGGAATTGGATCGTAATATGAAGATAGGTGTTATTCAATTTGTGGGCCGCCCAAAAAAAGCCGGGAAGCATAACTTCCCGGTGAGGGTAACGTAAAAACGAGCTCATTTATTGCGGAAAAAATGGTGGCGAAGACAAGGTACAAGACAGAAGGAACAAGGCACAAGATTCGTCGCTTGTTCTTCCTATCTTGCCCCTTGTTCCTTGGTTGTCGCTATTCCAATTTTCTTTGAATTATTCCACCTCCAATCACATCATCTCCTTCATAAAAAACGGCACTTTGTCCCGGCGCAATGCTCTTCACATTTTCATAGAAACGAACATTCACTTTGGCGCCGTCAGGATAAATATTGGAAAGACTGCCTTTGTCTTTGTAACGGATCTTAGTGATCACTTCCATTCCTGGCGTTATCAAATCATACTTCATCATATTCATTTTCCCAACTACCATTTGGGTCTGAGAGAGATCATCTTCATCACCTAGCACAACTGTATTTGTATCGGGATCTATTGCTGTTACATATACCGGTTTTCCAAAAGCAATATCCAATCCTTTACGCTGACCAATTGTATAAAACGGATAACCTTTATGCGTGCCCAAAACACGGCCCGATTTATCAATGAAATTTCCGCCGCTCACTTTTTCCTCAAGTCCCGCCACATTTCTCTTCAAAAAACCGCGGTAGTCGTTATCGGGAACAAAACAAATTTCATAGCTCTCACTTTTTTTCGCGAGTTCGGGATAACCATAATCAATCGCCATCTGGCGAATCTGCGTTTTTTTATATTTTCCCAATGGAAGTAAAGTACGACTCAGCAGATCCTGTTGCAATCCCCATAATACATAACTCTGATCTTTTGTTTCATCAATGCCTTTGCTGATATAATAACGATCGTTGATGTGTTGCTGAATAATTCCATAGTGACCGGTTGCAATAAAATCACAATTCAATGCGTCGGCACGTTTAAGTAATGCACGCCATTTGATATGCGTGTTGCACATGACACACGGATTTGGAGTACGTCCAGCAAGGTATTCGTCAACAAAATTTTCTATAACGGCGCCGCCAAATTCATCACGTATATCCAAAACAAAATGAGGAAATCCATGCTGCACTGCAGCCATTCGTGCGTCATTAAAACTATCCAGGTTGCAGCAGCCTGTTTCTTTTTTTGAAACGCCGGCACTCGCATAGTCCCAAGTCTTCATTGTAATACCTACCACTTCATATCCCTGGTCATGCAACATGAGCGCTGTAATGGTACTGTCGATACCACCACTCATTGCTACCAGAACTTTTCCTTTACGACTCATGATTTTTTTAAAAAAATATAAAGGGCAAATTTAAGTAAAAAATACCGCATGGCAGACAGAAGAATGTTTGAGGAAATACGTGTAATACCTACCGATTCGCGTCAAAAAACTTTCCATTTCGGGTGAAATGAAACGCAGGCAAAACGTTAAAAACTCGGAATATCTTGGGGATAACTACTCCTACTAAAATAGTATAGGTTCACCCTTCAAAAACTGTAACTTGCCTGCAGAAACAATTTTCAGAACACCGGTAAATTTTTTTTAATTATGATCAAACTACAGATAATCGGAAACCTGGGAAAGGATTGCATTACGAATACTGTAAATGGTAAAAACGTAATCAACTTCAATGTGGCGCATACTGAAAAATTCCGTGATGCACAAGGCAACCAGAAAGATAAAACGATTTGGGTGGAGTGTGCTTATTGGACAGACAGAACCGGAGTTGCTCCGTATCTGAAAAAAGGAACGCAGGTATATGCGGAAGGAACGCCTGAAGTGAGAACTTATCCTAAGAATGATGGTACAACAGGAGTGTCATTGACACTGCGTGTGTTTACCGTTCAGCTTCTGGGTAGTAGGACTGGAGATTATGCGGGTGGTGGCGGAGAAAATTATGCTTCGCAGGCAGCCCCAGCAGGAAGCAACATTCCTTCACCGAGTGACATCACTGCTCCAATCGATGATTTGCCATTTTAATGTTTAAGAGGCACAAATTTTTCTAGGCTATCATTCATAGAAAGCTCCTTACTCAAAGGAGCTTTCTTATTTTTTACACGATATTATTTATAATTTGAAACAAATATCTGCTATGTGTTTCCAACGCGTGAACGTAATTTGTTTTTCTATTATAGCATGCGTTGCTTTTTCTATTTGCTCTAATATTTGTCGCTCGCAAAATAAACTCACCACTGAAGTTCTTGTGATTGGTGGTGGCACTGGCGGAACAGCAGCAGGCATTCAATCCTCACGATCCGGTGCTCAGACCATCATCATTGAGCAAACTAATTGGTTGGGTGGAATGCTAACTGCTGCAGGTGTTAGTTGCACCGATGGGAATGATGCGTTGCCTTCAGGAATTTGGAAATCTTTCAGAGATGCGTTGCACACTCATTATCATACAGAAAATCTAGCAACGGGTTGGGTAAGTGAAACCTGTTTTGAACCACATGTAGGTGACAGTATTTTCAAAGCGTGGGCATCTTCGGAAAAAAAATTAAAAGTATTATTTGGCTGGAGATTTGAAAAAATAATAAAGAAAAACAATCAGGTAACAGGTGCGATTTTTAGTAACGCAGCGAATAAGTTCTTAGAAATAAAATCAAAAATTACCATCGATGCAACTGAATTGGGAGATGCTTTTGCCGATGCTGGTGCGGAATATGATATCGGAACTGAAAATAGTATTGATTCAAAAGAAAAAATGGCGCCGGGAAAAACGGATATCATTCAGGATATAACGTGGGCAGCAACATTAAAAGATTTTGGTCCTGGCGCAAACAAAGTTATTCTGCGGCCGACAAACTATGATTCATCACTCTATGATTGTTGTTGTTCTTCTGCTCCATGCAAAGGCGCTGCCTATAAAACAGATGCTATTGGCATGTTGAACTATGGAAAACTTCCCGGAAATAAATACATGTTGAACTGGCCTGCGCATGGAAATGATTTTTATTTTTCGGCGATGCTTGTCGATGATAAGACAAGAAGAAATGAATACGAAAAAGCGCGGGAGCATACACTTGGATTTATTTATTATATCCAAACTACATTGGGATTTAAAAATATTGGTCTTGCCGACGATGAATTGGATAGCGGTCTTGCATTGATCCCCTATAATCGGGAGGGAAGGAGATTGAAAGGGATAGTTAGATTTAATATCAATCATATTCTTTCTCCATACACAGGTTCGGAAAAATTGTACCGCACGGGAATAGCGGTCGGTGATTATCCGGTGGATCATCATCACGGCCAGCAGCCAGGAACTCCCGAAATTAGATTTCCATCCATACCTTCTTTCAGTATTCCGCTCGGGGCACTGATACCAAAGAAAATAGAAGGGCTGATTGTCTGCGAAAAAGGGATTTCTGTTTCAAATATTGTAAATGGAGCGACGCGGCTGCAACCGGTTGTATTATTGACTGGACAAGCTGCGGGGGTATTGGCCGCGTGGTGTGTTCAAAATAATAAACAACCGCGTGAAGCTGATACCAGGTCCATTCAACAAAAATTACTTGACCTCAAATGCTACCTGGTACCTTTTGTGGATGTAAAACCTGATGCTTTTTATTGGAATTCCGTTCAGCGCATAGGGGTCACCGGTATATTAAGAGGAGATGGTAAGCCAGAAGGGTGGGCAAACAAAACTTTTTTTTATCCCGACAGCACGATTAACCACGATCAGTTTTTTGAAAATTTTTCTGCGTTTGATGTTTATGGTTCGGATAATATCGATCAGGTACTCTCAGTAGGAGATGCATGTCAGTTTGTAAAATCCTATATCGATCATTCGGCAATAAACAAAAAAAATAAAACGAGAGGTGGTGATTCAACTGAAGCAAAGACATGGCGCATTGCCGGGCTCAATGATTTTGATGACCGCCGCCCGATAAAACGGTGGGAGTTGGCAGTGTTACTGGATAAATACACTGATGTATTCAATAGCAAAAAAATAAATTTTGAGGGCGGCTTTATTAAATAATCAGATCAAATAATTTGATTATTCTAAAAATTCATTCCCGTGGGAAGATATTTCCCAATAATACTTACCTTCAATCCTTCTTTATTTTATCCCAAAAAAATTGCAATATGAAAAGATCAGTTCAATCACTTTTATTTTTTAGTGCTGTAATCTTCTTCGCAGCCTGTAATAATCAATCCGAAAAAAAAGCTGACGAAGCAAAAGCTGACACTGCCGCTGCGGCCCCCGCAAAACCAGATGTTACAAAAGAGTGGAAGATCGGTGTGCAGATGTGGACCTTCAATCATTTCACATTCGTGGAAGGACTTTCAAAAGTGGATAGCGCCGGCGTAAAATTTATAGAAGCATTTCCCGGACAAAAATTGGGGGAAGGTTTTGGCAAAGAAAGTTTTGGTATTGATCTCAAACCTGAAAGTCGTCAAAAATTAAAACAATTACTGCAGTCAAAAGGAATTACCATGATGGCTTTTGGTGTGATCGATCCAAAAACTGTTGCCGAATGGAAAAAATTTTTTGATTTAGGAAAAGATATGGGAGTAAGCTATATCACTGCAGAGCCACGGAAAGACCAGTGGAACCAGGTTGATAGCCTCGCCGGCGTTTACGGGATTAAAATCGCTATACATGATCATCCAAAACCAAATGCATATTCCGCTCCAGATTCAGTATTAGCAGCGGTGGCTGGTCATCCAAATATCGGATCATGCGCAGACGTTGGTCACTGGGCTCGCAACGGATACAACCCGGTTGACTGTCTCAAAAAACTTTCTGGTCATGTTTACGGTGTGCATTTAAAAGACATCAAGAAATTTGATGATCCAAAAGCTGAAGATACTGTGGTCGGCAAAGGCGTCAACAATTTCCCGGCAATCTTCCAGGAATTAAAAGATCAGGGTTTCACAGGAATGTTGTCGATTGAGCAGGAATCAAATTGGTATCACAGTCTTCCAGACGTGATCAACACTGTAAAATATTTTCACGATGAAGTTGGAAAGTTGAAGTAGTAAAGAATTGTTGGCAACGAAAGAAATTTTTTTACGGTAAAATTATTTACGTGTATGGCAAAAATTCATTCCTCTTCCCGTCGCAAATTTTTACAGCAATTGGGAAGTACAACGTTTATGCTTTCCGCTGGTTCACTGTCGTCTCTTGCTGCGCAAGAAGCTGCGGAAACAAAAATGCTGAACTATAATAAAAGGATAGGTCCCAATGATAAGATCCGGATTGCGGGAATCGGTATGGGTATTATGGGATTTAGTGATATTGGAAGTTCAGTGAAAGTTCCTGGTGTTGAATTGGTGGCTGCTTGTGATTTGTACAAAGGACGTCTCGAAAGAGTAAAAGAAGTTTATGGCAAGAACATTTTTACCACGCAGGACTATCGTGAGATATTGGAGCGAAAAGATATTGATGCGGTGGTCATTGCTACTGCTGATCTTTGGCATTCGCGTATCTCAATCGATGCAATGAACAAAGGAAAACATGTCTATTGCGAAAAACCGATGGTTCATAAGATTAGCCAGGGAATGGAAGTGATCGAAACGCAAAAGCGCACAAACAAAGTGATGCAGATCGGAAGCCAGGTAGTAAGTGATATTGCATTTGTAAAAGCAAAGGAATTGTACAAGGCTGGTGAAATTGGCCAGCTTGCCTGTATCGAAGCTACTACAGACAGGCAAAGTGCGATTGGTGCATGGGAATACACAATGCCGACAGATGCATCGCCTGCTACGGTTGACTGGGACCGTTATATTGCCGGCATGCCGAAAGAACCATATGATCCGAAAAAATTTTTCTGGTGGCGCAACTATCGTGACTTTGGAACTGGTGTATCCGGAGATCTTTTCATACACCTGCTCACAGGCATTCATTACATAACAGACTCAAAAGGTCCGGAAATGATTTGCACTTCAGGGCAATTGAGTTATTGGAAAGATGGACGCGATGTGCCGGATGTAATGACTGGAATTATGCATTATCCCGAAACAAAAGAACATCCTGCATTTGAAGTGATGTTGCGCGTGAATTTCATAAGTGGTGAAGGAGATGTGGGCTCAACAAAATTCATCGGATCTGAAGGTGTGATTGAAATGAACTGGAATGGATTCCAGGTTCGTCATCACAAAATGCCAAAGGCGCCGGGAATCGGTGGCTGGGACGCATTAGGAACTTATCCGAAATCTATGCAGGATGAACTGACGAAAAATTATAATCAGAAATATTCTGCAGAAGATCAAAAAGAAAACAGCAAGCCAGCTACAAATTATCAAGTGCCTGCCGATTTTAATGGCGATGTTGAACACCACACGCATTTTTATGACGCCATTCGTACAGGCAAGCCCGTTATAGAGGACCCTGTATTTGGATTCAGAGCCGCTGCTCCTTGTCTTGCTGCGAATGAAAGCTACTTTCAGAAAAAAATTATGTACTGGGATCCAGTGAATATGAAATTGAAATAGTTTCATTGTCGATAGAAAATCCGGAAGATGATTTCGCAATCACCTCCGGGTTTTTCATTTTCTGACATACCGCATCATTCCCGATATTTGCGTGCTGAATAAATACAATGGAACAAACATTCACATATGAAAGGCTCTTGTCGTTCACAGAAAAAATTTTTCAAAAGATTGGATGCCCGGCGAAAGATGCGCTAACTGCAGCGACCGCATTATTAAGCGCCGATCTGCGGGGAGTGGATTCGCACGGTGTGGCGAGACTGATAGGATATGTTCGTTTGTGGGAAGCAAAAAGAGCGAATACAAAACCGGCAATTCGTATTATCCATGAAACGATTTCGACTGCAGTTGTGGATGGTGATAGTGGCTTGGGATTGGTTGTTGCACCTTATTCTATGCAGGTTGCAATTGACAAAGCAAAAGTAGCAGGAACGGGTTGGGTCAGTGTACAACATTCAAATCATTTCGGTATTGCCGGATATTATGCGCTGAAAGCCGTTGAGCAGGATATGATCGGAATTGTCATGACAAATGCAAGTCCATTGGTTGCGCCAACTTTTTCTGTTGAAAGATTATTAGGCACGAATCCAATTTGCGTTGCATTTCCTGCGGGGGAAGAACCACCTTTTGTTGCGGATCTTGCAACGACAACAGCCGCAAATGGGAAACTGGAGATTCTTCAACGCAAAAGTCAGCAGGCACCAGCCGGCTGGATACAAGATAAAAAAGGAAATATTTCTACAAATCCTCACGAATTAAAAGATGGAGGAGCACTGCTTCCTCTTGGTGGTGATCGGGAGCATGGAAGTCACAAGGGATATGCATTGGGTGCAATCGTTGATATTTTTTCTGCGGTACTAAGTGGAGCGAATTATGGTCCTTGGGTGCCTCCATTTCCTGCATTCATGTCAATGCCCGATGAAATGCCCGGAAAAGGAATTGGACATTTTTTTGGAGCCATGCGTATCGATGCATTTCGCGAAGCAGCAGAATTTAGACTCCATATGGACAAATGGATCCGCAGATTCAGGTCTGCCGAACCAATTCAAGGACAAGAACGCGTGTTAATTCCAGGTGATCCTGAACGTGAGATACAGGCAATACGTTTAGAAAAAGGCATTCCATTGCTGCATGCAGTTGTAGAAGACCTGGAGTTTTTAGGCGAAAAATTTGACGTCGTTTTGTGAGTTTTTAATGGTTTTTTTTACTTGTTTTTTCGATAAAATTACCCTCTATCGGACAATAAAAACATCGCTTGTAAGTTAATACTCTTATCAGAAATGATAATCCTTCTCGTTCAGTTTATTTGTCGTGAAAACGATTAAATATCCCTCAATGATGGCATGTTGAATGTAGGAAATGGATGAATTTGAAACATGTCTTTAAAAACTTCAGCAGATAAAATCAATTTTGGAAAATTAATCTCAAAATGGGAATGAACGGTTCAACACCGACACGATAATTTGTTCAGGATCAGCAGTAACCTAATTGGTACATCAATTGACCTTATTCCGGTGTTAAAACCGAACCCTTTATGAAACAGAGACTAAAATATACTAACCCTTATTCCGTAAGTGGCTTCAGTATAGAGAAGCGGAAAGATTTGCTGCACGATTTAAATGCTGGATTTACTTCGGCGAAGAAATTTGTTGCGGCGATAAGCAGGGTATTGTTTCTTGCATTGATGTTCTTTGCAACCAACTCAACAGCTTATTCTCAAACCTGTCCTACTTCAGGCACACACTCACAATCAGCGAATGAAAACACATATTATCCGGCAACTGCTTCAATTTCGGCAGGTGCTACTTCCATTACATTAGGAGCTGCTGGGTCAGGTACTGATTTTGGAACTACACCAATTGCAAACGGAGATATCGTATTGATCATTCAAATGCAGGGTGCCGAAATAAGTACAACGAATAGTAATAAATACGGTAGTAATTCGAATAATGCGGCTCTTAACGGAACCGGTATGTTAGCAAACGCAAACCTGGTTGCAGGTTATATGGAGTTTGCCGTTGCAACCAACGCTGTGCCGCTTGCAGGAGGTACTTTAACAATCGCTGCGGGTACCGTTAATGCATATACGAGTTCAGCTTTTGGATCCTTTGGTCAATATACTTACCAGGTTATCCGAGTTCCGATATTCTACAATATTCAATTGACGGCAACAATCAATACTCCATTATGGAATGGATCAACCGGGGGAGTTACTGTTATCAACGCAAACAATCAAATTAATTTTAACGGGCAAACTGTAAGTGCTCTTGGTGCAGGATTTCGTGGAGGTGGTGGTAAAAGTCAGAGTGGTGCAGCGGGAAGCAACACCGATTACGTGACTTTGTCAACAATTACAGTGAACGGAGCGAAGGGAGAAGGTATAGCCGGTACTCCACGTTATGTAAATAATAATTATGTTTCATTAGGAAATACAGGTGTTGAAGGATATCCGAATGGTTCCAATGCGCGTGGTGCTCCTGGTAATGCCGGAGGCGGTGCCACAGACTACGATCCTGTTGCTAATGACCAAAACTCTGGTGGCGGCGGCGGTGGTAATGGTGGTGTTGGTGGTGTTGGTGGTTGGGGTTGGAACTTATCAGGTCCAACTGGTGGTAAAGGGGGATATGCATTTTACAACACATCTACTTTTGCTGCCCTTCACAGCCCTTCACGGCTGATCATGGGAGGAGGTGGCGGTTCTGGAACAAGTAATAATGGAACCGGTACTCCAAACAACGGTCTTTCTAGTAGTGGATCCGCTGGTGGCGGTCTTGTGATCATCAACGCTACAACCATATCTGGAACGGGAACCATTGATGTTTCTGGTGCAAATGCAAATAATACTGTTACAAGAGATGCGTCTGGTGGTGGTGGTGCTGGTGGTAGTATACTAATTTTTGCAAATAGTGGTAACTCTGGTATCACAGCGATTGCAAACGGCGGATCCGGTGGATCAAATAACCCTGCGGCGGTGGGTGCAACACGACATGGTCCCGGTGGAGGAGGTGGTGGTGGAATAATTTATTCAAACAATGCATTAAATGTGGCGTCTTCTGTAGCAGGCGGTGCGAACGGAATCAGTACAGGAACTGATGCATCAAATAATTTTGGTGCAGCTAGTGGTACAGTGGGTGTATTGACGCAAACTTATCCTTTTGCTCAATTGCCTCCAAAAATGCAGATGTGCCAGGCTGTATTACCCGTAACATTTTTGAATTTCAATGCAGGGTATATTGCTTCTGATAATGTGAAAGTAGTTTGGACTACTACCAATGAAATTAATTTAGATCATTTTGAAATAGAAAGAAGTACAGACGCTTCTAATTTTATCAACGCGGGACAGGTGAATGCAAGCCAGTCTTCTGACCCCGAACATAATTATACTTTCAACGATTATCTGAATGGAGTAAACGCTTCAGTGGTTTATTATAGATTGAAAGTAGTTGGAAGTGATGGCAAGATCAGTTACAGTAAAATAGTTTCTGTACGACTGGGAGAACCTGTAACTAAAATATCGATATATCCGAACCCCGCGGCGAGTTTTACTGTAGTCAGTTTGTATTCGGATAAACAAACTGTTGCTATGATGAGATTGATGGACAATGCCGGTAAACAACTTTTATACCGTTCGTTTAACATCAACTCAGGAAACAATAGTTTGATGATTGATCAAATAAGTAATTTGCCAAAGGGCATTTATATCGTACAGGTAACAATGAATAATACATTGTACACAGAAAAACTGGTAAAGAAATAGAAAATAATTTTTGAGGCATAGCATTAGCTTATCATGGAAAGGCATACGGGTTTGTATGCCTTTCCTTTTATTATAGACAAAGGAAATGATTGAGTTTCGCGAATAAATCCCGCAATCTGCTATTTATCTCCGTACAATCCATCCAAATCCGCCAATCCGCAGCTATATTTGCACTCCCAAAAATGCAGGTAATGAAAGTTATGAAATTTGGTGGCACATCCGTTGGTAAACCGGAGCGAATGCACCAGGTGAGTCAGTTGATCACAAAAGATAAGGAAGCAAAAATTGTTGTGTTAAGCGCATTGAGCGGTACAACCAATTCATTGGTTGAAATCGGTAATTCAATTGCAGCCGGCGAGCGCGCACAGGCGAAGGCGCAGATTGATAAACTGGAAACACACTATCTATCATTCATCAAGGATCTCGTAAAAAAAGAGAATGCATATCAGAAAGCAAAAGGTATTGTTGTTGAGCATTTCGAATTTCTCAATATCATTCTCAAGATTTCATACAGCGAAGCGTTGAATAAGGATATACTCGCCCAGGGGGAATTATTATCAACCAAATTATTCAGTGTTTACCTGGAAGAGCAGGGCATCGATCATATGTTGCTGCCTGCGTTAGAATTTATGAGCATCGATATTCATGATGAGCCGCAGGTGACTTCTATCAGATCGAAATTGAGCCAGTTGCTTCAAAAGCATAAGGATAAATCTATGTTCATTACGCAGGGATATATCTGTCGCAATGCACGAGGCGAAGTAGATAATTTAAAAAGAGGTGGAAGTGATTATACCGCTTCATTGATCGCTGCCGCAATCAATGCTTCTGTTTGCGAAATATGGACTGATATTGACGGGATGCACAACAATGATCCGCGTATCGTTAAAAAAACAATTGCCGTTGAACAGTTGAGTTTTGATGAAGCAGCCGAGCTCGCTTACTTTGGAGCAAAAATTCTTCACCCTACTTGTATTTGGCCCGCGCAACAACAAAATGTGCCGGTTAAATTATTAAATACCATGCAGCCTGAGGCCGCAGGTACCGTTATCAAACAAGAAGCTTCAGCAACAGGTGTGAAAGCAGTTGCAGCAAAAGATGGAATTATCGCTATCAATATCAGAAGCAGCCGTATGCTTCTTGCTTATGGATTTTTGAGAAAGATTTTTGAAGTGTTTGAGAAATATAAAACATCGATCGATATGGTCACCACTTCGGAAGTTGCTGTGTCGGTAACAATCGATAACGCCGACAATCTAAAGAACATCAAAAAAGAACTTGAGCCTTTCGGGTTGGTTGAAGTTGAAGATAATCATACTATTGTTTCTATTGTTGGCAGCGAAATTGCACAAACAGAAAATGTATTGAGTAAATTATTTGACGCACTGACTTCTGTGCCTGTTCGTATGGTGAGTTATGGCGGCAGCAAACACAATGTATCATTGCTTATTCCGTCATCTTACAAAATACAAACGCTTCAATTGTTGAATAAAGGATTGTTTGGGTTGGAATAAAAAATTGCGGCAGGGTTATTGATCGTCGAGAAATAATTGTTGCATTTTACTGTTATTACCAACGGAATATTATCCGAATGAAATGCAAACCAAAGGAAAAATCATACTTACCCGTCCTTCTGCGTGGATGAATCGTTTCCGAACTTATTCGGTATTTATTGACGATGTGCATGCGGGTACTATAAAAAATGGCTCTTCAGAGGAATTTCTATTGACTCCCGGCACTCATTCTATAACTTGTAAAATTGCGTGGTATAGCAGTCCGGTTTTTTCCATCAGCATGGAACAGGATTCGGTTGAATATCTTCTGGTGAAAAGCGGTATCAGGTATTATTCGCTCATGCTTGTTTGCTTGTTTGCCGGAATTATCATCAATCTGTTTTATTCGCAGGTAATGAATGAAAGACCCCTGGGTATTTTTATTCTTCAGCTTACTTTAATTCTGCCCGCATTGCTCTATATGCTTTATTATCTCACCGTCGGCAAAAAAAATTATCTGATCATAGAAGAGGATAAGGATAATTTTTTTGCTTCCTGATCGACAAATTTGTTGACGTAATTTGAGACTCTTAAAAGTTTCTCTTTCCCTGATTAAAAAATCTACAAGCAAGAAATCTGATGAGTCATTAATCAATCACCATCCATTTTTCGATATCCATTTTTGAACAAAGTCCATCCATTTTATACTGCTGGTTTGATTATTCATTCCAAATCCATGTCCGCCTTTTTCGAAAAAATATATTTCTGCAGAAACTTTATTTTTTTTCAACGCATCATAAAAGTCAATGCTATTTTCAACCTTTACCACATCATCATCTTTTGCATGTATCAAAAAAGCAGGTGGTGTATCAACGCTAACCTGCAATTCATTGGAGTACTCTTTGATTTTTTCGGGCGATGGATTTTTTCCGAGCAGGTTATCACGGGAACCGATATGGCCGATGCTGTCACTAAAACTGATAACCGGGTAAACGAGTATCATGAAATCCGGTCGTAGACTTATTTTATTTTTATTATCGATAACTGATTTTTTAAAGTGTGTGCCGGCTGTTGAAGCGAGATGACCTCCGGCGGAAAATCCCATGATGCCAATATGGTTTGGATTGATCTTCCATTCCTTTGCTCTTTCCCTTACGATCTGAATGGCTCTTTGCGCATCTTGCAACGGACCAATTTCTTTGTTGATCATACTCTCGTCGTCAGGGATGCGGTATTTCAACACGAATGCAGTAATCCCCATTTCATTGAATTTTTTTGCTACATCAGAACCTTCATGACTGGCAGCAAGGACATGATAACCGCCGCCCGGACAAATGATCACCGCGGTGCCTGTCGCTTTTTCCTTCGGCGCCAAAAAAATAGTAAGCGTAGGCTGAGTCACTTTACTGATGATGAGAATATGACTGTTAGGTTCTATCTCTGAAACCTCTTCGTTTTTTACTGGTTTTGAATTGGGGATGACATCCTTGTATAATGGAATTACTTCCTGGGAATATGAAATCACAGTGAGTTGAAATAAGGCGGAGAACAATAAAAATTTCTTCATATAACAATCTTGATTATTTAAAAGTAAATATTTTGATCAAATATTTTTTATTTAATGCTGCAGAACTTATCACTAATTTTAGGCATGCACTAAACGATTGTAAAAAATGAGTAACATATTTTTTAAAATTAGTCGCCTGAAAAAGGTTTTATTTTCTCTGATGATGTTCTCGACAATTGCTGCTCAATCGCAAAACGGATGGACCAGCTTATTCGATGGGAAAACACTCAATGGATGGAAAAGATTTGCAGGTTCCGCGGAATTCAAGGTTGAAAATGGCCTCATTAAAGGAACCAGCGCTACGAGCCCGGGAAATAGTTTTTTGGTGACTGAAAAAGAATATGGTGATTTTATTCTCGAACTGGATGTAAAGATCGATGATACGACAAGTAATTCCGGTGTGCAGATAAGAAGTCATTATGATCCGGCGGGGCATGACGGAAAAGGTTTCGTGTATGGATACCAGGTAGAAGTGGATCCATCTTCTCGTAAGTGGTCAGGTGGAATTTATGATGAAGGAAGAAGAGACTGGCTATATCCGGGTTCGCTACATGCATCGGCGCAGGAAATTTTTAAGACGGGAATTTTCAATCATATTAAAGTGGAATGTATTGGTCATGAAATAAAAACATGGATCAATGGAAAGCCTGTTGCCTATTTGGTTGATACGATGGATAACAAAGGATTTATAGGACTCCAGGTGCATGGAGTTAATAAACCGGAAGATGCAGGTAAATCTGTTTTTTTCAAAAATATCAGGATCAAAACGGCCGCACTTCAACCAACCGCTTTTCCTGCTGGCATATATGTAGTAAATAATCTTTCGAATAAGCTTAGCAATTATGAAAAGCAATCGGGCTGGAAATTATTGTTTGATGGAAAAACTTCCAATGGATGGATCGGTGCGTATAAGAAAACATTTCCGACAAACGGCTGGGAAATAAAAGATGGCGAAATACGCGTTTTATCATCACAAGGAAAGGAATCTGCTAACGGTGGCGATATCGTTACCACAGATCAATTCAGTGCATTCGATCTTTCCTTCGATTTTAATTTATCAATCGGTGGTAACAGTGGTGTAAAATATTTTGTGACACTCACGGAGAATAATGCGGGTTCTGCAATCGGACTCGAATACCAGATATTAGATGATTCGCTGCATCCTGATGCTAAATTGGGAATTGCCGGAAATCGGACGATGTCTTCTTTATATGATTTGATCACTGCCAATAAACAAAAACGTTTTACGCATGCTCCGGCACAATGGAACACGGGAAGGATTATCGTTTATCCGAATAATCATGTTGAGCATTATTTGAATGGTGTTAAAGTGTTGGAATACGAAAGAGGTTCGGATGAATTTCGAAAATTAGTTGCCATCAGTAAATACAAGATCTGGAAAAATTTTGGTGAAGCACCAAAAGGATATATACTTCTACAAGATCATGGAGATGCTGTGAGGTTTAGAAATATCAAGATTAGAAAGTTGAACTTCTGATTGTTTTGTAGTTGGATTAAGTTCTAAGCCGCTCCGATTAAAATGATTTACTATGTGAGCCGTTTGTAAAATTAATGGACAAAATAAATACGCTTCGCACCACCATGAATTCCAACAACAATTTCACATACTAAATCATTTTAATCGGAGCGGCTTAGAATTTAATCCAACTGCAAAGCAATCAGAAGTTCAAATTTGGCTCCCAGCCAGGCTCATACGTTCTTCTCCATAATTGCGTTGCCGCATCATCGTTTATGATATGACCGTTGCTGGAATCACAATGCAGCGTATTTCCTGTTCGTTGCGCGATATTCGCAAGGTGACAAAGCAAAACGCTTTTATGACCTTCGCTCACCGGAGAATTTAACTTGCTTTCTCCCCTGATCGTTTTTATAAAATTATCGAAGTGATACAAATCAAGATTCCCGCTTGCATTCACAGGGTTTGTAGGATCTGATTTTTCATCGGGCTTCACTTCTTTGATCACTTTGTTTTTTTCATCAACAATTTTATAATCACCGCCGCCAAGATTTACCAGAGCTCCTTTTTCTCCATAAATAATAAATCCACGTCCCGAACCTTCCGCTGAAAAATCATTGCAACTACGGCCTTCCCAACTAATTGCTTTTCCGTGCGGAAATTCAAATGAAGCAACCTGTGTATCCGGTGTTTGCCAATCGTCTTTATATGCATAACGGCCACCAGTAGACGTAACTTTTACCGGGAAATCAACACCTAAAAACCATCTGCAACAATCTATTTCGTGTGTACCATTATTGCATGCTTCACCGGTTCCCCAATGCCAGAACCAATGCCAGTTGTAGTGCACGAGGTTATCCTGGTATTCTTTTCTTGGAGCAGGTCCCTGCCACAATTCGAAATCCAACGTTGATGGAGGAGGAATTTTTTTTCCGATGCCAATGGGTTTGCGATTATTCGCATACCATGCTTTGGCAAAATATGGATTACCAATTGCGCCCTCTTTTATCATTTTCCCCGCTTCGATCATCGTGGGCATTGATCGACGTTGATTTCCCATTTGAATATGCTTGCCATATTTCTGCAATGCCTGGGTCAACAATTCTCCCTCGAAAGGATTTTGTCCGCAAGGTTTTTCCACGTACACATGCTTATTATGCTGCACTCCCATGATCGCAGCAGGGGCGTGCCAATGGTCGGGCGCGGCGATAATCAATCCATCAAAATCTTTTTGCTCAAGCAGTTTGCGGATGTCTTTGATGACGGTTGGTTTTCTTGGCGCATCTTTCAAAGCGCTCAATCCATTTTGAATTGCTTTTTCTTCCACATCACAGATATATCCAACTTCCACATTTGATAATTGTGAATAGCTTTTGGCGAGATAGGAGCCGCGGCTATTTACGCCCATCACGGCAACAACTACTTTATTGCCGGGCGCATTTTTGCCAAAAATCGGGAAATTGAGAATGGTCAGCCCGGCTGTTGCCATGGAAGTTTTTCTGATAAATTTTCTGCGATTCATATGGAGATTTTATTTATTAAAGATAAATATTAAATGCATCTCTATCTTCGTTGCTTGGAATACGAGCCCGAATAATATCCGACATGTTATTTTTTATCTAACGAAGTTGTTGCTTTGAAAAAAAATTCTACTCTCTTGCAAAGCGTTGCCTTGGTTTGTAATATTACGGCTGGAAAAGGCAGGGCATCGTCGGTGCTGAACATACTTCAACAAAAATTCAATGATCTTGAATTATCGCATACAATATTCACTGAGATATGGCCCAAAAATTTTGACGGTTTTTCATCCATTTGGCTGATAGGGGGCGATGGCACATTAAATTATTTCATCAACAAATATCCCGGTTTGACTATTCCTATTGCTTTGTTTAAAGGAGGAAGCGGAAACGATTTCGCATGGAAATTATATGGGAATATATCTGTCGATGACTTTCTCGATCGTGTTTTAGAATCAAAAACCCGGAAAGTCGATATTGGCATTTGCAATGGTAAATATTTTGTAAATGGTGTTGGCATTGGATTCGATGGTGAAGTGGTAAAAGCAATGGGTCAAAAGAAAATTTTGCCCGGACACATGGGATATATGCTGACTGTTCTGAAAAAAATCTTTTTATATAAAGAAAAAAAGATGCGGGTCATCGTAGATGGTAGCGAAAGCAACCAGGAAATATTCATGATCAACATTGCAAATGGCTCGAGATATGGCGGAGGTTTCATGGTAGCGCCCCAAGCCGTGATAGATGATGGCGAACTTGATATCGTTATCGTTGACAAAATCCCACCAGTGAAAAGACTTTTTTACCTGCCCAAAGTTGAAGTGGGCAAACATCTTGATTTACCACTTGTGGAAGTATTGAAGAAAAATAAAATCCGGGTTCAATCTGAATTCATATTGACGGCGCATCTTGACGGTGAGTTGATGGAAACAAATAAATTCGAAATAGAAATTATTCCGGGAGCGCTGAAATTTATTTGCTGATGCTGATTTTAATCTTTCAACATCAAGTCGGCAAGCTGGTTATCCCTTTTATAAACATCCTTTCTTAAATTCAAATTGCCATCTCGGTCAACCCATGCCGTTAGATAAGCGATGAATACGGGAATAGCATTTTGCAGCGTAACATATTGCTCCTTTCCGCCCTTCATCGCGCGGTCAATTTTGTCTTCTGTCCATCTTGAGTCATTTCGCAATAAATACATGGCCAGTTTTTTGGGCTGCTCTAGCCTGATACATCCGTGACTGAATGCTCTTACATCCTCGTTGAATAAACTTTTTGCCGGACTATCATGCAGATAAATATTATGCTCGTTGGGAAATAAAAATTTCACAAGTCCCAGAGAATTTTTCGGACCAGGTTTTTGACGAACGCTTTTGCCGTTCCACTCCATATTATTTCTTTGCAGATACCCGGGATCTTTTTTGATTGCTGGCAACACTTCATTTTTTAAAATGCCTGGAGGAACTGACCAGTAAGGACTGAACACGACGTATTTTAAATCGCCATTAAAGATTACAGTTTTGTGAACCGATTTTCCGACTACCACCTTCATAGAGAATATCAATGAATCATGTTGAAAAGCATACAGGCGAAAGTCAGGGATATTGACAATCAGGTAATCGTTGCTGAGATTTACAGGCACCCATCTGCATCTTTCCATATTGACAATAATCCGTTCGATAATTTCAGAAATCGGAATATTCAATTGTTGGATCATTACTTGTCCAATGATCCCATCTGCCTTTGATCCTGTTCTATTCTGATAATTTTTTACACCGGTTTCTAATACAGAATCAAATAAAGCAAGTCCGGAATTTTCAGACAAATCTCCCAATACAAATAATCTCTCCCTGATTGCGGCAACAGTCTGTGAAGAATCCCCTTTTCTCAAAGACTTTACATCAAGCTTAATAGGGGCCCAATTATTTTTTGCGTGGATATCTCTGTAACGGCTGAGATAATTTTTTAGTAAACTGTACTGCCTGTAGCTGTATCCGTTTTTTATGATGGAGGATGCCGTATCGCGCAATAATGAATCCATCAGGAAAGGCAAATCCAATTTTTTTCTTGGAAGAAGCCAATTTAATTTTTTGGTATCCGCTTCGCTAATGCCTCCCCAAACTCTTTCCGCGTAATCAAAATATTGGGCTGTTAGCATTAATTCTTTTTCCGGGTTGATACGCGATGTGGAATCATCAAACATATTAGTGAGCGAATCCTTATATAATATTTTTCCCGACAGTCCTTCTTGATCAATATTTAAAATCTGGT
Source organism: Bacteroidota bacterium (assembly GCA_018267615.1). GTDB lineage: Bacteria > Bacteroidota > Bacteroidia > Chitinophagales > Chitinophagaceae > Puia. The sequence continues at coordinate 43,085 of JAFDYD010000033.1, read as the reverse complement.
TATACAAATTGTCAGCTTGTTCAATCATGCCACTTGTATCCTGCCATGCATAAGCATATTGCCGATCGGCATAAAATTTTTTGATATCATTCTGAAAATTGCGGAACTGCGGATATTTTTTGATGAATTGATCAACGCTGTTGCTATCGAAATGCAGCATTGTCTGACTACTGAAATTGCCGCGAATTGAATTGTCCTTTGCCGATGATTTAGCGGAGTTGTTTTTATTCGCAGATTTATTTTTTGCTGAATCGCGGCATGCGAAATTTGCCGACAATAAAAGAATGATTATTGTTTTGAAGAGTATGCGATTCATAAAATTGGATAGGTTTACCTGGCAAAACATTATTCAAAATAAAAAATCCTTCCTGATGATATCGGGAAGGATTTAAAGAGATATATTGATTGATCAATTAATAATCCCTGTCGTGGCCGCCACGGTTGTAACCGCCTTTTTTGTAGCCTCCGCCTCCGCCACCACCGCCGAAGCTTCTCTTCTTGAATCCACCACCGCCGCCACCTTGTTGTTTTGGCTGTGATTCGTTCACGATGATCTTACGACCCATAACTTCTGAGTCATAGAGGCTGGTGATTGCTTGTTGTGCTTCGCCATCGTCTTCCATTTCAACAAAGCCAAAACCTTTGCTACGGCCTGAAACTTTGTCTTTAACAATTTTGGCAGAAGCAACTGTGCCATGCTGCTCAAAAAGATTTCTGAGATCCTCATCGGTCATTTGCCAGGAGAGGTTTCCTACATAGATGTTCATTGTAAAAAAAATTAAAAATTAAAAAACGAACTCTATTTATCTAGTTACATTGAACTGAGGAGACTAACAAGAAGCTGCGACAGCACACGTAAGAACTAAAATAGCAGAGCTACCATAAAGATAGGGATTTTTATTACTTATCCATATCTATTTATAATTAAGCTGCAATGAGCTTAAATTACTTAATTAACCGAAATAGATGTTGACCGGCATTCTTCAACGAAACGCCCGATTTCTATTCAGCAACTACTTCAAATTCCAGTTCGGTTTCATTGCCGCTTCCGAAATCCACCTTGGCTTTATAAGTGCCAAGTTCCTTCACATCACCGATAATATGAATACGTCTGCGGTCAATTTCATAACCTTTCTGATCGCGAATCGCACGACCGATCTGAACAGAAGTAACGCTACCGAAAATCTTTCCACTTGTACCGGTCTTTGCCCCGATTTTCAGTGGTGAAGATTTCAATACTTCGATTACCTTGTTTACCTCGGCTAAAAGTTTTTCTTCTTTCTTCCTCTGTTGTTTGATCCGCTCTTCGAGTTGTTTCAGGTTAGAAGGATTGGCTTCTACTGCCAGTTTACGTGGGATGAGAAAATTGCGTGCATACCCATTCTTTACACTCACTTTTTCGTGGGCAGCGCCTAAATTATCTACATCCTGTATTAAAATAATTTCCATAATTGTCTTTTTTATTCGCTCTTCCGAGGAGTTATTTTAAAAGGTCAGTTACATATGGCAACAGGGCCATCTGACGTGCTTTCTTAATAGCATCGGAAACCTTACGCTGGTATTTCAGCGAATTACCGGTGATGCGACGCGGCAATAACTTACCCTGTTCATTCAGGAATTTTTTCAAAAACTCGCCATCTTTATAATCGATGTATTTAATTCCGTACTTTTTAAAGCGACAGAATTTTTTTGCGCGTTTTTCGGTCTTAATCGCCGTCAGGTATTTAATTTCATTTGCCTTTGCCATGATTAAGCCTCCACTTTTTCGTTATTGCTTGGTACACCACTTCTCTTTCTATTATTATACTCGACGGCGTATTTATCGAGTTTTGTGATCATGAAACGGAGAATCGTTTCATCGCGGAGAATCTGAATTTGCAGCTTCTCATTGAAGTCGGATGGCGTACTGTACTCCAGGACCCAGTATAAACCGGTAGTCTTTTTCTGGATGGGATACGCCAGTGATTTTAGTCCCCAGGGATTCTCGTGCACCACTTTGCCGCCGTTTTCTTTAACGAAGGCCGTGTATTTTTTCTGGGCGGCTTTAAAGTCCTCCTCAGATAGCACAGGGGTAAAAATCACCATCAATTCGTAATTGTTCATTTCCCTGTTTTTAGGTTAAAAAATAAATGGGCTGCAAAGGTATGTATTTAAGGTGAACGGCAAAAGATTAGCGAAAGAAAATTTCCGAATAGGATTGGTCTCAAAGACAGGCCAAATGCGGAGCCCGCGATTGCTTAGGTGGATGGATACGCGTCGATTCGTTTACCTGACTCTCAATAACTTGTCATCCTGTCAGCTTTGAAGGTAATGGCATTATGTTTGACTTTTATCCTGAAAATTTATACAATATGCAAAAAGGAAGCATTCGTGTTCAGACGGAAAATATCTTTCCCATCATTAAAAAATTCCTTTATAGTGATCATGAGATTTTTCTCCGTGAATTGATCAGTAATGCGGTGGATGCGTCTCAAAAACTAAAAACGCTGGCTTCTATCGGTGAAGCCAAAGGTGAATTGGGTGAACTTTCTATTGAAATCAAACTCGACAAAGAAAAAAAGACAATTACTATTTCAGATAGAGGAATTGGAATGACGGCTGAGGAAGTTGATAAATATATTAACCAGGTGGCGTTATCCGGTGCAGAAGAATTTGTGAACAAATACAAAGGACAAAATGAAAATAGTATCATCGGGAAATTTGGATTGGGGTTTTATTCTGCTTTTATGGTGAGTGACAAAGTCGAAATTTTTTCTAAAAGTTTTAGAGAAGATGCAAAAGCAGTTCGATGGGAATGTGATGGTAGTCCCGAATATTTTTTGGAAGAAGCGGAGAAGGCCGATCGTGGGACAGATATTATTCTTTACATAAACGACGATAGCAAAGAATTTCTTGATACCGATCGTGTTCGTTCCATTCTCAATAAATTTTGCCGCTTCTTGCCAATCGCGGTTAAATTCGAAGATCAGCAGATCAATAACACGCATCCTGCATGGACAAAAAAACCTGGTGAATTAACTTCCCAGGATTATCAGAATTTTTATAAAGAGTTATATCCATTTAATGAGCCTCCGCTTTTTTGGATCCATTTGAATGTTGACTATCCATTTAACCTCACCGGAATTTTATATTTCCCAAAAATCAAACAGAGCTACGAAATCCAAAAAGATAAAATACAGCTCTACAGTAACCAGGTATTTGTTACAGATGAAGTGAAAGATATCGTGCCGGAATTCCTGATGCTTTTGCAAGGTGTGATTGATAGTCCGGACATTCCGCTAAATGTAAGTCGCAGTTATTTGCAAGGAGATCCTAATGTAAAAAAAATCAACACTCATATCACGAAAAAAGTGGCGGATAAGCTTGAGGAGTTATTCAACAAGGAAAGAAAAGAATACGAAGAAAAGTGGGAGAGCCTCGGCCTGTTTGTGAAATATGGAATGATGACGGATGATAAGTTTCTGGAGAAGGCCAATAAGTTTCATATTATGGAAGATGCCGTAAAACCTGTATTCTATACGTTGGATGAATACAGAATTGCAACGGAGTCTTTGCAAAAAAATAAAGAAGGTAAACTGGTTATTTTGTACACCACGAATCCGGTGCAACAGGATAGCTATATACAGGCAGCAACAGCAAAAGGATATATCGTTTTAAAAATGGAAACGATTGTGGATGCAGGTTTCATCAACCAAATGGAAATGAAATGGGACAGCGTACATTTTACAAGAGTTGACAGCGATATCGTCGATAACCTGATCGATAAACAAGAGTCTTATGAAACTATTTTGAGTAAAGACGATGAAGCCAAATTGAAAGATTTGTTCAATATGGAAATACCTTCTCTTCATGTTACCGTTGAAGTAAAAGGTTTAAGTCCCGAAACACAGCCGGTTGTAGCTACCCGCCCGGAATTTATGCGACGCATGAAAGATATGGCATCACTCGGAGGGCAGATGAGCAGTTTCTATGCAAATATGCCCGATGAAGTCACATTGACGGTGAATGGAAATCATGCAATTTTTCAATCGTTATTGAAAGAGGATGATAAAGACAAACAAGAAAAAATCGTTCATAATCTTGCGGATCTCGCATTGTTGTCGCAAGGTTTGTTGAAAGGAAATGAACTTACATCTTTTATCAATAGGAGTGTGGAATTAATAGAAGGGAAACAAAAAAGCAAAATCATTGTCTAACCAGGATTATTCAAGATTTTTCTGATTAAGCTGAACTTTTAATCCATAATTTTTTTCGCGCAGAACATAATAATGCTGCGCGAATTTTTTTTCAGCCCGATCAGTCAAATCGTTTAAAATCCTGGTTCTGACAATTTCAAATCGATCACTCTTAGCTGCAGATTTTTTTCGCCGTTCCATTCGTTTTCATCCAATGTGAATAGGATATCTACAGGCTTTCCGCTTTTTAAAAAATGAATTTTGTCTGCCATATTGAAACCGATTCCCGAGAAAACGGTATTGTTCTGCTTCAGTGAAAATTTAATATGCGCATCTTTCACAATTTTTGAATACCCGGAGTCCATCACGTTTTTTGCGATAAAGACAGGGCGCATATTGTCTGGACCAAACGGTTCCATTTGCTGAAGAATATTATAAAATGAACTTGTCAGATCTTTAAATTGAATAGGACTGTCGACAATAATTTCCGGAATCAGCAAATCCGGATCGATTGTCGATGAAACGATTTCTTCAAATTTCAAACTGAATGACTCCACCTGGTCGGGAAGCAAAGTCATACCCGCCGCGGCGAAATGTCCGCCATAGCCAACCAAATGATCCCTGCATGCATGAATTGCTTCATAGAGATTGAAACCGCTGACGCTTCTTGCACTACCAGCGACCAGTTCACCGCTTTTCGTCAATACAATTGTCGGGCGGTAATATTTTTCAATCAGTCTCGATGCTACAATTCCAACTACGCCTTTGTGCCAATGAGATTGAAAAACCACAGTCGATTTTCGGTTAATAAGAATCTCATCACTTTCAATAATTGCAAGGGCCTCTTCGGTAATTGTGCTATCTGCTTCTTTTCTATCCGTATTGTCTGCATGCAATTGCTCCGCGTATTTCAAAGCGACTTCATAAGTTGGAGCGACAAACATCTGCACTGCTTTTTTCGCGTCATCCATTCTGCCGGCAGCGTTTACTCTCGGCGCGATCATGAAAACGAGATTATTGATCGACAATTCTTTTTTTAATGTACTTAAGTGAATAAGTGCACGAATACCATTGTTGGGAGATTCGTTTACTCTTTTTAATCCATAATAAGCGAGAATACGATTTTCGCCTGTCATGGGAACGATATCCGCGGCTATTGCAGTTGCAACCAGGTCGAGGTAACAATAGTAATCTTCTTCCGGAAGTCCGAGATGTTCTGATAAAGCTGTTATCAATTTAAACCCGACTCCACATCCGCAAAGTTCTTTATATGGATAGTTGCAATCTTTTTGTTTTGGATTCAGGATTGCAACAGCCGGTGGAAGTGTGATATCCGGTAAATGGTGATCACAAACGATGAAGTCAATGCCTAACGTTATTGCATAACCGATAAGCTCGGTGGATTTTATGCCGCAGTCGAGAGATATGATGAGTGAAAACCCATTTTCTTTTGCGAAGTCGATACCAGCCTTTGAGATTCCATAACCTTCCCGGTATCGATGCGGAATATAAAAATCTAGTAGTTCAGGATGATAGATTTTTTGAAGGAAGGTGAACATACAGGCAACAGAAGTAGTGCCATCGACATCGTAATCGCCATACACCAATATTTTTTCTCTTTTGCTAAAAGCTTCGAAAATCCGGTGGACGGCTTTATCCATGTCTCTCATCTGCCATGGATCATGAAGATCTTTCAGTTCGGGACGAAAATATTTTTTTGCGGCCTCAAAAGTTTCAATGCCACGTTGAGTCAGTATCCTGCAAAGTGCCGGATGTATCTTTAATGCGTTTTGCAATTCAACGGCCTTGTGCTCATCTCCCTGCAATATGTTCCATCTCTTCTGCATATATCTCCATGAAAATTTCGGCCTTGCGAATTGTTAATATTTCCGGTCAGTAGTAAATCTTACGAGCTCTTCCAATCCTTTACGCATGTCGCTATCTTCAAATTCATATAGAATTTTCAACGCTTCATCCCGGTATTGGTTCATTTTTTCTGTGGCGTAGCGAATGCCTCCGCTTTCTATCACTTTATCTATCACATATTTTATTTTTTTTGCGTCCTTATTCTGATTTTTGATGATATAAATTATATCCCTGCGCGTCGATTTATCGATTGTGTTGAGCGTGTATATTAAAGGCAGCGTTAATTTTTTTTCTTTTAAATCGTTGCCTGTAGGTTTTCCGACAGAGTCGCTTCCGTAATCAAAAAGATCATCCTTTATCTGAAAAGCAATCCCAACTTTTTCACCGAACCTGTTGAGTTTATCCGTCAACACTTCATCATTGCTTGTGGAAAAAGCTCCGGCTGCGCATGATGATGCGAGTAAGGAAGCTGTTTTATTGCTGATGATTTCAAAATATGTTTCTTCGCTTAAATTCAAAAAACGAGATTTTTCCAGCTGTAATAGTTCACCTTCACTGATTCTTTTTACAGCATTTGTCAGTATCTGCAATATTCGGAAATCATTGTGATCAAGAGACAGTAATAACCCCTTAGCAAATAGGTAGTCTCCTACTAACACGGATACCTTGGTTTTCCATAGCGCATATGTGGAAAAAAACCCTCTTCTTTCAAGTGATTCATCCACTACATCGTCATGAACTAACGTGGCTGTATGAAGCAATTCCACCAGTGACGCAGCCCGATAGGTCGATTCATTGACGGGCCCGCAAAGTTTTGCAGAAAGCAAAACGAACATGGGTCGAAGTTGCTTGCCTTTCCGGTTTACAATAAACCGCATGATCCGATCTAATAACGGAGCCTGACTTTTTACCGCATCCTTAAATTTTTTTTCGAAAATAACCAGCTCGTCCTGTAGTATTGATTGTGATATCGTCATGATAGTGGAGCAAATTACTAATATTCCCAACTATGCATCTTATTTGAGCAATTAATTGTCTATTGCTGCTACCATCGAATATTTAAACTGTATATTTAGGTTGGTACGCTACAAAAAAATTTGTTATTTAAAAGCCAATTTATACTTTTGCTAATAGATCCCCCTTACTTAATTCATTCATTCACAATAAACTTCAGTTATGACAGGCAAAACGTGCAAGTTGTTATTGGGCTTACTATTGATATTTGTATCAAATGCGTTCGCTCAGGATGGCAACAGCAGTTATGATTTGCGGGACTCTTCATTAATACCAGCCAGGAGGATACCACAACACAACGAATTTTTGAATAACGCTTATCCTTTTCCCGCAAAACCTCGCAATGAATGGGAAGTTGGATTAAAAGGTGGGTTATCATCTGTATCAGGGGATGTACGCGCATGGCTACCAACTTTCGGTATCGGTGCGCATGTTCGAAAGGCACTTGGCTATGTATTTTCGTTACGCATGGAATATGATTGGATGAGAGCAAAAGGACTAAACTGGCAGCCATCTTACTATGGCTATGCCGCCAACACAGTTCTTAGTAAGATATATAGTGCCGCAGCTCACCAGCCCGTCTTTTATAATTACAGAACAACGATACAAGAGCTTTCCCTGCAGGGAGTAATAACGTTGAACAATATTCGCTTTCATAAAGCAAAAACCGGCGTAGCTTTTTACGCATTAGGTGGAATTGGTCTCGCAACGTATAGCACATTGTATAATGCTCTTGATGCAAATGGTAATCCATACGACTACCAGGCAATCGTTAATCAATTCGGTGGTAACGGGTTTACTTATAAAAACAGGAAAGACATTAAAAAAGCTTTGAAAAACATGATGGATGGATCCTTTGAAACTTTGGCAGAAAGGGACGGATCACAACCTACCATTTTCGGTGGCGTTCCATTCAAACCAGTGTTGGTGCTAGGCGCGGGAATCCAATTCAAACTAAATAACAAATTCAATTTGGCACTCGAGGACAAAGTTTCTATTACCAAGTCCGATTTGATCGACGGACAACAATGGCAAGAAACAGGCTCTATAACGGTGCATGCACAGACAAGAGATTTTGATTCATATAATTTCGTATCACTTGGATTGAACTATAATATCGGAAGAAAGGCAGTTGAACCATTATGGTGGATCAATCCACTTGATTACGCTTATGGCGAAATCAACGCTCCCAGACACATGAAACTGCCAAAACCAGTATTGGATGATGCCGATGGTGACGGTGTTACTGATCAATTCGACCATGAACCAAATACACCAGCAGGATGTCCGGTCGACACACACGGTGTTAGTCGCGATACAGACGGTGACGGAGTTCCCGACTGCAAGGATAAAGAACTTATTACGCCAACACAATGTCAGCCCGTTGATGCGGACGGCGTAGGTAAATGTCCTGATCCAGCTTGCTGCCGCGAAATCAGCGCCAAACTTGACTCTGGTGGATTCGCTGGCGGTGGAAAAGGAAGATGCAGCATCGGAGATCTTCCTAGCATCACTTTCAAAGGCAGATCAGTTACATTGAGTAAAGACGGTGAAGCATTATTGGCAACAGTAGCCGACAAGATGCGCAACAATCCTAATTGCAAAGTTGCAGTTATCGGTTATGGCGAATCAAGCAAATCAGCTCAGCAGCTCAGTTGGGATCGCGTGAATGATGTTATCAAATACCTGGTTGAAAAAGAAGGTATTAGTTCGGATAGATTTATCTTCAGATATGGCCAGACAGGTGGAGATGAAAACACCATCGATCTTAAAGATGCAACAGGTGAAGAAGGACCAAACACAGTTCCTGCACCGCATCCAAATCTGCGTAAAAGATAAAACCTGATTAAAAAAATTCAAAACCCTCTCCTTGAGAGGGTTTTTTTATGCTATGATTAACTTCTTTTTTTTTGGAATGAATTTCAATACTTACATATTTGCTCAAAAAGATTAACTTTGCAGGCCTTTATGAGACTACTATCCATCATCTTCATATCGCTTTTGTTTTTTTCATCTTGTTTTCTGGTGCCTAAAGCGTGGCGCAAAAGCGGTGAGAGCTTTGCTAAGATTCAGAAAAGCACAGATTATGATTATAAATTGAGGATGGCTGAGAAGTATTATTCGAAGAAAGATTATAATCATGCGCAACAATTGTATGACGATCTTTTCAGGGTAATGAAAGGAACAGATCATTTCGAAGACATCTATTATAAATTTGCTTATTGCGCGTACTATTTGAAGGACTATATGAATGCTGAAAATCTTTTCAAAGGTTTTGTAGAAGCATTTCCAAATAGTCCGAAGTCTGAGGAAATGGATTATATGCGTGCGTTTTGTTTTTATAAACAGTCTCCAAAAGTGGAGCTGGATCAAACAAACACCACGAAAGCAATAGGATTTATGCAGGCGTTTAACAGCATGCATCCAGGGTCAGAAAGAGTTAAAGAGGCAAATGAAATTATTGAAAAATGCAGGGCTAAACTTGAATTGAAAGATTTTCAAAGTGCGGAACTTTATTATAACCTAAGGTTTTTTAAAGCAGCCGCAATGACTTTCAATAGTCTTATGAACAGTTATCCAGATTCGGAAAAAAGTGATCAATATAAATTGTTCGTCATAAAATCAAACTATCAATACGCTGGTATGAGCACAGAAGAAAAAAAGCTCATCCGATATGAACAAGTGATAACTGATTGCAACGATTTCATGGATAGATTTCCAGAAAGTAAATTAAAAAAACAGGCCCAGGAATATCTGGATCTGGCAACAAACACCATAAAAGCTTTAAAAAATGAGCAGGTTAAGAAGGCAAGTTAGTGCCAACACGGCAAATACGGCTGAAACAAGAAATCTCACTGAACTTAAAGGTAAAACTGGGAATTTGTATGAGTCTATTGCAATTATTGCGAAAAGAGCAAACCAGATTAATATTTCCATGAAGGAAGAATTGCATAATAAACTTGAAGAGTTTGCTACGCATACTGATAGCCTAGAGGAAATTCATGAAAATAAGGAGCAGATAGAAATTTCTAAGGCTTATGAAAGAATGCCAAACCCAGCATTGTTGGCTACGCAAGAATTCCTCGAGGATAAAATTTATTATCGTAAAAACGAAGACGATCTGTTTAGCTAGAAACTTTGCAGAATAGCCTTTGTAATTATAATATCACTGCGACAATTTCTTAGTTGTCGCTTTTTAGTTTATTGTTATGAGTAAGTCATGAGCAAAAAACCATAATTTTAGCATCATGCTCAAGGGAAAAAAAATACTTATCGGGATTACGGGAAGTATTGCCGCCTACAAATCTATTTTGCTTGTTAGAAATTTAGTAAAGGAAGGAGCAGCAGTAAAAGTGATAATGACTCCCTCAGCAAAAGATTTCGTAACTCCTTTATCGCTTGCGACCCTTTCTAAAAATCCTGTTTTAATCGATTTGTTTGATGAAGACACATGGGCCAATCATGTGATGTTGGGAAGATGGGCAGATGTGATGATCATCGCTCCTTTAAGTTGTAATACATTGGCAAAAATGGCGAATGGGATATGCGATAATTTATTACTTGCAACATATTTATCAGCAACGTGCCCGATTATCGTTGCCCCTGCAATGGATGAAGATATGTGGCATCATCCCGCTACAAAATCGAATCTTGAAAAATTAGAAGCATGGGGAAATAAAATCATTCCGGTTGGAAAAGGAGAACTCGCGAGTGGCTTGGAAGGAGAGGGTCGCATGGCAGAGCCTGATCAAATTCTCGAATATCTCAAAAACGATTTTTTTTTTGTGAAGGATCTGGCAGGTAAAAAAGCGCTGGTTACCGCAGGCCCTACGTATGAATCCATCGATCCCGTCCGATTTGTAAGCAACCACGCTTCAGGTAAAATGGGTGTTGCTGTTGCAAGGGAGCTCGCAAAAAGAGGCGCGAGTGTTCATTTGATAATTGGCCCAACAAATCTCGATACAAATATTTCCGGAATCAATGTTCAGCATGTTGAATCTGCAGCACAAATGTTTGAGGCATGTATTGAAAAATATCCCGGTGTTAATATTGCGGTGATGGCGGCGGCGGTGGCCGACTATACACCAGCCCTGGTGTCGAAAGAAAAAATAAAAAAGAATTCGGATACGCTTACATTGGAATTTGTTCGGACTAAGGATATTTTAAAAACACTTGGGGAAAAAAAATCCCGAGGGCAAATACTGGTAGGCTTTGCATTAGAGAGTAATAACGAAAAGGAGTATGCGCTTGACAAACTCCAGAAGAAAAATGCCGATCTGATCGTATTGAATTCTTTGAATGATGCCGGCGCCGGTTTTGGATATGATACGAATAAAATAACCATATTCGAAAAGGATGGCAAACAGTTAAACTACGATCAAAAACCAAAACAACAAGTTGCGAAAGATATCGTTGATAGAATTGTAAATCTGTTGTATGTATAGAAAATTTTCTTTTTGTATCCTGTTTTGTGCATGTCTTCTTTCACAATCCCGCGCACAGGAATTAAAGGCGAATGTTACTGTGTTGGCTAATCGAATTAGCTCACAGGTAGATCATCGGATTTTTCAAACGCTGCAATCCTCCTTGTATGATTTTATTAATAACCGAAAATGGACCAACGAGAATTTTCAACAAAACGAAAAAATAACTTGTACTTTTTTGTTGAACCTCTCGGGTTCTTCTGATAACAATGTGTTCCAAGGTTCACTCACCGTGCAGGCCGCCAGACCAGTTTTCAATTCTTCTTATCAAAGTCCGCTAGTGAATTTTATGGATGAGTCCGTTTCATTCAGGTATGTTCAATATCAATCGCTCGATTTTAATGAATCAAGAGTGCAAGGCTCAGAGCCGCTGGCGGCGAATTTAACAGCGGTCATTTCTTACTATGTGTATATGATTTTGGGATTGAATTTTGACTCTTATTCATTGCGTGGCGGCGATCCCTATTTTCAAAAAGCGCAGAACATAGTGAACAATGCTCCGGAAGGAAACACCATAACGGGATGGAAACCTTTTGATGGCGTGCGCAACAGGTATTGGTTGAATGAAAATCTTACCAATGCCAGATATACACCCGTGCATGATGCGCTGTACGATTATTATCGGCAGGGACTTGATCAGATGTATGACAAAGAAAACGAAGGAAGAACTGCGATATTGAATACTTTAAATTCGCTGAACACGGTAAATACTGAAAATCCGAACCTCATGATTATTCAATTTTTCTTCCAGGGAAAAGCAAATGAAATCTCTAGTATTTTTAAAAAAGGAAATCCAGATGAAAAAAGCAGGGCCCTTGATTTTCTGACGCGACTTGATGTTGCGAATATCAACAAGTATAAACAAGATTTGCAATGAGGTTAATTATTTTCGGCGTATGCCTGGTATTGTTAACCGCGTGTAATAGTGATGGAGATATACCTAAAGGCGTTATCGCGAAAGAAGAAATGGGGAAAATTTTCTGGGATATGGTGCAGGCGGATCAATATGCCATTCAATACCTCACAAAGGATTCTCTAAAAGATAAAGTAAAACCGGAGACGATGAAACTTTACGAGGAGATTTTCCGCATTCATCATATTTCAAAAGAGGAATTCAAAAAAAGTCTTGAATTTTACGAAGCTCATCCCGATATCACCAAATCAATTTTCGACAGTCTCTCAGCCTCCGCAAATCGTCGACGCATAGAACTTTTCAAAAACCAAACCAGGCCAATCAAGAAACCAGATTAGTAATATGTATAATTGCGGTTAATCGTATTTTTATATCTCAAAATAAATTGCATGAATAAAGTAGTTGCCAATGCTGACGATGCAATCAAAGATATACGTGACGATGCTGTGATTATGCTTGGAGGTTTTGGTCTTTGTGGTATTCCAGAAAATTGTATTGCTGCGCTTGTAAAAAAAGGACCTAAGAATCTTACTTGCATTTCAAACAATGCAGGAGTAGATGATTTTGGATTAGGATTGTTATTGAAAACACGCCAGATAAAAAAAATGATCAGCTCATACGTCGGAGAAAATGCCGAGTTTGAGAGGCAGCTATTAAGCAACGAACTGGAAGTTGAATTGATTCCACAAGGCACATTGGCCACACGTTTACAAATGGCAGGGATGGGTATACCCGCATTTTTCACGCCGGCAGGTTATGGTACGGAAATAGCAAATGGAAAAGAAGTCCGGTCATTTGATAATAAGATGTATCTCATGGAATATGCTTTACACGCGGACTACGCAATTGTAAAAGCATGGAAGGGAGACCGGCAAGGAAATTTGGTATTCAGGAAAACGACGCGAAATTTTTCTACATCGATGGCAAAAGCGGGAACGGTTACCATTGCAGAAGTAGAAGAACTTGTTGATGCCGGTGAACTCGACCCGGATCAAATTCATGTAGCAGGAATATATGTGCATCGAATATTCCAGGGAATAAATTATGAAAAGAGAATTGAACGCAAAACTGTTCAAATCAGAAAATAAAAATTGCGAACATGTACGTCTCTTTTAAATACTTACATGATGATATGGGTGTTGACGAAAAAATCGGACGTTTTTTTGTTGACAGAAAAATTCCATCGGATAATATTTTTTGGAAAAAGCGGCTATTGTATATCGGTAGAGGGAATGGATTTATCTCTATCCCGGTTTACTATGATCTGTTATTTCGGATAGGTGTGCCGCAAGAATTATTGCTGGCGGAGCAACATGTCCAATTGATGGAAAAAATTATGCACTATGCAATATCGGTTGAACACCTGGTGATTGGTTTCAAAGAACAATTGTCAGAAATATCTGCGTTGCTTAGGGGGAGAATAAAAAATGAAAAATTTTATAGTGAGCTGCTCGCATATCTTCATCAACCCGTTTTAAAACCTGCTGGCGATCTTGGTATGCAAATTCCTTCATTAAACAGGGCGGATGTTTTTCTTTTTATTTTGTGTGATCTCCCGCTGACAGATGAACAGATGCATAAAGCGATCAAATATTGGTACGCGCTGCATACATCTTACTTATTGATGGACGATATGTATGATTATAAATCGGATAAGGATGCAAAGGAAGAAAATGCTGTGATTGAATTGGGTGATGGCGAACTTGGTTTTGAAAAAGCATTTGGACTATTGAAGGGTAACACAGAAACACTTCGGATTATCAATCCTTCTCTTGCTTCATTTTTTGAAGAATCGATGACGCGATTGTATGATCTAATTCCATGAAATATAATTGACTATGGCATTGGATAAATTTGGAATTGCAAAACGTATTGCGCAAGAGCTGCGCGACGGAATTTATGTAAATCTTGGCATCGGCATTCCAACCTTGGTTGCGAATTATATTCCTGAAGGCATAAGTATTATGCTTCAATCAGAAAACGGGATGTTAGGTATGGGACCTTACCCTGCAGAAGAAGAAATAGACGCCGACCTTATCAATGCAGGAAAAGAAACTGTCACCATTTTACCCGGTGGCGCTTTTTTTGACAGCGCAGAAAGTTTTGGAATGATACGCGCCGGCAAAGTTGATTTAACTGTACTAGGTGCTATGGAAGTTTCTGAGAAGGGCGATATTGCTAATTGGAAAATACCGGGTAAGATGGTGAAGGGAATGGGTGGCGCAATGGATCTTGTTGCAAGTGCAAGAAACATCATCGTTGCAATGCAGCATACCAATCCAAAAGGCGAATCAAAGTTATTACCAGAATGCACATTGCCGCTAACCGGAGTTCATTGTGTGAAAAGAATCGTGACAGATCTCGCCGTATTGGATATAACCGAAAAGGGGTTTAAGTTGATTGAAAGAGCTCCGGGTGTTTCTGTGGAAGAAATAAAAAATAAAACACTGGGTAAATTAATTATCGATGGAGATGTTCCAGAAATGAAAATTTAATTTCGATTGTTTACCAGAGTCGCAAGCGTGTAAAAAAAATACCTGGCAACACCCGCAATATTCAGCAGCAGCATTTTATCCGCAGCAAAAGGATTTTTCAAATCAGGGCAACAAGCTTCAATAATATCCAGTAGCAGAACGGTTACAAAATAAAATAAGGTGCCCGTAGCGATCCAGAAAAAAGCTGAATAGAAAATTCGCAAATTTTCCTGGTACACGATGCGAACAAGACTATAAGTAGCTAACATAATAATAAATCCGTCTTTCAAGAGTTCGATCAGATTTTTTTTTTCGTTAGCGCCTTTTACGAGATAGTATGTAATTACTGCAGACAGTATGGCGACTGCAAGAATATTTACAAGTTCTTTCAGGTTTCCTTGCAGAATGGATTTAAAAATTTGTACAATCACTATAAATTCAAGTAAAGAAAAAATGTGGCGAATCGAGAACTGGGTGATGTCTTTTATCTGGAGAGTCTGCAGTGCCATGTCCTGCGTAAAATTAATCAGGCAAAGTATCACGAGATAAATCAATGATTCTTTCTGATAAACCCCGCGAAAAAAAATGATGATCACCGGCAACAGTGGAAAAAAAATGACGACCTGTGAAAAGAAGTCAATAAAAATATTACCGGTTTTAAGCATGCGGCATTTTGGTTAAGACAAACCGGTTTTTCATCGGGATGATTCAGTAGCCTAGTCCGAAATGGAAAGATCGGTCTAATCAATAAGATTGTTTTTGACTGCAAAAAAAACAAGTCCGGCTGTGTTTTTTGCACCAAATCGTTCCATCAGGCGATCCTTGATTGCTTCAACAGTTCTGGGGCTTACGTCTAATTTTTGGGCGATTTCCTGGGCGGTAAACTCCATACAAATATATTTGATCACTTCACGTTCACGTTCGCTTACGGTAACTTCCGTATTGAGATTGGGAATGACTTTAGTACGTGAATGTGATTTTTTTAAAAGTATTCTATTTACAAAATTATTCAGGTAATATCCTTTGGTAGCAACTTCAACAATGGCGCGTTTGATTTCCGACGGATCGGCGCTTTTTAGCAAGTAGCCGTTGGCGCCAATCTCCATCATATGACTTACGAAACGTTCATCTTCATACATGGTCAAAGCAATGATATGAATATGGGGATATTGTTTCGCAATTAGCTTGGTGGTTTCAATGCCGTCTTTGAGCGGCATGCGGAGATCCATGAGGATCACATCAGGTGCCGAAACTGCAAGCCCATCCAATAACTCTTGTCCATTTTCTGCCTCTTGCACAAATTTTATATTATTATAAGGTCTTAACGACAGTATAACTCCTTTACGGAATATTTTGTGATCATCGGCAATGGCTACTTTGATTACTCCCATAGGCTATTGATAATAAGAAATCGTTTTAAAGTTACGTATTAATTTTTTGCTGTTATCCCGTGGACTTAGTTTCCTCCTCTTTAACCAGTTCAATCGTCACTTTGTAATAAGTTTGCGACATATCTTTTTCAAAGAAAATTTTTCCTTGCAATACTTTCAACCTGCTTTGAATATTTTTTAAACCAAGTCCAACATTACTTTTATTTAATTTTTCAAAATCAGTTTGTGTCAGTCCTCTTCCGTCGTGATGTATGCGAATAAAAAATTTGCTACCACTTGTATTTTGTGTTAAGTGAATGAAGCTTGCGTTAGAGTGTTTGAGAATATTATTTACCAACTCCTGTATTACTCGGAAAATGATGAGCTCGTTTTCCACTTTCAGGCGTTCCCGGTAATCATGAAACCGGCAGCTTGCATTCATACTTCCGGAGCCGCTGATTTTTTGGAAGAGATCGTTCACTGCAGATTCAAGACCGAAATTTTTTAGAGTCGGAGGCATCAGGCTATGCGAAATATTACGGATGAGTTGTATCGTATCGTCGATAATTTGTTTTGCGTTATAGATGCTTTGTAATTGTGTAGTCTTATCGAGATTGACAAAATTTTCGTTTAGATAAAGACGTGCGGTTGCAAGTAGCGGACCTGCATCATCATGCAGATCTGCGGCTATGCGTTGACGTTCTTCCTCCTGTAAACGAATAGAAGCGTTCAGAAGTGTTTTTTGCTGATCCTGCTCCATACGTTGGAGTTGCTGTTGGTAACGGATCACTTTGCGCTGGTGAAAGCTGATAAATACGATCAGTCCGATCGTCAAAGCCAACATACCGATGGTGCCAAAAAAAAGCACCATGGATATATTATTATCAGCACTCAAAACTTGTAATAATACCATGTAGATTATCCAGGGGTTTGGGTTAAAGTTTCCTTACGGTTTTTTTAGGACATCTTCATATGGGTTTTCGAAAATTGGATTTTTTGATCCAAAACGACTTACCAAAAACGCTATGCAAAAAATAATATTTGAAACGAGACTTGAAATGTTATTAATGGCCCAGTATTTCTTCATCTCATTTACTGAAAGATTATTCGAAATGATAAAAAGAAATAAGGTAGAAGACATGTAGACCATTAAAGCAATAACTATCCAGAAATTTGGGGAGGAATAAATGTAAGTATTTTGTGGTTTGCTTATCTGTTCATAAAAATATATGAGGGAGAGAACAATAATGGCAATCGATACAACAGATGCTGTAATAGAATCGAATCCTTCTTTTTTTGATTTTGTAAATGCGAATATTAAAGCTAATAAGACTAAAACCGAAATAATGACAAGCAATTTTCTAGCAAGAGCACCTTGTATTGACAAGTAAAAAAAATACGCAAACATTGCGTATTCAACAATTTGAAAAATTCCAAAAATTTCAAATCTGCGCTCTATTCCCCAAGGTGTGGATCCCAAAATATCTGTAAAAAGCTCAAGGAGTGAATAAATACAAATTACCCATAATGCTCTAGAGCTTTTCTTCAAACAAAAAGCTAAAAAAACAATTATGGGTAAGAGTAAAGAAAGTATAGTTATTATCACCACCCTGTCTAAATATATCCAAATATATAAAAACGACAGAAATAATTACATAATATATAAGAACCGATAACAATTATCTTTCCAAGATGCAGATAATTTACCAACGAAAACCGCCCAACACCATATCACCTACCAAAGCTTGTACCTGACCTAACTTACCCGCTTCGCTTATCGCTGGATATTCAAAAATCGTATCACCTTGTTTGTCGACACCAGCATATACCAGTGTGTGTTCTCCATTCTCATTAAGAGCGTTATAAATTCTTAATGCTACACAACCTGGCTGTGCTAATATTTGTTCTATAATGTCTCTTCCAATCGTAAAGCATTGTGCCAGTTGATCGGGATTTGCGTCCTGATAATTCTTAATAATTTTCGCACCAAATTCGTGATCGATAGCTTCACCGATATTGGCGTAGTTGATAACTTGTGTAGAGAGTTGAGCCTTGTCCATGAATGTAATTTTTAGAGGTGTGAATGTTAGTTTGATGGTGTAATTAACCCCCAAAAAAAAGATCAAACAACGGCGCATCATTCCAGTAAATAACGTTAAATTGCCTGTAATTCAAGTCTGTCGTTAATTTACTAAGAAGACCATCGTT
Organism: Bacteroidota bacterium; assembly: GCA_018267615.1. GTDB lineage: Bacteria > Bacteroidota > Bacteroidia > Chitinophagales > Chitinophagaceae > Puia. The sequence goes on along the minus strand of JAFDYD010000033.1, from coordinate 24,581 downwards.
AATTTACGCACTAAAATAAAGTATGTTTTACATAAATCGACAGTATTTTTACTAACGATAGTAGTTTGGAAAAGTATTGAAGGGCAAAAGAAAATGCACTTATTCACATTTCAGGCTGAGATGTGAATAAGTGAAATTACTTAGATCTGTCTGGTGGATTTTAAAAACGGAGCCAACAATCGAAAAGTTGCAGAGGTAAGACCTTTAAAACGAGAGCAATTAAACGCTCTTTTGAACGTTAAATTGTTCGCGAAAAAATCGTATTAAAGTTTTTTGTATTAAAAAGAAGAAGTTGACTGATACTGGATTTTATTGCTGCTTTTCATAGATATGGAAATCAGTTGCTGGACGGTATTGGACATTGGATGGTTCGAGGTAACTGATCAATCAACTTCTAATCAAAAATAATTGACTAAGACAGGCTGGGCAAGAGCAGATTTGCCCGTTTTTAATTATTCAGAAATTACCTCGTAGTTCGTAAAATTGCTATTGTGATATTGTGTATTTTCGGCGTCTGAAGAGTGCTCGGAGAAAAATGATCAATAATGCTGATCGAAAAGTGAATGGACTTTGTGATATATTTTGCAGATTTTTATAAAAATAAAATATATATCTAAAACCCGAAATTCTACAATTAACCCTTATGAGTGCTGAATTAATAATCAAGGTATCCATTGCTGACGACCATAAGATTTTTCGTGATGGTATTAAAATGGCACTAAAAAACAGGGAATATCTCAAAATTCTCTGGGAAGCCGAGGACGGGAAGGACCTTGTTCATAAAATGCAACTCAAGCGCCCCGATGTTTTACTGATGGATATAAGAATGCCCGAAGTAGACGGGATCAATGCGATTGGCTTGTTGAGAAAGGAGTATGAAGAAGTCAAGATCATTGTGCTAACGATGTACGATGACCAGGAAATGATTTCTAAAATGATGGAAATGGGTGCTAATGCCTATCTGACCAAAACGACAGATCCTGACGAAATCTATCAAGCCATACTTGCTTGCATGAATGATGATTTTTATTTCAATGACCTGGTGAACAAGGCCGTGTTATCAAAATTGCAAACCAAAAGACAGGTAAGGCAATTTTACCCGGATCCAATAAAATTCTCAGAAAAAGAAGTGCGCATTTTGCGTTTACTCGCCCAGGATAAAACAACAGAAGAAATATCTAAAGAAGTTTTTTTAAGTCCACGCACTATCGAAACGATTCGTCAAAATATGAAAACAAAAGTGGGCGCTAAAACAATCGCAGGGCTTATTATGTACGGTATGAGAAATAAATTGATTGATTAGTTTTAATAAGGCAACGTTACGAGGCCACTTTTTATCGCATAAATTGCTAGTCCAACCCGGCTACGGGCATTTAATTTTAGAAAAAGAGAATCTCTATAATTGTCGATCGTTCGCGGACTGATCTTCATCTGTAAAGCAATTTCCTTATAAGTCATATCAGTACTGGCCAATTTCAAAAATGTCAATTCATTCTGGCTTAATATAATCGTGTGAAGCATTGAACTACGCAGACCGTCATTCTTAAAAAGATTTACCAATCTACCAGTTGTATTATGCGAATAATAATAACCAGTATTCATTACCGATTGGATCGCATATCGTAATTCACCCGGATTAATGTCTTTTTTTAAAAAGCCCCTTACGCCGGTTTGCAACAATTGTATCAATGCGATTTCTGAATCGTACATGGTCAGAACCAGCACATACATTTCAGGATATTGAGCGCGTAACCATTTTGCAGTTTCATATCCGTCAATTAGCGGCATATTTAAATCCAAAATAACCAGGTCGGGCAAATTTTCAGGCTTTAATTTGTCCATGAATTCCTTTCCATTGCCTGCGAGTAAGGTGATCTTGCAGTCCTCGAATGTACCGACAACCGTAGCCAGCGCATCTCGTAAAAGAATGTGATCGTCTACAAGAGCTATTTTTACTGGTTTGTCTTTTATAGCCGCCATAAAATTATTTATAATGGGGTCGTTACAGTTATCCTGGTTCCTTTGCCCGGATCACTTTTTATATCCAGGTCTGCATTGATAAGTCTCGCCCTTTTTTGCATATTATTGATTCCGCCTGCAGGGTGATTTTTCCGATTGCTTAAAAAATCAATATCAAATCCTTTTCCATTATCCTGGATATACATTTTTACATTGTTCTCGATACAACTCAAAAGGATAATGATTTCTCTTGCGCATGAATGACGAATAATATTGTTTACCGCTTCCTGTAATATACGAAAAAGTATGATTTCATTTTGTTCGTTTAAAAATTGATAATTTCCTTTGATGTCATAGATGACTCGAAATTTTCCTGTTTTTTGCAATTGGCTTACTTGCAATTCAATCGCCTTTTGAAGTCCCCCGTTTTTTATGATATCGGAGCTGAGACTTTTAGATAGATCACGAAGATCTTCTAATGCTCTTGTCAGGAGATCCGATGAATGATTGATCAACTCTAATGTCAAATCAATGTCTTCGAAATCGAGTGTGTTCAAATTTAATTTTGCCAGCGACAGGAATTGTCCAACGTTGTCGTGAATTTCTCGCGAAATATATTGAAATGTTTCTTCCTGCATTTCAAGCTGGGCCTTGAATAATTCTTTTTCGTAATTCGCTTTTATTTTTTCAAGTTCTTTTGCAAAACGTCTTCGTTTTCTTTGATGCAAAAAAAGTATTGTAATGATAAATCCCAGCAACACCAACACCAGGAAAATCACAACGACCAGAAATAGAATTATCAACATGTGACTTTTGTCTTGCATAGATAGGCTTTGATAAAAAGTAAAAACATTAGGATATACAGGATATAATTGAATGCACAAACAATGTTATAGTAATAAGGGAAATTGGTTGCAGTGTATTCGGAAAGTAAAAAAAGTGGCACACTACACCCACTGTTAAATAATATGCCTGATATGATCCAAAAGGAAGGTTGTTGTTTTAGATTATTTTGGTGGGTAGTAAAAAGGTTAAAAAAATAAAAAAGGGAAAAAATTATCAAATACAATGCTTCTAGAACAATAAATAATGAGACGGTTTCATAATTAAGAGTTGAGTGCCCCATCACAAGACATGCTGCCACTGCAAAAAAAGATGGGAAAATTATTTTGATTATTTTCTTTATTCGGCTGCTGTCAATGTTGATCATTATAAAAGTTGAAAAAACTGTAATTTCAATGACCACATAAACAGCGAGTGTATAACTTGAAATAGTGATATTTGGGACAATATATTCAAAATAAAAACTTAATATGTCTGCTGCTACCGAAACAATTGTGTAATACGTAATTAATCGCAGCTTGTTGTTGTTTTCGCGATATCGCATACTCACGACAAATGCGATGATCGTGATTGCTGTCATTACCCAATCACTATAAAAAAACCTTGAAAGATTATGATTGTCCAAGAGTCTGCTCCCGGTTTAAAAGGGGAACAATGAAAGTAGTGGAATTAAATACTCCGCATTAGCGTTAAATAACCCTTTTCTTGTAAGAAAAAAAGTGTAAATTCTCCGGTTACTGCGGGGAATAATGCAAGGAAAAGATTAGGTGAGTAAAAAAGCCTGCTTTTTTGTTTTCATCTACATACCGCTCCACACAAAAAAGCAGGCGAATATCTTTTGAAATGTATACTCAGAAAAAGGATAAGGCTTGACAAAGGATTTGGATCAGATTTTTCAGTGGGCTACCGAATCAGGATGTTTTTCATAGATCAGTTCATAACGTTTTGGTCAGCTTCAAATGGATACCGGATTCTTTCTTACAGGGTATAATGAGTTGGATTTTTACAAAGAAAGTTGATTGACATTGGACTTTGCATGGCTTTCATTGAATATTGGAAACTTTTTATGGACGGTAATCTAGGACATTGGATAGTCTGAGGTTGCTCGTTCCTCGTCAATCAACTTTAAACAAAAATAGATGTGCATAACTATGTGGACAATAGCAGTAATGCCCGATTTTAACTATTCGGTTTTTACGAGTCGCATCGTAATAAACCAGAACTGTATTCGGACAATCACGACAGCACTCGCGTAAAATCACGTTAACCAAAATAGTTTTTAGTATAATCCGAAAATCAATAATTTCGTAATATCCCTATAGTAAGTGTCACAAATTTTTTTCATTTTACCATATAATTGTAAGCCAAACCAATCGCTTAAAATTTGAACCGTATGAAAAAACCTGATATAAATAAGGCTATTAAAGTAATTATTGCGGACGACCACGCGCTGTTCAGAGCTGGTGTAAAAACTGCCCTGTCTATAAAGAAAGATGTGGAGTTGATCGCTGAAGCTGATAACGGAATGCAACTACTAAACATGCTTAAACACGTTGAGCCTGACGTGATTCTGCTCGATATCCAGATGCCTATCATGGATGGCATCGCAACTCTTCCGGAGATACGTAAACTCTATCCTCAGGTAAAAGTGATCATCCTTTCCATGCATAATGACCACTCCATGATTTCAAAACTCATGGAAATAGGGGCTAATTCTTATCTAACTAAAAATTCCGATTCTGAAAATATTTACAATGCTATCAAAACCTGTTATGAACAGGAATTCTTCTTTAATGAACTTACCAATAAAGCCTTGTTGACGGGCCTTCGTACCAAACGCACCGATTCAATCTCCACCCAGGAAGTGAACCTGAGTGAGAAAGAATTGACGATCCTCAAACTCATGTGTGAGGAAAAAACTACTAAGGAAATTGCTGACATGGTTGAAATCAGTCCCCGTACAGTGGAAGCCATTCGCGATAAGCTAAAAACCAAAACGGGGGCTAAATCGATGGCTGGTTTGGTCATGTATGCTATCAAAAACGGCATCATAGAACAACAATAGAAAAGTTTTTATACAATTCCGGTTTCTGATAATTATTTTCAGGGCCGGAATTTTTTATTTCTTGAACTATCATCTGTGGGCGATTATATTAATTTTAATGGAACTATTCTTCGCTCAGGCGATCCCGTTATAACGGTTGACAACAGAGGTTTTCGCTATGGCGATGGTATTTTTGAGACCATGTTCGTTGAAAATGGCTTGGTCAGGTTAAAGAAATATCATTTCGACCGACTTTCTTCCAGCCTACAACTTTTGCAGTTTGAAAAACCTGATTTTTTTACCAAAGAGATTTTGTCTGAACAAATAAATAATTTGTGTAAAAAAAATGGTCATCAGTCCATGGCGCGTGCCCGACTGATGGTATTTCGTGGAAAGGGCGGTTTGTTTGATCCGGAAAATCATTTCCCCAATTACATTATTGAAAGTTGGCCGATCATCAATGAATCAAAGAAAATGCGCGACGAAGGACTGCGCGTTGAAATATTTCCGGACGGAAGGAAATCCACAGATGTGTTTAGTAATCTGAAGTCGAATAATTTTCTCCTGTACACAATGGCTGCATTGTATGCGACAAAAAATAAGTTGGATGACTGTCTTGTATTGAATAGTGATCATCGTATTTGTGAAAGTATGATCGCGAATATATTTTGTATTAAAAATCAAGAAATTTTTACTCCGTCCTTATCTGAAGGATGTGTTTCGGGCGTAATGCGTCGGTTTATAATAACGGAACTGCAGAAAACCGGCTTGATCGTTCATGAAAAAACATTTGAACCTCAATGGTTGTCAGATGCAGACGAGATTTTTTTGACAAATGCAATTTCTGTGATCCGATGGGTAAAGCAATGGCGTGATCAAATATTTAGAAGAGAAATGATTTCTGATATTTATCCCACAATCATAAAAAATTTAAGTTAACCTTCAACATTTAAAGTTATTTCTTGTTGAAGGACTTAAAAGCCGCAAATTTTAATGAATTCTCCCGTAAATATTTTCTGGTTTCGACGTGATCTCAGGATTGTCGATAATGCAGGCTTATATCATGCATTACGAGGGGATCATCCTGTTGTACCTATTTTTATTTTTGATCGCAATATCCTTGATAGACTCGAGGACAAATCAGACAAAAGGGTGCAATTCATTTATAATAGCATCGTGGATATCCAGGAAAAATTAATAGCACTTGGTTCGTCGCTGGAAGTTTATTATGATTTTCCCGAAAATGTTTTTTCACAGCTTTTAGAAAAATATAAAATCGATTCTGTTTATACAAATCACGATTACGAACCTTATGCAAGTGAGAGAGACGAAAACGTAAATAACACTTTAAAAAAATCCGGGGTGTCTTTCCAAAGTTTCAAAGACCAGGTAATCTTCGAAAAAAATGAAGTTTTGAAAGATGACCAAGATCCTTACACTGTGTTTACCCCTTATAGCAGGCGCTGGAAAAGTATGTTGAACGATTTTTATCTGAAATCATATCCTACAAAAAAATACTTTAAAAATTTCCATAAACAACATCCACTTGCTTTGCGGCAACTTGAGTCGATGGGATTTAAGACAATGAGCGACGAAAAATTTCCCACAAAAAAAATCGATGTACATTTCTTTAAGGAATATCAGCGGCAAAGAGATTTCCCCGCAGTTCCTGGAACAAGTCGACTTGGAATACATCTTCGTTTCGGTACCATCAGCATTCGCGAGCTTGCTTCAAAAGCGTTGGAATTAAGCGAGACTTTTTTAAACGAATTGATATGGAGAGATTTTTATCATATGATACTCTGGCATTTCCCAAAAGTTGGCAAAGGAAAATCTTTCAAACCTGCCTATGATCATATCAAATGGCGCAATAATGAAATCGAATTTGAAAAATGGTGTAATGGAATGACTGGATATCCTATTGTTGATGCCGGCATGCGGCAATTAAATGCGACCGGATTTATGCATAACAGGGTACGCATGATTGCCGCCTCTTTTCTAGTGAAACATTTATTAATTGACTGGCGCTGGGGTGAAGCTTATTTCGCTGAAAAATTATTAGACTTTGACCTTGCTGCAAATAACGGAGGCTGGCAATGGTCGGCGAGTTGCGGTTGCGATGCGGTTCCGTATTTTCGGATATTCAATCCTTCGTTGCAAACGAAAAAATTTGATCCTGATTTGAAATACATACGTCAATGGATACCCGAACTTGATGAATTCAGTTATCCAAAACCTATCGTTGAACATGAATTCGCAAGAAAAAGAGCGCTTGAGGCGTACAGTAAAGCGGTAAAAAAATAAATTAATTCACCAGCGAAATCTCGCCAGCCGCAGCATATACAGGATTTATTTTTTCGTATATGTCAATGAATTTTTTTATAGCCTGCATGCCGTCCTGCCCCAGCGATATTGAATAATTATTTACATACAAATCGATATGCTGCCTCATTACATGCTCTTCCATTTCCTGTGAATGCTCTTTCACAAATGGGGGCAAATATGGATAATTGCTAAACGCGAATTCAACGCTTTGCCTAATGAGTTGCCCGATTTTTTTTTGAAGCGATGCATCAATGTCCTTGCGAATAACAATTCCTCCTAACGGTATTGGATATCCTGTTTCGGCCTCCCAGTACTCTCCGAGATCAATCAATTTAACAAGCCCCTTTTGCATGTAGGTAAATCGATTTTCATGAATGATAACTCCCGCATCTACTTTTCCCGTTAATACCGCGTTCTCTATTTCAGAGAAAATCATGAATTTTTTATTTGTCGCGCTTGGAAATGCAAGAGAAAACAAAACATGCGCGCTTGTGTGCTCTCCGGGAATAGCGATCAAAAGATCTTTTACTTCGGTGAGGGGGATATTTTTTTTAGCGATCAAAAGCGGACCAACCCCCTTGCCGAGCGCACCTCCGGAATCCAACAAATGATATCGGGGAAGTACTCTTGGCAACACACCGTAACTGATTTTGCTAATTTCCAATTTGCCCCGTAGCGCCCATTCATTCAGGGTTTGTACATCTTCTAAAGCGATATCGAACTCGAGACCGTCTGTTTCGATTTTTTTATTAACGAGTGCATCAAAAATAAATGTGTCGTTTGGACAAGGACTAAATCCTAAAGTAAGTTTCATCGTGAGTTGATAATTTTTTTATCATTGTGACCAGGTTTTCATTCAATGCCGAAATCGCGCTTTTAATTGTCCATTTAGATTTGTCTCTTTCCCCAACAATATTTGAGACTGCTCTTAATTGCAAAAAAGGGATTTTTTCATGTAGACAGACATAATGAAATGCAGCGCCTTCCATGCTTTCAACAATTGGATCATATTTTTGTTGATACCATTCAATCCTGCTTTTGTTCGTGGTGATTTCGTTTACGCTAATAGCATTTGCTTTTTCGATTCCCGTTATCGACAATAGTTTTTCATAGGGATTTACGAGATAACCGTTGCTGAATGGAAAATTATTTTTGTTATTAAGTTTCAAATCAAAAATATTTTTAAAAGAATCGTTTTCGTAAACGCCAATATCTGCGATCACATCTCTGCCCACCGACACAACATGATTGGCTTTGCCGGCTTTGAAACAACCCGCAATGCCTGCTTGTATGGCTATTGTCGGACGTTCATCATGAATTTCCCTCGTTAGCAAATACGCCGTTGATACCAACCCAATTCCCGTTATCGCTACTTGAATTTTAGCTCCACTTAGTTCATATTTTTTTTCTTCAAGAAAATTAACCGTTGACTGTATTTCCATACTTGTTGCGGCCGTAATGAGAATATGCATGGCGCAAATATCCATAAACATTGACAATCCTGTTCCATGTATTACCTTTGCAAAAATTTTTTCTTGTGATGGTGTATCTGACGCGATTAGAACATTTCAATGCGGCACATAAGCTATATAATCCTTTGTGGACAAAGGAGCAGAACGATGTGGTTTTTGGAAAATGTGCCAATGAGAACTGGCATGGCCATAATTATGAACTATATGTAACTATAAAGGGTGAACCAAATCCCGATACCGGTTTTTTGTTTGATGTTAAAAAACTCAGCGAAATTATTAAGATCCAGGTGGTCGATAAGCTGGATCATAAGAATCTAAATATGGATGTAGATTTTTTGAAAGGCAAGATGTGTTCAACAGAAAATCTCGCCATTGGAATCTGGCAACAATTACTTCCCCATCTTCCGAAGGAAATTCAATTGCATTCCATCCGGCTTTATGAAACTCCGAGAATTTATGTTGAGTATTTTGGCTAAACAGTAATTGTTTTTTTAACAAGGCAAAGATGTAAACAATGTCACGATAAATTTGTTACCCTATTCTTTTAGTGCATTTGGTTTGTGGTATGCCATTTCTAATAGTCAGTGTCGCGCATACGACTATTCTCTGTTAATTCTAACATGTATCTTGTAAGTAACTATGGATAAAAAAGTAGCGATTTTCAGAAAGGAACATTTTAATGCCGCGCATCGCCTGTTTGTGCCAGAATGGGATGATGCAAAAAATGAAGAGGTGTTTGGCAAATGCAGTAATCCCAATTATCATGGGCATAATTACGATCTTGTAATTAAAATTGTCGGCGTTCCCGATCCTAAAACCGGCTATGTAATGAATTTGAAAACATTGTCTGATATTATCCAGGAGAATGTGCTGGATAAATTTGATCACAAGAATTTGAATCTTGATACGACTTATTTCAAAAAACTTAATCCTACTGCTGAAAATATTGCAATTATCATTTATGAAATTTTGCGGGAAAAGATCGATTCTAAATTTGATCTTTTCGTGCGTTTATACGAGACTGAAAGAAATTTTATCGAATACCCGGTGAAATAATTATTACGGGAAAAATTTTACTATCAATCACTAAATCATATTCGATGGGTTATAAGAAAATCGAACAATACGACGAAGAAGTTACATTAGGTCTCAAGGATAATTATAAAAAATGTCTTGACTTGCTGGGTGAGAATTCAGATAGAGAAGGCCTCGTAAAAACTCCGGAACGTGTAGCGAAGGCGATGCAGTTTCTCACTCAGGGTTATAGCCTTGATGCTCATGCAATTTTAGATTCTGCAAAATTTCATGAGGCAGTCAGCGAAATGATTATAGTCAAGGATATCGAAATATATAGTTTGTGCGAACATCATATGCTTCCTTTTTTTGGCAAGGCTCATGTGGCCTATATCCCAAACGGATGGATCACGGGACTTAGCAAAATTGCCAGAGTGGTGGATGTTTATGCTCGACGTTTGCAGGTGCAGGAAAGACTCACCACTGAAATATTGCATGCGATCAAAGATACATTGAATCCCTTAGGAGTAGCAGTGGTTATTGAGGCTTCTCACCTTTGCATGATGATGAGAGGAGTGCAAAAGCAAAATTCGGTTACAACTACGTCTGCATTTTTTGGGCAATTCGAAAAAAATGAGACAAGAAGTGAATTCGTAAAATTGATTTCAGCAAACTTGCATTGAGAACCGTGATTTATAGGATTTATAAAGATTTTGAGGAAAGTTGAGTGATTGATTGAATTGAGTAGTCGATCGGCCAATAAGTCAAGATCTTGATATATCGGTTCAATATTAGGTTCCTCTATTTTTTTTAAATACAAATCAACTATTCAACTCGATCAATCACTCAACTTTCCTCAAAATCTTTTTAGATCCTATAAATCATAGTTCTAAACTTTTCTTTGCTGAATCCCGCCTTTGTGGCATATTTGTTTGGTAAATGTATTGAGTATGAAGCATGCGTATGTTTTCCCGGGCCAAGGTTCACAATTCCCGGGGATGGGACAGGAGCATTACAAGAAAAGTGTTTTCGCAAAAAAATTATATGAGCAGGCTAATGAAATAGCTGGTTTCAGAATATCCGATATCATGTTCTCCGGTACGGAATCTGACTTGAAGCAAACAAGAGTTACACAACCTGCAGTATTTCTCCACTCCGTAATTGCATTCAAAAGCATTGACAATATAAAACCTGAGATGGTAGCGGGACACTCTCTCGGAGAATTTTCTGCACTTGTGGCCAATGGCGTTCTGAGTTTTGAAGACGCTATGCAATTGGTTATTATTCGGGCAGCCGCCATGCAGAAAGCTTGTGAGTTGACCCCATCAACAATGGCAGCAGTGCTGATGCTGGATGACCAGGTTGTGGAAAAGATTTGTAATGAAGTGCAAACTGAAACTGGTGAAGTAGTGGTTCCCGCCAACTATAATTGCCCCGGCCAATTGGTGATCAGTGGTTCTATAAAAGCAGTTGAAATTGCTTGCGAAAGAATGAAGGCGGCCGGTGCAAAAAGAGCAATGCTATTGCCAGTCGGCGGAGCTTTCCATTCCCCATTGATGGCACCCGCACGGGAAGAATTGAAAACCACTATTGAAAAAACTACTTTTTATACGCCTACTTGTCCCGTTTATCAAAATGTGGCTGCAAAGGCGATTGTGGATAAAGATGAAATCAAAAAAAATCTTATTGAGCAGCTAACCGGCGCCGTTAGATGGACACAAAGCATTCAGACAATGATTGCAGACGGTGCTTCTACTTTCACAGAGGTGGGTCCCGGAAAAGTATTGCAAGGATTAATTCTAAAAATCAACAAAACAATGCAGGTAAATGGAGTGGATTGAAATCACAATTCAATTGTGCAATTTGTCCATTCATCGTCAAATTTCACATCCTCGTATTTGCTGTAGAAATTAATAGCAGGTTTGTTCCATTCAAGCACCTGCCATGTAATTCCTGATAATTTTTTTTCTTTTGCTTCTGCGATCAGTTTATCTAATAATAATTTCCCGATACCTCTTCCTCTTGCAGATTCTGTAACGACGATGTCCTCCATGTACATGCGTTGTCCCTTCCATGTAGAATATCGGATATAGTATAATGCGAATCCGAGAATTTGTTGACTTGAATCATCGCAGGCCGCATATGCCCACCAGATTGGTTTTTCACCGAAACCACTTTCAGTAAAATGTTCCAGCGTAACGGTTACTTCATTCGGAGCTTTTTCATATTCCGCGAGTTCATGAACCAACTCGAGTAATCTCGGACAATCTTCTTTAAGAGCTTTTCTAATAATAATTCCCATGCGTCATGTTATTTTTTTCTGGTTGCTGCGTTGACCGATTTAGGACGTGCTTAATGATTTCGTTATCAGGAAAAAGAACTTCTTCTTTTTTTTATTTTAATGCCTGATCCAAGTCATTCAATATGTCTTCCACATTTTCCATTCCCACACTCATGCGTATGAGCCCGTCCGTTATACCATATTTTTCACGATCCTTTTTTGGTACGCTATAATGCGTCATCGATGCGGGATGGCTTAACAGAGTATCGCAGGTGCCGAGAGAAACTGTACGCGTACACATGTTCAATCTATTCATGAAACGGATACCTGCTTGCAAACCACCTTTTAATTCAAAACTCATCATTGCTCCCGGATGTCGCATTTGTTTTTTTGCGATCGCATAATCAGGGTGTGAAGTAAGTCCGTTATAATTTACTTTCGTAATTGACGGATTTGTCTCCAAAAATTTTGCAATGATCATTGCGTTTTGACAATGTCTTTCCATTCTCACTTCCAGTGTTTTCATTCCATTGTTCAATAAAAATGCATCAAACGGATTGCTGTTTCCGCCCAATGTTTTGTGAACCTTTATTCCTTTGGTTTTCATGAATTCAATATCTTTTCCTATCAAGACACCCCCGATAGAAGTACCATGCCCATTCAGAAATTTTGTAGTTGAATGAACAACAAAATCTATATCATAGCGAAACGGTTGTTGCAGATAAGGTGTTGCAAAAGTATTGTCGCATGCTACGATCATATTTTTTTGTTTGGCAAGTTTGCTTAGCAAATCGATATCGACGCATTGAATAGTTGGATTCGCCGGCGTTTCCAGGTACAACATTCGTATAGTGTCATCCGATTTTATAATTGATTCTGCCTTATTCAGATCACGCAAGTCAGCGATAATGGTTTCGATACCGAGAGCGGGTAATAAGTTTTGGAAAAGTTCTTCTGTGCCACCATACAGCGAAAAATGTGTGAGGATTTTGTCGCCAGCTTTCAAATTTAAAAGAATTGTTGTACTGATAGCTGCCATACCCGAGGCATGAAGAATGGCTTTGAGTTCAAGTGGATTTCCATGTTTATCATTGATACCAAAACCTTCCATTGCAGCGATTTTATTTTCCGCTTCTGTAAAACTTGGATTACCCCAACGTGTGTAAATATATCCTTCTTCTTTTCCGCTGAAGCGTCGCATACCTTGTTCGGCATCATCATACACAAAAGTACTGGTGGCGTAGATAGGAGTGAGATGAGCAAAATTTGGATCTTGCTTATGACCTCCGTGAATAGCCAACGAACTAAACCCTGTGATCGGGATTTTTTTTTCTGTCATCTGTTATTCGAGTCATTAAATTTGTGAGAAAATCAAAAGTAAATCATAATTCTTTATGAAGGAATTGATCGATCAATATGCACATTATAATCTTTGGGCGCATAAAAGGCTTTTGGATTTTATTAATACCTTAAATATGCGGCAGCATCATCAACAAATCGCCAGCAGTTTTAATAGTCTATATAAAACAGTGCTGCATGTTTGGGCCGCAGAAACAATTTGGTTCAAGCGTTTTGATCGCGAAAGCATACGAATAGATACCGATCCATTCAATGCTTCGATGAAGGAGCTTTCTGATAGCCTGATACAATTAGACCAAAAAGTATTGGATTGGGTATTGAACAAGGATGAAAGCGCACTGGTGGAAAATCTTACTTATCGCAATTTGAAAGGTGAGGAATTTTCTCAGCCATATTATCTTTTGCTAATGCATTTATTCAATCATGGCACATATCACAATGGGCAAATTGTTACAATGCTTCGTCAGCTTAAGATGGAAAAAATTCCTGACACAGATTTTATCGTGTGGACAAGATTATAACTCGCAATAAAATTGCAATTCTAGAATCCCCATTTTACCAAAGTTGCTCCCCAGGTAAATCCTCCGCCGAAAGCAGCAAGCACGAGGTTGTCGCCTTTTTTTAGCTGGCTTTCCCATTCCCATAGGCACAAAGGAATTGTTCCGGCAGTGGTGTTTCCAAAACGTTGAATATTCACCATCACTTTTTCCGGTGAAAGTCCCATTCTGTTTGCCGTTGCGTCGATGATTCTTTTGTTTGCCTGATGTGGTACCAGCCAAGCGATATCATTTCCGGTAAGGTTATTTCGCTCCAATAATTCTGCGCTCACATCAGCCATTCCTTTTACTGCGAATTTAAAAACGGCCTGCCCTTCCTGGTAGATGTAGTGTTCCTTGTTGGCCACAGTTTCATAACTCGCTGGCCGCAGAGATCCTCCGGCCTTCATATGAAGTACGCCTCTGCCGCTGCCATCACTTTTTAATATACTATCGAGCACTCCAAATCCTTCAGTGTTTGGTTCGAGTAAAACAGCACCGGCTCCATCGCCGAAAATAATACAAGTGCTTCTGTCGCCATAATCAACGATCGCACTCATTTTATCAGCACCAACCACAACAACTTTTTTGTAACGTCCACTTTCTACAAGCGCAGCGCCTGTTGTCAGGCTGTATAAGAAACCAGAACACGCCGCCGCAAGATCAAAACCCCAGGCATTTTTTGCTCCTATTTTATCGCAAACAATATTTGCAGTGGAAGGAAAAAACATATCAGGCGTGACTGTTCCAACAACGACGCAATCAATTTCATCGGGTTGAATTCCTCTTTTTTTACAGATTTCCATAATAGCGGGAACGCATAAATCTGAAGTGGCTTTGCCTGGTTCGTTCAAAATTCTTCTTTCCGAAATACCAGTTCTGGTTCTGATCCATTCATCATTGGTGTCGACCATTTTTTCCAGATCGGCATTTGTCAAACGGTTTTCGGGTACATATCCTCCTATCGCGGTGATAGCTGCCGTAATTTTTTTACTCATTATGATTCGTCAGGTTATTAAATTTTACAAAGTGGTGCAAAAATACGGCAAAAATTATTGAGTGTGCTTGACGGATGAATTGGGAAAAGTTGAATGGTTGAATAGTCGATTAGTTGATTGGTCGATACGTCGAAAGTGATAAACGGCACAAATTCCGTTCACATTAACTTTTATACCATAAACGTATCGACCAATCAACTAATCGACCATTCAACTTCCCTGCCGTCCTCCAATCATAGCCGAATTTGGACATTTAGTTTTATTTTGCGGCCATGATAGCTTTTTTAAGGGGCGAATTCACCTTTAAATCGCCTACGATTGTGCATATGGATGTTCATGGAGTAGGTTATGAGTTACAAATTAGCCTGCACACGTATTCTCAGATTCAACATCTGGAAAAAGGTATGCTGCAGACGTATCATCAGGTGAAGGAGGATAGTCAGACCTTGTACGGGTTCTTCGATAACGCAGAAAAAGAGATATTCACACACCTTATCAGCGTTTCCGGGGTGGGTGCAGCAACCTCCCGAATGATGCTATCATCGATGCGCCCCGACGAAATTGCGAGAGCCATAGTTCAGGGGAATTTGAAGCAACTTGAGAGCATCAAAGGGATTGGAAAAAAGTCCGCCGAAAGGATTATCCTCGAGCTTCGTGATAAATTGGGGAAAAAAATTCCGGAAACAAATATTTCCTCGTTGATAAACAATACATTGGAGCAAGACGCGTTGAATGCTTTAATAGCTCTTGGCATTGCTCGTCCGGCAGCAGAACAAGCCATCAAAAAAGTGCTTGTACTTGAGCCGAATCAGGACAAAGTTGAAGACATCATTAAGAAAGTTTTAAAAATCCTATAAGCCTATTGCCGGATCTCTACCTAACTAATTCTTGAGGAAAGTTTGACTCGTTTGCTTCAGATAATTATCACAACGGTAGTGATGTTGACCGTATCGGTTGTTTTTTGTACAACTGCATCGGCAGGCGTGTATCAAAGAGACACTACCAAGCTTCAAAAAGATACCTTAAAATTTCCCATACAAGACCGGCGCGGAGATGCATTCAGCAATCCGAATAAAAACCCCTTCAATCTAAAAGATCCGGTTAATATCAAAGACTCGATCGAATACGATCCGAAAACAAATCAATATTACATTGTTGAGAAGATCGGAAACAAATATTATCGCAAGCCAACATACCTCACGTTTGAAGAGTTCATGCGTCTGACTTCACAAAAATCTGAAGACGATTATTTCAGACAAAGGGCTGATGTGTTGAGTGCACTCAACAGGAGAAGACAAAAACCAAAACTTGCAATGAATGATAACTTGTTCAACAGGCTTTTTGGAAATGGAAAGATCGATATACGGCCACAAGGAAATGTCGATATCACCGCGGGTTACCAAGGACAAAACGTACAGAATCCAACCTTGCCAGAAAGTGCCCGAAGAACAGGTGGCCTGGATTTTAATATGGATGCCAATGTAAATGTTGTTGGAAATATTGGAAGCAAACTCAGATTGCCCATTACGTACAATACGCAGGCCACTTTCGATTGGATGAATCAATTGAAATTGGAATACACCGGAGGCGCCGATGACATTGTTAAAAAAATTGAAGCAGGTAATACTTCTTTTACAACAAAGAGTACTTTGATGGCAAGCGAACAATCTTTGTTCGGTATTAAAGCACAACTACAATTTGGTAAATTGTTTTTAACGGGGGTATTAGCAAACCAGCGTTCGCAAAGTCAATCACTCGCCGTGCAAGGTGGATCAGCAACAACAACATTTCAATTCAAGGCCGATGATTACGATGAGAACCGACATTTCTTACTCGCGCAATATTTCAGAAGTAATTACAACAAAGCGATGCAAAAATTGCCAATCGTTACTTCACAGGTGCAAATATTGCGCATGGAAGTTTGGGTAACAAATCGAAATGGTACCACTACACAGGCAAGAGGCATCGTAGGTTTGATGGATTTGGGAGAATCTTCCCCATATAACAGTAATGTTCACTCGCAGACTTCTGCTCCTTATCCTTACAATGATGCGAACGATGAATATAGGAATATTATCAACGATCCCGCGAGCAGAAGCTCTTCGCAAGTTATTACCAAATTGAATTCATTGGGGTTGACGCAGGTTCAGGATTACGAGCAGGTATTTGCAAGAAAATTAAATCCTACGGATTATATATACAATCCACAAGTAGGGTTTATTTCGCTCAATCAAACTCTACAACCCAATGATGTTTTGGCCGTGGCATATCAATACAGTTATAACGGCCGTATTTACCAGGTGGGTGAATTTTCGCAAGACGTGCCACCGGATACAACACTTGGAAATAATCCAGGCGCCCAAAAAGTTTTATACTTGAAATTATTGAAAGCAACTTCTCAGAGAACGACTTTGCCGATATGGGACCTGATGATGAAAAATGTTTACACCTTGAAAACAGGTACCGGAAGTTATCTTTCAAATATTCAACAAGCAGGATTTCAACTGAACTTGTTGTATGAAGAGCCAAGCAAAGGCACGAAAAGATATTTACCTGCCGGAGATAAGCAGGGTGTTCCGCTACTTACTATTTTAAATCTGGATCGTCTGAATGCGCACAATGACCCGCAACCAGATGGAGTATTTGATTACCTCGAAGGGTTTACCATTGTTTCATCACAAGCACGAATTATTTTTCCGTTGCTGGAACCATTTGGGCGGGATCTCGATTCTCTTGCTTTCAAAAATTCGCAGAGCATAAAAAATAGTTATGTTTTTTATCAATTGTATGATACGATCAAGGAAGTAGCAAAAACATTTGCAAATGTCGATCGATACTATATTGGTGGTGTAGCGAAGGGACAAGCTACTTCGGATCTCAGCTTGGGCGCTTTTAACGTGCCACCAGGATCGGTGCGAGTTACTGCAGGTGGACAAACACTTCGTGAAAATATTGATTATGTCGTCGATTATAATCTAGGAAGTGTAAAGATTATCAACCAGGCTATTATCAATTCCGGAGTTCCCGTGAATGTGCAATATGAAAATAATGCCAGTTTTGGTACGCAACAGCGGGGGTTCATGGGATTGCGGCTCGACTATATGGCCATAAATACACCCACAAAATCACTTGCACTTGGTGGAACAATCGAGCGGCTGAATGAGCGACCTTATTTTTCCAAGACAAATTATAATGAAGATCCCATACGAAATACAATGTATGGTGTTGATGTAAGCTACCGGTCACAGGTACCCGAAATTACAAGGTTGCTCAATAAACTTCCTTTCTATTCGAGCAAAGAAATGAGTAGTATCAGTGCAGTTGGTGAAGCAGCCTATTTGAAACCTGGACATCCGCCACAAATTGGAAAAGGAACTAGCGGAACTATTTATATCGATGATTTCGAAGGTTCAACCAGTTCGATAGATCTTCGTTTTCCATTAACGAGTTGGGTGCTTGCATCTACTCCTCAAAAAAACGGATTGTTCCCTGAAGGAAGTCTGAATGATTCTCTTGATTATGGTTTTAATCGTGCAAAAATCGCGTGGTATAATATAGAACCGACTTTGCAGGATAGAAGCAATCCAAGCAACCCAGTTAGAAATTATGAGAATTTTGCGGATCCGAGAATTGCATCGCTTACGGTACAACAACTCTTTCCGCAGCAAACACCGGAATTTGGCCAGTCGCAATTGATCACTTTTGATGTTGCTTACTATCCGACCGATAAAGGTCCTTATAATTTTGACGCAAGACCGGGGAGTTTGGGTCCTGATGGAAAATTGTTGAATCCGCAAAAGAGATGGGGCGGTATCATGCGTGCTATCGATCAGACAGATTTTGAAACAAGCAATGTTCAGTATATAGAATTCTGGATGCAGAGTCCGTTTATCACAAATCCGACCAGTTCCGGTGGACAACTTTATTTCGATTTAGGAAGTGTTTCGGAAGATGTTTTGAAAGATGGAAGAAGATTATTTGAAAACGGATTGAACACACCGAATATCCCTGCGGCTGTTGACGAAACATCAGTGTGGGGGCGTGTACCAGCAAATCCGATACAGGTTACAAACGCGTTCAGCAATGATGCATCTGATCGTCCTTACCAGGACATTGGTTTTGATGGATTGGATGATCCCGGCGAACAAGTAAAATTTCAAAATTATCTCAGCCAGCTTGCCACAACTTTTGGCACCGGGTCGCCGATATATCAGCGCGCGTTTGCAGATCCTTCAGGCGATGATTTTTTGAATTACAGGGATGCTTCTTATGATCAGGCACAAGCGGGTATACTTGGCCGTTATAAAAACATCAATAGTCCACAAGGCAACTCTCCCGTTGCAACAGCAGGCCAGCAATTTGTAAATGCATTTACATTGTATCCCGACCAGGAAGATCTTGATCACGATAATACATTGAACGAACTCGAAGAATATTTTGAATATAAAGTGAGCCTGATACCAGATTCTTTGAAAGTGGGCCAGAATTTCATCACCGATCAAAGAACATTTACTCCGAGTGGCGGCGTTCAACAAACATGGTATCAATTCAGAATTCCTATCACTTCTTATTCACAAAAAGTGGGAAGCATTCCTGACTTCAAATCGATCCGTTATATCAGGATGTTCCTGAACGGATTTTCTGATTCAGTGGTTTGCCGGTTCGCAAAGTTTGAATTGATCAGAGACCAATGGCGCAATTTTAATTATAAACTGGATACAACAGGTCAATATATTCCGATACCATTAAACGGTGCAACAACATTTAATATCACGGCGGTTAATATAGAGCAGAACAGCACACGCACGCCAATTCCATATGTAATTCCACCGGGTATCCAGAGACAGCAACAATTGAGCACAAATAATATTAATATTCTTTTGAATGAACAGGCAATGAGTTTGCAAATTTGCAATCTTCCTTTGGGCGAATCGAGAGGCGTTTTTAAGAATACCAACCTTGATTTGCGTCGTTATGGAAAGATGGATATGTTCATTCACGCGGAGGCAGCGGGTCCACTCGGCGACGGAGGGCTTGATGATGGCGACTTGTATGCAATCGTTCGTATCGGAAGTGATTTCATCAACAACTTTTATGAGATCAGAATTCCGCTGAAGAAAACGCGGTTCAACTCGACATTGGATACGGATATATGGCCCGATTCTAATAGTTTGAACCTTGACGTGGATCGACTGGTGCAGTTAAAGGTACATCGCAATAATGCTGGTTCAACCGGTCACTACTATATTGAAACGGATCCTACCGGTCGCACCTATGCGCTATTTGGAAATCCGAACCTCGGACAGATACAGGCATTTTTCCTTGGAGTGGAGAATGCAAAACGACCGAGCGTTTGTACAGAAGTATGGTTCGATGAATTGCGCTTGTCGGATATCAACGATCATGGCGGATATGCCGCAACAGGAAGGGTTGATATCAAACTTGCAGATCTTGGTACCATGTATGTTTCAGGCAGTATAAGGACCGTCGGATTCGGAACCATCGACCAAAACATCAACCAACGATCGTTGGATAAAAACACCCAGTTTGATGCCGCAACAAGCCTTGAATTGGGAAAACTGC
The DNA here is from genome assembly GCA_018267615.1 of Bacteroidota bacterium. GTDB lineage: Bacteria > Bacteroidota > Bacteroidia > Chitinophagales > Chitinophagaceae > Puia. The sequence continues at coordinate 4,167 of JAFDYD010000033.1, read as the reverse complement.
TGCCAAGAAAAGCCGGACTGTCTATTCCTTTTTATGCCAGTATATCCAAGAACGTTAGTACGCCCGAATTTGACCCATATGATCTGGATATTAAATTGGTTGATAAAGTGAGCGCCGCACCTTCGGATAAAAGAGATTCAATTAAAGAGCAGGCAGTGGATGCAACAACAATCACCAGTTTCAATTTTACCAACGTTCGAAAAAATAATATTACAGGAAAAAAACTAAAACTGTGGAGCATCGAAAATTTCGATGTGTCTTATTCTTATACAAGATTCGAACATCATAGTCCCATTGCAGAGGAAGATGAATTGATCAACTACAAGGGAGGGCTGGGATATAATTTTGCGGGCATACCAAAACATTGGGAACCTTTCAAACGACTGATCAAATCAAAATCACCGTGGTTTGCACTGGTAAAAGATTTCAATATTAATCCTGTTCCTTCCGTGATCTCTTTCCGTGCAGATGTGAACCGACAATTTGGTGCATACCGAAGTCGTAATATCGACGGACCCAAAGGTGTGCTTCCTGAAACCTATAATAAATTTTTTACTTTCGATCGTATGTACACATTGCGTTGGGATCTTACGCGTTCGTTGAATATCGATTTCACTGCGCTTAATAAAGCCTGGGTCGATGAGGATAGCGGTCGTCTAGACAAAGCCGAACGAAAAAAAATGTGGAGTAATTTCTGGAAGGGAGGAAGAAATATTAGCTACTCACAAAGCGCCAATATCACGTACACTTTACCTACCAGCAAATTCCCGTTAGTGGATTGGACATCTGTACGTGCAGGATATGGTGCTACTTATCAGTGGACAACTGCATCGTTACTTGCAGTGAATCTTGGCAACACGATACAGAATACACAAAAGAAAGATTTAACCAGCGAGTTCAATTTTACAAAGCTATACAGCAAATGGAAATTGCTGCGCGATTTGGATCCGTCAACGGCTCCTATCAAACCGCCAGTATCGCCAAATAAAAAAGCAGATACATCAAAAATTAAGAAACAAGAAGAAGAAATAATTGAGCAGCACGGACTTCATGGTGTTACAAAAGCGATTGCGAAATTGCTCACTTCTTTAAAAAATGTAACGGCGAGTTATTCTGAAAATTCTGCTTCGAGTATTTTTGGATATACGGACAGCACGAGAATTTTTGGAATGAATTTGAAATCGGGTCAACCTGGTTTTGGATATGTATTCGGAGCGCAGCCTGATACTGCGTTTGTAAACAGGCTTGGGCGAAAAGGATTGTTGACAAAGGATACCACATTCAATTTTCAAAACCAGGCAAGTTTTAATCAAATCATAAATATTTCGGCAGTGTTGCAACCGGTCAGAGATCTGAATGTTACAATAAGCTGGAACAAAACATTTGGGAAAAATTATTCTGAATTATATAAAGACACGATCAGCAATGGAGGATTCGCGCGATTGAATCCTTATTCTGCGGGGAGTTTCAGTGTAAGTTTTATCTCGGTAAAAACTCTATTTGAAAATTTCAAACCGAATGAGATTTCAAGCACATTCAAAACATTTCAAAACAACAGGGCCATTATTTCGGAGCGACTTGGAAAACTGAATAGTTATTCCGGTATTCAAAATCCCGATGGGTATTATAAAGGATATGGAAAATATGCTCAGGACGTACTCATACCAGCATTCATTGCAGCATATAGCGGACAAAATCCAAGCAAAGTTTCGCTTGTCAACCAGGATAATCCCACTATACGTTCAAATCCTTTTTCAGGATATCTTCCAAAACCAAACTGGCGTATCAGTTATAATGGTTTGAGTAGAATTCCAGGATTGGATAAAATTTTTTCCAACTTCAGTATCTCGAATGCTTATACAAGCACTTTAAGCATGAACAGTTTCAACTCAGCACTTAACTTCCAGGATCCGCTTGGTTTGAGGCAACCCGGATTTATCGATACATTGACTGGTAATTTTGTTCCGTACTTCCTGGTGCCGAATATTTCTATCAGTGAACAATTTTCACCATTGATCGATTTGGATATGCAATTTGTAAATCAACTTCAGGCCAGGTTGAGTTACAGCAAATCTCGCCAGTTAAGTTTGAGCCTGATCGATTATCAAATGAGCGAAAGCAAATCAACAGATTTGACCATTGGCATTGGATGGCGTAAAAGAGGACTGCCATTGCCATTTGGAATAAAACTTAAAGGTAAAAATGGTGCTCCTTCGGGTAAGTTAGATAATGATCTTACGATAAGACTTGATTTTAGTTTGCGCGATGATGCTACTTCCAATAGTTATCTTGATCAAAACGCCTCACTGCCTGTAGGCGGTCAGCGCGTGATGGATATTGCTCCTTCTGTCGATTATGTAATTAACAATAGAATCAATCTTAAATTCTATTATGACCGACGAAGTGTTTCACCAAAAATATCCAGTTCACCTCCGATCACTACAACCCGTGCAGGAATTCAGATAAGAATTTCATTAGCAGAAATGGGGAACCCGGTGAGACCGCCGAAGTAGAACCAGGATTAGAGTGATTAAAAAGGATTTTGGGGAAAATGTGGAAATGTGAGAAAT
>JAFDYD010000033.1:0-1563 GCA_018267615.1 Bacteroidota bacterium | reverse complement strand
ATTTCTCACATTTCCACATTTTCCGCAAAATCCTTTTTAATCAGTTTAATCGTGGTTCGTCTTTTTTAGCAGCAGCACATAGCCACAAAGTTTTTTCTTTGTTCTATTTACCTGCACCGGTTTGATCATGTGGTATTCTGAAAACTGTGGGCTGTAGGCGTAGCTAATGATATTGCCATCTACATCGCCCCACATTTTTTTCTGATATACTACTTGTTTTTCATTCCAGTCATACATTCTAACTTCATATAACCTGGAACTTGGATCACCGATAAATACAAATTCATATAAAGAGCCCTGGCTCATGGCAACCACAATGGGCATTTCATATTCACTTTGCATCGACATCGATGCTTCTCTTAAAACAATAAATCCTTTTGATTTAAACAAGCTTTTTAAGCTGTCGATTTGCTCTTGGTAGGCTGTTACGTCGCAATTTTCCTGTCTTATTACTTCCTGAGCCATGATGTGCTGGCCGCATAAAATAAATAATGCGAGGAAAACTTTCGTGAGATAAGTTTTCATAGTCAAGGGGGTTTTACGGATTGATGGACTATGAATAAAAATACTCAATGGAATCGATATTTGCAATCCAGCCGCAAGTATCGTGCCTTATCACAATAAAATTTATATTTATGCGTTTGGCTAACCCTTGTAAAGATAGTAGGAGTTTGCCTGCGCTAAACAAGTCACTACGAGGTCGTTAATGCATACATGGGCAGGGGCGGAAGCACAATAGAAAATAATATCAGCTACGTCCTGAGCGCTTAGCGGCGTATATCCTTCGTATATTTTTTTTGCCTGCTCTTCATTTTCTTTGAAGCGAACCAGAGAAAACTCAGTTTCTGCGGCTCCGGGATGGATGGCGGTAACTTTAATGTGATGCCGCAATAGATCTATGCGCAATGCTTTGGAGATGGCATCAACCGCGTATTTAGATGCGCAATATGCGTTTCCTTTTTCATAAACTTCTTTGCCTGCAACAGATCCGATATTTATAATATGTCCTTTTTTTTCTGCGATCATGAATGGAAGAATCGCCCTCGTTACATATAAGATGCCTTTAACGTTTGTATCGATCATGATCTCCCAATCTTCAAGATCAGCTTCTTCAAAATAATCACGTCCCAATGCTAGTCCTGCGTTATTGATCAGCACATCTATTTTTTTCCACTCATCGGGAATATTTTGCAAAGTTTCGAACACAACTTTTTTATCCTGCACATCAAAAACGAGCGGAAGAGTTTTTACAAAAAATTTTTTCTCTAAATCTTCTTTGATTTTTTCTATGCGATCTTTTCTTCTTCCTGTAATAATTACATTATATCCATTGGCAGCAAATTTTTCTGCACTTGCTTTGCCGAAACCTGACGTAGCGCCGGTTATTAAAACGATCTTGTTCATGAGATGGCGAATGGTGAAAGGCGAAAAGGTAGTGATAAAAAATAAATATTCAATGATCAACTATCAATATTCAATGCTCAAGTATTGATTCAAAATCGTCGGTGAACTGTGAGATTTGAACATTGAATATTGTTAGTTACTAAGTTCAACTAATAAATG
>JAFDYD010000032.1 GCA_018267615.1 Bacteroidota bacterium | reverse complement strand
CACTAATCACGGTTCAGACAATCCTGGTTAGACTTTTCAAAAATACATACACCTTCTCCAACTCTTCTTCATTTATGCAATAAGGCGGCATCAGATAAACGGTATTTCCCAAAGGCCGCAGATAAATCCCTTTACGCAGCGCCTGGAGGGTAATGACCGCGCTGATATTGTTTAGATAACTATCATCACCTTTATCTATTTCAAAAGCGATAATGGTTCCAAGTTGGCGTATATTCCTAAACGTTATATTGTCTTTATTTTCCCTGGCAAATTGATCGATGAAGTTTTTGTGGTGATGAATAATGTCTTGTATCTGGTTCTTGCAATCTTCTCCCTCCGTTAAATCCAGGCTGGCAAGTGCAGCCGCGCACGCGATTGGATTGGCGGTATAAGAATGTCCGTGGAAAAATGTTTTGCTTTTGTCATCACTCAAAAAAGCATCAAAAATTTTCTGAGAAGAGGCGGTGATGCCCATCGCCAGCGATCCGCCCGTTAATCCTTTACTCAGGCAAATGATATCCGCTTTGTGTTGCATATATTCTCCTGCAAATAGTTTCCCTGTTCTTCCAAAACCCGTCATCACTTCGTCGCCAATGCAGATAATATCCTGCGATTTGATAAAAGCTAAAAGTTCATCGAGCATAACGGCTTCGTACATACGCATACCGCCTGCTGCCTGTAAGAGTGGTTCATAAATAAAACAGGCGATCTCATTTTTATACTCACCGATTTTTTGTTTTAAAGAAGTGATATTGGATGATGTAGGTGTATCGATAAAGACCACTTCAAAAAGGTAATCATCGAATGCTGCTGTAAAAATGCTGCGATCGCTTACACTCATCGCGCCAAAAGTATCGCCATGATAAGCGTGGCGAAACGCAAGTATTTTATTTCTCGATGGTTTATTATTCTTTTCCGGTTCTGTATTACGCCAATATTGAATTGACATTTTGATTGCTACTTCAACCGCTGTTGACCCATTATCGGAATAAAATATTTTTGAGAAATCGCCCGGTAGTATCTTCAATAACCTTTCTGCAAGACGAACCGCCGGCTCATGTGTAAAGCCAGTAAAAATTACATGTTCAAGTGTTGATGCTTGTTCAAATATTTTCCGTGCTATAGACGGATGAGCATGACCGTGAATATTTACCCACCAGCTGCTGATTGCGTCTATATAAGAATTTCCGTACTCATCGAATAACAAAGTCTTTTCGCCGCGAACAATGGGTATGGGCGGCGTCATATTTTTATGCTGCGTATATGGATGCCAGATAGACTGGCGGTCTCTTTCTGCTAAAGTCATGTACCGCGATTTTACGCGATTTTACTGATTATTCGGTAATGAATCAATTTGTGTGGGCGAGTTTGGTTGATTAGTTTTGAACCATGATTAAAGGATTGCAGGATTACCATGAAGTTCGATTAATTTCTAAGGTAAAATCCGGCAGTGGTACAGTTTGAGTTACAATTTGAGTCGACCACTCCACGATAGGGAGTTTGATTATTAGTTAAGTAAGTTTCTGTCGTGGAGTGGTCGACTCAAATTGTACCACTACCTCCTTTAATCATGGTTCAAAACTAATCGACCAGTCAGCCCACACCGCACAAAGCCCCTGTATATCAGCCCGATCATTCAAATTATCTAAAATCATCGTTCAGCTTTTCGTATGCAACGATTCTCATCGTTAATTTGTCAAACAAAGCAACATAAGGTTGATGGATCATCGCCAACTGGTAAAGGATTGTTTAAAGGGGGAACTTGCTGCCCAGCGCGAGCTGTATAATCATTTCGCGGGGACGATGCTGGGCATCTGCTATCGTTATACAAAGTCTATGGCCGACGCCGAAGATGTTTTGCAGGAAGGTTTTTTAAAAGTGTTCAGACATTTACACCAATATAAATTCCAAGGCGAATTGGGCGGTTGGATCCGGCAGATTATGGTGAACACCGCAATAAATTATTTGAAGAAGAATAGCCGTTATCAAACAGATTTATCTTTCACGGATACTGGTCTGCACCCGGTTACGGCAGACGACCCGGAGTCTTTACTCGGAGCAAAGGAACTCGCAGAACTGATTCGCCAGTTACCGCCGGGATATCAAACGATTTTTAACCTGCATGCCGTGGATGGATACACACATGTGGAAATTGGAAAAATACTTGGGATCAATGAAGGAACGTCTCGCTCGCAATATGCGAGGGCAAGAACTTTATTGATCAGTTGGATCAATAAACATTCGGCAGATGTAAAAACAGAATTTTATGCAAGAAGACCCTGAATTTGAGAAACGGATCCGGCAACGGATGGAGGAACTGAAATTCAGTCCCTCTGCAACGGTATGGGATAACCTGGAAAAGGAAATCAAAAAAGACAAAAGCCGAAGAAGGCCTTTGATCTGGTTTTCGTTTTTTCTGGCGCTTGGCGTTGGAGGCTTTTTTTATTTTTCATCCAATAAAGAAAATAATAATCATAAAAACAAAATCGATATCAACACTTCCAGTAAACAAGATGCCGTTTCTAATCCTTCAGCAAAAACACAAACTGCAACTGCTAATGATGAAAAATCTACTTTAACAGAAAAGAAAAACGATCAGCAAAATATTAAATCAAGCACTTCGTCCGTAAATGATCAGGCAAATACCATTTTTAAACAAAATACAAATGGTGTTGCGAAAAAAGATATTCAACAAAATAAAAAAACAATATATAAGCATGTCGATACAGCACCCGAAGATTTTGCAACGGTAAACAAACTGTCTAAAAACAAAAAAGGAACTGGTAAAATAAATCAGCAAAAGAATGATGCTACCAACGATATTATAAAAGATGAAATCGTGGATGACCAGTTAGCGGCGAACAAAGACACGCATAATTATCTGAATGATTCTGCAAAAACAAATCGCAATGAATTGGATAAAGTAGGATCTGTTATCGACCAGTCCGACAGCAGTAAACAAAAAACAGTTGCGAATAATAAAACAGACACCAAGGTTGACAAAACAGATCCGAAAAAAGATCTGGCGAAGAAAGATAAAAAACAAAACAACAAAAAGTCTTGGGAATTCGGTTTGACAGGAGGAGCAGGTGTTTCAACTATCAAAGAAAATCTATTTGACAATTCGATACCTCAGGCAGCTCCCAATGCGTATAATCGGTCATTTTCTCTCGCTGCGGCGCCCGCGCCACCTATGTATAATGCACCATCATCTGTCAAATCCGGTTTTTCTTTTTCCGCTGGCGTTTTCGCGCAAAAACCGCTTAGCAAAAGAATAGGTTTATCGGTTGGTCTGAATTATCATTATGCCACTACAAAAATTCAAACGACGGCGTACGGTTATTTTGCGAGCTCTGCTGTACAGCATGATTACATCAATCATTATCATATGCTGGAATTGCCCGTTATGGTTTCTTACCGGTTAAACAAGAGTAAACACCTGCCACTATTTTTAGAAGGAGGATTTTCTTTGGCTGAATTGATCAGCAGTGATGCCATGCATTATAATAGTGTTACTGGAACTTATTATCAGGATAATAATTTGTTTAATAAAACACAACTCAACGCAGCCACTGCATTAATGATCGGATTTCATGCCGGCAGGAAATTATATTTCCAGGTTGGACCACAGTTGCAATATGGAATCACGAACTTGCTCACTGCTGATGCAGGCGGAAGCCAACATTTATTTTTTGGAGGCTTTAAGATTGTGTTTATACCGAATAAAAAATAATGATGCAACGGTAGTTTATTTTTTTATGTCAGCATAAAAAACTGCTGGTATGAAAAAAGTAAAAATTAACCAAATTGCCGGCCTGCTGCTTATAATCATTTTTTTTTCCGGATGTTTTAAGGACCACATAACGCATACGTATACACTAACTCTTCCGGTGTATAAAAGTTTGACTGCCGTGAGAGCGGAGATGAAATCCGCGCCAGCCGCCTCTTTCACCAATACCGGGAAAATTTATATCCAGGGAAAATATATTTTTCTGAATGAATTCGGTAAAGGGATACATATTATCGACAATAGCAATCCTTCTTCACCTCGTAATATTTCTTTTATCAGTGTTCCCGGGAATGAAGATATTGCGGTGAAAGGACAAACACTCTACGCAGATTCATATAGCGACCTCGTAGCATTTGACATCAGTGACCCTAATCATGTTTCTGTAAAAAAAATCGTCGATAATATTTTCCCGGATCACGGTGGTTATTCTGTTAACATGAGCCCGGATTCAGTGATGATACTTGTTGACTGGATTACAAAGGATACTACTGTAGATGTAGACACATCCCCTCAGCCCATTTATTATGCAAATTGTCCCAGCTGCAGTTTTATTCGGGAGTATGCAACTATTTCTTCATCAAGTCCGCAAAGTCAAACTCAAAAGGGAATCGGAGGATCGATGGCAAGATTTGCAGTGATAAATGATTATTTATATACCGTCAACACACAAAGCCTGAGTGTATATGATGTGAGCAATAGCGAAAATCCTCTTTTCAAAAATACACTGCAGATGGCTTGGGGAATTGAAACGATTTATCCCTTCGAGAATCGTCTTTTTATCGGGTCCAACAGTGGCGTATTCATGTTCGATATCGAAAACACACCGGATAATCCAAAAGCAGCCGGACAATTTTCGCATGCGCGTGCCTGTGACCCTGTTGTGGCAGATAATCATTATGCATTTGTAACGCTGAGTGATGGATCAAAATGTGCGGGCTATCAGAATCAATTGGACATAGTAGACATTACTCAGATCCAATACGGAAATTCATCGTTGGTTAAATCATATCAATTGACGCATCCTTTGGGATTGTCAAAAGACGGGGATATTTTGTTTGTTTGCGATGACCAGGATGGATTGAAAATTTATGATGTATCAGATGTGCAGGATTTAAAAATGATCGGCCAGGCTCATGATACGGAAACTTTTGATGTAATCGCGGTGAATGGATTGGCAATTGTTGTTGGGAAAGATGGATTATATCAATACGATTATACCGATTTAAAGAACATCAAACTACTCAGCAAATTATCAGGTAAAAATTAATATGAAGAACAAAAAATATTTTCTTTTTTTTTCGATTGCGTGGTTTGTGTGCGTTTCATGTTGTGCGCAGGAAAGCAAAAAAAATAATTCATCGCTTTGGCAATATCATTCCATCAATCAATTCGGATTTTTGGAAGGATCAGCGCCTTCTGCATTCCAGGTGCAGACCATTAATGGCGTGCAATATAAATCCTGGTTCGGAGGAATAGGAATAGGAATAGATTATTACCGGTTTCGCAGCATTCCATTATTTGCCGATTTCAGAAAAGAATTTAGTGTCGGTAAAAACTATGTTTATGTTTATGGTGGCGTAGGTGCGAATTTCACCTGGATCACTGACAAAGAGAAAAGCGATTACAACTTGAATTATTTTGGTAATGCTGATTTTAAGAATGGCTGGTATTATGATGCGGGAATCGGATATAAGGTTCCGCTGAATAATAGGGTAGCGATTTTTATTTCGCCAGGGTTTAGTCACAAGACGACAACCGTAAAAAATGCAACGTCGATTTGTCCTTTTGTGGGACCATGTTATTTGATAACTCCCGAAACATATCATTATGCGATGAATCGGTTGTCGGTTAATTTGGGATTAATATTTTAGACCAGTGGTGCAGTTTGAAAATTCAGAAACATTTGAGAAAAGAGCGGAGTAACAGAGCGAAGAGCGAAAGGTTAGCGCTCTCCGCTCTGTTTCTCCACTCTTTTCTCAAATGCCCATTCTCCTCTAAATCCTAAAAAGTCATTGATATCAAATATCATCATTTGAATCCTGCGCCAGGAATTTTAAATTTCTTCTGATGCCTTCGAACTTCGAGCGTTTCAAAGGGGAATGTTGGAATATGATTTTGAAATTTTCTTCGGTAAGGTCTTCCCAATCAGTTTTTGTAAAATTTAGTATCTCTGGTATTGGAGTGAACTGCGGTTCTTTTGTTGATTGCGAAAAACGATTCCAGGGACAAACATCCTGGCAAGTATCGCAGCCAAACATCCATCCATCAAATTTCCCTTTCATTTTTTCCGGGATGACCAGGTCTTTTAATTCAATCGTAAAATAGGAAATGCATTTGCTGCCGTCGACGATCTTATCATCGAGGATTGCTTCGGTCGGACATGCATCAATACATTTTGTACAAGTGCCACAGAAATCTTTTGCAAATGGATCGTCATATTCCAGGTCGATATCAACAATCAGCGTGGCAATAAAAAAGAAAGAGCCGCTTTTTTTGGTGATCATATTTCCATTCTTTCCAATCCATCCCAAACCACTTTTGACTGCCCAGCTTCTTTCGAGAACAGGAGCGCTATCGACAAACCCGCGTCCATGTACATCACCGATATTTTTTTTTATCTCTGATAATAAAAAATTCAGTTTCTCCCGGATCACTTCATGATAATCTTTTCCAAATGCATAGCTTGAAATTTTTGGTGCATCGGCTTGCTGTCGATCTGAAGGAAAGTAATTTAATAATAGAGTAATAACAGATTTGGCGCCCGGTACTAGTTTGTAAGGATTTACCCTTAGTTCAAAATATTTCTCCATATAATGCATCGAGCCATGCATTCCTTGATTCAGCCATTGTTCGAGTCTGCGCGCATCATCATCGAGCGGTTCTGCACGAGCAATACCACAAAAGTCAAATCCGGATATTGCAGCAATTTTTTTGATAAACTGAGTTTGATCAATTTTATTCACGCTCCAACGTTTAATAGCAAAGAAGAATTTGCAATACCAATAATTTTTATAATTTTAAACTGTTCTTTAACCCCCTAACATGATCAACACATGACAACCCGGAGATTGCTCACAGCGACTCTAACCCTACTATTGTTGCAAAATTACCTGATAGGTCAAGACAAATTAAACATTAAGTTTGGAAAAATTGCCCCCGAAGATTTCGATCTTTCGAAATACAAATATGATACGGGAGCATCGGCGGTTATTATTGCCGATATCGGCAATACGTCTTTTATAGGAAATACAAAAGGAGATTTTTCGCTGGTGTTTAAGCGTCACAAACGTATCAAGATCATTAATAAGAACGGATATGATATTGCGAAGGAAACCATCTTTGTATATCAACGAAATTCTGATGAGGAAAAGCTGAAAGATTTGAAGGCGGCAACATTCAACCTGGAGAATGGAAAAGTTGTTGAAACAGATCTGGACCAAAAATCAATTTTCACCGACAAGGTCGACAAATATCGCAGTAAGAAAAAATTCACTTTTCCTGCCGTGAAGGAAGGATCGATCATCGACATATCTTACACCATCGAATCTGATTTCTACGTGGATCTGCGATCCTGGACTTTCCAGGGCGAGTATCCTTGTCTATGGAGTGAGTACCAGGTAACCATCCCGCAATTTTTTCATTACGTAGCGGTGAACCAGGGCGATCAAAATTTCGCGATACATACTTCCAAGGAGGTAAATGTAAACTATAGTATTCGCCAACCAAATGGTACTGAGCGGTCCGAGTTTTTAAGTATTATGGGAACGGCGACCGAAAATCGTTGGGTAATGAAAAATGTGCCTCCATTAAAAGAGGAAAGTTTTACGACTACTATCAGAAATCATGTTTCGAAAATCACATTTCAGTTACATTATGTTCAGTTTGGTGAAGCCAACGAGCGGCACGATTATATGGGTAACTGGTTTATCGCCAGCGAAAAATTATTGAAGCATGAAAATTTCGGACAAGCATTGGATGAAGATAATCATTGGATGAAGGAAGATCTGAAAGCAATTACAACCGGGTGCAAGAATAATGAAGAGAAAATTAGAAAGATTTATGCCTTTGTCCGTTCGAATTTCACTTGTACGGACCATGACAGGCTATACACCGACAATTCACTAAAAACTGTTTTTAAAAAGAGAAATGGAAATGTGGCAGAGATCAATTTATTACTTGTCGCCATGTTACGTCATGAAGATATTCCCTCGGATCCGGCAGTGTTGAGCACACGTGATAATGGATATTGTAGCGAAACATATCCAATGATAGATGGATTCAACTATGTGATTTGTGTCGCGAGAGATAATGACAAAACATTTTACCTGGATGCCAGCGAGCCGTTGATGGGATTCGATCATCTGCCAATTGATTGTTACAACGGGCAGGCGAGGATCATCAATAAAGAAAAACCTTATGCAATATATTTTGATTCCGATTCATTGCACGAACGTACAGTTACAGGAGTCGTCATTATCATGGATGAAAAGGGCAAGCCAAGTGGCAGTTTTCAATCTACTTTAGGATATTATCAATCTTACAACCTCAGAGAAAAAGCAAAAAAGAAATCCGAGAAAGATGTTTTTAAAGACATTCAAACTGCCTATGGCTCCGATGTAGAAATATCGAATACCGGTATCGATTCACTCGATCAATTGGAATATCCTGTTAAAATTCACTACGATTTCGATTTAAAAAATATGACAGATGACATCATTTATTTCAATCCCATGATGTCGGAAGCATACAAAGAGAATCCGTTCAAATCAGCCGACAGAAAATATCCAGTCGAGATGCCTTATACCATGGATGAGCTGTATTCATTCTCCATGGAAATTCCTGAAGGATATGTTGTAGACGAGTTGCCGAAATCCGCACGCGTCATGTTGAATGATAAAGAAGGGATGTTTGAATACCTGATACAAAAAAATGATATAGGCATACAAATGCAAATGCGTATAAAATTAAACAAGGCGCTTTTTTTACCCGAGGACTACAGCACCCTACGCGATTTTTTTGCATCCATCGTGAAAAAGCAAAGTGAACAGATTGTATTAAAAAAGAAAAAATAGCAAATGAAACGTAAGCACTTGCTGTTGGCCGTGATCTACTGCCTAGTAATGAATATTGCTTTTGCTCAGGATAAATCAACCATACAATATGGAAAGATATCTGCTAAAGATTTCGAAATACCGCGATCGAAAGTAATTGATAGTAGTTGTTCTGGAATAATCATATCCGATATTGGCAATATAAATTTTAAGGGAAATGCGAGAGGATGGTTCGATCATATTTTTAATCGCAAAACCCGGATCAGTATCTTAAATAAAAATGGATTCGATCTTGCAACAATCAAAATCAGGTTATACTTAAATGAAGAAGACGATCGGGAAAAATGCGATGATATCGAGGCGACGACATATAATTTAGTTGGGGGGCAGATTGTTCAGACAAAGCTTGTCAAAAAAGATATTTTCGAAGTCCGCCTGGACAAACATCATATCGAAAAGAGATTTACATTTCCTTCAGTGAAGGAGGGATCAATCATTGAATACAGCTATTCGATCATCTCCCGATTTAGCTTCAATTTACCTGACTGGAGCTTTCAAACAGATAACTATCCTTGTTTGTGGAGTGAATTGAATGTTGAAATTCCAAACCTAATAGTTTACGCATTTAGGCGACAAGGTTACGATAGTTTTTATCTGAACAAATCGAGTATGGGCCACAAGGGTTATAATGTAACAGATCCGAGAAACAATAATCCGAATTATGCAGTTCAGCCCACGGATATATCCGTTTCATCAACTACAAGCATACATCACTGGGCAATGAAGGATGTACCTGCATTGAATAGCTATGCTGTGAAATATATTTCATCTCCGCTCAATTTCCTGGATATGATTGAATTTCAGGAATACCAGTCCTCTAACGGTAGAGATGAACATGATATGGTAAATGTTTATGACATGGTAAAAGATTGGAGAACTGCAACAAGTTTCTTATTGAGTGTACCAGATTTTGGAGGTGTGCTGGACCAGGATAATTCATGGTTTGATGATAAGCTGAAAAAAATAACAGGTGATGAAAATGATCAGCTTGCCATTACAAAAACTATTTGCCAGTATTTGAAAGATAATTTTGTTTGTACGAATTACAGAAATATTCATGTCAGCAAATCACTGGTTGATGTATTTATTGCAAAATCTGGAACCGTAGGAGAAATAAATATGTTGCTCACCGCATTGCTGCGGGAAAAGCATATTGAGGCCGATCCTGTAGTATTGCGCACCCGAATGAATGGCTATAATTCCGACAGATATCCAATATTGGAGAAGATCGACTATGCTATTTGCAAGGCAAAAATCAATGGGGAGACTTATTACCTGGATGCTACGCGGCCGCTGCTTGGTTTCGGAAAATTGCCTGAAGAATGCTATAACGGGTATGCACGTACGATCAGTAACGAGCGCCCGGGCTCAGTTTACTTCTTGACTGAATCTCTTGATGAAAAAAAGATGACTTCGGTTATTATTATCAATGATGCAAAAGGATATCCAAGCGGAAATCTTCAAATCACCCCGGGATATCACGAATCTTATAATTTGCGACAGGCTATAAAAAAGAAAACAGAGAAAAATTTTTTTATGGATATCCAAACCAGTTATGGTTCGGATGTTGATATAGAAAATACAGGAATTGATTCTTTAACAAAACTTGATTACCCGGTAAATGTGCACTATGATTTTAATGTGCGATCTATAAAAAATCAAGATATTTTTTATTTCAATCCTATGTTACAGGAAGGATACAAAGAAAACCCATTTAAAGCAGGTGAACGCAAATTTCCCGTGGAGATGCCGCATCCGATTGATGAGATGTATGTATTAAATATGGAAATACCCACCGGTTATATAGTAGAAGAATTACCAAAATCAGTTAAAATTGCGTACAACGGCAATGAAGGTTTTTTCGAATATATGATTGGTAAGGATGAGACGAATGTTCAGCTTCGATCGCATATCAAATTAAACAGGACCAATTATCTTCCGGAAGAGTATAACGCGCTTCGAAGTTTTTTTTCTGAAATTGTAAAAAAACATGCTGAACAGATCGTTTTCAAGAAGAAAAAATAAACAATGAAAGGATTAGCAATAATTATCTTTATTTTTTTTCAACTATGGTCCGTTGCCTATGGCGCCGATGGAGAATTTGCTGTGAGCAATATTCCTGCAGATATTTTGGAGCACGCAAATGTGATTAAGAGGATGGAGGAAATCCGGTTTGACCTGGATAATGTATCAAAGCCAAAGATGTACAAAAAGTATGTACTTACGATATTAAATGACAACGGCGACAATGATGCGGTATTTAGTGAGTCGTACAGTAAGTTTCGGGAAATTGCATCGATTGATGGCGTTCTTTACGACGACAAAGGAAAAAAAATCAGGAGCCTGAAAAAAGATGAAATCAAAGATCTTAGTGGTGTGGGCCAGGAAGACTTAATTGATGATCATCGCGTGAAGCAACACAGTTTTTATTGTAAAACTTATCCTTATACGGTTGAATACGAATTTGAGATAAAATATAATACGTCTGCATTCTTTCCTTACTGGATACCACAGGAAGGATATTATTTTGGAGTGCAGCAAAGTTCAATCTCGATCATATTTCCAAAATCTTATACGATCAGGTACAAAGCGCTTAACTATTCCGGCGAACCGGAAAAATCTGAATCACATGGAAATAATGTTTACTCATGGCGGGTTAAGAATTTGAAGCCAATCGAAAAAGAATATGCAGCGCCTTCATGGTATAATCTTACCACATTTGTTTTATTTGGACCTTCCGATTTTCAAATGGATAATTACCAGGGGAGCATGTCTACCTGGAAAGCTTGGGGAAATTTCATTATTGCGCTAACTCAAAATAGAGATGTATTGCCGGATAATATAAAGAAAGATGTTCATCAACTAACTGATGGTTTAAAAGATACCAGGCAAAAAATAAAAGTTTTGTATGAATACCTTCAAAAGAATACAAGGTATATCAGTGTTCAAATTGGTATTGGTGGCTGGCAGCCCTTTGACGCAAATTATGTTGCTTCCAAAAAATATGGAGATTGTAAGGCGCTTTCAAATTATATGCGTGCGCTTTTGAAGGAAGCTGGAATCCCGTCGTACTATGCATTGATAGAAGCGGGAGAAGGTGAAGATGATATCATCATCGATTTCCCATCACCACAATTCAATCATGCTACATTGTGCGTTCCCGTAGGAAAAGATTCGATATGGCTTGAATGTACAAGCCAGACAAAAGCTCCTGGATATATTGGCGCATTCACAGGCAACAGGCATGCACTTTTAATCTGTGAAAATGATAGCAAAATTGTTTCAACCACGAAATATGGGATGAATGAAAACCTGATGGTCCGAAAAATTGATGGCGCTGTCGACAGCGCCGGCAAGCTTAATTTTTATTGCAGTACGAAAATGAAAGGAATGCAGCAGGATGATATTCACGAACGGATTAATTATTATTCCAAGGAAAAAATGATGGAATATCTTAAGCAGACGATCGATCTTCCCACTTATGATGTCGTTAAGTTTGATTATAAGGAAGACAAAGAAATAGTGCCTACATTATCCGAAACACTGGAAATAACTGCAACGGATTATGCACAGGTGAGCGGGAAAAGATTGTTCATAATCCCAAATATCGTTAACCGCATCGGCACCAAATTAAAAATGGATGATACCAGAAAATATCCGATTGAGTTTAGCGCCGGATATCGGGATATTGATTCCATTGAAATAAAAATTCCTGCGGGTTATGAACCCGAATCAATTCCTGAGGATTTAAAACTCGAAAGCAAATTTGGAAAATATGTGCGCACAACAAAAGTATTACCCGATAAAATAGTTTATTATCGGCTCCACGAACGCGACGCCAGCCGTTTTCCTGCGACCGACTACGCCGATCTTGTGAAATTTTACGAGCAGATGTATAAGGCGGATAGGAGTAAGGTGGTGTTGGTAAAAAAATGAACTTCTGATTTATTCGGATGGGCTTATATTCGTAATTCTTATGAGTAAATGATCTGCTATGTGAGAGCTCGCAGAGGTTCATGTAACATTTATTAGCTTTGTCAGCATTGTTAGATGAAAAAAATGAAATCTCACCCAGCAAACCAATTAATCAAAAGAACTGCGAGTGTAAGCCCATCTCGAATAAATTAGAAGTTGCTTAGTATGAAATATCTTCTCGGTTATGATATTGGTTCTTCATCGGTAAAAGCTGCCTTGCTGGAAGCTGCAACAGGTAAACCTGTCGGCACAGTTTTTTCTCCTGATTCGGAAATGCGGATTTCGTCGCCAAAGGCTGGTTTCGCAGAACAGGATCCGGAATTATGGTGGAATGAATTGATCAATGCCACAAAAAAATTAAAACAACAATTTTCCTTTCAGGCAGATGAAATCATCGCGATCGGTATTTCCTACCAAATGCATGGACTTGTTTGCGTTGATAAAAACCTTAAATCGCTGAGACCTTCTATTATATGGTGTGATAGTCGCGCAGTTGAGATCGGCGACAAGGCGTTTAAAGATCTCGGCGAAACTTTTTGCCTGCAGCATCTTCTCAATTCCCCGGGAAACTTTACGGCTTCCAAATTGAAATGGGTAAAAGAAAATGAACCGGCTATTTTTGATCAGATTTATAAAGTGATGTTGCCGGGCGATTATATCGCACTAAGACTTACCGGCATTGCAGCAACAACCATCTCGGGATTGTCAGAAGGAATTTTTTGGGATTTCAGCAATGGAAATATTTCAAAAGAATTGCTTGGATATTATGGGCTCGACCAGAAATTATTATCATCACTTGTTCCAACTTTTGGGGAACAGGGAAAATTGCATAAAGAAGCTGCAAACCTGTTGGGGCTATCTTCGGGTATCCCTGTCTGTTATCGTGCCGGCGACCAGCCTAACAATGCTTTTTCATTAAATGTCCTGGAACCGGGGGAAATAGCTGCGACGGCTGGAACTTCTGGTGTAGTGTATGGCGTTACCGACAGGACCGATTATGATGAACTCTCGCGTGTGAATACATTTGTGCATGTTAACTATACCGAAGCAGAACCGCGCAATGGAATATTATTGTGTGTAAACGGCACCGGTATTTTAAATAGTTGGTTGCGTAAAAATTTTCTATCCGGATATTCTTATGACGCAATCAATGCGGGCGCCGCAACTGCTGCAATTGGTTCGGGCGGATTGTGTTTTTATCCTTTCGGAAATGGTGCGGAACGCATATTGGCGAATAAAAACCTTGGCGGCCATTTACAGGGTCTCGATTTTAATCGTCATCAATGGCAGGACGTTGCAAGGGCAGCGCAGGAAGGAATCGTATTCGCATTGCATTATGGTACAGAGATCATGCAAAAGATGGGCGTACATTTAACAACTATCCGTGCCGGTTATGCGAATATGTTTTTGAGTGATGTATTCGCCACTACATTTGCAAATATCAGTAATTGTGCGGTTGAATTGTATAATACGGACGGTGCGCTGGGTGCGGCACGTGCAGCGGGTATTGGTGCCGGTTATTACGATGATTTCAAAGCATGCTTTCATGGAATGCATATTTTGAAAAATATTGAACCGGATCAAGGTGTACAACAATTGGTGAATGAAGCATATCATCGCTGGAAAAAAGGTTTATTAAATCTCATGTAATAAAAAACTTCAACTATGGGAATTTTAACTGGAAGCAAAGAATTTTTTCCCGGCATCGGGCAGGTAAAATATGAAGGACCTCAATCCGACAACCCGCTTGCATTTAAATGGTACGATGAAAATAAAATCATTGCCGGAAAAAAATTGAAAGATCATGTCCGCTTTGCTGTTTGTTACTGGCATACGTTCTGTAACACAGGCAATGATCCATTTGGACCCGGCACCAAGGATTTCCCCTGGAATGCGTCGCCAGATGCAGTACAACGCGCAAAAGATAAAATGGACGCCGCATTTGAATTCATTACAAAATTGGGAGTTCCTTATTATTGCTTTCATGATATCGATCTTGTCGATGAAGGCAATTCAATCACTGAATATGAGAAAAGAATTCAGACCATGGTTGAATATGCAAAACAAAAACAATCTGCCAGTGGTGTGAAATTACTTTGGGGAACTGCAAACGTTTTTTCCAATCCGCGATATATGAATGGAGCCTCCACCAATCCAGATTTTGCCGCGCTTGCTTATGCAGGTACGCAAGTGAAAAATGCACTGGATGCAACCATTGCATTAGGTGGAGAAAATTATGTTTTCTGGGGAGGAAGAGAAGGGTATATGACTTTGCTCAATACAAATATGAAACGTGAGCAGGATCACCTTGCGCGCTTTCTGACTGTTGCTCGTGATTATGCGCGCAAGCAGGGATTCAAAGGTGTATTTTTTATCGAACCAAAACCTTGTGAACCTACCAAACATCAATACGATTATGATGCGGCAACAGTAATTGGATTTCTGCGCCACTACGGGTTGGACAAAGATTTTAAATTGAATGTAGAGGTGAATCACGCAACACTTGCGGGACATACCTTCCAACACGAGTTACAGGTTGCTGCCGATGCGTCGATGCTCGGAAGTATCGATGCCAACAGGGGCGATGCGCAAAATGGTTGGGATACGGATCAGTTTCCAATGAATTTAAATGAACTCGTAGAATCGATGCTCATCATTTTGGAAGCAGGTGGTTTTGCCGGCGGCGGCGTAAACTTCGATGCTAAAACAAGAAGAAATTCAACTGACCTCGAAGATATTTTTTTGGCACATATCGGAGGCATGGATGCTTTTGCAAGAGCGGTCATTATCGCAGATAATATTCTTCAAAAATCTCCATACAAGAAATTCCGTAAGGATCGCTATGCATCTTTCGACAATGGTAAAGGAAAAGATTTTGAAGATGGAAAACTTACTCTCGAAGATCTTAGAAATTTTGCACTCACCAACGGTGAGCCAAAACAATTAAGCGGAAAACAGGAGTGGCTGGAGAATTTGGTGAATCAATACATTTAGTTAATGTGCGGATTAGTCGATTCTTTGCGCTTTTGCGTCTTTGCGTGAAGGCTTTTCACGCAAAGACGCAAAAGCGCAAAGAATCAACCATTCAACTTCCCATTCGCACATCTGCACATTAATTACAGTTCCCACTCATCTGCGCGTCAATCGCCTCTTTTATTCTTTGATAAATTTCTCTTTTCGGATCTGTCTCGGGATCTTTTACCATAATGATCGCTGCATAGTTGCGGCACCTGTCGATGAATGGCCATGTACCATTAAGATTCATACTGCCTACAACATTTCCCTTTTGAATCCATGTTCCCAGTCCTTCTTTCTGATCGTCATATCCCTTTGGAACAGATTTAACAGGAAGCTCTGCAAGTTGTGCAGTTAATATTTGCTCCACGGATTTTTCACTCAATATTCTTTTTCCCATGAATTCTCCCTTATTCAAAAGCATCGCAAGAAAATTCATATAGTCATTCGCGGTCGATTGGGCACCACCTGATGGATTTACAGCACCGCCTTTGTCATCGGCGAATGTTGTGCCGCGCATTTTTAGTGGTCGTATGATTCTTTCTTGTATTAACCGGTCGAATGATTTTTTGCTGATAATTTCAAGAATTCGTCCGGCAATATTCGGACCTACATGACTATAATAAAATTCTGTTCCAGGATTGGTGGCAATTTCTCTTTTTGACGCAAATGAATTCACTTCATCTTCCAGGCTTTCAAATTTACCTTTCTGTAAAATTTTCATTGCCCCCGCAGCATCTGCCTGGATGCCGGTTGTATTTGTAAGGCAGTTGCGTATCGTGATATATGACTTCATATATTTTTCGTAGATCGGAATAAACTTGCTCACTTTATCATCCAGCGATAATTTTCCTTCATCAACAAAAGTCATCACCAATGCGGCTGTCAGCCATTGACTGCAATTGCCAATAGGAACCTGTGTTTTGGCATTAAAATCGCCCACTTGTTTTTCAACCTGTTTTTGATAAACCTGTTGGCCATCTTTCCAAACCAGCACAACGAAATTGTTGCCGATCTGCTTTTGATTTTGTTTCAATAATACATCTACTTCGCTGAAATTCATTTGTGCGGAACTCGCCAGCCATATTAACAGGAAACATAAAACCAGGCTGAAGTCAAGGCAGATCGCTGTAACTTTAGATGACATAGTTTCAGCATTTCTGCTTTGGTTTGAGATTTGAATCATTTATTGAAATTTTAAAAGAATTTTTAACCATGAATTTAAACAACTTTACCATAAAAGCTGCTGAAGCCGTTCAACAGGCTCAGCAATTAGCATTTAATTTACAAAACCCGAATATTGAAACGGAGCATATCCTGAAAGCGTTGCTTGACCAGGAGGATTCTCCTGTTGAATATTTGTTGAAGAAAAATAATGCGACTATCAATCTCGTCGAGACAAAACTAGACGAAGCATTAAAAAAATTACCAAAGATCAGCAGCGGAGAACCTGCTCAATCTATCGGACGCGAGGCAAACAATGCCGTATTGCGTGCCGGTTCAATCCTAAAACAATTTGGTGATGAATTCGTAACTCCCGAACATCTGTTATTAGCGCTTGTGCATGGTAGTGATGCTACCGCAAAGTTGCTGAAAGATGCGGGACTTACTGAAAAGGGATTGATAAGCTCTATTAAAGATTTGCGCAAAGGATCGACTGTTTCTTCACAAACTGCCGAAACCCAATTCAACGCGCTGAATAAATATGCAAAGAATTTAAACGAACTCGCGCGCCAGGGAAAATTAGATCCTGTTATCGGTCGTGATGAAGAGATAAGAAGAACATTACATATTCTTTCGCGTCGTAGTAAAAATAACCCGATCCTTGTTGGTGAGCCGGGTGTTGGTAAAACGGCGATTGCAGAAGGATTGGCGCATCGTATTGTGAATGGAGATGTTCCTGAAAACCTGAAATCGAAAGTGATCTATGCGCTGGATATGGGCTTGTTGATTGCAGGCGCAAAATATAAAGGTGAATTTGAAGAACGCCTGAAAGGTGTGGTGAAAGAAGTTTCATCCAGCGATGGAGAAATTATTTTATTCATCGACGAAATTCACACACTTGTTGGTGCAGGTGGAGGAGAAGGTGCAATGGATGCTGCAAATATTTTAAAGCCCGCGTTGTCGCGCGGTGAGCTAAGAGCAGTAGGAGCAACTACATTGAATGAATACCAGAAGTTTTTTGAAAAAGATAAAGCGCTCGAGCGTCGTTTCCAAAAGGTAATGATTAATGAGCCAAGCGAAGAAGATGCGATTTCTATTTTGCGTGGTTTGAAAGAACGTTATGAAATGCATCATCACGTGCGTATTAAAGACGAAGCCATTATTGCAGCGGTGGAATTGTCCAACCGTTATATTACGGATCGTTTCCTTCCTGATAAAGCAATTGATCTCATTGATGAAAGCGCGGCAAAACTTCGCCTGGAATTAAATTCCATGCCTGAAGAACTCGATCAGCTGGAAAGACAAATACGTCAACTCGAAATCGAAAGAGAAGCTATACGACGCGAGAGTGATGATGAAAAATTAAGACAACTCAGCGCGGAAATCGGTAACCTGAGTGTTCAGCGTGATACATTAAAAGCAAAATGGGGATTGGAAAAAGAACTTGTAGAAAAGGTTCAATCTTCAAAAGCAGAAATTGAAAAATTGAAATTATCAGCCGAAAAAGCCGAGCGTGAAGGCGACTATGGAAAAGTAGCTGAGATCAGGTATGGAAAAATAAAAGAACAGGAAAAAATTCTTACAGATTATTCCCGGCAATTAGCAGAGAGTTCCGAGAAGCGTTTGTTGAAAGAAGAAGTTGATGCGGAAGATATCGCTGAAGCCGTTGCAAAATCAACCGGAATTCCAGTTGCGAAAATGCTACAGTCAGAAAGGGAAAAATTACTGAACCTGGAAGATGAATTGCATAAAAAAGTGGTGGGACAAGATGAAGCGATCGTTGCGGTTGCAGATGCCATTCGCAGGAGCCGCGCAGGATTGCAGGATCCAAAAAGACCTATTGGTTCTTTTATCTTCCTCGGTACGACCGGTGTCGGAAAAACGGAATTGGCAAAGGCATTGGCAGAATATCTTTTCGATGATGAGACCATGATGACGAGGATTGACATGAGCGAGTATCAGGAAAAACATACAGTGAGCAGGTTGGTTGGTGCGCCTCCCGGATATGTAGGTTATGATGAAGGTGGCCAGTTGACAGAAGCCGTTCGCAGAAAACCATATAGCGTAGTATTGCTTGATGAAATTGAGAAGGCGCATCCTGATGTTTTCAATGTGTTGTTACAGGTGCTGGATGATGGACGTTTGACCGATAATAAAGGTCGTGTCGTTAATTTTAAAAATACCATCATCATTATGACGAGTAATATGGGCAGCCATATTATCCAGGCGGCTTTTGAAAACGTAACCGAGAAGAATAGGGATGAAGTGGTTGACCGGACGAAACTGGAAGTGATGAATTTGCTCAGGCAGACCATCCGCCCCGAATTTTTGAACCGGATCGATGAAGTGATCATGTTCCAGCCATTGTTGAAAAATGAGATCCGAGGAATTATCAAGATACAATTGAGCAACCTGGCCGAACTGGTCGCTAAAAATGGCATCCAGTTGACCTTTAGCGATTATGCCGTTGACTACCTTGCGGAGAACGGATTTGACCCTCAATTTGGCGCCAGGCCGTTGAAAAGACTTATTCAAAAGGAAATAGTTAACCAGTTGAGTAAAAAGATATTGGCCGGACAAATCGATAGAAATCACCCCGTGTTGGTGGACGTTTTTGATGGTGTCGTTGTGTTCAGAAATGAGTCGCATGATACGCCGGAATCTGATGAGAGTTCAAAGGCCAAAGGCAAAAAAGCCACTTCGTAAATGGACTGTTAAGGAACTGTAATATGTGAATTGGGAGTAAAAAGAGCGCAAATTCTCGCAAAAAAGAGCTAATTTTACGCATGCCACCGAATTTTAGGTGGCATTAGCGCTTTTATAATCAACCATTTGCTCATAGGAATTGTTATAAAATATAAATCAAGGCAGTAATAAAATAAAAAGGAGTAATAAATATGGCTTTCAAAAAAGAAATCGTAGAAATTATCGAGCCAAGGGATGTATTTGTTGGTCCGAAGAATGCACCGATCACATTGGTTGAATTTGGGGAGTATGAAAATGAAGATTGCGCCAAAGCGCATGAAGTTGTAAAAAAATTACTTGAGGATTATGAAGGA
Organism: Bacteroidota bacterium; assembly: GCA_018267615.1. Taxonomy (GTDB): domain Bacteria; phylum Bacteroidota; class Bacteroidia; order Chitinophagales; family Chitinophagaceae; genus Puia. Next base: position 7,110 of record JAFDYD010000032.1, on the reverse strand, counting down.
AAGATAAAATTTAATTTCCGTCATTTTCCGCTTACAAAGATTCATCAACGCAGTCTTAAAGCCGGTGAAGCTGCTGTTGCGGCTGCGCAGGAAGGCAAGTTTTGGGAAATGCATAATATATTATTCAATAACCGTCGTAACCTTGGTACGACCAGTTTGAAATTGCACTCCAAAGAAGCTGGTATCGCGAATAAAAAATTCCTCGATAATCTTGTAAATGCAACTTATGGTTGGCAGGTGCAGGGTGATATCCGTGAAGGAAAAGAAAAAGGTGTGACCAATGTTCCGGCATTTTTTATCAACGACGAACCTTTTAGCGGCAAACCCACTTATGAAAATCTCGCGAAAGAGATCGATGCTTTATTGAAAAAAGCAAAAAGAAAAACGGTAACAAAGCAGAGAGCGTAATCGTTATAAAGCGAAATTGTTTTAAGCACAAATCCCGCCATCGCGGGATTTTGCATTTGTATAAGTCAACTTGCCAGCCAAAATAATAATTTTGAAAAAAAATATTATGACAAGGGAAGAGAAATTCATGAGCGAGGCGATCCGTCTTTCCCAGGTCGGCATGCAAAATAATGAAGGTGGTCCTTTTGGTTGCGTGATCGTGAAAGATGATGAAATTATTGGACGTGGATGGAATCGTGTCCTTGCTACAAATGATCCTACTGCCCATGCAGAAGTTGTGGCGATTCGCGATGCTTGTCAGCACCTCGGCAGTTTTCATCTTGAAGGATGCGAATTATATACTTCATGCGAGCCATGTCCTATGTGTCTCGGCGCTATTTATTGGGCGCAGCTCAAAATGATTTACTACGCGAACACAAGAAATGATGCCGATGCCATCGGCTTCAACGATTCATTTATATATGATGAATTATCATCGCCGCAGGAAAACAGGAACGTGCGAATGATTTCTTTGGGAAGAAACGATGCGCTGAAAATATTCGAGCAGTGGTCGGAGAAAGGGAATAAGAAACTCTATTAAACTTCTGATTGATTCGGGATGGAGTTGGATTCGTAGTTCGTGTGATTGAAATGATTTTCTATGTAAGTTTTTTATTTATAACAATAAAAAATATTATAGTGCCATATGTATTATAAATTCTTATAAGAACTCACATAGTAAATCATTTCAATCACACGAACTACGAATCCAAGCTCATTTCGAATCAATCAGAAGTTCATACTCATACACAACCTCCGAAACTCCTGCCATCATTTTTACCGCGGCATCATCGTCCTCCAGATTTTTGGAAAGCAGCACCAACACATATTTTTTCCCATTTGGCAGAAATACGATTCCAGAATCGTGATGCACTGTTTTGAACGATCCCGTTTTGTGCGCGACTTTTACATTTTTGGGAAGCCTGCCTGGAATCACTTCGTTGAATTTCTGATCTAGTAAAATTCTGATCATGGCTTCTGATGCACCATCGTTCACTGCTTTCCCAGTCGCCAAAGCTTCATAGATGATCATAAGGTCAAATGCCGTTACCATATTATTCAGTCCTTTTTCATAGGCTTTATTGTCTTCTACGCCACGCAATACCTGGATATCTTTTGCGCCCATGTCGCGCATTGTTTGCGTTACGTTCTTTGCATTTACAAGTTCGATCAATAAGTTTGTCGATAGATTGCTACTCAGCGTAATCATCCTGTATGCAAGATTGCTGATGGACTGCTTTTCTCCAATATGCTTATACAAATCCGTTTCTCCGTCATCTGCAGAATCCAGTTTGAAGACGCTGCTATCAACTATACTTTTAAATTCATTTTTGATAGTGATGGAATCAGACAGCGAAAATTTTTTGGCGGTTGATTGCTTGAACAATTCTATCAACACGGGAGTTTTCATGGTGCTTGCTGCATGGAACAATTCATGTTCATTGATGAAAAGAACTTTTCCTGTTGATAAATCTTTAAAGGCAACAGCGAAAATTCCTTTTTCCTGGTCCAGGCTATCGATGATCCTTTGCTTCAATTGTGCAATGCTCATTTTTGATTGAGCGGAGATTTTGTACCCCATCATCATAACACACATGCCAATTAAAAAACTTCTGATCATGCAGTCATAATTATTCCGCGAAAATAAAAAGTTTGCCGCAATATGAAGAGCCATTTTTTCATTTCACCTCAGTGGGCTTTTTCAGGTTCGCTATGATAAGGCCGCCAATCACGAGCACACCGCTGATCAAATGCACATTCGAAAAACCTTCTCCTAAAAAAAGTACAGCTTCAATGGTGCTGAACACAGGTATGAGGTTTGCAAATAGTGCAGTGCCAGAAGCGCCCAATTTAGTAATCGATGCGTTCCAGCAAAAAAAAGCAATGATGGAGTTCCCAATGCCCAGGTATAAAATGATATAAACAATGTTCATGTTCCAATGAACTGGTGGAGTATTCAGAATTTCATAAATGTAAAAGGGGAGAAGGAACAATGTTCCCACGGCAAACACTACAAACAAAAAACTGACGGGCGAAATTGTTGCTGGTTTTTTTCTGACGAGTGTGTTATAGATGGCAAAAGTGAAAGCGCTAATCAAAATCAGCATATCTCCTTTTCTAAATTTGAATTGCTTCAGATGTTCAAGGCTTCCTTGGGATAGTAAATATAGAATTCCCGAAATGCAGATAAGCATTCCCGTTATGCGCAAGAAACCAGTCTGCTCCTTTAAAAAAACCACAGCCAATATTGTCGCAAAAACCGGAGCCGAAGTAGTTCCGATAAGCGCAAGATTGATCGCGGAAGTATAATGTCCGGCGATATAAATAAATGTGTTGAAAATCGTGACGCCTGTCAGAGCAGTCCAAAATATGTATTGCTTTTTCTCAAGGAAAACTTGTTTCTCAAGCATAAATTTCTTCCATGCCAGCGGTGTTATACATACTGATGCGATTGTCCATCGGTAGAAAGCAAGACTTACAGGTGGCAATTGTTGTGAAATTCCCCTTGCTACTACATAGTTGCCCGACCAAATGAGTACAGTGATCATCGCAAGGCCGATGCCTGCATAAAAATCTTTCCTGGAAGTTGCTAACATTCGATGAATATAAATTAAAATGTCTGAACCGGGATTTTAGGCGATTGAACTGATTGTACTGAACGTGAGACGTTAAACAACTAACTTGAGATTGAAATGCGAAAAGCGTCCCGTTCCGATTTGGGTTCACGTTTATCGTTTCACGTCTCACGTTCAGTACAATCAGTTCAATCGCCTAAAATTCCGGTTCAGATATTTTTTTCAAATAATTATCCTAACTTAAATCTCCTTTTCTGACCGACATATAAAATTCATTACTTCATGCAAGCCATAAATCAGGGCAAGGAGTTCAGGTCACAGGTTGGTCGGAAGTCTCAAGGCATTTTCACATTAAATAGCAACAGGCCACCAGTAGTGGAGATGATAAAAGCGGGTGATCATGATCGTTTGCCCGAACTTCTTCCTATACGATACCAGCGCATGGGCGCCTCCCCATTTGCTTTTTACCGCGGCACAGCAGGGATAATGGCGTATGATCTTTCATTTTTACCTCGAACGGATATTAAAGTCCAGGCAATAGGAGATTGTCATTTGATGAATTTCGGTGGCTTTGCCACACCCGAAAGAACACTTGTTTTTGATGCGAATGATTTTGATGAAACGCTTCCTGCGTCGTGGGAATGGGATGTGAAAAGACTCGCAACCAGTTTTGTACTTGCTGCGCGACATAATCATTGTAAAGAATACACCGCAAAAGAAATAGCATTTATTTTCGCGCAATCATATCGCCGGCATATGATTGAATTCTCAAAAATAAGTGCGCTTGAACTTTGGTATACCAAATTCGATGTGGAGTCGATCTTCCAAAAATCTAAAAGCAATGAATTTCGACAAATGCTGAGTGATGTCATTGACAGGTCGAAAAAGCAAACCAGCGGAAAAATTTTATATAAAATCACAAAAAAAGTATCGGGTAATTTTGAAATCACCGATCAGCCTCCACTGATTTATCATTCTGCGGATGTGCATGACAAGGATGCAATGCGGCTTTTTATTGAGAATTACAGTAAAACTTTATCGGACGATCGTCGATGGCTGCTCGAACAATTTCAATTGGTAGATATTGCCTTGAAGGTGACCGGCGTCGGCAGCGTGGGCACGCGATGTTATGTTGCATTGTTGATGAATAAAAGCCAAGAGCCATTGTTTTTACAGATAAAAGAAGCGACCGCGTCAGTATTGGAAAAATATACTGCAAAAAGTATTTATTCGCATAGTGGTCAGCGTGTGGTGGAAGGACAACGTCTGGTTCAGGCGGCAAGTGATATTTTCCTGGGATGGGGCACAGGTGCTGATGGAAGGCAATATTATTTTCGTCAACTGCGCGATAAAAAAATTGCTCCTCTTGTCGAGGAGTTTGATCCGGAATTGTTGACTGCATATGCACGTTTGTGTGGACGCATGCTCGCACGAGCACATGCAAAAACGGGCAACGCTGCACAAATCGCAGGCTATATGGGAAAAAGCGAAATGATGGACGATGCCTTCAGCGATTTCGCAGTTGCCTATGCGGATCAGACGGAAAAAGATTTTAGTGAATTCAAGAAATCGATGAGTCAATGAATTTACTTTGCGCTTTTGCATCTCGCAAAGACGCAAAAGCGCAAAGTAAATTATCGACTCAATGCTTACTGCCTTTCGCTTTCTTCGTCACATTAAAATTCCTGGACACGTTGAAGCCAAAATAAATATCGCCATTGCCCCAGCGGCCTGTAGTTTGAGTGATGTATTGTGTCTCTACAATACTTTGTGAATTGCTGAAAACAAGTTGGAAAACGTGTCCGCCTGTTTCTATATCCCATCCAAGTGAAAAAGAATCATGCCTGTCGCTCGAAACAATTTGTCCGGACGGCAGATAATTATATTCCACGTTGATGCTCATACGCCGTGTAATTTTCATGCGGCCACCGGCGCCAAGCGCAAAAATGTTATTCTTATCACCGGGCGTTGCCACTAAATTATAATGTAAATAGGTGGGCACCAATTGCAGTGAAAGATTTCTGGTAAGTTTTCGCGCGATTAATAATTGAGCAGTATAAGAAATCCTGTCGTTGTCGGTGAGATAAGGTTTTTCAGGATATTTCAAAGTGTAATAAGTGATCTGTCCCAATAAACTGATTGATACTGGAATTTTGTTGGTGGCATCTGTTTGTCTTAATAATTTATATTTCACATAGGCATCGTATGTTTTTTCATAAGTGCTACGACCTATTCCAACGGCGAATCGGTCAGAAATTCCGTAGTCAAGCCCAAGACGCAGCGTGGCGTTGTCCAAACCAAAAAAATTGTATGAGCCGCTATTCAATTGCCCGAACCGGTGTTGAATCACAAAATTCAATGCACCTGCTCCAGGAGCTTCAATGGTTTGCATGTTCACAATATGTGTTGCTTTAAAAGTGCCGCTCACATAAAAAGGTTTTTCATGCACCTTCATGGAATCATTTAGCATTTTCAGCAACGAACTGTCCTGTGCATATGCTGAAAAAGAAAATATCATTAAAAGAAATAGATAAAAAATACTTTTCATTGTTGTTTATTTAGATGTGTTGCAGTCAATTTTTACATGAACAGTTATATCGTTTTCGATTTTATCTCTTACGATTGAAGGGATAGTGATATTGAAATCTTCTGGTTTTAATTTGAAATCGGAAATGCCGGATAATTTGCCATTATTTATTTCCAGCGTTGCGGGCACTTCAAGGGGCTTCGTGATATTGTGCAGCGTAAGATTTCCTTTCACCATTATTTTGTAAGAACCATTACTGGTTAAATTTATATCTCCGCTATATGAGCCAGTAAAACTTGCTTTCGGATATTTGTCACTCTCCACATAATTGTCATTGAAATGTTCCTGCATAAGTTCCTTTCTGAAAATAAAACCTTTGAGTAATACAGAAAATGCAAGATTTTTTTTGCTCCCGTCTATTACTGCATATACCTGGTTGTTTTCCGCTTTAATATCTTCGAGTGATGTTTTCGAATAAAATCCGATAAAGCCCGTTCTCGTCATAAAAATCTGTGCTTGGCCTTGCGTACAAAATGTAATAATGATAGAAGTGAGTGCAATAATTTTTTTCATAATACTGATACTGATCTTTTTTTAGTTGGGAAAATCCTGGTTGATCCACGCGACAATCTTGTTGATCGCGCAATCGGAAATTTTTGGCTTGCCATATGGCATCGGCGTGAATCCTGATTCCTGCCGGATATCTCCAAGCACATAACCACTCTGGCACCATCCTTTGAAATTATCATATCCTTCAAGACTCACACCATTGCTAAAAGCTTTATTGGCATTGCTGTGACATTGATAACAATAATTGTCAAGAATAGGCTGGATATCTCTTTGAAACGAAACTTGCGTTGTGTCGCATGAATTTGATCCGGCAACTTTTTCGATATTATTTCTTGTGCAGGATTCTATGAAAATAAGAGCGCCGATGAATAGCGCCAGGACGATGTATATTTTTTTCGACATAGGTTGTTATAAAATTTGTATTTCGCTGATCATTGGATTACACAATCGACGAGATTGACATCCATGAGCATTCCCGCGCATCTGCCCTTAATAGTAATGACAGATCCTTTTTCTGGTAACGTTATTTTATTTTTTTCATTATTTATTGCGATGCTGCAATTGATGCCTGCGCCGCCCGATCCTCCATCTAATTGAACACTTGTTGTATTTCCGGATTGCTGCACATCCATAACGGTTCCTTTCACTTCAATAATCTTGTCCAGAAATTTTTTGTTGGCAGCATTTTCATCCTGCTGGAATTGACTGAATAAATCTCCGGCCGTGATACTGATGTCGGTCGACTTATCGCCTGCATTTGCATGCGGCTTGTCATAATAATACAAACCCAGGCCGGCAAGCACCAGCCAAACTATTCCCGCAATAAGGAAATATTTTTTTCGCATGAACCTATTTAATGACTTTCCTGTAAATAGTACGCGAAGTTTGGAGAAAGGTTGTTTGTTTAATGTGCGAATTAGCAAATGCGCGGACGAGTATAGTTGAGAGGTTGAAAGGTTGAAATGTTGAGTGGTTGAAAGGTTGATTAGT
>JAFDYD010000031.1:97755-130829 GCA_018267615.1 Bacteroidota bacterium | reverse complement strand
CATTTATCAGTTGAACACAGGGTTATTGAATATTTATTTCACGATTTACCTGATCAGTACCATTGTTCCTTTTTTGACAATAAGTTTTCCTGTGTAGTCGGTTCCTCTTACCATCCAAACATATCCTCCGCTGTCTTGTGGCCTGCCTCCAACAGTTCCGTCCCATCCTGCTCCGATTCTGCTTGTGGAAAATACCAATTGTCCTTGTCTATTATAAATTCTGAAAAATGTGAGCGTTGAAATTCCGACGGGTATCGGCCTGAAAATATTATTTATATTTTTTCCCGGAGTAAAGGCGTTTGGAACAAATATATCTGGCCCAGTTTTAAATACTTTGATATTGATCGTATCCAATCCAAAACATCCAATCTCATCATACGCCCGCAACACATAACTAAAATTATCGCTCAACACAGTAACAGGATTTGGAATATCATTCTGATTTAAAAATTCTGGCGGCGACCAAGAAAAAAACGGTGCACCTTTTCCTGATAATTGCAGCGGTTGTCCAATAACGATAGAAGTATCATTTCCTGCAAATGCGATTATCAATGGTTTTACATTTACAGTGACAGATGATATTCCTGGCTTCGGACAACCCAATGTATCATATACATATAATGAATAAGTAGTCGTTGAAAGTGGAAACGCATATGGATTGAGAATATGTGCATCGCTCAATTCATTTGCAGGGCTCCAAACAAATCGGCTTCCTTTTATTAATGCATCTAACTGCGCGGTATCAGCAAAGCAGATGGTTGTATCATTCCCTGCATTCGAGCCGGGATAAGGAATACCAAATACAGTTACATCTCCCGCTGTATTACATTTACCAATACTCGCGATCACATGATACACGGTTATATTATCGGTTGGAACAGCTTTTGGATTTTTTATGTTGGGATTATCGAGCGTCGCCGGAGGGCTCCATGTAAAATATAATCCATCGCCGGATGGATTTAATCGAATCGTATCGTTCAAGCAAATGGTAGTATCATTTCCGGGATTCAATGTAACAAAATCAACAACACGCACGCGCACTGTATCCGTATTGATACAACCATTCTGATTTAGTCCAACTGTATATGTAGTTGTTGTTTTCGGATACACGAGCGGGTTAGGAGTACCAGATCTCAGCATCTGTATGTTTGGAGACCATGTAAATATCCCCGATCCTTTCGCGATCAATTCCAAAGTGTCAATGCTGCAGATAAGTGTATCGTGAAATGCAAGATCTATCGGAGGTTTCTCAAGCACTTGTACGTTTTGGGTAACAGTATCGGTACAACCTTTATCGCTCGAAACAATCAGGCTCACTTTTTTTGTTCCGGTATCGCTGTATCTCCAGGTAGGATTTTGTATGGAAGATGTATCAGCAGATGTTGTTTGATCTCCAAATGTCCACGACCAACCAGATATCCTTCCATATTTTGTTTTGGTGGTGTCAGTGAATTGTAATGGCACATATAGACAACTTCCCTTGGCAATAAATCCTGGAAAAAATCCGGGATATACTTTCATTAACGTTGTTGCGCTGTCTGAACATTCTTCGCCTTTGTTGACATACAATTTCACTTTATATGTGCCGGTATCAGGAAACGTAAAATTAGGAGTTGCACTTGTTGAAGTGTCTGTATTAGTTCCCGGAATTCCAAAATCCCAGAAATAAGAATGAATCAAAGGTGAAGTCGGCGCTTCATTTTTGAATGAATAATTAAAACCATCACAGGTAATATATGCCGGTTTTAAATTTGCGGAAGCGAAATCACACCTGTCGTCGATATGAACGATAAAATCTTTTGGATGACTGCTTATTATTTTTCCATTTCTCCATTCGTTTAATTGCACGCAAACAACATAATCACCCGAGGCCGGAGCAATTCCGGATATAATACCTGTTTTTGGATCGATTGTTACATTGGGACCAAGCGGCGTAAAACCGGTAAAGCCTGATTTGTATGAAAGGTTTGGTATTGATCGGGGCGGAGGTGGATTTGCAACGACAGGATTATTTGTACTGCCACCTACAAAACCTGGTGTGAATTCAAAAGATAGCGAATCTCCATCCTCATCAAATGCGCCGAAGTTCAATGTAAAAGGACGTCGTTGACAAATCAATACTGTATCCTTCACAAGAAATTGTGGATTCGAATTAACGCCGTTCACGCCAATATCGTTTGTCCCATGAATTTTGCAGATATATGATGCACCAACATTTATATTCTGACTAAGATTGTTGATGCCATCGATTCTACAACATCTTTGATATACTGCCGTGTAGCCAAAAGGTTGTTTTGGTAAATCGATAACTGCAGTAAATATTCTCACACGATAACAAACATCTGAAGGATTAATAATGCAGGGACTCGGTGTAGTAAGTCTGATAAATTGATCACCTCCGAGCGTAAGTGTAAATGGAGAACCTGGTGCGGGCTGGTTATCGGCGTTTCGATAAATACCAATATTTACGGATTCTTCCAGTTGTCCCTGTACAGATTCGCAACTGATAAATAAACGCAGTGTAATTAAAAATTTATCAGAGTTAGGAACCGCGCCGGGTCCCATATAGGTGTAATAAATTTCTCCTCCTTTAATATGATGGGCCCACAATGAAAGTGTAGCCAACAAAGGGAAAAAGGAAATAACTAATATTTTTTTTACAAAATTCACAATAGGGTAAACACGATTGAAGCTGCTTTTTAATTTCTTGCGTCAGGAAATTTTGTGATGCAGGTTTATGCCCTTCTGCATATACGTCCGTGAGGTTTTTCCAGTCGACTAAAATAATAAAATCGGGGGATATTTATTGTTATTTCTTCCCAATGGCATCAATGAAGTGTGAACGGTCTCGACGAAAACGAACTATCAGATTTTTGAGGCATGATTGAGGTAATTTTCAATAAATACATTGGATGGAACTCTGTCTTCTATCATTCCCATATGCGCTGTGTTTTCAGCAATATGAATAAAAGATGATTGTGGAATATGACATTGTTCCAGGCTATGTTGTATAGGCACCGCCTTGTCTTCTTCTCCCATAATAAACATGACAGGATTTGTGAATGATGAAAGAACATGTGTTCTGTCGGGCCTTTGTATCATGGCTTCGTAATAAGATATCAACGACAAAGGATCAAAATTTGAATAGCGGTTAATCGAGTCCGTTATTATTTGGGCATTTTCCTTCTTCGATTTTTCAGAAAATAAATTAGGTGTTGATTGCTCAATAAAAGGAGCAGCACCATATTGACGAATAAATGCTATACTTTTTCTCCTGGTTTCTTTTTTTTCTTCGCTGTCAGGATAAGTTGTAGAGTGAAATAAGCCTAGTCCTTTTAAGTAATCAGCATACTTTGTAGCGAATGCTAAAGCGATATAACCACCCATGCTATGACCAATCAGGATACATTGTTTGATTTTCACCGTATCCAGTATTGCCTTGATCCAATTTGCGTGATCGTCTATCGATGCATTATAATCCGTCACTTCGGATTTCCCGCTGCCGGGTATATCGGGTATGATTAACTGATAATTATTTTTCAAATGGTTTATTTGTTCTTTCCATATTGTCCTGTCTTCCGCGAAACCATGTAGCAGCATAACGGGATATCCATTTCCATATTCTTCATAAAATATTTTCCGACCGTTGTATAAAATATTTTTTTCCATGGCTATTTTTTTTGTGCGATGGACATGCTTCTGAAAATGATTAACAGTAGAAGAGGGATGACGGAGAGCGGTAGTTCCTGCGGCCAAAATTTCCATCCTACAAGGAGTATGATACTGATGAGTGCACTGATTCGAAAATAATTTCTCACCCAGGATTTCATTTTCCTTGTGAAGAATATTACGATAGTATGCGTGGGCCAAGCCCATAAAATATTTATATTATTTCTGCATACCGTGTCTACTCTGCCGAGCCAAAGAAATAACATCAATATTCCAAGCAGGCCTACAAAGAAAAAGATTATACAATCAAAAATAGTGAGAGCTGTTTTAGACCATTGCGATTTTAAAAAAGATATTACAACAGATGCAATCAATAACAGCGTAAAGAGAACACCCGGTGTAAACCAAGACGAATTATTTAGCGATTGATTATTTCCACCAAGCAATTGACGAGTTTCTTTTACCAACGGTGTATCAGCTTTTATTCCATTTGCAAATCCCTTCATCAGGTAATCCGGCAAAAACATAGCTTGATCATTTGTCATATCATCATCCAAATGACTTCCCATTAAAATATTGATACCAAACTTGCTCCAATATTGATTGCCCCGATCGAGATAACTATTGATAAAGTTTCTGAAAGTGGTATGCTGATCCGGCAAAATATTTTCAAATGAAATCGGTGCAACGGAATTGCGGACAATAATATCTCTTGCGCGTAGCGTGCAATTATCATTATAAAAATGATAATTATAATACCTGTTAAACTCTTGCGAGTTTGCTTGCAAGGCAGCCAATAATTTTTCTTTTTCTGTGCAGCTCAATCGGAGGATTTGTTCGACGACGCTTCGATGCTCATATATATATTCTTGCATGAAATAGGAAAATGGTTCAACCGAAAGAGAATAAACCATAATGCCTTTCGTAAACTTCACATAGAAATAAGGATCCGAATCATCAAAGGTTCCATAATTATAAACAGTATCTGTATGTGCAGATAAATTTTTAACCCTGATTGCAGTATGACCGAATGTTGAATATAATTCCTCGCCAGGGCCACAAGTGAGCAGACTGATTTCTACATGACAGGAATCAGCTTGTGCAGAAACAGGAAAACTTTTCAAACATATCAACAAAAAAATAAAGAACCATCTCCTGATATGCATGGAATTAATTTTACCCAGGGAAAAATCTGTAGTTGTTTTATCTGCTATAATTAGGCGCTTCCTTCGTGATTTCAATATCATGCGCATGGCTTTCTTTCATTCCGGCATTTGTTATCTTAATGAATTGCGCCTGTTGTAAAGCGTCAATATTTTTTGCGCCACAATATCCCATACCGGCACGAAGTCCGCCGACATATTGCGTTACAACTTCACTTAGATTTCCTTTGAAAGCAACGCGGCCTTCGATGCCTTCCGGCACTAATTTTTTGATGCCATCTTCAACATCCTGGAAATAACGGTCACTGCTGCCTTGTGCCATCGCACCGATTGAACCCATACCACGATACTGCTTGAATTTTCTACCTTCGAAAATAATGGCTTCACCGGGACTTTCTTCAACACCTGCAAAAACACTTCCCATCATTACTGCACTTGCGCCGGCGGCCAATGCTTTTACCATATCACCCGTATAACGGATACCACCATCCGCAATCAAGGGAATACCTTTTGGTTTTAATGCGGAAGCTGCTTCAAGTACGGCTGTAATTTGTGGAACGCCTGCACCAGCAACAATACGTGTAGTACAAATGGAACCGGGACCGATTCCCACTTTCACGGCATCGGCGCCAGCATCTGCTAATGCTTTCGCTCCAGCAGCAGTTCCTATGTTTCCAGCAATCACTTGCAGTTTTGGAAAATTCTTTTTTACATTTTTAACGGCTTTGATAACGCCTTCATGATGGCCGTGTGCACTATCAAGACAAACCACATCTACTCCAATTTGTTGAAGTGCGGCTGCTCTTTCTAATAAATCTCCGGTTATACCTAATGCTGCACCAACTAACAGCCTCCCATATTCGTCTTTTACTGCAAGCGGATAACTTTGTAATTGCAAAATGTCCCGATAAGTAATCAATCCAATTAATTTTCCGGATTTACTTACTACCGGCAGCTTTTCGATTTTGTATTTCTGTAAAATTTTTTCTGCCATTTTCAGATCAGTCCCTTCCGGCGCAGTAATCAATTTATCTTTGGTCATCACTTCATTGACCTTTTTTCTCTTGTCGTCTTCAAAACGCAGATCACGATTTGTGAGAATACCAACGAGCTTCTGATTGTTGTCAACAATAGGAATACCACCGATTTTATTTTCTTTCATTAGTCGCAACGCATCGCCGATTGTAGCCTCGGCATGTAGCGTGATCGGATCGATGATCAACCCGCTCTCACTTCTTTTTACCTTACGCACTTGTTCGACCTGTTGCTCGATCGACATATTCTTATGTAATATTCCAATGCCGCCCTCACGTGCAAGGGCAATCGCCAATGGAGCTTCTGTAACGGTATCCATTGCTGCAGAGAGCATCGGGATATTCAAAGTGATTTTTTTTGTGAGCTTTGAACTAATATCTGTCTCACGCGGCAATACCTGTGAAAATGCAGGTAATAGTAGCACGTCATCAAACGTTAAACCTTCGCCGAAAAATTTTGAGTGGGAACTTTTTTTGCTGTCGGAGGAAATTATTCTTGCCATGTGCAAAGATATGGCAAGAGGTAAATATGTTCCAAAGATTTTTGACGAGAGATCGGTAAAACAGAAAAATCTGTTGCAACATTAATTGTTTAGCATATACATTTTTCCTGGTAACAGACTGATTATACCCTGAAGTTCAAGATTTAAAATGGCTGCTGCTACCGCGCTCGCATTTATGTTGCTCTTAATATTCAGTTCGTCGATGTGCATCGTTTGTTTTTCTTTAAGCATATCGACAATTTTCAACTCGCTTTCCGTTAACTCAATAAATAATTCTTTTTGCAATACGCGAGCACCGGATAGGGGATGCGAGCGGATTGTCCAGCCGAGTGATTCGCTCAACTGCACCGCATCTGTTAGCAATGCTGCCTTATTCGTTTTTATAAGATGATTGCAACCAATACTTCTTTGATCGGTTGTTTTGCCTGGAAATGCAAATACATCTTTGTTATATCCGTTTGCTAGTTCCGCGGTAATCATACTACCACCTTTGAGACCTGTTTCAATTACGATTACAGCATCGGCCATGCCCGCTACGATTCGATTGCGCACAGGAAAATTATGTTTGTCGGGTTTAATGTTGCTATGAAATTCTGTTAACAGCCCTCCCTGCAAAATCATTTCTCTTGCGATATGAGTATGTTCAGGCGGATATAATTTATCAAGACCATGCGCTAATACGCCGACGGTCGACAAATCGTTTTTCAAGGAGGTTTTGTGAGCGATTGCATCAATACCAAATGCGAGTCCACTTACAATAAGAACATTAAATGGAGTGAGCTCTTTGATCAATTCTTCCGTCATCTGTCTTCCATATTCTGAATTGCGTCTTGTGCCGATCACGGCAATAATTTTTGAACAATTCAGATCTGCATTGCCTTTGTAAAAAAGAAGTGTGGGCGGATCATAACAATTCAATAATCGCTTGGGATATTTTTCGTCTGTGAAGAATAACGGCTGAATTTTAAATTTATCTATGAAAGCGAATTCTTTTTCAACCTTTGAAAAATTGTCAAATTTTTTGATCGATCGCGCCCTGATCTGGCCAATACCTTCTATTTTTTCAAGCTCTGATTTTTTTGCTTTAAAAATATTTTCAGCGGTTCCCAAATGTTGGATCAATATTTTTGACTGAATACAACCAATATGAGGAACCAATGTCAGCGCAAATTGGTAGAAGAAATCCGTTTGCATTGCAGTGATAAGGTTTTTTCAAACCTACAGCGAAATCGAAAAAGAGAAATCAGGATTTAGGAATAAAAAAAGTGGTATTGGAAGGTATGAGGTATAAGGTGTGAGGTATGGCACGCCTTGTTTCAGCTGGCATTTTTTATTTTCACTCTTCGTTTTATTGTCAAGTAACAGCTTGGGCTACCATATACCTTAGACACTCCACCTCCCATCTATCAAAAAAATCAAGCCGAGACCCTACTGAATGCTTATCACCTGCAATTCGGTTCTTCTATTGCGCGCTCTTCCTTCTTCAGTTTTGTTATCCGCAATTGGTTTCGTATCGCCCCATCCTTTAAAAGATAAACGTTTTATATCAATTCCTTTACTTCTCAAATAGACGATGACAGCTTTCGCCCGATTTTCTGATAGCAGTAAATTATCAGCGGCCTTGCCAACATTATCCGTGTGACCTGTGATCTGAATGGTGACAGTTGGATTTTCTTTTAATAGTTGAATAATTTCGTCCAGTTCAACCTGCGACTTGGGTTTCAAATCGTATTTATTTACATCAAAGAAAACATTTTTCAATACTGTCGTTGCATTGGCTTCGATGGGTTGCAGCGGGATATCAATATTATAAGTAGAGTCGGGTTGTTTCTGATCAAGAGAAAAATTTTCTGAGAAAAATAAATAGCCTTTCCTGTTTACATTAAAAGCATAATCTTTTCCGATTGGTAGCGTGACCAGATAATTTCCCGTTTCGTCTGTTTGCACATTGCTTAATAATTTTTTTGAGGAGAGATCAGTTAGCATCACGGATGAAGGCAAACCTTTCATTGTTTTTTTATCAAAAACTTTTCCTTTCACCCATAATGTTTTTGCAGGCCTAATATCATTGCGCAACTCGAATGTGTAAAGGTCCAATTCACCGCGACTGTCAGCGCGATCACTGGAATAGTAAGCAGTTTTTCCGTCAGCAGCAATCACCAGGCTGCCTTCATTTTCGATGGTGTTAATGGGATAACCCAGGTTTTCAGGAGTGAGCCATTTATCATCGGCTCCTTTTCGTGTAACGAACAAATCACTTCCACCATAACCCTGATGCCCATTCGAAGTAAAATATAAACTTTGATTATCTGCGTGAATAAATGGCGCGCCTTCGTCGCCGGCCGTATTTATCGTTGATCCCATATTCTGCGGTTCACTCCATCTTCCGTTTTTCAGACGATGGCTAACATATAAATCACTACCGCCATAACCACCCGGGCGATTGCTTGCAAAATATAAATCCCTTTTATCGGGCGAAAGAGAAGGAGCAGATTCCCAAAATTCCGTGTTGATTCCTTCGCCAAGATTTTCCGGAGTGCTCCATCCTCCTGGTTCCAGGAAAGAAATATACAAATCACAACTGCCGAATCCTTCGGGGAAATTGCAGCCGGTAAAAATAAGCCACTGTCCATCCTGCGAAATATTTTGTGCACCTTCATTCATATTGGTGTTGATGTTTCCCAAAAGACTCTTTGCTTTGGCCCATTGTTCTCCTGCTTTGTCTGTCTCAAAAAAATCTTCGTTGTTTCCATTAACGCGACGTGTAAAAACCACTTTAGTTCCGTCGATGGTGATGGTTGGATAATATTCCGAATCTTTTGTGTTGACGCTATCTCCTAAATTCTGTGGTTCAAATTTGTAATCGCTGGTATTTTTACTTTTAGCATATTCGATGGCGAAGCTGTAACATTTTCGTCTGTAGTTGGCCGCCTTCAAGCTTGTTTCATTGAGATTTGAAACAGTGAGGAAATCGTCGACTGCTGCAAGTGCTTTTTCAAATTGGCCTTTGCCTGCAAGATTGATAGAGTAGGGAAGACTGTATTCCTTAAAATAATTGCTATCGATCGATTTTGCTTTTTCATAATTATCGATCGCATTTTGATAGTCTTTTAATTCACCATACATTCCGGCCATCGATAAGTATGCATCTTCATAATTCTTATCAACGATTACTGCTTGTTTCAACAGATCAATCCCTTCCTTGAATTTTTCATCCCGTGCAAGATCCAATGCCTTTGAATATAATGTAGCTGCTTTTTTACTCACCTTTTCAGGATCATATTGTGCCCTTGCAAATTGGACACAGAATAGCAATAATAAAAAGGAGAGGTTTTTCATAGTGGAAAATTACAACTCAAAACCTAAAACGCCGGTTAAAATGATTTATTCTCTGAAACAAAAAGGATTGATGAACTTGAATGTTGATGGCGATTAAGATTATAACAAGATTTTATGGAACATGAATATATTTATGCATCTGCAATGAGAACTCCCATTGAGGATGATCTTTGACATATTCTACCATCAGGGGAGTTACGATTGATGATTTTGTCCATTCCGGTTGCATATAGAGCTTGCATGCAGGTGATACAAGTTTCTCATATTTCTCGGCCCAATCAAAATCTGATTTATTATATATCACGACTTTCAATTCATTGGCAAAAGGAATGACTTCGGGTAATGGTGACTTGAATTTTTTGGGCGAAAGGCAAATCCAGTCCCAATCACCGCTCAATGGATATGCGCCCGACGTTTCAATATGTGTTTTGAATGATGATTGATGTAATGCTTTTGTCAATACCGAGCAATCGTGCATTAACGGTTCGCCGCCGGTTACCACGGCAATTCTTGCCGGATGTTTTGCAGCTTCTTCAACGATGGTGGTAATTGATTTTTTTGGATGTTTGGAAGCATCCCAACTTTCTTTCACATCACACCAAACACAACCGACGTCGCATCCGGCCAGGCGAATAAAATAAGCTGCTCTGCCCTGATGATAACCTTCTCCCTGAATGGTATAGAAAGCTTCCATAACCGGCAATTGTTGTATCGTAGGTGAATTGGTATTGTGCATAAACGGCGAAGTTCGGCAAATCTCTATTTATTATGTTCGATATCGCATCTTAACAATTTCTCTTAAAGTTTGATTGTTCGGATAAAGTTTTTTTCGCTAAAAATAGTTTAGTATAACTAAAAATGTTTTATCAGCGAAGCTTGTAGGGAAATCGTATAAAAATTATATTTGTCATTGTTGTTGAAACCAAAATCAGAGAAAGAAATAATAAATTCCGAAAAGCGAAACTTTTTAATCAAGCAACATTATAATAATTTTTATGGGACTTATATATGCAGACATAGAATTAATAAATGGTATAGAATTGGGACTTGTACAACGTGGGTATATGGATCGTGATGAGTTAAAGCATATGCAATTGAACATACTTGTCGATACCGGTTCCGTCATGCTTGCAATCAATGAGGACATACAAGAGCAATTGAAATTTCCAGTAATGGAAAAACGTAAAGCGCAGTTAGCGAACGGGCAGATTGTAGAATGCGATGTGGTCGGCTATGTAGAACTCAGATTCAAGAATCGTCAAACGACATGCCGCGCCATGGTACTTCCGGGCAATTCAGAACCTTTGTTGGGTTCAATTCCTTTAGAAGATATGGATGTACTTATCCACCCTCAGCGGCAAGAACTAATCGTGAATCCAGATCATCCTTATTTTGCTCAGATGAAAATAAAATTGAAGAAAAGAGTTCTCCTTTAAATTGAGTGAAAGCTTCTTCCTATCAATTCTTATCCATGCAAGCCTTGAAAGTATTTTTCATCAACGCAGCAATCGTCATCGGACCCACGCCGCGCGGAACTGGAGTTATATAACTGCTTTTTGGCGATACGGAAGCAAAATCAACATCACCCTTTAATGCGAAGCCGCTTTTTTTCGAGGTATCAACTACTCTTGTTATGCCTACATCAATAATTATTGCTCCTTCTTTTACCATATCGGCTTTAACAAATTCGGGTTTTCCCAATGCAGCGACAAGCAGATCGGCCTGCAAACAAATTTCACGAAGATTTTTTGTGTGAGAATGGCAGATTGTAACTGTACAGTTACCGGGATTGCTATTGCTGCTTAATAAAATGCTCATCGGCCTGCCCACAATATTGCTTCGTCCAACTACAACCGCATGCATTCCTCTTGTATCTATTTTATAATGTTCAAGCAATAACATAATGCCATGCGGTGTGGCGGGAATAAAACCGGGAGCCCCAAGAACCATTCTCCCAACACTTATTGGATGAAATCCATCAACATCTTTTGACGGATCAATGGCGTTGATCACTTTTTCGTCGGAAATATGTTTTGGTAATGGAAGCTGAACCAAAATGCCATCTATATCCATGTCAGCATTTAATTCTTCGATTACCCCAAGCAATTTATTCTCGCTGATGGTGGCATCCAGTCTTACTAACGTTGACTTATAACCGATTTCGGCGCACGATTTTACTTTGGAAGCGACATAGGTTTCACTGGCTCCATTGTTTCCTACCAATACTGCCGCGAGATGAGGCACTTTTTTTCCGTTTGTGATCAATTGCGCTACTTCCATTTTCAGTGCCTCCTTGATAGCGCCCGATACTAATACTCCGTCTAAAATTTGCATGCCGCAAAGGTAATGTTCAGGGGAATTAAAACTTCAATGAAAGGGTTATTTCACGCTGATTTGGAATAAGAGGCTGTACTAACTTTCATTTCGAAACCTGATTTTGTGAGAAAGAAGTTTTGTATTCTTATTATAGAATTAATTATTTGTGTTGCCGGCAAACCCCAGGCGCTTCATTATCCCATCCAAATTTCCGCTGCAAGTCTCGGCGCTTATAGCAAAAATTTTACAGATGTTTTTTCATTTACGAATAACCCGGCGATTTTGCCTTCTCAAAAAAAACTTGCCGCCGGATTTTATAGCGAACGAAGATTTGCCTTGAAAGAGTTGAGCTTTCATTCCCTTGTCGCAACCCTGCCAGTTAAATCAGACCTGTTCGGATTAGAATTGAATCATTTTGGCTTCACAGATTATAATGAATCAAAACTTGGCATTGCTTATGGAAAAAAATTAGGAAGCCTGATTGATATCGGAATACAGTTCGACTATAATCTTTTTCACATAGCCGGATATAAAGATGTGTCTGTCATCAATGGCGAACTTGGAATTGTCCTGCATCCTTCGGAAAAAATAAATATTGGGATGCATATTTTTAATCCTTTTGGAGGGAAAATAAATACAAAGGAACGACTGGCTTCTATTGTCTGCTTTGGCGTGGGATATGAAGCGTCGGAACAAGTGTGCATACACGCCGAAATTAAAAAAGAAGAAAATGTTCCAGTCTATATAAACGCTGGACTGCGTTACGCATTCGCAAAACAATTTTTCGCGGGAATTGGTATTGAAACATCATCTGCATCGCCATATGCGTGCGCCGGTTTTTTTTGGAAAAATATTCGGATGGATATCGGCACTGCCTATCATTTACAAATCGGATTTACTCCTTCCCTCAGGTTACTTTTTGAATTTGCAAATAAAGAACAGGGCAAAAGACAGCCGTCATGAAAACTTTACTTATTATATTATTATTGACGGTATCTGTCAACTTACTGGCACAAACGACCGAACAGCAATCTGTTGATGAAGAGCAAGCAGAACACCTTGCAGAAAAAACCGATGTTGTGATCGAGGACGATTCCCAACAACAAAGACTTGCGGAGTGGTTGAAAAACCCAATTGAATTGAACAAAGCTTCCGAGGAAGATCTTGTATCACTTGGATTACTCACAGATCTTCAGATAAAAAATTTCTTCAGGTATCGGGCTCTGTTAGGCAAACTCATATCGGTTTATGAATTACAGGCAATCCCCTCCTGGAACCTTGAAACAATCAGGTTGATACTATCATATATTAAAGTGATGGACAATGAATCTATTCGTGACATTTTTGAAAAGCGGTGGAAAGCAGGGAGTCATTACTTGTTATTTCGCGCTGCGCAATCTTTGGAAAAGCCCAGGGGCTTTAACAAGAATGCGGATTCATCGGCATCCGTTTATTTGGGAAGTCCGCAGCGCATATTATTTCGATATACATATAATTATAAGAACCTATTTCAGTATGGAATAGTTGGCGACAAGGATGCGGGTGAACAATTTTTCAAGGGGTATCAACGATATGGTTTCGATTTTTATTCGATTCATTTTTTTGTAACGCGAATCGGAAAGATCAAAGCACTTGCTCTGGGAGATTTTACCATTAATATGGGGCAGGGACTTATTCAATGGCAGAGCCTCGCTTTTACCAAAAGTTCCAGTGTGCTATCTGTAAAGAGGCAATCGCCGGTATTGAGGCCTTATCATTCGCCGGGTGAATTTAACTTTCACCGAGGAGCAGGTATTACTCTATATAAGGATCGTTGGGAGACAACGGTTTTTATTTCTAACAAAAAAATCGGCGCAAATTTAAATGTGGATACAGCCAATAGGCAAGATGCAATTTCTTCTTTCGACAATTCGGGATATCATCGGACCAAGAATGAAAACGAGGATAAAAATAATATCGGGCAACTTGCAACCGGCTTCAACATTAATTTTTCAGATCGGAGTTGGCATTTGGGATTGAATGGGATTTACTATCATTTTTCAAACCCGATTCACAAAGAGGATCAACCATATAATTTATTTGCCATCACCGGAAAATCATGGATGAATTCGAGTATCGATTATAGTTATACATTTCGAAATTTTCATTTTTTTGGTGAGGCGGCTATCGACAAGAATTTCAATAAAGCTTTTGTAAATGGAGTATTGATGAGCCTCGCAGCAAAAGTGGACGCGGCCATAATATATAGAAATATCGATCGGAGATATCAATCAATGTATGCGGATGCATTTACGGAAAATACGGTTCCCAATAACGAAAAAGGATTGTATGCGGGAATATCAGTGCGTCCGTTCGCAGGTTGGCGAGTTGATGCTTTTTTTGACATCTACAATTTCTCATGGTTGAAATTTCGCGTCGACGGGCCATCATCCGGCAAGGATTTTTTTGTAAAGTTTTTTTATCAACCAGATAAGAAGTGGTATATATATACTTATTTCAAAAATGAATCGAAGAATTCAAACGTATCGGGATTAAATTTTGCCACACATCAACTAGCCGTGGCGCAAAAACAAAACTGGCGCACCGAAGTGTCGATTAACATCAATAATAATGTGTCGCTCAAAACAAGAATTGACTGCTTGTGGTATAATAGAAATGCGCCAGAACCTGAAAAAGGATTTCTTGCGTTTGAAAGTATATCTTTCAAGCCAGCCAAAAAAATCTATGGGGTCAATGTAGGGCTTCAATATTTTGAGACCGGCGGTTACAATTCCCGCTTGTTCGTTTCCGAGCCGGACGTACTTTATAGTTATACCCTTTCCGCTTTTTACAGTAAGGGGTTTCGATATCATTTGAGGCTCGATGCTAAAATCAATCGCCTTTTCCATTTTCCGGCGACAGGAAAATATCAGCTAAGGTGCTGGTTAAGATGGGCTCAGACAATTTATCCGGGTAAGATTTTGACCGGCAATGGTCCGGATCAAATCAATGATAGTAAGCGGTCAGAATTGAAAATTCAATTAATCCTCGCATGGTAAAAAAGTTGATTTTTTTGCAGCATTTCGCCAAAAGAGATTGTCTTGAACTAAAATAGGGGCTTTTTTTTAACATTTTTTTTGTGAAAATCAAAAGTTCCTATATTTACAGCTTATAAAATCAAAACTCACAGTCACATGAGAAAATTTCTTTCACTCTTTGCAGTGCTAGTATTCTGTTCCGTATTAGCATTCGCACAAACCAAAGTCGTTAAAGGTAAGGTTACTGATGCGCAGGGGCAGCCCATTCCTTTTTCCACCATACGCATTAAGGGAACGAAGACCGGAACAGCAGCTGATGCTGACGGTAATTACACAATCCGGGCTAAGACTGGCGATGTGCTGGTGATATCAGGCGCCGGTATAACTTCAAAAGAAGTAACGGTTACGGATGCTGCGGAACAAGACATCCAGGTGGTTCGCGGTACAGCTGCGTTGACTGAAGTTGTTGTTACAGCTTTGGGTGTTCAACGTCAGGCAAAAGAGTTAGGTTATGCTACAACCACTCTTAGTAATAAAACACTCACACAAGCAAAATCGGTCGGAGTAGCTCAAGCGTTGAATGGTAAAGTATCCGGTTTAAATATCTCCACTGTTAATAGTGGTGTATTTGAAAATGCTAAAATCAACATCAGAGGTATTCGCTCACTCACAGGAAATAATCAGCCGATGCTGGTTGTGGATGGAGCTCCAACACCACTGGGTTATCTTTCTTCAATTCCTCCGGATGATGTTCAGGATTTGACAATCTTAAAAAGCGCTGCGTCTGCTGCGATCTACGGACCAGATGCGGTGAACGGGGTAATCATCATTACTACCAAGAGAGGAGGAAAAAGACCTACTATCACTGTTAACTCAACTGTTCAGGCAACAAATGTTGCTTTCTTCCCAAAACTTCAAAAAGATTTTGGACAAGGTGCTGGTGAAACAGTTGACCAATATGGTAACTACGGTTATGTACAATATGAGAACCAACAGTTCGGTCCTCATTTTGACGGCACAATCAAGCCACTCGGTGTGCCTTTGGAAGATGGAAGCATTCAAATGGTTCCATATTCAAATGGACATTATAAAGACAAAATTAAATTTTGGAATACAGGTGTAACAGTTCAGAATTCTGCATCAATTGCAGGTGAAGATTTTTATGTGAGCATCGAAGATGCAAGAATAAAAGGATTGATTCCCGATGATATCAATCAACGTACGAGCGTTCGTTTCAACGGCGGAAAAAAATATGGTGGTTTTAGTTTAAACTACGGCTTGAACTATATTCTACAGAATTCCGATGTTGTAAATGAAGCCGGTTTTCAAAATTCTTTCCCTGGAGCATATGACGGTGGTTTGTTTTTCTTAGTAATGCAAACTGCGAGCAATGTTCCATTATTAGATTATAAAGATTTGAACAGTAAATATGGACAGTTCTCCAATTACTATAATGAGTATGCGGTGAATCCATATTGGTTGATTCATAATATCCGTTCAAGACAAAGACAAGATGATATCATTGGATCAATCGAAGCAAGTTACCAGTTTGCATCATGGTTGAAAGCTTCAGCCAGGTTTAGCGGTAATTTCACTTTCTCCAATTTAAAAAATACAAATGCTCCGGTTATAGTGTCTGATTGGGCAAAAACAGTTGGTTTCTTTGGAAGCCCTCGTAATGCAACACAATATTCGGACAGACCAGGTTCTGTGTTTGATGATGAATTCTTCACTTCACGTTTGAATCTTGATTATTTCTTATCGGGCGATCACAAATTTGGAAATAATCTTGGCATTAAATATTTACTTGGAGGAACAATGCGTCAAAATCGCGCGAAAGATGTTGCAGTTGGTGGCAACAACCTCGTGGTTCCTTATCTCTTCAACGTAAGTGCCAAGAGCGGTGATGCAAATGTACCTTTCTATGGCGGTGGAACTGCAGGTAATAACTTTGATGTTGAATCAAGACTACTCTCTGCTTATGGAACATTAGGATTTAGCTGGAACGGATGGGCAAACGCAGAATTCACAGGAAGAAATGACTGGGATAGCAGATTGCTAAGTAAAAATCGTTCTTTCTTCTATCCAGCTGCAAACGTATCATTGGTTCTTTCAGATGTAATTGAAGGTTTGAAAAACAGCAGCTTTATTTCTTACTTAAAATTAAGAGGCGCTATTTCAAAATCGGGTAACGTAAATCTTAATCCATATGCATTGCAGGCAACATATTCTCAACCTGCCGGTTTCCCGTACGGAAATACTGTGGGTTATACTGCAAACGGAATCATACCTAGCCCGGATTTGAAACCTGAGTTCGTAAATACAAAAGAAGTTGGTGTGGAATTAGGCTTCATGCAGAACAGAATCAACTTCAATGCGACATATTTCTTCCAGAAAAATACAAATCAAATTCTGCAGATCAGCCAGTCTTCAACAACGGGATATGGCTTTGGTTTGGCAAATGCTGCTGACTTCAACAACTACGGTGTTGAAATGGATTTGAATTTGACTCCATTGATAAGAATTGGTAAAGCAAGAATTGATTTCAGATTTAATGCTACGTATAACAACAACGAGGTAACTCACACATTGGGTAACGTTCCAGTGGTTGTTGGTGGAAGCAATGGATTTATTCAGAATTCAGTAAGCTCTCCGACGATCAACAATATTGCAGTAGTAGGACGCCCTGCTTTTGGTTTCCAAATGACGGACTATTTGAGAGATTCGGCAACTGGAAAAGTAATTGTTGATGCTACAACTGGAATGCCTACGCAGGCAGCGGGATTGGTTATCAGAGGAAGATCCTTACCTCTGTGGGTGATCGGATTTACTCCAATCGTTACAATCGGAGATTTTTCTTTCACAATGACCTGGGATTACAAAGGCGGACATAACTTCTTCTCCGGACTTGGTTCTGATGAAGACTTCGCAGGTATTTCTGCAAGAAGTGCTGAATACGGACGTCAGAGATTTGTGTTCCCTAACTCTGTGGTTGAAACAGCTCCAGGTTCTGGTAAATATACAGCGAACACAAACATCCAGGTACAGGATGGTAATTCAAATTTCTGGACATCTGCAAAAGCAAACTCTGCGATCGCTACAAATTACTACGCAAGTGCAGCAGCTTTGAGATTGAGAGAAGTTAATATCTCATATAATATTCCTGCAAAAGTATATGGCAATGTAAAAGCAATTAAGAGAATCACGATCAGTGCCGTTGGTAAAAACTTATTGCTATTCGTTCCGAAATCTAACCAGTGGGGTGATCCAGAGTTTAACTACTCCACAACAGGAAACACTTTTGGTATCGCCAGTTCATTCCAATCACCTGCTGGAAGATTGTTAGGTGGTTCTTTAACCGTACAATTTTAATTAACACTAAAACAGGAATTTCAATGAGACAGATAAATAAAAAATTTCTAATTATATCGTTGTCAGTCGGAGTTGTACTGACAGGCTGTAAAAAAGATTTTCTTGATGTCAACCAGGATCCAAACCGAGTTACGGACGACAACGTAACCGCTGAGTTGATATTCCCTAATGCTGCTGAGGCCGATGGTGCTGTGTCAGTAGCAGGTTCAAGGGCAAACGGTGCCGGCGCAAAAACAACAATGCAATTTGCGCAGGATTGGGTTGGATATATGTCATCAAATGGTGATTTCGCCAGAGACAATACTGAGACATCTTATAACATCGATTTTACTTTTGCAGATAATTTATTCCAGACCCGTTATGGAATTCTTTTTGATTTCCATCAGGCACAGGTTAAGGGATTGGCAGCAGGAGATACAGCAGTAGCTGCGGCATCAATGATTTTGTCCGCAAAAATGTGGCAAGAACTTGTAGATCTTTTTGGCAACATTCCATATTCTCAGGCTTTCGATGTTCAACAAACTACCAGGCCTGCATACGATGATGCACAAGCTATCTACAGTGATCTTCAAAAGAAATTGGATAGTGCAATTACTTATTTTGGACAACCCGTTGCATCTGCGTTTAAAAAAGTTGATATTGTAAATGGCGGAGATGCTGGTTTGTGGATCAAATTAGCAAATACAATAAAGCTCAGATTGCTTATTCGTCAGTCTGAAGTAAGTGGTTTCGATCCAAGTTCAGAAATCGCTAAGATTAATTCTAACGGCGGTGTATTGGGAGCAGGAGAAACTGTGAGTGTAAATCCAGGTTATGTCAATGACGTTAACAAACAGTCTCCTTTCTATGCTAATTACGGATTTACGCCAACCGGTGTTATTGCTACTTCTTCAACAAATGCCAATGACTATATCATTAATATTTTGACGACGAACAATGATCCGAGAATTGCACGATTCTTCACAGACGTCAGCGGAAATTATGTTGGAAATACTTACGGTGACGAACCTGGAAATCTTAATCCTGGTAATAAAAGCTCTTACTTCGGTCCCGCTTTGATTGGAAGTCCAGCACAAAATCAATGGATCATGACTTCGTTTGAAAGTTTGTTTCTAAAAGCTGAAGCAATTGCAAGAGGATGGATGCCGGGTGATGCACAGACTGCTTATAACGAAGCTGTGATGGAGTCTTTTGTTTGGACGGGCGTTCCTGATCCTAATACAGAAGCAATTAATTATCTCACCAATAACCCAACAGCTGATTGGGCCAACGCGGGGGCAACTCCATTGGAACAGGCAAAATTTATTGCTTTCCAGAAATATATTGCTAATACTGGTCTCGATCCTGCTGAATCATATGCTGACCAACGCAGATTGAATTTCCTGCCTGCTGGTTATATTTCAGTAAATCCGAGCCGCGTTGCAAATACACTTCCTTTGCGATTGTTGTATCCTCAAAGCGAATACACAACCAACTCTGATAATGTATTGAAAGAAGGAACCATCGATCCGTTTTCAACCAAAATATTTTGGGAACCTTAATAAAAATAGTTGATACTTTATTTCAGTTAAAAAGTAAAAATTAAAATATGAAATTGAACATAAAAAAATCTTTAATCTTGATATCAGCTATTTCTGTTTCAGCAGTTGGTTGCTTAAAAGATAAAGAATTTGATAACGGACAAATTCAATCTGTCCACAATACAGGGGCGGCCATAAAACCTGTGGAAATTAAATTGACGGCTTCAAGTACCGACAATTTTCTCGCTCAATCTTTTGACCTTTCAAACAAGGACACCACTATAAATCTGGTTCCTGTTAACCTCGCGACGAATGATCCTGCTTCTGAAGACATACAGGTAACATTGACACTGAATCAGACATTACTCGACGATTATAATAATAATAACGGAACTGACTATGCGATTCCTGATCCGTCTTTATATACTTTGAGTAATGGCGGCGTAGTAACAATTCCGAAGGGCCAGCATACAGGTTATTTACAGCTCACATTTAACCCTGCAAATTATATCGGTGTTGATTATGCTTTTCCATTTACGATTAGCAGTATTGACAAGCAGGGTTACACAATTAGCGGAAATTTGAAAGATGGTATATCTGCAGTAGGTATCAAAAATGCGTATGATGGTTTGTATTCTCTCAGACAAAAACAAGTTGGTTGGGCTGCATATGGAATTGCAGACGGTGAAACAAACGATTGGCCTAATGCAATTTCCTTCGTGACAACGGGCTCGTCTAGCAATGGCATTTCTACAACACAGGGTGGAACTTTGCAGCCAGCATTCACTCCCGGAGGTGGAATTACTGTATTCGGAGCTACCGAACCAAGATTTGTATTTGATCCTGCAACGAACCTGGTGACAAGTGTATATAATAATGCACCAGATGATGGAAGAGGAAGAGCGTTCCAATTAAATCCTGCTATTACAGATAGCAGATATGATCCCGCAACAAAGACAATCTATGTTGCATATATCATGAAACAAAATGGAAGGCCAAACCAGTTCCTCTACGATACGCTGGTTTATGTTGGATCAAGATAATTGTAGATCTTAATAAATTTTATAGGCTGCGCATCAATATGCGCAGCCTTTTTATTTCCCTATTTTTGCAAAAAAATATAATTATGGCCGATCAGCAACCCAATAATCAATTAAATATTGAAATCAGTGAAGAAGTAGCGGAAGGTGAATATGCCAATCTTGCAATTATTACGCATAGTCACGCTGAGTTCGTAATTGATTTTGTAAATGTGATGCCCGGCACGCCCAAAAGCAAAGTAAAGTCGAGGATAATTTTTACGCCTCAACATGCAAAGAGATTTATGAAAGCGCTTACCGAAAATATCGCGCGGTTCGAAACTGCGAACGGAAAAATTCAGGATTTGGAAGAAGTGCAGCTTCCTATGAATTTTGGAGGGCCAACTGCACAGGCGTAATTGCTGAAAGTATTTTTTAAATGATTCCTTCGTCAGCAAAACTGAAATATCCTTCGTCACTTACTATGATGTGATCCATCACTTTTATATCAAAATATTTCGCGGCTTCTTTTATTTTGGAAGTAAGCTCTTCATCGGCGTGGCTGGGTTGTAGATTTCCTGAAGGATGGTTGTGGCAAAGAATAATATTTACAGCATCTTCCTCGAGTGCTTTTTTTAATATGATTCTTGGATCTGCTACAGTTCCCGTAATGCCGCCCTGGCTAATGATTTCAAAATGGTTGATTTTGTTGGCGCGGTTTAAAAACACTACTGCAAATACTTCCATCCGAAAATCCTGTAGCATGGTTTGTAAGTAACCGGCTACTTCTCGACTGTCATTTACGATGGTTTTTTCCAAAGGTTTCATGAATTGTCGTCTTCGTCCCAGCTCCAATGCAGCCGCAATAGAAACGGCTTTAGCTTCCCCGATGCCTTTTACTTTCATGAACTCCCTGACTGACAATTTTGCCAATTCATTTAGGTTATTATCCGCTACCCGGAGCAACTCCTTCGACAATTCAACAGCACTTTTATCCGTTGTGCCGCTATTGATGAGAATCGCCAATAATTCGGAATCACTCAGTGCGATCGGACTTTTACTAAGTAATTTTTCACGTGGGCGCTCATCCTTTGCCCATTCCTTGATTGAGTATTTTTCCGCTTGCATCACTCAAGGTTAGTTCTTATTTTTAGCTCTATCAATATCCTATTAGTGGTATATTT
Organism: Bacteroidota bacterium; assembly: GCA_018267615.1. Lineage (GTDB taxonomy): Bacteria > Bacteroidota > Bacteroidia > Chitinophagales > Chitinophagaceae > Puia. The sequence goes on along the minus strand of JAFDYD010000031.1, from coordinate 108,693 downwards.
CGATTTTAGTATTGGTTATACCATTTAATAATGTACCGTAAACCCTTTTGAAAAACTAAATTAAAGTCCAAATGAAAGCAAAAACCACTCTCTCCGCAATTGGCGGCTGGCAATCATTCCTTTTTTGTGTTGGTATGTATTTCGTAGCATTGTTTTTTTCAATTTTCGTTTGCTCTTCTATTTTTTATGTTGTGAATAGCAAAACGCCAGCGAAACAAAATCTTACTGAAAAGAGTGTTGGAAAACAGGTCTTGGCTTCTATAAAATAACCACTGACCATCATTCAGCAAAACGCCTGAAATTTTTTACCGGAAAATGCCATGTATTCACATGGGTTGGTTGATAATTTTTGCCATCTTAATTATTAGCTATTCTTTTTCGGTTATATCTTCGCTGCACACATTTTTTTATGCAATCTACAGCCAAGATATTTTCAGGTACCGGCTCACAATATCTTGCCGAAAAGATTTCTCGTCAATTCGGCACTGAGTTCGGAAAAATAACTATTCAACATTTTAGCGATGGAGAAATTCAACCTGTTTTTGACGAAAGTATCAGAGGCGACATGGTATTTCTGGTTCAGAGTACTTTCGCCCCTGCTGAAAATTTGCTTGAATTGCTCCTGATGATTGATGCTGCCCGCCGTGCCTCAGCTTACAAAGTGGTAGCCGTTATTCCTTACTACGGATATGCCCGCCAGGATCGAAAAGATAAACCGCGCGTTGCTATTGGCTCGAAGCTGGTGGCCAATATGTTAGTTGCAGCTGGCGCCGATCGCATCGTTACCATGGACCTGCATGCTCCTCAAATACAAGGCTACTTTGATATTCCTGTGGATCATTTGGACAGCTCCGCCATTTTTATTCCTTACATAGAGCAACTTAAACTGGAAAACCTTACCTTTGCGGCCCCCGATGTGGGAAGTGCCAATCGTATCCGTGAAATCGCATCTTATTTCAATGCTGAAATGGTGATTTGTGACAAACACAGAAAAAGAGCAAATGAGATTGCAAGCATGGTTGTGATTGGAGATGTTGTTGACAGGGATGTTGTCTTGATCGATGACATATGTGACACCGGAGGAACTTTGGCAAAATCCGCAGGGTTACTTAAAGAGAAAGGTGCGAGAAGTGTAAGAGCACTGTGTACGCATCCGGTATTAAGTGGTAAGGCGTACGAGAATATAGAAAATAGTGCATTGGAAGAATTAGTAGTTTGTGATACGATTCCAATGCGCAAAAAAAGTCCGAAGATAAAAGTACTGAGCGTTGCAGAACTTTTTGCGGTTGCTATCAGGAATGCTTGGGAAAACAGAAGTATCACAGGTTTATTTATTCATTCGCAATTGAGAAATAAATAATTTCAAAATGCAGAATGATTTTCGAAGCAGCGTAATTAATAACTCAAAATAAGATGAAAACAATTACAATCGAAGGACAACTCAGGACCGAAATAGGCAAACAAGCCGCCCGCCAACTTCGCTCTGAGGGTAAAGTGCCCGGTGTAATTTACGGGGGTGCGCAGGAAGTAAATTTTTCGGCTCCATTAACTTCTTTCAAGGCACTGGTATATACACCAAATTTTCAGTTTGCTGAAGTTAAGTTGAACGGAAAATCTTACAGATGCATTCTTAAGGATTTGCAATTCGACAAAGTAAACGATCAATTAAACCATGTGGATTTAATGGAATTGGTCGAAGACAAAAAAGTGATTGCAACTATTCCTCTTAAATTCACTGGAACTGCTGCCGGCGTAAAAGATGGTGGCAAATTAATCTCAAAAATGAAAGCACTTAAGGTAAAAACACTTCCAAAATACCTTAGGGAAAATATCGAGGTTGATCTTACAAATCTTGAATTGAACGGTAACGTTCGCGTAGAGGACGTAAAAGTTGATCACTACGAAATTTTAAATTCTCCACGTATTCCGATCGCTTCTGTTGTATTGACGCGTGAATTGAAACAGGAAGAAACAGCTCCAGGCGCAGGCGCTCCTGCTGCAGGTGCTGCTGCACCGGCCGCTGCTCCAGCTGCTGCCGCTGCTGAAAAAGGAAAAGAAAAGAAATAATTTTTTTCAAAATTTTATCGATAGGCCCGGTTATTTCAACACCGGGCTTTTTTTTATGCAATGCAGTATGTTCTGTAAATTCATTTATTTTTGATATTTATGTCTGTCTTTTTAATTGTGGGTATCGGAAATATTGGTCCGGAATATGCAGGTACACGCCATAATATTGGATTTGATATCGCAGATGCGTTGGTACAAAAACATGGTGGCTCTTTTACATTGGAGCGACTTGCATCAGTCTCAGAAATCAAGTGGAAAGGCGCTACTTTGATTTGCATCAAACCGACTACTTATGTAAATCTTAGTGGAAGGGCTATAAAATATTGGATGGACAAAAAAAAAATTTCTGTTGAACGTATACTTGTTATCGCTGACGATATAGCTTTGCCAATTACAAAACTTCGACTCCGGCCTACTGGCAGTGACGCAGGCCATAACGGGTTAAAAAGTGTACAGGAAGCGCTCAACACAACAGCATATCCAAGGCTTCGATTTGGTGTAGGCAACGATTTTCCAAAAGGTAGACAGGTAGACTATGTTTTAGGTAGATGGAACCAATTAGAGTTTCCGCTAGTTAAACTGAAAATTGAAAAATCTGTCGAATTGATTGAGAGTTTTGTGACGATGGGTATAGAATGGACTATGAATCAATACAATAAATTAGAGATAACGTTATGATTTGTAAGCGGGAATCTTTATTTTAGCAGAATTATTTATAGCTACTTAACTGCTTTGCGGTCAGTTATTTTGATATTCAATAACCTATGACAGTACCTGGGGCCTCTTCAGGCTTTTTTGAAAACTATTAGAATTTTCTATTTAAACCCTTATTGAATATGAAAATATTCTGTGTTGGTCGTAACTATGCTGCTCACGCAGCTGAACTTAATAATGAAGTTCCCGATGAGCCCATTATTTTTATGAAGCCCAAGAGTGCATTGCTTCAGGCTCATACTCCATTCTATTATCCTGAATTTACAAATGAATTGCATTACGAATGCGAGTTGGTATTGCGTGTATCAAAGAATGGTAAATATATACAGGACAGATTTGCCAGCAAATATTACGACGCGGTATCTGTAGGAATAGATTTTACTGCCAGAGATATTCAAAATGAATTGAAGGAAAAAGGATTGCCTTGGGAAAAAGCAAAAGCCTGGGACAACTCTGCAGCAGTTGGAAAATGGATTCCATTGCAAAATATCAAGAATAAAAAAGACATTAATTTTTGTCTGTATAAAAATAAAGAGCTTGTGCAGCAAGGTAATTCAGGTTTAATGATCAATAACTTTGATAAAGTCGTTGCATATATCTCCACTTATTTTTCTGTGAATATTGGTGACCTTATTTTTACCGGCACTCCTGCAGGCGTAGGCGAATGTGTCGTGGGAGATGAATTAGAAGCCTTCATTGAAGACGAGAGTTTGCTGGCACTGGAGATCAAATAATTTTTTTCGCATAGATATTACCGTGAGCGGGATAGTCAATATTTCATATTGAATGTTCGTTCCTGTTAATTTTTTTCAAGATTAACCATCGAACATTATGTAACGAATGTCGACTATCTAATCTCTTTTTATTTTTGCAATCATCTTTCTATTAGTTTATCTAACGTTATTGCATACTTGCTGCCATGATTAGTTCCGATGTTTTAGTAAAAGCATATCGATTGATGCGAACTGCCAACGCCATGGCAGAGATTTACGATCGGAACAGGCAGATATGTAAATATGTTCATTCAGTTTCTCGCGGTCATGAAGCTATTCAACTTGCGACGGCATTCAATTTGCAGCCATGCGATTATGTTAGCCCCTATTATCGCGATGAAAGTTTATTACTCGGACTTGGATTCACGCCTTACCAGTTAATGCTTCAACTGCTGGCGAAAGCTGATGATATTTTTTCTGGCGGCAGAGAATATTATTCTCACCCGAGTTATAAGGGAACGGATAAGCCAACAATCATTCACCAGAGCAGTGCAACAGGCATGCAGGCAATTCCTGCAACTGGTATTGCACAAGGTATTGCGCATCTGGAAAGAACTCCGGATATTTCATTGCATAAAAAATTGAATGGTCAATCTCCAGTAGTTGTGTGTTCGCTGGGTGATGCAAGCATTACCGAAGGAGAAGTGAGCGAAGCTTTTCAGGTTGCAATTTTAAAAAAACTTCCCATTATTTACTTGGTGCAGGATAATAGTTGGGGCATTAGCGTAACGAAGGAAGAAGCGAGGGCGATGGATGCTTGCGAATATGCAGCGGGATTTCCCGGGATGGAATGTATAAAAATTGACGGCAGTGATTTTGAAGAAAGCTATGCGGTGATGGAGCGCATCGTGGATCTTGTGAGAAAATACAGATGCCCTTTTTTAGTTCAGGCAAAAGTTCCATTGCTAGGTCACCATACAAGCGGGGTGCGAATGGAATTCTATCGCGATAAAAAAGATCTTGAAGTACACGGTGCAGATGATCCTGTTCCTAAACTCAGAAATCGTTTACTCGAGATCGGTATAGAAGAAGATGAATTGTTGGAAATTGAAAAAAGTGCAACGGTTTACGCAAACGAACAATTTACAGAAGCAGTGAATGCACCTGAGCCGTTAGCTTCCAGCGCAGACCAATATGTTTTTGTACCAACTCCGGTAACAGAAGAAAAAGGCGAACGTGCTCCTGCATCCGGCGAAAAAGTAATTATGGTTGGTGCTGCACTTTTCGCGATCAGGGAAATCATGGAAGATTTTCCAGAAGCAATTTTATATGGACAAGACGTGGGTCGACGAATGGGTGGTGTATTTCGTGAAACAGCTACGCTTGCTGAGCAATTCGGCGATCATCGTGTATTCAACACCGCTATACAGGAAGCTTATATTATTGGATCCACTGTCGGTATGAGTGCTGTAGGATTGAAGCCAATCGTAGAAGTTCAGTTCGCTGATTATATTTATCCCGGTTTTAATCAACTGGTGACGGAGATTTCAAAATCCTGTTATTTAAGTTGCGGGAAATTTCCCGTGCAAACTTTAATACGTATTCCCATCGGTGCTTATAATGGAGGAGGTCCCTATCATAGCGGAAGTATTGAGACCACTTTGCTTTCGATCAAAGGAATCAAAATTGTTTATCCTTCAAATGCTGCTGATATGAAAGGCCTGATGAAAGCAGCATTCCTGGATCCCAATCCAGTTGTTATGCTTGAACACAAAGGATTATATTGGAGTAAAGTTGCCGGAACAGAAGACGCAAAAACCGTAGAGCCATCGAGAGATTATATTCTTCCACTTGGAAAAGCGAATATTATATTGCGCGCAGAAGATGCAAAATTAAAATCAGGAGAAACCTGTTGCATCATTACATATGGAATGGGTGTTTATTGGGCAAAAGCAGCAGCAAAAGATTTTCAGGGGCAAATCGATATTATCGATCTCCGGACTTTATTTCCATTGGACGAAGCATTGATTTTTGATACCGTTAAAAAACATGGAAAATGCTTAGTGCTTACCGAAGAACAACAATACAATTCATTTGCAGAAGCATTGGCAGGCAGAATTTCATCGAATTGCTTTTCGTTTTTAGATGCGCCTGTAGCGGTACTCGGTGCCTTGAATACACCAGCTATTCCTATGAATATGGGATTGGAAAAAGCAATTTTGCCAAGTGCGGAAAAAGTATCTCAAAAAATAAATGAATTGATTTCTTATTAAAGGATTGCTAATTTTGGTTTTATCAAAACAGAACTGTAAAAGTTATATGAAAAAAATATTTATTCTTACCATCGCAATTATTTCTGTGTTTTCATGTAAAAGAAAACTTTCGGCAGCTGATCTTGATATGGAGTTGAAAAAAGCGCTCACACAGCATCTCTATAAAGCGATGAACTACGATTCTTCCAAAGTAAAATATGATGTTCAGGAAGTAACTCATTTTGAAGACAAGACTTATTATGAATGTCAATTTAAAGTAAGAGTGATCTCGGCCAATCATGACACCACAGGTATCATGACGGCCAGGATTTCAAAAGATTTTTCTAAAGTCACCAGAAAATCATAAAAAATAAATTTCATAGCCAACGAAATCATATTTTTGCAAACTTTATTATTGTTTGGAAGCGGCGGTGGCGAAACTGGTAGACGCACTACTTTGAGGTGGTAGCGGGGCGACCCATGAGAGTTCGAATCTCTTCTGCCGCACAGAAAAAAACCTGCTTATCAAGCGGGTTTTTTTATTGAACTCATTTAACAAACACTATTTCAATTTTGAATTCCAAACCATCAGATGCTCTCCGTTGTGAATACCAACGCCCATATTCTGCAAAAAAACTGTATCACCTGAAATGGATGAAACAAAACCCAAAGGATATGCTAATCCTGTTATATGCGAAAATTGATCGGAAAATTGTTTTCTAGTAACCATGAGGTCGCCTTTCGAAATCGTTTTGTCTTGGGTCAGTAAATACCCTGAAAAATTTTTTCTATTAATATAAACCGCCAAATTCCGATTGATGAGTTTGAGAGAATCGTAATCATTTCTATTAAGCGAACCGCCCCCATAATATTTTGACATATTCATGAACACCGGATTTGAGTTGCTTCCAACTGTATTAATACACAAAGGAGGTTCATTGGAACAACCGCCAACAAAAGTATTTTTTTCGCCTATCAAAATAATTCTTGCATGCTCCGGGCTTCCATACAACCTGTACATGCATCCTGTATGAAGTATAAAATCACCGCGCAAATAGAAATCTGGTGAAGGGAAACCAGCCGAAGCATTTGGAAAATCAACAACAAAATCATTTAAATGTGCGCCCGCAGTACCTCCAATCTGCCCTAATTTAAAAATGCTTTCTGCAAATACATTTGTAAAATTCGCGGGAAATGAATAATTAGAAATGTTAAACAACTGGTGAACTGCACCTGCACAATTAACGCCATCCACCATGGGACTTGCAGCCCCATCCCCATGGTGAAATCCGTATGTTACGTTGTCAAATACCGTGTGCGTGGTTTCCCATATTTCCAAATCCTTCACTTCACATTGCTTCGATTGCGCTTGGCAAAGTGCGTATGCAACTTTCGTTGGGCCTATTTGACTATGATAAAGATGAATGATTTCTCCATTCTGCTGATTGGACGGAGTTACGATGAACCCAACAATAAAATTTTTTATAGAAACACCTTCTACAAAAACCTGCGTTGATCCACTGCGACTCATCCCACTTAAATACCATTTTTCCAATCCGGGATACATCTTATAATTTGTATTCTTATAAAATGCCGGATCGCTTGCAAAATCCACAACAATACCCGCATAGGGTGAAGTTGGATTTTGTCCGCAAACGCGATCATCCCAATCGGCGAAATCTAAAGTGTCAACAGATATCTGGCTGAAGGATCGAGGTTGTACATATTTTCCTTGGATTGCAAGATTTGAAATATGAACTGATTTTCCAAGTTGTATTCCTATACCAAAGCCTTCGGTAAATGTAGTAATGATATTTGTTGTGCCATCTGCTGCGTTTTTTGAATTGATTGCGCCTTCGATATCAAGCGCAACATGTGCATATTTCCCATTTGCAACTCTTGCTATAACGAGCGGGCGGGATATATAATAATTACCTGCAGCGAGTTTTATTTTAATGCCGGTATTAATATAAAAATCAATTGCTTGTTGCAGCATCTCGTAGCTATCACCGATTACCGGTTTTAAATCTTTATTGACCATCGCATTTGGAATGATACTAATAACCACCTCGCGAACAGTGTCGGTTACTACAACTGATTTTTTTTTTGCTGGAACAGATGATTCTTTCTGCTGCGCAAATGCACAGTCAGCCATCATACATAGTATGAAAATTATTTTCTTCATAATAAATCATTCACATAGAAATAGATCGTACAATCGGATTAAATAATGGTAGACTTTATTCAGCCGATTTTTTTTAATACAATTCTGAATGTTGTGCCCTTTCCCAGGTCAGATTGTTTTACAAATAACTCTCCCTGGTGATATTGTTCGATGATGCGTTTAGACAAGCTAAGTCCCAATCCCCATCCACGTTTTTTGGTTGTAAATCCTGGTTTAAAGACGCGACGGATATTGGCAGCGCTGATTCCCTTGCCGGTATCGCTCACATCAATTAAAATTTCTTTTTTATCATCTTTGATATCGACGGAAATTTTTCCTTTCCCTTCCATTGCATCGAGTGCATTCTTTAATAAATTTTCTATCACCCAATCGAATAGCGGTTTGGAAATACTGGCTTCTATAATTTGCGCATCGTGTGTGTTGATTTCAAAATGAACCTTATCAGTTGTTCTTTTTTTGATGTATTCAACCATGTTTCTTATTTGGGAAATAATATCCGATTTCTCCACGATCGGCGTGCTGCCGATTTTCCCAAAACGGTCGGAAACAAGTTTGAGACGGCTCACATCTTTTTCAAGTTCTGTAAGAATATCTTCACGCGTGCCGCTCTCTTTCAACATTTCTATCCATCCTTCCAGCGAGGAGATAGGCGTACCTAATTGATGAGCTGTTTCCTTCGCCATACCCGCCCATACCTGGTTTTGTGTGGCCCTATTGCTCACCGTAATTGAATACACAATGAAGAAAATAAATAACGCGACAATACATAATTGAACAAGCGGATAATAACGCACTTGTCCGAGCAAAACAGTGTGACCATAATAATAACGGTTAGCAGTATACGGAGTATCGCTCCATTTCACTTCCAGCGGTTTGTTTTGAACACTGAATTCTTTCAATTTATTGATGAGGTAAGATTTGTCGTTGACGGCTTTTGCAGAATCGAGATTGAAAAAATTAGTGATGCTGTCTTTTTCATTCGTTTCGATGATGGGAATCGAATGTTGCTCGTTGCGGATTAAATTCGGAAGCGTAAGATCATTATTTAAAATGGCTTTACTCGCAGCGAGCCATTGTTCCACTTTTTGCTGTTCTTCTTCTCTTATTTTTTTGGCGAGATATTGCGAATAAAAAATAGTTCCGGATACGATGCCGATTGCGAGAATAGCCAATAACAAGCGCCAGTTGAATTGACGATCAATCATGCATCGAATTTATAGAATCATTTTGATTTGATGAGTGATGAGTGATGAGTAATGAGATGTGAGGTGTAAGGTATAAGGTATAAGGTATAAGGTATGTCATACCCTACACCCTACACCTTACACCTTACACCTCATCACTCATCACTCATCACTCATCGTTTTAATTTTGCTTTTCCTTTTGCTCCGCTTATTTTTGGAGATCATTTACTAAGCCATTATCTATAGTGTTACCAAAAGTTGCCGTCGTTATCATCAACTATAACGGACGAAAATATCTCGAATTATTTCTTCCCTCTGTATTAAACAGCACTTATGAGAATAAAGAAGTGATTGTTGCGGATAATGCTTCAACAGATGATTCTCTCATTTTCTTAAAAGATAATTACCCTGACGTAACAGTAATTACCCTTTCACGCAATTTTGGATTTGCAACCGGGTACAACGAGGCGTTGAAACTAGTGACCAGCGACTATTATGTATTATTAAATTCTGACGTAGAAGTAGAACGAGGTTGGATAGAGCCCGTGATCGAACTGATGGAAAATAATAAACAGATCGGGGCTTGTCAGCCGAAAATACTCAGCTACAAACACAGAGATACATTTGAATATGCAGGCGCTGCAGGCGGATGGCTGGATTGTCTGGGTTATCCTTTTGCGCAGGGAAGGATATTTGACGTGTGCGAAAAAGATCATGGACAATATGATCACACGCAGCCAGTATTCTGGGCCAGCGGCGCAGCGATGTTTGTAAGAGCTCCTCTCTATCATGAATTGCAAGGATTGGACGGATATTTTTTTGCACATATGGAAGAGATCGATTTTTGCTGGCGACTTCAGCTGGAAGGTTTTCATGTATATGTTTGTCCTGGCTCCGTCGTGTATCATGTTGGCGGAGGAACGCTACCAAAAGGAAATGAGCGAAAAGTTTTTTTGAATTTTCGCAATAACCTGATCATGCTGGCGAAAAATCTTCCTTATCCGCAGTTGTTCTGGAAAATCCCTTTTCGGTTTTTATTGGATGCTGTTTCTGCATGGAAATCGTTGTTTGCGGGACAAGGAATTTATTTTATGGCGATCGGGGAGGCGCATCTTGCGTTTTTGAAATGGGTGTTTTGGAATCGGAACCAGAGTGTATTTCCCAGGCAAAGAAGAGGCCAATTGGATGGCTGGTTTAGACACAGTGTGGCCTGGAAACATTTTGTAAGAGGGAAAAAAACTTTTATCGAAATTGTCGGAAACAAAAGTTGATTTTAAATACGAATCTGTTATTTTTGCGAGGCAAAACCAACGCTATGGATCAGGAACAAGAAATAAAAAACCCCAAACTAAAAGATTTCGCTTATAACTGGGTAAACTCCTCAGTATTCCTGTTTTACCTGCAGGTATTTTGTGTAGTGGCATTTTTGTTAGGCGGTTGTTACGGGTTATATACACACCGTTATAAAGGAAAACCCGATACCAGCGTCCCCTCAAATACGCTATACACGCCTCAATATAAGTAGAGGAAATATTTCAAGAAAAGCAACGGTTTCCCTATTTTTGCATCCCCTTAGAAAATGTGGAAATGTGAGGAGTGTGGGAAATGTGAAAATGTTGTATCTGAATTTTCACGTCTTCACATTCGATATTTTCAAAATAATAAGGGAAGTAGTTTGAAAGCTCTTGGAAATAATAGCAAATATGGAAGCGTGAAAAATATAGGAACTGTGAAAATGTTGTATTCGAATTTTCACATCTCCACATTTTCATATTTTCACATTAGCAAATACGCGGAAGTAGCTCAGCTGGTAGAGCGCAACC
>JAFDYD010000031.1:68162-97746 GCA_018267615.1 Bacteroidota bacterium | reverse complement strand
TTCGAACCTCGTCTTCCGCTCTTTATAAATTCCATTCGAAGCGGATGGAATTTTTTGTTTGTAAGATGATTGCTTTATAATTTTTTTATTCTACTACTATTTACCCGGGTGGCGGAACTGGTAGACGCGCAGGACTTAAAATCCTGTTTCCCGAAACGGAAGTACGGGTTCAATTCCCGTCCCGGGTACTCTAAAAATCCTGTAACTCCCGTCTACGCTATGTTTGACGGGTTTTTGTATTTTAGAGTTGCCCGATTGGTTGCCCTTTTTTAGGAGTTAGCCGCAGATGTGGTTATGGACTTCGCGGATAAGTTTCGCACGCGGAAGTTTTCCAGTTATAATCTGATAATTTGTTACCGCTCCCACAATGAGAGATTCGGCTTCAAATTTAAAATCCGCCTTCATAATTCTATTAATACCGTTGTCATTGTGTTTAAGCAAGTTTTTTATCGGATAAATTTCTTGCGCAATTTTAGACTTCGATTTCTGTGATCTTTTGTTTGATTTTGCCAGTTTATCATCGAATAGTTTATTCATTAAGACGGTGCTTATATTTTTTCTTTTTTCACCAATAGCGCCTAAAATTTCTTCCGCCGCCCCCGCCAAGGTTATCGCGGAAACAAAATTACCATCGCAATAGTGTTCGACGGCTGAATATAATTGAATTAAGGCAAGCCTTATCATTGTTGCGCGTTGTTGCATAAAAATTATATTTTCGAAAATACAAGCCGAAAGTAGTAATTAAAAACTTCCGATATTTTTACTCCTCTCATTTTGCAGCCACAACGTATGCTAAGGTGAGATTTGTAAGTTTAGCTTATCTTCGAAAAATGTGTAGAAAATACTTTTTAAACCTCGCATTTATCTTTCTTATGACTTCGGCTTTTGGCCAGATGAGTGCAAACGAAATAATGAAAACGGTTCTAGGTACATCAATGAAAGAGACAATCATGTTTTTAAAAGGATTAACTAGGGAGGAACCAAAACTTTTTGCCCATGACCCAATTAAAAAAATATTTATAACGACAATTGAAACAAATGATTATCACATCGACCTTTATTTGACAGATTCTTGTTATCAGGGTGGTATTCATTTTAAAGACCAAGCAGAATATGATCAGTTATTTAAGTCTGTGTATAATACTTGTAGGCTGGGTAACAAAGAGGAACCAAGGTTCTATTTTTGCAAAACCGGAAGGGAATTAATGTATTCCTTTGACGAACACAATCATACAGTGGTAGTTTTTGATAGACTGTTGTTAATAACGCAAGCTCAAAATCAATAGCTAGCTGTAATTAAAATTTACTTCGCGAGCATAAATGAAATTTGAAATTATTTACCACTCAAAATCTCTCTAAACTCTATCTCAATATTTCCTCTCAATACAGGTATTTTATCTTTTACCGATTTATAAACTTCATTCGCTTTTATCATCGCTTCCCGCAACACCTCCTTATCCTCTACATTCATTGATTTTAAAAATACAGGTTGATTATAGTCAACTAATCCGTCGTAAAACGTACGTCTGATAACATCAATTTCCTTACATGTTTTTGGTAAAAAATATATTGTATTAGTTTCAAAAAACATATTGAAGTCCCGAAATTTCTCGTCTGCTTTTAAAATTAAACTACTTTCATTATCTGATCCGTATTTTATAGGGCTAACCAGCGTCCGCATTGCGTAGTCTAATTCAACTATTTTTTTATACATTGCCTCAATTACCTCTAACCGCTTAGAGTGCAGTGACCCTTCTTTTGATTCAATAACTTTAAGAGTACTTTTAAATTCTTCAATTCTTTTCGCTGCTCCATTGTCGATAGATTTTTGAATGCGGTGTGCGGCGACGCCAAATATTAATACTTGCGCAGCCGATTCAATTAATTTTGCTATTATTTCCGTCCAATCCATTTTTTTTTAAATAATATAATGTAAATAATTTGCTCTAGTTTAAAAACGTATCGCCTTAACTAGTTCAATAATACTATCATTGCTCATTTGCCCATTAACCAAATACCATGTGTTTCGCTTGTTTGAATAACACAAAGTTACTTTTCTGTCGCGCCCGTACACGTTGTAGTAAACATATTCGGAATCTTCTTGTACTTTCTCAATCTCGATCCTGTGAGCGTTGCCTTTTATCTTAACTGAAACTTTCTCGCGCATAGCTGTATTTCTTTTGAACGCGAGACGAATGGAACAGTAAAGATAATTAAAAGCCCCAATCAAAAAATAATCAGGGCTGTCGCTTTCTTATGCCACGCACTTGCTGCATGCACATATACTGTAAGTTATTTTGTAACGGTATCGGTAAAATGGGATAATAACCCAATCTAGAAGGGTGTTTTCACCCTTCAATCATTTTAAAGAAATCGGAAATCTTGATTTTATAAAAGGCGAGTAAAGAAGATAAAGTACTAAGTTTAACGTCACGTTCGCCTAATTCGATCCTGGCAACATGAATATTAATTTCGTTATAAACATCACTTTGAGTTAATCCCTTCTTTTCTCTTATCTGTTTCAAACTGAAGGCAACTTTTTTTAAAAGTCTTTTATCCTTGATATACATTTGTTGAAAGTCCACAAAATCTGTATTCCGTTCAATGACCTTTTGGTCATTTTGTTTATATTTGAAACCTGTTACAAAATAAAACCCATTTTAGAATGATCAGTTGAACTATTGCTTTTAATAAACGATCTAAATAGTTAATGTGGACACACTCTCTCTTGCCGAACAATCTTTAAATGAGCAATACAACAATGTGAAGTACATGTTTTGTATTAGTGATGCCAAACATGAAGCGCAGTTTTTTACAATGAATAATCAAGCGGGTAATACGATTATAAAAATGTTGCTCTTTACGAATCACACGCAAGAGACAATTATTTACGACATAAAACAGGGAGAAATATTTTATCTATCTCAATAACTGCGGAGGTCGTTTTTTTGGAAGATTTCACGGCCTTTTCCTAAATCCTGACGGATTGCGGGTAATAAAGAAGATAGATCAGCGAGACTTAGGTCTCGCTTTTTGTTGAAGGTTATCATATTTATCAATGTGCGGAATTTATAAATATGTTTGCTAAAATAATTAGTATTGGTTATCTTCGAGGGTTATCGGTAATTATAGCTTTTCTAAATTCATAAAAATGTCTGGACAAAAATGGCATGAGAAAGCGACCGTTCAGGCCGCATTAGTTAACGCGATCCCCGCTTTTTTTGTCGCGCTCATATCAATCATTGCTTTGGTGAGTACATGCAATTATTCGAATAAACAGATTAGTCAGGCTCAAAATAATTTTAATAAGCAGATGGATCGTGATAGTGTATTAGCTAGTCAGCAAGATAGCGTCACTAAAAAACAACTAGAATTAAATATGCAACAGGATTCACTTGCTGCCAGACAAGTAGAATTAGCAAAATTTCAGTTCGAACTATCGAATAAGCAGCACGTTTGGGATAGCATTTCTAAGAAACAAGAATTAGAAATATTGAAAAAACAATATCAGTTAGCACAGAGACAAGCGAACGAACTAGATACCTTCAATAATAGCAGCGTGTATATTCAAAAAATTAAGTTTATAACTTACTCCACGCCATATACGTATCAAAATGTTGATTCGGCTTTGGGGTATCCTGCTGATATTTATTACGAATGGGATAGAGTAAATAATAGGAAGGATGACCATATTCAGTTAATTCATTGTTTGTCCTTTTATTCATGGCAGAAGGATTATAATGAGGCCAATGATTCAATTTTGCGACTATATAATCTCCCAATATTTCATAAGCTGTCGGAGGCTTATAAAATATTCAATGAACGAAAAATGGATACGACTATTTATCCGCTTCCTTGTTCCATAACCAAGGAATACACTGTTGATTTTTTGATTATGAATAAAGGACAATTGCCAATAAAAATTCTGAAAAGTACAAGTTCCAGAATTGTCGATAAGAACAAAATAAACCAAAATTGTAAATGCAATAGTCCACAGGAAGGAATTAACGACGTAATTATTTACGCGGGTGAAACTTTGAATTATCCAATTTCTTTTTCGACGCCGTATGACAAAATCTTAAATACGCCATTTGATTTTTATATTGATTTTAAATATGAAACGATTTATGGAAAAATGTATGAAAAGCAGTACAGAATAGGATATGATCCCGAAACAAAGAGCTTCTCAAAATTTGATTAATAAAAAAGCGCTCTATCGAAACAGAAGGCTTCGACTTATCCGAATGACGGCGGATAAATTCAATGTGAAGAAAATTTTCTTTAATCTTCGTCTGGAATTGGTAAGTCAAAATTTCTTTTTGCTAATCCCTTGTCACCTTTTGCGACTTCAAAATATGGATGGTCTTTTTTGAAGATGTAACCATCTTTACCAGGATTCATTTTGAAAACATCTTTTATATTTTCGTCTGCTTTGTTAGTTGCTTCTTCTAGTTTGGAATTTTTTGTAACATCTGCATCGCTTTCGGATAGTTGTTGCACTGTACATCTGCAATTGAAATGATTCAACGGCATATAGTCGTCCCAAAAAGGATCATCAACTGGCAATGTTATGCCGTCAAGTGGTGCGCAGATTTCAGAAGTATTTTCATCTTCAATTGCACTATAACGCAAATAAGGTAATACGCTTTTTTGCTTTTCAATGCTAACCCATTGCACAGCACTTTGCGCCTGGCCTAATGTTGTGTTGTATTCGGCGCGTAAATAATTTACATTGTAGGTATTGAAAATTTCTAACGCTTCGTTTCTAAACGCAACAAACGGTTTTATTTTCCCTTCATCATCGGTTAGCGCGTCGGTCATTTCGCGGACTTGTTGGTACGTCTTTGCTGCTGAAAACATGTAAATATTTTCACGCAACTCTGCAAGCAATTCGTAATCTCTTGTATCAATTTTAAAATCAGATAACGATCCACCAAAACCTTCATATAGCGCTTTTTTTAATCGTTCAACGATTGCAAAATATAAAGGCTCAGGTAAATTATCCTTATCTATCGAGCCATCAACGATGTCAGCAATAAGCGCCTCAATCGCTTCTTTTGAAAAATTTAATTTGCCCGGCATGTTAACAGCGTTAAATTTTCCAAGTGTTGTTTACAAAATCGCTAGCCGGATAACCATATTTGTTCCAAAAATCTTCTTGATCTTTTTCAATGCCGTCATAACCCATAGCGTCGATACGCGTCTTAAAATATTTTTTATAATTATCCATTACCGCTTGTCCATCCAGCGTGTTCATGACTGGCACTACTTTAATGGTGCTACCATCGGGACGCGTAAAGGTTCTAGCGCCGCTCAAAATTTCACTGTCTTTCGAGCCATTTCTATATTCAACAGGTTTATATCCGCTATCTGCTTGCGCTTTTTTTATAAAAAAGTCCTCAACCTTAGACGGCATACAATCGAATAATTCCTTATACATCGAAAAACTTCTTTCGTGACCTGGTGCTGAAATATCGCGGGCTATTTTTAAAAAATCTTCGGCATTTTTTCTGCCTGCTACAACGGCGTCATTCATAGCTTTGTCGTAACCGCCGGGGTTCCGTTTCCTGTTATTCATGGAATCGGTAAAAAAATCAACTCCTTCCCGGTTTTTAATAATCTGTTCTAGCTCTTGCAAACTTTTCATAAGTGTACGTTTTATATTTTTATTTTGTTAAGTGTGTAACGATGTAGTACAACCACGTGGGCCTTCATTTCACTTGCGATTAATAATAACAACTCCCACAGCGCGGTTGTTTCTTCTCCGTCGAAAGGATCATTCAATAAATTATCAAGATGATCAATTACAATAAAACCTTTTGTATCGTTTAGTTTTTCGTATCTCAATCGCTGTAACAATTCGCCAATCCTTTCTATCGGTGAACATCCAAGAAAAAAAGTATTGATCAATCTGATCGGCACACCTGTTATTTGTTTCACAATTGGCAATCTGTGAGGCGGAAACCTATTTTCATCAACGTGCATAATTGAAATTTCACCAGGTTTCGACACTAGCTTTAGTAATTCGTCTTTTTTTATTTTATGAGCGTAGTAATGTTGCATAGCTGGGTAGTTGTGGTAACAAAATCAATATTGGTATCCGATTAGCCTCCGCAATACCTTTCAATCGGTGCGTAAATTTTGGGGCGTCTTGGTATTCGATTATGATCGGTTTTAATTGTCGTGCTTTCTTCTCTACGCTGCTCATATCTGCAACCTCAAAATCATCGCTGATAAACCAATTTTTTGTTTGAGGCCGGGTATAAATAAAAAATACGCCTGTTGATGCTAGTATATTTTTTACTTGCTCAAAATTTATGTGAGAGGCTTTATAAGTACGGCGCATTAAATAAATTTTAAAAACCCAGTGCGTAGAAACGCACCGGGAAATGTTCATGAAAAAAGTTTAAACAATTAAACTGTAAATCGTAGATACAAAATTACACTTAGGTTAGGCGAGTGAATTTGCAGAAAAAATATTGCAAGAGAATTATTTTAGATTTGTGTTTTAACCCCTAGTAATATGGATAATATCACTTTAACTATAGTTAGTATTGCAGTCGCTATCATTGTCCCCTTTATAATTTATCTATTACAGAGTAAACAAAAAAGCCTGGCCTATAGACTGCTGGTTGAAAACAAAATTTTATCCAATACTGAAATATCTGAAGGTAGGGTTAAAGTGACGTATGACGATAGAGAGGTAAATGATATAGTCTTGCTGATTATGCAGATAACAAATATTGGAAATATTGCTATTGAGAAAAGCGATTTCGATAGCTCGATAATAATATCATTTTTCGATGACTGCCAAGTATTGAGTACCGAAGTGATCAAAAAAATACCGGAAGATTTAGAAGTTGTTTCAATTTCCGATATTAATTCAATTACATTAAAGCCCTTATTACTCAATAGTGGTGACGGTATCGTTTATAAAATATTAGTATCGAAAAGAGACTATCGCGTTGCAGTAAATGCAAGAATAAAAGATGTAAAAAAGATTGTAAAAATGTCAAAAATTACTTCAAAAAACCCTGCTCAAAAGATACTGATTAATATTATTATGCTTCTATCTATATCGCATGTTATTATTTTATTAACCTTGAGTGTTGAGGACAAATTATTTTTTAATCTTGAATTTTACGTCATGATTTTCATGGTAGCCGCTATTTCTAGTTACTATGCCGGTGAATTTCTCTTTAAAAAATTGGGGAGATCAGTAGATGAATTTCTTAAAAAATAATCTGCGCTGTCAAACTAAATATTGAATCATCTTCAAATGAAACTTCCTTTCGCTTTTATGTTTACTAAATCCGCTTTCCGAATAATGAGCAAGTTGTAACGCTTGCCTGGTCAACTTTGGGTTTAAATCATTCTGCAATGAACGCACTAATGCAGATTGATTTGTTTCGACAGCAGATGCAGGATTAGTTTTGAGTAAACCCAGGTCATACATTGCGATCAATCCCATTGCGGTGTATTGCGGCTCTTTATTGCTGTATATTTCTACAAGTTTGCTTTCAATTTTCTTTCCTGCATCGTTTAGAAAATCGGCGAAGCGATCTAGCTTTTTCGGTTTCAGTATTATTTTAATTGATGCCTGGCAATGTTTAATAACACGTTCAAATATTTGTGGTTTCAATTCGCAACCCCAATGTAAACTCGCTTCACTCATAAGGCAAGAATAAAATACTGCTCCTCGTTTGTGATCTGGCAATTTTGAATGAGTTTCCTCTATATATTTTTCTATTTTGTCCGGTTGATTGATATAAAGATTGTGCGCGGCTGCTTCAAGATTCATAGAGTTGATTTTATTATTAGAATTTCCAACGTGATACGCCGGGTGTCCGATCTCCAATTAAGCCCCGTGTGTTCGAGGTTTGTGTATTATGTCCGACAGTAATATTAAAACCGCTTTTTCCGCCTTTCTTTGCACTATGAAAATCTGATTCAAATATTGTACAAACAGCATATCGGAAAAGATCGCCAAAGTGTCCGTAGCGTTCATAGGTCGCTCCCGTATCTTTGTCTTTTACTTTTTGTTTCAATGCAGTTCCGTCATCCGCCTCTAACAAATACAATAAGTCGCTTATCATTTTTTTACAATTGTCGCCAACTATTATTTTTATTCCTTTGTAACCAACTTCGCCCGATTCGAAAATTGAGTTAACAAAATTTGCGCTTACCTGAACGGGCGGGTTTAGGTTTGGTGTCCGGTCGCGCACATAATTGTATTGTTTTAATAATCCTTGTACAATTATTGTGTAGTCATTAAATCCCGCAACTGTGCGAGTGTCTGCGTGGCGACCGCTTGCGTCGCCGGTTACATTCACACCCGTGTTGTGATTTGGAAATTTTCTGATAACCTCGTTAACTACAGACGTTGTATTATTGCGAGGGCTTGCAAGTTGAATTTCATCAATCATTCGTAATACTTTTCCCTCAACCTGAAATATTCCACAACTAACGCCTGGCATCGTATTGAAGTCAAAAGATAACCAAAGCGGTAACGAGGGATTATATTCAACCGGCGCGACATTTTTAGCAATTGAAAACAATCTAAAAAATTGTCCCCCTGTTATTTTGTTTCCCCATCGCCCTAAACAATAAATTGTATAGTAGTATGGATTAGTACGCTTCATTTCCATAATCGCGGCAATGAATTGCGGAGTTATCCAACGGTTATCCTTATACGTAGAATGATGTACCGTATATTTCATTTCTACAGTTGTGTTTTTCTCAATCTGCACACTAGTATTATTGTTAAAACTTAGTTCATCATGGCCCTCAAAAAACATTTTCCAGAACCAATTTTGCGTATAATCTCCCTCCACTTCGGGGTTAACAGTAAAAATTTCCTGCAAGTATTCGGCTTTATGTGTGCGTATTGATGTAGAAATAGTGATGAAATCTGATTCACTTACAATATCTTCTTCATACCAAGCGCCTGTAACATCCTTCACGGATTTTAGTTTGGTTGTATCATCGCATCCTCTGGCGATAAACCTATTTCCATTGAAGCAAGTAATTTCTAGCGGGTTCAAATTGAAAGTAAAAAGAGAATCTAACCCCAAATCAATTATTATATCCTTAATTGTTTGGTAACTGCTTTCTTTGATCGTACTGTATTCGTTTCTTATAAGCAAGTAGCGAAAATAAGGCTCGTTGATGCATCTATAAATTAGCTTCTTTGCCATTGCATCCGACTTTGATGATCCACGACCACCGTACAGGATTAAATAACGGTCGCGGTTATGAATTAACTCTACAAACCTGTCGTTAATTATTTTATTCCATTCTGGCCACTCGATTATAATTTCATTACTCATATTAGAAAGGTTTTTTGCTATCCGTTACTTTAATTGGTATTATTTCCGCCTCTACGACTTCAGTGTTTTCAATCTGTAGCGGCATTGTAGGAGCGCTAACGCTGTGTTGCACTTTTATTACAAGTGGGCCGCCTTCGCTGTCTGTGTGTTGGGTACGGGTTAGCTTCGCCTCGCAAAATTCAAGAAGGTTGACGTACAACGATGCCAGTTCCTTTGGTGTTAGGCTGTCTAGCATTACATCAAAGTTTGCGTGTGCCTCAATTTTCTCTAAAAGTTGTCGTGACCTAGATAACTGTTCTATAGTTCTTTTTGCCAAAGTGCCTGGTTTTTTTCCAGATGGGTTCCCGCTTTGTCCTTTTTTAAACGGCATGAATTATTTGTTATTGATTATTAAAACTATTTTCTTATTCAATCCTTGCGCCCAATCGTGGGCAATTGTATAGATGGCGTCAAGCTCTTTTGGATCGCCTATATCATTCACAAGTTTGTTAATAGGCATAACTAGCAAATGGGTGTATTCTTGTTTTGTTCCGTAGTGATTTCTGATGACATAATCTACCCAATACAAAACTTTTTCGGGGTCATCTCCCGGTTCACTTGCACAAGTTTCGTACTGACATTTTACACCAAAAAGAAATCTTTCTGCTTCTATAGTCTTGTCTCCGTAAAAGCCTTCCGTATCTCCGATTAACAGGCTGACGGGTTCTATCAGGTCTTTTGCAAGGATTGTATTTAGGTCTATTGGGTCGGGTCTGTTATTGTAACCCGCTATTTGGCCGGTAGATGATATGTGCATTGCTTTTTGATTTAAGGTTTATTGTTTTTGTGATTTTAGAAGTAAAAGGCAACCGTATGGGCAACCTTTTAACTATATAAATATTAAATATTTGTAAATCAATATATTATAACGCAGTATTGTACCCCTACTTCGAATTGAACCTTATTACTTTATAGCGTATTAGAGGCGATTTAAATCATTATTTCTATTACTACCCTTAGTGTTGTTTTGTCAAAAATTCGCCTATCCTAACCCTGCTATCATTACCAATTCAGTTCTCACGGCATCATATACTATATTAAAATTTACTGCAAAAAACAATCGTGTGATAATTCCGGTTGCAGCGGTAGCATCAACTCACTAGGAGTATATAGGATTTAAAAAATACTACTACTACCCTATGTATTTTTTTCTACCGTAATACTCCGGCAATGTTGCTGCTTACGCTGCAACCTTTAGTATTTTAAAAAGGAGTATTTAATATTCTCGGAGCGCTTTCATGCGGTTGCGAGAATGTATTTCGTTCACTCACAAAATACCAGGTTGATACTATTCCGTTTCTCTTTTCTCGCACTCCTTCAATGCCAATATTCTTTAGCGCTGCCGAAAGTTTGTTGTAATTCATTTTTTCCCGGCTATTCATTTCCAATTTATTTTTTATATCGGTGGCTGTTCTATAAACGCCGGTATTGTCGTGTTTACTCACCGGCGCCTCATAATACAATTGCACCATTTCAAACTCAGTAGATACTTTATTGAATTTTCCGGTACATTCATTTAGCAATCGCATATCACTACCCAGGATTTTGTAATTAAATCCCGACCGATACAAATGATATGCTTCTATTATATACTCAACCGGATCAATTCTATCTTTCCTTTCCTGGTCAATGCTTAACACTTCAATCGGAATAAATCTACGGTTACCTGTATGATCGCCTAAAATTTGTAAGTCGTTTGTGGTTCCGCCAAATGATGCAATGCGTTTTCTATTTTCTTCATGCTTTGCAAATGCGGCGCGTACATTTGTTTCATGTGTTGACAAGAGCGCTTTTATAATTCCTTCATCCCTTCGGGATTTACCGCTCATTTCATCATCATAGATTAGCCAATAGCGCGAAATAGCAATATCCATATCCCTTTTAAACGTATCACTTGAAAGCGAGGACAAATTTTTTATTGTGCAATATTTTTTTAATTCTTTTGGCAATAAGTTTTCGAAAAAAAATGTTTTTCCCGTCCCTTGTTTTGTTCCGCAAAGTATGAGCATAAGCGGGGAAACATCTTCGTATAGACACGCAATCATTCCGACCAGCCATTTTTTGCCGAAGTAAATAGCATAGTCGTCGCGAATGCCTACGCCTGTTTCTGTTTCAATACAAGAAAATAAATTATCTATTGACCCAGATTGTCCGCGATCTTTATTGCGCTCGATAAAATCTAGTATCGGATTGTATTTGGGAACAGCTTTAGAATCGAGCAGTTTTGAAATTGTTGCGTAGTCAAGTTCTGGAAACTGTTCCCGCAAATCCAACTCTATTCCGTGCATATCATAATTAGAAACTTCTTTGCCCGCGTTTTCATGTTTATTTGTGAGGGAATTAATTTTTAAATCGTAGTGTTCTTTAATATAGAGTTTGGCGCAAGATTGAATAGTAACCCCTTCAATAAAAACGTCTTTTTCGAAAACCTGGTTAACAATTTCAATAACTATATCATGCGTTAGTCCGGCCCCTGATAAATTTTCTTCGTTAATATTTTTTATGGAAGATTCTACAGAAATGCCCGCGCGCTTGTTCATGTACGCTACTTCTTTTGCAAACCGGGTTATCTCGGATTCAGTGGAAATACCCGCAGTCTTACACAACTCGAATAGATAATTTATTGTAGCGATCTTTTTTCCCTTCTTCGCTTCGCTATCCGCTTTCAAACACGCATCGTATTGCTTATCGCATTTACGCGGATCGTAGTCGCCAAAAACACTGATTCGATGAAAATATAATCTTCCGTATTCGCCCCACTGATTCGCTAAAGCAAACCCAACGTTGCGCCAGGTCACATAATTCGGAACAATGTTTTCCCTTTTTTCTTCAATTTCCCTAAGAGTGATATTTTCAAAATCACGCCTAACTGCTACGGCGCCTTTACACCTTTCCTTCCTAAGTGCTGCGGTTTCTTTTTTTGGATATTCTTTAAATATTTTACTGTGATCGTTTCTATATAGCGAAGGATCAAATGAAACGTATCTTGGACGCGAAACGTCTTTACAGGATTCATCAATAAGTATTTGGTACTTTTCAAAAAAATACGCTTGCAATCCTAAAAACGATTCGGCATGTTTCTCACCGTTGATTTTTATTATCGCACATAAACCTGTATTAGATATAGAATTAAAACAGGAAAAAACATATTGATCGTTGCGTAATATTTTTTTTGTCTTTGCTATATCAATATCGTCTATATCAATTGCAATAAAACCGGAATGCTGATTTATTCCGGCCTCCGATCTATGCGCGCCCGTACCTGAGACACATACGTAAGGCGCTTTTTCCTTCAGTGTACGCCGCTCCATCTTGTCCTTTGCTGCCCAAACAGGAATTACAAAATCTTGCCAAAATCCATTCTGAATATTATCTAAAAAAACGTCAATGGTAATATCTTTTGCATGTTGAACTTGCTTTATATTTTCTGCAAAAAATAATAATGCATCCGCCGTTGTAGCGCGATCCTGAATTGTGATTTTATTACTTGCAAATGTTGTACTGTGTTCAAAATTTTCGTATTTTTGCTGCTGCATTTCCAAAATATTTTCAATGCCCATGAGTAACGATCATGGGCATTTTTGTGATTAATTCCGTTTAATGTTTGTATTTCTTCAATGATTTGAGCGCCTCCATTACTTCAGTGTACTTGAAATAAACTCGTCCACCAATCGCGTGTTTTTTTATCAAACCTTTCCGCGCCCATGAATCGAGAGTAACCTTAGATATTGATGGCTGAAATAATTTACATGCTTCAGAGGGAGAAAGTAATTTTTCGGACAATTCTTTATTTTGTTTTTGCAAAATAGATTCGGTTGCGCATTTTACTTCTTTCAATTCCTGAAGTAATTGTGCCACCATTGAAGGCAGGTTTTCAAAAGTTACGGTACTCATTTTATAACCCTCCTTCTTCCTTTAATGACGCAATCAACCAATTCGCTTTCGCGAAACAGGATTCTACCCGATATCTTATAAAATGGAATCTTGTTTTCACAAGTCCGCCTATAAATAGCGTGTACCGAACACGATAATAATTCCGCAGCCCTTTTTATATCAATGAATTTTTCCGCATCGCCGGAAATGCTTTTCATTTCTTCGCGCACTATAGCGCGAACTGTTTGTTCTAAAGAAATAACCGCCATATCCACTAGCTTTTGCTGTGATTAAAAAAATTTCCTACACGCGCTTATACGCATGGAATTAACAATGAGGTATATTTTTTTGATTGTCGCCTGTTGTTTAGCCTGGCTTGGCCGCTTTCAAAAGTCCCCTGTTTTTAATCGGATGGTTTTTCCGTTGTCGGGCCTCTCCGACAATAGGGCGGAGTGGATACCGCTTTTAGATTAGATCACTGAAGTACTTGCCGTAGCCTTTTCCTATCAGTGTTTAAAGTGCAAAGATACGTCCTGTTTTTTGCTTGTGCAATAAAGTGCATTAGCCTTCTACAAATTTACAATCGGATTTTGTATTAACTATAAAAGTGATTCACCTATTCAAATCCGCATTGGCAAAGGATTTGGCTTAATAAACCGCATTCATTTGAAGAAAAATATTAGACATAAAAAATGTTAGTAAATCTACTTTTAATGAATTAAAAAAACCTCAAAATATTGAGGCTTAAATTTACCAGGCATTAAGGCGGCGCGCTTGGTCGAACGCGCCACCACTGCTATACGCAGGCCCAAATATTTTTATCAATTCAATCCTATAATAAACTCGCAATTGATGCAATCTTTAAAATCATGTTGTGGGAAGGTTTGATAGCAATTATTTATCCACTTCTCAAATTCATCGTCACTCTGTCTCTGTTGCTCCATTAACTGACGTCTTTCCATAGCACTGTCAAATAAATCTAAAGCACTTTTATGAATGTCTTTTGCAGTTGGCATTTCGTAAGCGATAAATCTTTTATTGTTTGTGTGCTTTTTTTTCTTAGCCATATTGTTAAGTTTTAATAACTCAAACCTAATAACAAAATTTGACACTTACTAACGTTTATGGATATGCGAACATTGTTCTAAAGACAACGTTATAAAATGCAACGACTTGAATCCAAATATTTTTTTAAAATATTTTTTGTTCTAATTTTTTGGAACTTTTAGAACTTTGTTAGCTATGCCACTTTCATAAGAATGCTACTCCAATCCTTTTTCTTTATGTGGATCAACAACTCATTAGCGGCCTGTTGCTCTGAGATTTTGATGTAATTATTAAATGATTTTTCTGTTTTGTGTCCGGTAATTTTCATAAGGATTCTTGCGGGAACGCCTTCAAGCGTGTAGTTAGTCGCCATAGATCGCCGCGCCGTGTGACTTGCAACACATTCCCATAATTCTAGTTTCGGTTCATCAAATTTTCTTCCTTTCTCAATCAAGCCAGCCTCTTTACATGCTTTTTTAATATATTCATTAAATGTCTGCGAAGCGATGGTTCCAGGTAGCCAGTTTAGATTTTTTTCATATTTCTTGAATATTGCCTTTACAACTGGATTGCACGGAATAACAACAGGTTCATTGGTTTTTTCGGCAATCACTCTAATAAATAAATCACCATCGCGCTCGAAAATATTTTCAGCATCAATGGTAGAATAATCACTATATCGCATACCTGTAAAACACCCAAATACAAACAAATCTCTTACACCTTCAATGTTTGATTTTTTTGATAAGTCGTATTTGTACAACTTAATAATTTCATCTTCTGTCAATGCAACGTGATACGTCTTTTCCTCTGTTACCGAAAACTTCTTATGCTTAAATTGAATGTTCGTTGTTAAATTTCTGTCAACCGCTTCTCCCATAACAGTTTTTATAACTGTTATATCTTTTGCAATGGAATTAATACCAAGATCGGTGATAGGATTATTTTTTCGATCTGGAAATAAACTTTTGATTTTGGTCTGATATTTTGATCTGTTTTTTAGATAGTGAACATAATTATCGAAGAAGTTCAAATTGATACTTTCATATGTCAAAGAGAGTTTCTGGATTTTTTCAAATTCATTCAAATGCCCTCTTACTGTTGCATAGTTTTGTAAAGTGTTTTTGCTTTTGCTTTTTCCCTTGTTTGATATTTTGCCATTTACGAACATGTCCAATAGCTCAAATAATTCGACGGTATTTTCCTTTTTAACTTTCTTATCATCATTCTTGTTTCTAAACTTATCTAATGATGATTTTAATATTTTAGGCTCTGGAATGCCGTCTTTTAATGCTTCCTTATACGCTTTCTCGCAGCTATTTTTTAAGGTGTCAAGTAAATCGTTCAAAGAATAGTCGCCTGTTGAATCAGTTTGCTTGTTACTTTTTACTCGTTGTTTGTCTGGATTCCAATTGGTGACCTCAATTTTTTGATTGAATGTATATACAAATACTTTGTTGCCACCGTATTTCATTTTTAGGTAAATAAGCGCTTTTTGTTTTTGACCTTTAATTTTCTTGTCTTTTTTTAGATAGAAGTTTGCCTCTGGCATGGGGGATTATTTAGACTCCAAAGATAGCAATACTATTCATAGTTGCCCCATCGGTTGCCCATTTTATTTATATCATCTTTGTTTTTGGATTAAAGTTAAACAGAGTGGTTACCTATGGAATTAGCTATTTTACTACGTATTGTACCGAAATTGGTAAAATGAAAAAATAAGGTTCAATTCCCGTCCCGGGTACTGACTAACCGAAAATTTAAAAAAATAAAGGGCAACGTTTTTGAGCTACCCTTTTTTTACCTCTGATCTGTAACTATTTAAGAAGTCTTTTTTGTTAGACTTCACTATGTTCCTTTCTGATTAGTATTAATATTTGCATTAGCGCGGTCGTTTGCAATTGCAACATAAATCATTGTTCGCTTCTAATTAAATAATTTCCCACCGTCGTTTTTGATGAAAGTCTTTTTCTTTAACCTTAATCGGACAAAATCTTTTAAGGGTAGTTCTGAAATCATTTTACCTTTAGAGGATTTTATAATCTTGACCAATCATTGATGGCAGCTAGGGAATTTATATACCAGGATAGAATTGTCGCGTTTCTTGATGTACTTGGCTTTCGGGAGAAATTGGAAGAATTTGAGCAGGACGCGCAAGCAAAAATGAATGAACAAGGCGCGGAATATTTGGAGTCTCAAAAAGTCAATGAATTTGTAAATGCTTTTTTAGATACGATTGATACGCTGGATGAGGATAATTTCAGATCTTATCTTTTTAGCGACAACATTTGTATCACAGTCGATTATATTGCAAATCCTGACCTGATGGTCTCGTTGTTATTTGCAATCAGCGAACTATTCTACAGACTTGCTCAGAAAGGATATTTTCTAAGAGGTGCGATTGCGGTTGGGAAATTCATTGACGAAAGAAGAATTGCGTTGGGTGTACCACTCACCACCGCGTACCTCATGGAATCAAAGGATGCAGTATATCCGAGGATATTAATATCCGATGAATATTATCAATTGTTAAAAGAAAATCTCGCTGAAAATAAAGTAAGGGGTTATGTGGGCCTAGATGAAAAACTGTTGATTAAGCACAGCAGTGAATTTCACTACTTGAATGTTTTTTATCACGTTGTAAGAAAAGAAGATAAGGTAAAATTTTTTACTGATTTCAGAGAAAAGATTTTAGATAACCTGAACAAGAACAAAATGAAGGAGAAGATTTACGCGAAATATTTATGGCTTAAGGATCAGTACAATAGCTTCCTGG
The DNA here is from genome assembly GCA_018267615.1 of Bacteroidota bacterium. Classification (GTDB taxonomy): domain Bacteria; phylum Bacteroidota; class Bacteroidia; order Chitinophagales; family Chitinophagaceae; genus Puia. The sequence continues at coordinate 80,682 of JAFDYD010000031.1, read as the reverse complement.
AATTGTATATGAACGATTTGATTTTTCAGGAAGAAGATTTTGAACCGAACAACGAGTTAATTGAACAGTTAAAAACTTTAAAAATATAAGTATGCCCTTCAATTTTAGATACATGCCAGCCCTCAGGTCACGTCAGCAGGAATTGCTTGCGTTGAAATCATTTGCGTTTGAGGAAAGAATTTTTCCGCTGCTGGAAATAATCAAGGAAAAGGATAGAGTGAATAACACTCGGGCAATAAGAGATATTTGGATGGAATATATTCTGTCTCCAAATTTTGCAAATATTTTAGTCGATCTGCCGACGTATATCAGGGATACCGGTTCTATGTCGGATGAAGTGCTTCGTTTCAATAGGACAACGTTATCTAATATCGAAAGGAGGGTTGAATTTTTTTCCATGTTTGCCGCGGTAGCTGACAAAATGATACCTGTGGTTTCCACATTACTCTATAAAAGCCGCGAGACAGATTCTATCACGAGACAGGTAGCGGCGTTACGTGCAATTTTTCCACGAATAGCTATCCGGACATTTACAGGAACATTCGAAACTGACCTCGCTGAAATAAACGCGAATCTAACAGCGCAGGATATTTTGATCTATGATATGGATACAGCTCAACCGCTTAATCCCTTTGTAAAAAAGCAAAAAAATATCATTGCAGGAATACTCGGACCTTACAAAATCGCTTTACGAAGTGCGATCAACACGGAAATTCAAAATGTAAAACTTGATCATGGCGAAGTGATTGCCGATGCTGACAACAGTTTGCTTGAATTGTTTAGCACCAGTCTTCAGATGAATGGATTTGGAGATTATGCAGGCATCAAAAAAGATGATCTAAGCTCCGGTGGTACAATCAGCCCGGGATTTATTTTTTATGATCCTGTTGAAAATTTATACTATGGCTATAAGGGTGAGGTAAAGAATCTGGCCGAATTTGAGGATACGATCGTGCCAGCAGTTTTGGATTCTGATGTTGTTCAGCGGCTGCTTGCAGACTATCCCGAATTCGTGAACCAAGAAAATCCTGGATACCAGACATTGCTTGCAATACGCGCGGGAACAGATAGCGGCAAAAGTCAGGCAAAATTTAAAAGGATTGCGATGGAACATTATCTGCATTGCATGCGAGTCAACACGCGTCATGGGGTTTTTGATCAGCCTTAATTGGATCCGTAAATAATATCCGGGTTGATATTATGCTGGAAAAAAAACTGATAGTCAATCGAATTTATTTTTGCCTGATTGATTTTTAAAAATGTCCACTTTTTTTTGTATCGTGATTGTAGCATCTTTTTAAAAATTGAGTTGATTTCCTCTGGTTCAAAATTCATTAATACTTCTTCTCTATTGATTCCTGCTATTTTGAAGAATTCCCCAAATTCCTTTTTCGTAAACAGAGAAAGTTGCGTGGCAGAATCAAGATTTGAATTTGGGGCTGCCTTCCTGTCTTCCGTAAGTATATGACCATGAAGAACCATGACGCCATAACCGGGAGGAATAAGTTTTATTGCATTTGCATGATGTATTTCGTCCACAACGATATAATTGTGATCGAAAACTTTTTGATAGTCACTGATTTGTTTTGGAAGTTTGTATAGATTGTCGAGTCCTGATTTAATTTCAAAACTTCTCGTCTCGCCGTTTATCGTCAAAAAATCAGCTCTGCTTTTATTCACCCTGATTTCAAAGGCAGCCGTGACATCCTTCTTAATAAAAAGATCAACAAGTTTTGCTTTTAAGGTAGTCTCGCCTCTGTAATGTTCGATAAGTATTTCATTGATCAGCCAATGAAGATTCGGTTTTGTAAACTGATCAATGTTATTTCCCAAGTATGTATGCGATACCATGTTTTTTAATCTTTCAAAAAAATCGAGCGTATTATAAGATCTGGCAAGTGAAGAGACTGAAGAATGATTTATCGCTCCTTTTTTGGGCATTAAGGATGATTTTTGACAAAGGTACATCATAACTAATGAATCAATCCTATTTAAAGATTTCCTAAAGACTTTTTAACAGGGGTTTCATCAAATATTCTGAAAAATCTTAATCCCAGGTGCATTACATTATAAATAGTCACGGTCGTTTGAACCTTCAAACGAAAAGAAAATTTTTCAGTTAATTCTCCATTAGTCCTCTCATGGGAAATGATTTGGGAAACTTTTCCTTAATCCAATTTTCAATTAGAATACGACGGCAACAAAAGCATTGTTTGTTTATCACCTAAAATTCCTTGCCCCCGAAAATAATTTTTCCTGTGCGTTTTCCCTGACCTGTGATTTTTTATTTTTAGCACCCGGGAAACTTGGCGCAACCGGTACACTTTTTTCATCGGCTCTTGCTAACGTGAGTAGTGGCAAGTCATCTTTATTTGTTGCAGTGAGGGCACGTAACAGTTTCGACAAATCAAAACATTGTTGCACGATAACGTGAATGACTTCACCTTCACGCTGTAATTTTCCTGACACCATGAGTAAACGTGATTGCAAAATTTCTTTGCGATAGGTTTCAAACAGTTTTTGAAAAACGACAAGGTTCACCACGCCTGTTTCATCTTCAATCGTGATAAAACAAATGCCACCTGCCGTGCCCGGACGCTGTCTTACTAATACCAATCCTGCAACATTCACAAAACTGCCATCATTGACGCGTGTAATTTCTTCTGCTGAAAAAACCTGTAACCGTTTCAATTTATCCCGGATAAAACTTACCGGGTGTGCTTTTAGTGATAAGGATGTCGCAGCATAATCGTGTACAACATGTTCGGAAGTTGTCATTGTCGGCAATGATACTTTTTGCTCGTGTTCATCTTCCGAAGATTGCCCTTTGAATAAAGCAATCGGCCTATCATTGCAGGTTGAGATTTGCCAAAGCGCTTCACGCCGATCAAGTCCGATAGAACGGAACGCGTCGGCATCCGCCAATTTTTCAAGTGCCGATGTTGGTAAACCAAGATCACGCAGCTCGTCTATATTCGTAAACATTTTTTGTCGGCCTGCAACGAGCAAGTTCATATCCTCTTCGCGCAAACCTTTTACCTGGCGAAAACCCAAGCGGAGTGCAAAATATTTTCCTGATTTTTCTTCAAGCAGATTATCCCATGTTGAATAATTAATATCAACTGGCCGCACATCGACTCCGTGTTTTTTTGCGTCAATAACAATTTGTGCGGGTTGATAAAATCCCATCGGCATACTGTTAAGCAAACCGCATGCAAATACTTCGGGATAATAACATTTCAGCCACGAAGAAATATAAACGAGATTGGCAAAACTTGCTGCGTGGCTTTCAGGAAAACCATAGCTGCCAAAACCTTCCAGTTGTTTAAAGACTCGTTCTGCATATTCTAATGCATAACCATTTTTCAACATCCCTTCAATCAGATCTTTTTGAAATTGCGTGACCAATCCTTTTAATTTGAAAGTTGCCATTGCCTTGCGAAGCTGATCGGCTTTTGTTGGTGAAAATCCGGCTGCCACGATTGCTATTTTCATGGCTTGTTCCTGGAACAATGGGATGCCTAATGTCCGCTTTGTTATTGCTTCAATTTCTTTCGATGGATATTCAACAGGTTCAAGTCCGTTGCGCCTGCGAATGTACGGATGCACCATGTCGCCTTGGATAGGCCCCGGTCTTACAATAGCCACTTCAATCACGAGATCATAAAAACATTTTGGTTTCAGGCGCGGCAACATGGCTTGTTGAGCACGGCTCTCGATCTGGAACACGCCGATGGTATCTGCATGGCAGATCATTTCATATACATTCGGATCATCTTGTGGGATATTGTTAAGCGTTAGATCAAGATTATATTTCTGCCTGGCGAAATCATAGCATTTTCGGATGCACGTCAGCATACCGAGAGCTAACACATCTACTTTCAAAAATCCAAGCGCATCAACATCATCCTTGTTCCATTCAATACAGGTCCTGTCAACCATGCGGGCATTGAGGATCGGACACAGATCGGAAAGTTTTCCATTGGTGATAACAAATCCGCCGGTATGTTGACCAAGTTGTCGCGGAAATCCCATAAACTGTCGTGTCAAGTCTAATACTTTTCTCAAATGCGGATCATTCGGATTTAATCCTTGTTCTTCAACACGCTTGCCTTCAAACCATTCATCGGTGAATTCCCATACCGAACCCGACAAACGATTAAGTGTATCGACGGATAACCCCATTGCCTTACCAACATCTTTGATTGAACCGCGTTGATGTTGTTGCGTTACTGTAGCAACAATGCCCGCGCGATCACGCCCGTATTTTCGATAAATGTATTGCATGACTTCTTCGCGTCGCTCATGTTCAAAATCCACATCAATGTCTGGTGGTTCATTACGCGCAGCAGACACGAAACGTTCAAAAAGCAAATCGAATTTGGTGGGATCCACAGATGTGATGCCGAGACAAAAACACACCGTGGAGTTAGCCGCAGAGCCGCGACCCTGACAAAGGATTTTATTTTTTCGGGCGAAGCAAACGATATCATACACGAAAAGAAAATACGTAGCATAGTTCATTTCCTCGATAAATGCGAGTTCATAATTTATTGCATCGATAATTTTTTGCGGTATGTCTTCACCAAAATATGCTATTGCGCCTTCCCATGCCTGGTAAGCAAGTTCTTCCTGTTGCGAACGGCCATCGCCTGTGATTTCATGCGGATACTCATATTTCAATTCATCGAGTGAAAACGTACAGGCTTCTGCAATTTCATTTGTTCTTGTGATGGCATTGGGAAAATGATTGAACAGCCGGATCATTTCTCGCTCTTGTTTTAAATAACGTTCTGCATTAGGGTATAATTTAAAACCGGCATTGTAGATCGTGCATTTTTCACGAATGCAAGTGAGGATGTCTTGCAATTGTCTTCGCTTCGGTTCATGGTAATAAACATCGTTGGTTGCCACCATTGGCATCTGCATTTTTTGCGCGAGTTGAGACAGGCGCTCCAACCGCTTTGTATCATTGCCCTGGTAGATTTTGGAAGCGCCGAGATAAATTTCATTGCCGAATGCTTCACGATATTCACGCACATTTTTTTCAAATGCTGGTTCAAAGTCGAATCCTTGATTTAGTTTGTGAGGTGGCACAATGATAAACTTCACATTTTTTGCGTGACCATACACATCCGTTTTATAAAGATCGCACTTGCCTTTTTCGGTACGTAGATTACCTTTTGTGATGAGCGCAGAAATCTGCGAGTAAGCATCCTTGTTAGTCGGATAGGCTAATAGCGAAGGCCCGTCTAGCAGATCAAGGCGACAGGCTGGTATGATGCGCATGTTTTTTTCTTTTGCAGCGACATGCGCGCGTACAATACCGGCAAGGCTGTTGCGATCAGTAATAGCAATTTTTTTATAACCATACGCGTCTGCCTGGGCAATTATTTCTTCAGGATGCGATGCTCCTTGCAGGAAACTGAAATTAGTCGTCACTTGTAATTCAACATAACTCATATCGTCTCATTTTTCTTTCACGCAAAAAACCCATGTATGAACCATTGATGATTGCGTGCTGCAGTATAGTGGCCTGACCGGAACAACCAATAGCGATGTCCATTTTCATCTTCGACGATATAGTAATCACGATGCTCGCCATCATCGAGCCACCATTCACGCTCGATGCGTTCAGGCCCATCGGCTTTTTTTATCGTGTGTAGCTTACCGTTATATCTGAACAACATCGGTGGGTAGTCGGGAATCGGCGCTGTTACTTCAACACGTTCTGGTTTTGATAACAGTTGAATCGGTCGTGGCTTATCAGTCAGCCATGCGGCGGTAACTTCTTCTTGTAATGTCGCTGCTTTTATGGATCGTTCAGGCCAATAATGTTCAACCGGAACGAAGCGCGAAATTTTATCGTTACCGATTTTGTTTGCAATGCGGTCGATCAGTTCGGAAAATTTTGTGTTGCCCAAATTGCAATTTCTTTCCCAAAGCCTTTCTTGTTTTGGTATGGCATCTTCCACCTTGGGTGCTTCGAGTATAAAAAGTTCGATGCCGAGCGCGGGTTCAATACCGGATAATTTTTCTTCAAATAATTTAAACAAATGCGCTGCATGGTGCGATGGATAAATTGTACCTATGCTTACTTGTTCCTTTTTATGATCGACACGGTAACATCTAAACTGTGCCTGACGAAGTCCTTTGCCTTCTCGCTCCAGTCGTTTGCAAAGCGTATCGAGTAATTGTTGTAGCGCAATTTCAATCCCAGTTGCTGTTACAATCGGCTCAAGACATGGTAAACGTTCCTGGTAGGGGATGATTGGTTGTACCGGCTCGATGTTTTCTTTTTCGAGCCCTGTTGCCTGATCCAGTCGCTGAATGAAATTTGTACCGAACCGGCGGCGAAGCGCAGAGCGCGACATGGAGATAAAACTACCGATGGTGGTAAGGCCAAGTTTGTGCAACCGTTCGACGGTTTCGTTTTCCAGACGCAACGATTCCGGCGGTAAGGAGAGCAGTGCGTTGACATGCTCGCCGTTTTCAATGATCGTATCTTCCTTTCCAAAACGTGTAACCGCCCATGCTGTACCGATGGTATCGGCCATGCCTAACCGAACATGATACCCAAAATCTATAAATCGACTATAGATGGCCGCTAGATAGCTTTCTTCACCGTTCCATAGGTGAGGACAGCCGGATACGTCCAGCGTCAATCCATCGGGCAAGTCGACAGCTACAATTGGGGTAAACCGGATGCACCATTCGGCAAAGGCGTGTAATAGCCGTGAGGCTAAGGCCGGTTGATCATCGAATACTTGTAAACCGGGCACAATAGCTCTTGCATCGGCAACGACCATACCGGCAGCTATGCCTTCTTTCTCAGCAAGGCTACTAGCAGCTGTAATGATCATGCGGCCATGATCGGGTGCTGCGATTACAAACGGCAATTGCGATAATGCAGGTTGGCGACGGATCAGCCAATCCGTTTTGAGATAATGGAACCATATCGTGACAAAACGCTTTGACATGTCATCCTGTTTTTCTTTTTTTTTCTTGCCCGATGACTGTTGCGTTTGAAAAAATAGTTTGTAGTTTGTTGTCGACCCATTTCATTTGCCATGCAGCAGGTTTACCGTTCCTGATCTTAGCTAGTTCGATATGCCAACAAGGAAAACCTACACCCGATACATCATTTATCATGCTGGGCAATGGAGTAACGAACCAACGCGATACACAGGCATTTGCATGTAGTGTTCTCGGATTTTGCCTATGAATAAATCCAGTGACACGGCTTTGCTCGACGGCAAGTTGCAATCGTCGTGAGGCGGTAAAATTTATTTCAGGTATTTCACCAATGACGGCAGCAAGCCCTTCGCATTTCAAGGCTTCCTCGATGGCCCATAAAATATTTTTTTCTTTTCGCTCTTCGATGAAAACGATCTGATCAGGCGTGATGCCAAAAAATTTTAATGCAGGTGGAAATAATCTGCGTGATGAACCAACCCATAGGACTGCCCCATTACTGCGCATGAGCCATCCCGTTAGTGCTGCGATAAAGCCATTTGTAGCGGCGGAATCCTCAGGTGTCTTACTGATGAATTCGTGCATAGCGCCAAGAGGGAACACACCATTCGGAAAAGCTGTAGAGATTGGCCCAAGATCAAATTGCAAATCATCGGAGCCAGGCATGTGTTTCAACCCTTGCAGGGGAAGGATTTCCCTTTGCAGCCGTGCAATAATATCTTTCTTGCTTTCCAACATACGCAATGAAGGGTTTTCGCTGACGAAGCAACGACATGGGCTAGTAATTTTGGGATAAAAATACTAAAAATTTTAGTATTAAAAAATGTTTTGCAGGATTGTTTTGAAGGGTGAAGAGTATGGCGAGCTTTTAATTAATAATGTAGCTTAAGATACCTTCTTCATCTCACTGTTCTTTAGTATTACCCGGGTATCCCGGTCCTGTTCCGAAAAAGCATTCAATGGATTTTATTTTGCCATTGCTAAAAGTATAATACTCGGTGTTTCTGACAACCTTCTTATCGGTTGTTGTGATGTTGTAGATAGCGAATGCACAATCGCCTTGGATAATGATTTTAGAAAAATCAACTTTTTTAACGAATTGTGAGGTTCCCCAACATTTCGCTTTGTATGCCCACAGCGTGATGTGGTCATCATGAGCAGGACTGGTAAATGTAAAACCATCTGCAAACTGGCTGGCAACCATGTTCCAGTCTTTCTTTTCATATCCTAACAAATAAGTCCTGATGAGTTTCTCCTGATTTTGCGCTTTGGGAGAAATTGTCACTCCACAAATAAGAACAGCAAGTAGAATTAGTTTCATAAATAATTTTAAATAAGGCAAACGGATTTTAGTATTCCGTACAAAAAGTGATTTTTTTTGCGTTGATATCTTCTGTTTGCGAGGATTCATCTCCACACGCATTTAGAATTCTGAGTCTGTAATTGAGGAACGCATCGGTTAGTGATTGTGTATTTCAATTCTTACTTGAATCATCTAAAAAGAAAAAAATAAACTAACCCGAAACAGGTTAGTTTATTTTTTAGAAGTGACCGGGAATTTTTTCCCTTAATTATTTCTCTGATCAATAGTTATTTTTCTTACCCTGTTATTATTTGAATCACTGAAATACAAATTTCCAGATGGATCAAATGACAGACTGTTGGGATGATTCAGTATTGCTTGTACTGCTGGTCCGCCATCACCAAAAAATCCTGGTGTGCCATTTCCTGCGATCACGTTGATCAACCCGGTTTTTTTATCAACCCTATATATCTGCATCAGCACCTGGTCGGAAATAAATACGTTTCCATCCTGATCCACTGCTACTCCAACAGGTTCGGTGAATGAAGCCTGCGTAGCTGGTCCGCCGTTGCCGGAATTTCCCATAATGCCATTACCTGCAATTGTATTAATAATACCGGTGCGCGCATCGATTTTCCTGATTCGGTAATTAGCCTGATCGTTTACATAAATGTCTCCTGATTGTTCATCAACGGCTACATGCCAAATAAAATTGAAAGCGGCTTGTGTGGCTGGACCACCATCACCGCTGAAACCTCGCGACAGATTATTTCCTGCAATGGTTGTAAGTTTTCCGGTTCTCAAATCAAGCCTTCTGATACAAAGTCCAAACTGATCAGAGAAAACAAGATTTCCTTTCTTGTCAAGCTTAATTCCGAATGGTCCCATAAGTTGGCGGGATAATGCAGGGCCATCTCCATTGAAACCAGCGTCGCCGGTGCCAGCGATTGTTTTGATAATGCCAGTAGCATGATCCACGCGACGAATGCGGTTGTTGCTTAAATCAGAAATATAGAGATTACCATCTTCGTCTGCTACTACGTGAAAAGCATTGCTCAGACTAGCTTGGTTAGCTGGTCCGCCATCGCCGGAAAAACCATTTTGTCCATTTCCTGCAACAGTAGTAACGATTCCATTCCGCGCATCTACTTTGCGGATTACCTGGTTATCTAAATCCGCGATGAAGATATTTCCCCTGCTATCAACGTACACATTCTGTATACCACCGAATAAAGCGTTTTTAACGGGACCGCCGTCTCCGGAATAACCATGTGTATCACTACCAGCAACAGTACTCATGATCCAACGATCAAAATTGATTTTATCTTTTTTCCCATCCCATCTCATTTCCGGTAAATTAATTGTGGTATCCGGAACATCCTTTTTGCATCCTGCTAAAATGAATATTGCCAAAACCGGCATCAGCCATTTTTTGTTGATTGTGTTCGAGTTCATAATTGTTTGTTTTGAACGGTTTAAAATATAGTTGGCAGATCAAAATTGCAGAACCAAACAGGCGAAAGCTAATTGGTTTATGCGGTCGCTCGCCTTCGCGTGGCAAATCCCGCCATTAAATTGTTCAAGAAGCGACGCGAAATTATTTATTGCAAAAAAAAAGGAGAGGAAGGGGTTTTTTGCAAAAGCTAATTAAATGAATCAGGCTGTTTGGGATATTTCAATAATCAATTTTTCGTTGGCCATATTAGCATTATTGCATTTTAACGTCATTTCGAATCCCGCCGCAACGACTCAAAATATTAGGGAGATTTGCGCGGTGAGAAATCTCCAGCTAACTAGTTGAAAAATTCCTATAAATAGCCGGGGATTTCTCACTTCATCTCTTCGCTTCGCTACGAGACTTCGTTTGAAGTGACGCTGATGAAATATCAAACTGCACGGCTGCCGTAAATCAAGTTAGTTTGTCCAATCCCGAAAAAGTTTTACATTATATTTAAATCGGTTTTTATAAACACCCAGTTTGAACATGAGAAAAATATTATTCATTGCAGCAATCACATTGACCAATATTATTTATGCACAGAATTTTTATGAAGTATCAGGTAGCAATATCAGGTTGAACAATGGAGTCCTAAAGAGAATAATAAGCTTTTCACATGACAGTCTGTATTCTCATGAACTGCTTCTACAAGGCGACAGCAATAATTTCATTCGTACAAGTAAAGATTTTTCATTTTCTATCAACAATGAAAAACTCGATGGTTATACCGGTTGGGAATTAATATCCACTTCATCTATACACGACGATCATGATGGTGCAGGAATTAAAATAATTATTAAAGGAAAAAATAAATGGCGCGGCATTCAGGTTGACTTAAATTATTTACTCTATCCAAAACTTCCGGTCATCCGCAAATGGATCGGGATAACGAATAATAGTCCGGCTGATATCAATGTGCAAGCATTGGATGTCGAGGATTTGCAAACGGAACTTTCCCAGGTTAGCTCAGTTGTTTATAACAATTATGGCAGAATGAAAGAGCTCGGTCATTTTGTTGGAACTTGGGATGATCCGGTCGTCGTGGTACATGATATAACACAAAGACGAGGTATGGCCTTGGGCAATGAAGCGCCCGGCGTACTTAAGCGAACTGCCTTCCACACGCAGCAGGATAATATTGAAGTCGGAATGATGATGCCAGGACAGGATTTTCCTTTTCGTAAATGGTTAAAACACGGAGAATCGTGGACGAGCCCCAAAACATTTATCTGCATATATGCGAATAGGGATAACGGTTATGAGGTCATCAACCGGGAAGTCAATGAATTTATTGTTACATGCATGCGCCCAAGAATCATTAACCTGAAACAAAAACCAACATTCGTTTATAATACGTGGAATCCGTTCAGAACTTTTATCAATGATTCAATGATCCGCAAGGTTGCTAAAGCAGCATCCGAATGCGGCGTGCAGGAATTTATTATTGATGATGGCTGGCAGCTAAATGCGGGCGCTTCATCTTCAACAAAAGGCTGGGGTACCAATTATGGCGACTGGCTGGTAGATAAAAATAAGTTTCCATTGGGGTTAAAATCAACTTTCGACTTCATCCGTTCATTGGGGATGAAACCGGGATTGTGGATCAGCATTGGGTCCGCAACCAGCGACTCAAAAGTATTCAAAGAACATCCGGAATGGTTTGTAGAAAATAATTTCAATAAGCCCGGAAATCTACATTTAGCTGAGGCAGGGAGTGGTTTTTATTCCAGTTGTTTTGGAACGGGTTGGTTTGATTATATAAAACAGGTAATTCTCCGGCTTGTAAAAGATTACGGGCTTGCCTATGCGAAGTTGGATCTTTCGGTTATCACGAGCGCATATACCAATGATAAAAAAATATCAGGATGCTATTCAAAAAATCATCCGTTGCATAGAGATCATGAAGAATCTTTCATTGTGATCTATCAAAGAGTGCTTCAATTATTTGACGAGTTGCACGCGGAAGCGCCTGAGCTATTTATTGATTGCACTTTTGAAACAGCAGGTAAACTTCAACTGATGGATTATGCCATTGCGCAACACGCCGAAGGAAATTGGTTATCTAATTTTGAAGAGCCTTCTCCGATCGGCCCGTTGCGTATAAGGCAAATGGCATGGTGGCGGTCACCTGCGTTGCCCGCGAGTTCACTGGTGATCGGAAATTTGCAAATGAACGATCCTGATTTTGAGTTTGGCCTCAAATCTCTAATCGGCACATTGCCGATTGTACTTGGCGATCCGCGCGAATTATCAGAAGACAAAAAAGCAACGATCAAAAAATGGTCGTCGTGGATGCAAAACATGCAGGGAAAATTTAATTATATGAATTATCGCAAAGACTTGCCGGGTATTGGAGAACCACAGGAAGGATTTTTTGACGGATGGATGAGAATAAATTTTGAAAATCATACCGGCGGTATTTTTGGCGTATTCCGGCAAGGCGCATTGGAAAACTCCCGCAAAATATTTTTGACGGATCTTGATATGGACAAAAATTATGTCATCCGGCTTGCACCAAACGGCGATCAGGTTTTCAAGGCAACAGGCAAAGAAATTATGGAGCGAGGTTTCGTTGTAGAATTTGAGAAATTATACGACGGGAAAATTTATGAAATTGGTGTTGAGTAATTTGAACAAAATTTTCTTTACGAGAATTTTAAATTTGAGAGAATATCATTACAATTTAAAGCGTGTTCCAGTTTGAAATTTCTATGTGTACCTATGTGCCTACTGTGCCTATGTGG
>JAFDYD010000031.1:0-68136 GCA_018267615.1 Bacteroidota bacterium | reverse complement strand
CCACATAGGCACAGTAGGCACATAGGTACACATAGAAGTATAAACTATAAAACTGATGCAATTTATCATTGACGATCTAAAAGCAATATATTTGAAAACTGGTTCATAATTTATCGCCGACCGGATTTTCCGTTCAAGTCAAATTGTTTGCTTATGAATATCCCCAAACCCAGCCTCAGCTTCTGGCAGATCATTAATATGAATGTGGGTTTTTTTGGTATCCAATACAGTTTTGGATTACAACAAACCGCCATCAATCCACTTTACACTTTCCTCCATGCAAAGCCTGAAGAATTACCGTTGCTCAATCTTGCCGGGCCAATGACCGGATTATTGATCCAACCTTTGATCGGCGCACTGAGCGACAAAACCTGGCACCCGCGGTGGGGAAGGAGAAAACCATTTTTTTTGATAGGTGCGATTTTTTGCAGCTTATGTCTTTTTGTTTTTCCATTTAGCAAAGCGTTGTGGATGGCAGTTGGATTGTTATGGATATTGGATGCTTCCAACAATACGGCAATGGAACCTTATCGTGCTTTTGTTGCAGATAAATTACCGGCATCTCAACTCGCAACTGGATTTCTGACACAAAGTTTTTTCACCGGACTTGGGATAACGCTTGCAAATGTTTCCTTATTCTTATTTCAGCAGGTGATCACAGGTGAAACGCCTGCAGGAATTCCATACTGGGTTTTCGGTTCTTTTTTTGTTGGTGCCGTTTGCTCTATCGGATCCGTGGTGTGGTCTGTTTCCACGACTCCTGAAATTCCACCCGATGAAGAAGAATTGAAACTAATACGTGCCGGCAACAAAGGATTTTTTCAACCATTTATTGATATATTCTCAGCGATCAGGGATATGCCGAAAACGCTTTGGCAACTGGCATTGGTTTATTTATTTCAGTGGTATGCGATGTTTTGTTATTGGCAATATATTTCTCATAGCATTGCCAGATCTGTGTGGCATACGAGTTCTGAAACAAACAGAGCTTTGTATGAAGAAGCAACGGGATGGACAGGGCTCGTCAACGGATTCTATAATATCGTTACTTTTCTATCTGCATTTGTATTGGTATCTATTGCAAAAAAAATCGGCGCCAAATCTGTGCATACTATTTGCCTGATACTCGCCGCAATTTCTTTATTTATTCTTCCAACCATCAGCAATAAATATTTTTTGTTCGCACCGATGATTGGATTTGGTATAGCATGGGCCAGTATGATGGGAGTACCTTATATCATGGTTGTAGGAAGTATTCCCAAAGAACGATATGGAGTTTATATGGGGATTGTGAACATGATGATTGTTATTCCGATGATCATACAAACGCTTTCATTCAGGTATGTATATGAAAATTTTTTGGGAAAGAACCCGGGGAATGCCATTAGTTTTGCAGGTGCGTTGCTTTTGCTGGCCGCACTTGCAACCATGATGATAAAAGTAAATCGACCTGAACCTGCGAATCAATTAATACTAACGTGAAAATGAATTCCATTGTACAATCACGCTCTTCATCAGAAAATAAATAATATACTGCAAGATAATCGGGTATCCATTGCCGATAGAGACAATATGTTTTATACCCGTTTTGTTGCGAACGCAACTTCCATCCATACATTATACACGGAATTGTATGCAGACCATCCGATGGCGGATGCAGCTTTTGATGCGCTGCTTCAAACCATCGTCAATGCATATTCTCAAAGGCCGGAAGTATTAAAACAAAACGACGAAAAAAAAGAAAACAAGGGGCACTGGTTTTTAAGCAATGAAATCGCAGGCATGAGCTTGTATGTCGACCGGTTTGCCGGCAAGCTGAACGATCTTGGTGATAAACTGGATTATTTCAATAAACTCGGTGTAAATCTTTTGCACCTGATGCCGATTTTTCAGAGTCCTCCCGGAGAAAGTGACGGCGGCTATGCTGTTTCTGATTTTAGAAAAGTAGATAGCCGATTTGGAACACTTCAGGATCTCATTTCACTACAGCAGAAAATGAGTAGTGGAAATATGTATTTGATGCTTGACATCGTTCTCAATCACACATCGCATTATCATGAATGGGCGGAAAAAGCAAAGAGCGGGGAACAGAAATACCAGGATTATTTTTATATGTATGAAGATCGTGGGTTACCGGATGAATTTGATAGAACCATGCCGGAAATATTTCCAGAAAGTTCTCCCGGCAATTTTACGTATATAGATGACTGTAAGAAATGGGTAATGACCGTTTTTCACCACTACCAATGGGATCTCAATTATAAAAACCCGATGGTGTTGGTGGAAATGCTCGATAATATTTTCTTCTATGCAAACCTTGGCGTGGATATTTTGCGAATAGATGCGCCCGCATTTATTTGGAAACAACTGGGAACTACCTGTCAGAATTTGCCACAGGCTCATTCGATATTGCGATTAATCAAACTATGCGTGCAAGTGGCTACACCCGGAATGGCTTTGTTGGGAGAAGCGATCGTGTCGCCAAAAGAAATCATGAAATATTTTGGAACCGGTGCCTACAAAGCGAGAGAATGTGATTTGGCTTATAATGCAACCCAGATGGCATTGGAGTGGGATGCGCTGGCAACAGGCGATACGCGCGTGATGCTCGCGGCGCAACACGATATTCTTCAGAAGCCTTATGGCGCTTCGTGGATTACGTACGTGCGTTGTCACGATGATATCGGTCTCGGATATGAAGATTATACGATCAGGCATGCAGGTTATGAACCGATCGCGCATCGCAAGTTCATACAAAATTATTATACGGGAAATTTTCATGGCTCGTCAGCGAGTGGAGCTTTATTCTCCGTGAATCCGAAAACGCAGGATGCAAGAATAAGCGGTTCATTGGCATCATTGTGCGGGTTGGAAAAAGCGATTCGTGAAAATGATGAAAGCAAAATCGAAATCGCCATCAGGAAAATATTATTGATGCAGGCGCAAAGTTTTTTTGTAGGCGGAATACCATTGATTTTTTATGGCGATGAAGTAGGATATACCAATGACTATTCTTATCTCGCAGATCCCGGAAAAAGTTATGATAACCGTTGGATGCATAGACCCGTGATCGACTGGAATAAAAATAAAAAGATAGAAACGAAAGGGTCAATTGAGGAACGCATTTTTAGCGGAACGAAAAAATTGATAAGCATTCGCGAAAAACTCTCTGTTATCAGTGATCATAAAAACCTGACCTGGCTCACTCCGCATAATATTCATGTAGCCGGATTTCTCCGCACCGATGATTCTCGGCGTTTATTTTGTGTATTTAATTTCAGTTCGGAAAAGGCTTTTCTGACATGGTTTGCATTTAAAGAAAATGGCCCCGATCCTGAAAGATTGTATGATCACTGGCAAGGCGCTTACCATGAAGTAAAAACGGATGAAGAGTATTTGGAAATAGAGCCCTTCTGTTTTTTATTGCTGGAAGAAAAATAAAAAAAGGTTTCGCGCAGAGCACGCAGAGAAAAGGAGCACGCAGAGGAGAGAGCCTCTGCGTACTCCTTTTCTCTGCGTGCTCTGCGCGAAATATTTTCAAATTGACCTGCTACCTATTTTTTCATCACCTTACTAATACAACGGTGCCTTTAATAACAGGCCTGCCATTTCTCAAGTCTATCGTATATGCATATGCGCCGGTTGGCTGCGGCGAATTTTTATAGCTTCCGTTCCAACTGCTCCCTCCGCTGCCTTCAAAAACTTTTTGACCATACCTATTATACACGGAAATAGCTGCATTCGGATAAACTCGGAGTGCGGGAATACGCCATACATCATTCCGGCCATCTCCATTTGGAGAAAATGCATTTGGTATGGAAAGGCCATTATATACTGTCACCGAAACAGTATCCGAAGAAAAACCACAACCGATATTCGACGTGGCGGTTAAAATATAATCGGTGCTAACGACCGGATTTGCCTCCGGATTAAGTACATCAGTATTTTTTAAAGACGAGGAAGCCGTCCAACTGAAATTCACATTATTTGCATCCTGGATACTTCCGTCAAGCGTTACTGATTGTCCTTTCAAAATAAATTTATCTTCACCCGCGCTCACAAGCGGTTTTGTATTTATCACCACCAACACGCTTGCAGTGTCGCTGCAATTATTATTATCAGTAACCATAACTGTATAAACAGTTGTCTGAGCTGGTTTCGCTATAGGATTGTTGATGGAAGCATTGGACAAATAATTTACCGGCGTCCATGCATAGACGTTACCACCACTTGCCTGCAAGTTGACGGAATCACCCAGGCAAATATTTTTTGTTTCACTAACGACAACTGTTGGCGCTGCGATGGTGCTCACGATCGTAGTAACTTTATTTACACATCCGTAAGCATCGCTGATGTTGACGGTGTATTGCCCGGCTGAAGAATTGGTAGCGATAAAACTTGGATTTGATTCGTTGGATGTAAATCCGGCCGGGCCGGTCCATTGATAAGATTTCCCTCCATCCGCAGATAAATTAATTACACTGTTTACACAAACCGGGCTATTGCTTGTCGCGCTGCCTGCAGACGAAGGGTTATGAATATTGATATTTATTTCACTGGAAAAAATTCTACAACGACTGCTGGCAATATTATCTTTTTCCGCAGCTGTGATGCGGTATTTATAATTACCTGCAATAGTTGGAGGATTTAGCGTATAAGAAATTCCACTGGCTCCGGGTATATCAATCCAATCGGTGCCGTTGTAGCTCTGCCACTGGTAAGCAGGATCGGTGTAGCCAGCTCCAAGTTTTCCCACAAGTTCAAGTGCAGATATCGCGCCGACACAAAGATCAATATAAGTGCCAGCCATATCTTTGATGCCAGCCTCTAACATAGGACCGCAAGTGCCGACATAAAGATTGTCTAAGGCAAAATCGTTGCCGCAGCCTCCGGGAGCATCGTCACTGATCCTGACTACAACAGCATCGACTCCGGGCGGCGTGTAGAAATAGACAGCGAAAACATTCGGACCGGTGCCGCTGCTACTCGGAGGAATATCACCTGTCGAGTATGTTGATATTTTTTGACCCGAAATAGTTTCTACGGAAAATGTTAATCTCGGATTGATAGGATGACCTCCACAAGAAGCAGGATTTGATACATTCACGATCGTTGCGCTAAACTGATAGTGCGTGCTCCCACATAAATTTTTTGCAGTATCTACATAAACATCACCCGGATTTGCAGAAGCGTTTACCAACATCATATATCCATTAATATCTCCAGCCGTGCAGCATGTTTCAACAGTATCCCAGCTATTTGAAAAACATTTTGAAACACTATTTACGATTGCATAGTATCCATCAGTTGGACAAGGATCAATCGTAAATTTATACTTTGTTTTTGCGGGCGAAAGTATACCTCCGGGATTGAGGCCCTTTCCAAAAGTCTGTTTCCAGGCAAGATCTCCAAAGCCACCAGAGCATGTTTGCGCGGGAGAATGCAAACACAGAAAAATAAAATAGCAAGTGATTACGATCTTAATACTGATATATGTAATATGTTTTTTCATTGCTGAGCAAATGAGATACTCGGAGATGACTATCACTCATTCGATCATGAAGAAAGCGATATCCTTTCTATTCACATAATCTGAATTTATCAAATTATTTTCAATCCGTCTCAGTTTGCAATTTTTATGTGTGATCGTGTGTTTTTCGTGAGACGTGAAACGGCAAACGTGAATGTGTCCGCTCACGTTTGCCGTTTCACGTGTCACGAAAAACAAAACACGATAGAGCAAAATAGGATAGTAAATAATCCGGATTCGGGTAAAAAATCAATGAAAGCGGATATTAAATTTGAAATCTGCAACCAAAACTATTTTGATTTAACCAAAACCGAATTCTGTTATGAGAAAATTCCTATTCCTGATCATTCTGTATTCAGCATTCGGATCCTACTCCAATGCACAGGATCACAATGTAACCGGTGTTGTATCCGGACTGGATGGTAATCCCATTCCTTCGGCGACCGTTCAGAGCAATATAGGCAACACGAGCACTCAAACTGATGAGAATGGCCGATTTAAAATTTCAGTTCCGGGAAATGCAATTCTCACCATCTCATCCGTTGGTTTCGAAACAAAAACCATCGATGTCAAAAACCAATTAAGCATTTACGTAACGCTTTCACCAAAAGTAAAAGGATTAAATGATGTTGTGGTAACCGCGCTGGGCCTATTGAAAAAAGAAAACTCTATCGGCTATTCAACCACGCAAGTGAAAGGACGCGATTTGGTTCAAACAAAACCAATCAGCGTTGCAAATGGACTCACTGGAAAAGTGTCCGGTATGCAGGTGAATACGATTAACAATGGCGTGTTCGCTCCAACACGAATCATACTTCGCAGCAACCGTTCACTCACTGGTAATAACCAGGCATTGATAGTTGTTGACGGATCCATTTATTATAATGATATCAGCAATCTCAACCCGGAAGATATTGAATCAATCAACGTGCTGAAAGGATCAAGCGCGGCAGCTATTTATGGATCGGATGCATCAAACGGCGTGTTACTCATCACAACAAAAAAAGGTTCGTCCGGAAAACCAGTTATTCTTTTTTCTTCGACAGTTCAATTGGAAAGCGTTTCATATATGCCGCAACTTCAAAATCAATTTGGAAGTAACGGCGGAGAAAGCTTCCCACAGGATTTTAATGATCTCCGGTATTATATTCCTGACGAGAACCAGCAGTTCGGTCCAATGTATAATGGAAAACTGGTTCCGCTCGGCAGACCCATTGGTGATGGAAGTTTATTGATGGTTCCTTATTCTGCGATACCCGGCGAAAAAAGAAAATTTTTTCAAACAGGAGTAACCACTCAAAATAATATTTCATACAGCACTGGTGATGGTAAAAGTTCATTCTTTCTCAGTGGACAATTTGTAAGTACAAACGGAGTGATGCCAAAAGATTATGGCAACCGTTCATCGGTTCGATTGGGTGGCTCCAGGACCTACGGTATTTTTTCTGCAGCTTTTTCTGTTGCATACACAAATAAATATACAAACGTCACCAACACGGGCGCTGTATATAATAATGTTCTCAATACTCCGCAGCATGTGCCGCTTACCAGTTTAAAAGATTGGCAACACAATAAATACGCGGATCCCAGCGGGTATTTCAATGACTGGGCAGACAATCCCTATTTCACGATCGATGAGCAAAGAAATAAAACCAGGTTAAATAATCTCGCAGGAAATATTCAATTGAATTTGCAGCCTTTGCCCTGGTTGAAGCTGAGTTATCTCACATCAGTCAACTATTCCAATTCGCGGTACGACTATATCGGCGGCATTGCCCATTACAATAATCATTCTCGTACAAGCGACACCGTTATATATTCCAATTCAGATGGAACCGGATTAGATACTGCATTCGAATATATAAAGCCCCAGGCAACCGGACCGGCAACTACACAGGCGAATTATAGTACATCAACGACAAATAATTTTCTTTATACTTCAGATTTTTTAATTACATCGAATAATAATCTTAGTAAAGATTTGAATCTTTCGGTGACGCTTGGAATATCTTATATCTACAACCAGATAAATTATCTTGCTGTAAACGCGGGACCATTATTTGTTCCTGTATATAATATCAATTCTCTCACGGGCATCCCGGGATTGGGGCAGTATAATAACCAGGCAAAAAAATTAGGATATTTTGGAGATGTCACACTTGGATTTAGAAATTTTGCATTTCTGCATGGTAATTATCGAACAGATCTGGATTCAAGATTATCGACAGCGAACAGGTATATTCCATATTATGATATAGATGCTGCAATCGTTTTAACCGATCTTATACCTTCATTAAAAAGCGAAAAACTGTTTGACTATCTCAAAATTCGCGCAGCACATTCTCTTACAGGAAATGCATCCGCGCTTGGAAACGGTTCACAATTTATTGCAGACGGTGCTTATACAACCAATCCGACTTTTACGACTGCACCGGGATTTCCATTCAACGGTTTGGGCGGTTTCCTATTAAGCACGAACGTTGCGAATGCTAATATCAAACCGGAAAAAATTATCGAGAATGAATTCGGTTTGGAGGCAGCACTTCTTCACAATCGTCTTTCTGTTGTTGCTGTGGTATACGACCAAACTTTGAAAGATGGAATCGTATATACGAATACAGCAAGTTCTTCCGGTTTCAAATCATCTCTTATCAACGCGGCTCACACAAAAAATAAAGGATTTGAATTAGGATTGAAGGGCGTTATCATCAACACGCAAAATATTACATGGAATGCCGGAGTCAATTACACGCATACGACAAGCAAAGTAATTTCTATCAACGGTGATCTTCCTTTTCTGAATGTCGGTGGAAATTCTTACGCAGTGGTAGGCCAGCCTTATCCTGTTATTGAAACAAGTGATTGGACGCGCGATCCCCAAGGGCATGTTATCGTTGATCCGGTCACGGGCAATCCATCAATCGATCCAAATATAAAAATTCAGGGAAATGCGGTTCCGACTGATTTAATTGGAATCAATACAAGTATCAGTTGGAAACATTTCACATTGAGTGCGACTGCAGATTACCGCGGAGGATATAAAGTATTTAATGCTGTTGGATCGAACCTCACATTTTCAGGAATAACTTCTGTTACAACTGAAACCGGTCGCCAGCGTTTTGTATTTCCTAATTCAGTGATCGATCAAGGTGGCGGCAAATTCGTGAAGAATACAAATGTGACAACAGACGATGCGGGATATAATTTTTGGGGAGGACTTTATTTGAATGTTGGATCCAATTATATCACCAGCGGAAATTTCTGGAAGCTGCGAGAATTGGCTTTGCGATTTGATCTGCCTTCAAAATGGTATGCAGGCGCAAAAGTTTTCCAGGATATTAGTTTGACGATCGCAGGAAGAAATCTGCTCATGCTGAGACCGAAAACAAATATCTGGACCGATCCTGAATTTAATGATAATACCAGCAATGCGGTCGGAACAAATTCCGTAAACCAAATTCCACCAACCCGAATTTTCAGCTTTACCCTTTCGGTAAGATTTTGAGGTATTTCATGAACATAAAATGTAAGATCATGCTAAAGAATATTAATAATAGGTTCATTGTGATCCTTGTTGCTACACTGGCACTTTTTATCACTTCCTGCACAAAAAAAGATTTTGATATCAACAGTCCAAATCCAAATCAGCCATCTGTTGTTACTCCTGATTTTGTTCTTTCTGCCGCGCTCACTTCAACAGCCAATATTGTTTTTGGTGGCGATGGAAATTTTGCAAATTTCTGGATGGGCTATTGGGCTCCTTATGGTGAACAATCTCCTACGGTGCTTTCTTATAAACTGACGACGGATACTTACGCAAAAAATTGGGACGATACTTATGTGACGCTCGAGAATTATAAATTTATCGAAGACGAATCAGCGTCGCCCGAGAATGGATATTTTTTGGCGATTGCGAAGACCATGAAAGTTTTTCAATATCAAAGATTGGTTGATCTGTATAACAACATTCCGTACAAAGAAGCTTTGTTCTCCACAAATCCATTTCCAAAATTTGACAGCGCACAGGTTGTATATAATGAATTGATCATTCAATTGGATTCGGCAACTACAATTATCAACAACACCGATCCTGCAACTGCCAATGATCCTTCTTCGAGTGATGTAATGTTTGAAGGAGACATGAGTAAATGGATCAAATTTATAAACACGTTGAAATTAAAAATATTGATGCGCCAGACATCACAATCCGGTGGCGATGCTTATATCAAACAACATCTTTCCGGCTTAACAACAAATGATTTTTTTGGAGTGGGAGAAGATGCTGCAATAAATCCTGGTTATTCTAATTCTTCATCGGCACAACAAAGTCCACTCTGGCGCAATGTTGGTTATAATACGGACGGCTCACCAAGCGGGGGTTATTTATATACGCGCGCAAATAGTTATGCAGTGAATTTTTATTTGGCCACCAATGATCTTCGCGTTGCACAATTTTATGATACCAATGCATACGGAGTTTACCAGGGCAGGGCATTTGGCAGCAGTGATGTTGGACAGGGAAATTCTGTGATCTCTGGTTTTGGCGCTGGTATTTTGTCGTCTGCCACGATGAGTGCTTATGTTATTCCGGCTTTTGAAAGTCTTTTTCTACAAGCGGAAGCTGCGGCGCGAAATTATATTTCTGGTGATCCTTCTGTATTATTTAAACAGGCCGTAACGGAATCCTTCAGAATATTAAGTGTGCCGGATTATCAGAACGCTGCGCAAACATATTATTCGCAAGCAAGCGATAAAGTCAATATCGATGTTTCATCTAATAAAATCAACACAATTATTCTACAGAAATGGGCAGCGTCGAATGCGTACGATCCTTTGGAATCATATAGTGATTGGAGAAGATTAGGAATTCCCGCCGATCTTCCGGTTTCAGTTTATCCCGGAACAACGGCAACGCATATCCCATACAGGTTACTATATCCAACGAGTGAGTATAGTTATAATACAGCAAATGTCAACGACCAGGGAACGATCAATCAATTTACTTCGAAGATATTTTGGATGCCTTAATCATAAAATAATATTATCATGAAATATAAAATTTCAATTTTTATAGTGTTGACCTGGATGTCATTCAGCGGTTGTCTCAAAGATTCTCCTGCTGTGGATTTCAGTACTGTCGGAACCATCGTCGAAATATTACCGGTAAATGGCGGGGGCATAGAAAATTTTGATGCGGCAGCATTGACTTTTGATCCCGCTGATGCAGTTGATCAGGCAGATATTGTTTTGAATATTGCATCGCCGAATACATTGAGCAAAACGCTCACGGTTACTATGGAAGTGAATGATGGTTTGCGGCAATCCTACAACACAACATATGGAACCAGTTATGATGCGCTTCCTGATTCTGTATATTCGTTTACGGAACAATCAGGCACTATTGCTGCGGGAAAACGTCTCGATACCTTGCATGTAAATTTTTATCCTTCAAAAATTGACAATACAAAAAATTACATGCTGCCTGTAAGTATAAAAGATGCGCAGGGCCAAACAATCAGCGGCAATTTTGGGGCAATATATTTTCATATCGATGCTCAATGAGCGTGATCAAATTTATAATTGTTTGCTATGAAAAAAAATTCAGCAATATTTTTTATTTCTTTTTTGATGATGTTTGTTGCATCGGGTCAGAACACGAGGATCAATGCATCCGTGACATACCAAACCATGGCGGGACTCGGCGTTAATATCAATCCCCAATCATGGAATGTGAATCCTGATTCGGTGAAAAAAGTACTCGATAGTCTCGTGTTTGGATTGGGTTGTACAAGTTTTCGTTTGATGTATGATGATTGCGATTGGGAAGTAAGAAATGATAATAACGATCCGAATGTCTACAATTGGGGTTATTATGATTCCGTGTACAGCGCACCGAGATTTACTTGTGTCTGGAATACGATTGAGTATCTGAACAGCAAAGGCATTTCGGATATTACTTTGAGTCCGGATGGAGCAGCGCCATCATGGATGGGCGGAACAACGTTGCACGAAGGATTCGAAGAAGAATATGCGGAGATGATGTCGTCGATGGTGAACTATGGTTTGAAGCGCAGGGTACCGGCGATACATTTTGTTTTGTTATCACCCATCAATGAAACTACATGTGGTGGTAATGAGGGAGCGGCGATGAAACCCGAGCAACTCGCTGCAGTGTTTGCGAATATCGCAAAACATCTGATCGATGATCATCTTGATAAATTGAGTTTGATCGGGCCGGATGATTGCCAGGGGTGGGCCGCCAATTATCACGCGATGGTCAGTAACTCACTCGCGATGTCAAAAATATTTTATTTCGGACAACATGATTATGGCGATGAAACAAAAAAAATCAGGGATCTCGTTGATTCGATAAAACATTCATCTTATCCGGACAGAGGAGCAATCATGACCGAAGCGAATGCAGTGTGCAAAGATTGTGATGGTGGCACATACAATTCAAGTTATGGTTTTACGCAGTATGCGGGACCTGCATACAAATTCATTCTTCAACATATTAACGCGGGCGCAAATGGAGTGTTGATTTGGGAAGGATATGATAGCCGATATCATCATCCAAACAGAACCTTAACCTGGAGCATGTGGGGCATCTACGGAGTAAATGATACGCTTCGTCCCGATGTTTATACTGTGAGAAATCATTATTATACTTTCAAACAATTGTATCGTTTTGTGAAACCCGGTTGCAAAAGAATTCAGAGTTCCACTGAATTGGCAAAGATGACGATATCGGCTTTTTTTGATCCGAAGAAAAAAACACTTGTTATCACAGGTAAAAATGATAGCGACCGGGCACAAACGATACAGGGAATTGTTGAAAATATTCCCGGCCTCTCGACGATGAAATATTATTTCACGGATGAAACACATTCTTTTTTCAGAGGCTCTGATGTCAAGCTGAATCATAAGAGTTTTTCTAAATCGATTCCGCCATCAAGTGTATTTACATTCGTAGCAAACCGGTGATGATAAGAATCCGGAAACCAATTAAGACAAATACAATAACGAAACAGCCATAAACTAATTTCAATGAAACATCCCAGCAACGATAATGATTTGTTCACATTCATACAGGAGAATTTATATGTGGCTGCTGTTTGTGATATATTGGATGAAATGGATCTTCGCAACCAGGCAATGCATCAGCGCCTTCGTCCGCTATTACCGAATATTCGCGATTGCGGTTTTATAGGAAGAGCAAGAACATTTGAATGGATAGAAACGAATACGATCATTCCTGATAATCCATATGGTTTGGAAATTGAGGCGATGGATTCGTTGAGAGCCGGAGATGTTGTTGTACATTCTACCGACTTCAGCGGAAGCAATGCGCCTTGGGGAGAATTGATGTCCACCATTGCGATGCGCAAAGGAGTAAAAGGTTGTGTGTGCGATAGCCAGGTTAGAGATTGTGTAAAGATCATTGAAATGAATTTCCCGGTATTTTACACCGGAATAAGGCCGCTGGATTCAAAAGGTCGTGGTCTTGTCGTAGCTTATGATGTGCCGATTCAGTGTGGAGGCGTGAGCGTGGTTCCCGGCGATTTAATTTACGCAGATTTTGATGGTGTTGTAGTAATTCCAAGTGCGGTAGAAAATGAAGTGATCAAACTGGCGCTTGATAAAGTGAGCCGCGAAAATTATTCCCGGAAAGAATTGCTGGAAGGAAAATCTTTGCAGGAAGTTTACAACAAATATAAATCTCTTTAAAACTATGAAGTTTGATAAGAAAACAGTTGTCATCACAGGAGCAGGGTCTGGCATCGGTCGTGCATGTGCGTTAGAGTTTGCACAGCAGGGGGCCACAACCGTTATCGCCGATATCAATTTCGAAAGCGCCGAAGAAACGGTGTCGATGATAAAAAAAAGATCAGGCGTTGCGCATGCGGTTAAAACAGATGTTTCCGATCCGGAATCGGTAAAAGGTCTGGTGGACTTCACATTGAAAATAAATGGAGAAATTCATGTGCTTGTTAACAACGCCGGAATTCAAATCAACAAAACGGTTGAGCTTACCGGGTTTGAAGAATGGAATAAACAGATGAGCATAAATGTTGGAGGCGTTTTTCTCTGTTCGAAATTTTTTCTTCCACATCTGAAAAAAACAAAAGGAAATATTGTGAGCATGTCTTCGATGAATGGTTTTTTTGCGGAACCGGATTGTGCAGGTTATTGCGCAACCAAAGCCGCGATCATTGGTCTTACGCGGGCGATGGCAATCGATCATGGACATGAAGGAATCCGGGTAAATTGTATTTGTCCCGGATATATCGATACCGGGTTGGCCGAAGGTTATTTCCAAAGCCAGCCAGATCCTGCGCAATCGCGCAAAGATGCAGGCAAACTACATGCGCTTTGGCGTATTGGAAAACCGGAAGAAGTGGCGCGCGTAGTTACATTCCTGGCCAGTGATCATGCATCGTTTGTAACAGGCTCAGCGTATATCGTGGATGGAGGATTCGGATCGGGCTTACCACCGAAATAAAAAAAATATAAGAAGATATTTTTATGGTTGTTGCAAAATCGTCGAAGACAAAAAATCTTTTTCTCATCATCCTGATTAATTTCATGTGGGCCACACAGGTTCCGGTGATCCGCTTGATGGGAAATGATTTGGGGCCGGTTACGATTGCTTTTGTTCCCATGATATGCAGCACTATTTTTTTTATTCCTTTTTTATGGTTTGAAAATAAAAAAAGAAAAGATAGAAAACCGAGGTCCTGGAAAGACATGGCGTATTTTATTTTACCCGGACTAGTTGGAATATTTATTATGCAGTATGCATACACGTTAGGATCGACGATGACACTGGCTGCGAATGCAGGGATCATCACGCTCACAATACCCGTACTGGTTGCGGTTTTCGCGTCTGTCTTTCTTGGCGAAAAATTTAATATCATCCGTGTTATCGGGTTTTTTATTGCCATTGCGGGTGTTCTGCTCACATCACTTTCAGATGTGAAAAATGCAAGATTGGGAGAAGGAAAATATTTTAAGGGGAACATGATATTTCTTTTTGCATGTTGCTGCTGCGCTTTTTATAATACGTATTGTAAGCTGCTTGTTGATAAGGGTTATACCGAATTGGAAATTCTCGTGTATAGCTCACTGATAGGAAGTGTTGCAAGTCTGCCTTTATTGATTTGGGTGGAGCCTTTTCACATCACCATGATCTTGCATTCAAGCACGACAATTATTCTTGGGCTGTTGGAATTGAGTTTTGTTGTTTATGGAATATCTATGATCCTGTTTTTTTATGTTTTGAAAGACATGGATGTTACACAAGCGATATTGGGAAATTACCTGCTTCCGTTTTTTATTTCTTTGCTCGGTGTAATTCTTTTGAAGGAAGAGATAACAGGAGTCATGTTTGCAGGAGGGTTTATTATTTTTATTGGAACGCTGATGGTTACTGTATATGAAAATCAATTGCTGGAATTCTTTACAAAGCGGAAAGCGTTGAAAGATGGAAAGATTAAAACGTAAGAATCAAACTAATTCATTATCCTTAAATTCAAGCCTTATCACCTCTCAAGTAAAAAAAATTCTTAAATGAAAATAACAAACGTCAACGCAATTGTATTAAGGCTGCCGGAAATTTCAACAGCTGCTGACGGCACACAGGACGATCTGATCATTGAAGTAGAAACAGACGAAGGAATTACTGGCTACGGAGAAGTAGATACTGCGCCGGGTGTTGGAAAAGCAGTTGTCGATGCGTATATGTCGCACGGCACCTGCTACGGATTAAAAGAAGTTGTTGTCGGCATGGATCCTTTCGATTATGAACAGATATGGAATGATATGTGGGCGAAAACTTATTATTATGGAAGAACAGGTCCGGTGATGCATGTAATGAGTGGAATCGATATGGCGATCTGGGATATCATGGGAAAATTTTCCGGGAAGCCTGTGCATAAATTATTAGGTGGATCATATAAAAATAAAATCAGGCCATATGCAAGTGCGCTGATGCCTGATGATATTGACGGTGTAAAAGAACTGGTTTCTGATTGCGTAGAAAAGCAATACACTGCAATTAAATTAGGATGGGGGCCATTGGGTTTTGATGTGAAGAAAGATATTGAATTGATAAGAACTGCCAGGCAAACAGCAGGAGATCATGTAGAAATTATGATTGATATCGGAAAGCGGTATCGTTTTAAAGAAGCATTATATGTTGCCAGGGCGCTCGAGCAACTGAATATTTTCTGGCTTGAAGAACCTTTGCCCGCAGAGGATTTGACAGGATATAAAAGACTTGCAGATTCAACCACGATGCGTATCGCCACGGGCGAGGAAGAAAGCGGAAGACTTGCATTTTCCCGCCTGATCAGGGAAACGCATGTGGACGTGATACAACCTGATATCTCGCGGTGTGGCGGTCTCACTGAAGCAAAAAAAATCGCATCACTATGTTCAGATGAAAATCTTCTTTGCGTTCCGCATGCATTCAAAACAGGAATTCTTGTTGCGGCTTCTATTCAGCTGATCGCAGCAATTCCAAATGCGCCTTTCCTGGAATTTTCTATAACGCAGTCGCCTATACGAAAAGGGTTGCTCGCCGAACCTTTTGTACAAAAGAATGGTTGGGTGGAAGTGCCGCAAAAACCAGGATTAGGAATAGAACTCAACTGGGATACCATAAAAAAATATGGAACTGTTCTAAAAAAATAAACCGTGCATCATTTCAGATTGATGCACTATGAAAAAAACGCTCCATGACAGAAAGAAAAAAAAGACTTGATCTTTTTGGAAAGTCAAAAGGCCTAAACGGTTTTTTACTGACATCTCCTTCTAATATTCTTTCTTACAGCGGATACTGGTACGATTTTCAAACGGGTGCCTCTCCATTTCAATTACTTCCCGCTGTCTTGTTTATATCTGCAGACCAGGGTGCATCGCTTTTGCTTGCCGACAATGAAGAATCGAAATCTGTTTCTGTTCACGAAGGCATCACCATAAAATTGTATTCAAGTTATTCTTATCGTGAACCGTTAATGTTTCGAGAATCGTTTTTATCAGAATTGACGGACGGCTTTGAAACGATGAAAATCAAAACGGGGAGAATTGGAATTGAAGGGGATCATATTCCAAATGTGGTTATTCAAAAACTTTCAGAAGTCTTTCCTTCAATAGAATGGATAAATGTAGACCAGGATATCGCCGTGCTTCGTGCAATTAAAGACGAAGATGAAATTGAATCTATAAAACTTGCGGCGAATCTTGCTGATATCGGACAAGAAGCAGTTTTAAAATATGCAGCACCTGGAATGACGGAGCTCGAATTATTTTCGAAAGTAAGACTGGAAATGGAAACAGCGGCGGGAGCACGCATACCATTGATGGCAGATCTTATAAGTGGCGCCGCGACTGCAACCGGTGGAGGTAATCCACGCACAAAAAAAATGGAAAAAAATGATTTTGTCCTTAGCGATTTCACTCCATGTCTGAATGGATATTGGGGAGATTCGTGTAATACAATTGTTCTTGGACAACCATCGTCTGGGCAACAGGAAATTTTCGAAAGCGTAAAAGATGCGCTCGATATTGGGGTGAAAGCTTTGGTACCAGGAAATGAAGCACGCGAAGTGGATCGCTTAATGCGCGGCCGTCTTGATATGTATGAAGAATTCGGTCATCATGGCGGACATGGCGTTGGTACTTGTTATCATGAGGAACCTCGCATCGTTCCTTATAATAAAATGATACTCGAACCAGGAATGGTGATCGCACTTGAGCCCGCTGTCTATAAAGAAAAATTTGGTATTCGTGTGGAACACTTGGCGGTGGTGAGAACAGGTGGACCGCAAATTCTTACAAAATTTAATCATCGGTTCAGTCAGTAAAATATTTGCATGCATGAAAAATTGAATTATAAGGGTTGGCCGAACTGCATTCGATGGTACAACGAAAAAATAGAATTGATTGCAACGACGGATGTTGGTCCGCGTATCCTTCATTTTGGATTCATCAACAAACAAAATTTCTTTTATGTATCCGATGAAGATGCCGGAAGAACAAAAGATAAAGAATGGCGGATATATGGCGGGCACAGACTTTGGCATGCGCCAGAAGAAATTCCACGCACTTATTTCCCGGACAATGATCCCGTCGTTTTCGATATACAAAATGAAGTTTTGAAACTTACACAACCAAAAGAATCGACAACAGGTATAGTCAAGGAAATTGAAATTTGTTTTGAATCAGAACTGCGAGTAAAAATATTACACAGATTATACAATCATTCGAGTCGTGTACACGCTTTATCACCATGGGCAATTTCTGCAATGGCAGAAGGCGGACGTGCAATTATTCCGCAAGAACCTTATGGCGCAGGCAATGATTATTTATTGCCAGCTCGTCCGCTTGTGCTTTGGCAGTATGCACAAATGGAAGATCCGAGATGGCATTGGGGAAATGAATTTATTCTTGCGCGTCAGGATCCTGCTTTTTCATCCGAGCAAAAAATTGGTTTACTGAATAAGCAAGGTTGGGCGGCTTATTTGCTGCATGAAGAAATTTTTATAAAAAAATTCAGTTGGATACCGGAAGCGAAATATCCGGATTTTAATTCTAATAACGAGATATATATTAACCAGCATTTTTTGGAAATTGAAACACTTGCTCCCGAGCTTAATATCATGCCGGGAAAATTTGTGGAGCATGTTGAATATTGGGAACTGGCGACTTCTGCTGATGAAAATGAAATAGCTGAACGAATAAATTATTGGATCGCGAATGTTCTTTGAGAAAAATATGGCGCACAAAGGCGCAAAGCAAGTTGAGCGACCGTCATTTCGAATCCGCCACCAGCGATTCGTAGTAGAATAATTTGATGGCGGATGAGAAATCCCCAGCTAACTAATTAGAAAATTGCTATAACTAGCCGGGATTGCTTACTTCGTTTCTTCGCTGCGAGATCTCGTTTGAGATGACGTTTGTTCTGTTTTCTTTGTGTCTTTGTGCGAGACATCCCTTTCAAACCATTCATCAAAAATATTTATGAAAAAAATATTAATCACGGGAAAATTTTTGCTTGTTGCAATCGTCACTTTCGCGCAAATAAAATCTGCAGAATCACTATCTAAACCCGGCAGCCTTTGCAATCACAAGATATTGCTCGACGACTCAAACAAAATTATTTCATGGATGGGCGAGCCGCAAAAATCTTACGAATGGTTTTTGAAAACGCGATGGAACTTTATCAAGACAAAAGTTCCGATGAGTCCCGGCCCTTCTCCTCGTTCTTTGTATCCTCAATATTATTTCTATTGTGCCTTTAAAAATAATATGGAACCGGATACCTGGATGAATGATGTTGGAGAAAAAATTCCCAATTGGTTCGAGTCGGCCAGACTATACTACGCTTTTACCGGCGATACTACAGTCATGAATATTGTGCGATCACTCATTGATTATACCATCGACCATGGAACGACTCCTTTTTCTTTTGCATGGCCAAATTTTCCATACACAACAACAAATGCCGGTGATACTGTTTTCCGTGGCTTCACCAGCGCGAAGCGTTTTGTTTTACACGAAGTACAAGTTGATCACGCTGGTGATATGGGATTGACCTATTATCGTTTGTTCCTATATACCGGTGATATAAAATATCGCGATGCTGCGATCAGGGTTGCCAATACACTTGCATCAAAAGTGAGGAAAGGTGATAAAGACCGCTCGCCTTGGCCATACCGTGTTACAATGGATAATGGAAAAGTCACTGCTGAATATTGCGCCAATTGGATCGGGGCGTATACATTGTTGGATAATCTGGCGAAGGCAAATTTGGGAAATGTAAAATCGTACGAATATGCATGCACGTTAGTCAGACGCTTCCTGCTCGACTTTCCCCTGCGAACAGGTTATTGGACAGATGGGCACACTGACACGTATCTCAACAGCAATACTTATAAAAGTAATATGAGCGCAAGCAATTTTACATTGTACCTGCTCGATCATCCTGAATTCGATCCGCATTGGCAAAGCGATGTGCCGGCGTTAATAAAGTGGACAGAAGACAATTTTGTTTTTCATTGTGCACCCAACGAACCATCCAATCAATGGGGCGCTAATATTGTGGGCGAGCAGGATTCTTTTCTATATAAAATGGATTATCAAACCGCGCGTTACGGTGCTTCGTGCGCAAAGTGGTATTCGATATCAGGCAATGCATCATATAAGGAAAAAGCATATCGCTCCCTGAACTGGGTTACTTATTGTAATGATTCATCAGGAAAAGCATTTGAAAGTCCATTGAGCAAAGGAGTTCTTAGCTGGTGGTCCGATTGCTATGGCGAAGGACCGCGGATGTTCTATCACGCATTGGCTGCGGTTCCTGATTGGGCGCCCCATCGGGCAAATCATATTTTATATTCCACCGGGATTCTCAACAAAGTGGAATACAAAGAAAATTCAATATCGTATCATACTACGGAACGCGAAGGCATCGAATATATAAGAGCTTCATTCAGGCCAAAAAAAATAATGTTAGGGAAAATGAAATTGAATAATGTAATTTCTTCAATGGCGCAGGGATATTCTATCAATGATTTGGGAAATGGAGATTTTAGTATCCGGATAAAAAGAAATGGGAAGGGGGTCGTAATGATTGAGTAAAAAAAATCAATATTCTATTTTAAAATCAATTTTTTGTATTACCACTTGAGCATTGTCTGTTGATTGTTGAATATTGAATATTTTTTATTCTTTGATCCTCATGTATGTGTCTTAAATCGGCTCAAAATGTCGCTTTATTATAGATCTTCTTAAACATTTTGGGCTGGCATTTTTTTATTTTTTTAAACTGCCTGTAAAAGAAAGGAAGACTGTCGTAGCCTGAAGCATAACAAATTTCGCTGATCTGTTTATCTGTTTCGATCAATAACCTGCATGCTTTATTAATTTTATATTCGTTCAGGTATTCAAAAAAAGTTTTTTTCATGATCTTGCTAAAATAGCGCGAGAAATAACTTTCACTCATATGCACTGCAGCACCAATATCGGCAAGCGTAATTTTCTTCAAATGATTTTTTTGAATATAATCGTAAATTATATTCATCCTTTCATTGCTGATATCATCAAATTCAAAATTGAAATTCTGCTCACATAATAATGAGTAATCATTAATAGAAGCAAGATCATTTAGTAATTCGAGAAAATGTATCATTTTCTCAAAAGGAGGTAGACTTAATAAAGCAATAAGTCTGTCTTTGAATTTCGTCGCGACTTTTTTATCATACCTGACTCCCTTTGAAGCGAGTGCAGATAATTTCTGTATGGCGTTGAATTCCTGCGTCGAAAAGAGTTCGTTTTCTACAAACGACTTGAACATATAAATTACTATGGCCGATGAAGTTTCCTGGTGATCCGTAGATTTTATCCAGCAGTGAGGCAGGTTAGATCCAAGAAGGACAAAATCATCTTCCTCAAAAGTTTCGATGCTGTTTCCTACATAACGTGTACCCCTATTCGAAAGAATGTATGTGAGTTCTAATTCAGGATGATAATGCCAGGGATAATCGAATTCCTTATCGTTACCCTGGATCAACACTTTGAAGATGCTCGATTCGTTCGATATGATTGGTTTTAAGGTGGGCTTCACTGACTAAATATAACCTAAATTGTTCTTAGGTAAATGGAAAATTGTAATCCAAAGACATAATAGGCAATATATCGGGAAAAATAGTATAATAATGTCGCCGGGGAAGATTTATCGTTTATTTCAAAAACGTCTTACTTTGTTTCAAAGTAAATGCTATGTCCCAATTATACCGGTCGTTCCTGCTTCGCATATTGATCGCCGTTTTTTTTATTTTCCCGATTGCATGTTCTGAACATAAAAAAAGCAATCAGCCTGATAATTCAATAAAAAGTTTTACAAATCTGCTTCCGGTCGTACAGAAAACTTCTTTCTCCGATAAAAGTTTTTCTTTTAGTGGTGAGTGGATGATTGACGGTTCAAACGATATCAAGGAAACAATTGCATACAAAAGTTTGACAGAAGCATTGCAACCCTTATCGTCAGGTGGATTTAAATTGACCAATAATGCTGCCGCGAAAATCGAATTGTTGTTGAAGCCCAGTAGTGTGGTTGTTGAAAATAATATCGATAGCAATAAAGCAAGTATTGAGCAGCAGGCATATTCCCTGCATATAGAAGAGAAATCGATTCGTATTGTGGCCAATGCACCGCAGGGATTGTATTATGGCGTTCAAACTTTTTTGCAGCTGCTACAAAAACAAGATGGAAATATTTTGCTGCCGGAGGGCGAGATCACTGACTGGCCCGATCTTTCTTTACGAATTATTTATTGGGATGATGCACATCACCTTGAAAAAATGGAAGCGCTCAAAAGAATTATTCGACAGGCTTCTCAATATAAAATAAATGCATTCGCCATAAAACTCGAGGGACATTTTGAATTTAAGACCGCTTCACATTTGGTAGAACCTTACGCAGTTTCTCCGGAGCAATACCAGGAGTTGACTGACTACGCAAAAAAATATTTTGTGGAACTTGTACCTTACCTGGATGCACCGGCGCATGTTTCATTCATGCTCAAACATCCCGAATATGCAAAGCTTCGGCTTTATCCCAATAACAATTATGAATTTTCTATAGTAAATAAAGATGCGGTTGAATTATCTAAAACAATGTTCAATGAATTACTGGCAGCTAATAAAGGCGGTAAATATGTTGTTCTATCTACCGACGAAGCGTACTATGCTGGTAAGGGACCAGGTGAGAAAGAAGCAGCGGCAAAAGTCGGGGGCAATGGAAAATTATTGGCGGGCTATATAAAAACAATCGCAGATGAATTGAATAAGCAGGGGAGAACCGTTATTTTTTGGGGCGAATATCCATTGACGGTAGATGATATCAGTTTGTTGCCGGCACACCTGGTTACCGGCGAATACAATGAAATGGCTGCTGCTTTTCAAAAGCAGGGAATACGCCAGCTGGCTTATACGTACACACAGGGGGAAGAGCCGCTCTTTCCAAATTATTATTCGATACACAGTATTGATACGGTTGTCGCGGAGAGCACACATTCTTCAAACAGGATAGCGGGTATGTTAAAAGATATCCGAGCAGCCGTCGATGGAAAAAATTCAACGTTAATGGGAGTGATCATCGCGGGCTGGGCCGATGCCGGATTAAATCCGGAAACATTCTGGCTGGGATATACGACGGGAGCGGCGATGGCCTGGAATATCAAAAATGCAAATCCGGAAGATTTAGCGAGACGTTTTTTTATTTCGTTTTATGGCGATGAGAAATTAAATATGAAAAGGATTTACGAGTTGTTGAGCACGCAGGCTGAATTCTCAGATTCCAGTTGGGATTGGGTGACTTCTGATTTTCGCAAACCGATTCTTGGAAACTCGGAAGGAATTTTTCCTAAACCTGAAAAAGTAAAAGACCAATCGTTACCGATGTTACCGGTTCCTTCGGCAAAAAATTTTGCAATTGCATTTGATTGGGATTCGATGAATAAAAAACGTTTGGATTTAGTAGCGAAATATTTTCGGGAGAATGATGAGCTGACAGAATTGTTACATGCAAAAAGAACCGCGGAAAAGCAAACATATAATTGGGAGGTGCTCCAGACGATAGCTTTATTATGCAGGCAAAATCTTCAGATGATAACAGATCTTGGCAAAGCAAATTCATATTTAAAATCGGCTGCAAAAGAAGCAGGAGCAGATCATGCTGCTGAAGCTGTGCAGCAAATCGATCGGGCTATATCAACAATAGGAAATATAAAAATTGCAAGGGACAGTTCATTTGCATTTACGCAAATAGTGTGGTACCAGGAATGGCAGCCATTGGTGAAAGAAGCGAATGGCCGCACTTTTTTGCATGAGCTGGATGATATCAAGGATCATCGTCCCGGCCGGACGATTGACCTCAGTTATTTGATATATCGCCAGTTAAATTATCCATTGGGAAAATGGGCCGAACAAACATTGAAAAGCAGGAATGAGTATGCACGAGTTCATTCAATCCCTGTAGCAGAAAATAAATTGGACTGGGGAAAATACAAATAGAAAATATCATTTTCACATCTGAAAATCGAATAGGTAATTCTAAATGCACCATTAATTTTTTGTTGAAAAATTCATGCATCGATTCTATTTTGAGTTCATGGTTCTTATTTTATTATGCGTTGTTTAACTAGAACAAAAAAATGGTGATGAAGAGTATATTTTGACAGTTTAGTTGTCTTTATATATGTCAATTGATGATCTTAGTATGATCAAGTTTTTTTTGTTTGGTATCGGTTTAATTATTGTTTTTAAAAGTTACTCTCAAACGGAGAGGGTTTATCTGCATTTGGATAAGTATAATTGCAGGACAGGGGATACAATTTGGTTTAAAGGATATGTTTTTAAGGGCGACCGACCTACGCAGACATCCACAAACTTGTACGCGGAATTATTTACTTCAGAAGGAAAATTGCTATCCAGGAATATTTTTCCAATTATAAATGGAATCAGTGTTGGCCAAATAATAGTTCCGGATTCTATTGTAACCGATAATTATTATTTGAGAGCATTTACCAGATATCAACTGAACTATGACTCGCTGAATTTATTTTCTGTACCGATTTTGGTTTATAATAAGGAACAACCAAGATTAATTACTCATAAAAAAAGAGTTGTATATCCGAATTCATTGGTGTTTTGTTCAATTAATGGAATTGATTGGACAACTTCAGTCAATGAAGGTAAACTTGCTTCGGTTGTATCCATTGATTCGCCTACAATCGTAAGAAATCTACATATATTGAAACCATCAGTGGGTGATTCTGCTTTTGTCGCTGACATTTTACTGGACAAAACAGTATCGCAAAAATATATTTCATTGCCACTGGATTCCACAAAAGAATCTGAAATATTATTGTTGTATGAAGGTTATAATTTGATTGGCAGCCAGGTTATCCACCTAAGGAATAATTCTTTCCCGGTAAAATTGATCGCCGATACTTTAGACACAAAATCTTTTGGTTACAATTCATGGAGGATAGAATTACCAGACACGACGATTTATACAATATCTGTTTCTGTTTCGGATCTGGACCGGTCTTCACCGCAGCCGGTATCAATTACGAAATTGAATGATTCTTATTCTGATAATTTGAGCACCGTTATCACTGAAATCGACACCAGCTTTATTACATTTAGTGGGACGGCTATCAGAGAATCGGGCAAAAAAATCAATGATCCTTTTTCTAACAACTTGTTAGTAGCAGGTGTAAAGGACACTAATTTTACATTTCTTAAGGTTATACATCTCGACAATTCCGGTCATTTCAAAATGGATTCGCTTGTTTTTTTTGATTCGCTGGATTTGCAATTTCAAATTAATAAGTACGATGATGGCAGCACAAAAAATGTCAAACTCAATCTGACCAAATTTATTCCGCCTGGTTCAGATAGTTTTTATTTTTATAGAAATTGGGAGGACGACACTATCAAGATTTCAAAAGTGGATACATTTTTCACGAAGCCAGAATTAAATGCGCATGAGCTTTCGAAAATGAAAGTGTTAAAACCTGTGGTTGTGAAAGGATGGAAAAGTCATCGTAATGAACTTGATAATAGATATACGACTTCAGCTTTTTCAGAACCGGCACTATATTCATTTGATGTGAGGACAGAAAGAAGATTTCATGATCTTGGCGAGTTCCTTCGAATGCAATTCCCGAGATTTCAGGGCGGCTATGCTCCATCAGATACTCCCACTGACGCGATGGGGCATTACTTCTTATTTTTTGTAGATGAGCAGAATTATGCCTGGCGAGAACTTAACGTTTTTGATTGGAACGACATTGCGTATATCAAATGTTTTGAAAATGATTTTATTGGTGATGATGATTTTATCAGGTGGAAAAACACTCAAGTCAATATCGGACCACCCGAATTCGGCAAAAAAGAATTGACATCCTCATTTCCCAAAACACCTGTCATTATTGCGATCTACACCAGGAAAGGAACAGACTATCGAACCAAGCCGGGTGGATTAAATAAAATTTCCGTAAAGGGATATTCTCGAATTCTTCAATTTAAGCCGGATAGAATTTCTTTGTATTGGGATCCATTGCATATTGGGAACAATTTTCGCATTCGATTTAATAATAACGAAACAGCCAGAAGGTTCAGGGTAATCATTGAAGGTGTTAATAGCAAAGGGGAAATTGTTCATGCGGAAAAAAATATTCAGTGATATCCAGGGAAAAATCTTTGCTTCATCAATTGGTGCCAATTGCTTATTCGATGCACATGTTTTCATTGAGAGAAACCCGTAACGAGGAAATGTTTGAACCATGATTAAAGGGTTGAGGGATTACCATGAAATTGATGAAAAGATATTTACGCAAATAAATCCAATTTCATGGTAATCCCTCAATCCTTTAATCATGGTTCAAACATTTTAATTTATTTCTTCGCCTGGAATAAATTCTCAGCAAATTTTTCATTGAAATTCTTAACAGGGTCTCCGTTGAGATTATGATATACTGCACTTATAAAAATTATTTGCGCAGCACTTGAAACCGCCAGTACAAAGAAGACAGCAAGAGCAAATAGAATTATCCCCAAAATCGGATTTATAAAAGCAGCGAGCGCTAAAAGAGGAACACAAAGTATCAGCCCCAAGAATCTTAATAATCCGAAACTAAAATTTGCGCCGAGACTTTCTCCCCATTTTTCTTTCATGATTTGGGTTGAACGTTTGAATGCCTGGATCGGACCAAGATTTTCATATGC
This sequence comes from Bacteroidota bacterium, assembly GCA_018267615.1. Lineage (GTDB taxonomy): Bacteria > Bacteroidota > Bacteroidia > Chitinophagales > Chitinophagaceae > Puia. The sequence continues at coordinate 41,807 of JAFDYD010000031.1, read as the reverse complement.
AATAATTGGAACAACAAAAAATGTCGCAATACTCCATACGATACCTATAATGCCGGTAATGATTTTTCCGACAGTGCCGAGGTTTTCCTGGAGCAACTTCAATCCAAAACCGATCGTTGCTGCAAAAAGGGACCAGGAAAAAATTGCGCCGACCCTGCTCCATGCAAATTGTAATCCTTTTTTTACGGAAGGTTGCTCCCCGTTGAAATAATCGCGCGTGCATTGAATCAGTGCAGTGTTGAAGAAAGCGACAATAAAATAATTGACGAGATAAAAAAGAAAACCGATCACATAGTTCCATGCGGTGTTTTCATCGTTGATATATTCAATGTCCCAGCCGGCAGAAGCCAGCAGCGCGATGACAAAAGAACCAATGATGAGGATCATGGAAATTCCTGAAAGCACCGGGAAAATAATCAACTGCTTATTTTCTTTCAATACTTTCAAACTGTTCATTGAAAGCGTCCAGCCATTCGACAATTTGGTGAAAATGCTCATGATGTTTGGGTTTGTGGGTTGATAATAATTGGAAATGGAACTGTTCAACACGAAAACGTGGTAGGGCTAGAAACAATTGTATAATAAATCTAATAAAAGATGCGGAAAATAGTAATCGGCAAAACACTTATTTTGTGTAAAACGTGAGAGGGACAAGGTGGAAGGTACAAGGTTCAAGATGTGCACGCCGAACTTTGAATATATTTTAGCCCTCACCCCAACCCCTCTCCTTTAGGAGAGGGGCAGGGGTGAGGGCTGAATCGTAATAATTTTCGAAATAGGAAAGTACGCAGTCACATAGAAACTTAGTTACACACAGAAATTTCAAAATGAGTCGCTATCGAACTTTGCGCTTCTTTTCCTTTTATCTTATATCTTGTACCTTTCACCAGCTTCTTCTTACGAAGTCTTAATCTTTGCAATTTCTTCTAAACCCAATTCCTTTATCGATGCGGCGCGCATCTCCACTTTGCGCACTTTGCCGGTGACGGTCATAGGGAATGAATCTACAAACTTCCAGTACCGCGGAATTTTAAAATGCGCAATCTGCTTTTTACAAAACTCATGCAGTTCTTCTTCGGTTACATACCCACCCGATTTCAATTTCACCCAAGCCATGATCTCTTCTCCATATTTTTCACTCGGCACACCGATCACCTGGATATCCGCAATGGCAGGATGTGTATATAGAAATTCTTCAATCTCTCTCGGGTAAACATTTTCTCCACCTCGAATGATCATGTCTTTAATTCTTCCAACAATATTTATATAGCCTTCATCATCCATCGTGGCAAGGTCACCGGTATGCATCCAACGATTTTTATCGAGTACATCGGAAGTAGCTTTTTCATTGTTCCAATAACCGATCATCACCGAATAACCACGTGTACAAAATTCGCCGGGTTGATTGCGATCAACCATCTCACCTGTTTCGGGATCGATGATTTTTATTTCCAAATGATCTTGTACCGTTCCAACAGTACTCACTTGTTTTTCCAATGGCGTTCCGATTGTCGTTTGTGTTGATACGGGTGATGTTTCTGTCATTCCATAACAGATTTCAACATCGCGCATAAACATTTTCGATTGCACCTGTTTCATAATTTCCACCGGGCAAGGTGATCCGGCCATCACACCGGTTCTCAGTGAAGAAAGATCGTATTGATCGAAGCCGGGTGATTGAAGTTCGCCGATAAACATTGTCGGCACTCCATATAAAGAGGTGCAACGCTCTTTTTGCACTGCTTCTAAAACTTTTATCGGATCAAAACCTTCTGATGGAATCACCATACATGCGCCGTGCGAAGTGCAACATAAATTTCCAATCACCATTCCGAAACAATGATAGAAGGGAACAGGAATGCAAACTTTGTCTCCTGCTTTGTAGTTCAATCTTCTTCCTATAAAATATCCATTATTCAAAAGATTATAATGCGACAGCGTAACTCCTTTCGGAAATCCTGTTGTACCAGAAGTGTATTGTATGTTGACGGCATCGTCGAATTGTAATTTTTTTTCTGCTTTTGCAAGCACTTCATCCGAAATGGATTTTCCTTTTGAAAGAAAAGAGTTCCAATCCTGCTCGAAGTAAATAGATGCTCTCAGTGCTGCGCACGAAGGTGATACTTCTTCAATGATCGCTTTGTAGTTCGTTCCTTTGAAAGATAACGCAGCAACGATAATACTGGCTTCCGATTGGCAAAGTACATAAGTCAATTCATGGCTTTGATAAGCTGGATTAATATTGACAAGGATGGCGCCGATACGTGCAGCAGCATATTGTACCAACACCCATTCAAAACGATTGGGCGACCAGATGCCAATTCGATCCCCTTTTTTAACATCGATCGCCAAAAAACTTTTCGCAACTGCATCCACCTGTTCCGATAGCTGTGAATAAGTTGCACGATATGATTGCTGAACAGAAATCAACGCTTCATGGTCAGGAAATTTGAACGCGGTGTTGCGCAAATTTTCACCGATTGTTTCCGTTAACAACGGATGAGAACTGTCGCCCTGTGCGTAGGATTTATTTTTCATATGCAAGCGAGTGTGTTGAGCGTCAACTGTTACCGTTCCGCTATCGTCAAAAATATTTTTCAAACTTCAAACCATAGTTAAAAAATAAATTTTCACGATGCGTTCGATTAAATTTATTGTAGTTGAACCCTGCTGTCAGTCCAAGCCATTTATATAGTTTGATCGTCAGCAACAAATTTGATTTTACAATATAATCGGAAATATTGGAAAACGAATTTTGCAGGTAATTCTGCCCTTCAAATATAAAAAGATCTCTGATGGAAAATTTGAATATAACGCGCAAAGAATTTCTGAAAGTATTGTAGCGATCGTGAAGCGTGTCGATGAAGAGATCGCCTTTTTCGAAGAGTATACCGTCACTGATATTTAACCATTTGTTCGTTGTATCAAAAACGCTATACGCGACTCCTGCACCTGTTTGGATCTGGTTGTTGATTTTTAGTGAATAGCTGGTTGTATAATTGGCAAGTATCCAGTAGAAGAAACGTTTGTTGTTGTGATAAAAATCTCCGTCCGCTGATGCTGCAAAATCATTATTGGTGACTGTTTTTTCCTGTTCGCCGTAATTATAGCTGGCCATTGTATTGAACCGGAATTTCGAATATTTTTCAGAATAACGAATGGAGTTATTCAGAAGGTAGCTTTTGTTGTTGTTTGTTCGATTGATTGAGCCCGTCGATGCAAAATTTATATAGCGATGAACAGAGTCATTGAACTGGGCATCCGCATGTAAGTATAAAAGAGCAAAAGACAGTAAATGCCAACGCCGCAAAATGTGTTTCTTTACCATTTGATTATAGGATGTAGCGTTTCAAATAAAACTTTAAAAATAGGATTATATAAAAATACATTTTGTATCATGATTTAATCAATTTGTCTCTGTAGCGGTCCATTCATTTCTTATATCAGAAAATAATATTATGTTCTTGTTTGTATCAAATAGAAGTTATTAACTTTAATCGGCAGGTAGATTATTGTACATGGCATTGAAGATCAGTTTTACTCAAAACAAACCCTCACACCAAAACATATCATCATGAATTCACGTCGGGATTTTTTGCAGAAACTAACGGCATCGGCTACACTAATACCTTTTTTGCAAAGCGATGCTTTTGCTGTTTCAGGTATTAAAGGGCAGGTGTATGATGGCCCGGTATTGCGTGTAGCGATTATGGGTCTTGGTTATTATGCTGGAAGAGTGGCCAATGCAATGCGCAATTGCAAGAAAGCAAAATTAGTTGGTGTAATTAGCGGCACACCGTCGAAGATCACCGCGTGGCGCGCGAAATATGACATACCTGAAAAAAATTGCTACAACTATGAAACTTTCGATGCAATTAAAAATAATCCGGATATCGATGCGGTGTATATTATTACACCAAATGGACTTCATAAAGATGAAGCCATTCGCGTAGCGAAAGCGGGCAAGCATGTGATATCCGAAAAGCCGATGGCATTGAATGCTGCCGAAGGTGAAGAGATGATTGCTGCGTGTAAAGCAGCCGGTGTAAAATTACTTGTGGGTTATCGTATGCATTTTGAGCCAAAGACTTTGGAGATTATCCGGATGAGAAAGGATGGGGAATTCGGAAAAGTTTTATTCTTCCAGGGACTTTCCGGTTTTACGATCGGCGATCCTACGCAATGGCGACTGAACAAAACTTTATCAGGCGGCGGCTCCATAATGGATATTGGTATTTATTCGGTTAATGGTGCGCGTTATATGATTGGAGAAGATCCTATATGGGTGACTGCACAGGAAACAAAAACAGATCACGTGAAATTTAAAGAAGGCATCGATGAAACGATCCAGTTCCAGTTGGGATTTCCGAGTGGAGCAGTAGCGTCCTGTTTGTCGACCTACAGCATGAACAACCTCGATAAATTTTTCCTGGATGCCGAAAAAGGTTGGGCGGAAATGCAACCATCTACTGGTTATGGGCCGATACAGGGCCGCACTTTCAAAGGCGAATTGAAATTTCCTCATGTTGAACATCAGACGATCCAGATGGATGAGATGTCGGATATTATTCTGCACGGCAAATCACCAATCGTTCCTGTTGACGGAGAAGAAGCGTTGAAAGATCTGAAAATTATCGACGCGATTTATCTTGCTGCGAGTACGGGAAAGAAGGTGGATTTGAAATTATGACTTGCTATTTACAAGCTTAGCGATTTTGCGTCTTTGCGTGAAAATTTTTTCACGCAAAGACGCAAAATCGCCAAGGATCCCAAAGAATACAACGACTCTCATAATCCTCCTCAATCCATTTAATCATGGTTCGGCAATGCTTCCAACAGCGCCATCGCTGCCCAGTTCGTTGCAGTAGCAGAGATATATTGATTTTCGTCGTAAGGAGGAAAGTCGCTGCTGAAAAAAGGTTGAATCGGAAATGCTCTTGTTGCTACGATCCATGCGCCGGACTCATCTTGCGTCTTCAGCAAGTAACTCATTCCTTTTTGATATATGGGATCATCAGCATTCATCGAACCACTCTCAAATAATGCATACAGCGTTTGCCCGGTAGCGTAAGCATCGCTTTGCATCGTTGGTAATTGCGACCAGCCGCCATCTGCATTTTGCATCGATTTTAATTTCTCTGCTACTTTCTTTATTAATTCTTTGCCACTTCCGCACCAGTACATTCCTAACAATTGAAATGCGAGTTCCTGTTGTTCGGTTGGATTTGATTTCTCAAGAAATTGTTTTGTTCTTGCTATTAATTCGCCGACCATTTTTTTCTTTGCAGGTGAAGCATAGAGTTGTATTGCTCGTATGGAAAATGCAGCGAGATGAATTTCTCCACTTTCCAAAGGAACACGTAAAGCTTCCGTTGGAAATTTTCCGTCGGGCTGCTGCTGGCCAACCAAATAATCTACCGCGATGTCGGTATATAAATTGGCGGGATATTTTTCTGCATATAAACCGAGCAACACATAAGGTGCGATAAAATTTGCCGCAACAAATTCATTATTGAAATTCGGGTTGGCAGCAGCCCATAATGAATTTTCCAATGAGACAACTCGGTGTGTGGTCAGCGAATCCACTTCGGGAATTCCTTTTTTTCTTGCCATGCCTGCTACCATCGACGTGAGTGTATTATGGTGACAGGAACCACACTTCAGCCTGTTCCTTTCAACAAATTTGTAACCACTTTTTTGTAGAAGCAGAAAACTTTTACTTACCGAATTTTCGATATCAGCGCGATTTATAATTACTGGTTTTTCCGTCCAGCCTACAATCATATTTAATAGAAAAATGCTGCAGATCAAAATACTGATCGTAGAAATAATTTTTCTTTTCATAACAGAATTTTTTTCTGGTTATTGATTCGCATATTGTTTTAAGATCTCGACGGACTTTGTATTTCCTTTTCTTTTTGCATAATATAAAGCATCTGTTCCATCGATTGCTTTCACGGAAATTTTTGCGCCGTGTTTGATCAATGCAAGGGTCATATCGGGATCATCATTCTCGGATTGTTGTAGCAGCATCATTGCTGTGTATCCTCTTTTGCTTTTCAGGTTGGGATTTGCTCCATGCTCAAGCAAATAGTAGAATGAAGGCTTATCATTACTTGCAGCGGCGAACATTAACGGTGTGCATCCAATAAGATTAGGAAGACTTGTTTTTGTTTGTGCGTCAACATTCGCCCCATGTTCAATCAGCATTTTCATGGCTTCGAATCCGCGATAATTTAATGCAGCGTTCAACGGATAATCACCAAACGAGGTAGTGTCGTTTACGTTTAATCCGTAGTTGAGTAATACTGCAATAATCGCCGTATCAGTACTAAGCGCGGCATTATAAAGTAGTAAATTATCGTCGCAGCTTTTTTTTGGATCAGCGCCTTTCTCAATCAGCAATTGCAATATCTTGACAGATCCCGGGGTCAAAGCGACTTTTGTCAGGATACCATAATTTTCGACTCTATGTTGAACATCTGCTCCATGCGCGAGCAATAAATTGGTCTTTTCCCAATCAGAAACAGCAAGCCACAAGGCAGTAATGCCTCCGCTCATCTGGTAATTTACATTTGCGCCATGATCGATTAATAATTTCATTTGCTCAACAGTGCCGCTCAATGTAGCTGCCATCAATGCAGAATAACTGTTGAGCGAATCATTTGCACTTGCTCCATTTGCAAGTTCCTGCTCGAGCAATTTTGTATCACCCGTTCTGATAACGTCAAAAAGTTTGCTTGATTTTACCGTCGGCGGCGCAGAAAATGGTTGTGCTGAAACTGGCATACTCATGATTTGGATCAGCATCAATAGAAAAAGAAAAGCCGTTGTTCGTAAAACTAACGGACATGCATAGCCACTAGCGTGGATAGAACAGGAAAAGGGTTTATGCGACATAAATAACAAGTGTTGAAATGTTCGTTTGTTGCCGGTATTTACAGGATTGCGTTCATCAGGACTGAATTCTCGACTTATTGTTGATTTCCTGGTAAGTGTAGGTTATTGTGAAGGTAAACTAAAATAATCGATAATGGGACTATGCAGACACAAATTAGTGCGAGGAGGTATTGTTGAATGCTGAACGCTGAACGCTGAACGCGGAACGCAAAACGCTGAACGCATAATGCTAAAGGCAATTTCCAAAGTTTAAATGAAGACACTGCGTTCAGCGTTCGGCGTTCAGCGTTTTGCGTTCCGCGTCCCCAGCTCCATAAAATAATCAAACACTATCTCCGGCCCTCTGATATCTTTATTCACGTTTCCAACTTTATTGGGCCAAAGGAAAAATTCAGGATTGGGAATATTATGCCCGCCGTTATTGATTTTGACTAATACAATTTCTTTGTTCGTCATACTGCACGCATAGCTATATTTTATAACGGAAGAATGATCATCACGATTGATATCGGGAAATGCAAATGTTGCAGCAGGAACCGAATCGCATTTTGAAATTTTCTTCCAATAATCCAACGTGGCTTCGGTTGACATTACTGATCCATGATTTGAATTCTCGCCGGTTTTCATTTCACCACCATTATATGGATTGATCGGATCGCTGGTTCCGTTCATGATCAATATGGAAACGGGTTGATTGCTTTCTTTGCAGTCATTATTTGCCTGGTTAGGAAGACAGGCGCTGATTGCCGCGAATCCTTTGAATAATTCGGATCTTTCTTTTGCGAGCCTGTAACACATTTGCGCTCCACCGGAATAACCTGCTGCAAAGACTTGTTTTTTATTGATATGAAATTTGTCGGAAAAAAAATCAATCATCTCTTCGAAGAATTGGATATCATCCATCGTAGATCTTTTTTCTTTCCCGGTAAAATTTCTGCAGTCATTCCAATATTGCTGATAACCCTGTGGATATACGATAATGCAATTTTTATTCTCGTCGGCCATGTGGTCAAATTCATGTCCCGTTACCAATTGCATCTGTTTTGCGCTCATCGTAGAACCATGAAGTACAAATATCAATGCTGGCATCGCCGAAATTTTTTCCGGAACATAATAATAAAATTCCCGCCCGGAATCATTCACTTTAATATTTCCATAACGAAGAGGCTTGAATAAATTCCATTGGAAAAGATAATGTGCGGTGCTTGCAGCACAGAGGACTGTCGCGAGCAGGATATAGAATATTTTTTTTCGCATGATAAAAACTGAAAGATTAAGAATCGATAAATAACCGGTCAGGGTTTAGGGGTTGAATTATTTGATGGTGTATTTCAAATTTTCTGCAAAACTTATATTAAATAACCACCGATACAATCACGAAAACGGGGGAGTAGGAATTCGACAATGAACCAGCTTTGATTACTGGACGAGGTTGATATCGCAAGGTTTGGCGGTATGGTGGATGTGATTTTGTCCGTCATTCGCTCTAATCGGGACTGATAATATCCCTTCCGGACATATTTTTTCAAATATTCGGTTAAAATATTTCCTTTCAAGGTTCGTTTTTACAATTTTTCCCTATTTTTAGCAACTCCACCGGCTACTGTAGCGCTGGATATCCAAATCAAATTAGTAGTAATATTTTTTATGAAAACCGTCTCATTCATCTTCGTAGTTTTTTTTGCGTCGACTACGCTTTCCGTATCCGCAAATGATCTCCCTACAAAAATCAACAAGCCCAATTCAAGCATCATCAATAACAATGCTGTTATTTATGACAGTCTGAATCTCCAGCAGTATGGTTTGTCCAAAAAAGTTTTTGATCTCGCGCTGAAGGGATGGCAGAAATTAAAATCCGCAGGCAGAGTGATCAATGAAAATATTATATCTATTGTCGATTTTAGCCAGCCTTCCAATAAGAAAAGATTATACATCATCGACCTGGCTAATGCGCAATTACTTTTCAATACTTATGTGGCGCATGGCAAACGCTCGGGAAAAGATGTTGCCACTCGTTTTTCAAACAGGCCAAGATCGCTTGAAAGCAGTGTTGGCTTTTATGTGACTGCAGATCCTTATATCGGATCAAATGGATATTCTCTTCGATTGAATGGAATGGAATATGGATTCAATAACAATGCATCGAGAAGAGAAATCGTTTTGCATGGCGCGGATTATGTGAGTGAAGAATATATCAGCGCAAATGGTTGTCTAGGTAGAAGCTGGGGCTGTCCTGCAGTTCCGGCAGAACAAAGCAGGGATATTATCGACAGCATAAAAAATGGAAGCTGCCTTTTTATTTATTCTCCGCAGGTAAAATATCTCAAAGGATCAAAAGTTCTCAATGGAAAATCAGTTTAATGTGCGAATTTATCTTTGCGTATTTGCGTCTTTGCGCGAAAATTTCACGCTCGAATATTTGGGAGATAAATTTTCGCGCAAAGGCGCAAATACGCAAAGATAAATTCGCACATTAAATTTTTATTCTTGCTCCTTTCGGATCATACAGTGGTCCTTTCATAATTTTTCCCGGTATCCATTTTCCAAATACTAATATTTCGATTGTTTGATCAACAATTGCCGATTCGGTGGGCAGGTATGCAAATGCAATCGATGATTTTAGAAATACTCCATACGAGCCGGAAGTGACACGTCCCAACACTTTTTTATGTATGCGCACTGGTTCATTGCCGAGTACAACTGCTTTGGAATCTTCAAGGATAATGGTGACCAATTTCTTTTTTACCGGATGATCCAGCATGGATTTTTTCCCAAGAAAATCTTTGTCTTTTGCGACAGCAAAATTCAAACCTGCTTCAAGCGGTGTTTCATCCGGACTGATATCAGATCCCCAATAGAGATAACCTTTCTCCGCGCGCAATGAATCAATCGCTTTATATCCGCAGGCGATCATACCAAATGGTTGTCCAGCTTTCCATAACATTTCCCAAATCGCCGGACCATTCTCTACCGATGCATAAATTTCATATCCCAATTCACCCACAAAAGTGACGCGCACGAGTTGAGCAGGAAAATTGCCGATCATGATTTCGCGCATGGTGAGGAATGGCATCGACTTCGTTGACAGGTCGGCGTTAGTAACTGTCAACATAATTTCACGCGCAGCCGGTCCCCATATTCCGAAGCAAGTGAGTGAAGCCGTGATATCTTTCAACAAGACAGATCCGTCTTCCGGCAGATGATCAGTGAGCCACGACATATCATGGCTATGCAATGCCGTACCGGATATCATTCGAAAAGTATTGTCATCGATCTGCGTAACCGTTACATCACTCTCAATACCACCGCGTGAATTGAGCATTTGCGTGTACGTCACCGATCCTTTTCCTTTATTGATTTTATTGGCGCATAAAAATTCAAGCCATGTAGCAGCGCCTGGTCCTTTGATTTCAATTTTTGAAAATGAAGATTCATCGAATAGTCCGGCTTTTTCCCTAGTCGCCATTGCTTCAGTGACAATGGCTGTGCTCCAATTTTTTCCGGCCCAACCCATCGGTCTTAAAAATTCAAATGCCGGATTTTCATTAGATGCGTAGTAATTCACGCGTTCCCATCCGGATTTCTCTCCGAATATAGCACCATGTTGTTGATGCCATGTATATGCGCTGCTCATCTTCAACGGTCTGCCCGATTTTCTATCATCACCCGGATAACGAATATCATAATACGATTCATAGTTTTCGACTACACGTGCCAGTGAGTAGGAAAAAGATTTGTATTGTGCGCCGAAACGCCGTACATCCATTTCCCAAAGATCCATAGTCGGAGATCCGTCGATTAACCATGCTGCCATCTCTCTTCCCACACCACCCGCACCTGCAATACCATGCGCACAAAAACCTGCAGCTACAAAAAAACCTTTTACGCTGGTTGGGCCGAGACAAAATTCATTATCAGGTGTGAATGCTTCAGGTCCGTTAATCACTTTACGTATCGGGGCCGTTGCCATCGCTGGAACACGCATGGAAGAATTGATCATGATTTCTTCCAATCGATCCCAATCTTCATCCAATAATTTCCCGTTGAAATCTTTTGGCACCTGGTCTATTAATTCTCTGTCGAGAAATGCCGGGGCCGATTGTCGTTCATATCCACCCATCACCAATCCTGCGCCATCTTCGCGATAATAAACAAGATGATCCGGATCGCGCAATGTTGGTAAATGTGGATGATCTTTTGAAATCTGTCTGAATGCGCCGGTAACAAGATATTGATGACTCATAGGGATGATGGGCACGCGCACATTCACCATGCGTGCGATTTCTGCTGTATATAATCCCGAGGCAACTACAACGATTTCTGTTTTTATTGTTCCTTTGTCAGTCGTAATCGATATTACCTGATTGTTTTTTGTATTGATAGCGGTTACTCTTGACTGTTGCAATATCTGTACGCCCATGCGGCGCGCTTCTTTGGCGAGTGAATAGCAAAGTAGACTTGGATCCAAGTAGCCGTCCGTTGGAAGATAAGTAGCTGCTAAAACTTTTTCTGTTGACATTAGCGGGAAAAGTTCTTTGGCCCTTTCCGCGGAAATTTCTTCCAGCGGTAAACCGAAGGTGGTGGCCCATCCGACCTGTCTTTTCAATTCCTGTACACGTTCTGGTGTGCAAGCGAGACGAATGCCTCCGCATTCTATCCATCCCGGATTTGTTTCAGGATCGCGAGATAATTTTCTGTAAAGTTCAGCACTGTACATCATCATAGACGTAAGTGTAACGGAACCGCGTAATTGTCCAACGAGCCCTGCCGAATGAAATGTTGATCCGCTTGTCAGTTCGCTGCGTTCGAGGAGCACAACATCACGCTCACCCCTATGCGCTAAATGATAGGCGATGGATGCGCCTGCTACGCCTCCACCAATAATTACAATTTTTGACTGTTGCGGGAAATTATCCATGCGATTATTGCCTTTAAATTTTCAAAGAAACTAATTGTTAAGATAATTACAAGAAGAAAGTTGAAAAGTCACTTGGTTTATCCTTTGCGATTTTGCGTCTTTGCGTGACAATTTCTCACGCAAAGACGCAAAATCGCAAAGAATCTTACAATGCATTCAGCACTGATTGATATTGTTCCCCTCGCAATTCCGGCAGAACAGAATTCCATTTTTTCATTCCCCATGTTCTGAAATCAAAATCGATTTTTGAAACGCCTTCCTGTATGGAAGCCCACATCACCCACCCATATCTTGCAATCATGGACCAGGCTTTTGCCCTCGCAATTTTCGCGGGAAGGTGTTGTTGCCAGTATGCATCGCATAATGCGGTCAGTTGTTTATCGGGTAGAAAAATTTCACTGGCGAGATTGCCGATTTCGAAAGAGGCTTCGTTTTGCCCGGCGTATTCATAATCGATGATCCATATTTTTTTTCCATCATCCATAAAATTTTCTGCAAGCAGATCATTGTTGCACGGAACAAATTTTTCCGGATTCGATGCAATCTTTTTTTCCAGCGTAATAATGAGTGATTCTGTCTCTAAGTATTCATCGGGCAAAAAATATTTTCTATCGATGGCAGTCTGCAAATATTTCCGCCTCATATCGGGGAAATAAAAATCTCCCTGGAAAGAAGGGCCGCTGTGCAATGTTCTCAACGCATTCGCGATTCTTGGCAATAACGAAGCGTCTTCACGCAGATCAGGAGCGTGCAATGTTTTTGCTTCAATCCAACTTATCACTAAAACATTTTCATGCGGCAGCGAATGAATCACTGCTGCGCCGACGCCAGCCTGATGAGCGCGATCCGTATTCACCATTTCATTTTTGCGATTGATGCCAAGCAGGTTTGTAGCAGTATCGCTTACACGCATCACATAAATTCCATTTGGCGTATCGATGCGATAATTCATATTGGTCAATCCACCACCAAGTGCAGTAATATCCGTTGCCTCAACAAGTGCAGGAACCTGTGCAATGATTGATTGAAGACGAGGATCGTGGAGAAGACCGGACATGAATTTATTCTTGCATTTCTTGGGGAATATGAAAAGGAAAATTAAATATTCAACAATCAATATTCAACAATCAATGTTCAAGTATGAAATTCTTATGGTCTTAGACTTAATTACCCTTGAACATTGATTGTTGAATATTGATTATTGAATATTCCTTAGGATGATTATTTCTCAACAAAGTCTGCCCTCGTCTCATATCGTTCGCTTCGGTCCCGTAAACCATTTTTTTACTGAAAGCTGCCACCAAATCCAGAGTATCAGTAAAGTGAGGCCTACAAGAATGGGTGCATAGTTAACTGCAACCCATGTGAAACTGACATGACCCGGAACTGCTGCCGGTTCAAATGGCAAAACAAAATAAATAGAAATGATAACGATCTCCACGACGGCTACAATATTCATCCATTTATATTTATTCCCTAATGTCCATTTTCCCGGTTTGAATTGATCGCCCGCGCGCCATCTCAGCCAGATCGGAATTAGAAAAGCGAGATACAATCCAATAACGCTGACGGAAACGATCGCATAAAAAGCGGTTGGAATGCCGCGTGGACTTTTCCATAATGCGGGCAGGGTGATCAACAAGCCGATGATGGAGGATGCAAGAACTGCATTTGCCGGCACCTGGTTCTTATTCACTTTACACCAATATTTGTAACCAGGCACAGCGCCATCGCGCGAAAATGCATACATCATTCTCGAACAGGACGTCAAACATGCAACAGCACAAAATAATTGTCCCGCAGTCGAAATTACCAGCACAAGTTTGAACATCAATGGCGATAATGCATGAACTAAAATCGCTATCACCGATCCGCTTCCATAGGGATTTATGGCGGTATCAAATGAACTTACGATTTCCGGTTTGGTAGCGGCGCTGAGAAATGCCATCAACAAAATATATCCACCGATTGCAGAATAGAAAATAGACTTCCAGATTCCTTTTGCAGCGGCAACATGTGCGTCCTGTGTTTCTTCGGAAAGATGTGCCGATGCGTCGAAACCCGTGATGGTATATTGCGTCAGTAAAAATCCAAGTGGCAGGACATAGAACCAATACATTTTGGTTCCTTCAAAACCCGAATTGTTGATCTGCGTGGTGAACATCCATTTCAGATTTTGATGTTCAGCAGGAGTTACGATAAGAATAACAATGATGGCCGCTGCGCCGAAAACATGCCACCATACTGAAATATTATTTAAAGTCGCCTGGATCTGGCTGCTGAAAATATTTAATACGGTGATCAATATCATGATCATGAAGAACCAAAAAAATTGTTGCTTGATATAATCCCCGGAAAAAAAACTGTTTGCATAATCGGGAGAATATGCGCCCAGCGTGATGTTCAGAAATGTTGCAGCGCCATATGCAACGGATGCATTCACCGCCAATAATCCCACGAAGTTGAGCCAGCCTGTAAAAAATCCTGCTTTCGCGCCGCCGAGTTTTGATGCCCACCAATAAATTCCACCGGATGTTGGATATGCCGAAGCGAGTTCAGCCATACAGAATCCAATGATTAAAATGAGCCCGGACACCAGCGGCCATCCGATAGAAATTGCTAACGGACCTCCATTGTTCCATGCCTGTCCAAAAGTGGTAAAACATCCGGAGAGAATAGAAATGATAGAAAATGAAATTGCAAAATTGGAAAAGCTGGACCAGGATCTTTTTAATTCTTGTTTGTATCCGAGCTCGGCTAAAAGACGCTCATCATCCGAAACATTTTCCTGTTGGTTGTTAGTTGTTGGCGTTGACGACATTATTCAAATGTAATGATCTGCCGCGGGATTTTTGGGGAAAAATTAATTGGGTTGATTGATCTATTCTTTGCGATTTTGCGTCTTTGCGTGAAAATGCCTCACGCAAAGACGCAAAATCGCAAAGTTTCGCAAAGAATATATGAGTCAACTCTTCAACTCACAGCGTCGCCATATCAATCACAAACCGATAACGCACGTCGCCCTTCATCATTCGTTCATAGGCTTTCTCGATATCTTTTATCGCGATGAGTTCGATATCGGAAACGATATTGTGTTCCGCACAAAAATCAAGCATCTCCTGCGTTTCGGGTAATCCACCGATCAGCGAGCCAGCGACACTTTTTCTACCCATAATTAAATTGAATCCCATGATTTCCGTTGGAGTAGGTGGCGCTCCCACGCAAATATGCACACCATTAGTTTTCAGCAATGATAAGAACAAATTATAATCGTGCGGAGCAGAAACAGTATCGATGATAAAATCAAAATAACCTTTTACCGAATCGATGCTTTTCTTATCAGAAGTCAATACGAATTTATGTGCACCTAATTTTTTTGCATCAGCTTCCTTGGAAGGAGAACCGCTGAGCATCGTCACTTCACTTCCGAAAGCGACAGCAAATTTTACAGCCATGTGACCGAGTCCACCCAAACCGAGTACGCCTACTTTATGTCCTTTGCCAACTTTCCAATGACGGAGCGGCGAGTATGTAGTAATGCCCGCGCATAAAAGTGGAGCAACATTTTCCAGCGGAAGTTTCTCGGAAACATGTAAAACAAAATCTTCATTCGTCACAATAACATTTGAATAACCACCGTATGTTGGTGTTTTTTTATCCTGCTCGTATCCATTGTAGGTTCCTGACATTCCATTGAGACAATACTGTTCGAGCCCGTCTTTGCAGTTATCGCACACGCGGCAGGAATCAACAAGACATCCTACTCCTGCGAGATCACCTACTTTGAATTTTTTTACGTGATCCCCGGTTTTTGTTACGCGTCCAACAATTTCATGTCCCGGAACCATTGGAAATATCGAGCCGCCCCATTCATCTCTTACCTGGTGAATATCTGAATGGCAAACGCCACAATATAAAATTTCGATTTGAACATCGTGCGGACCTGGTTCTCTTCTTTCAAAAGTCCATGGAGATACCGGTGATTTTGCGCTTTGTGCTGCGTACCCTTTTGCTTTGATCATGATTCATTTATTTTTTCTGTTAATTATTGGTTGAATATTTTGTAGTACTGCAATTTAATAATTGAACGTCATTTCGAATCCGCCATTGACGATTAGCAATATTTTGAAGTTACGGCGGATGAGAAATCCCCAGCTAACTAGTTGACAAATTCCTATAAATAGCTGGGGATTTCTCACTCGTCTCTCCGCTTCGCTACGAGACTTCGTTCGAAATGACGCCGAAGAAATATCAAACTCTGTCGCTACCAAATATTTGCTTCTTGTGTATTGCCCTATTCTTTACATCTTATTTGTTATTTGGTTCAAACTTTTTTCAATTTTGAAATTTGATTGATATATTCGGTCTTTATTGCATGCATATTAAAATAAGTACAAACGCATCTTATTATATTCCGGTTAACTTTGTATTATGAAAAATATTTTTTCCTTCCTGTGCGTATGCGTGTCCTTGTTGGTAACAACCGCAAGCTATGGACAGTTCAACAGGTATGATTCTACTTTAAAAATGGGTAGAACAGGATATCGCGTTATTTGTTCGAATAAAAGTTTGGATCAAAATGAACTCGCCGTTCGTCCCATTGGGTTTGACAAAGATGCGAGAGAATTGAAATTTTATATCAAGGGCCGTGTGCAAAAAGTGGAAATCGATGATCTGAATAATAATAATTTTCCCGATATCGTCGTGTATATTTTTTCAGGCATTCATAGTGAATACGGAAATGTGATTGCTTTTGTTTCTGTTGAAAATAAAACATTCATGCCTGTTGCCGTTCCTGATGCTTCGATGAATGGCAAGATCAGCGATGGGTATAAAGGGCACGATGATTTTCAATTGATGGAAGGAACGCTAATGCAAAGATTTCCTATTTATAAACAAGGTGATTCCACCAGTAATCCCAGTGGAGGGAAACGCACTGTTCAATACGGACTCGTGGGTTCCGAAAATGCCGGATATAAATTTCAGTTGTTGAGGTTTTATGATACGAAGTGAAAAGTTTTGAACCATGATTAAAGGATTGAGGGATTATCATGAAAGTTCCTTCATGATAATCCCTCAATCCTTTAATCATGGTTCAAAACTTTTCAATCAATCAACTTCCTTTTTCACAAACGGCATCACCAATTCTGTTTTCTTTTCCCCGTTATCGTGAAACAAAAAAATCTTTTCTGATTGATCATAAAAATCAACTTCAAAAAAACCTTTCACATTCCATACTAAATATTCGTGGTCATTGCCGACCAGGTTTTCGTGCAAAATATCATCGTCGGTAACACGGTTTGTTTTACTTCCTGCTCCACTCACGATATAATGATTCTTATCATCGTTAAATAAATATTGAAGAGAATGTGAATGGCCGCTTGCATAATAAGAGCCGGGATATTTTTTCATGATGGCTCTCAGCCTTCTGGCCATTCTTGAACCTGCAGGGAAATTGCTATTAGACGCTTTGATTCTTCCAAAAAAATTTGGCCTCCTTAACGGCTGTGTATTTGGTCCCTTTGCATAAAGAGGGTGATGCGCTGTTACAATTATTTTTTGATGCTTGAGTGTAGCATCTTTCATCACGCTGTCGAGATCATGATAAAAAGCTTTTTCAATGGGAAAATCATCTTCCTGTTTTTGTTTGAATGCTGTAATGATAAGGCGATAGGTGTCGATAAAAATCAGCCGGATCTTTTTATCGTTGAGCTCAATAGATTCAGGGCCCGGACTCCCATCTTTTGGAAGAAACGTTCTATCCGGATTTGCAATCGTTTTATTTTGTGCAAGATTTGCTTCAATAAAAGATTCTTCCATCTTCAATTTCTTTCTTCCCTTTCCGTATTTGGTGATATTCCACCAGTCATGATTGCCAGGTATAAAAAACACATAGCCATGATAGTTAGTAAGAATATTCAATTGAGATCTCAGTTTTGCCTGGGTAGTTTTAGTGCTGTCAAAACCTTTGAAGCCGGGGGCCAGACCAAAAAACGCGTCTTTGTAAGAATTATCACCTAAAAAAACAACTACGCTGTTCGGGTTGTTGACGAGTTCCTTGCCAAGATTTTTCAATGTTTCTCCTGTTGTTTTATCTTCCCCGGCATCACCGACAAGATAAACCTTAAAAGGATTGTTTTGTGCTGCGGCAGTGTTTGCAATGAACAGGCATACATATATCCATTTTTTCAAATGGTTCACCATGTTAAAAATTTCCATCTCAAATGTATTTGTAATGACAGCGACTGATCTTTTGTTTCCCATGAATTGAGAAATTTTAATTCACTGACAATACCTAATTTACTTGTCAACGGATATTCAAAAGAAACGGCGGCCATCCATCCCAAACTCAATGTAGTGGAAGTTGTCCGGGTTTCATAATTCAATTTCGAAGTGACCAAATAACTGCCCGGTCCCGCATATATATTAAAACGCTGGAACACCGGCATGGAAAAAACAAGCAACAGGGGAATTGATTGTACATGCACTTTTCCTTTCACGCTGTTATCTTCAATACTGTAAGAATAGAAATTGGTCCATCCACTTTCCAGTCCGACGCGAAGCAAATGATCGGGTTGCCACATGATGCGAAAGGTTGCAATTGGACTCACCAGGGTTTTTGTTGCCTTTAGTCCGGCAGGTGTTCCCGCATCGCCGGTAAAAAAAGAAACACCTCCTCCCATATAAAGCACCAATGCATATTCGCCGGATTTTTTTGCGCTGTCGGTATCTCTTTGTCCACTCGGACCAATAACCGCCTGCGCATTACTCATCATTTGCGTGCAAAAAATAAGGCACGCGAAAAAAATAATATGCAGATGTGTTTTATTCCTGAACATAATAATAATAAGCTACTGAAGATGCATAGTTAGAAAGTATTCCATCAAAATGGCCATCACGAATAAACTGGTTGATATAATCGGGCACGTCCAGCGTCCACACAAATGCTTTTTTGTTCAGTCCGTGTACTTGATCTACCAGATCGTTTTGCAAACCAAGTGTAAATCTCGGCGCCCAATATTGTGAATTTCCAGATTCCACATCATCGATATCCAATTCACACAATGAAGGAATATTTTGGTAGTTGGGAAGCGTTTTGAATTTATCAAAAACTTCATTACTCGGAATGCCGATTACAATTTGCAAATCTCTTCCGGCAGCAGCCGCTTTTTGTAAATATTCCTGTTGCAGCGCCCGTTCTGCTTCCACGGAATTTTCTCTTTTTGAATCAATCCAAACAAATTTCAATTGCGTTCTGTACACCACTGCATCGAGCATTTCACGGAGCGTGGGTATGCGCTCACCATCAATCAACCTCACAAATGAATAAAGCTGGTCGTACGTATAATCAGTAATATTTCCAACCAGTCCGTCTTTTTGAATGAGTCGAAGATTGAGTTGATTGTCGTGATAAATAACAACTACGCTGTCTTTTGTCAGTTGCGCATCGATTTCAATTCCGGTCGCGCCTAATTGTGACGCGAGCAACACCATTCCGATAGAATTTTCAGATACGGGTAATAAATCCGATGTCCGTCCACCAGCGCGATGTGCGAGTATTTGAAATGGAGTTGGTCCATGATAGAGTGGACGCAGGTACGACATATTCAATATTCGCTGCGGCGCCGCATCTCCGTTTCCAAAAACTCCATTCATTGTAATTGTACCAGGAACAATAACAGGAGCGGGTTTCAACAATTCGGATGCGCCATGAATTGCGCTGATCGTAAACCTGATAATACCCGTTTCCGTGTTCACCAATTTGCGCCAGTATCCATTGAACAATAATGAATCGCCCAATCTTTTTCCTTCCATGATAAAATAGGCGATATCGGTTCCGGAAAAAAGAGAAAGGTGATAGGAAGTATCGACACCGGTGATTTCGTAGCTCCATTTAATGGCGACTGTTTTTCCAAATACATTTGCGCCATCACCATCTTCAACGAGGTAAACGCCTTCCATTGACGTGCGCGTTTGCGGAGCGAGGTCGATGGCATCGGGTGAATTGAACAAATTCCAATTGGTATCAGGAATGATTGCATGATATTCTTTTCTGCAACTGCAGAAAGCAATCAGTATTACAAATATGATATTGCTGGCTCTTATCATAATATAAACCCGATGATAATTTCCGGATAAAATAATTTACGATCGAATGTTTCGTATAGTGACCATGTTTGCCAAAAGAAATTGGTGTATTGCGCTTTGAATCCAAGAATGAAATTTTTCTTTTTATAAAATGGTTGTTCCAGTATCAGGCTGGTTGCCCAACCTGTATACGTGTTGTGACTATAGGAAGTAACCTGGTCGCCGACTTTTGCGGAATAAAATAAGTTGATGGAACCTTCCAACTTTAATGTAAGCAAAAGAGATCTTCTGATCCGGTAGCCGAGGGATGCGTTCGGATAATTGATCCATCCATTTGCTTTTGTTTTGAAATCGCCGATGTTGAGGTTGCCGAACCACCATCCGAAATCATCACCCACAGAAAAAGAAAACCTACGGTTAAGTATATGCGCCCATCGAGGGCCCAATGAAAAATGATTTTGTACAATTTGAAAATTGATGCGGCCATCCATGTAAAATCCTTTGAATAATTTTCTGGTTACATGATAGTCGCCTGCAGGCGCCCTTACCTGCACCTCTTCGGTAATGTCCCGCGGCATTTGCGTCAACGTAAATCCAATCGATGAATGCCATTTGTTTCCATAAATCGGATAGGGGAAGAATATATAAGACTGCATTAAGTGGGTTGTATCCTGGGCGTGAACAAAAGAGGAGAGTGATACCAAAAATATCACTCCCATCTTTTGAATTGGTCGATATATGAATAGGTTTTTCAGTAAGTAAGTATATTTTTTTGGTAGTGGACCAGTTTCAAAAAACTGATTTAATTTCTAAGAGTCTTCCTTTGTGGACCAAAAGTCCTTCTAAAGATATTTCGCGCAGAGCACGCAGAGAAAATGAGTACGCAGAGGAGGATGCTCTGCGTACTCATTTTCTCTGCGTGCTCTGCGCGAAATATCTTCAAACTGATTCACTGCCGTTTTTTTTAGAATTTATTTTTCATTTTGATGATCCGGGTACTTTCGCCGGAGTTTCGAGCAGTTTGAAGAACTGATCGAGTTGCGGCAACACGATAACTCTTGTGCGGCGATTTGCAGCGCGACCTTCCGGCGTGTCGTTTGTTGTAACGGGCACATATTCCGAACGACCGGAAGCACTGATTCTCGAAGGTTGCAAACCATATTTCTTCTGCAATATTCTTACCACGGCTGTTGCACGTTTTACGCTCAGATCCCAGTTATCGATCAACACACCCCTTTTGTATGGAATGTTGTCGGTATGCCCTTCAACCATAAATTCCATGTCCGGTTGATTCTTCAATACTGCAGCCACTTTTCCTAACACGCCTTGTGCTTTGTCGGTCACATCGTAGCTTCCGCTTTTGAAAAGAAGTTTATCGGAAATATCGATATAGATTACGCCTTTGTCGACTTTGATATTAATATCCTGGTCATTAATATCCCCAATTGCTCCTTTCAGATTCATTACCAATGCGAGGTTGAGAGAATCTTTATGCGCCATTGCTTTTTGCAAATCCTGGATATAGACATCCTTCGCGCCAATATTTTCAAGAGATTTTGTGATGCTTTGCGCTTGCGCCGCTGAAATCACAGACATATCCTGGAGTTGTTTCAACGCCTGCGTATTGTTTTCTTTTAACAGTGCAACTTGTTTGGTGAGATCGGCAACCTGGTTCTGTAATGCCGTTCTTTGTTTAGCCATCTCATCGGTTGAATCATTACAGGTTTTCAAGGCAGACTGCAGATTTGCATATGCTTTGTTTAAAGAATCGTATCTCATTTGCAAAGTCTCCTGCATGGTTTTAAATTTCTTATTGCTTACGCAGGAAAAAAGAACGAGTGAACAAAAAATTGCGGTTAGGAATCGTTGAACTTTCATATTGGTTGTTTTTTGTGTTGGTATTAGGAATTTATATGTATATGAAGTTAAAAAAATTAATTATAACTCGTTGACAAGGCAAATGAAGAATGATTCGATGTAGTGACTCGGAGATAAGAACGTGCATCATCAAACGTCATTTCTCATCCTGCAAATGATTCGAGTTATCCGAAATCGCTGCTGGCGGATTCCAAATGATGTTTTTCTCTGTTCCCTGTTTTCAAATCTTCGTGCCTTTGTGGTTTAAAAAAAATTGAACCACGAAGGCACGAAGGGGAATTTTGTCAATCGGAAAAAAAGCGAAGACTTTTTTGTGAAATAAAAGTCTACCAATTTGATAGACTAATAATAAAACCCTATTTTTGTAGCATAGCTTCAATAGAAAAGGTCACGTGGCCGAGTGGTCAGGCATGGGTCTGCAAAACCTTCCACGGCGGTTCGAATCCGCCCGTGACCTCGTGAGGGCAGGGTGTGAGGTGTAAGGTATAGGGTGTAAGGTATAGGGTATAGGGTGTAAGGTATAAGATATAAGGTATAAGGTATGCCATACCCTACACCCTATACCTTACACCTTACACCCTACACCCTACCTGTCTCCTGCATTTTAAATTTTTGACGGCAGTTTTGGATTTTTTGTCATAGCATTGCAGCTTTGCGACAAAAAACGCCATTCCAATGGAAAAAATTTATTTAAGTGATTCGGGCCCCAAGGTTTCTCCGGCTATATATGGTTTTTACAGGTGGACAAAAGAGATCAAAGATCCCGTAAAGAAAATGGAAAAGATCATTGGTCTTTGCCTGGAACTGGGTATTAATACTTTCGATCACGCCGATATCTATGGCGATTATCAATGTGAAGAAATATTCGGGAAAGTGATGGCTCAGAAGTCATTCAAGCGCGAAGATCTCGTTTTGTTCACCAAATGCGGATTGGTTCTACCTACCCGTGATCAAAAAGATATCCGTGTAAAACATTATAATACGTCGCGTGCACATATTTTAAAGAGCGTAGAAAATTCCCTGCGCAAATTAAAAACAGATTATATCGATATTTTTTTATTGGATCATCTCGATCCATTATCGGATCTCGAAGAAACTGCAATCACGTTGAAACAATTACAGGATAGCGGAAAGGTGAAAAATATTGGTGTTGTAAATTTTTCTGTGTTTCAGCACCAGTTACTCGCTTCTTACCTGCGCGTTCCGATTGTTACCAATCATATTGAAATGAATTTGCTGAACACATCGGCACTGGATAACGGACAGCTGGATTATATCAAACAAAGATATATGCGCCCACTTGCTTCTTCCCCATTGGCAAACGGCGCTATCGCGAATGGCAAGGATAAGCAATCGATGAAAGTGCGCAAGCATCTGAAAAAAATTGCTAAAAAATACGATGCAGATATCGAGTCAATCGCGGTAGCATGGCTTGTGAAATTGGGCGCGTTGCCATTGATCGGCACCGTTAATGAACAGCGTATCAAAAACATTGCCGCCGCGTTCAAAATCGACATGGATCACCAGGATTGGTACGAATTGTATGCGGCTTCGAGGGGAAAAGTCTGAACCATCATTGATGTGATTTAAAAGCATTGCGTTAAGAGATAATTGATCTTTGCGAAACTTTGCGATTTTGCGCCTTTGCGAGAAAAAATTTTCTCGCAAAGACGCAAAATCGCAAAGACCAGTCACGGTTCACACATACCTATCTTTTTATCGAGCAGATTTTTTTCTGCGATTGAAGGTGTTTGCGCCAGCGCTTTCACAAAAAAAGATTTTGCAATTTCTTTATTACCGATTTTCAAATGCATTTCTCCCAGCGAAGTGTTGTAGTAACAATAATCTTCCATCTGATCCATTTTTTGCAGCTCAAGGATAGCAGCCGAGGGCCCTTCGATTTCTCCGATCACGAGACAGCGATTGAGTGCGGCAATAGGATTGAAGCTGATATGAAGCAATATATTGTAGAGATCGAGGATGAGTTGCCAATCTGTTTCTGCGTATGACTTTGCATTTGCATGAGTGGAAGCAATGGCTGCTTCAATATGAAATGCATGCATCGTTTCGCCGGATGCAGAGCAGGAGAGATATTCATTTCCTTTTTGAATTAAAAAACGGTTCCATTGGTTTCTGTCCTGATCTTTTAATAAAATAATTAATCCCTGGTCGTCCATGCGCGCACTGAATCTTGAAACATGAAAACACATCAATGCAAGCAATGCATTTGTTTGGGGAAGATTTGTTTTTTGATTTTCGGTGAGCATGATTGTCAGTCGCATTGCTTCTTCGCAAAGATCTTCACGAATCAGTTTTTGCGGATGTGAAGAATGATAACCCTCGTTAAAAAGCAAGTAAACAGATTTGAGCACAGCCTCAACCCTGCTTGGCAGGATATTGGTTCCGGGATAATCGAGTGCAATATTATCGTTTCGTAATTTTTCTTTGGTACGAAATAATCTTTTTTGAATCGTATCGTCTTTTGTCAGGAATGCATCTGCAATTTCATGTACGCTCAATCCGCAAAGTGTATTCAGCATAAGCGTTATCTGCGCTTCTTTCGAGAGCGAGGGATGACAGCAGGCGAACATCATCCGCAACTGGCTGTCTTTGATTTCATCTTCCGTAAATAATTCCTGCACTGCAGGTGATAGCGTATATTCTGATTTTAGCAGGTAAGAAAGATCATTATCGATTTTATATTTTACCTGTTGTCGTCGGATGAGGTCGATGGCTTTATTCTTTGCAGTGAAATATAACCAGGCTTGTGGGTTATCCGGCACTTTTCCAAATTTCCATGTCTCCATGGCGCGTAGCATCGTGTCCTGCACGATATCTTCCGCTTGTTCTATATTCGGAAATCCAAACAACCTTGTCAAGACAGCTACCATTTTTCCCGCTTCATGGCGAAAAAGATGATCGACTGTTTTGTTGATATCGTTGTTTTGAAATTCGGGCATGCGCTTTCAACTTGGAAAATAATTATATGTCTGCCTACGTGGTAGTTTTTTTTCACCACATAGGCACAGTAGGCACATAGGAGCACATAGAAATTATCATTGCGAGAATAAAAGTTTTATATATCCATTTTTTGCACGGGCCTTACTTCCAGATGTCCATCATATTCAAAAATAGGGCAGCCTTTAGAAATCTCTACTGCTTCGTTGATATCTTTTGCGAGGATCATCACATATCCGCCCACCATTTCTTTGGTCTCGACAAAAGGACCGTCTGTAATTGTTTTCTTTTTTCCTTCGAGTTGTACGCCGGTAGGTTGCAGCGGATCGCCACCGAGATAAATTCCGCTTTTACGAAGTTCATTAACCCATGTGATCCATTTTTGCGTTTGCTCCTGCAGCTCCTGGTTAGATTTGGAATGATCCATTCCGCCCCTGAATAAATAAAGAAATTTTTCCATTTTACTGAATTTTAAGTTTTTTTATAAGTGCATATATTATAATGACGAATGAAATTTATAAAAAGGACATGCGGAACTTGCGGCTTTGCGCCTTGGCGTGAAAAAATTTTCTCGCCAAGGCGCAAAGCCGCAAAGAAGAGAAGGAGAAAGCCTAATGTTTTATTGTCAGTGATTTTATAAATGCAACTTCTTTTTCATCATAGGGCGTTCCATCTGGTCTGAAAATATCATGAAACCATATTTTTGGTTCTGATCCATCGGGCATCGGTGTATCCCACGCATACATGGTATTTGTTTTTCCCGCAACCAGTCCCCAATTGATTGCTCCGATATTCTGCGCCTTTAAAATCGGCATCACGTTTTGAAATTTGCTATTACGCAATCTCGCCATATACTCTGTGCATATTAAGGGACGATCGTATTTCTTCAACGTATCGATACATTCCTGGTGTTTTATTTCATCCTCATAATTGTGATAGGTGATAACATCTGAATGTGATAATTGAAAAGCATTTAAGTCGGTTAATTTTTGATCCCACACTCCGGCCGACAATGGCTGATCCGGATTTATTTGTCTGCCCCAATGAAATTCTTTCTCCAATAGTGCGAGACTTTTATTTCCGTAATTTGAATTTCCTGGTTCATTATAAAGATCCCATAACAAAATCCTTTTGTCATGTTTGAAAGTGGTGAGAATGTCTTTCACATATTTTTCAAGTACAGTTACAATCGAAGGATCATCATATAATAATTTTCCCGGATCTCTCAGCCAACCCGAATTATGAATACCTGGTTTGGGCGCTGGTTGTTTACCGAGTTTGTAAGATTCATTCCAGCAATCATCGAAGAAAACAAACATGGTAACGATATGATGTTTATTCGCAATTGTCAGATATTTGTTTATCCGGTCTTTGAAACCTTGTGGATCTGCTTCCCATACTGCATGATGTAAAAAAACGCGCATACAATTCATACCTATCGATTGCGCATAACCGAGATCGCGATCGATTATTGCCGGATCAAAACTATCTGCCTGCCACATTTCAAGTTGATTGATGGCAGTGCTTGGAATAAAATCGCAACCTCTGAGCCAGCCCCAATGCTTGTACCAGTCGGCCGCTTTTTCTTTTGTCCATACGCCACGTTCCGATTGCGCCTGCACTTTCACATATAACAAACTACCGATGGCTATCAATACAAATACAATGATGAGAGAAGTCAGTTTCATAAAGGAAGTTTTGAGTTTTAAATATAGGAAGAAGTTGGGAGTTGAGTGGGTAAGTTGATTGGTTGAATAGTTGATTGAGTTGATTGCCACCCCGTCAGCGGTCGAAGACCCTGACGGCGGTGCGCCGAAAAGTTGATTCGACCAAACCACAGGTAATAGATTTTTATTTATTTAAACTTCACAACATATCAGTTTGAAATAGTCCTTTTTTCACACCGCCGTCAGGGTCTTCGACCGCTGACGGGATTATCCTCAACTGCTCCTTCTGTCGCCCGCTTTACACCCCTGCCAACCCATTTTACTATATTTGTGTGCCTCAAATTTTCTTATGCCAAACACCGTTTCCAAAGACTTTCAAAAGGAATTACAACTTTCTCATTTCACCATCGAGAACCTGCATGAAGCGGTATTTTGGATTGACTCAAAACAAAATATTTTCCAGGTCAATGATATGGCTTGTGTGATGACGGGTTATTCAAGAGAAGAGCTTCTGCAGAAAAAAGTAACCGATATCAACCCTTCTTCAACGGTGATGGAATGGCCCGCATTCTGGCAGCGATTGAAAAAAGATAAGAAGGTAACTTTCAACGCACAGCATCGACACAAATCCGGGCATTTATATGATGTGGAGATAACTGGTAATTTTATTGAGTTTGAAGGAATGGAATATTCCTGCAGTATCGTGCGTGATATCCGAAAGAAAAAATTGGAAGAGGAAATTTTACGCAATGTGTCGGAGGCAACATCCAGTGTTACCGGGAAAGATTTTTTTATTCAGCTTGCGAGAAATATCAATATGACATTGGCGATGCGATATGCGCTGATCACCGAATGTGTAAATGCAGAAAAGACTAGATTAAGAACGCTTTGTTATCTCGATGGACAATTGGTCGTTGAAAATGTAGAGTACGATACGGAAGGCACGCCATGTGAAATTATCATGCAGGGGAAAGATTTTTTTATGTCCAAAGGAGTCGAAGATGTTTTCCCAAAAGAAAAAGGAATCCAGTCTTATGTTGGCGTGCCGGTATTCAGTCCGGTGAATGGAGAAGTGATTGGTCATATTATTGCTGTTGATCCGAATCCGGTGACATCGGAAAATAACCAGGCTTCGGTATTGAAAATATTTGCAGCGAGAGCCGGCGCTGAAATGGAAAGAATGAAGGTGGAAGATAAGTTGAGAATTGCGAACCAGGAATTACAAAGACTGCTGAGTGATAGTGAAGAAAGATTTCGTGATCTGTTTGAAGAAGCGCCTATTGCGTATGTGCATGAAGGACTCGATTCAAAATTTATCAAAGCAAATCGCGCGGCGTTGAGAATACTTGGCGTAAGGCCGGATCAGGTGCCAACTACTTATGGCAAAACGATGGCTCCGGATACTCCCGATGCGCAGCGTCGCATGAAGGAGGCATTTGAATCGGTTGGGCGCGGGACTGATACGAGTGGTGTCGTTCTCGAACTTCGCCGACGAGACAATGGTAACCCGATTTGGATTCAGTGGTGGTCGAACCCGGATCGTAGCGGTACGTATACCCGCACGATGTTTATCGATATCACGGATAAAGTTTTAATGGAGAAGGAGCAGGCATTATTGCAGGCGCAAAATCAATACCTGCAGGATGAATTAAAACTCAATCATAATTTCCAGGAGATCGTTAGCAAGAGTAAAAAATTTCATAAGATATTACAGCAGATCGAACAGGTTGCATCTACTGAATCAACTGTGTTGATATTGGGAGAATCTGGCACGGGAAAGGAACTCATCGCCCGCGCATTGCATAATATCAGTTCGCGAAGTAAACGACCGCTTGTGAAAGTGAATTGCGCGACCTTGCCTGCAAACCTGATCGAGAGTGAATTATTCGGACATGAGAAAGGCGCGTTTACCGGGGCGATGGAAAGAAAGATCGGACGTTTCGAACTTGCGGATGGCGGAACTATTTTCCTCGATGAAATTGGAGAACTGCCAATAGAATTGCAGGCGAAATTATTACGTGTATTGCAGGAAGGTGAATTTGAAAGATTGGGAAATCCGAAAACAATGCGCGTGAATGTGCGAGTAATTGCAGCAACCAATCGCAACCTGGAACACGCCATTGAGAAAAAAGAATTCAGGGAAGATTTATTTTACCGGCTGAATGTATTTCCCGTTGTTTGTCCACCGCTGCGGGAAAGAAAAGAAGATATTCCATTACTTGTAAAACATTTTTGCCAGAAGCACGAAGCGAAAGTCGGGAAGAAGATCACGAATATTCCTCAAAAAGTGATGGATGCGCTGATGGCATACGATTGGCCTGGAAATATCCGCGAACTGGAAAATATTATCGAAAGAGCGCTTATACTTAGCCGTAATGAGACATTAGAATATGGCGAATGGCTCCCTAAGGAAAAAAAATCTGGAAGCGGCGCTTCTGCGCAAAAATTGGGTGACGTAGAGCGGGATCATATCATAGAAGTGTTGAAAAAAACCGGTTGGAAAGTGAGTGGTGAAAAAGGCGCAGCAAAAATATTAGGGTTGAATGCAACAACGCTTGAAGCAAGAATGAAAAAGTTGGGGATAAAGCGCGAGAAAAACCAATAAGAAAGTATTTGGAAAAAAATTCGCGCACAGCACGCAGAGAAAAAGAGTGCGCAGAGGAGACTTTTCTCTGCGTGCTGTGCGCGAATTTTTTTCCAAATACTTTCTTATTGGTCAGATGCTCATTTTCTTATCCAGCCAGCCATCCACCGACCAGCTCCCTGCTCCTTTAACAACTATCAGTATTCCAATTGCCCAGAAAAGAATATCAAATTCAAATCCTTCTCCTTTGTGATTGCCAAACCAGTTCATATAAAATCCGTTTGCCAAATGATCCACAAAAAAAGCTCCGAGTATAACGATGATCATTAAGAATGCATTGACCCTGGCGCCAATTCCCGCGATCAATAAAATTGCTCCAACGGATTCTATCAGGATAATAATGATTGCAAGTATCGCTGGCAAACCTACTGTGCCCGTGAAATAATTTATGGTGTTGTTCCATCCAAAGCCGCCAAACCATCCAAAAGTTTTTTGTAATCCATGAGCCAGCATTACGCTGCCCAATAATATGCGCACCAGCAGCAGCGTTGCGTCGTTGCTATTTGTAGTTATTATTTTTTTTATCATACAATTTTTTTTCTGAGATCATAATTTACTAATTACCATAAATGAATTGTTCCTTCACAATCTTTCCATCATTCCAATGTTGAACACTCACCTGCGTATAATCACGAACACCCCAGTCTTTGTGTGTGTAATCGAATTTCCAGACAACAAAAGATTTGTCGCCGCTTACAGTAGTATGTAATACTTCGGCATTCCGAAATTCTGTGATATTGTTCAGGAATTCGTTTTCCCTTTTACGATTTGCATCTTTTCCTACGGTTGGTGACATTTCATTTTCCTGCATCACCACGTTGTCGTCATAATACATTTCAA
Organism: Bacteroidota bacterium; assembly: GCA_018267615.1. Lineage (GTDB taxonomy): Bacteria > Bacteroidota > Bacteroidia > Chitinophagales > Chitinophagaceae > Puia. The sequence continues at coordinate 11,914 of JAFDYD010000031.1, read as the reverse complement.
AAGCATCGAGCAATTTTCCGGTTAATATAAGTTCATTGAGATTGCTCAGTTTTGTTTGAATCGGTTCCATAATATTTTTTAATTTTTGTAGCACAAAATTACATTGGCATGCAGGCCCTGTACAATGATATAGGTCAATAAAAAACATTGACCTGGTTTAAGATTTTTGTGCCTGGTAGCTGATAACAAAGAAGATTATTTTCTGTATTAGTACAATTTGATATAGGAGTAACGTCATTTCGAATCCGCCATCAGCGATTACCACTATTTTTAATGTTACGGCGAATGAGAAATCCCCAGCTATTAAAGGAATTTTCCAATTAGTTAGCCGGGGATTTCTCATCCGCCTTATCATCTTGACGATACAAATCTCTGATGGCGGATTCGAAATGACGTTACTCCTATATAATATTGTACCACTGCTTTATTTCCCCGTAGCGATATTTTTTCGAATGCGGCTCAGGAATTCTGGCGTGATACCAAGATATGATGCCACCTGGTGTTGCGGCAATCTTTGTTCCAGCTGCGGATATTTTTCGACGAAGTGGATATAACGTTGTTCTGCGGTTTCACTCATCGATGCGATTATTCGTTGCTGTAATTGAATAAAAGCGTTTTGTATTTTGATACGAAAGAATCTTTCGAATTGTGGAACTTTTTTATATAATTTTTCTATAGAAGAATTGTCGATCTGCAGGAGCTCGGTATCTTCCAACGCATCGATATTATATTTTGCGGGGGTGTTACTCAAAAAACTGAGTATATCTCCGACCCACCAGTCCTCAATGGCGAACTGAAGAATATGTTCCAGGCCTTTATCATCGACATAATATGTGCGCAGGCATCCTCCGATAACATATGATTCGTACAAGCAAACATCACCGGCCTGAAGAATATATTGTCGCTTTCTTATTTTCCGGTGTTTTGTCAGTGAAATAAAATAATCGAATTCTTCGTCGGTTAACCGAATATGTTTTTCGATATGTGGTCGAATGTTTGCAACCATGCATGGCAAAGATATGTAAGTTCGATAAGCTAGGTTGCGGGAGGGTGTTGATTGGTTGAATGGGTTTGAACCATGATTAAAGGATTGAAGGATTACCATGAAGTTCTATTAATTGCTAAAGTATGACCAATGACCAATGATCACATTGTCTTTAGTAAATTTCATGGTAATCCTTCAATCCTTTAATCATGGTTCAAACCTATTCAACCAATCACCCTAATTGATTTCTACTTCCGCTGCATCACTTATCTGAAGACTCTGTTTGTTTTGTAAATAAGCGATGATCCGGCAATCTTTCGGCGCGAGTCCGTTTGGAATGGTCAGGGAAATATTTCCCTGACTATCTCCTGCATTTATGATTTTAAAATCTCGGGCTATATTGATATGATGTAATTGCCTTCCGCTGTTTTCGCCTCTTTTTACATCGCTTTGCGTATGTGATTGTACCAGCACAATATTCAACACTTCGTTCTTATCCGCTTTGATCGTATAGTTGATATTTGCTTTGTTGTCTCCACTGCTTTTTGCATCGATTGTAATTGATGAAACACTTGACTTAGCTATTTCTCTACTAACGGCATCGTGCAGCCGATTTTTATCGGAGCCGACAAATTCTTTTTCGCCGTTGACAACAATCTGCGGAGTATATATACTATTCAGGTTAAACACCCCTGCATATTGTTTCTGTCTTTCTGTAAATGAAGCGTTGCTGAACACGTCTTTCCATCCCAGGTAATTCCAATAATCAACATGAAAACCTATGACAAAAACATTTTTTTTATATTCATTAGAGATGTCAATCACCGCTTCATCAGCAGGCGGACAACTTGAACATCCTTCCGATGTGAACAATTCAACAACAGCAAATCCTTTCGGATTTTTATTTTGGGAGATACTCGCAGGTCCGGGCCCTGGGGAACTTATGCATGACATGATATTGATGAAGAGCACAAATAATGTTTTCATTGTTATACGTTTCTGTATTTGAATAAAACCGATTTACTTAATGTTTTATATGCTTGTATGATTGCTGTAATAAGCAATACAGTTCCTATAATCCAATTCAGAATATATTGTTTGTCCTTGATAATGCTCACGAGGTAATTTCCTCCATAAATATATACCACGAAACCGGCGATGGTCCCGATTCCAATACCCGCAACATAAAAGTTATAGTGAGACTTTTCCTGGATAAGAATTCCCTTGTTCAATAACACAGTGCTCCATCCAAACCAAAAAATAAAATGAAGCGGATTAGCCGCACTCAGCAATGCGCCATATAGAAAATGATTTTTTGAAAATTCAGGTAATGCGCTGCCGAGTCCCGACATTTTTGCACCTGCTGTAAAACTTCCGATGGCCATCGACAAAAGAATGGCAATCGTTACCCAGCTGAGGAATTTAAATATTTTCGCCTGCTTATAAACCCATGCCATTGCCTCCAAAATAATTCTTACATAAATCAATTCTACGATCATCGATCCGAAAGAGTAGATCAATGCAGATTCGCTGCCGTCGCGCACAGCAATTTGAATCGATGCTACATTCATCGAACCGAGTGGGAGTGAACCCGCAAAGCTGATAAACATTCCCCAGAAAAATATTTTTCCAAAACTGCGCATAGAAATTATTTAGTAATTGTTTTTCTATACTTGACTGTTGATCCAGCGACACCAAAATTTTCCGGTAACTCAATTGAGGCAGTTGCATTGATTCCGATACGGATCAGGGCCATATGATGAACCGTGTGCTCCAGGTTATAAACGATCTCGCGATAGTAATTGCTGGGGATTAGGATTGTTTCTTCACTGTGTTCATCGTAACCGGTTTCCAATAATAAAGATTTATTTTCCTTTGACAGCGCTCTGAAAATATTTTTTAACAATGCATTCGCAAAATCTTTATCCGTTTCAATCCGGAGATCACGTTCGCGCTTTTCATAATTTACCACTCCGGTTTCATATCCTTTCTCGAGACAAATAAATAATTCCACTGTATGCCGCAAATGCTGGCCGATGCTCGCATTCGACAGTATCGAAATTTTTTTGGTGTATTGTTCGCTGGTCAATTGTTCGATTGAATCACTCAATTGAACAAATACTTGTTGAACACCTTGCAATAATTGCATATCTGCTTTTTTTAATTGTGAATTTTTAATTAAAAAAATTTTCTTCTGTTATTCTAGCAATGCAATGCCAAAAACATGATTGAATTCCTGGCAATGTATCAGCACATATTTGTATAATGTAAAATCAGGATTCCCCGGAACATCGTAAACCTGGTTGCCCTGTGTTGATTTCAATTTTCCCAATTCAATAAAATGGATCGGCTCGGATTCCTGGGATAGATATACGTGCAGATCAGGGCCGTTGGATGTATTAAAATCTTTTAGGGCAACACTTAATTTCTTTGTTACACTGTCGTTGTAAATTTTTACAATGCCAGTTACATGTCCAAACGGGCCACTTACGAATTCTGAGTTGTAAACAACGCTTGATGAAACGGTATCCGGTATTTCGTTGATAACTGTCGTCGGCGAATAGTTGCTTTTGCTGCACGCGATGAGCAAAATGGAAATGATCGATATCGAAAATATATATCTCATAATTGTTTTTACAGATGATATGAAACTCCTAATCCAAATAAATTTGCTTTGTTGCGAAACCTGTAAACTTCAGTTCCGTCCGGCGCAATCTGTTTTATATTTTGTGTTTTGTATTCTGCGAAGAAAAATTGGTAAACTGCACGAAGATCCCACCGATTCGACAATTTATATTTCAGAAAAAATTCTGAATTCAAACTTCCATAATCGTTATCACCTGTCAACAGCACATTGAATGAAGCAGGTTTTGTTGAAGGTTCTGTCGTTGTTGTGCCGTTGCTAAGAAGGATCGAACTCGTATTCCTTCCAACCGTAAATCCGGTCAGGTCGATATTAAATCCGGCGAACCATCTTTCAGTGATATAATAGCCAAGGTTTATTGATAAGTTAAGCGATGTGGTGAAAGGTCTTTGGACAGTCAGCGTATCCAGGTTTTTTTCTTCATGTCCCGCAAAGACAATTGCAAAAGGAACTGTAGTCGATCTTGCAAGTCTGGCCGGAGCGGTATAAAACTCGATTTTATTTCCGAGGTATGATGTCACACGCAATCCCAATCCTGCTTCAAGTTTTTTGTGTTTCCCAAAACGCCAGTCATGCACAAACGAAAATGCACCTGTTCCTTGTGAAGTTCCGAAAGCTGTGGCAAAATCAATATATTGGTTGATATGCGGCGGCGTTTTCTGCTGTGCATGTACGTTAGTCGCCGGGGCGATGGCTATGATAAGAATGAAAATAAGATTGATAATATAACGCTTCGATGCTTTCATAAAATAAATTGATTTGATAACGGCTATCATTTTATGAAGACAAAACTAAAATCCGTGTGGGTCAGTGGATGTCATTCATTTGACAGGCTGGACAATTATTTTCTGGTTTCCAGTTCTTCCGTTTCTGTTTTCAGTTTGTCGTGCATGTTTACGAGGAGCCTGTCTATTACGGTTTGTAAAATCTTTAGCGTTTCCGGGTCAGATACATTTCCTTTATTATCAAGTTTGGAACGTACATAAGATATCAAAGCAGATCCATCTTTTTCCATTCTTGCAGATAATGCCTTCAAGGTTAATAACAGTGAGGCATATGCGTTTTCTCCACCTGTAGATGCAACAACGAGCGCTACAGGTTTATCAACAAATTCACCCGTGCCCACGGTCCAGTCCAGCGCGTTTTTTAATGAACCCGGAACACCAAAAGCGTATTCGGGTGTACAGATCAATATACCATCTGCATTGGACAACTGCCTGCGGAAATTTATTACCGCCGGAGATTGATCTATACTATCATCGAAAGCAGGAAGTGTTGCAAGTCCATTGTATCTGAGAAAATCAACATACTCCGGCATCAAACCTGCAATCGCATTTACAATAGAATGGTTGGAAGAATTTGGACGAAGGCTTCCGCAAATGGAAAGTATCCTGATGTTTTTTTTCATGCTCTCGATTTTTGTAGAGAACCAAAAATAGAAGATGAGGAAACGCAATGATGTCTGGAAAATGACAGTGACGGCAATTTGGAAAGTTTTAACAGGTTAGTAGCGATCACCCCGACGGCGGTGTGGCGGAAAAGTTGATTGGTCGAAATGGTTTGAACCATGATTAAAGGATTGAAGGATTGTCATGAAGTTCTATTAATTACCAAAGTATGATCAATGATCACATTGTGTTTAATAAACTTCCTGACAATCCTTCAATCCTTTAATCATGGTTCAAACCTTTTCAACCCTTCAACCGCCAGCGATCTTCCCAAAAATTCCCAACGAAAAAATTCCCAATATTTCATGACATTCCCAATCTATTGGGAATTTTTTTCGACCAAAATTGAAAACTGCCGACAATCGAAAAAAATTGGAACGTAGACTGGTAAAGGGTTTCAGCCGAAAAAAAATTTCAAAAAAAAATTCTGGCACGACCGTTGGCTATATGGAAGGGTACAAATGAAAAAAAGAACAGATGAACAGACAGATTACCAAAGCACGCTTGCGCAAAGAAATATCCAATATGACTTTGAGCCTGGTGCATTTTAAAACAGATTGGAGTGGCGCCTGCCAGATTATTTCGCCGGTGTATGAGGAGCTGGCAAAATCGTATAAAGGGACCGCAAATTTTTTCTCGATCGATGTCGAAAAAGAAAAAGGAGTTGATGCTGATTTTGGAGTTACGGAATATCCGACAATACTTTTTTTTCGAAACGGACAGATCATAGATCATGTAATTGGACTGACTCCCAAAAACGTGCTGATCACAAAAATCAAAAACGCATTATCGATCACCAATTAATATTAACCTAATCTATAAACTGAAAAAAACGAATACCATGAGCGACGAAATAAAATTTGTATATCTGCGGAATCATCCTTTGTTCGCGAATGTATCCGAACAGAAAATCAAGGATGCTTGTTCACTCGTAAAAGTGAAAACAATCTATCGCGGTGAATCTTTCACCTACGGAGAAGGCAACTACAGTAAATTATACCTGCTGATAAAAGGAAAAATCAAGATCACTGACAACGATGAAATGGATAACGAACTTATCAAAGATATTCTTACGGCGCCAGATGTTTTTGGTAATCTCAGCCTGGAAGGCGGGTCTTCTGTATCAGAATATGCGGAAGCGTTAACAAGTAATACGGTAGTGTGTTATTTCGATGTGGTTGATTTTAGAAAATTTTTGCAAGATAATCCGATGGTAGCTTTGAGCTATGCGCATATCGTAAATAACAAACTCAGAAAATTGGAGAATCGTCATTCTGATCTCGTGTTCCATGATGCCAAGAGTCGTTTGATCCGTTTTATTAAAACATGGGCGAGCACAGATGGCAATCGTATCGGTGATAAAATAATTCTGAATAATTATTTAACGCATAGTGATATCGCAGGCGTTATCGCAACTTCCCGCCAAAGCGTTAACGTACTTTTCAATGAATTGAGAGATGCTGGTTTATTATTCTACAATCGCAAGAAGATAGAATTGAATGACCCGATGATATGGAATTAATTTTTTGCTGGTGCTGTAAAACGTGCGACAAAAAATATTTTCATCGTAAGATAATTTTGCTTCCACATTTTTAATATAAGAAATTCTCATAAGCAGGTGGTTTTTGGTTGATGAAGATTATGCAATCAGGTCCGGGTTGTTTTCAACAAGGACCTGGTATAATCAACTTCGGCGCAAATGATCTCTTAAAAAAACAATATGACTTCTCTCTGTTTTTATTTTAAAGTGCATCAGCCATTTCAGTTGAGGCAGTATCATGCCAAAGATGTTGATGTGTTGCATTGTTATGAAGATGCGGAAGCCGATAGAGAAACGATCAATCGGTTGGCGGATACCTGCTATCTCCCGGCAAATAATATTATTTATTCTTTGATCGATCGTCATAAAGGAAAATTTAAAATCAGTTATTCGATCAGCGGAACGGCTTTGGAATTATTCCAGATGTATCGCCCCGATGTAATCGGATCTTTCAAAAAACTCGTTGAAACAGGTGGTGTAGAAATTCTTGCGGAAACATATTACCATTCGTTGAGTTCTTTGTATTCTGCCAATGAATTTAAAAGACAGATCGAAAGACATTCACAATTGGTGCAAAAACTTTTTAATGTGCGTCCGACGGTTTTCAGGAATACGGAAATGATTTATGATAATAATTTGGCAGGTTATATCAGTGCGCTGGGATACAGCGGTATTCTTTGCGAAGGCATCGAACGCATTCTTGAGGGAAAGAATTGCAACCAGGTTTACAGCGCTCCATCGACAGAAAATTTTGGATTGCTATTACGCAATGCGAATTTGTCGGATGATATCGCTTTCCGTTTTGCAGATATTAACTGGAATGAATACCCGCTGACAGCAGAAAAATTTGCGGAATGGATCCACACTCATCCTTCCGATGCGCAGGTGATCAATCTATTTATGGATTACGAAACTTTTGGCGTGCACAAAAAAATAGAAACCGGTATCTTTGATTTTCTTCGGGCACTGCCTGATGCTATTCTCACTAATCCTGATTTTATATTTGCAACGCCTGGCTCTGTTTTGCAATCCTGCCCTCCAAAAGATATTTATGATATTCCCCAGGCAATTTCATGGGATAACAAGGCCGATCGGAATATTGCATATAATAATAACGTCATGCAAAATAATGCGCTGAAAAAAATTTACAGCCTTGAAAAGATGGTGACTTCTTCCGGGAGTGTCGAAGCGATGGAGACATGGGGGAAATTACAGGCTGCTGATTATTTTTATTATATGCGCGATGAACATATCAAGGGAAGTGAATACAAATATGTGAACCCATTTTCATCGGCACAGGAGGTATACCAGTACTATGCGAATATTGTGATCGATTTTGAAATATCATTAATAAAAAAACAAATTGCTCGTAATAAAAAAAAATCCTTGTTACAGGCAGTTGGCAATTACTAAACAATAAAAATAAAAGTTAAATGGAAAAGAAATTACAAGACCAGGTTGCAATCGTAACAGGGGCAAGCAGTGGAATTGGTGCGGGCGTTGCAAAATCATTGGCTGCCGCAGGCGCAACGGTTGTGATCAACCATCCTGTTGCTGCAACAAAATCTGCAGCAGAAGCAGTGTTGGCTGAAATTACCGCTGAAGGCGGAAAAGGAATGACGGCACAATGTGATGTAAGTAAGGAAGCGGATGTACAAAAAATGTTTGCGGATGTGATCAGCGCTTATGGCACTGTTGATATTCTCGTAAACAATGCAGGTTTGCAAAAAGATTCACCCTTTGAAAATATGACTTTGGATCAATGGAATTTTGTGTTGGGTGTGAATTTAACGGGACAATTTCTTTGCGCAAGAGAAGCGATCAGGGAATTCCTGCGCAGAGGTGTCGATCCAAAACGTTCGATGGCTGCTGGAAAAATAATTCATATGAGTAGTGTGCATGAAGTTATTCCCTGGGCTGGTCATGCCAACTATGCTGCATCGAAAGGCGGCGTGATGTTGCTGATGAAAAGCCTGGCACAGGAATTCGCGTGGAAAAAAATTCGCATCAATAGTATTTGTCCCGGCGCTATTCAAACACCAATCAATCGCCAGGCATGGGATACTCCTGAAGCATTGAAATCATTACTAACCCTCATTCCATACCAAAGAATCGGCGAACCCGAGGATATCGGTAAAGCTGCAGTCTGGTTAGCCAGCGACGACAGTGATTATGTAAACGGAACTTCATTGTTTGTTGATGGTGGAATGACGCTATATCCAGGATTTACAACAAATGGATAATTTTTTTTCAGCTACCCCGTCGGCGGTCGCAGACCCCGACGGCGGTATGGAAATAAAAACTTCATCACCTAACAAACGGTTGTAAAAAAACTTTCGATTACCCGACTGTCGATTAAAAAAATTTTCTGTCACCGACCGCCGACGGGGCCTTCGGCCGCCGTCGGGGTCTACCAAATATTTTCCAACATGAATCAGGAACAACTCCGTCTCAAAAATTCCGAATGGAAAAAATGGGGACCTTATACAACAGATCGCCAGTGGGGAACAGTGCGCGAAGATTATAGCGCATATGGATCAGCGTGGGAATATGTGAGTCACGATATGGCGCGTAGTAAAGCGTATCGTTGGGGCGAAGAAGGTATTGCCGGTATCAGCGACGACCAGCAATTACTCTGTTTTGCAGTTGCATTGTGGAATAAAAAAGATCCGATCATCAAGGAAAGATATTTCGGCGTTACGGGAAATGAAGGCAATCACGGCGAAGATGTAAAAGAACATTATTATTATCTCGATTCAACACCGACGCATTCTTATATGAAAATGCTGTACAAATATCCGCAGCATGAATATCCGTATTCCTGGCTGGTAGAAGAAAACAGGAGAAGAAGTAAAACAGAACCTGAATTCGAATTGATCGATACAGGCATTTTTAATGAAGATAAATATTTTGATGTCTTCACTGAATACGCAAAAGCTGGACCGAATGATATCCTGGTAAAAATCACTGTTCATAATCGCGGTAGTGAAGATGCGGCGATAAATATTTTACCTACTGTCTGGTTTCGCAATACATGGGCTTGGGGATATGATGAATATAAACCGAAGATGATGTCATCCAACAATGGAGATATCATGATCGATCACAGGGCGCTTGGACCGATGACACTTCATCTCGACAAAAAGACTTCTTTATTATTCTGCGAGAACGAAACCAACCGCAGAAAACTATATGATGTTGCCAATTCAAGTCATTATTCCAAAGACGGTATCAATGATTATATAACTAACCATAACGGTCATGCGATAAACGCAGAGCAGGGAACAAAAGCCGCTGCGAATTATGATGAGATCGTAAAAGCCGGTCAGTCGATTACAATTAGATTGCGACTTGAAGGAAATAATAACATGCATCCTTTTGTTGATTTCGATGCAATATTTTCAAGCCGCCATTTGGAGGCCGATGTATTTTATGGCGAACTGCAAAAAGACATTCAAACTACAGATCAGAAGTTAGTGCAACGACAGGCGATCGCGGGCATGTTATGGAGCAAACAATTTTTTTATTATGATGTGAACCAGTGGCTGAAAGGAGATCCGGATCAGCCTGCTCCTCCGATGGAAAGAATGTTTGGCCGCAATCATGAATGGCCGCATCTCAATAATGCAGACGTGATTTCAATGCCGGATAAATGGGAATATCCTTGGTATGCCGCGTGGGACTTGGCTTTTCATTGTATTCCGTTTGCTTTGGTGGATGCTGATTTTGCAAAAAAACAATTGTTATTACTCACGAAGGAATGGTACATGCATCCGAATGGACAGCTTCCCGCTTACGAATGGGCATTTGGAGATGTGAATCCGCCCGTACATGCATGGGCAACATGGCGCGTATATAAAATCGATCAAAAAAATAATGATGGTAAAGGTGATATCCCGTTTTTAGAATCCATATTCCACAAGTTGCTATTAAATTTCACGTGGTGGGTTAACCGAAAAGACGAAGGTGGAAAAAATATTTTCCAGGGAGGTTTTCTCGGGCTCGATAATATCGGCGTGTTCGATCGCAGTGCACCTTTACCTACTGGCGGACATATTGAACAAGCCGACGGCACAAGCTGGATGGCGATGTATTCTCTGAACCTCATGCGCATTTCATTGGAGTTGGCAATGTACAACCCCGTTTACCAGGATATGGCGACCAAATTCCTCGAACATTTTCTTTATATCGCAGGCGCGATGGCTAATATGGGAATGGAAGGAACCGGTTTGTGGGATGAAGAAGATCAGTTCTTCTATGATGTTTTAAAATTTCCAAACGGACAAGGTGCAAAATTAAAAGTGCGCAGCATGGTTGGATTGATTCCGATGTATGCGGTGGAAGTATTGGATCAAAAATTATTGGAAGCAGTCCCGGAATTTACCGCGCGCTTAAAATGGTTTCTTGATAACAGGCCCGATTTAGCAAGTCTCGTTTCACGCTGGCAGGAAAAAAATTCCGGCGAGAAACATTTGCTCAGTTTATTGCGCGGCCATCGCATGAAAAAAATTTTACAGCGCATGCTCGATGAAAGTGAATTTTTCAGCAACTATGGAATTCGCGCAATTTCAAAATTTCATGAAAGCAATCCTTATGAATTTTGGGTTGATGGAAATTGCTCCAGCGTACGATATACGCCGGGCGAATCCGATACATCCTTATTCGGTGGAAATAGCAATTGGCGTGGACCAATTTGGATGCCGGTGAATTACCTGTTGGTCGAGAGTCTGCAGCAATTTCATTTTTATTATGGTGATGATTTCAAAGTTGAATGTCCGACAGGAAGTGGAATATTTCTTACACTTGAAGAAGTGGCAGATGAAATTTCGAAGAGGCTTGCTGGTTTATTTCTCCGCGACAAAAATGGTAAGAGAGCCATATTGGGCGATTATGAAAAACTTCAACAAGATCCTCATTTCTCAGATTACATACTTTTCTACGAATATTTTCATGGAGATAGTGGGAGAGGTGTGGGCGCATCACATCAAACCGGATGGACAGGACTTGTTGCCAAATTGCTTCAACCGCGAAGAAAGCATGGTCAGGTACAAAGAGAAGAGAAAACAATTTCAGATTTGGCGAGTTAGGAATTTTGAGATTTCAAAATGTTTCTGTGTGCGATATTTTTTTTCACCACATAGGCACAGTAGGCACATAGGTGCACATAGAAATCTAAAAATTACTGCAGTCGGGGAGAAAGTAAGCGTTAACACGAAGAGAAGAGAAAACAATTTCAGATTTGGCGAGTTAGGAATTTTGAGATTTCAAAATTGTCTGTGTGCGATATTTTTTTTCAC
>JAFDYD010000030.1 GCA_018267615.1 Bacteroidota bacterium | reverse complement strand
GATTAGTCCCGGTTCAGACAATTAATTGCCACTAAACGCAAATTCCATTTTAATTTGTTTCTGTATTAATTTCTCAGCTTCGAGAAACACGAGCATTGTTTCCATAAAAAAAGAACTGAAAGAATAACCACCGGTTTTTAAAACCCGCTGATGATCCACCCATACAATGCAAATTGTTCCTACCATCAATACCTGGTGACAAAAACGATTAAAAAATTTTCTAATCCTGCTTTTCTTTGTATAAAATAAATTCAGTGTGTTTGATTGGAATGAAATATGCTGCTCTTCATCTTTTAAAATTTGATCACACAACTGTTGAAGTATCCTTGAACCAGTTGCATTTCTCAATGCTTTATAATAAATCTTTGCAATGATTTCCGCAGTAATCAGAACAGTCACGGTATTTTCAAGGTCTGTTAGTTTGCGCAACCACCTAAAGATATTGTCCACCCAATGTTTTTTTATCCGGGCAATGCCATTCATATCCATAAATTTTCCCAACACATAAGCATGTGTTTGTTCTTCACGAATAAATAGCCGAATGGTCTCCGCGTAACGCGGATCCGGAAATGTTTTCGCAAAAGAATAAAAATGCTTTCCTTCGGACTGCTCACCTTTTTGAAATTGTTGCAAAGACGTGGTGATGATTCTTTTTTCGTCAGGTGAAAGTATATCCTTTTGATTCCAATCGACGTCTTCAAAATGTGAAGCGTTTGAAATAAAATAATTTTTCCAATAAGAGAAATTCATGTTTGGTTTTTATCAGTATGAGGAAAGAGAATTTTTAATGAATGCTTTTGCTGATCTTTTTTATGGTCAGATACATCAAGGTCATCAAAATGGAAAAGCAAAAAATCATTCCCCACGCATACCTGTAGTCGATAGGATGAAGCATAATACCAGCAATATCCCGGAATAACTGAAAAGGATTTGTGATGATATCCCAACTATTGAACCGAAGATATCTTCCGACATATACACCTAGTGCATTCAACCACATCACTGGGTATAGAAAAAATAATTCCCGCCGACCCGGATAAAATTTTTCTGTAATTTTTTCCATTTGTCTAACGGACAAAATGCCAAGCAATAATCCATTCCAAACAAAAGACAATATCAAAGCAAGGTCATACCATTGCGGCGCGAGATAATCGTTCCAATGATCACCGAGATGAAATAGATCTGTGATAATATAAAATGAATTGGGTATGCAAAGCAGCCATAAAAGAAATAAAAATCCAAACCATAATTTTTTCTGAACCAATCGGGGCTTGCGATTCAACTGCTGTGTAATAAAATAGGGTACGTAGGCAAGAAATAAATTCCATACCAGGAAAACAAAGGTAAGCCTGCCCGTATAGATTATTCTTGCCACCGTTAGCATACAACTAAATAATATCGATAGCGTCAATAAGCGATCCATCTCACTTCGCAGGAAAAAAAATCTGCGGTAATACAATTGAAGCGTGGGTTTTCTGTTCATAAGATTTTAGGAATAAAAATGAGTAAACCAATTACGAATGCCGTTGCGGATGCAACCAAGACGGCTCCTGCCGATACGTCTTTGATGAAGGCAATTTCAGGACGTTCTTCCGTAGAAATAAAATTCATAATTTTTTCTATGCAGGTGTTGAACATCTCTGCCATCCATACGAGACCAATTGCTATGGTCAATGCAATACCCTCACCGATAGAAACTCCAAAAATTAAGGCCGCCATAAAAACTGCGATGGTTGCTCCAAGGTGAATCAAAGCATTTCGTTCCGACAATATAAATTTTTCGATTCCTGCAAATGCGTATCCAAATCCTTTCATTTGCTTATTGATTGAAATTTTTTGTGATTCCATATCTATTTTTAAATTTCTTTTTTTGTAATTAATATCTATAATGTTGAATGAGTAAATAAATTACCATTGTTATAAATAACAATGCGCTTTGAAATACGATGGCAGTATTCAACCAATATTTAGTAAAGAAAAATTTTACCTGTAATTGCATCGTGCTTATATGAAACCTGAATTTCAAAATGGTTGGTGCGATTAGTAACACGGCGAATAATGGTCCGTATAATATCCATGCAGTTTTATGAAATGGAATCAAATCTGATCCCGATTCCATAAAGGATGGGGCAATAGCATAATACAATGTTGTAGATCCGAAAAAAATATGCGCAAGCAGTGTCATCATGAAATAACTCGCCGGCAATAAGAGGATCAATCCCACAAAACTCATTGTCATTGATTTTAGAAAATACTTTTTCATATTTTGATTTTATGCTATCGGGCTTTGTTTTATTTGTATAATTTTTTGCGTGAATGCGGTGATCGCGATTAATGCCATTGAAATCACCCAGCAGATAAATACTGAGTTTCTTAAATTTTGTTCTCGTATTTCCACTTCCTGTAATGAGCGGCCCACTACGATATATGCAATTGATGGAAGAGCCGCACGAAGAACAACGGTCGCCATTCTTACACCAGGTTTCGGTTGCCAGGTCACACGTTCTTCGCCATTTGCTTTTACAAAAGCAAATACGCCGGGCGGGAGTTGCGGAACTCTTTCGTTTAAAAAACCAGATGATTTTATCGGAGCAGCATTGCTGTCATACAAAGCTGTAAATACTTCCTGGCTGCTTTCAAGATTAATACTATCATTCATATATTTCTGAATCGATGCTCCGCGGTGCAATCGATTATTAATATCTCGTGCTATTTGCAGTTGTGGATCGTCTGCGCCAGACCGGTAGTTTTGCTGTACAGCAACGTAAATCAATAATATGATAACTGTAATAACAGCAGCAGCAGTCAGGTAGGGGAGAAATAATAATATTTTTTTCATAACTACAATTTAAAAGCACTTTGCAATTCAAAGTATAAGGACAAAAAAATTTATTTTACATTTTTGATCATATTTTCCAAAGCTTCGATATGTTCTGCAAAAGCCTTTTCACCTGCTTTTGTGATTGAATAAGTTGTATTTGTTTTTCGCCCGATAAAACCTTTGTGTACTTTGATATATCCGTTTTCTTCCAGGTTGGTGAGGTGAGAAGCGAGATTTCCATCGGTCAATTCCAACAATTGTTTCAAATCATTAAAATTTACTTCATCATTTACCAACAACACGCTCATCACTCCCATCCGGATGCGGCTGTCAAAAATTTTATTCAGATTTCCAATCGGGTTCTTCATACTTTGTTACTATTGCCCGTTAATATAACCCGTTTGCATTTCAACCATCAACTGCCGCCTTATCATATTTCCACCACATAATCAATCCATATATGATATGCAAAAGGCCAAAGCCAATGGCCCAGAAATACAAACTGTACTCAGGATAATACAAGTTAATCAAACCGAGTGCAATTTCCATCAACCCAAGATATCGTATATCCGTCAACGTGTATTTGCTCGCATTCACCAGTGCTAGTCCGTAAAAAACCAGGCATGCCGACGCAACAAAGCGCCACTCATTCTGCGATAACAATCCCAATACAAAAAAACCACCTGCAGCCAGCGGTATCATCAGGTTGATCAATAATTTTTTTGAAGTATGATCCCAAATTGGAAGATTATTTTTCCTGGCCTTGTTCCAGGTAAAATAAAATGAAAATCCCAAAGCAGCGATCAATACAACAATCGCAAGCAATACCAGTCTTATCTTGATTTCATGTACAGGTTCAAGAACCCTTGTATTGCTGGTAACGAAATCAGATTTTATCCAACTATGAGCAACGTATGCCCCGATAAGTGCGCAGATACCTGCACTCAATCCACTTAAACCACTCAATGATATAAAGCGCGACGAACGCTCCATAAGTCGTTTGATATCTTTGAGTGTGTCTAATGAAGGATTTTGGCTATCCATAAAAAGCACTTTGAAAATCAAAGTAAATGGAAAAATATTGATTATCCAAATTTTTTGAAAAAGATAACCGGTTTTGTCAAAACTTTAAGCAACCGCTTTTCGTTCTATGTAGTATTTTTGAAGTGTATGCGCTTACTGAAGTCCTTCCGGTATAAGGTTTGGTTGGTGATAGTGTTTTTTTTGGCTTTTTATGTTGGTCATGGTCAAACGAAAATCCTGAAAGGCATTATCAGAGATGCTCATAGCGGCGAGCGGATTCCTTTTGCTTCTATGCGTTTTTTAAAAGCCGGAACGGGCAAGCTCAGCGATTCGGCAGGCACTTTCACTTTCAGATTCGACAATTCATGGCCCAGGGATACCCTGGAAATTTCCTATGTTGGTTTTAATAATTACGAAATCCCTTTCAGTGATTCCATGCTTCAAAGAAGCAGGCATGATACATTATACGTGTCCGTTATGATGGAAAGAGGAAAATATGTGAACGAAGTAGTAGTAAAAGCAAAAGTAGACCGCGGATTATTACTCTGGAGAAAAATAGTTCGCCGAAAACCTTTTAATGACCGTTATCGTTTTAAAAATTTCTCATACGAACTTTACAATAAACTCGAGCTTGACCTCAATCGCGTCAATAAAGAAAAATTAAAAGGAGTCAAATTACTCAGGCCATTTGATTTTATTTTGGAAAATATAGATTCGTCGGAGGACCATCCTTTCCTGCCGGTATTTCTCACCGAAACTATTTCCGATTATTATTATCAGCAATCCCCTCTTAAAAGAAGAGAAGTCATCAAAGGAAGTAAAACACTTGGAGTAGATAATGAAAGTGTGAGCAAGATGTTGGGAGGAATGGATCAGAATGTCGACTTCTACAGAAATTTTGTTCCGGTATTCGATAAGCGTTTCGTGAGCCCGATCAGCAATAACGGAGATAACTATTACCGTTATAAAATCATCGATACACAATATGTGAATGCAAGAAGATTTTTTCATTTAATATTCACTCCCAAACGAAAAGGAGAAAACACTTTTGAAGGTGATTGCTGGGTGCACGACACCACTTTCGCGATTCAGAAAATGAATCTTCGTCTCGATGCATCTGCAAATTTGAATTTCATTGAAGAGCTTAGCCTGATACAGGAATTCCAATTGATAAACGATACGACATGGTTTCTTTCAAAAGATAAATTTGTAATTAATGTCACTCCTCTGAAAAATAAGATGGGATTTATCGGCAGAAAAACCACTACATATAAAAATGTTGTTATCAATAGTGATTCGGTTGTACAAAATCTCAACAACAATAAAAACCTGGAAGAAGTTTTATTCATGCCGGGCGCGCGTGAGCAAACCGATTCCTTCTGGACAAGTGTGAGGCATGAAGAATTAAGTAAGAATGAAAAGGCGGTATATCATATGATCGACACGTTGATGAAGATGCCTTTGTTTCACACTTATACCAATGTCATCAATTTTCTCGGCACCGGTTATCTCGATGTCGGTAAATTTCAAATTGGTCCGTGGTACAATTGGATTTATGCAAATGAACTACAAGGGTTGAGGCTGCGTTTTGATCTTGGAACAAACAGGTATTTTAGTAAGAATGTAATTCTGCATGGATACATGGCCTATGGATTCGGTGATCAGAAATGGCATGGTGAAGGAGATGCCATGTATCTGTTCAACAGAAATCCGCGCTTTTCAATCTATGCCATGTATCGACAGGATCTGGATTATGGTCAACAGTACTACGACGAAATTACTTCTGATAATATCTTCGCACTGGCAGTGCGAAAGCCTAGTGTGCCCATTAAGTTTCTTAATCTCGAAGAAGAAAAATTGGAAGTTTTCAAAGAATGGCATTCGGGGTTTTCAGTGACGCTTACTGGCGATCATAAAGTGTATGATCCTATAAGGAATCTTCCACCCAAAGAAATATATCTCGGCACAACCGGTCAGCCTTTGAACACTTTTGAAGCATCTGTTAATTTAAGATTCGCTTACCTGGAGAAATTTTTCGAGAGTACATTTTATCGAACAAGTCTGGGAAGTGATTATCCGATCATTGATTTCAGATATACGCGAGGCATTCCCGGTGTTTTTAATAGCAGTTATACCTACAGCAAAATCTTTGCAAGCGTTTCTGATTATATCAAGGTGCCACCATTCGGAAGCATTTATTATAATGTATTCGGTGGACAAACTTTTAGTTCGCAGCCATTGCCATTTCCGTTGCTAAATGTTGTACCAGGAAATGAAACTTATTATTACAACCGTTATGCATTTAGCCTGATGAACAAGTTTCAATATATATTGGACAAATATGTCGGACTTAATTTCGAGCACAACGTCGGCAATGGATTGTTCCGCTTCATCCCCATAACACGCAAATTAAAATTCCGTCAATTCTGGACAGCAAAAGCAATTTGGGGAACTTTGAGCGATGCTAATGCACAATATAACAATTCACCCGGCTACACATTTGCGTCGCTCGATGGCAAGCCTTATCTAGAACTAGGCACAGGTGTCGATAATATTTTTAAAATGCTTCGTTTTGATTTTGTATGGCGAATTTTGCCGCAGCCATTGCCATCGAACAGGCAACAGCGTTTTGGGATATTTGGAAGTTTCAGGCTGGCGTTTTAAAGCGATTATTTTACGGGGTTGGTGGAGTTAAGAAATATTCAATATTCAACAATCAATATTCAATGTTCAAATCTTCATTCGAAATGAAAGATCGAGTTTTGGACTTGAACATTGAATATTGATTGTTGAACACAGGATTGAATATTTATTCTCGCCTGTCTGCATTCTACCTTCACGTCAGAAATTTTCCTTAATTTAACTGCCTCTTTTCACTAAGACTAACATGCATGCCCGATAAATATATTCTCGCCCTCGATCAAGGCACCACCAGTTCAAGAGCCATCGTCTTCGATCATTCTGGTAATATCATCAGTGTGGCGCAAAAAGAATTCAAACAACATTATCCACAACCGGGATGGGTTGAACACGACGCAGAAGAAATCTGGTCGTCGCAATATGGTGTGATGGCAGAAGCTCTTGCAAAAAAAAATATCAACGCCACGCAAATTGCTGGCATTGGTATCACCAATCAACGTGAGACAACAGTTGTTTGGGAAAGATCGACTGGCAAACCTATTCATCCCGCAATTGTGTGGCAGGACAGAAGAACTGCATCTTATTGTGACGAATTAAAAACACAAAATCTCGCTGGAAAAATACAGGAGAAAACAGGATTGATTATCGACGCATATTTTTCAGCAACCAAACTGAGATGGATACTCGAAAATGTTCCCGGCGCAAGGCAAAAAGCCGAAAAAGGTGAATTGGCATTTGGCACAATCGATACCTGGCTGGTATGGAATTTATCTGCCGGTGCACTGCATATAACCGATGTATCTAATGCGTCAAGAACTATGTTGTTGAACATTCATACATGTTCATGGGACGATGAACTTTTGAAATTATTCAATATCCCCAAAAGCCTTTTACCCGAAGTAAAAGCATCAAGCGAAGTGTATGGTAAAACGGGCACGATCGTTTCGCCGACATCCGGAATTCCCATCGCCGGTATTGCTGGTGATCAACAGGCGGCATTGTTCGGACAACTTTGCGTTCAACCAGGTATGGTGAAGAACACTTATGGAACCGGATGTTTTATGTTAATGAATACGGGAGACAAAGCAGTGACTTCGAAAAATAATTTGTTGACTACTGTTGCATGGAAAATCAATAATAAAGTGGAATATGCATTGGAAGGAAGCATATTCATTGCAGGCGCAGTTGTGCAATGGTTGAGAGATGGTTTGCAATTGATCAGGTCATCTGCAGAAATCGAGTCACTCGCCGCGAAAGTCAAAGAAGCTGACGGAGTTTATATTGTCCCCGCTTTTGCAGGTATTGGCGCACCTCACTGGAACCAGTATGCGCGCGGAAGCATTTTCGGAATGACAAGAGGAACTACCAATGCACATATTGCGCGCGCGTCTTTGGAAAGCATCGCGTACCAGACTTACGACGTATTGAAAGCGATGGAGGCCGATTCGGGAATCAGCATTAAAGAATTGAGGGTGGACGGCGGAGCAACGGCAAATAATATGCTGATGCAATTCCAGTGTGATATTTTACAAGTACACGTTGTGCGACCAGAGATATATGAAACAACCGCACTCGGTGCGGCTTATCTCGCCGGACTGGCAATCGGTTTCTGGCAGAACGTTGACGATATACAGGAGCAATGGCAGGTAGACAGGCGCTTTATACCGGTAATGGACAAACGAAAAACAGAAGACATGCTAAAGGGATGGCAAAGAGCGATCAAAGCCGCGATCACCTGGGCAGAAAATAAATAGTTATCAATTCAAAACCTCATTATTGAGTAAGATTTTTTGATGAAGGCACAAGGCACAAGGTTCAAGGTACAAGGTGCATGGTATTGCCTGCCTTGTACCTTGAACCTTGTACCTTGAACCTTGTACCTCGTGCCTTTATTAAAAAATCTTATTCAACAGTGTTTTTCTACTAAAATAATTTTCATGATTCGGCGGAATATGATAGAGCAGTTGGAGGCGAATGCGGGCGAATGGGATATATGTATTATTGGCGGTGGCGCTACCGGATTGGGTACAGCAGTGGATGCTGCATCAAGAGGATTTAAAACCATTTTACTTGAACAATATGATTTCGCAAAAGGAACATCTTCGAGATCAACAAAACTGGTTCATGGTGGCGTGAGATATCTGCAACAAGGAAATATCAAACTGGTCATGGAAGCATTGCACGAACGTGGAATGCTCAAACAAAACGCACCTCATCTTGTCAAAAATCAAAAATTTATTGTTCCGAATTATAAATGGTGGGAAGGAGCATTTTACGGAATTGGTTTGAAAGTATATGATTGGATGGCGGGACGGCTCGGACTCGGATCTTCCCAACTCTTATCAA
Organism: Bacteroidota bacterium; assembly: GCA_018267615.1. GTDB lineage: Bacteria > Bacteroidota > Bacteroidia > Chitinophagales > Chitinophagaceae > Puia. The sequence goes on along the minus strand of JAFDYD010000030.1, from coordinate 31,342 downwards.
AAGAAGAAACCCTTGAGCTCGCTCCTACGCTCGGCGCAGAAGGTTTGCGTGGCGGAGTTGTATATCACGATGGTCAATTCGATGATGCGCGCCTGGCGATACATCTTGCCATGACCGCTTCAGATGAAGGCGCTACAATGCTCAACTATTTTAAGGTGACGGGACTTATCAAAAAAAATAAAAAGATCGCGGGTGTTTATACAGAAGATACGCTGAATAAAAAAAAATACGAAATCAATGCGAAAGTAGTTATCAATGCAACGGGCGTATTTACAGATCTGATATTAAAAATGGATAATCCATCTGCTGAAAATATTATCGCTCCAAGCCAGGGTGCACATATTGTTTTGGATAGATCCTTTCTTCCCGGCGATACAGCAATTCTTGTTCCGCATACTGATGATGGGCGTGTTCTGTTTGCAGTTCCATGGCATAATAAAATTATTGTTGGTACAACAGATACTCTGGTGGACGCACACGATGACAAAACTTTACGCGAACCCGTTGCCATGCATGAAGAAGTCGATTTCATTTTGCAACAGATCGGAAAATATCTTACAAAGATTCCAACGCGCAAGGATATACGAAGCACATTTGCAGGATTGCGCCCACTCGTGAAAGCAGACAGCAAAAAAACTGCTGAACTTTCGAGAGATCACCTGATCACCGTTTCGGATACGGGTCTTATCAGTGTGACAGGAGGCAAATGGACAACCTATAGGCGCATGGCCGAAGATGTGATCAATACCGCCATTCAAAAAAATAATCTCGACAATAAAAAATGTGTTACGAATGATTTAAGAATTCACGCTGCGAAAGAAGTTACAGATTTCAACAAGCCTTTATATTATTATGGAACAGATGAAGAACAGATTAAATCATTAATAAAAAATAACAATGCGCTTGGAGAATTATTGCATAAAGATCTTCCTTACATTAAAGCAGAAATTGTTTGGGCCGTAAACCAGGAGATGTGTATGACCGTTGAAGATGCATTGACAAGAAGGACAAGAGCCCTATTGCTCGATGCGCAAGCGGCGATTGAATCAGCAACTGTTGTTGCTCAACTCATGGCAAGTGAGATGAACAAGGATCAGCAATGGCAGGATGAACAGGTAAATGCATTTCAAGAATTGGCGAAAAATTATTTGTCTTCAGGAAACTAATGACGAATGATAATTAGGGAGTGATTTGAGTTGGTCCATATTCGCCATTAATACTAACGATTGCCTCTTATATCATTCATCATAAAACAATCAACTATGAGCCCCTTTTTTGGAGAATTAATCGGAACGGCCATTCTTATCATTTTAGGTGACGGAGTAGTCGCCAATATTGCATTGAATAAAACCAAAGGCAATAATAGCGGATTGATCGTTGTTGGTTTTGGCTGGGCGATGGCCGTGTATGTTGCTGTTTTTATTTCATCGCCATACAGCTCTGCGCATTTGAATCCTGCAGTGACCATCGGTTTGGCTGCAGCGGGCAAATTCGAATGGGCAAAAGTACCTACATACATCGCAGCGCAAATGTTGGGCGCGATCATCGGCGCTACCGTAGTGTGGATCGCCTATCGCCAACATTTTAATGAAACAAAAGATGGCGATACAAAGCTTGGTGTTTTCTGTACGGCTCCTGCTATCAGAAGTTCTTTCAATAACCTGTTGACGGAAATCATCGCCACATTCGTATTGATTTTTGGCGTTTTGTTTCTCATCGGAAATGTTCCGACAATTAATATCAATGAAAGAGATGGAATAATCGGTCTCGGATCCATCGGCGCTTTGCCAGTTGCCTTACTTGTTCTCGGAATCGGCTTATCATTAGGCGGTCCGACAGGCTATGCGATCAATCCTGCGAGAGATCTTGGTCCGCGCATTGCACATTTCATTCTTCCGATCCCCCAAAAAAGAGATAGCGACTGGGGATATGCATGGGTGCCGGTTGTTGGGCCTATTATAGGAGGAATTATTGCGGCCTTGTTATTTAAATCTTTGTAGAATAAATATTCAATAATCAACACTCAATATTCAATACTCAAGTGTAAAAGATAAAGACCATGATCCGCACTTGAGCATTGGATATTGAGTGTTGATTATTGAATATTTCTATTAGTGATCAAACAGAACACGACGCAAGAATAATTTCACTTGCCTTTTCAATTTCTGACATTGAAATGGTTAGCGGTGGAGCGATGCGCATACAATGTGGGGCGAATAGGAACCAGTCTGTCAATACTCCATGTTCAATGCAGTTATCAATAATTTTTTTATTGGTTTCGAAATTTTCAAATTCAATTGCGATCAACAAACCGGCGGAACGAACTGATTTTATTTTTGGATGAACCAATAATTTTTTGAAACATTTTTCTTTTTCAAAAACTTCTTGAATCCAATTTTCTTTCAATAAAATATTTAATGATGCCATGCCTGCTGCACAACACACAGGATGACCACCAAAAGTTGTGATATGTCCCAACACTGGTGCTTCTGCCAATGCAGACATCATTATCTTGTCTGCGATAAATGCACCAAGCGGCATTCCACCACCCAACGCTTTTCCAAGCAAAAGAATATCCGGCGTAATATCCATCTGTTGAAAATTCCATAGTGATCCGGTTCTGCCAAAACCCGTTTGAATTTCATCAACGATCAATAAAGTGCCTGATGTATTGCATTTTTGTTGCAGAGCCTGTAGCCATGATTGTTGTCCCGCATTCACTCCCCGTTCCGCTTGTATTGTTTCGACAATTACGCAAGCCGTGTTGTTGTCAATGAGATCCAGCGACGACATATCGTTGAATGATGCATGTAATATTCCGGGTAATAAAGGACGAAATGCATTTCTCCAATATTCATCACCCATCAGGCTCAATGAACCTTGCGTAGAACCATGATAAGATTGTTTGAAAGCAACCATATTTGATCTTCCCGTAATACGCTTAGCGAGTTTCATTGCTCCTTCTGTAGCTTCTGTCCCGGAATTTGTAAAATAAACCGAGTTTAGTGAAGGCGGAAGATGTTTTGCAAGCAAAGTCGCATATTGCACTTGTGGTGATTGAATAAATTCACCATACACGAGCAGATGCAGATATTTATCTGCTTGTTCTTTGATTGCTTCTACAATTTTCGGGTGGCGATGACCGGTATTACAAACACTGATGCCACCGATGAGGTCTGTGTATTTTTTTCCATGCATATCGTACAAATCAACTCCTTCCGCACGAATAATTTCCAATCCCAGTGGCGCGTGAGAAGTTTGTGCGACATGTCTAAAAAATAATTCCCGCTGATTCATACCAGATAATCTTCAAGTAGTGATAATTGTTAAATTTGTATAGCTACGAAGGTAGATACTTCATCATTTCATCATCTATAAATTTATTGTATGCCTGTAATCCTTCCTGTAAATAATGTATCTCCGAAGATGGGTAATAATTGTTATGTCGCGCCCAATGCAACCATCGTGGGAGATGTGATTATGGGTGATGATTGCAGCGTGTGGTTTAATGCGGTAGTTCGTGGAGATGTCAACAGCATTCGCATTGGCAATAAAGTAAATATCCAGGATGGATGTATTATACATTGTACTTATCAAAAAGCAAAAACTGTAATCGGTAATAATGTTTCTATCGGCCACAATGCAATTGTGCATGGCTGCATTGTGCATGACAGTGTATTGATCGGAATGGGAGCGATAGTAATGGATGATGCAGAAATCGGAAGCAATTCTATTATTGCTGCAGGTGCGGTTGTACTCGAAGGAACGAAAATTGAATCGGGAGTTATTTACGGTGGTGTGCCTGCAAAAAAAATAAAAGATATTCCACAGGATTTAATCAGCGGACAGATTGAGCGTATAGCCAATAATTATATTCATTATGCGAGCTGGTTTAAGAGCTGATTTTGGCTTCACGGTCTCTACCTCGCCATCCCCCTCACCCTCTTTCCCTCTCCTGAAGGAGAGGGATGCCCAACTTCAAAATTTGATGCACGCTTTATAGCTATTATCTTTTAATCCACTGATTTGTTGGGTGAGTATATCAGTAATATTCTTACTGCGCTGATACTGATGATCAAGTATATCCGATATTAGGCATCCCTCTCCTTCAGGAGAGGGAACGAGGGTGAGGGCATCGGGAGCGAGGGAGCGCAATGAATGAGACCAAACATCGTCATTTTTGAGCGTTTCATCGATAATTTGACCAGCCAGTTGCATCTTTTGGAAAATATTTGTAGGTTTAAATCGTTTTAATTCAGTATCCATGAAACAAGGTAAAACCATATTCTTCTTTCTCTTATTAGCAGTGATTTGCAACTGTGCTGTTTCCTGTAGTGTTTTCAGACCGAAGTATGGCTGCCCCAGTAACGGAAAAAATGTGGGTGCGGAAAGGATATTGAGCGGCGAAAAAGTGCCAAAAGCGCCTAAGTTCAAAGCATAATTATTCGTATTCTATTATAAACCTAAATCCGTACATTATGAGCCTTACTTTACGCACAGATTTCGGCTGCACAGAAGCCGTTATCGACGACGATTGCGGCCTCAAAAGATTCTACGAAGTGGCCAATATTCTTTCTGATGATCTGGATATTCGCTTCACACAAAAAACGGATGATTTTGATTCCCTGATGTGGGATTTTATTTTCAAGGGGCATATTCTCACCTTGCATTATAATATCTATACAGGCATTTCAATTTATCCGAGAAAGTTCAGAGAAGCTCCAAGAAAAGATAATGATGCTGTTGTGGAAGTTGCAAAATTCCTGGAAAGCAAGCTGATGATCAATGCTGCTAGAAAATATATGTCTTAGTAAGCATTCTCTTCAATAGTGTCCAGTATTTTGAGATAACTGATGTAACGATCTTCATAAATTTCGCCCTCTACGAGGGCTTTTTTTATGGCACAACCCGGCTCATTGATATGCTGGCAATTATTGAACTGACAATCCTGTAATCGGTTGCGCATTTCTGGAAAATAGTGTGAGAGTTCTTGCTTCGAAATATCAACAAGCCCGAATTCACGTATGCCGGGCGTATCAATGATTTGTCCGCCGAATTCCAGATCATACATTTCGGCAAATGTTGTTGTATGCATGCCCTTACCGCTCCATCCACTCACATCCTGCGTCTTTAATTGCAGGCCGGAAAAAATTGAATTGATAAAAGAAGATTTCCCTACTCCCGAATGTCCGCTTAATAACGTCACCTTGTTATGAAGCTTTTCTTTGATTTCCTCAATACCTGTCTGCTGAACGATACTCGCTAAAATCACAGTATAACCGATTTCTTCATACATCTTTTTCCATTCTTCATACTTATCCATTTCTTTTTTCCTGTACAGATCAGCTTTATTTAAAACCAAAATTGCCGGAACATGATATGCCTCGCATGCAACAAGAAATCGATCAATAAATCCCTGTGATGTTTTTGGTTCCTTTAATGTCGCAATCAATAATGATTGATCAATATTCGCGGCAATAATATGATGATGCATTTTTTGTGAGGGCGATTGCCGGTTGATATAATTTTTTCTATCATCAATCGCATGAATGATTGCAGTTCGCTCGACATCATTTTCTATTTCAATTTCCACATTGTCGCCGACAGCAACTGGGTTGGTTGAAGTAATGCCGTCAATTTTGAAAATGCCCTTCATTCTTGCATTCCACACTTCTCCGGAAGATGTTTTAACAACATACCAGCTACCAGTTGATTTATAAACTTTCGCTTTCAATCTTATTTTTTATGAATGCCTTTGGAATATTATGGAAACTTACGGAAAATAGTGAAACGCAAAACATATTCCAGTATCAACAATATGGCTGCGATCAGCGCTAATGGGAAAAATTGTTCGCTGTATTTTGTATACGTGGAGATCTGGATCTTTGATTTTTCCATTTTGTCAATCTCTTTGTAAATCGCACTCAGACTTTCATTATCTTTTGCACGAAAATATTTTCCTCCTGTTTCATTGGCAATTTGCGTCAACAATTTTTCATCGATACTCACTTTTTCACGCTGCATAATTACTCCGCTGGGCGTTTGTATCGGCACACTCGCGAAACCTTCGGTTCCAACACCCACTGTATAAACCCGGACCTTCTGCGATTTCGCAATTTCTTTTGCCGTGTTGGGATCAATAAGTCCGCCATTATTTTCCCCGTCCGTCAAAAGAATAATTACTTTACTCTTGGATTGTGAGGATCGCAGGCGTTCCACACCGGTCGCCAATCCCGAACCAATTGCGGTACCATCTTCCAATAAACCACTTTGCACATTGAACAATTGTGTTTTTAATACAGAACGATCTGTTGTAAGCGGACACATCGTAAAACTTTCACCCGAAAAAATAACAAGTCCTATACGATCCGTAGGCCGGCTATCAATAAATTCCGACGCAACATTTTTTGCAGCTTCCATTCTATTCGGCGTAAAATCCTGTGCAAGCATGCTACCACTGATATCGAGACACAGCACGATATCGATACCTTCCCCATTCGTCAATCGCTCTTCATTTTTGAATTGAGGGCGGGCCAGCGCAACAATCAGGCATATGATTGCAATCAATCTGAATACAAATAATGCGTGACGAAATGTTCTTCTCCACGACCCGCTGTTCTTAAAACTTTTTACGGAAGAAACGATGATCGTTCCGCTTTGCTGTTTGCCTTTTCTTATATACCAAAATATCATGAATGGCAATAGAGTAAACAACAGAAAGAAGGCAGGATATGCAAAGTTGATATGTGAAAGCCAGTCGTACAGCACTTATTTTTCTGTTTTGTTTAGAATCTGAATCGAAGATTCGATGACCGAAAAATTTTGTTCATTATCATTTTGTCCAGGAAGGTATTTTGCAAATTTTACAAAATCACTCATGCGCAATGATTCAGCAAGATGTGAAAATTGCTCTCTCGACAAATTCAATTCCCTCAATTGTAAAATCAATTCCTCATTCGTTTTTTCCAGGCTTGATATCTGCAGTTTTCTCAAAACAAATAACCGGAGAATATCATTTAGTCTTGTATAAAATAATTTGGTTTGACCCGATTCAGGAAGTTTTTCCTTTTTTAATGCTTCCATCGATTTCATTGCTTCTTCATAAGGAGATAATTTCGAAACAGGCCGCTCAGGTTCCGGCTCCACGACGATCGGAATTTGTTTTTTCATCAAAAGGTAAACCAGCAAACCAGCGGAGAGCAATGTGATCACCAATAAAAACCAAATGATATAAACAACATTTGGATTTGGCACGTCGATAATATCTTTTATGTCATGGTAGTCCTGCTGCGGATCGAATTTAGAAAAGCCAACTTCAATACGCGCTGAGTCTGTAAAAAATTTTTTATTGTTAACAACAAACGGAAGAGCAGGAATAAAATGCGTGCCCGAATCAAAACTGGTAATCACAAAATGTTGTCGGTAAGATTTTCCGCCCGTAGTATCCACCGAATCAACTTTCCCTTTTTCAATAAAATCGAAATGAGCAATGCTATCCAGCGAAAACCAACTGATATTTGACCCAGCAGGAATTGTTGCCTCAATAGTCAGACTGATCGGCTCGCCGATCAATATTTGGTACCTGTCAACTGTAGTTTTTGTTTTTGGAATGATTTGCGAAAAACAGAACAGGGATTGAACCAGGAAAAAGATGATCCACGCAATATGTAAAAACTTTCTTATCATGTATTATGCCGGCCGGTTTCGTCCCACGAAAAATTTCTGCAATATCTTAACATAATCCTCATCCGTACGGATGTGCAGTAAATCACAGCCTGCTTTCAGGAAAATGGTTTTACAATTTTCTGTGAATGAAAAAAATGATTGTTGGTAATTTGTTCTCACGAGGTAGTCATTGGTATCCACCCATTGAATCGATCCGGTTTCTGCATCTTCCACTTCCAGCATTCCCGCCTCCGGTAATTGCATATCCATCTTATCATATACTTTTAATCCGATCAGGTCATGTTTTTTACCAGCCACCTTCAAGGCTTCTTCATATTTTTCATCCAAAAAATCACTCAATATAAAAGCAATACTTTTCTGTTGCGTGGAATTATTAAAAAACCTCAAAGCTTCTGTAATATTTGTTTTCTTGCGTGTAGGCTTTACCGTTAATAATTCACGAACGATATATAACACATGTTGTCTTCCTTTTTTTGGAGGAATATATCTTTCAATTTTATCACTGAATAAAATCACTCCCACTTTATCATTGTTATTGATCGCGGAAAAAGCAAGTACGGCGCAAATTTCTGTAATGAGATCTTTTTTTCTTGCGTGAACGGTGCCGAACAAAGAGCTCGCACTAATATCCACAAGCAGCATAACTGTTAGTTCTCTTTCCTCTTCAAATAATTTACTAAACGGATGATTGAATCTTGCTGAAACATTCCAATCGATAAAACGTATATCATCACCGGGAGAATATTCACGCACTTCACGAAAACTCATACCACGACCCTTGAAGGCGCTATGATACTCGCCGGTGAAAATATGACGTGTAAGCCGCTTACTCTTGATTTCGAGTTCACGAACTTTTTTTAATATTTCCGTTGTCGTCAGCATAGATATGAGTTCACAGTTGACACGTAACAGTCATTTGAGTTTCGTTTTTTACAAATAAGAAATGAAACCGTCTAATATTTTCTGACATTGTTTTTTTTATAAGTCATACTTATGATAAACCACTCTATGTGAAACTATGTTTCTATGTGCCTATGTGGTAAATTTTTTTTCACCACATAGGCACATAGAAACATAGGAGCACATAGGTATATCAAACATTCATCACTTTTTGTCAACCCTCATCTACGGAACCTGAATTGCCTTTAATACATCATCAACTACATGCTCCACATTTACGTTTTCTGCTTCTGCTTCATAAGTCAACCCGATACGATGCCTCAACACGTCTTTAGATACAGATCTTACGTCTTCAGGTATCACATAACCACGTTTATTCAAAAAGGCATTGGCTTTTGCTGCAAGCGCCATATTGATACTTGCACGTGGCGATCCGCCGTAAGCGATCAAAGGTTTTAATTTATCCAGCTTATATTTCTCCGGAGTTCTTGTTGCAAATACGATGTCGAGAATATAATGTTCCACTTTTTCATCCATGTACACTTTTCTCGTCAGATCTCTTGCCTGCAATATTTCCTGCGTTGAAACGACTTGTTCCAATTCGGGCATCGACATACCTTGTACATTTTGGCGAATGATCAACTGCTCTTCCTGTTTGCTAGGATAACCAACGATCACCTTCATCATAAATCGGTCCTGCTGCGCTTCGGGGAGTGGATATGTACCTTCCTGCTCAAGCGGATTTTGTGTAGCAAGAACCAAAAATGGTTCTTCTAATTTATAACTTGAATCGCCAATGGTCACTTGTCTCTCCTGCATCGCCTCCAGCAATGCACTTTGCACTTTTGCCGGAGCGCGGTTGATTTCATCTGCGAGGAGAAAATTGGTGAATATCGGTCCCTTGCGCACTACAAATTCATGTTTCTGCTGGTTAAAAATCATCGTACCGATCACATCTGCAGGTAAGAGATCAGGTGTAAATTGTATGCGGCTAAATTGTGCATGTACTGCTTGCGCAAGCGATTTAATCGTCAGCGTTTTTGCAAGTCCGGGCACTCCTTCAAGCAAAATATGTCCGCTGCTCAACAAACCAATCAATAACCGATCGAGCATATAATGCTGGCCAATGATAACGCGTCCTATTTCATCCCTCAATCGATCAATAAATGCGCAGTGATATTGTATTTTTTCATTCAATTGCCTGATATCTTCAGCAGTATATGCCATATAAAAAAATTAATGTTGCAAAATACGAATTCGGTATGCAAGTAGCTTGCCAGTATGATGAAATTATTTGGTTAAAATTTCGTTTATACACGAGGAACCATCATAATAGTTTATTTTTGTAACCGGCGTAAGCCAAAAATATCGGCTATGAAAAAATCTAAAAATCATTTATTCCTATTGCTGGCCGCGATGTTTGTCGTTGCAATCATCGGTTCATGTAAAAAAAGCAGCAGCAGCAACAGTTCTGCGATTACAAAGGAAAATATTGCGGGAAGTTATATGCTTACCGGCGTAACTGTAACCGTTCCTCCATTTCCTGCTCAGAGTGTGCTGGATTCGGTACCTTCCTGTCAGCGTGATGATATCATTAAGCTCAATACTGATCTCACTATGCAGAATATCGACGCTGGAACCAAATGCGTTCCGCCAAGCGATTTTACAAGCACATGGAGCCTGTCAGGCACTGCAATTACCGTGGACACACTCAGCGGAACAGTTAAAAGTTTTAATGGTAAGGTATTGGTAATAGAATCTCCTGTTACTTTCAATAACATTTCAGGTACAACCGATGTAACGTTTACGAAACAATAAAATCCGAACCGGGATTGTAAACGATTTTACTGATTGTACTCAAATTATCGTTTCATAAAAGCTTCGTGCATTAGTGTCTTCGTGGTTCAATTTTTTTGAACCACGAAGACACTAACGCACGAAGCTTTTTTAATTTAATCAGTAAAATCGTTTAAAATCCCGGTTCAGACATTTCACGAAAGATATTTCCCCACGATCGGCACTCTTCTTCCAACACCAAAAGCTTTGCTACTTACACGTATTATTGGGCAAAACTGGTTTCTTTTATATTCGTTGGTGTTGACGAGTTTCAAAACTCTTTTCACCAATGCTTCGTCGATGCCCATGGCAACAATTTCTTTTGGTCCTTGTCGACGTTCGATATATTGGTATAAAATTTTATCAAGTACACTGTAATCTGGCAAACTGTCGCTGTCTTTCTGGTCGGGCCTCAATTCCGCAGAAGGCGCTTTGGATATAATATTTTGCGGAATGATTTCTCTACTTGTGTTAATATGTTTTGCCAGACCATATACCTGCATTTTATAAACATCACCCAAAACACTTAAACCTCCGGCCATATCACCATATAAAGTTCCATAGCCGGTGGACAATTCGCTTTTGTTGGATGTATTCAACAGCACATACCCAAACTTATTAGCGATCGCCATCAATAAATTTCCTCTTGTACGACTCTGTATATTTTCTTCGGCTATGCCAAAGGGTAAGTCTTTGAAAATCGGATGCAGGGAATCGAGAAATGATGTATAAATTCCTTTGATAGGAATGATATCATAAGGATTGTCGAGATTCCTTGACAATTGTTCAGCGTCATTTACAGAATGAGAAGTGGAATATTGCGAAGGCATCAGGATTGCTCTCACATGCTCCTTTCCGAGCGCTTCGCAAGCTAACGCCAATGTAACAGCACTATCAATACCGCCACTGCTTCCGAGAATTGCCTTTGAAAAACCCATTTTTTGGAAATAATCACGGATTCCCAAAACAAGTGCGTCGTGGATTTCGGCGATATTATTTGCTGCCGTAAGGTATTCAATAATTTTGTCCGGATCTGCAATCCTTGAAACGCGCATTTCCTTATCAAATGCAACTGCAGAGGAAGTTGATAGTTGACGTTCTTTCGAAGACACGATCGTAGATGCGCGGCCATTCGATCCACCAAAATTTGTTACCTGCGAATTGTCGTCTACGAATTGTATTGTATTATCATCTTTTAATTCTATCACCGCGAAATCTTCTTGAAACAATTTCAACTGTGTTACCAGGTTTCCTTTAGCATCGTAAACGACACTTCCTCCATCGAAAACTATTTCCGTTTGTGAACCGATGGTATTACAATAAAACATCGGCAGTTTATATTTCAACACATTTGCTCGCACTACTTCACGGCGTTCAATATCGTGATCATAATCGAAAGGTGAAGCAGAAATATTGACCATGAAATCGGGTTGGTACACGATGAGTTTGTCCATTGGACAAATACGATAAAGTGGATTATCTCCGAGGCTCCAAATATCCTCGCAAATGGTGAGTGCAATTTTTTTGCCTTTGAATGAAACAATATTCCAATCGTAAGCCGGTTCAAAATACCTGTACTCATCGAATACATCATAATTCGGCAAACAAGTTTTATGAATCACTCCTTTTATTTCCTTTTCATATAATAGCCACGCTGCATTAAAAAGATCTTTGCCTTGTGGAATTGGATTTCTTGCCGGTCCACCTACAATAACACCAATTGTATCCGCATGCATGCGAATGGTGTCAATAGCGCTGTAACTCTTATTGATAAAATCTTCAAATTCCAGGAAATCACGGGGAGGATATCCGCAAACCGCCAGTTCGGAAAATACAACAAGGTCAGCCCCTTGATTTTTGGCCTGATGAATGGCATCAATAATTTTAGACAGGTTATAGTCAAAATTGCCGATATGATAATTCTGCTGGGCTAAAGCGATCTTCATAGTGCAAATCTACGAGAATGGAGAACGCGAAACGCGAAACGCCGAACGCTGAACGCTGAACGCACAACGCTAGTCCAAAAGTTGTCGAACTTCGTCCATATGCGTTTAGCGTTCCGCGTTCCGCGTTCTGCGTTTAGCGTCCCTCACAATTTTTTACTAAAACAACCCCATCACTTCACCTAACAGTACTAATTTGCGGCATTCTTCGTTCATATGCACATGAAAAAAATGATACCGGTATTGTTAGTCACCTTTGCGCTTGCATCTTGCAACAATAATAGAAATGTGCCTGATGTATCTGCTATACCTGTGAATGTTACCATCGAACGGTTTGACAAAGCCTTTTTCAAGCTTGATTCAAATAATATTGTGCCCGGGTTAATTCAACTAAACCGTCAATTCCCTTATTTCACGAATGATTTTGTTGCAAATATTCTTGGTGCCGGATTTCTGTCTGATACAAACAAAACGGCGTTTATTGCTACCCGTCAGTTCCTCACGAGTTATCAGCCGGTGAATGAGTATTTACAGGAAAAATTCGATAAGCTGAATGGGTTGGAGAAAGAATTAAAGAGAGGATTTCAATTTGTAAAATATTATTTCCCGAAATATCAATTACCTCCCAAAGTAGTTTCTTATATAGGTCCTTTCGATGCACCTGGTGTTGCGCTCACACGTTACACGCTTGCTATCGGCTTGCAGTTATATGGAGGAAAGAATTTTTCATTTTATCAAAGTGAGCAGGGCCAGCAACTATATCCCGCCTATATTTCCCGGCGCTTCGAGCCTGCATATATCCCGGTAAATTGCATGAAGGCAATCTCTGAAGATCTTTTCCAGGATGATAGCGGCAACAAGCCTTTAATAGACCAGATGATCGAAAAAGGAAAATACTGGTGGCTCGTAAATCAATTTCTTCCTGAAACCGCAGACACTTTGATAACAGGATTCACACAAAAACAATCGGCATGGTGCAAGGGAAATGAAGGAATGATCTGGAATTTTTTCCTGCAGGGGGATCTCTATAGTATCGACCCCGATTACGTGAAAGCTTATATTGGTGATGCTCCCAATACACAGGGAATGCCTGATGCATCTCCAGGAAATATAGGAGCATGGGTCGGATGGCAGATCGTAAAAAAATATACTGCCGATCATTCAGAAATAACACCGGAACAACTCATGAGAACTGATGCACGTAAAATTTTCCAGGAAGCGAAGTATAAACCCAAATAATTTACACAGTTCCTACCGAACGCAGCACACGATTGCGAACTGGTGAGTTTGCCGATGCTGGTTTCTTTCCAAATTCCCGCATCATTTTAAAATGCGAGGCAATTGCTTGTGACATGGTCGGAAATTCATTGTAAGAAATATTAAACTGTTCGCAGGTTTGTTTAACGATTGGACTGATAAAAGGATAATGCACATGACTAATGTGCGGAAACAAGTGATGTTCAACCTGAAAATTCAGTCCACCTACAAACCAGGAAATGATTTTATTTTTTCTCGCAAAATTTGCGGTTGTTTTAATTTGGTAAATAGCCCACTCTTCATCGATCTTTTTCTTATCATCCGCTTTTACAAATTCAAACTCCGTGCTTTCAACAACGTGCGCCAGTTGAAAAACGATAGCAAGCGTTAAACCCATTGTTACGTGCATACAAGCAAAACCGATTGCCCAGGCTTTCCAGCCAACAACAATCACAGGTATCACCACATAGTAAACAATGTTCAACACCTTACTCATCCAAAAAACAATATGCTCCTTTCGATCCATTTTTGTAATTGGCGTAGCAACTATTTTCCGTTTGAAATATTTTGTGAAATCCATAATATACGACCAGGCAAAAGACGAAATGGCATATACCAGCACCACATAAATATGTTGGAACCGATGCATCGACACCCATTTCTGAGTATGACATTGACGCATGATCGGACTCTTTGCGATATCGTCATCCATACCATCAACATTTGTGTATGTATGATGAATAATATTGTGCTTCACTTTCCAGATAAAGGCGTTTCCACCGAGTACATTCAAACTAAGTCCCATCATGTTATTTACCCAACGTTTGCTGGAATAACTGCCGTGGCAGGCATCATGCATGATATTAAAACCGATACTGGCAAGTACAAATCCGAGCAGTGCACACAAGGGCAATGATACATATGCAGGCATATTAAATGCAAGCAACGAAACATAAATTCCAATAGCAGCGGGAATTAAAACCGCAGACTTCACATACAATTTCCAGTTGCCCGTTTTTCTTAAATGATGATTACTGAAATATTCGTCGACAGCAGATTTCAAGGCAGGATAAAATACACTGTTCTTGTTGTTGAACGTAACTTTTGCCATAATGTATGACTACCTAGTTGGGGGTTGGTAGGAATTTTTTTAGTTAAACGCAATAGGTCAATCAGATTCTTCACTATTTAACTCCCGAATACAAGTATTATTGCGTCGATTGCGGCAAGATAAGTTTCTTTGAGCAAGTGCAAAAATTTATCGATCAACTATTTGTTAAAACCCTATTTTTTAATTTTCGTTCTTAGCAGTTGTCTCACCTCCTGCAACTGAGGAATATCCTTGAATGCGTCTTTGGGAACAAGAAAAAAAGAACGTTTGTTGAAGTAAAGGTGAAAGAAATATGGGCTTTCCATAAACGTGCTAAAATCTTTCCACTGCCATGCATGTGCGCCGCGTTCTGTTTCCAATACAACTTCTTTTTCATGAATGTCCATGGCGAATCGATCCTGGAACGTGTGATTTTTTTTGTAGATGCCAACGGGCAATATTATCCAAACAGTAAGTAATAACAAGAACCATAGTAAAGAGAAAATCAAAAAAGAAAGTGTTTGGATTCTGTGCATGTACACGAGCACTGCAGAAATGATCGTAAAAATATTGACTACTATCAATAATATTTTTATTTCGGGTCGCGTGATGAAATGATATCGCAGCGCCTGCAAAACCTGTTTCCGCTCATATCCAAATTGAATGGTCATTTCTTTTATTTTTATTTCGCTTCCTGATATTTCAATACTTTTTCTTCTACCGACCAGGAAGCCAATTGCTCACCTTTCAAACCCAGAAAATCTACGGTGAGCTTTCGCTCGCCCTTTTTTCCGGTAACTGTTATTTTAGAAAAATTTTGCTGCTCGACCAATGTCCCTGCTACACGTGCAGGATTGTTTATTTCAGGTCCCCGCACTTTGCTGATTCCGCTTGTGAGCGGTGATGAAGTGATATCATATAACGGATAAGCATTCGCCCGGTCTTCTTTGACAACTTCACTGTGATGCCTGTCCCCCGTAAGAAAAATCACTCCATTGATTTTTTGTTCATTTAAAAAATTCATCAACTCATAATATTCGGCAGAAAAATACCTCATACTTTCAGCAGCTTTATTCAAATGATTCAACACCTGGCTCCCAATAGCAATTATTTTGAAACTTGCATCACTCGTTGCAAGTGCATTCTCCAGCCATTTCATTTGTGTTTTGCCGAAAAAATGTTTATCCGGATTTGGTTTTCCGTCGATACTATCCAACAGATTATCCGAGCTGCGAAAATAACGATCGTCGGTAAGAAAGACATCGACATCAGAATAAGAAATTTTTGTGAAGATGCCTTTATCATCCTGTCCAAATGAAGGGTTGCACCAATAATTTTTAAATAATTTCCGGGATTCATCTTTCAATGTATAACTTCCATCTGAATCATCGGGACCATAATCATGATCATCCCATATTGCATAATGTGGCATCGCTTTCCAGAAATTTTTTAGAACGGAAAGACTTCTGTCATGACTCGCGCGATAATATAAGCCCCATTCACTTAGATAATCCACTTCGCGGGTGTACCAGTTATCACCCAACCACAACATAAATGCAGCGGGCGTTTTTGCCATCGTTTCAAAAATCGTGGAGTCTCCTCCATACGGTTTGCCGGGACGATCGAATATGGGTTCATTAAAATAGGCGCAACTGCCGGTGAGAAAGCTAAAATCCGGAGCAGGCTTTCTCCATTGCCAGAGATCTTTTGTAGTAAATAGGGCCGTTGTATTCGCTGGAGCACCATCAATAATAAACTGGTATTGGTATGTACTATTAAAATCCAATCCACCTATTTCGATTTTTACGGGATTGAATTTATTTCCCAATGGCCCTTTATAAGTTTCCGTTATTGCTGTATTGATATCATCTTTTTTCCAATACCTGACAGCTACAGTTTTTACAGTAGCATTCACTTCGATCCAAACCGTTGCCGTACGCAATTCAACCTGTCCCAGCATTGGGCCGGATATGATTTTATTTTTGGATGAAACCTGTGCAATGGAACAGATATGGCACAAAAAAGAAATAATCAACAATAACTTCTTCATTGCATCTTTTTTATATGCACAAGATAAATAAAGAAGATATATAGTTGATTACTTCGTGAATGACCCAATTGTGAATTCAATTGGAGCTATCTCATATCTCTACATTTACTGTAGTGATGTGTTGCGGCCTGGTATGGTGTTACCGAATGGCTGCATGAATACAGAAATGAAAGTAATAATAATAGAGCAAGGATCTTTTTCATGGTTTTCATTTTAGAGTAAAGGAATAACGAAAAATAGGTTCGTAAATTGTAATTCAATATATCAATTTCCGGGCCAATCGGAAAAGTACGAAAGTAGAAATGCGAGGGAAAATACGGGGGTCTGCGCGCCCTGATATTTATAATTAATACTCTCAGATATAGTCGATTTTAATGATCATTATTCTTCAATTATCCAAGTCTCTCCAATACAAACAGTCTTGTGCATATCGTGAAATTGTATAAATTGGTTCCTGCCGCCAAACCATTTCAATATCCATTGACGACTGACAAATGATGATTCGTTGGTTAAAATATCATGATAAGAAGAATACGGCCAATCTTTGAAATTTCTGACAAATCCGTGATGCTGGGCATTTGTGTTTATATATAGAATTGCCGAAGTCAGGTAATTATCGTTCACAATAAGTTTCCTGCGAAAAGGTGATTCAAATAAACTTCCAGTTCGCTCATGCCTGTAGTTAAAAGATTGAGCATAGGCATTAAAAAAATGGCTGAATTGTTTCGACGCGTTTAGCCTGATAGGTCCTTTGCCATCCTCACGTTCTACGATAACATCTTCGTTTGTGTATACCAGTAAGTGAAAATGATTTTTTAGAAGACAATAAGCAAGCGTTTCAACAATTTTATCTAGATAAATTGCGTACTTATCTAGGAAATCTATATAATCATCTGCGACTTGAAAAATATCTTCACTATTTATTCCTCTATTATAAATATGGTAAAAATTGCCTTCAACAATCGGTTCGATTTTCATAAGATATTTTTTTGAAAGTAATAAAATATCTTGCCCTGGCGATGATCGAAAACCGCATTCGATTATGATGATTTAACCCAAATAAATTTCTAATTACACGTAGTTTGTAATATGGCCGCCGACGGGGTCTTCGACCGCCGTCGGGGCGTACAACTTCGATTTATGTCTGAGGATCGAAAAATTTTATCCCCCCGACGGCGGTCGAAGACCCCGTCGGCGGGTATAAAATTATATTTATATAGATGTGATTTTTGATTATTATCAGGAGTTTTCGCGTTGCCGTCGACGACCAAAAAAATTACTTCCTACAATCCCATCAAATATTTCAATCCATAATAAAAAGTCCGCTCATAGACATGAGCGGACACGTGAAGTTTAAGTAAAACCGTCCTAAAGAATTGATCGTTTTTTATAGGTCTAGCTGCATCCCATACTATTGCCGCAATTGAGGCATTTATAGCAGGTGCCGCTACGAATAGTTATATGTCCGCAAGTATTACATGCAGGTGCATCACTTTGCATGCTCTTCGCTGCTGCATTAACCGCATCGAGACTACTTTCAACTTTTACTCTTTGCGTTTTTGGTTGCGCAGCCGGAATATTTGCTCCCGCTTTTGCGACTATACGCACGTCACTTAATTCAGGCGCATTTTTATCGTATTCGAGTGGAGTTGGTATTTCATCCCAATCATCACTTCCGGTATTCATCACTTCCGGGCTATCGAGTACGTGAACGAGATCCGTTCTTCCCAAATATTCATAAGCGAGCACACGGAAAATAAAATCAACAATAGATGTTGTGCTCTTGATATTCGGATGATCCACCATACCTGATGGTTCGAAACGGGTGAATACAAATTTTTCAACAAACTCTTCCAATGGTACACCATACTGCAAACCGATCGAAATCGCAATTGCAAAACAGTTCAACATACTACGCATCGTTGCACCTTCTTTCGCCATGTCGATGAAAATTTCTCCAACGGTTTGATCAGCATATTCACCGGTGCGTAAGAAAAGCGCCTGACCATTGATCTTTGCTTTTTGAGTGAACCCACGACGTTTTGCAGGAAGCGTTCTGCGTTCAACGATTGTCGCGAGCTTGCGTTTTAATTTTGTATCAGGAGATGATTGAACTCTTTTTTGTACTTCTTCCAGCAAATCATCCACTGTGAGTTTGCTCATATCAACGATATTCGATTCAACAGTTGATTGAGTTTCATTTGTTGCAGTTTCAGCTTCCTCTTTTTTCTTTTTATCAGTTTTGTTGCTGAGTGGTTGAGAAAGTTTTGATCCATCGCGGTAAAGAGCACAGGCCTTCAATCCAAGTTGCCAGCTCAGCATATAAGAATCGGCTATTTCTTCAAGAACCGCTTCATTAGGCAGATTGATTGTTTTGGAAATCGCACCGCTGATAAATGGTTGCACGGCACCCATCATACGGATATGCCCATGCGCATGAATATAACGGACTCCTTTTTTTCCACATTTATTGGCACAGTCAAAAACGGGCAGGTGTTCATCTTTAAGATGTGGAGCGCCTTCGATTGTCATAGAACCGCATACATAGTCATTGGTTTCTTCTATTTGTTTGTCAGAAAAACCCATCGCTTCAAGCAGGCTCCATTCGAAATTGAAATATTGTTCGGGTTTGAATCCGAGGCGTTGCAAACATTCTTCCCCAAGTGTATAAACATTGAATACAAATCCTATTTCAAAGGCGGAAGCAACGGCCGAATCCAATTTTTTAATTTCTTCAGCGATAAATCCTTTTTCGCTCAGCGTTTGATGGTTGATGTGAGGAGCGCCGGCAAAAGTTCCTGTGCCTACTGCATACTTAACGATAGAATCAATTTCCTTTTCGCTATAGTGCAGATTCCTCAATGCAGCTGGAACCGACTGGTTGATGATTTTAAAATAACCACCACCGGATAGTTTTTTGAATTTCACGAGTGCAAAATCAGGTTCAACACCAGTAGTATCGCAATCCATCACCAATCCGATTGTACCGGTTGGAGCAATTACTGTTGATTGCGCATTGCGATATCCGAATTTTTCACCGAGTTGCACCGCTTCATCCCATGCTTTTGTTGCAGCCTTCAACAAATAATCAGGACAGTACTGCGCTTTGATACCTTGTGGTTTGGTCTGTAAGTTTTCATATTCATCAGCATCATAAGCAGCAAGCCTGTGATTGCGCATCACGCGAAGCATTTCCTTTTTGTTCTCTTCGTATTTTGCGAAGGGCCCGAGAACTTCGGCAAGTTCCGCCGATGTTTTGTAAGCGATGCCGGTCATAATAGAACTAATCGCTCCACCGATTGCTCTCGCTTCCTCGCTGTCGTAAGCAATTCCCATAACCATGAGCATGGAACCTAAATTCGCATATCCGAGACCGAGAGTTCTGTAATCATAAGACAAGCGAGCCACTTCCTTGGAAGGGAACTGCGCCATCAATACAGATATTTCCAATACGGTTGTCCACATGCGGCAGGTATATTCAAACCCTTCCACATCAAACGTGTTGGTGGCCTCGTCATAAAATCTACGGAGGTTTACTGAAGCAAGGTTACAGGCCGTGTTGTCGAGGAACATGTACTCGGAGCAGGGGTTGGAGGCCCGGATGCGGCCACCATTCGGGCAGGTATGCCACTCATTGATGGTAGTATCGTATTGGGTACCCGGGTCAGCGCAACGCCATGCTGCATACGCAATCTGGTTCCAGACTTCTTTAGCAGGAATTTTTTTCATCACCCTGCCATCAGATCTTGCTTTCAATTCCCAGTCTTCATCATTTTTTAATTTTTCGAAAAATTCATTAGATATGCGAACGGAATTATTTGAATTCTGGCCACTCACTGTTTTGTACGCTTCACCTTCGT
The DNA here is from genome assembly GCA_018267615.1 of Bacteroidota bacterium. Classification (GTDB taxonomy): domain Bacteria; phylum Bacteroidota; class Bacteroidia; order Chitinophagales; family Chitinophagaceae; genus Puia. Next base: position 10,720 of record JAFDYD010000030.1, on the reverse strand, counting down.
AATCACTGGGATAACCGGCAGCAATCAACGCAGCTACTTTCTTCTCTTCTTCAACTTTCCAATTGATGAATTCCATCACTTCAGGATGATCTAAATCGAGACAAACCATTTTCGCAGCGCGACGTGTGGTTCCACCTGATTTGATAGCGCCAGCAGCACGGTCACCAATTTTCAAGAAACTCATCAATCCGCTGGAAGTACCGCCACCACTGAGTTTTTCATTCTCACCACGTATTGTAGAAAAATTAGTTCCTACACCTGAACCATATTTGAAAATCCTTGCTTCACGTAACCACAGATCCATGATACCTCCATCGTTCACGAGATCATCTTCAACGCTCAAAATAAAACATGCATGTGGTTGGGGACGCTCGTAAGCTGATGTGGATTTCTTGAGTTGACCATCAACCTGGTCAACATAATAATGTCCTTGTGGTTTTCCTTTGATACCATAGCTCTCGAATAAACCGGTGTTGAACCACTGCGGACTATTCGGTGTACAAGCCTGGTTGAGGATGCAGTACACCAGCTCTTCATAAAACACCTGTGCGTCCTTTGCAGAAGAAAAATAATTGTTGCGCTCACCCCATACTCTCCAGCAATTGGCCATGCGGTGCGCCACTTGCTTTACTGACGTTTCTCTTCCTAAAGAGCCATCAGGCTGAGGCACACCCGCCTTGCGAAAATATTTCTGCGCAAGAATATCGGTTGCAATCTGGCTCCACATTTTCGGCACTTCCACATTCGTCATTTCAAATACCACCTCACCAGAAGGATTTCGGATTACCGAACTTCGGTAATCATATTCGAATTGGTCAAATACGCTGGTCCCTTCTTTGGTGAAGCGGCGCTTGAACTGCAAGCCTTTCATCGTTTGCGCTTTATTTGTCATAAGATTAGTAAGTATGTTTATCGTGTTAAGAAATTGTTATGCAGACGACGAAAATATTTTTTGATTTCGATATTTTTGGTTCTAGTTATGCACCGATTGTGGAAAAAGACCAAAATATTTTTTGTAACGCTTATTGGTATTGGATTACCGGATTTATACACATAATTGATCACATCATTTTCTAAAAAAACGGGATAAAAAAAATTCCTGAAATGATTTTCTTTGTTTATGGTTACAAGCATCCACCAGATTCAAAGATTCTACTCGTCATCTTCACTGTATAAAACAAATTTTACGTAGAATAAGTTGTTGATTGGAATTTTTTGTAGTCGGCTAGTTTGAATACTTATTCGATGTCTCTTCTAAAAATATTTCGCGCAGAGCACGCAGAGAAAAGGAGTGCACAGAGGATCTCTGCGTACTACTTTTCTGTGCCTGCTCTGCGCGAAATATTTCCGGAATTTCAACCAGGCTGACTACTTATTTTTTTGATACGGATATCGGAAGGCCTCAAATCCCAAAATCAAAAAACTCTAATCAATAGTCGTAGTTATACGAACTCACTCTTTTTTACATCAATCTTCTCAAACCCGAAAAGTTTTCGCATTTTTGTAGTGCACCAGCACATAACAAATGAGGGAAGTTATTTATCAGTCGATTGTCAACAGAAAAAAGAACGGACAGAAATCCTTCGCTGTGTTGATTGATCCGGACAAAGTGGATGCTAAAAAAATCGATGCGCTGACAGCAATGGCGCTACAGGCAAAAGTTGATTATTTACTCGTTGGTGGAAGTCTTGTTATCTCCAATCATCTTGATGAAGTCGTAACGCAAATCAAAAAAAATTGTGACATCCCCATTATTCTTTTTCCCGGCACACCTTCACAGGTTTCCCGATATGCAGATGGGTTACTTTATCTTTCTTTGATATCAGGAAGAAATCCTGAGTTGCTGATCGGGCAGCACGTGATATCGGCGCCATTCGTAAAAAAAAGCGGACTGGAAATTATTTCCACAGGATATATGCTGATCGACGGTGGTGCACCAACCACTGTTTCTTATATCAGCAATGCGATTCCGATTCCTTCGGATAAAAATGAGATCGCCATTTGCACCGCCATGGCTGGCGAAATGCTCGGCATGAAATTAATCTATATGGATGCGGGCAGCGGAGCCAAACGCGCCGTTTCAGAAGAAATGATTGCAGCAGTATCGGCAAATATAGAAGTGCCACTCGTTGTTGGTGGCGGCATCAGGAACCCGGAAAAAGCATATCTCAATTGCAAGGCCGGAGCTGATCTCATTGTGGTTGGCAATGCCATCGAAAAAGATGGTTTGCTGATCAAAGAAATGGCCGATGCGGTGCATGCAGCACCGATAAAAGCGTTAAAGGTGTAAGGTATAGGGTGTATGGTATGTCATACCCTACACCCTACACCTTAAACCTCACACCTTCCACTTACATCTTACACCTTACATCTCGTCTCAACATGACCAAATCCCTTCCTTTATCAAAATTTTACCCAAAAAAATTACTCAACATTTTAAAAAAATGTTTTTCTTTGTATGGTTAAAAATTTGATCAATTCTCATTTATCAATGAAATGAAAAAAAACTCACCCATATCACACATTACCGATGTGATATTGCACGCCTTCAATAAGCGTGGGTTTTTTGTAACGCCGGTAAGCGTTATTTTTTCTGTTCGACCCATCCCCTTTTGGGTACGACGTTGATACTCATTCAACATAGTGTCCCCTGCTACATCGGAACTATGAATCCGCCACGGCGGATGAAGCATTTTCTCAATGATCTCTCATTGATATTCTCTTTACCTTATTCATAACAAAACGATGGAAAAAGAACAACAGTTTCAGATATTAATTGCCAATGAATCTCACCAGGATTTCGCGCAGATTATCTGCGACGAAATGGAATCATCAGCAATGGCCCGGGGAACGGGCATTGCGAAAAGAAGCCCTGATTATATCAAAGCCAAAATGCGCGAAGGAAAAGCAGTGATTGCATTTACGCAAGATAATATTTGGGCGGGCTTCTGTTATATCGAAACCTGGAGCCACGGCGAATATGTCGCCAACTCAGGATTGATCGTTGCTCCCGCTTTTAGAAAAAGCGGACTTGCCAAGCAGATCAAGAAAAAAATATTTAACCTCAGCAGGAAGCAATACCCCGAAGCAAAAATATTTGGACTTACAACGGGACTTGCGGTCATGAAGATCAACTCAGAACTCGGCTACGAGCCTGTTACTTATTCGGAGTTAACGCAGGACGAAGCTTTTTGGGCCGGCTGTAAAAGTTGTGTGAACTATGAAATCCTGACAAGCAAGGAAAGAAAAAACTGCATGTGCACCGCCATGCTCTATGATCCGAAAGATCATTACGAGCCGGAAGAAACAGCACAGGATTTTAAGCAGCATAGCAAATTGTATGAGCGTTTTATGAAAATAAAACAATGGAGCCTGCTAAAACCTTTTCTCCGAAAGGACAAGGAAAAGGATAAAGAAAAAACAACTAACGGTGCTGCAAAACCGAAATCTTTCTTTCACCAGTTTTTTGTTTGGTGATTGGAGAATATTTTTCAGAAAAAATTTAAAATCATAATTATAGATGAAGAACAAAACTGTTCTTGCATATAGCGGAGGCCTCGATACAACCTATTGCGCAGTATATCTGAACAAGGTCAAAAACATGGAAGTGCATGCACTGACTGTCAACACTGGTGGCTTTAGCCAGGATGAGATTGCACAAATAGAAGCAAGAGCAAAAAAACTCGGGATATCTTCCTTCAAATGCATAGATGTGACGAAGGAATATTACGATAGCTGCATCAAATATCTGGTATTTGGTAATGTTTTGAAAAACGCTACCTACCCGTTAAGTGTAAGCGCAGAAAGAATGGTACAGGCAATCGCTGTTGCAAAATATGCATTGGAGATCGGCGCTACTGCTGTTGCGCATGGAAGTACAGGAGCAGGCAATGACCAGGTGAGATTTGATATGGTGTTCCAGGGAATGTTGCCCGGCGTGGAAATCATCACACCGATACGTGATATGAAATTGAGCCGCGAACAAGAAATTGCTTTTTTGAAAGAACATGGAGTTGAGATGAATGCCGAAAAAGCAAAATACAGTATCAATAAGGGATTATGGGGAACATCGGTGGGTGGAAAGGAAACACTTACCTCAAAAGACTATTTACCCGAAGATGCATGGCCAACACAAATCAGCGAAAGTGGAACAAGGAAAATGGAACTCACATTTTCTAAAGGAGAATTGATTGCTGTCGATGATAAAAAATTCAAGCACCCGGTTGAAGCGATTCAATATTTACAATCCGTTGCGCAGCCATATGGTATTGGGCGTGATATTCATGTTGGCGACACCATCATTGGTATCAAAGGGCGTGTTGGTTTCGAAGCAGCAGCGCCGCTAATCATTATCAAAGCGCATCACTTACTCGAAAAACACGTGCTCACCAAATGGCAATTGTATTGGAAAGATCAATTGAGTGTCTGGTATGGCAACTGGCTACATGAAGGTCAAATGCTGGACCCGACGATGCGGAATATCGAAAAATTTTTAGAAGATACGCAACTAACGGTTACGGGTAAGGTATTTGTTACGCTGCAGCCCCATCGCTTTACAATTACCGGAATAGAAAGCAGTCATGATTTAATGAGCAGTAAGTTTGGTTCCTACGGGGAAATGAACAAGGGATGGAGTGGTGATGATGTAAAAGGATTTGCGAAAATATTCGGTAACCAGACTTCCATATATCATAAAGTAAATGACGATGTGCGATGAATATTGTGTCAAAAGAAAGTCCATTGAAACATTATCAATGGGGCAATCAGTGTGATGGTTGGAATTTCGTAGAAGAAGACGCGCTTTCGGTAAAATTGGAAAGCATGCCGTCGGGAACGGAAGAGGTTCTGCATTATCATCAACATGCACAACAGTTTTTTTTTATTTTAAGAGGTGAAGCAGCATTTGAAGTGGAAGGAAAAATTATTTTGGTTCGGGAAAGAGAAGGCATTAATATAAAACCAAAAGAAAAACACCGGATCATGAACGGATCGAACGCTGTATTGGAATTCATTTTATGTTCGCAGCCTTCTGCGCAACATGACAGGCATAATATCGTGTGATATGAAAAAAATCAAAGTTGGTGTTATCGGAGGCGCAGGCTACACAGGTGGCGAATTGATAAGAATTCTTATCAATCATCCGCACGCGGAAATTGCATTTGTATATAGTAAAAGCAACGCCGGAAATTATCTGTATGATGTTCATTCGGATTTACTGGGCGAAACAAAACAAAAATTTTCCAGTGAATGGAACGAAGATATAGATGTGATGTTCTTATGTGTGGGACATGGTGAAGCAAAAAAATTTATTGACGAAAATAAAATTGCAGACCATATTAGGATCATCGATCTATCACAAGATTTCAGATTATTAAATGGAGAGAATCAAAGAACCATCAATGGAAAACCAGTTGTGTACGGTCTTCCGGAATTAAATCGCGACAAAATCAGGAAGGCGCATCATGTTGCCAACCCGGGTTGTTTTGCTACAGCAATTCAATTAGGATTGTTGCCGCTTGCGAAAGCTGGTTTATTAAGAGAAGTTTACACAACAGGAATTACCGGATCCACCGGCGCGGGACAAGGACTATCGCACACAACACATTTTTCGTGGAGGGCAAATAATATCCAGGCTTATAAAACGCTTACGCATCAGCATGTAAAGGAAATACATCAATCCTTACATCAGTTACAAAAGAGTTTTCCGCTTTCACCAGACGATGAAAAAGGATTAAATTTTATTCCATGGCGCGGAGATTTTACAAGAGGAATCTTTATCAGCTCACTGATGGATAGTCCGACTAAAATTGAAACACTCACGGAATTGTACGAGAATTATTATGAAGATCATCCGTTTACTTTTTTGAATAAGGATTCTGTTTTTCTAAAACAGGTCGTGAATACAAATAAATGTATTATCCAATTGGAAAAAATAGGAAGCAAAGTGGCAATACATTCTGTGATCGATAACCTTGTGAAAGGTGCGTCGGGGCAGGCGATTCAAAATATGAATTTGATGTTCGGAATTGATGAATGCGCGGGATTGAAATTGAAAGCAAATTATTTTTGACGCGGAACGCCGTACGCGAAACGCATAACGCTAAACGCTGAACGATTTGTGTGATGAGAGATTATAGAAAATATGATGTTTGGATCAAATCCCATGCGTTGGTATTAATCGTATACAAGCAATTCATATCAAAATTTCCGAAGGAAGAACGATTTGGATTGGCATCACAAATGAAGCGCGCTGCTTCATCCATTCCGCTAACAATAGCGGAAGGTTGCGGGAAAAATACAGACAGGGATTTCGTTCGATTTTTGGATATGTCGTTGGGTTCGGCACAAGAATTAGAATACTGTTTCTTATTAGCAAAAGATCTTGATTTTATTTGCCTCGAAGATTATATGATGGCAAATGAAAAAATAAACGAAATAAAAGCGAAATTAATTAAACTGATAAAAACAATTAGAAACAACAACGGTTAACTAATCTAAACAGCGTTCAGCGTTATGCGTTCAGCGTTTAGCAAAAAGCACAAGCCACAAAATTTTTAAAAATGAAACTATTCGACGTATACCCGTTAAACAATATCACAGTCGTTAAAGCGAAAGGATCTTACATATGGGACGACAATGGATTGCAGTATCTTGATTTGTACGGCGGCCATGCAGTGATCTCTATCGGTCATACACACCCGCACTATGTGCAACGAGTAACAGAACAATTAAACAAAATTGGTTTTTATTCAAACTCCGTCCGCTTGCCAATACAAGAAGAACTTGCCGAGAAACTTGGAAAAGTGTCGGGCAAAGAATCTTATCAACTTTTCTTATGCAATTCCGGTGCTGAAGCAAATGAGAATGCGATGAAACTTGCTTCTTTTCACACAGGAAGAAAAAAAATAATCGCATTTACAAAATCTTTCCACGGAAGAACATCGTTGGCAGTAGCCGCTACGGATAATCCGGCTATTGTTGCTCCCGTGAACCAGACAAACAATATCATTTTCCTTCCGTTCAACGACGAAACATCTTTGGAAGCATGCTTCAATGCACAAGGAAAAGAAATTGCTGCTGTGATCGTCGAAGGTATACAAGGTGTGGGCGGTATCAATGTTGCCAAAGAATCTTTCATCCAAAAAATAAGAAGTCTCTGTACGCAACACGGTTCTGTATTTATCGCAGACAGTGTTCAATGCGGATATGGACGCACCGGAAAATTTTTCTCTCATGATCACGCGAATGTAGATGCAGATATTTACAGCCTTGCAAAGGGAATGGGTAATGGATTTCCCGTCGCAGGTATTTTAATTGCACCAGATCTCCATTCAAAACATGGTATGTTGGGAACTACTTTTGGTGGAAACCCGCTGGCATGCGCCGCAGCACTGGCTGTTTTAGAAGTGATAGAAAGTGAAAAGCTGATGGATAATGCAAAAAAAATCGGAGATCATATTCAAACCGAATTGAAAAAAATATCCGAACTGCAAAATGTAAGAGGCAAAGGGCTGATGATCGGGTTCGATGTGCCAGATACCTTGAAAGATCTCAGAAAAAATTTATTATTCAATCAGAATATATTTACCGGTGAAGCAAAGCCAAATGTTATCCGATTGCTTCCTTCGCTGGCCTTCAATAAAAAAGATGCGGATCAATTCCTGGAATCCATACAGGAAGAAATCCATGCGCCGGCCCTGAATGGATAATTTGATTTCCTGGTAAGATTTATAAAACTACTATCAAACATGAGCCTGAAAATTAATTCCGCGGGCATAAAAAATTTTATCTCCGTTCAAGACGTGAAAGATATGAACGCTCTTGTGCAGACGGCTTTGGATTATAAATCAAATCCACTGAAAGATAAAATTGCGGGTGCCAATAAACGGTTAGGTATGTTATTTCTAAATCCCAGTATGCGTACGAGGCTGAGTACGCAGGTTGCTGCACAGAATCTTGGGATGGAGCCAATTGTTTTTAATATCGACAAAGAAGGATGGGCGTTGGAATTTGAAGAAGAGGCAATCATGAGTGGTAACACCGTTGAACATGTAAAAGATGCGGCGCCGATACTCGGAAAATATTTTGATATTCTTTGCATACGCACGTTTCCCTCATTGAAAAACAGGGAGGATGACTACAGTGAATTATACATCAAACAATTCATTAAATATTCTGGGATTCCGGTTGTGAGTATGGAGAGTGCAACATTGCACCCGCTACAAAGTTTAACGGATATTATCACAATAACAGAACATCTCGCAACTGCTCCCGCAAAACCTCCCAAAATTGTTCTCACATGGGCGCCTCACGTAAAAGCATTGCCGCAATGTGTCGCAAATAGTTTTGCTCAATGGATCAATGCGTGGGGAAAAGCTGATTTCGTAATCACTCACCCGGAAGACTATGAACTCGATGAAATGTTTACCAAAGGAGCAACGATTACGCATGACCAGGATCGTGCGCTTGAAGATGCAGATTTCGTGTACGTAAAAAACTGGAGCACCTACAACGATTACGGCAAAATATATTGCAATGATCCTGAGTGGATGCTGACAAATGAAAAATTGCATTTAACAAATAATGCCAAAGTCATGCATTGTCTTCCCGTGCGGAGAAATGTAGAATTGAGTGATGAGGTTTTAGATAGTACAAATAGTATCGTCACGCAACAGGCTGGCAACAGAGTATGGGCAGCGCAAGCCGTACTGAGTGAAATCTTAAAGGGTTGAATTTTTTTAAACCGAATTTCAGAACGAAGAATGTCGAAAGAAATATTATATATCATAAAGGTCGGTGGCAATATCATCGACGATGAAAAAAAACTTTCGGGTTTTCTAAAGCAATTCGCTGGACTGAAATCTCATAAAAAAATTTTGGTGCATGGTGGTGGTAAGCTTGCAACCAAACTTGCAGGTCAGTTGAATATTCCACAACAGATGATTGAAGGAAGAAGAATCACAGATGAAGAAACATTAAAGGTTGTGACGATGGTTTATGCCGGATACATCAACAAAAATATAGTCGCCCTGCTGCAAGCAAACGGTTGCAATGCCATCGGATTATCCGGCGCCGATGGCAATAGCATACTCGCACACAAAAGAATTCATGCATCTATTGATTATGGTTATGCGGGAGATATAGATGCGGTCAACCATATTTTTCTAAAAAATTTACTGGACCAAGATATCGCTATTGTGATGTCGCCCATCACGCACGATAAAAAAGGACAACTACTCAATACGAATGCGGATACCATCGCACAGGAAATAGCGCGAAGCATGAGTGAATCATATGAAGTAAATCTCATTTATTCATTTGAAAAAACCGGCGTCTTGCTGGACGCTAATGATGACAGTACGGTGATACCTTCTATCAAGCCCGCATACTATGCAACGTTGAAGGCAGAGAAAAAAATATTCGCGGGGATGATCCCAAAAATCGACAATGCATTCACAGCGCTGAATAGCGGAGTAAGACGCGTCACTATAGGAAACGCTGAAGAATTAGAAAAATTAATCAGTCACACAGCCGGAACAAGTATAACCAATGAATAATCCAAACTTAGATTTTTTACAGGGAGAAGCAGTGGGACTTTTAAAAGAACTAATTGCTACGCCATCATTTTCCAAAGAAGAAAATGATACAGCGGAACTCATCATGGATTTTTTTACAAAGCATGAAATCCCGCACGCAAGAGTGGGCAATAATATCTATGCAAAAAATAAATTTTATGATGCTTCCAAGCAAAGTATTTTGCTCAATTCGCATCATGATACCGTGAGGCCGAATAAAAGTTATACCATGGATCCTTTCACTCCAATAGAGAAAGATGGTAAACTATTTGGACTGGGAAGTAATGATGCCGGTGGTTGCCTTGTAAGTTTGATGGCTACTTTTTTATATTTCTATGATAAAGAAAATCTCAGGTATAATGTTGTATTTGCCGCGAGTGCAGAAGAAGAAATTAGTGGTGTAAATGGGATTGAACTCGTGCTTCCATATCTCGGGCAAATCGATTTCGGTATTGTAGGTGAACCAACCAAATTGGAGATGGCAGTAGCAGAACGCGGGTTGATGGTGATCGATTGCACTGCGCATGGCCGTCCTGGACATGCTGCACGTAATGAAGGAGAAAATGCATTATACAAAGCACTAGAGGATATTGAATGGATAAGAAATTGCAAATTTGAAAAAGTGAGTGCGTTGTTGGGGGAATCACGTATGACCGTTACCGTTATTGAGACTGAAAACAAACAACACAATGTGGTTCCGGCTCTGTGTAAATTTGTGATAGACGTACGCGTGAACGAATTATATACATTCGATGAAATACTCGACTCTTTAAAAAATAATCTGAAGAGCCAATTCAAACCACGCACCACAAGAATGAAATCAACATCCATATCATTGGATCATCCGCTGGTAAAAGCAGGATTGGAATTGGGAAGAACATATTATGGTTCACCTACTACATCAGACAAAGCACTGATGCCATTTCCTGCATTAAAAATGGGACCTGGCGACTCGGCAAGAAGTCATACTGCCGATGAATATATTTATCTGGATGAAATAAGAAATGGAATTGAATTGTATATAAAATTGCTGAATGGATTTATCTGAGATGAACGCGAAATGCTGAACGCTGAACGCCGAACGCGATTAAATATTAACTTGCATTTCCAATAATTTATTCAGCGTTCAGCGTTCAGCGTTCAGC
>JAFDYD010000002.1:123407-133725 GCA_018267615.1 Bacteroidota bacterium | reverse complement strand
TGTACCTATGTGCCTACTGTGCCTATGTGGTGAAAAAAAAATTTACCGCATAGGCGCAGTAGGCACATAGATGCACATTGGAAAGGCAAACCGAAACAGTATGGAATTCCGATTTGTACAATACTTGAGGTTTCCATCACCCGATATTTGCTTTAAAAATAAATACAATGGGAAAGAGCAGTTTTAATTGCAGTATCACTGCAAAAATAAGCGCCAGCGAAGCGATCAAAAGAATTGGCAAAGTGCCTGAATGGTGGGGAATATCCTTTGATGGAAATTCCGAAAAGCAAAATGATAAGTTCGTCGTAAAGATGGGAGGAGATTCCTTCTTTGACTTTACCGTAACTGAACTGATTCCGGATAAAAGAGTTGCCTGGTTGGTTACAGATTGCAATATGCCCTGGTACTCCGACAAAAAAGAATGGGCCAATACGAAATTGATTTTCGATCTCTCCGAAAACAATGGAGTAACTACTTTGAATTTTACACACGAAGGACTTACACCGGATGTTGAATGTTATAAGGACTGCGAAACAGGCTGGTCGCATTGGATTCGGGTAAGCCTATTGTCTTATTTCACTATAGGAAAAGGACAGTATAAGAAAAAGATACATAAGGCTTATACTACAGGTATTGAAGTTCCATTTTCTGCAAAAATTGTTTTTGATCATATCAACGACGTTGCCAAATGGTGGCCCGAAGAATTCGATGGCAAAAGCAACAAGCTCAACGATGAGTTCGTGTTAAAAACGGGAGATGTTCATTATTCAAAACAGCGGATTGTTGAATTTGTGCCAAACGAAAAAGTGGTGTGGCTTATCATTGATAGTTTACGCAAAACAGATAATTACAGTTGGACAGATACAAAAATGATTTTTCAATTAACACCAAAGGACAACAACACAGCGGTTAGTTTTACTTACGATGGACCGGTTCTTGAAAATGAAGTTGAAAGATTGGCCCAGGTTTGTGATGCTGTCATCAAGGAGAACTTGTACAACTTCATTACAAAAAACAAGACGAATTAATATCCTCACATCAAATCTAAAAAAATGAAAAATAATAATTTCCATAGAACGCTTACAGTAAAGTCGTCACCGGCGCAAGCGATGAAAAAAATCAGCGAGGTAAATGGCTGGTGGGCAAAAAATTTCAAAGGTAAGGCAAAGAAAAAAAGTGACAGCTTCACCGTTCAATTCGGACAAACATTTGTTGATTTTCAAGTAAGCGAATTAGTGCCAAATAAAAAAGTAGTTTGGAAGGTAACCGATTGCAATTTGCAATGGATCAATAATAAGAAAGAATGGAATGATACCGAAGTAGTTTTTGAAATTTCGGAGAAAGAAAATTCAACACAAATCGATTTTACACATATTGGTTTAGTACCCGGTGTTGAATGTTATAATGACTGTGAAGCGGGATGGCATGGACATTTGACGAATAGTTTGGTGAAGTTTATTAACGAAGGCAAGGGAATGCCGGAATGATATTGTCAAGACTATGTGGTAGTTTTTTTTCACCACATAGGCACATAGCGACATAGAAGGCGTCTTCAAATATAATCGGGGGGAATTCAACTCAACGTGGTTAGGAGAAAAGAAAGTGATAAGACGGTTTCAAAAAATTTCACACAAAGGCGCGATAAAACCGATTGAGTTTTGCGCCTTTGTGTGAATATTTTAAACATTGTCTAACCTTGCCATCCAAAATAGGTCATTGCCATAACTGCAGATAAGAGCGCGGCTGCAATTAAATATACAATCACCGTTTCACTGATATTGGCTGAAGATGATTTTTTCATGGAAGTTGGATTTTAAAAATTACGAAAACAATTTGTACGCTATATATATATAAAACAACTACAGTGCCAAAAAAGGCTGATTTTTCCTATGGTAAGTACGCAAAAATACGTCGGGATTTATGCGATAGTTTTGAATTCATTCACGAACAAAAGAAACGAATGGATGTGTACTTATTTAGTTTGTTTTACACGGTCACCTTCTGCATCAAACATGCCCATTAGATTTCCAGTGGCATGATCGTCATCTTTTTTCTTTAATAATAAATTCACATCATACGATTGTGCGGTGAAATAAACGGTAATTTCATTTTCTTTTATTTCAGACTTAGAAATTTTTGCAATTTCTTTACCTGTCGAATCCTGTACCGCGCCGGTGATTGTAGTATCCTTTTTTTCGAGTACAAAAATCATTTTTGTATCGCCATCGGGTAAACCTTTTACAAGTACGCTCCATTTGCCTTCAAAATAATCGGCGCCTGTTTTCGACTGCGCATGCGCGTTAAACGACAACAGGAGTATAAATAATCCTGTTGATAACTGACTTAGTTTTTTCATGATAATAATTGTTTTTTTGTTGATATAATGATCGGGTTGGTTGTGAATTTAAATATTTCTTTTGTTGACCGGTGCGCTCTATTTCACGACTACTCTCACACGTTCGAGATTTTGTATTCGGGCAAACGGTGTCTTGGCGTTTCCCTGTCGCTCGGAAGCGACACGAAGTGTAGTGAAAAAAGTTCCAGGCTGTGAAAAGATGTGAGTGGCATTAACCATCACTTCATTTGTTTTTTTGCTCTGTGTGATCAATTTCCCTTGCACCGAAAAAGTACCTACACCTTCAAAATCCCATTCTGCGGATACCACCTTACCTGTATTCGGCGGTACTTCGATCACAGCAATAAAGGAGACCGGCACACCTGTTTTTGTTTCTGCTCGATTACTTCGGTTAACCTTTAGCGTTATGGTTGGTTGAATACCTTTTCGATCAGAAGCTGAGGAAGGAACGATTACCTGTCCGTCTTCAATTTTATAATTTGTAGTTGATGGCGGAGCAATGCCCTTCTCAACCCAATTGCTTAAGTCGCGCAGTGCTTGTTCCAAAACTCCGAGATAACTAACTGTATGCGTCGGATCTTCTTGCTTTGTAGCATCTCCATGCAGCGCATGATCCGTGTACCAAAGTCTAAAATAATTATCAATACTATCGCCCAGATTTTCTTTCACCTTGGAACGATACCAATCGGCTTGCCATGGAAAAGCTTCACGATCCCACAGCGAAGAGAGAACGATCATTTTGCCTTTGAACTTTCCGCGCGGCAATACTCCTGACGCGGCCCTTGTAAATAACGGTCCCAGTAACATGGGGCGTTGTGGGTAAATCGGTTTACCGGTTGAATCACGAAACTGATCCCACACATGATATTCCTTTCCAGGAACCTGGTGCCGATAATAAGTTTGAGCGGCAAGAAAATTAGAATTGTCCACTTGTATTTCGTCGCCGGCTTTTATCAATGCAAGAATTTTTGGGTCGACAGCGCCAAGAAGAATTTTGTCGCCAGCAATTTTTGTGATGAACAATGTTTTGCCGGAGGCCGCACCTGATTTAATAATGAGATCGCCGCCGAGAAAATCGATGTCGGGCAATGAATCTTCGATTTGAAATGCAACCGGCATCGTACCTTCTTTTTGACCAATGCCTTTCCATGCAAGATCTGCTGTGCCACGTTCCCGATCCGATCTCGGAGACATCAACCCAATTTGTACCGCCTGATCTTCCAAAATTCCAATTTTTATTTTGCTGGATTTTTGAATGCGCGCTTTCAACAATGATGCAGGCGCATTGGATCCAAGATATCCGGGAAGTTTCCAAAAATCATCATAGAAATATTTCCTATCGGCCATCGCCATGCCCTGGTAAAGGACTCCAAAGGCATGAATGCCCATGGTCTTATATCCGAACCATGATTTTGGTGGGAATCCCAATTTCGTTGCTTCTTGCAACGCTTCTTTTTCCTCTACATTCAGTCCCGCATACATATCACCACTTCCTCCCGGTTCCAATGCATCATTGATTTGTGGAAATTTATTTTTTAGAACGCGCATCGCGTGCATGCGAACGCTAAATACATTTGGAATTGCCATAGGGGAACCGACAACATAAGGAACTGCGCCATCCCAAACATCTTCGGTGTTTTCAATACCGCCAATGGTTCGATATGCGCCACCACTTCCACCAAATGCATAACCAAAAGCACGGTGCTCCCCATATATCTGTGCCGCGACAATGCGCGAATATTGCGCGCAGGCTGCATTTGCGCGGTAAGCACCAATTGTTGGATCGATTCCTGAACCAGGCATTCCCATTCCGGCGCTTCCGCCACCATTGGTTTCAATAAAATATGCTCCGCTTGTAATTGAGAAACCAATCTTATCTTCTTCTCCAGACGCGCCTTGTGATAAATTTTCATTATCCGGCACTGGAGTAATGTATTGAAAAAAATGGCCCTGGTATTTTTCTTTGGATGGAAAATAAAATGAGAAGCGTGTATCGGTGCCGCGGAAACCGCCATGCACATAGCGATGACGCACGGGCGCATCGCGCCACTCGTCTTTATCGATATACGGTGCTTTGAATAAAGTGTCCTTTGTAAGAAAAGGTTTGTCTAGTGATATTAAATTGTTTTGCGCATGCGCGAACGACGTGTGCATCACGGCTGCAATAAATAATATTTTATAAAGATATTTTCCCGGCATTTCAAATTGTTTTGGTGAACGCATTTTAAATAAGCTAAATAATTTTTATTCCTCTTATCTTTCGGTAATTGGTTCTGAACTAATAGAACCATTTTTGTAAAAAAAAATCATCGATGGGCCTTATCCCAATCCTTTATCATTTTTTCTATACCATTATGGATATAGGAGCTAAAATTTATCACTTCTTTTAATTCCTTATTGAACCGCTGGAATTCTGAATTTTTCCGATGTTCTAATACTTCACTTACCATATTATTAATTACACGTGCCTGTTTATACTGCTGCTTAATAGTATCTAACAAGCCTTTGGTGTTGATTTGAAAATAACGTTTTCGATCACCGCTAAAAGTGATATAGCTTACAACACCTTGTTGCATTAACTGGTTTAGCGTTGTACTGACTGTACTTTTACTCGCTTTTAAAAAACCCTGGATTTCATAGAAATCGCGGTAAGGCGGTTCCGAGATAAGGAGATATGACACAATTCTGCCAGGCACGGGTGCATATCCCATTTGTTCAATGATTATTCCCATTTCCTCTACTTTTTCTGAAATATGGTTTGTTTTACTTTTCATTAGTACCGAAGCCATTTTCGCGGATTTGCATGCAAACATAAATGGTTTTTTTGGTTCGGCAAAAAACGAACCAATGTTTTTTTAAACTTGTTTGATTTTGAAGAAGGGCGGAGGAACAGAGCGAAGAGCGAGGGGTTTGACGCTCTCCACTCTGTTTCTCACTCTACAATTCCTTTCTCACCAATTTATCAACCACTTCACGAAAAGTTTCTCCGATGGGCAGTTCCATTTCCTTTATAAAGACACTTGTTTTTCGGATAGCGGTAATGCTATCAATCGACACGATATAAGATTTGTGAATCCGTATGAATTTAGAAGAAGGAAGTTCCGGTTCCAGTGCTTTTAAACTAGTTCGAAACATGAGAGGTTTGCTCGAACTTTTAAGATGTATTTTGACATAGTCACGCAAGCCCTCCATCCATACGATATCATTAAACACAATCTTCACCAGGCTATAATCTGCATTCAGAAAAAAATATTCAGCTTCAGGTGATGGGCCACTTTGATTTTTTTTGATTTTAAGATCGTACAAGTCTTTTGCCTTGTTACAAGCTTTCACAAAACGATCCAGGGCCACAGGCTTCACCAAATAATCTACAACAGCTAAATCATAACTTTCCAAAGCATGCTCTTTATACGCTGTTATAAATATCACCATGGGTTTATTTTCAAGGCTTGCGATGAATTGCAATCCCGTGATGCGCGGCATTTGTATATCAATAAAAATGAGATCGATTTTGTTTTCCTGTAATACTTTAATCGTATCAAGAGGATTGCGGTATGAGCCGACTAATTCTAAATAAGGAACGTTTTTGATATTATCTTCCAATAGTTTTAATGCCAAAGGCTCGTCATCTATTGCGATACATTTCATCTCATTTAAAAATTAATTGTAAAGAAACGGAAAACCAACCATCCTTTTTATCGATCGTCAACGTATGACTGCCCGGATACAAAAGCTCCAATCTTCTTTTTACATTTGTTAATCCTATACCGGATGCTTTGTCTTTTAATGCGTCGCTCTCTTCAAATTTATTTTCTACCAAAAACTGAAGTCGGCTATTATCAACTTCAAGCTGTATATAAATTTCGGGATGTTGAACAAACCCGCCGTGCTTAAATGCATTTTCTATAAAAGGAATTAATAACATCGGCTCTATCATTTGCCATTCTTCCTTTATATTAAAAACAGTTTCTAAACTGAGCTCTTCACCATAACGCTGCTTTTGCAAATCAATAAAGTCCTGCAGATATGCTGCTTCGTTTTTTATGATCACTTTTTCTTCATCCGTTTCATACAACATATAGCGCATCAATGATGAGAGTTTGATAACTGTCGGCTCCAGGTCATCACTTTTAATTCTGACCAATGCAGCAATATTGTTCAAAACATTAAAAAGAAAATGAGGGCTGATTTGTGACCTCAGGAATGACAATTCCGTTTTTAAATTTTCACTTTGCTTTTCTCTGATCAATATATCCGATTTCGTTTTATCACTGATTGCTTTATAGGCAATGCTCACCGCAATGGTGATTAAAAAAGGAATGAAATTATGTCCTATCGAATTGTAAATAGTAAATGGATGCGGAATGGATAATACGCGGAATAAGAGGCTGTCTAATATTACTACAATACAAAATGCGGCAACAAGCGACAGCGCATATAATATATTTTTTCTTTTATAAATAAAGCGAGGCATGAGGATACCCGCATTAAAATAAAATAGTATCAGCCAATAAAAATTGATAGCTGTAGTCAGGTAGAGAAATAGATTTTGGGTGGCGTTTTTGTGATGAGAATTTCTTTCCACGTCTGCACTAAAAATATAAGGAATCAGGAAAACCATCAGCCATATCAGTCCATGCAAGGCGATGGTCATCCATCCTCTTTTATTTTTTTCTATATTATCAACCTTTTGTTGCACGTTATTCAAATTAATTCGTTCTACTGTATTAGTAGCATGATAATGGCTGCAATGATACCAGCTACTGTGAGATAAACACCCGAGCTAAAAAGTTTTGTTCCCGGTTTAAACATCCAGAAGGCAGATACAGACATGAAAAGTAATGCGATGCCGAAAAGTGTCGTGAAATAATGCGCCACGCTTCTGCTGGATGTTTTATGTAATTCTGTAAAAGGAACAAGCCATGAATACCATTCTTTGGTTGTAAATTTTGCCATACCTGTTTCAGCATTGTATGTGCCACTCCCGAAATAGAGAATGTTTCCTTCTGTTTTAATGACCTTGAAATCCCGTATTCTTAAATTGGGTGCGAGCTGTGATTCAGTAAGGTGTGGAGCCAACTGCTGCTCGTGTACAACTTCGTGCTTTAATAAATCTGTGTCGCGATAAGTTTGCAGCAGTCCACTGAGCCCATACATAATCACGAGCCCTACAATCACAAATCCGATTTTGTTATGAAGATAACGCATGTACCAGCGAAAATTTTTCCTATTACTATTGCCAGCTTGTTTCATTGTTTTATAATTTATAATAATTGTTTCGAAATAATTTTTGAACTTCTTTTTTGAACTTCCAATATTTTAGTTCGATCGAAAAAATAAAATACCCTGATGGATAAATCCATGCATCAATAAATTGAAACAGTAGGATAATTAGTATCCGATCGAAAGATTAAAATCAGCCTAAGGTTGAATTGCCCACGCGAGACCATCAGGTACTCCTCCAACTTCAAAATGTCGTGTTACTTCCAATGTTTTGAGATCTATTACCGCGATATAATTATCAGCCGAGCAAGCAACAAATGCGCGTGAACCATCTGTATCCATCAGAATTCCTGCGGCACCATGACCAATCTTCAAACGTTTCACTTCTTTGCGGGATGTTGCATTATAAATAGTCAGCTCGCCATTTCGGAGACTTGAAATAAATACTTGTTTACCATCTGGTGTAAATTTCACCCGGTTTGCACCTAAAGTCTTTGCATCAATTTTAGCAGCCAATTTTTTTTCTTTGAGATCAACGATGGAGATTGTACCATCATCACTTGATGCAGTCCATAACTCGTTGCCATTGGGAGACACGTCAAATCCTTCCGATCCTTTAACAACAGGAACAACAGTTTGAATCCAATTTTCTCGTGGCGGTGCATTAGGAGGTCCTTGCTGGGTTAATGTGCTAGTGAGGATACTTACAGTTCCGGAAGAAACATTTGTTGTATAAATATTTTTTCCATCATCGGTAACGTATATCATATGTGTTCTGTCCTGCCCCGTTCCCATACTCCAGTCGAGTTTTGCGCTGACAGGATCATAGCTGCCAATAGATTTTGAACCTTCCGCAGTGAACCATGCTTTGCCATTGGCAAACACCAGGCCATGCGGACCAAACAGCGGTCTGGTGTCAACGTTAGTCAGTGGTTTTTGTGCAACAAGGTCAATGATATTCAATTCATGTAAACTTCCACCACCATAAATAGTAACATAGGCTATTTTTCCGTCTGAAGAGGCGATCACTTCATGTGGATCTTCGCCAACGGGAATTCGAGCAGTCACTTTTAATGTAACAGGATCAACAATCGCAAGCATGTGATCTGTTTTTGAAAGAGCGAGCAATGATTTATGCGACATAGATTGCGCATTCAATGTCGTCGACGAGCAAATTAATATTTGCAGGAAAATATTTGCCGCAATTAGCCTGGACATTCGGCGTTTTATATTTTTCATAATCAAAATTTTTATGGTGATAGTGGAGCCTTTTGCCGGCAGCTCTGGTTTGAGAACACAAACCTATTTCATATCAGTAAATAAATCTCCAAAATGCTATAAAAGGGCAAAAGTTTGCTGTGAACAGAGGAATTGCGAATAATAAGCTGAGAAAGCTGATAAGAAACTTCTTTAGTCAAACGCTTTCTGAAAATTCCGGAAGCGCCTCGGTTTTAAATATCTATGTGCTCCTATGTGTCTATGTGCTATGTGGTGAAAAAAAATTCACCACACAGACACGTAGGAGCATATAGATACTTAAATGCTGATGGCAATGTTTTTGGAACTGGCGCTGCTCAGCAACACATCATACTGCATTTGCAGTTCACTCCCTTTTGAATTATAAATGATATCGTACTCTAAATGATATTCATTCTTTGCAGAAATATTACTGATTTCAAAATTTTGTTTTACTGCATCTTCAGCAGAAGGGTATTGGCTCAGAGATTTTGAGTCCAAAGTTTTATTCCAGACAATTGTATTTTCGCCCAATGGATTTATTTTTCTTAAAATCAGGCGAACCTGGGCTAAAGAATTATTGTAGATGGTGGATGTGTAGCTGTAATCCTTATAAACAGTCAGCGATAAACTCTTTGTAAAAGTTTTGCTGGTTGCATCATCAGTTGAAGAATTTTTTTTAACAAAAAACACGATAACAAATATTGCCACTATGGCGACAAGACCGATTAACAATAATTTCTTTTTCATTTCCGTAAATTTTAACGTGCTGAAATCATTTTACTTTAATGAAACAAAAGTATTGTTGTGGAGCAAACTGATTTTACAAATGATATAAATCGGGGAAGAATTGCTGTGAACCGAAGAAAATATGTTTATCGATTGCATCATCCCATGAAATGGCCGGAGTCTATTACCGCGAAGAATAGTATTTAGACTGGCAGAATAAATTCAAATCAATTAACTCACATCGAGCAATTCCACTTCAAAAATCAGTGTACTATTTGGGCCGATATGAGCGCCGGTTTGTCTTTCACCATAAGCAAGTTGTGGTGGAATAAAGAAACGCCATTTGCTGCCGACGGTCATGAGTTGAAGACCTTCGGTCCAACCTTTAATAACCATATTTAATGGAAATGTTGCAGGCATGCCGCGAGTGACTGAACTATCGAAAACAGTTCCATCAATCAATGTGCCGTGGTAATGACAAGTAACCTTATTGCGTGCAAGTGGTTTTATGCCATTGCCTGTTGTAATTACTTCATATTGCAGTCCACTTGGTAACTCAACGACGCCAGGCTTTTGTTTGTTGGCAGATAAGAAAGCTTCTCCGGCTTTTAAGTTAGCTGCGGATTTTTCATTTTTTAGATTGAATAGTCGATCTGCGATTCCCATAATTCTATTTTTGCGAATGTAGGAAAGTAATTGAAGAAATAAATCTTTAATGATGGACCGGTTTGGAAATTCGAAAATATTTCGCGCAGAGCACGCAGAGAAAAGGAG
>JAFDYD010000002.1:0-123366 GCA_018267615.1 Bacteroidota bacterium | reverse complement strand
GCGAACTCCTTTTCTCTGCGTGCTTCGCGCGAAATATTTCCAAATTCTTGTATGATTGATATAAATTTAGGTGTTAGGTTCAGAAATTCCGGTGTTTATGACCAATAGAAATACGATAACAGAACAGTATCCCAAAATTTATTTATACAGGAGAATTGTCCAGGCAAAACTTTTTATTGATGCCAACTATGCAGATAATATCGATCTCGACAATATTTCAGACGAAGCCTATTTTTCCAAATTCCATTTTATCAGGCTCTTTAAAAACATTTACGGAAAAACACCCCATCAATATTTGATTGCAGTTCGCATAGATAGAGCTATGCAATTATTGAAATCCGACAAACCTGTTTCAGACACATGCTATGCTGTAGGATTTGAAAGTTTGAGTTCATTCAGTGGATTGTTCAAACGTATTGTTGGAATCACTCCTTCCATTTATTTGATGCAGCAACAAAAAATAAAGGCGCAAATAAAATCATCTCCATTAACATTTGTGCCGGGCTGTTTCGCAGAAAAAAACGGCTGGTTGAAAAATCGCAATTTTAGAGAAACAAAGTCTTAGGTTAATACTGTTCTTTGTGTAAATCATTTAATACGCAAAAACATGTTGACGAAAATGACACATATCAGCATCAATGTCCTCGATCAGGACAGTGCTTTTGATTTTTACACGAACAAGCTGGGATTTAAAGTTGTGGTAGATGTGCCGATGGGTGCAGATGGCCGCTGGCTCACGGTTTCTCCACCAGATCAACCGGGTTTTGAAATTATTTTAACGCCTGTAATTAGAAGCATGTATTCCAAAGAGACTTCCGAAACACTGCGCGAGCTTATTGTGAAAGGAAGTTTTGGCGTCGGTATTTTTACTTGCAAGGATATATTTGCGACTTACGAAGAACTAAAAGCAAAAGGAGTAGAATTTACAAAGCCGCCTACCAAAGAATTTTACGGGACCGAAGCAATTTTCAAAGACGATTCCGGAAATTGGTTTTCTCTCGCACAACTCACTTAAAAAATATTTTGAATTGTTTTCAGTTCACACCATTGAATTTTTTAAATATTAAAAAATGAAGACATTATTTGACCCAGGTACCAGGGAGGAATTGATCAACAGAATAAATAAGATCGAGAAGTGCAATACCGCGCAATGGGGCAAGATGACCAGTTACCAGATGTTAAAACATTGCGCGCTGTGGGAAGAAATGGCATTGGGGAAGAAAACGTATAAAAGAGTTTTTATTGGACGTTTGTTTGGTAAGATGGCCTTGCGTGTTGTGTTGAAAGATGACAAACCGTTGTCTCATAATTCACCGACGATACCTGAATTGAAAATAATTGGTGATGGTGACTTAGCATCAGAAAAAAGAAAATGGATCGACCTGATCAACGAGTATGCACATTTTTCAGACCACAATTTTGTACATCCTTTTTTTGGGAAGATGACGAAGGAACAAATTGGCTGGATGTCTTATAAGCATGCGGACCATCATCTCCGTCAATTTGAAAGTTAATCGACAGCATTTATTCGATTGGTGAATCAAATATTTCGGTTGTAGATCGCTGTTATGATTTTAAGAGGGATTGGCTGACTACTTGATAACAAAACTTTTTTTCGGCAGATAGAAAATCGTTTTGACACCAGCGCCTGAAACATAGCTCATTTTCCCAAAAGTGCCGTAATTGCCGAGATAATAAATTTTATCACCTGGTCTCATTCTGTCCGTATCATAGTATGCACCGAGCGGGCAATTACTGGAATTGCCTCTTACATCGGTATCATGCGTTGAAAAGCAAATCATTTTTTTCGTTGCATCGCCGGCAAACTGGTATCCAAAAACCCGGTACTCGCCTTTTTGATTGGGAGCGACAGAGTATTCTTTTGTTTTTTTGTCAACAATGCCGATTACCTGGATCACCTGGGCAGTAGCGCCGGTTGAAACCATGAGGAATAAAATAAAGGAAAGAATTTTAGTCATTGTGAGGGTTTTTAGTGGTGACAAATAACCTACTTTATTTTGCAAGCCATGTGCCAATTTGCGCCGATTTAAGATAAATTCTTTCCCTTATCTGGAAGAGGAGCGGAGAAACAGTCTGTAGCGCGACTAAATCTCTGTTTTGCGTCCTATTTATTCACTCTCTTTTTTTCCAATATCACTAGCGATTTTTTTTGCATCCCGAGCGATCTCTCGGATCTGTCCAGTTGGACTCACCCAATAACCGCAGAAATACAAACCATCTTTTCCAAAAAGTTTTTGTTTGTATGTCGGTGCATTTAAATCATCAAACCTCGATTGATCGGTTTCTACAATTTCACCAAGACTTCTATCATAACCGATGCAGGCAACGATTGCATCAAAATCATCTTTACTTCCATTTTTGAAATGGACAGTTCTTCCTTCTATAAAATCGATATCATCGCGGATTTTTATATGACCCGCACGGATAAGCTCTACAGTTCCGATATTTAAAACCGGTGCATGTCCATCTTTCCTGATTTGCTCTAATGGACCATACGGCATTTTCTTCAGTCCCAATTTTTTTATATCGCCAATCGTTAACCAGATCAAAGGGGAACTAACGGTATCGGCTATCCGAGGAGGAATACGGTTTAATACCAGACTAAATTCAAGCACAGGTATTCCCAGTATATCACGGGGAATGATGTTGACTGCCGAGCGGACGGACATCGAAGGCATCGCTTGGTGTTCAAAAAGATCAATCGCAATTTCGCAAGCCGAATTTCCAAAACCTACTACCAAGACTTTTTGCCCTTTGAAATCTTTTGCTGTTTTGTATTCGCAGCTATGCAGAATTTTACCCGGAAATGTTTCCTGGCCTTTGAAAAAAATTGGTTTGGGCTTATTAAAAATGCCCGTTGCCATCACCAGGTATTTGGATTTGAAGACTTCATTATTTGTTATAGTGATCCAATGATCGTTTTCTCTTTTTATAGAAATCGCTTTCGTATTAAATACAGGATGTATATCAAATTCTTTTTGATAATCTTCCAGGTAATCTACAACCTGTTGCCTGGCCGGATAGCGGGGAATTTTATTTCCGAATTTTTTAAAAGGAAGATTTGATATTCTTTTACTCGTGTGTAAATGCAAACGTTCATAATGATTGCGCCATGGAGTTGCAACCTGGTTTTGTTTCTCGATAAGCAGGTAATCGATATTGTCTTTTTGCAAACAGGCAGCGCAAGCCAATCCTGAAAAACTCGCGCCGATGATAATGGTGTTTGTTTCCTTCAACTATTCCTGATTTTATATTGATGCCTTTACTAAATATAACGGTATGAGCAGTGATATCAAAATATTGTTGCTAGATGTAGTGGTACAGTCTGATATTTCATTAACGTCATTTCGAATCCGCCTTATCATCATGACAAAATAAATCGCTGCAGGCGGATTCGAAATGACGTTGGGCGGCTGGCACAGTTTTTTATATTAGAATAAAGTAATTGATCTCATTTGTTAATCCGTGCCCTCATGATTTCCCTTTTGTATTTTGGTCCGGGCAATTTTTCTACGATAAACTTTGCTTCCTGCATGGCTCTTCTTATAATTCCTTTCGAGCAGTAGGTTACCAGAATCCCATTTGGCAAAAGCATGTTGAAGAGTTTTTCGAAGATCGATAGGTTCCATAAATCGGGTTGTGCTACCGGATCGAATGCATCGTAATAAATAATATCGAATTTTTCGTCTGTGTTATATTGAATGAAGTCGGCTTTTGTTTTATGTAAAACGAAAGAGGAATTAAGTGAAATATTTTTTTCCCAGGGACAATCGTGCAATTGCTCAAAAATCGGTTGCAGGTCCGTGCGATTCAATTGCTCGCAAAAATTGATTTTCTCGATTATATCGTTCCCGAGTGGAAATGCTTCTATCGCGTTGTAATAAATTTCTTTTTTTTCTTTTTCGCTTTCTATAAAAGTTAATAAAGCGTTTAACCCGGTGCCAAATCCCATTTCAAAAACACGAATTTCCTGTTTCGTGGATAATAGTGTTTTCAGTCCGGCTTCAATAAATACATGCATCGATTCTTGTACTGCTCCATATATGGAATGATAACTTAGGTTTGATGTTGGGACATGCACAGAATGCGAGCCATCTTGCGTCAGGATGAGTTTTCTTTCCATAAAAGAAAATGTGGGAATGTGAAAATATGGAAATTTGGGAGTGATACAGTTTAGGAAAATAATTGTGATTTTTGAAAGTCGGTCAGTTTGAAATTTCTATGTGTAACTGTGTGCCTACTGTCTCTATGTGGTAACAAAAATTTACCACATAGACACAGTAGGCACACAGTTACACATAGAAATTTCAAACTGACCCTAAATTTCCCACATTTTCATATTTTCACATTTCCACATTTTTATGCATTACATCCCTCATCTTTCCAAAGACAAAAAATTAAAGAAGCTGATTGAGCAGCATATTGAAAAGCGGGCGCCGATGAAGTTGGTCAGGCGAAAGAAAATTTATATTCATTTGTGCGGGTCTATTATGAGCCAGCAGTTGTCGACCAAAGTAGCAGACATTATCCATAAAAGATTTTTGGCGCTATATGATGGCGAGCCGACTCCGCAACAAATTCTCGATACGCCTTTTGATACATTGAGAGCGATTGGACTATCCAACGCAAAAGCAAATTATGTTCAGAACGTGGCGCGGTTTGCGATTGAACAAGGAATGGAATATGCGAACCTGGATAAAATGGAAAATGAACAGGTCATTGAATACCTGACGCAAATAAAAGGTGTGGGCCGATGGACCACGGAAATGCTATTGATGTTTACATTGGGTAGAGAAGATGTTTTTGCAATTGATGACCTGGGAATACAAAATGCGATGATAAAATTGTATAAACTGGATGTTTCTGATAAGAAAAAATTAAGAGAAAATCTTCTTCGGATCTCAAAAAAATGGAGCCCTTACCGTACTTATGCCTGTATGCATTTATGGCGTTGGAAAGATAATGCCCCGGTCAAATAAATTTGAGGTGAATGACGTATGTAGCCAAGCAACCACCGTGGTTCGGCGTCGTATATATAGATATTGGCTGATGGAATAATTTCATAGTTTTTTAGTTTGACATTTCTATGTGAACCTATGTTTCTATGTGCCTATGTGGTGAAAAAAAACCTACACAGTCGAGATTTTTTTTTCACCACATAGGCATATAGAAACATAGGTTCACATAGAAATATGAAACTAAGACACTGTTAATAATTTCAACGGAGTCTGAATGTGGCGTAATCTCGTTATATTGCAATATTGGTTATATTTCTTGTCTCAATTACATTAAAAATTTTTAACATGAAAAATCTGAAACTGATATTAGGGTTTGCTTCGCTTGTTGTTTTGGTTGCTATTGGTTGCAAAAAGGGAGATGCTGGTCCTGCTGGTCCCAAAGGTCCTGCTGGTCCGGATAGTGTAATTTATTCTCCGTGGACCAATCTCACATCTACCATGCAAGTACCCGCTCCGGGAGATACGGTGTATACGGATACTGTAGTTGCGCCTTCTATCAACCAGGCAGCACTTGATCATTCTGTTATTGTGAGTTATTTAAATCTTGCAAATGATCCAACAACCTCTGTTGTTTTAGTGCCGCTTGCTGCTGTTTCATTCGCTGTTACAGAAAGTTTTTCGGTGGGAATCGTTGATCTCGCTTCATCAGTTGATCTGACTGGGATTCCATACCGTTATGTAATTGTGCCGGGAACGATACAGGGAAATAAATTTATATCGGGGCCCGCGGCGGGATTATCGGTCAGTGATGTCAAAAGTATGAGTTACGCAAATATTTTGAAGTTGGGAGGGAAGGATATAACGACATCAACTAATAATTAAAAATAATTTTATAAAAAATCCGGTCAGATTTGGCCGGATTTTTTTTGCCCATTGTTGAGTGTTGAATAAGTGCTCAGTTATATTTCTGCAGAAGATGCACCACAAACTCATCATTCTTTTGTGTAGTGGTATCACTTATTGGCTTTCCGTAAAAAAATGTTTCATATTCATTTCGATAAACGCCACTCGCCTGCGTTTTTGAAAATACTTTTTTGTTGAAAGAAGTATAGGTGAGGTATGCAAGCGCAAAAATTCCAAGTATGGTGTAGACAAAAAATAATGGAGGTCTGACCATCCTTGTAATTTTTTTGAGTTCGACAGGTGTCTGCAACATCACCACAGTTCCCATCGGAATAATCGGGACCCAAAATCTTGGGTCATAAAAAGGCCAATAAAAAATAATGGCGCAATAAGCAAGCAAGTATATTTTGATAAAGAACGGAAAATTATTACTCCTCAAAAGTATATATACAAACCAGCCCACAAAAATAATCCCGAGGATAATGAAGATCGAAAGCGTTGGTTTTCCGAGGTACATTTCAATCCTATTGAATGGCACATTCAGGATCACTTCGGTCCATTCTTTAAAATGCCATCCGAGTATATCCATGGTCGTTAGATTACCTTTAAACTGTTCCGAACGTACGCCGGTATAATGATTCAAACCCAATTGTTTTGAAAAAATAAATACGCCGGCTACCAACAAAGCGATAATCAGCACCAGCACTTTATTTTTCCGCACTATATTGGAAAGTTGTTTTTTGTGTTCCCAACAAAGGCCAAGCAACAACGCCGGTACAAGTGCAACGCCGATGGTTCGTGTAAGAAATGCAAATCCCGCAAATACAAATGCCAACGCAAGAGGAATGAATTTTTTTTGCTGAAGGTGTTGATAGAAAAAATATAGACTTAATGTCGAGAAGAAAAAGAATTGAATTTCTGAAAGCGGGTGCACCGTAAATTTCATGACGGCCCAATTCAGTAAAACAAGAATGGAAAAAATAAATGGACGTAGAGAAGCCGCAAATATTTTCCTGATAAGATATAGACCCGCAAATAAATAAATACAATTGACAAGAACGATCGTAAAAGATTTCAGTATTCCAAGTTTCGATAACACGATCAACAAACCTGTGTAACCATAAGGAAGATAATCCTGCGCCGACGCGGAATCCGGCGGACACCCATTCAATATACATTCTTCAATCCCAAAATACCTGATCATATCATAATGCATACGCAATGGCGTAAAACAATTCAGCAGGTATAATACAACCAAAATAAAACCGGTTGCTTTCATAAACTGATTCAACCAGGGATACTTATAAGTCGTTTGTTGTGACATGCGTATTGAAATTATAATTGCTGAATAAGGTGAAGGGCTTATGGATTAAGATATATGCATATTTCATTCTTTGATTCCGACGGCTATAACAGACAGCCCTATGCGCTTCATCAAAATACTATCCATCACGCGGAATAAAGGAACAAATTTTTCGTAAATCGCCAACTGGTTTTTTGGGATGATTGTTTTTTTCATAACCGATCCTGTAAACCACCAGCCAAAAATACCGGCACAATTGAAATACTGCATTCGTGCAATTTTCAATCGCTGGCTTTGAAAAAGTTCCGCCAGGCTTTTTTTATTATACCTGCGAAAATGTCCAAGCTCCTTATCAAATGAATTATACAAACTCATGTAAGCCGGCACTAAAATAATAATCCTTCCATTTGGCTTTAATAATTTTTTACAATTGCTGATTACGAGTTTATCATCTTCAATATGCTCTATTACATTTAACGCAATAACCGTATCGAACTGATACAATGATTGCCGATATACATTTTCAAAATCTGTTAACGACAAATCGATTTGAAGAACGTTTTGCAGGTTGCTGCTTTTTTCGAAATGCGCGCGAAGATGATCACAATACTCTTTTCGCAGATCACTTAACGTGACAGGAAGATTCTGCTGCAGCAATAGTTTAGAGATGTTTCCGATTCCACTTCCTATTTCCAAAATATTTCCCTGGCAATAGGAGGAAATACTTTCGAAAAGCCACTTGTTGAAATGAGGAGCGTTTGCAAATAATTCCAGTGTTTCTAGTCCGGAATGATCTTTCTCCATCAGGAAAATAAGTTGTATTTCAGAATACAGTAAATGGCTCTGAAGCCGTCTTTCCAATTAATTTTTTTTCCTTCTTTGTAAGTTCTCCCATAATAAGAAATGCCGACTTCATAAATGCGAATGTCGGGAATCCGTGCAATCTTTGCGGTGATCTCCGGTTCAAAACCAAAACGTTTTTCTTTCAATGGAATCTGTTGTATGATGGAAGTCTTGCAAAGTTTATAGCAGGTTTCCATATCCGTTAGATTCAGGTTAGTGAACACATTGCTGAGTGTTGTCAAAAATTTATTTCCGATGGAGTGCCAAAAGAACAAGATGCGATGTGAACTTCCGCCGAGAAAGCGCGAACCGTACACCACATCTGCGAAGCCGCGCAAAACAGGTTTCAACAGCACATTGAATTCTTCGGGATCATATTCCAAATCTGCATCCTGGATGATCAGGTATTCGCCAGTGGCTTTTGCAATACCCGTATGGATAGCGGCGCCTTTTCCTTTATTGACTTCATGCTTGAAATATTGCATGTTCAATTGGGGATGATTTCTGATATATTCAAGTAAAACAGCTTCCGTGTCGTCGGTCGAGCAGTCATTTACCAGGATAAATTCTTTTTGAATATCGTTCACGAGGGTTACTTCGCTCACGCGGTCAAGGATCATATGTATGGTACGGCCTTCATTATAAGCGGGTATTATAATGGAGAGCTTAGAAAATTGTTGGGACATATTGGTTAAGGTTAATTTGTATTTGAGTTATGATTGATAGTAGGCAGCAACCAAATCAAATCGGCCCCAAAGTACAACCTAAAACGCTGTTATGCAATAGCCAGACGATATTTTAGAGGGAAAGTTAGGAAGAGCGGAGAAACAGAGCGGAGAGCGACAACCTTTCGCTCTCCGCTCTGTTTCTCCGCTCTCAACGCATCACTTGTTTATTTTCGACTGAGCGTACACCAGCGTTCCATTTGCAGTGACGCCTTCCATGGCAACCGTGTAAGAAGTTTTTGTGTCGGCAGTGAAAAAATTCACTGATGCTTTTCCGTTATTGTCGGTCACGATATTCCCGTTCCAGTAAATAATTGATCGCTGATCGGGATCAGGCGATTTTTTTATTTCCTTTTTATCATAATCCGGGAATACAAAAGGTGCAGGTTCATGATATCCTCTAAAATAAATTTTCAACATCGCAATTCCTTCCGTTGGCTCATTTTTTCTTTTAGTTGAAGTATTGATAATGATTACGCCATTTCCTCCTCTGAGTCCGTAGTTGGCGCTTTCACCCCCTTTCAATATTTCTATAAAATCGATATCACCGTTAACATTTTGTTCGATATACTGGGCAATAGGACTTGAATTCGCAGTATTATCCCACTGAGCAAATAACGCATCCTGATCAATGGCAATACCGTCAACAACAAGCAAAGGTTCCGCAGTAGCGGTTACGTAAAAGTTACTAACACCGGATCCGATGACCATCAGTCCCTGCCGCAAATTAACAGCACCGGAGGCAAACAATGCATTGGTGATTGCCTTTGGTCCGCCGTTACCAAGTTGATCATGAGGTACGATTACCGATGAACTACTTACTCTTCTGCTGTCAGTAAAACCTTTAGTCTTGCCCGCTGTCACAGTAACTGGTTTCAACCAACCTTTTCCATGAGCATAAATCGCAGAATCCAACTCAAAGGTTTTAAAATGCTTCAGCGTTTGTTCATCACTGGTAGAAAATCTTTTTTTCAACCGAGCCGGTGTATTAAAATAAGGGAAGTTGAATTTCGATACAACGATCTTGTCTTTTGTTTGTATTCCTTTCAGATTCATCACTTGTAAAGTAATTATAGTGCTGTCTTTCAGATTAGGCAATTTAATTTGAAAACCGCCTTGCGCATTGGTCGTATCGTTTAGTACAACGATATTGTTTTGCGCATTTGAAAACGCAGTTACCACACGATCTTTTAATGGTTGATTTTTTTGGTCCAGGATTTTTCCCCGAAGCGTCGTAAGATCATTATTATCGGGATTATCCGCTGTCAAATTCCCCGGCAATACCATATCATAGTCGCCATTCGGGAATTGTTTTCTTTGTGTAAGCATCAAAATATCCCATTGTTCTCTGGTATAATGATTCCCCGAATTATTTTCAGGCAACTCGATATTGTCGTTGATCAACTGTTCGATGATATTGAATCCAGCAGGATTTTTTGCAAGAGCATCATTGGTTGCAGATAAAGAAAATCGCGTTAGCAAAGGATGATTATTGGAATCCGCTATCGCGATATTCAGGTTTACTTTTTCCCTTGCATCATATTTATTTTTATCGGGAGAAATATTGACTTTAATAGAACTTCTATCGACATAAATAGCGCGCTCACTAACCAATTGTTGTTTGTCGTTAAACAATAACAAATTTGTTTTTCCTTCAGGCAGAACATTTTTCTGAATAAATACTTCGTACATATCATTTCCCATCGCTGCAAAACACAAACTGTCGCGGTTAATTGCAAGTAAAAATGTTTGTCTATTTTTTTTGTATAGTGAATCGCCGAGTGATACCAGCACACGGAACGATTCATCGTTTTGAGAGGTGAGCGACAACTGGCTTGCGTATGGATTCGCAACAGGAAGCGGATAAGCAAAATCTTTGTTGTTCCATTTGATATGCACGGTATATTTCCTGGCTTTCCAAACGGGGAAATCAAATTTTCCAAAACCCGGCATTGTTGTTTTGAATGTAGCCACAACAGTATCCAGCGGATCTTGCACCGTTCCGGAAATTTCGATCGGCACTCCTTTCTTATCGGTACAACGGAAACCAACAACCGAATTCGTTCCGGAAATCAGCGATCCTCCTTCCGGAAATAACAATAATTCCGGACGACCCGTATCCGCCGCATTGCTATTTGCGGTGGCAGTGTGTAGTGGTGCGTTTGCGCCGGCTCCCGAACTAAATATATATACAGGCTGTACAAATATGCTGTTGGTATCGCGCAGCATTGATTCTGTGTATGCACGCAACCAATAATATCCTTCATTCAAATAAGGCGACAGTAAAATATTTCCTTCGAGTTTTAATTGTTGATTGTTTAGTAGCAATTGAGAGATTACACTGTCTTTATCATTCACCAAATCAACATAGACTCTTTTACCGAGGTGAGATATTTTATGAGAAACGGCATTCAGACAATATGCAGAAAAACGAATCTCTTCACCCGCGATATAAAACCATTTGTCGGTTTGCGCAAATATTTTTTCACGTTTATTGGTGCGAATATTCTCAATTAATTTCCCGGCAACGAAGTCGATTCCTCCGGTATTTGAGTTTTGGCTAAACGTGTTGACAGCTGACAATAGGAGGAGAAATGGAATTATTTTTCTAATAGGTAACATATGGCGTAGAATACTATGAAAGTTATGTATAATAGTTGAGTCAACCATTGAGGTGGCGCCTCATTTTGATTTTCTTGATAGGTGTAAATTTGGTATTAGCTATGACAAGCTACTAATTAATATTGCTGCCGAGAAAGAAAAATAAACATTGAAGAGCCTCCCACGGGATTCGAACCCGCGACCTGCTGATTACGAATCAGCTGCTCTGGCCAACTGAGCTAAGGAGGCATTGGTTCAGTCTGAGTGGTCGACTCTCCGATTGAACAGACAGTTGAGCCGACAAAAATAAATAATCGCTTGCCATTTTGTAATTTGTATCCTCTAATTTTTATCATCATGCGAAAATTAATAGCTCTTCCATTTTTAGTTTTCTTCACGAGCCTTTTTGCCCAGGATATTAAAATCGACAAAGGTTGGAAATTCAAAACGGGTGATAGTCCCGAATGGTCAAGACCCACTTTGAACGATAGCGATTGGAAATCGATCGATGTTGGAAAATATTGGGAGTCGCAGGGATACCAGGGTTATAATGGTTATGCATGGTATCGTATTCATTTTATTATTCCATCAACCATCAAAGAGCAGGCTTTTCTGAAAGAAAAAATCAGGATCGATCTGGGAAAGATTGATGATGGAGATGAAGTATTTCTAAATGGGTTTTTCGTAGGAAGAAATGCGGGATCGAATTCTGATATTACACAAGGTCCATATGATGCAACGAGGACATACACCATACCGATCAATGACCGGCGCATTTTATGGGATAAGGAGAATGTAATTGCTGTACGTGTGTATGATGGTGGTGGTGATGGCGGCATGTATGAAGGCCGTTACGGTATCAGCGCTGCTGATATCACCGATTATATTGTTATCAACACAAATGATAACCCGTTTCAATTCGCTGATAAAAAAGTGTCCAAAAAAATTATTCTTCAATCGACAAGCGAAAAATATGATTTCACCGGGAAATTGAGAATTGAAATTACTGATCCTGTCTCGGGCGCTTCCGTGTTCAAACAAACCATCGGAACTGATTTCGCGATCAACAGGCCTTTCGAGTACACATATAAAACAGCGCTCCCGGAATTGAAATCTTATGATATCAATTATGTTTTTCTCGAGGACAGAACAAAAAAAGAAATCGTCGTCAAAGAATCGATTCCTTATGTGCTAACGCCGGTTGCGACCGCAGCGCCAAGGATAAATGCGCCGGGTGTTTTCGGTGTGCAACCAGGTTCACCATTTCTTTTCAGAATTCCCGCGACTGGAGAAAAGCCTTTGAGCTATGAAGCAACCGGTTTACCAGCGGGATTGAAGCTTGATAAATCATCTGGTATCATTACTGGTTCACTCGAATCAAAAGGAAATTTTAAAGTGAAGTTGATCGTGAAAAATAAAATCGGTTCATCCAGTAAAAATTTTACGATTGTTTGTGGCGACAATGTTCGATTAACGCCTGCACTTGGATGGAATAGCTGGAACTGTTGGGGATTGAGTGTGAGTGATGAAAAAGTAAGAGCATCGGCAAAAGCAATGTTGGATAAATTGGCTGATCATGGTTGGACATACATCAATATCGATGATGGATGGGAAGATAAACATAATGAACAAGGACAAATTCTCACCAATCAAAAATTTCCCGACATGAAAGGGCTTTGTGATTATGTACACAGTCTCGGATTAAGAATTGGAATTTACTCTTCACCTGGGCCGTGGACATGTGGGCATTTTGTTGGCAGTTACAAATATGAAGAACAGGATGCAAAAACTTATGCCGACTGGGGAATTGATTATCTAAAATATGATTGGTGTTCTTATGGCGACATTGCTCCAAAGCAACCATCACTCGATGATTTTAAAAAACCGTATATCGTGATGAAGGAAGCGATGAGAAAAAATAAAAGAGATATTCTTTTTAGTCTTTGTCAGTATGGAATGGGTGATGTTTGGAAATGGGGCGCGGAAATCGGCGCCAGTAGCTGGCGCACAACCGGTGATATCGTTGATACATGGACGAGTCTTTCAGAAATTGGATTCAGCCAGGATAAGAGTGCGCCTTATACATCGCCGGGACATTTTAATGATCCGGATATGCTGATCGTTGGAAAAGTTGGATGGGGGCCAAAATTGCATAATACAAGGCTTACTCCCGATGAGCAATATACGCATATCAGTCTCTGGACTTTATTATCTGCGCCTCTGCTTATCGGATGTGATATGAGTCAGTTGGATGAGTTTACATTGAATCTTCTTACCAATGATGAAGTGCTTGCAATAAACCAGGATGCGCTTGCAAAACCGGCAAAGAAAATATTTGATAAGAACCAGGTGCAGGTTTGGACCAAGGAATTGGAAGATGGATCAACTGCTATTGGAATTTTCAATCTCGATAATAAAATCAATAAACAAAATATCGATTTTGCTTCTTTGAAACTTTCATCAACACTAAAGTTGAGAGATGTATGGAGGCAAAAAGATCTAGGAAGTTTTACAAAAGGGTATAATGTTTCATTGCCTGCGCATGGAGTTTTACTTCTGAAGACTGCCTCGATGAAGCGCTAGGTTTTTTTCTTTGCGCTTTTGCGTCTTTGCGTGAGATAATTTTCTCGCAAAGGCGCAAAAGCGCAAAGGTATTGGCGCTTATTCAATAAGATTTATTCTCTAACAGCGAAATAATTTTTTTACTTGCTCGCACCGCCATCGCTACACTTGTTAAAGTAGGATTGCTTGTTGTTGGCATTGGTATCACACCATTTCCCCCCACAAATAAATTCGAATATCCCCAAACGTTAGAATGACTATCGCAAACGGAAGTCCCATCATTTATTTTACCCATTCTCGTCGTTCCTTGCAGGTGGAGCGATGTGCCCGCTGGCATTAGTGTTTGTTCACCCTCCTGTATAATTTTCCCGAAAGCCTTTGCAATTTTTATCTGTAACGATTTTACTTTTTCGATTTGCATTTTGTCATTTTCAGTCAATGTGAAACGCAAATTTAGTTTTGGCATACCGAGATAATCTTTTTCGGTTTCCGAAAATTCAATATGATCTTCATACTGTATTTCTTTGGTGCATCCCCAGCCAAGTCCAACGATATGTTTTGGATTTTGATTCGTTTCGATTTTAATCGGCGACACATCCATGTGCATGATTTGTCCATGAAAAGGATGATTCGGTGCATCAAATGGAACCCAGAATACGCCGATGGTTGGCTCTGACCTGGATGACTGATCATATTTTTTTGCAAATGATTTTTCAACCAGTTCATCATTCAGTTCCACGAAACAAAAAACAAAAGGATGTTCATTGAGATAATGTCCGAGTGCTTTTGGCCTGATGCCGGAGGCCCATAGCAATTGCGGTGTTCGCAACGCATCGCAGGCAACAATTGTTATTTTAGCTTTTATCTCTTCAATTTTTTTTGTTGGCAAGTGTTCAATAAGTGCGCCGGTAATATTTTTTCCGTCAGTGAAAAGTTTACGACAAATCGTTTCTGATTTTAATTCGAAATTTTTATCATAACCGGGTTCTGCAAGTTCTCCTAAAATAATATCGGAACCTACCCAATATCTTTCGCCATTTTCATCAACCTTACAAGCAAGTGGCATTGGCTGTACCTGGCGATTTTTTGAAAGCTGATGATTCATCACATCCCCCAACACTTTTTGAATTGCCACACCTTCTGCACATTCTGCAAATGCATTTTGAGTAACGCATAATAATTCTTCAGCTTTTGCAAAAGCAAATTCATATTCTTGTTCGGGAATGAATGGAATTTTTTCTTCATTACCTGGCCGCGGACAGGCGCAGGTCCAATGTGCACCCATTCCACCAACATTGCTGGAATAGGAAGCGGCAGGCATTTGATTTTTTTTTAAATCTGTGATATTATCTGTTACAAGATGAGTGCCAGGCCTGGCCAGCATATCAAGACTTAAATTTCCATCCTTTGCTGCATTGGCTCTTTCCGCAACAGTTGTAAGCGGATATGCTTTTTGATGAGGTCCCTGAGATTTTATTTGCGCCGATTCCCTTTCAACCGCATCACTGATATTTTTAACGTGCATGCCTGCACGCTTGGTCAATTTTGGGCCAAGATCTATCATCACAATTTTTGTTTTGGGTAACGCGTCGGAAATCATTCTTGCGAAAGTTGCGCCAATAGGACCGCTACCAATAATCAACACATCCGTTGATTTTATATTTGTGTGATCGCTCATTCAAGTGTAATTATGTAAATATGAACGTAGGTGTTATATCGTTTCAGATCTTTTAGCTCGTAATTGTCTTTGCGCTTTTGCGTCTTTGCGTGATAATTTTTTCACGCAAAGACGCAAAAGCGCAAAGGGATTATGATGAATGATCGACATGAGACGACAATCATCTATTCTCCGCTAATAGTTTTTTACAAAGCGCCTGGTGTTTTTCAATCATATCAAATCCGGGATAGGCGTCGGTAAATCCGTGTCCTTCGTATTCGCTCGACATATATCCATTATAGCCTCCATCGCTAAAGACTTTCATGAGTGCCTTGTAGTCGATATTGGTTCGTTGCCCTCTGCATCGAATCCGTAAAATTTTCCATGAATATGAACGATGCGATTCATTATTTCCGACCAGCGTTTTGGATCCTGCCTGCTGAACAATGCCAATATCATATTGAGTCTGCCTATTGCAGATGGAGTTCCCTTTAGTGCTATTGCACGTTCGCGGACCTGCTTGAATTTTTCCGCAGTGTCTGCATCGGATAACCAGATTTCTTTAATCAGGCTGATAAGTGTTTCAGGCATGCCGTCTTTGCGAAAACTATCGAGCACCAAAGAAGGAATTCTCTGCATGCAGCAACCGAAATCAGGAATATAACCCAGGCATGGCGAATCGATCTCATCATATAATTTTTGCAATTCAATGACGCTGGGATGATCCAATGTATATGGACTATGTAACTCCATCCCAAGAATCACTTTTGATTTTTCTGCGGTCGTTACCAATTTCCTGATCACTTCGGGTTTTGCTGCCATTTGCATTCGCAAAACCGGGAATCCCAATTTTGATGCGGCGATAATTTGCGCCTTCAAATATTCTGCCGTCTCATCGATTGTGAGATGACCACTTCTTCTTATACCAATATCAGCATTTGCGCCGAGGCATGATGGTTCTAATTCATATTCATCGAGCAACCTTCGAAATTCCACAGCGAATTCAGAAGATATGCTTGGGAAATTGCGGATCGTCTGAAAGCCCACCACTTCAAGGCCCGGACCAAGTTTGCGCGCACTGGTTTCCGCAATAATTTCTTCCAGCGAATATTTTCCGGATAGCCATTCGATGGTTAGTGAATATAATGTTGTACCTGATTTAAGCATCGTTTAATTTTTTTTTCTGCGCGACAATAAATTTTTAGAAAGTTTACTCGATGACAACATGGGTTGGCCATCAGGACCGACCAATACATAAGGGATCAACAATCCCAATTCGAGCTCAACTTTGTATTCCTTTCCTTCTTCCAAAAAATTGTTTTCTATATGTAATATCGCTGAGTCGAGAATGAACCACCATTCCTGGTATAAATTTCCAAGTTCATTGAAGGAGAATATTTTTCCATTCACTTCAAAACTTATATTTTCTGAAGGAATATTTTTTTCATTTATTTTCAAACCGATATTCCCGATGCATGATAGCGGAAGAGACCGATACCAGTGTGAACGGATAATAAGATCGCAGCCGCTGTCTGTTACCAACAAAGAGTGGTCGGACAACATAAATTTGTCAAGTGGCCCCATATTTTTTTATTTTTTCTAAACCGATAAAACTTTGCTGTCTTCCCTCACCGCGATCACTGGCATATATGAAATCCGCAACGTGAACGCGAGTGTGATTTTGTGATTTCCGGGTGCAAGACCTCCGGGTTGTTGCACTTTAAGAATGCCGACTTCTCCAAATTCCCAGCGATCATCCGCTTCGGTTTGCATTGCAGCCAAAGTATATTTGTTACCGTGCAACTCAACAAGGATTTTATCTGGTGAAACTGTATTTCCGTCGACAGACAATTTAATATCCTCGATCATAGAAATTCCGAGTCCCCGATAATAAGGAACTCTCGCTCCTACCTGGAATCCAGTTGGCTTTCCATCGGTAAAAATATTTTTGGTTTCCTTTTCTACGATAATATATTTTTCAAACATGATTTTGATTTTTGATCTTGAAACAAATTGTTATTCGCCCAATAATTTTTTAAACATCGCCTGCTGCCGGCGTACTTGCTCTACACTGTCTACTTCGTAAACATCCTGGATATGACGATTGCCTTCATATTCGCTCGACAGGTATCCATTGTAGCCACCGAGTTTCAATACTTCAATAACTTCTTCGTAAGGAATGCTGTATTCGGTTTCGTCTTCGAGCATTTCATAAAATTTTGCATGGATATGAAATATGCGATCCATATAAGGAAGCAATTGTCTTGGATTTGTATAACTGTAAAATCTTGTTTGCTCCGCAACCATCAGGTCGATTGGTTTACTTGTCATGCTTCTTACTTCGCCAACGATGTATTCACTAAGAACACCTTTTTCATATGCTTCTGTTACATAGGTTGCAATTTTTTCGTCGGCTCCTTTACGTAATAAATTTTCAATAAGCACTCTTGGTAATCGCTTGGTATATGTGCCCATGTCAGGAATAAATCCGAGATAAGGAGATTTGGTTTTCTCCATAGTTTCATAATGTTTTTTCATCCATGCATTATCAATATGCCAGGGTGAATGAACTTCGATTCCCATCTTTACATCATATTTTTCCGCATAAGGGGCGGCGAGTTCCATAAGCTCAGGCGATGTGCTTACAATCACACGAATCACTTTGCAACCGAGTTTGTTTGCAAATTGAAGATCACGGATGATGGATTGCAATTGTTCTTCTTTGGAGAGAATTTTTCCTTTGAATTTTTTGAAATCGAGAAACATATCGTGACACACGGGCACGGCATCATATTTTTTCATCCACCCGAACCATTGCTCCAAAAAAGCATCGGTGAGTTTTGGAAACCCGGGCACCATTTGTTCACCAATAATTTCAATTCCTTTTGCTCCGAATGATGCGGCTTTTGCAATGCAATCTTCCAGAGACATTTTCCGCAGGAAATATTCTTCCTGGAAACTATATAGGCTTACACCTCTTTTAATAGAACTTTTTTCCCGCATATATTATCGTTTAATTTTTGTGAAAGAAATATTTAAAAATTATGCTGTAACCGGCGACCTTTTTTTAACCAGGTTATACGTCGCATTGATGATAGCAAGAGCGAAACAGAGAATACCAAAGAATTCGAAAGCGTTCAACAAACTGCCTGTCGCATTACGCACAACGGAAACTACCACCGGGCAAATAAATTGTCCGAGGAAAAAACCGCTGGACCAAAATCCCATTCCTGTTCCTCTGAATTCAGGAGGTAAAATATTCAGTCCCCATGCAATTAATACCGGGATCGTCATCCCGCAGGCAAGTTGTTGTATCCATGCAAAAATTACGGCAACAGTTGTATTTGTGGACATACTGATGCCCGTTAGTCCGACGGCGAGCAAAATCGAAATCAATAACAGTTGCATCCAAATCGGACGATTATAAACCAATTTAAAAATCAACGCGCCCACTGGTACGGCTGTGCTCGCGATGGCACTCAGGTTTCCGATAGTGGCTTTGTCTTTTACACCCATTTCATCCAGCGCTAAGGAAAAATGTAATGTATAAACAAAGTAAATGGTAGAAGCAGAAAGTGTAAGCAGATATAGCAAAGCAATTGTTCGCGTAGGAATTTTTTTTGTAGCTCGTTTGTCAACTCCCACTTTTATTTCAGGGTTAGAAGGTTCAAATATGAATAGCCATGCTGCGAATGCAAACAAAAAGGTTGAGCTATAGATCAGGAAAGGATATTGCCATCCTCTTGTTGCAAGATGACCGCTGATTATTAATAAGAGCGTTCCGCATGCAGTTCCAACAATTCCCTGCCACATCAACCAGTTTGAACGTTGTTTCCCCAAAAAATAATCACCAAGCAAAACGTTTACGATCGTCATAATAAAAGCTTCACCAATGCCAAGTAAAAATCTTCCACCCATTAATGTCCAGAAACCATCGACAAAAAAAGGAATAACTCCACCGATTCCGTAAATGATCATGAGGCGGATTAACAATTTGCGCCTGCCCCATTTGTCAATAAAAAAACCTGCAAACGGAGAGAGAATTGCGATGCATAAACCAGGAGCGGAGAGAACAAGCGGTGCAAGCGTTTTGATATTTGGAACACCTTTAAAATGCTCCAACAGCGACGGCACCACCGGCATCAGCGCCACAATACCCATCATCGGAAGAAGGTTGACGACAACCAATACCAACCCTTGTTTGTATCCTGCTTGTTGAGGTGTTGCTGGCTGATTCATGGCAATTACAAATTTTTATTTTGTCAATCGTTGCGAAAACGGTTGTACAAAATTGTAGCAAAATGCAATGCATGTTTAAGCGCAAAGTGACGGAAAATATGCAAAATCAAACTTCGTTGCGATATTGCTTTGGTGTGATACCGGTTTTTGATTTGAAGAATCGAATAAAATCACCAGGATTTTCTTTACCGACTTTATAACCAACTTCGCTTACGTTCAACGCGGATTGTCTGAGCAAAACTTTTGCTTCGAGCAAAATCATGTCGTCGATATAGTGATGAGCCGTTTTTCCGAACGCAGATTTTACGCAGCGATTAAGATGTTCCGGAGTAACCGATAACGCATCGGCATAATAAGAAACTTTTTGTTTTTCATGAACATCTTTTATCAAGAGACCTTTGAATTCATTTGCGATTCGATATGCGGCGTTGTCGATGATTCGGGGAACCTGTCTTGAGAAAGGTCTCACAGCAAAAAAAATTGTCAGCAGCGTCGATGCCACAAAATCGAGATTACATTCTTCGTCCCGTTTGTATTCGTCCTGTAACCTGTGTAATAACTGAGATACAAATACAGCCGTCTTATCATCGATTTCAACGATTGGGTTTCCCGTAAAATGCATGAAAGAAAATTGTTGAAGCAATTCTTTCCTGAATAATTTTTTGTAAAAAATTTCTGAGCTAAAGTGACAATAGAAGCCGGCAGCATCGGGCGTCATGGAAGTCATCGATGTGATCTGGTAGGCGGGTAGAAAAAAGATCTGGTTTTTTGTAAATTCATAATTATCCAGTCCCTTGGTGCGAATCACTTTTCCTTTCGTTAAAAAAATAAAATCGATTACTTCTTTTCGATGAGGCGGAATAGGGAATTCTTTCAGCTCTGAAAGACGTACATATTTTTCAATCGTGTTGATATGAAATGTATCTCCCGTATGGTACCTGAAGTTTTCCCAATCCATACTTCCGACGGAAAGTTTTAATCCATAATTCTGGACACTTAATATCGGCGCCGTTTGAGATTTCAATTTGTTTGATTCGGGAAAATGATGATACTAAAATTAGGAAGTTCCCAGTGAATTTTTCAATCTGCACATCAATTTGTTATTGCTAAAAATAAAAAGGAAACTCCTATTGGAATTTCCTTTTTTTCTATTAACCAATTTTGCCGACTATTTCTTCTCGTTATATTTCTTTTCGATATCCTTCGCTTTTTCGAAATCAAGCACAACACCATTGATACAATAGCGAAGGCCGGTAGGAGGAGGACCATCATTAAATACGTGGCCGAGATGTGATTTACACCTGCCGCACTCTACTTCGGTTCTCTCCATGCCATAAGAATTATCCTGGAGGTAGATAATACTTTCTTTGCTGATCGGTTCATAAAAACTTGGCCAGCCGCAACCGCTTTCAAATTTGGTATCGCTCTTAAAAAGCGGGTTACCACAAACGGCGCAATAGTAAGTGCCTATTTCTTTTGAATGTTCGAATTCGCTGGTGCCGGGTCTTTCGGTGCCTTTTAAGCGGGCGATATTATAAATATCTTTGGGCAATATTTTTTTCCAGTCCTCATTGGTTAAAGTAACCTTTGATGAATCGGTGTGCGAGTAAACCGGGTTTGATGTTTTCTTTGTTGTATCCATACTACTTAATTTCATTTTGTTTGCTGATTGGGAATATGTACAGTGCTGCAATGAAAATGCCAACACCAGGATCAGCCCGTTTTTGAGTATTTTATTCATATTTGCTTTCATTATAACAAATATACGACACAGTGATTCGGGTGGTTTGTCTGGTTGCAGACTAATTGGCGCTTTTAACAAAATGAACCAGGATTTACCGGATTTTTAAGGATTGAGAGGAGAGTTGAATAGTTGACTAAGTTGATAGGTTGAGTTGTTGATCTTTGCGATTTTGCGTCTTTGCGTGATGATTTTTTCTCGCAAAGACGCAAAATCGCAAAGATCAACTATTCAACTCTCCTCATAATCCCTTATAATCAAGTAAATCCTAGTTCCCTTCCTCTTTTTAATGAAATGTTAATGATTTTAAATACTCTATATTATATTTGTCCATTCACAAGGTTAGTAAGCTCATGTTCAACTTAATTTTATTTGGCCCTCCGGGCAGCGGGAAAGGAACGCAGTCTGAAAGACTCATTTCCAAATACGGACTTAAGCACCTAAGTACCGGCGATTTGCTGCGCAGCGAAATTGCCAGGGAAACACCATTGGGATTAGCGGTAAAAAATCTGATGGCCAAGGGTGAATTGGTTCCTGACGAAATCGTTATTGAAATGATCAACTCTGCGATCGACAATAACCCCGCCGCAAATGGTTTTTTGTTTGATGGCTTTCCGCGTACGAATGCGCAGGCGGAAGCGCTGGACAAATTGCTTTCACAAAAGAATACAGAAATATCGATCGTGCTGGCTCTACAGGTTAGTGACAAAGAATTGGTGAGCCGGTTGGTAAAACGCGGACAAACTTCCGAGCGTATCGATGATAGAAATGAAGATATTATTCTCGCACGTCTCGCTGAATACAATAAAAAAACTGCGGCCGTTGCTGACCATTATAAGAAATACGACAAGGTAAAGTACATCAAGGGCGAAGGAAATATCGATGATATTTTCGAAAGACTTTCTGACGAAATCGATAAGAAAAAGGAACCGAGATTTACGTGATTTGAAATGATTGTAAGGAGAGTTGAGTGGTTGATTAA
Organism: Bacteroidota bacterium; assembly: GCA_018267615.1. Lineage (GTDB taxonomy): Bacteria > Bacteroidota > Bacteroidia > Chitinophagales > Chitinophagaceae > Puia. The sequence continues at coordinate 100,831 of JAFDYD010000002.1, read as the reverse complement.
GTTGATAGGTTGAGTTGTTGATCTTTGCGATTTTGCGCCTTTGCGTGAAAAAATTATCACGCAAAGGCGCAAAATCGCAAAGATCAACAACTCAACCTATCAACTTAATCAACTAGTCAACTCTCGTCATAATCACTTTCAATCTTAAAAATCATGGTTCATTTCATTTCCCCCGGCACCACTTTAATATCCGTTTTTCTTCCGCTCCGCAATACACTCAACACTGCCTGATGACCGATCAGTTTTTCGTTAAGCACTTTATGTAAATCATCCACTGTGCCAATAGGTTTATCATCCAGCGCAACGATGATATCGCCGATGCGAATTTCATTATTATAAACAGGTTGATCGGCCACGATTTCGAATACATATACACCTGTTTTCTTTTCCAGCCTGTTCGCGGCAATCATTCTTTCAGAAAGATTAACCAATTGTCCGGCGATGCCGAGATATGCGCGTTTCACTTTTCCGTCCATGATCAGTTTGCCTGCTACATAAGCCGCAAGGTTGGATGAAACAGCAAAACAAAGTCCCTGTGCAGATGCAATCGTTGCTGTATTGACGCCGATAACCTGGCCGGCAGAATTCACCAATGGTCCACCGGAATTTCCGGGATTCAATGAGGCGTCGGTTTGAATGATATCATCGATCATCCTTCCATTATTCGCACGAAGTGTTCGGCCCAATGCGCTCACAACACCGGCTGTAACGGTATGCTGCAAACCTAGTGGATTGCCGATTGCGACTGCTATTTGTCCGGGCCTGAGTTTATCCGAATCAGCCATGGTTAGCGGTTTCAACCCCGTTTCATAAATCTTTAATACGGCGATATCTGTAGATGGATCTGCTCCTTTTAATTCGGCGGTCACGATTCTTCCGTCTGCCAACGCCACCTTGATCTCTTTCGATTTTTCAATCACGTGATTATTCGTGATCACAAATCCATCTGAAGAAATGATAAATCCCGAGCCTGATGCCGGCACGAGTTGCTTTTGATTTGTTCTTCTGTCTATAACTTCTTTTTGCACCTGGATATGCACCACTGCTTCCGCAACGGATGATACCACATCTGTAATCGTTTTTGAATAAACATCCAATAACTGATAATCGGAATTGTAGGTATGATCCAGGAATGAATAAATATTTTCCATAGGGAGAGATGATCAAAATATTTACCAAGAGTGATTTGTGTCAGGTTGACAGAAGCAAATGTGCGAATGGATAAGTTTTGAACCATGATTAAAGGATTGAAGGATTACCATGAAGTTCCATTAATTGCTAGAGTATGGGTGAATGATCATGTTATCTTTTGTAAACTTCATGGCAATCCTTCAATCCTTTAATCATGGTTCAAAACTTATCTATTTGCACATTGGTTTATAGCGCCAGCGTCACATGCGCCATGCTTCTGAATTCCATTTTTGTTTGTCCACCTGCGTAGTGCTGACTAAATGCTTTCTGCACGTTAAATCCAATCGCAATTTTATTGAAAGTGAATTCCACTCCGGCTAGTCCGCTTACTGCATATCCGCCGGTGAATTGAACACTTGCTTTATCGAATGTATTTTGTTCGGTGTGTTCATAAATCACGCCTGCATTGGGAGCAATTGCAATTCCTCCGACGCGGATACGATAATATGCAATACTGGTTCCGGTAAATTTATTTCCGTATTTATAATCGGATCTGTTTTTTGTGTTGATTTTATAATTCGCGGAAGTATTCACGCCAAATTGATTGACACGAAAATGATGCATTGCATTCAACAAAAAATCCGTGCTGCCGGTTCCAATTTGCGCGTTGATATCGGCGATTGTTGTTGCCGGATCAGTTACATCAAGTTTAAATGTTCCTGTTGGTAGTTTGACACCTGCGCCGATCCACAATGATTGCTCAACACTATTGTTGTGTTCACTTGTTGTCCTGGTATGAAGTAGTTGGTAATTAGCCAGGATTGTAATATCACCCAGACCGCTTTTACTGGAAGCACCGTCATCATCCATTTGTTTATTGTAGTAATATGGAACGAAAGCCAGCACCTGCCATTTTCTTCCAATATTCCATCCTGTCCAGGCTTCAACAGTGTTATAGTAGTTATGACTGAACTGCGTTTGATCGGTAGCAAGCTGCGTGTAATATTGCATGTAATGATACCTGATGCCGATGAATTTTGTTTTGAAATCGGGCAGCATGCCCATATATATATTACTCCCTCCGCATCCGCAAATATCACAGGCATGCGCAGCCGAAATGGAGAGGGAGATGATCAAAATGAATAGTGTTTTTTTCACCTTTAATTAATTATGTAATAGAAAATAAATTTAATAACGCAAGAGTCGGGAATTGGTCGATAGGTTGATAAGTTGATAGGTTGATATGTTGAAGCGTGATTGCAAATAAATGTTGCCTCACTAGTAATTACTGCCATATCGACTTATCGACCAATCGACTCACATCAGATTCTCCCAGGCGGGTGAAAAACTGCAGGTAATAAAACAGAACAAGTATTCGATGAATGATTGTGGAAAAGAAGATCTTTTGTTGAAATGCTAAATTCGTTTTGTAGTGCCTCTTCGCAAAACCATTGAATATTTATTTCTTCCTGCCTGGAAGATGAGTTTGTATTCTTACCGGATTCCTCTTTCTGTAATTGTTTTTTCAAAAAGCATTTACCACGACAACAACTCATAGGAACATTGCGATTTTCACAGAGTTGAGCAGCGATAAAGTTTTTATTGAGGCTATAATCTATCAAAGCGATAGTTTTGTTGAAGGTTGAACCAGCAACAGCAATCAAGAAAATCAATGCCGTTAGTTTGTGGACCATCTCGCAAAACTTTTGTCAAAATTAAGCGACACAAAAGTATGAGTTTATGATCGAAATCATGTGGTGCCTCAGTTTGATTTTTTATGGTTTGTGGTTAAGGGTGTAGGGTATGGCAAGCTGTTAAATTAATAATAACACTAATTATGGAAAATAAAACCGTGAATTGAAATATGGTGAGCCATGCCTTATACCTCGCACCCTTTACCTAAAAGAAATTCCAAACAGCGTCACGGCTTAAAATCATGCTGCTTCACGATATCTTGTTTTAAAGTAATTTAGTTCACGATTAAAATTATTACCATATGAATAAGCTTGGAAATTATGTGCAGGGGAAATGGATACAAGGTGATGGCGAGGGGCAGGTTTTATTTAATGCAGTAACCGGCGACGAAATTTTCAGAGCGTCCAGCAAAGGATTGGATTTTGCGGCGATGTTGGATTACGGAAGAAAAACCGGCAATCTTGCCTTACGGAAAATGACATTTCATGAGCGCGGAAAAATGTTGAAAGCGCTCGCGCTGCATTTACGCAATCATCTCGAAAAATTTTATTCGATCAGTTATTATACCGGCGCAACAAAAGCCGATAGCTGGGTTGATATTGAAGGTGGCATCGGCAATTTATTTTCTTATGCTTCTCTGCGTAGAAAATTTCCCGATAAAAGTTTTTGTACCGATGGTGAAGGAATGAATCTGAGTAAAAACAATTCTTTCATGGGTCAGCATATTTTGATTCCGAAAGAAGGTGTCGCCGTTCATATCAATGCATTTAATTTTCCGGTTTGGGGAATGCTTGAAAAAATCGCAGTCAATTTATTAGCCGGTGTTCCTGCGATTGTAAAACCGGCAACAATTACTTCTTATCTCACGGAAGCAGTCGTGAGGGAAATCATTGCATCGGACATTTTACCAAAGGGTGCTTTGCAATTAATCTGCGGAAGCGCGGGTGATTTACTAGATCATGTGAATGCACAGGATGTTGTTAGCTTCACTGGTTCTGCAAATACTGGATTGATGTTGAAATCAAATCCAAAAATTATGGAAGCCAATACACCTTTCAATATGGAAGCGGACTCATTGAATTGTATTGTATTGGGAAATGATGTAAATCCCGATATGCCTGAGTGGGATATTTTTATTAAAGAAGTGAGGAAAGAAATGACGACAAAGGCCGGACAAAAATGTACTGCGGTTCGAAGAATTTTTGTTCCGGAAAATAAATTAGAAGATGTGACGAAGGCGCTCACAAAAGCTTTGTTGCAAACAACGATCGGCAATCCGCTGAATGAAAAAGTAAGAATGGGATCATTGGCTGGACAAGGTCAGCGCACTGAAGTAAAAAGCCAGGTGCAACGACTGCTTGCATCTTCTCAACTTGTTTATGGTTCGTTGGATAGTGTGGAATTGATTGATGCGGATGCAGTGAAAGGTGCATTCATGAGCCCGTTATTGTTGATGAATGAAAAACCTTTTTCAAACGAGGAGCCGCATGCTGTTGAAGCTTTTGGTCCGGTGAGTACGATCATGCCTTATAAAAATATGGATGATGTGATTGAATTGTCCAAAAAAGGAAAAGGTTCCTTGTGCAGTTCGATTGTTACAGCGAGTGATGTGATTGCAACGGAATATGTAATCGGTGCCGGTACTCATCATGGAAGAATTTTAGTTTTGAATAATGATTGTGCTAAAGAAAGTACGGGGCATGGATCACCGTTGCCTTTGCTGGTGCACGGCGGACCGGGGCGCGCTGGTGGTGGTGAAGAAATGGGTGGCATCCGCGGAGTGAAACATTATATGCAGCGTGTTGCAGTGCAGGGTTCACCAACTTCTCTCACTGCGATCACAGGAGTTTATCAACCGCATGCAAAACAGAAAGAAGACGAGAAACATCCTTTCAGAAAATATTTTGAAGAATTGCAGATAGGCGACACCGTTATAACGCACAAGCGCACTGTCAGTGAAACGGACATTGTAAATTTCGCCAACGTATCATGGGATCATTTCTATGCGCATACGGATCATACTTCTTTGGAGGGGACGATTTTTACAAAGCCGGTTGCGCATGGTTATTTTATTTTGAGTGCCGCGGCAGGTTTGTTTGTCGATGCAAAAAAAGGTCCGGTGTTGCTGAATTATGGAATCGAGGAATGTAGGTTTCTGAAACCGGTATATCCAGGAGCAACTATAGGCGTAAAGCTCACATGCAAGGAAAAAATTCAACAAGAACAGAAAGATGAAAATGATATTCCCAAAGGAATTGTGAAATGGTATGTTGATGTATATGACGAAACCGGCGAAAGCGTAGCCATCGCCACGATACTCACGATGGTCCGCAAAAAACCGTGATAAAACCTTTTCTCTTTGCGTTTTTGCGCCTTTGCGAGAAAACAGAAAATTTCGACCTTAATACTGTTGAAATTTACTTATTCACGCAAAGGCGCCAAAACGCAAAGTAAAGTATATGACTGAAAATGAGATTGCAAAAATCATTGTCGATGTTATTTATAAGGTTCATGTGCAGCTAGGACCGGGATTATTTGAATCAGTATATGAAACCATTGTAGCATACGAGTTAGCAAATGCACATGGATTACGAGTTAGAAGGCAGGTTGCGATACCAGTAATTTGGAAAAATGTAAAACAAGAATTAGGATTTAGAGTTGATCTTATAATTGAGGAAAAAGTACTTGTTGAATTGAAATGCGTTGAAGCGTTGGCACCCGTGCATCATAAGCAAGTCTTAACTTATTTGAAACTTACTAATTTGAAACTTGGATTGTTGATTAATTTTGACCAGCATCTCATTAAAGATGGAATCAAGAGAATTGTAAATAAATTAGATTAAAATGAGTACACCGGACAACGGTTATGTAACCTCTTCGACGCACACTGGCATTACGTCCATTGAATTTTTCCATCCTCAAAGTAATTCTTTGCCAACGAAAATATTGGACGAACTGGCCAAGGAAATTCATAGTGCGGGCAATGATGCCGAAACAAAAGTCATTATTCTCAGATCTGCCGGTGAAAAAACTTTTTGTGCGGGAGCATCATTCGATGAATTAATCGCCATCAAGAACAAAGAGCAGGGAACAGATTTTTTCAACGGCTTCGCACATGTGATTAATGCAATACGCAAATGCCCGAAATTCATCATTGCGCGCATACAAGGCAAATGTGTTGGCGGTGGAGTTGGACTGGCTGCTGCCGCAGACTACGCCGTTGCACTAGAAGGAGCCGATATAAAACTCAGTGAACTCGCCATCGGTATCGGTCCATTTGTTGTTGGTCCCGCGATAGAAAGAAAAATAGGTATAGCTGCATTCTCACAATTGGCAATCGATGCCACACTTTGGCGCAGCGCCGACTGGGCAGGAAAAAAAGGATTGTATGCCGAGTTGCATCACAGCGCCGAAATGATGGATGAATCAATAAACAGGATCGCAAATAATCTTGCACATTCAAATCCAGAAGCAATGGAAGCCATGAAAAAAATATTCTGGAAAGGAACCGACGACTGGGATCACCTTCTATCAGATCGTGCGGCCATCAGCGGCAAACTGATCTTGAGTGAATTTTCGAAAAATGCGATAAAGAAGTTTAAGAAGTGAGGAATTGATTGGTTGAATAGTTGAATAGTCGATAAGTTGATTGGTCGATAAGTCGATTAGTCCAGTAAGGTGGATTGTTTGGAATTTATAATCAGCTTTATTCTACCTATTGACTTATCGACCAATCAACTTATCGACTATTCAACCATTCAACTTCTCAACCAATCAACTTCCCATCACAGGTCATCGTATGCGTACAAACTTTCAATCTTCGTATCGCTGCCCATATCAAAAACCGGATTTATTATTCCATCTTTCAATCCATACACCCATCCATGCAATTGCGGTCTTTGTTCATGAAACCATGCGCGTTGTATGATGGAAGTTTTTGCAAGATGCATCACTTGCTCTTTTACATTTAATTCTGTCAGACGGTCTGCGCGCAATTCAAGATCTGGAATGGCATCTAATTCTTCCTGGTATAATCGATATACGTCTTTAATATTTCTCAGCCACATATTCAACACCTGTTTGTAATCGTGGTTGCCCATCGAAGCCTTGATACCGCCGCATCCGTAATGGCCACAAACGATAACATGTTTTACTTTCAAATGAACGACCGCATATTCCAATACACTTAAAAGATTTACGTCGGTGTGTATTACCATATTCGCAATGTTGCGATGTACAAAAATTTCGCCGGGTTGTGTACCTGTTATTTCGTTTGCAGGAACGCGACTGTCGCTACAACCGATCCACAAAAATTCCGGAGTTTGCAAATGAGCCAATCGCTCAAAATATTCCGGATCATCGGCTGTTTTCTCTGCTGCCCATGCCTTGTTTTCTAGTAATAGTTTGTCTATCGAATACATATATCGTCGATTTAATTTTTCAAAAATAGTTGATTATAAAAAAATTCCAAACTGTGGCACTACCAATTATTCCTTCTTATGCAGTTCTTGTTTGCAAAGGTATCTGATCAGTCACCAATTGATGCAATAATTTATATTGACTTTTTTTAACATCCACACGAATTTTTTTCAAATGTGCATGATGCAGAAATTCGTTGATCACATCAATTATATCTTTATCGATAAAATCCGCCCTGGTCAAATCTATCATGATATAGGCATTTGCCGGAACTGACTCCAGTTTTTCTTTGACAATTGGTTTGTTGAGAAATGAAACGTCCTTGCGTAAACGCAGCAGGTATTTATTTTCATCGTGAACAACCATCACCGAAGATTTGAAATTACTGCGGATGAGAAAGAATAATCCAACTCCTATGCCGATAAGAATTCCGATCAGCAGATCTGATAATAAAATTGCAATGATGGTCACTACAAATGGAACGATTTGGTCAATTCCTTTTTGATGGAACTCCAGGAATATAGACGGCTTCGCCAATTTATATCCCGTAACAATCAGTATCGCGGCAAGAGCACTCAATGGAATTTTATTAAGCAGATCCGGAATGAAGAGCACACTTAATAAAAGCAATGTTCCATGAAGGATAGTAGAAAATTTACTTTTTGCACCAGCATTTACATTGGCTGAACTACGCACGATAACAGATGTAACAGGCAATCCACCTAAAAGTCCGGAGATAAAATTTCCAACTCCCTGCGCTTTTAATTCGCGGTTGGTTGGGGTGCGCCTGTTATATGGATCGAGTTTATCGACTGCTTCAATGCTCAATAATGTTTCAAGACTTGCTACCAATGCGAGTGTAAGCGCCGTTGTCCATACCGCTGCATTCGCCAGGTATTTCAAATCAGGAAAAGTGAAGAATCCAATAAAGGAATCGAAACTTTTTGCGATCGGCAAATTAACGAGGTGATTTTGTTCGATCGCAAAACGCGAACCCGAATTAATGAAATAAGTATTGATGAGTACTCCCGCAAAAACCACAACCAGCGGTGCGGGGATATATGTAAATATTTTTTTCTTTTTAAAGAAAGGCCTTTCCCACAATACAAGAGCGCCGATAGAAAACAATCCGATAAATACGGCTACTGGTGACAGGTAGTTGATGGAATAAATCAATTCAGAAAAAGTATTCTGTTTGTCGATTTGGATAAACGCTTCATCACCAGAAAAATCTTTATCATACCCTACCAGGTGCGGAAGTTGTTTTAATATCAGGATGATTCCGATTGCTGCAAGCATTCCTCTGATCACAGCGTTCGGTACATAATCACCGATAATACCTGCGCGAATAAAACCAAAAATAATTTGTATTACACCTGCAATACAAACTGAAAGAATAAACGCTTCATATACGGGAAGTTTACCAATGGCTACAGCGACAACGGCTGTGAGTCCGGCAGCAGGGCCACTCACACTAAGTGCCGAGCCACTTAAAGCTCCTATGATAAGTCCACCGCAAATGCCTGCAATGATACCAGAGAACAATGGTGCATTAGAACCAAGTGCGATACCCAGGCATAGCGGTAGAGCAACAAGAAAGACTACTACGGACGCAGGAATGTCTGCAGCCGCATTTTGAAACAGCTTTTTCATGATAGTAAAAAATTAAATAGTAAATGAATGATGATGCGGCAAGCATATCATGAAGAGGGGTAAGGAATAGGGTATAAAGTATATGTATGATATAAGGTATGATATACCTTACACCTTAATCCTTATACCTTCCTGTATATATCAGCAATTCGGAGGCGGCGTTGGAATATCATCTGCGTGCCTTGCGATTAGCGCTTCAGCATCATGATGAACAGAGCCCTGGGAAATATTAAAAATATGTGTGGAGAAAAAATCCTGACCTGGAGCGAAGTGTTTGTGTACTTCATCGAGCCCGGTAATTTTACCTGAGTCGTGTATGTGAACCAATTCTTCTGTGACTTGGTTTGTGATGAGCCAGCTTACCATTTGCTTTAATGGCAAGAGTTGTATGCTCAAGACAAGGATCAGGAAAATCGATATGAACTTTTTTCGTTTCATGCGATGGCGGCAAAAATAATCATCCGAAAACGAAAAAAAGAATGGATACTGTTAAATTTTATTGTGATATCCAAAACATTTCTTTGCGACTTAGCACCTTTGCGTGAATGAAAAATTTTGATCTTGATGAAATTCATACTTTTTCATTCACGCAAAGGCGCGAAGGCGCAAAGAGATTTTTATATATTCAAGCCACCGCAGGCACTGATAACCTGTCCGGTGATATATGAACTCAATTCGCTGGCCAAAAACAGGGTTGTGTTGGCAATTTCTTCAGCGCTTCCAAATCGGCCCAATGGAATTTTTTCTAAAAAAGATTTTGAAGTTTCTCCATCTTTGAGATAATGCGTCATATCCGTTTCAATAAAACCGGGAGCGATGGCATTGCACCGGATATTTCTGCTGCCCAGTTCATGTGCAACAGATTTGGTAAATCCGATGATACCTGCTTTGGAAGCAGCGTAACTGGACTGGCCAGCATTCCCACGGATACCTATAATCGAACTCATGTTGATGATGGATCCTTTTTTTGCTTTCATCATCGGGCGAATGACCTGCTTCGTCATATTGAACACACTTTTCAAATTAATATCCATCACCTCATCCCATTGCTCGGGTGTTAATCGGAGTAGTAAATTATCTTTTGAAATGCCCGCATTGTTTACGCAAATATCAACCGTTGAAAACTCCTTCAGTACATCGTTTACAAAAGTTTCGCAATCGGAAAAAATGCTCGCGTTGCTTTTATATGCTTTTGCCTTGACGCCAAGATCTTTTAATTTATTTTCCAGTGCTTTTGCTTTTTCATCACTATTGAGATACGTAAAAGCAACATGCGATCCATGTTCAGCGAGTTTCAAAGCGATCGCTTCTCCGATGCCGCGTGATGCTCCGGTTACTATCGATACTTTTCCTTCCAGAATTTTCATAAGCGTCTAATTAAGGATTGTCAAATATATAAACTCATCTGTTTGCTTTTAAATAAATATATTTATTTATCTCTTTTTAAAGACATGTTTAGCAAAAAACATATCGTAAGATGGCTGCTCCTGGCATTTGCAATAGAAACCATTTGCGTTACCTGGGGTTTGAAAATAGCATCTTATAGTTCCGTTGTTTCGATCATCTACTTTATTGGAGGAATCAGCATTCCGATGCTGGTTATTCTGATTCCTCCTGCAGAAAAAAGCCGCATTCAACCTGCAGTGGCAAATAAATTCAGCAAGTATTTCAAATGGCTGGCATTTGTTGCAATGATGGTGATGGCTTATATAACCAGCAGGTATTGGTTCGACCTTATTCCGATTGATATCGACTATGCGGATATGCTTCCGGTGATCAAAGTGATGAATGAAAGATTGATTGATGGACAATGGAAACATGTTTATGATACTATCCCCGAAATATGGAATGGTACAAAGCCGGTGTATCTGCCAGCCATGTGGATACCTTTCAGTCCCGCTGTTCTTTTTAATTTCGATCTGCGATGGATAACGGTTGCCTGCCTTCTTTTTGCTTTCAGCATTTTTTTATTCAAACTGAACTTTAATAAAAAAAATATTGAGCCTTTTGTTGCCCTGATCATCGCCGTTATATTATTCTGGTGGCTGTTTGCTGAAGACGACATGCATGGTGTTTTAACAATGAGTGAGGAGGGAGTGGTGATTATTTATTATGCGTTCCTTGCGCTCGCGATTTTTTCCGGAAATATTTTTTTGATAGCAATTGCCACATCATTGTGCATGCTGAGCAGGTATGCTTTGATTGGATGGGTGCCTGCATTTATTTTCTATTTATTGTTAAATAAGAAAAAAAAGGAAACGTTGATTTTTATCGGCACCGGGTTTCTCTGTTTTCTTTTTTTATTTATTATTCCATTTGGATGGAATGCATTTACCGAGTTGCTCGCCTTGCCTGCGAAATACATTGATTTTGCTGGTCGTGTTTGGAATGACAGTCGCGAAGTTTTTTGGCTGAGTCTTGGATTTGCAAAATTTTTTGGACCGGGAAAAACAGCATTGCTGCATGATCTTCTTATAATATTAACATTTACGGTACCATTATTATTTGTTGGAGTTTGTTATTATCGAAACAAAAAAAAGAAACTTCACAATATTCCAATCGCAACTTTAAAAATCAGCCTGGTAATTTTTTTTAATTTTATTGATGTACCGTATTTGTATTTGTTTTATACTTCTTCTTTTGTGAGTTTGATGATTGTTGGAGGGTTGGTGAATGCGGAACGCGGAACGCAGAACGCTTAACGCCGAATTCTTCGTTGTGGCTTTGAGTCCTGCGTTTAGCGTTCAGCATTAAGCGTTCTGCGTTCCCCATACATCGCAAGAATTTCCTCTACATGTTTTCTATCATTTGATAAACGAGGTACTTTATGTTGCCCGCCGAGTTTGCCTTTGCTGCGCAGCCATTCTACAAACAATCCCTTGGGAAGAGATGTGACGCGCGGCAAACCAAGTGCAATATCTTTATGACGTTTTGCTTCGTAATCGCTATTAATACTTTGTAAAGCTTTATCCAATTCATACATAAAACTCTCCATGTTGTCTGGTTCCTTTTCAAATTCGATCAGCCATTCATGCGCACCATTACTATGCTCGCTGAAATATACCGGCGCTGCTGTGTAGTCATTTACGACTGCTCCTGTTTTTTCACTTGCCATTGAAATAGCTCTGTCGGAATTGTCAACGATCACTTCTTCACCAAAAGCATTTATAAAATGCTTAAGCCTTCCGCTTACCTTTATACGATAAGGATGCAAAGAAGTAAATTGAATCGTATCACCAAGCAGGTATCGCCACAAGCCACCATTTGTATTTATTACGAGCGCATAATTTTGACCCGTTTCTACATCTTGTAATCCGATTGTTTCCGGCTGAGGTTTCCCATATTCTTCAACGGGCATGAATTCCATAAAAATACCGTGATCGAAAAATAAAAGCATTCCGTCTTCATGCGGATTTTCCTGCGCAGCAAAAAATCCTTCGCTGGCATTATACATATCGAGATAGTTGATATCTTTTCCGATCAGTTTCGCCATCTGCTCACGGTAAGGGGTAAACGATACTCCGCCATGTATGTATAGTTCAAGCGAAGGCCACACTTCCGCGAGCGTACTTTTTCCTGTTATCTCAAGTATGCGTTTGATAAGCACGGTTGTCCATGTAGGTACTCCTGATATTGAAGTGACATTTTCATGAATGGTTCCTTGCGCAAGTTTTTCTATTTTATCCTCCCATTCATCGAGCAATGCGATATTGAGTTCAGGAATTCTTATCCAATTTCCCCAGAAAGGAGAATTTTGTAAAAGTACTGCACTGAGATCTCCATAATGTACATCTTCATTCACCTGGTTAATTGTATGACTTCCCCCGATAACCAAACCCTTTCCGGTCAATAGATCCGAATCGGGATTGAAATTATAATACATCGTCAACACATCTTTCGCTCCTTTATAATGGCAGTCCTGCAGACTTTCCTCACTCACCGGGATGAATTTACTTTTATCACTGGTAGTACCGCTGCTTTTCGCGAACCAATTGATTGGCGTGTTCCATAATATATTTTCTTCCCCATTCATGATACGATGTATATAAGGTTTCAGATCATCGTACTCGTGAAGCGGGACTGCCTTCTTAAATTCTTTAATGGAAAAAAGTTTGGAGAAATTATACTTGCGGCCAAATTCCGTGTATTGCGCCGACGTAACGAGATGCTGCAATACTTCTCGTTGCACTGCAACAGGATGCTGAACCCATTGCTCAATTTGCCAGGAACGAAGTCGTGCCAGCCGTGATATGGCGGGACTAAGTAATTTCATTGACAGCAAAATAAGAATAAATGATCAATGTATAGTTTATCGATGATCGGCAAACGATTCAGGCAGCGGTGGCGGTGTTATTTCAATTGGTAAGAAAAGTATCAGAGAACTAATTAACCTGGTGAAAAACCATTATCACTGTTCAGCTTTTAATAATAACAGCAATACATTCAGGTCGGCATTCAGATCTCTGTTTTCATCACCCAAGTACTTTGCTCTTTCCAGTATTTCTGGCTTCTTATTTTTTTCGGCGTATTGTATAAGTGCGTTCTTTGTATCGTTGATAAATCGTAAATAGTAATCAACTCCGAGTTCATTTTCCTCGTTGAACCCTGCGGTGGTTGTGAGACCGGTGGTACCAAAAACAGTACTCCCGCCTGGCAATGGCATTGAAAGCCTGTCGCGCTCTTTGGTTGCTGCTTCTATTTTATCTATTCCATCAATTGCATTCTCTATTGACATCACAATATTATCCAACGTCGCTTCATTTTTTGCTTCTTCGTGCAAATAATCTTTTCGTTTCAATTCAAAATTTCTTCCCAGGTACAAACGACGCACTTGTTCATCATTCGCAAGTTCTTCCGCAGTACCATGCTTGAAAATTTTTCCATCAATCAATAAGTAAGCGCGGTCGCAAATGGAGAGTGTTTCGTTTACGTTGTGATCGGTGATAAGGATGCCGATATTTTTTAGTTTTAATCTAGCAACAACTGTTTGAATATCTTCCACAGCAATCGGATCCACGCCGGCAAATGGTTCATCGAGTAAGATGAATTTGGGATCCACTGCCAGCGCCCTTGCTATTTCCGTTCTTCTTCTTTCACCGCCGCTTAATGAATCACCATTATTTTTACGAACATGATGCAGTCCAAATTCATCAAGTAAGGATTCCAGTTTATCTTTCTGTTGCTCCTTTGTCAATTTTGTCATTTCAAGAATTGCCTTGATATTATCCTGCACACTCAGCTTGCGAAATACCGAAGCTTCTTGTGGAAGATAACCAATACCCATTTGAGCCCTTTTGTACATTGGTAACTTGGTGATGTCGGTGTCGCCAAGAAATACATCCCCTTCGTCGGGTTTTATTAGTCCTACCACCATATAAAAGGTAGTTGTCTTACCCGCGCCATTTGGTCCCAACAGACCGACGATTTCACCTTGTTTGAGATTGACAGAAACGTGGTTAACAACGGTACGGTTACTATAAGTTTTTACAAGTTCTTTGGTATATATAGTGAGACTCAAAACCTTTGATTTTGTGCAAAAATACCGAAGAAATCGAATTGGCAGGCTTCTAAAAATAGTTTAACACCTGTTTGTGTTCTAACTGGTATTGAACTAAGTTTGCAATCCAAATAACACAATGATTGCAGTGATTGAGCGCCTTTATGGAATCGATCAAACCATATTCAATCATTCAAATCATTTACGCGCATTATGAAGGTTATTGACCATATACGACAGGCAAAAAATACGTTAGTTTCTTTCGAGATATTGCCACCCTTAAAAGGGAAAACCATCAATTCTATTTACGATCATCTCGATCCGATGATGGCTTTCAACCCTTCGTTTATCAATGTCACTTATCATCGGAGTGAGACCATGTTCAAGAAAAAAACGGATGGCACTTTCGAAAAAGTGGAAGTCCGTAAACGGCCGGGAACTGTTGGTATTTGCGCGGCTATCATGAATCACTATAAGGTAGATGCGGTGCCACACCTGATCTGCGGCGGATTCGGACGTAGAGAAACCGAAGATGCTCTAATCGATCTGCATTTTTTGGGTGTCGATAATGTACTTGTGTTGCGTGGCGACGCTGCGAAAAACGAAGCTTCTTTTGAACCGGAACCTGACGGCAACCAATATGCGCTCGATTTACTGAAACAAGTCGTAAACCTGAACGCCGGTATGTACCTGGAAGAAGATATTAAAAACGGTGGCAAAACAAATTTTTGCATCGGTGTTGCCGGGTATCCTGAAAAACACTTCGAAGCGCCAAACCTTGATACCGATTTGATGTACCTTAAAGCAAAAGTGGATGCAGGTGCGGAATATGTCACCACACAAATGTTTTTTGATAACCAGAAATATTTTGACTTCGTAAAAGCATGTCGCGCGCATGGTATAGACGTGCCAGTTATCCCCGGACTAAAACCGATCACTTCAAGAAAGCAATTAAGTATGCTTCCGAAAGTGTTTCATGTTGATCTTCCCATGGAACTTTCTAAAGAAATCATGAAATGCAAAAATGATGAAGAGGTGGAGAGGGTAGGAACTTCATGGCTTATTCAACAGAGTAAAGAGTTGAAAAAATCCGGTGTTCCGGTACTGCACTATTATACGTTGGGCAAACCAAAAGTAATTTGCGATGTTGTTAGAGAAATTGTGTGAACCATGATTGATGAGATTTGAAAAAGATTGTGAGGAGAGTAATTGGTGATTAAGTTGATAGTTTGAATAGTTGATAAGTTGTGAACCATGATTAAGGGATTGAAGGATTATCATGAAGTTCTATTAATTGTTAGCGCATAGATCACTGATCACATTGTCGTTTGTAAACTTCATGATAATCCTTCAATCCCTTAATCATGGTTCACAACTTATCAACTATTCAAACTATCAACTTAATCAACAACTTAACTCTCCTCGTAGTCTTTTTCAAATCTCATCAATCATGGTTCTGTAACTTTGCACATCATGGCATTCATCGATTACTATAAAATATTAGGACTAAATAAAAACGCGTCTCCCGAAGATATCAAGAAAGCATATCGGAAACTGGCGCGCAAGTATCATCCCGATCTCAATCCCAACGATAAGGAGGCAAATAAAAAATTCCAACAAATTAATGAGGCGAATGAAGTGTTGAGTGATCCGGAGAACAGAAAAAAATATGATCAGTACGGAGAGAACTGGCAACATGCCGAACAATTTGAAAAGGCACAACAGGAGAGATCGGCAAGAGGCGGCGGACCGCAAACAGAATTCTACGGAGGTGATTTTGATGGCGAAGAATTTTCGGATTTCTTTCAATCCATGTTTGGCAACCGGACAAACAGGCGAAGCAGCAATGTAAAATTTAAAGGAGAAGACTATAATGCAGAATTGCATCTCACGCTGGCGGAAGTATATCATACGCGGCAGCAAACACTAACGGTTAATGGAAAAAATATAAGGATTACGATTCCTGCCGGCGTTGAAAATGGACAAGTGATAAAATTAAAAGGACATGCGGGACCCGGAGTTAATGGCGGACCTAACGGTGACCTATATATTACATTCGTGATTGCAGATGATCCGAAATTCAAACGCCAGGGAAACGATCTATATACAACCATCGATCTTAATTTGTACACTGCTGTTTTAGGAGGAGAACTCACTATTGATACCCTGGGTGGAAAACTCAAACTGAAAATAAATCCCGAAACACAAAACGGAACAAAGACAAGAGTAAAGGGAAAAGGATTTCCTGTATATAAAAAAGAAGCCGAGTTCGGGGATTTGTATATTACTTATTCTGTGAAGCTGCCGCAAAATCTTACAGAGAAACAAAAAGAATTATTCAGGGAGTTGTCCAGGTCATAATAAAAAAATTGCCATGCAAGCACAACAATTTATCGCTGTAGAAGCATGTTGCGAATATTATAATGTCGATGCAGATTTCATTTATGCACTGCATGAATATGGACTGATAGAGATGAATACCATCGAAGAAAAAAAAGTCATCAACGACGAAGACCTGCAGGAGCTTGAAAAATTCATTCATCTTCATTATGACCTCAATATTAATATGGAGGGATTGGATGTCATCAGGCATATGCTGAACCGCATAAAAGATTTGCAGCGCGAGATTCTTTCACTGAGAAATAAGATGCAGCGATTTGAGTAGCCTGCTTCGACACCTATGTGTACCTATATTTCTATGTGCCTATGTGGTGAAAAAAAACATACACAGTCGAGATTTTTTTTCACCACATAGGCACATAGAAACATAGGTACACATAGGGATTTGCAAATGAAGTTTTAATTTGAAGATTTTAATAATGCAATATCAAATCTGGAGATACATTTTCTGACGCTGTCGGCAAAACCAAATCACAACTATTACAACCAAAGGCTTATGATAAAATATTTCCTTTTATTTTTCCTCATTGTTTCTGTTTTATTTTCTGCTGCTCAGACAAATCCGATAACTGTATATAAGAAAACAAGCGTGATGATTCCGATGCGAGATGGTGTAAAACTATACACGGCAATTCTCACACCTGTTGGGCCGCAACGTGAACTTCCTTTTCTTATTAAGCGCACTCCGTATGGCGCCAACGACGGACTTCCTGTAGACAACGCAATGTTTGGCATTACTCACGGTTTCGCCTATGCGAATATGGCTGAAGATGGATATATTTTTATTTTCCAGGATATACGCGGAAAATATTTGAGTGAGGGAACGATGCAAATTCATCAGCCACTTATTCACGCAATACAAAAGGGAGCAGTTGATGAAAGTACAGATACATGGGATACGATCGACTGGCTCGTGAAAAATATTCCAAACAACAATGGAAAAGCCGGCATTGTGGGAGTATCTTATCCGGGTTGGCTGGCGCTTGTTGGTTCGGTTGATCCACACCCTGCATTAAAAGCATCTTCTGAACAGGCATGTATGGGCGATTTATTTTTGGGTGATGACTTTCATCACAACGGTGCTTTTCGATTGAGTTATGGGATGGAGTATTCGTATGAAATAGAACACGATCACACTACTGACAGCGATTTTCCATTTTCGCAGTTTGATTTGTTTGAATGGTACAAGCATCTCGGATCATTGAAAAATGTAAATGAAAAATATTTTCATGATAAAATTCCGACATGGAACAATTTTGTTCGTCATCCTAATTATGATAGTTTCTGGCAAAAAAATTCACCATTGAATTATATTTCCTATTCACAAATACCGCAATTGCATGTAGGCGGATATTTTGACCAGGAAGATATCAACGGACCTCAACTCATGTACGCCCACATGGAGGAGAAGGATACATTCAATCGAAATTACATTGTGCTTGGTCCCTGGTATCACGGTCAGTGGGCGCATGAAAAGGCGGACAGCATCGGAAAAATTTCGTTTGGAAGCAACACGGCAGAATGGTTCAAAGCTTTACAAAAAAAATGGTTCGATTACTGGTTAAAAGGAATCGGCGATGGAAAATTTGAAGAAGCATATTCT
This sequence comes from Bacteroidota bacterium, assembly GCA_018267615.1. Classification (GTDB taxonomy): domain Bacteria; phylum Bacteroidota; class Bacteroidia; order Chitinophagales; family Chitinophagaceae; genus Puia. The sequence goes on along the minus strand of JAFDYD010000002.1, from coordinate 82,433 downwards.
TTTCAAACAGGAAGTAATCAATGGAAAACTTATAAGTCATGGCCACCAAAAGAAACTGAAACAAAAAAAATATACGCAGGTCCAAATCATACTGCATCTTTCAATAGACCCGTTGCAGCAAACGGACAGATCAGTTTTATAAGTGATCCAGCCGAGCCGGTGCCTTATCGTATGTTGCCAATCGAAGCGACTTACGGAACAGGGAGCAGATGGCGACCGTGGTTAATAGAAGATCAGCGCTTCGTTTATACAAGACCGGATGTAATCAGTTTTAGCATGGATTCACTCACGGAAAATATTACGGTCACAGGCAATATCACGGCACATGTATTTGCCAGCACCAGCGCCACCGATGCGGATTGGATCGTTAAGCTGATAGATGTTTACCCTGATAAGGACCCCGATAATTTATTGATGAGTGCATACCAGTTACCGGTAGCGATGGAAGTTTTTCGTGGCCGCTATCGAAAAAGTTTCACTAACCCGCAACCACTCGTTCCAAACAAACCTGAGGAATTCGTTATCGGTTTGCACCAGATCAATCATACATTTCGTAAAGGGCATCGCATTATGATACAGGTTCAAAGTTCATGGTTCCCCGTGATCGATAGGAATCCGCAAAAATTTGTTCCGAATATTTTTGAAGCAAAAGAATCTGATTTTACCAAGGCAACACACACAATTTATTTTTCGGCGCAATACCCGACTTATGTTGAGGTGCCGGTGGCTGAGTAGTTGATTGGTTGATTCTTTGCGCTTTTGCGTCTTTGCGTGAGGATTTTCACGCAAAGACGCAAAAGCGCAAAGAATCAACCAATCAACGCGCTCTCACCCAGCATAAATTCCCCATTTCTTCGTTTTCATAATGATTTAAATTCTTAACTAAAATTCAATCTTATGAAAAAGATCTTTACGATGATCTTTGGTGTTGTATTAATGTGCATGGCTCTTCCTTCCATGGCGCAACGAGAAGGTAAATTGGTTAGTGTCGGCTTCGGGATAGAGCCAGGTATACCTGTTGGTTCTGCTGCCGATATTTTCAATTTTAATATGGGATTTACTGCACGTGTATCCGTGCATGCAGGTCCGGGTTTCGCCACTTTCACGAGTGGAGGAATTGTTATGATTCCGAAAAATATCGACCAGAATAATTCTTTTGTAGCCGGCGTACAAATTCCTTTCAAAGCAGGATATAAATATATTATCGCACGTCATTTTTTTGTAATGGGTGAATTGGGATATTCAATTTATAAATCTTATTACGATTCGGGTTCAAACAGTAATTTGGCCTCAACTTCTACAGGTGGATTTACGTATGCTCCTTCAATCGGAGTGAACTTCGGAGTTACGGAACTTGCATTGCGATATGAATCTATCAACCTCAGCGGTGACCGAGTGGATTATATGGGGCTGCGAATTGGATTTAACTTTTGAGTGGTTAAAAAAATCGTGAGACGTGAAATGTAAGATGTGAGCAGGTTCTGCCATCTCACGTTTCACATCTCACGACCACCCACTCACAGGTTAACAAAACTTTCAATCACTAATTTATAATTTACGCGCTCAGTGTCGTATTTTCAAAGATTGAAAATATTGTTTATGAGCACTCCGCAAATTTTACTCCTTTTTATTATACAACTTGTTATTGTTTGGCTTCCGGCACCGGGTCTTTATAAGATGTTTGAAAAAGCCGGCGTGGCCAAATGGAAAGCATTGATTCCATTTTATAATACCTGGTTTATGCTCGATCTGATGAAAGGCGCCCGGTATTTATTTTTCTGCCAGTTCATTCCGATCATCGGGTGGTTTATTTCGATGCAAATTTTTACGGGATTCGTAAAAATATATGGTAAGCAAAAATTCTATCAACATATATTAGCAGCACTTGTACCCGTTGCTTATTTTTCTTATCTCGGATACAATCCCAAAGTTCAATACTTAGGAAAAGAAAAGACGAAGGGATATAAAAGGACAGCCTTACGTGAATGGATAGACGCAGGAATTTTTGCAGTGATAGCGGCGACGCTTATACGCACTTTTGTATTCGAGGCGTATGCTATTCCTACCGGATCCATGGAAAAAACATTGCTGGTGAACGATTATCTGTTCGTGAGCAAACTGACTTATGGCCCTCGTATTCCCAATACGCCGCTGGCTATGCCTTTTGTGCATAACCAACTTCCTTTTTCACGGATACCATCATACGTAGAATGGATTAAAATTCCTTATACACGCTGGTTCGCCCATCCGATCAAACGAAATGAACCGGTTGTTTTTAATCTTCCGGTAAATGATACGCTCATCGATAAAGAAGAATTTGATTCGAAAGATCCTTACTATGATGTGATACGCAGACTTGGCAATGGCAATTCAGATGAAGGAAGAAAAATTCTTTTAGCCGATCCGGATGAATATCCGATATTACTCCGACCTGTCGATAAGCGAGAAAATTATATTAAGCGTTGCGTCGCTATTCCCGGTGATACGTTGGAGATAAAAGACCAGGTGATTTATATTAATGGGAAAGCATCCGACTTCCCTCCGAATTCTGAATTCCCATATATCGTTGAAACATTTGGTCAGCCGCTGGATGAAACAGTTTTAAAAGATGAGTACAACATCGACATGAGCAACACGGAAGAATTTCAGCAAACAAATAATCCGAATCAATTCCGTATGCTAATCACAAACCAGATGAAACAAAAAATGCTGAATAATAAACTGGCAAAAACAATAACAAAAGAAATTGATAGTGCTAAAGTTGCGGGTCGCGTTTTTCCATATGATAAATATCATCCTTGGACCGAAGACGAATTTGGTCCCATGTGGGTTCCAAAAAAAGGAGCTACCATTCATCTCACTCCGGAAAATTTTGCGCTTTACGAAAGAATCATCCGCACTTATGAAGGAAATAGATTAGAAACAAAAAATGGTTTGTATTATATCAATAATCAACAAACCGATCAATATACCTTCAAGATGGATTATTTCTGGATGATGGGTGATAACCGCCACAATTCACTCGATTCAAGATTCTGGGGATTTGTTCCGGAAGATCATATCGTTGGCAAACCTTCATTGGTATGGATGAGTTGGTCCGGTGGACCGAGATGGAGCAGGTTGATGAGAGGGATTTATTAGGGAGTCGGGTTTAGTGTGTTGAATGGTTGAAAAGTTGAGTGGTCGATATGTCGATTGGTCAATTAAATGCATTATAAAAAAAATAATTTTACCAATAAAAAGATTTATCGACCAATCGACTTAACGACCAATCGACCAATCGACCATTCAACTTTTCAACTCTATCAACCACTCAACTTTCCTCACTCACTCCTCAAGCTCTTTACCGGATTTGTGATTGCTGCTTTGATCGCCTGGAAACTGACAGTTAACAGGGCTACAACTGCGGCGGCAATTCCTGCCATCAAAAATACCCACCAGCCTATCGGTGTTCTATATGCGAACTCCTGTAACCATTTATACATAAAGTACCAGGAAATAGGAGCCGCAATCAGGAATGAAATCAATACGAGTTTGAGGAAATCCCTCGACAATAGATTTACAATATTTGAAACCGAAGCACCCATCACTTTGCGGATACCAATTTCTTTGGTTCGCTGCATCGTGCTGTACGAAGCGAGTCCAAGTAAACCCAAACAGGAAATAAAAATCGCCAGTATCGAAAAATTCAGAAACAATCTTCCAAATCTTTCTTCGCCGCGATATTGCTTGTCGAAAAATTCATCCATAAAAAAATAACTGAACGGCCTGTTCGGTAATACCATCTTCCATTTATTTTCGATTGCAGAAATGGTTCCGGGCAAATTAGCCGGTGATAATTTTGCAGATACGAGATTGCATCCATTGGGCTCGATGCGCATACTCAATGGTTTGATGACAGTTTGCAAAGAACGGAAATGAAAATCTTTCATAATGCCGATGATTTTTCCTTCTCTTCCCCATTGTTTGAAACGTTTGCCCACTGCTTGTTCCGGTGATGTATAACCGAACAATTTCATAGCTGCTTCATTCAATATCATTGCCTGTGTGGTGTCTGTTTGAAAATCTCTGGAGAACCCGCGGCCTGCAAGTATTTTTATTTTGAATTGATCGATATAATCGAAGTCAACAAAATACAAATCGAGATTGGCGATTTGCAAGTCACCTTTTTTATTTTCGATTTGTGAATAGGCACCTGGATTACCGCCACCGGGAACACTGGAAGACATTGCAGTTGACTTCACACCCGGAATACTTCCGATCGCATCTCTGAAAACTTTTTTAGTTGAATCACCGAATGTATCGATAACAATAAGCTGATCTTTTGAAAAACCAAGATCCTGGTTACGCATAAACCGCATTTGTGAATACACGATGATCGTACCGATGATCAACGCAATCGAAATGGTAAATTGTGCGATCACCAATCCTTTTCTGAGAATCGTTCCCTTTGTGCCCGTCGCAAAACGTCCCTTCAATACAGTGATTGATTTGAATGATGACAGTACGATTGCCGGATAAATGCCCGCAAGAAAACCGATCACGATCGATGCAAAAAATAATTGAACAAGATATTGCGGATGTTCAAAAATACCGTGACTGATCGTTTTTCCGGAAAGCTGGTTGAACAATGGCAAAAGCAACGCAGATAATCCGACAGTGAGCACAAATGCAATCAGGCAAAGAATGACCGATTCGCCAATAAATTGTTTTGCCAATTGATTTTTTAATGCACCGACTACTTTGCGGATACCAACTTCTTTGGCGCGCTCCGTTGAACGTGCAGTGGTCAGATTAATGAAGTTAATACAAGCAATTAATAATATGAACGCCGCAATGCTGGCGAAAATGTAAACGTTGTGAATATTACCTGATTTGTTTCCATCTCTTGTAGAGCGTAAATAGACATCTCTCAGCGGCTCCAAAAAAATGGTGGGATACATTTGCAATTGCTTCATCTCTGTGCCATTTCTTTTTTCAAGAAATGCAGGAAATTTTTTCTCTAATGCCTTCGCATTGGTGCCTGGCGCGAGCAAAAAATATGCGGATGATCCATAATTGCCCCATTGATCATCCAATCCGGCATTAAATTTTTGTGTGATGGTAACCATGGATAAAACAACATCACCTTTTATTTGAGAATTTTCGGGCATATCCTGCATGATGCCTGTTACCTTTGCGGGCAATGCATCGCCCGTGAGTAATAAGGTTTGTCCAATCGGATTCTCTTTCCCAAAATATTTTTTTGCTGCGCTTTCGGAAAACACAACACTGAAAGGTTCTTTCAAAGCGGTTTTCGGATCGCCTTTGAGTAATTTGAAATCAAACACACGGAAAAAATCAGGGTCGGCCCACATCGCATTCTCTTCCTGGAATTTGATACTGCCTTTTCGTATAAGCACATTATCACCGCCTGCAACACGGACTGCAGCTTCTATCTCGGGAAAATCTGTCTTGGCATGTGGCGGAACCGCCCATGATGGTCCGCCTGCATTAATCGTTTCTGTAGGTGTCTTGATATCAGACACCACCCTATAAATTCTGCTCGCCTTGCTATGAAATGCATCATAACTCAATTCAAAATTTACATATAAATAAATCAGGAAACAGGCGGTCATGCCGACAGCCAGTCCGGTGAGATTAATAAATGAAAAAGCCTTATGCTTCCATAAATTCCTGAATGCTGTTTTGAAATAATTTTTTAGCATGATGCCAGTTTTGATTTTTTAGACGAGTTCCCTTTGCAAAAAGTTACGAAGATGCCAAAGCATTTCCTGCCTATAGCCGTTAAATCTACGAAATAATTCGTTAATCCATATATCATGCCGTTTAAATAACATTCAATTCATTTTAGCGAAAAAGGCGGATGTACCTGCATTTCTGCGCTACATTTATAATAGCAATCCATGAGAGAACTTTATCTGTTTACGCCATTAAACTAAAAAGGTATGAAAAGTTTTCTCTTGCTAATGATGGTCTGCAGCGCCTTCATCAAATCCAACAGTGATTTTGTCGATCCAACGGGCACATATATCCTAAAAGGCAATATCGAAAAAAATAAAATTGTTAGTCATTACGGTGAGATTCGCGTCAAGTTATTAACTCTGGATAAAGTGGCTATTTGCTTTTACATCAACAAAGGATATCCAGGTTATGAATCCATTTCTTTTATGGATACGCTCATGTATGACGACAATCATTTCGTGCGATATAAACCGTCACTATATGCCGATTGCACTGTTTTGTTTTTATTCAGTAATAGGAATGCAGAGATCCAACAGGTTTATACAGATCCAAGATCTGGTTGCAGTTTTGGTAAAGGAATTCTGATATCCACTGTGTTTAAAAAATTTTCAAGTGAGCAACCGGTTATCCAGGATTTATCCATACACGGCGACATACCCTAAAGTGTAGAATGAATTTCGCGCAGAGAACGCAGAGAAAAAGAGTACGCAGAGGCAATCTGCTCTGCGTACTCTTTTTCTCTGCGTGCTCTGCGCGAAATTCATTTTTTATTCGATTGAATATAATAATTTGCAGAATGCATGCTCGCAAACATCACCGGAAAAACAAGAAAATAGCTTTTTTCATTTCTATTGTTGCAATCATAAGCGTGATAATTTTTAACCTTGCTTTTATTTTACACACGGCAGTAGAGAAAAGTGATGAAGTAAAGAAGCCGAAAGCGAGGCTGGTTCCTGCAAAAAAATTTTTATTCAATTCATTTGTCGATTGCAATATGGCGGAGGCATGGGTGGGAGACACATTCAGAATTTTCCCGGGTAAATACGGCGAAGATCCGTTGTGGGGATATTCGAATGAATTGAAATACGCAGATGGAAAAGATGTGGATGAAGCATTCAGCAGAAGATCGAATGAATTTACTGAACCAAAAATGCCTCCTAATGTCGCGCCCGGAACAAAGGGTTTGCATGGAGCAGTTTGGTTTGAAACTGTTTACCAGGATCCGAAAGATATTTCAGGTAAAACACTATTCGCAGTTTATCATAATGAGAATTACCCATCCACATTGCCGTATGACGCTGCAACAGGAGAGGGTTATATCGATGCAGATTGGCCGGTTGGTATTCGCGGACCAGCTTCACCAACAGCAGTATGCAGAATCGGAATTATGAAGTCACTTGATGGAGGAAGAAGTTGGGAAAACAAAGGAATTTTTATTGAAGATCTTCAGCCGCGATTGATTTTAAAACCGCACAACACCGCAAATAATTTTGCAGGCGGTGTAGGTGATCCTTCTGCAGTTGCAAGCGGAAATTATCTGTATCTTTTTTTTGGTGAATATGGTTATCCCGGCAAATACGATAAAGGAAATTATAATGCTGAACTCGAGCACCAGCATCAATGCATCAGCATCGCAAGAATAGCGTTGAGCGATTTGGAAAATCCTGTCGGCAAAGCGAAACGCTGGGATGGCAATGGTTTTAATGCGCCATCGGATGGAATCGGTTCTCCCATTTCTTCATTGGTAATTCCCACTTCTTTGGGAGGCGGCGCATCCTCTTCACCAACGGGAAAATATTATTGGGGTCCATCGGTAAGCTGGAATACTTTTTTGAATGCATGGGTGATGTTGATGGCAAAAGCAGAAGGTCCGTCATGGAATGGCGGCAGCATTTATATTTCTTTTAATAAAAATCAGGATCTTTCATTGGGAAAAAATTCACAGGAATGGTCAGCGCCTGAGTTGCTATTGGACAAACCCGGGCATATTATCTGGTATCCTTCTCTTCAGCCGTTGAATGATGCAAAGAATAAGTCGAATAAGAATACATGTTTGAAATTGGGAGAGAAAGCAAGATTATTTTTCAAGGATAATTTCAAAGATTCGAGTTGGTATCTTTCGGAATATATTGTGGAATTTGGTGGACGCTGAACGCATGATGCCGAACGCTAAACGCTAAACGCTAAACGCTAAACGCTGAACGCTAAACGCTGAACGCTGGACGCTGGACGCTGCGTTAAGCGTTGTGCGTTCAGCCTAAAAAAAAGTCTTTTTTATGCCCCATAATCTTGCTCAAAAACTGCGCATGAAGGAAGGAATGAAATTACTTTCGGTAAATGCACCTGCCGATGGCTTTTCGCATCTGCGTTCGCTGCTAAAAAATGTACAAATTTCTGCGACTATAAAAGAATATGACCAGGTCCATTGGTTCGTGAAAAATAAATCGGCGATGGAAAAAGAATTGAAAAAAATACTGGCGCTGCTAAAACCTGGTATTGTCTGCTGGATATATTATCCGAAAGGATCTTCATCGATACAAACAGATCTTACGCGCGATAAGGGTTGGGAAAAATTACTCGAACATAAAGAATTGCAATGGTTAAGCCTGATATCATTCGACGATACTTGGTCAGCATTTGGCATGCGTTTGAAAACAGACGCGGACGAAAAGAAGGAAACAAAATCTGCAGTGCGATTGATTTTTGATTATGTAGATCCGGTGAAGAAAACAGTAAAATTGCCCGATGATCTAGCCGCTGCATTGAAGAAAAGCAAAACAGCGAGTGCATATTTTGAAACGTTATCCTTCACCAATAAAAAAGAATATGTAGAATGGATCATTACTGCAAAAAGAGAAGAAACAAGAAATGAAAGATTGAAGGGGACGATAGAAAGACTCAATAAGAAATGGAAAAATCCGAGAAATTTGTAAATTAATTTGTGAAAGGGACGATCAATAGTTTTAATTTCATTTTAATAGGTAAATAGAAGAAAATTAAAAAGCAGTGAAATTTCAATGAGTTTAAATTTTCGGGCAAAAATTGAACAAAAAAAATCAATTATTAATTCTTCTCCAAGATACTTTTCAACTTCGCCAGACTTTCCTCCACATCTTTTCCTAATAATTTATCCATATTCATAAATGCGAGCATAATATTCATTGGGTAATTCATGGTGCTGCTCATTCCCCAGGTTAATAGGCGTAGGGTATGGTAAGCTGTTAATTAATAGTGTTGCTTAGGGTGAAAAATAAAAATCATGAATTAAAATAAGTTCTGTCATACTCTACACCTCTAAAATCAAACTGAGACAATACCGATTTTATTCAGTTTTCTACAGCAATATATTTTTGCCCGCACGCTTTGTAACAAGGGGGATAGATGGCCAGCGATGTTTGTAAAAAAACATACCGCATCTGTAGCGTGTCCATCGTTCTTATAAATAACATGGTACTATCGCTGAGTATTTTGTAACGAATTGCATTGTATGGACTACCTGGTGTTGCGGTCAATGTCTCATCTGCATTGAATGTAAGGTATACCGGGTGATTGGAATCTGCATGTTGCCAGGTTCCGCCATCACCGGGATCGGCCAATGTTTCTGTCAACTTCCATTTTCCAATAATGGAATCGCGAGATATTGGTTTGATATTTTTATCACAACTAACAAGGAGAAAAATACAAACAGGAAGTATAAAAATTTTTTTCATCATGGTCATAATATTGACCCGGCAATGAATAGAAACGTTGCATGAACAAGATAGCGGTTTGGCGATTGCGAAACTATCTTTTAGTGGCGGGCTTGCCTTTGCTATTATTATTTTTTGTTTTGAAAGTATGCTGAAGATGTTGGTAAAAATAACAGAATTGAAACCAGTATTAAGAAAACAATATGAGCAATCATTTCATTGGTTGAATTTAATGCGCTAATTAAAATATGGTAAGCCAGCCAAACAATTGCAAGCCATCGTGCCCACTTAATTCTAAAAAGCAGAAGGAACCCGCAAACTATAGCTAAGATTCGTACGAAGAGAACCCAAATCAATAACAATAGATCAGCATTTGCCTCGGCAAAATCCTTTAAATGATATGCAATGCCCAGACCTCCTGTAACAATAAACAGAATGGCAACAATAATAACAGCAATTGGGCGATTTTTTATATTCAGGTAATACATTAAATTTTCATTTCTATCATCCACTGATGTCCGAAGGGGTCTCGAATGTTTCCTTGTCTGTAACCATAATCATAGTCTTGAGCAGGATTTAAGAGTGTTGCTCCCGCGTCCAGTGCATTATTCATTACAGTGTCGACGTCCTCAACAAAAAGACCTATGAGGGTTGTGACAGCTTTTATTTTATTTGGTTCAAGTTGTCCATTTGCTGGTCGTTCCTCGTGTAAATGAAAAATGTTACCGTCAATAGAAAGTTCAGCAACATGAATGCTGCCATCATCGTTTCGCCATGGTCTGATTTCTATTGCTCCGAAAGCTTTGATATAAAATGAAATGTCTGAGACACCGCTGGGAATAAATAGTTGCGGTGCAAAAAAGGTTTTGTTGTTTGTCATTGTTATGCCCTTAATACTTTATATGGTTTGTCTGTAAATTATTTCGCCAAAAAATTACCCGCGGTGTTGATATATTCCAAAAATATTTCCAGCCGGATCAGTAAATCTTGCAGTGATCTCTGGTGCGTCCATACCGATCGGTTGTATGATTTTGCAGCCATTAGCTTTTATCGCTTCAACGGTTGCTTCTGCATCATCTACCATAATTGAAATTACAATACCCACTTCCGTCATCGGTTTTCTTCCTAATACCCACATTCCACTCACCTGGCCGACGCCATCGTCAAAAGCGGTATGTCCCGAATTATTTTTTCGGATGCTCCAGTTGAAAACTTTTTCAAAGAACGTTGCAGACTCGGAAACATTTTTGGCAGGAATTTCCAGGTAACAAATTTTTCCGTTACCATAATCAGGTTCTCTATTGTTTGACATTGTTCAGCTTTTTTTAAGTTTGATAAATTTATTTTTATTTCATATCCTTTGATTCCAACATGAAAATTTCTTCCAAAGGTTTACCAAAGACTTTTGCAATTTTTAATGCGAGTACCGTCGAAGGAATGTATTTGTTGCTTTCAATGCTGTTGATGGTTTGTCGCGATACTTTTACTTTTTCAGCAAGTTCCGCCTGTGTCATATTTTTTATTGCCCTTTCTACCCGTATATTATTCTTCATGCTAATTTTTTTCTTCGGTTAAGGATCTATTGAGGCGAAAAAGAACCCAGCGGAAACGAATGATGAAAAATAATAGCGGCACCCAAAGATTTAGTCGCAAAATGTCTATAAAATCTATTCCGTTTGTGAAAATCAAACTTAGTAGTAGGATGAGATAATTTAAATAGATGGACCATCGCAATGAATCCAACCGCAATTGCGCGATCTGCTCATCTTCAATTTTTTCCTTGGAGAAAGCAATTAAAAATAATCCGACCAACATTAGAATCGCAGACGTAATAGAAAATAAATGTTGATTGGTAAATAATACAGAATCGCCGGGTTTTACAGGTAAATGATGTTCGCCGAGCCCGGGATATAGGTATTCCCAGATAGCCCTGATCGGAATATGCAGCAGAATTAATCCAATACCAACAAAGCGACTCTTGTATGGAAATAAATATTTCGATCCCATTTAGTCATGTTTAGTTGACCAAATGTAAAGTATTCTTTACATAAATTCAAATATAGTTGACATTTTTTATTAGAAACAATACGAGTAGAAAATTTAAAACAACAAATAGTCTGAGTTTTAGGTAGTGGGTCAGTTTGAAATTTCTATGTGTAACTATGTGCCTACTGTACCTATATGGTAAATTTTTTTTCACCACATAGGCACAGTAGGCACATAGTTACACATAGTTGAAGTATCTAAAGATGAAATTATATTTCAAATTGACCCACTACCGGGTTTTAAGTGCGATATATCTATGCGATTTTTATAGAGTCGAGATTATTTTTAATAAAATATATTGCAACGGGTTTCGAAGTATTTTAATAAATCATGCTTCTAAAAAATGTCTTTGAGAAAAATTATTAGCAGGGAACTGGAAGTTGCTTTTGCAAAACATGTACAAGCACCTTGGCTCAGAGTTTTAAAATATTTGATACTGATTGGAATAATATTTTTTTTCTGGGGAACAAAAACGTTAGGGATTATTTTGATATGCCTGTTTGTTCCTGCACTGGCAGTTCATTTTTTTTATCGATACAAGACTAATGGCTGGACAAAAAGCTATGGCAGGTGGGATTATGAAAAAAATAAGCCACGGGGGAATAGTTCGGAGTAGGTTGAGTCGATTGCATATAGCGCTGAAAATAATGGCGCAATGCCTGAGTTTAAAAAACGAACCCTTACATTCCGTAAGGGCTTCATTCTTTTGTGACCGACAGTAAAAAGAAGAGTGGAGAAACAGAGCGGAGAGTGGAGGGTTGTGCGCTCTCCGCTCTGTTTCTTCATTCTAAACATTAGGGTTCCAACAATTGATCAATCACAAACACAACACCATTCGTAGCCATCACATTAATGGCAAGCGTGTTTGCGGGTGCGCTATTCTGATTTCCTTTGATCTGTCTGACATTTGTTGATAAGCCGAATAATACGGAACTGTCATTTAATGTTTTTGCGGCTTGACCGGATGTCATATCAGTTGAGAATATTCTTGCCGGAAGAATATGATACAACACAATATTTGCAATTGAATCTGCATTCGCATTGTTGATATCATCGGTTGTTGCAAAACCCGCGCTGCGAAAGGCGTTATTGATGGGAGCAAAAATAGTGTAAGGTGCATTGTTTGTTAGCAACGAAGTAATATCCGTTGTTCCCTGGCTGGCCCTGGTAATAGCGGCCGACAAAAAAGAAAAGGATGTATCACTCTGAAGTGTTTTTACAATATTACCTCTGGGCGGAATCAAAGCTCTTTGCAATGCATGAATAACACCATTATTTGCGAGCACGTCGGCAGCAAGTAATGGAACTCCATTTACATAAATTGAATTCGAAACATTGGTAACAAAAATCGAATCGCCACCTGCTGTTACTATTTTAGCATTGGGACCCGCGGGCAAATTGGAGGATAATAAATTTGCTGCGACGGTATGATACAAAAGAAATTTCCTCAACGAATCATCCGACAAATTATTTATTGTGGCAAAGGTAACTCCCGAAGCTGCAAACGCTGCATCTGTCGGAACAAAAACCGTGAAAGGTCCCGCGCCATTAAAAACAGTATCCAAATGCACTCTGGCCATCGCTGTGGCAAATATTGTTGCGTCGGATGCATTCTTCAGAATTGATGACACAGATGTAGTACCGGGTGCTGGTCCGGTAGAAGCAGTGGACTTGTTACAAGCATTGAAAGCCACCATCATGATGAATGCGGCAGTAAAAAGGCTAATAATCCCAGGCGAAAACTTGATCTTCATAAAACAAATTGAAATAAAAAGGTTATTTAACTGATACGAATTTTGCTCCGTAAAGGATTTCTCGTGTGACGAGTAATGGGCTTTTTCAGCCGCTGGACTTAAAAAAGCAATTTTCACTAAAGCCTCAACCAAAAATGCCTATTACCTAACGCAGTTACGCGCAATATATTTCCATTATCGGGTATAGCATTGATTTCCCGCGACGCAAAAACGTTGCACGGAAGGTATTTTAACAAAAAATTTTGTAAAAGACTACTCGATGCTAAAGCTCACATGGCCATCTTTTTCATCTTTCAGTATGATGCCGAGTTGCGTGAGCTGGTTTCGGATTTTATCTGAAGTAGCATAATCCTTCCTGTTTCGGGCCTCTTTCCGGATATCGATCACCAATTCCATAACGGCGTTCAATTTTTCCGAATCGGCGGCAGTTTCTTGTTTCAATCCAAAAACAACTTCGAGATAATTTTTAAACTGGCGTTTCGCATATTCCAGCGTCGCTTCGGATAAGGTATATTTTTCGAGGGCGCCACTCTTGAAGGAGTTAATATGGTTCACCAAGGAAAACATATTGGCGAGTATTTTAGCAGTACTGAAATCATCATTCATGAATTCATCGAATTCTCCGCAAAGTGTGTTGAATTGATTTTCGATTTCAGGGTTGATTTGTTTTTTTGGGTCAACAGACATTTTCATCAACTCAGAATATGCATCCCATAATCTTTTCAATCCTTTTTCCGCGGCTTGCAATGCGTCATTGCTGAAATCGAGTGTGCTGCGATAATGCGTTTGTAAAACAAAAAACCGAATGGTCATGGGTGAATAGGCCTGTGCCAATTCAGGATGATCACCGCTGAACAATTCAGTAAGGCGGATCACATTATTATAACTCTTTCCCATTTTTTTGCCGTTGATGGTGATCATGTTATTATGTAACCAATAACGGGCCGGTGTTTGACCATTGCAGATAGTGCTCTGCGCAATTTCACTTTCATGATGTGGGAATAATAGATCCATTCCACCACCATGAATGTCGAATTGCTCACCAAGATATTTTGTACTCATCGCTGAGCATTCGATATGCCATCCGGGGAAACCTTCACCCCAGGGACTAACCCATCGTTGAATATGTTCCGGAGGCGCTGATTTCCATAATGCGAAATCCTGGCGGGCATGTTTTTCTTCCTGGCTATCGAGTTCGCGGGTTGTTTCCAAAAGATCATCCAATACTCTTCCACTCAATTTTCCGTAAGGATATTTTTCTGCGTATTTCTTCACTTCAAAATAAACTGATCCATTTACTTCATAAGCATATCCATCCCGGATCAGTTTTTTGATCATTTCAATTTGTTCAACAATATGGCCAGTTGCAGTTGGTTCGATGGTGGGATCGAGATTGTTGAATTGCTTCATTCCCCAATGAAAAAGCTTTGTATATTTTTGAACCAGTTCCATCGGCTCAAGTTTTTCTAAAAAAGCTTTTTTTGCAATCTTATCTTCTGCTTCTCGTCCTTCTTCTTCAAAATGACCGGCATCAGTGATATTACGGACATAGCGAACCTTATATCCCAGGTACATCAGGTACCGGAAAATTAAATCAAAGGTGATAAAACCACGCGCATGTCCCAGATGACTTTCGCCACTAACTGTTGGTCCGCATACATACATGCCGACATGACCCGGAGTGATCGGAGCAAATGTTTCTTTTTGTCTTGTATATGAATTATGAACTTTTAGACTCATGATACATGTTGTAAAATCTGCGCAAAAATAACGGTTTGGGTTTGATTAGTTGAAAAGTTGATTCTTTGCGCTTTTGCGTCTTTGCGTGAAAAGTCATCACGCAAAGACGCAAAAGCGCAAAGAATCAGCCACTGATCAAGGCAACTCCATGTCCGCCATCACCGGGTGATGATCTGAATAAGGCAATGGAAATTTGCGACATTGCAATATGTTAAATCTTTTGTCGGTCAAGATATAATCGATGCGTAAGGTTGGAGAAAGATGGATATATGTTCTTCCAATTCCAAATCCTCTTTTGATATACGCATCCTGTTTTTCGCCGCGGATATGAAAATAAGTATATGAATTCGGCACATCATTGAAATCACCGCAAAGGATCAGTGGATAAGGACTCTTATCAATTTCATCTCTTACGATATCTGCCTGTTTACCGCGGAGACTGAATGCCCTTCTTAATTTTTTGAGAATATTTTTTGATGCTTCAAGGGCGCTGTCTTCTACGTTGCGTATGATTTCAACATCACGAAAATCTTTACTGCGGAACAGCACCGATTGGAGATGCGTGGTACAGATGCGGATTATTTTTCCATTCACATTAATATCGGCTTCAATCAGGCTTTCAGATGCTGTTGGTTGAGTTGAATCGTATTTTATTTTCATGGTGTCTGTAATAGGGTATCGTGAAAAAATAACCACACCGGTTTCATACGCATTTTTTTTGCTGGTATAGTCGCGCGAAAAGAAATAGTATGGATAATGTAATTGGTCGCGGATATATTCAATATTGGGAAATAATTCTTTGGAATTATAAGCTTCATAAAATTCCTGCAGGCATATTATATCAGGATTCTGTTGGCGAATAAAATCCATCATCTTTGCACGATGTCCCGAGGCTGCAACTTTTTTCGAGATGAAATCATCCCACCTGCGCACGTTCCATGTCAAAACACGTAGTGCATTAGGAGCTTTAGCTTCGAATTTTGATTTTGAAATATTGAGTGCAAGGAATGCGCGAATATTTGGAATGCCGATGATCAACGCAAATAAGGAGATCAGCGAAAGTCGGCGTGAATAAAAAAAAAGCCAGAAAATAAAAAATCCAAATACCAGGATAAGTAATAATGGAAAGATAAGACCGAGAACGGAGATGAACCACCATTTGTCGGGATGAAGAAAAGCGTTGGCGCAGGCGAGTAAAAAAAGAGCAACGACGATTATATTCGCGATGATGACAAATCGTTTAGTGAATTTCCTGAGTGAAGCCATAGCTGGCATCTAAATTACAAATCTTCTTCCTCAGCAGCTCTTTTCAAAATGTCTTTTTCTTCATTGGTCAAAAAACGATAACCCTGCTGATTGATCTTATCGAGGATATCATCAATTCTTTTTTGTGTGATATGCGGGATCTTTTTATACGGCTGAGTGCCGGATACGTTGTAAAAAAATTCGTCGCGGACCGATTTCTTTTTCTGTTTTTTGTCCGGGTTAAAAAGGTTGTTACACCAGTCAAAAAAGTTATTCATCCATGCGCTCCAGTCTTTGCCCCGATGCATCTGGTAAATAAATAAAAAGCCCATGCCTGCTGCGCCCATATTAGCGATGTATGCACCAGAATCGCCATAGGAAATGCTGGAGAAATTAATGACCAGGAAAATCAAAGTGAGGATCCATAATGGAATTCCTCCATTGATCATTGGGAAAATGCGATAGTCAGGCGCAACTGTAGTGGTAGCAATAGCAACCGCCATGATCGCCGGATTAGCACCCACTAACCAGGAAGCAGAAGCGCTGATATGCAAGTTTGGAAGAATATAATGCGCAGCGATGAATAACACCGCACCGGTAACTCCACCATATACATATATCGGGATGAGTTTTTTGTTGCCTGTCAGATCCTGCAGGATATAACCAAAACTCCAAAGCCAAAACATATTCGAGATGAATTTGAACACGTGTTGCTCGGAGAACATATAGGTGAGGATCGTCCACGGACGAGAAGACAATTTTTCAATATCAGCAGGTAATACGAACCAGTTAAAAACAGAACTGAAATATGCTTTTATATCGAGCTGGGTGACCTGGTAAATGACAAAGATGAATTTCAGGATAACAAATACGATGGCATTGATGATGAGCAAATGTATCAATGCATTTCCATCCTGTCCAAGATGCATTCTCTTACGGTAGTTGTCCTCTTTCACATTCATAAAATCAATCGTAAATAATTTTATAAGAACGAATGGCCACGCATCTTAGTGTTTTCACGTCTGAATATGAGATATTGAATTGAATGAAGTTCAATACCTAATATACGACGCAATACCCGTACCGTTTTTTTATAACACAGTCCGGACAAAATGGTTTAATAAAAATTCTTCCTGTCCGTTTTTTTCCAATAAAGAACCAAAAGGATACCCACTACGGCGCCACCTAAATGCGCCCAATGTGCTACATTATCTCCGGCGGAGTTGCGAACGCCAAGAAATAATTCCATTGCTCCATAAAATATCACGAACCATTTTGCTTTTATCGGTACAAAAAAATACAGGTAGATCAAACTATTTGGAAAGAGGTAACCAAATGCAGCAAGACAACCAAATACTGCTCCCGATGCGCCAAGTGTGGCTGCGTTTACATCTGCGCCGGGATTATGCAGGTATTGTTGCTGTAGCTCGATGGGATATTGACTCAACTCCTGGTAGAAAGGAGTCATCTCAGGATATAAAACGGCCAGATGAAGTACGGCGGCTCCCAATCCACAAACCACATAATAAATAAGAAAACGTTTTGGTCCCCAATAATTTTCCAGGATCGCGCCAAACATCCAAAGCGCAAACATATTGAATATAATATGCTCCCAACTTCCGTGAAGGAACATATAGGTGACCAACTGATGTGGTTTGAAAAATGTGGAGCGGACATCATGAAGGGCAAATAAATTTTCTATGCTGAAAGTGCTGCCTGTATTTTTTAAAGTTATCTGTGCGAGATAAATTAGGACGTTTACAATAATCAAATTCTTAATAACCGGCGGAATCATCTGGAAGCTCCCAGGTCTAAACTCTGACATATCTATTATTTAATTTCAGGATGCAATTTAAGTTGAATAGTGTTATGTTGAAGTGAAAGCTACAAAGTACAAGCACAAGCAAACAAGGGACAAGGGACAAGGTACAAGGAGCGACCCCTGTACCTTGTCCCTTGTCCCTTGTTTGCTTGTGCCTTGTACTTCTCATCTTCTCACCAACTTCGCCACATTCTCAATATGATGAGTATGCGGAAACATATCCACCGGTTGTATTTTTTCTACCATATATTTTTCATCAAGCAGATTCAGGTCCCTTGCCTGCGTTGCCGGATTGCAACTCACATATATTATTTTTTCTGCCTCCATCTCCAATATCTTCCGCACCAGTTTTTCGTGCATGCCTGCCCGTGGGGGATCGGTTATGATCACGTCTGGCTTTCCATATTGCGAAAAAAAGGCATCGTCGCAAACATCTACCACATCACCCGCCACGAAGTTTGCATGTTCAATTTTATTGAGCATGGCATTTTCTTTTGCGTCTTCAATGGCTTCGGAAATAACATCAACACCGATTATTTTTTTTGCACGCGGACTTAAGAAAATACCAATGCTGCCCGTGCCGCAATAGAGATCATACAATGTTTCAGTATTGGTCAATCCGGCAAACTCTTTTGTTACGTTATATAATCGCTCTGCCTGTTTTGTATTGGTTTGGAAGAAAGACTTTGGACCGATCTTGAAATAAAAATCTTCTCCTGGTTCAGCCGATAATTTTTCTATCACAAATCCTTTTCCATAAAAAACACGCGGCAGCAGATCGTACATGCTGTCATTCTTTTTTGTGTTGATCGTGTACAATAATGTTGTAATAGTAGGGAATGATGATAATAGATAATCAGCCAAAGATTTTATTTTTTCTTCATCCTCGTATCCAAATACGATATTCACCATGATTTCTCCCGTGATACAGATCCGGATTTGCATGGTGCGCAAAAACCCTTCGTGCATTTGTATATCGTAAAATGAAACATCATTTTCATTTCCCCATTTTTCGACGGCTTTGCGCAATTGATTGGTAGGTTCTGCCTGGAGATAACAGGTATCGATATTCACCACTTTGTCGAATATTCCCTTTGCATGAAAGCCCGCAGAATTTTGCCTGGAGGAAATTGTAGGATCGCGCAATTCTTGTTGTAACAAAAACCTTTTGTTGGAAAAAGTATATTCCATTTTATTGCGGTAGTATCGATCCACCGACCCGCCGATGATCGGCAGAATCGGTGGCAGCAACACTTTTCCAATCCGGCTGAGATTATCTTCAACCTGTTTCTGTTTGTAAAAAAGTTGCTTTTCATACGGAAGCATCTGCCATTGACAACCGCCGCAAACTCCAAAATGCGAACAAAATGGTTTAACCCGGTCCGATGAATATTCATGATACGTGGTGACAAACCCTTCTCCCCAATCCTTTTTATTCCTGGTCAATTTTACATCTACAATATCACCCGGAATTGCATTTTCCATGAATATCACTTTTCCGTCTATACGTGCCAGTGATTTTCCTTCAGCCGCATAATCGGCCACCAGCAGTTTTTCTAATACTATGTTTTTCTTTTTTGATCTCACGGTGCAAAAATAGGTTGATAGGTTGATTAGTTGAGAGGTTGACTGGTCGATAAGTCGATAAGTTGATTGGTCGATAGGTCGATAGGTCTGAAGAATAAAGGTGATACTAAATAAAATCTATTCCATCTGCAGTGTGGACTTATCGACCAATCAACTTATCGACTTATCGACCAGTCAACCTCTCAACCTTTCAACCAATCAACTTCTCCCGGTTCTTTCGTAATTTAGCGCCCATCCAGATTTCACCGTATTATGAAAAGAAAAATAATCTTCTGCGCCTCGCTGCTATCAACCCTTTTTGCCTATCCTCAAAACGGATATAATTTAAAACTTACCCTCAAACCTTACACAAATGCAAAAGTGTATTTGGGATATTATTACGGAAAATTAAAAGCAGTGGCCGACTCAGCAATGCTGGATGCTGCAAGCACCTGCACATTCAAGGGCAAAGAGCCATTACAAGGCGGAATTTATTTTATCGTATCTCCCAAAAAAGAAATTTTATTTGAGTTACTATTGGACAAACAGCAAAATTTTTCCATGGTTGCCGATTCCGCAACACTTCCTCATGTAGTGTTCACCGGTTCACCTGATAATACAATGTTTCAATCTTACACCAGCTTTATGGATAAGAATGGAAAGGCAATTACTGCTGCACAGTCGGATTTAAAAAATGCCAAAAACAAAAAAGATTCGGTAGCACTTCAGGAAAAGATCAAACAAATAAATTCTGAGATACAACAGTACAGGGATGATGTAGAAAAAAAATCTCCTTCTTCCTTGTTGGCTACCTTGCTGCGTGCATTAAAAGAACCAGTAGTTCCTCCTGCCGATAAACATCCCGGCGGGAAATATGACACCGCATTTGCCTACCAATATTATAAATCGCATTTCTGGGATGGAGTTTCGCTTACTGATGACCGTTTGATTAGAACGCCACTGTTCGAGCCGAAGCTCGATAAATATTACAAAGACTTAGTATCGCCCGAGTCTGATTCCATCAATCGCGAAGTGGATATGATGTTGTTGTTTTCGAGAAGTAATAAAGAAATGTTCAAATACCTGCTGATTCATTTTGTACAGAAATATGTGAATCCCGAATACATGGGACAAGATGCCGTTTTTGTTCACATTTTTGAGAAATATATCAATACCGGCGAAGCAGATTTCTTTACCGAGAAATACAGAAAATTTATAAACGATAGGGCTTATAGCCTGATGGCAAACCTCGTTGGACAAATAGCTCCCAATCTCGAAATGGTTGACTCATTAGATAAGCCAAAGCCACTTTATGGAGAGGAGGCGGATTTTTTTGTGATTTGTTTTTGGGATCCTACCTGCAGCCATTGTAAAGAGACCGTTCCGAAAGTGGATTCAATTTACCAGGCAAAATGGAAAAAAGAAGGTGTGAAATTATATGGTGTGATGGTTGACGGGGGCAGAGACCTCTGGCTGAAATTCATCCATGACCACAATTTGAAGGATTGGATACACGTTTACCAGACGCAGGCCCAACACGACGCTGATGCAAAAGCCGGCAGGCCGGATTACAGACAGTTATACGATGTTTATCAAACGCCTATTTTGTATTTACTGGATAAGAATAAACGCATCATCGCAAAGAAACTGACTTACCTGCAATTGGATGAAGTCATCAATCTTAAATTAAAGAATGCCAAATCCAACTGATATGAAGCATCTCGTTTTGCAGCCCATCATTTTTACTTTTTTTATTTGCTTCGTTTATATTCAACTTCCTGCACAAACACTTTTTACTTACGGCGACCGCTCCGTTAGTAAACAGGAATTCCTTAAGGCATTTCAGAAAAACAATACAAACACCAAGGCGACACAAAAATCCTATAACGAATATCTTGAATTATATACACGCTATAAATTAAAAGTGAAAGCGGCTTACGATCTTAAAATAGATACGATGCCGAATCAACTTGCAGAAATGCAAAACTTCCGCAACCAGATCGTGGATCAGTATATGAATAATGAAACAAGTGTGAACAGGTTGGTTGAGGAAGCCTTTGTGCGTAGCCAAAAAGATATTCATCTCGCTCATATTTTTATAGCTCTTCCTAAAAATCCATTGATCGGGGATACGCTGGTAGCATATAAAATGGCGATGGATGCGTATAATGCTTTGAAATCTGGAAAGAATTTTGGAGATGTGGCTGTAGAGTATTCACAAGATCCTTTCGCGAAAGAAAATCACGGCGATATTGGTTTCATCACTGTTTTTACGCTTCCTTACGACCTGGAAAACCTGGCGTATAAAACGGCGCCCGGAAAATTTTCTAAAGTCTATCGTGGTAAAAGTGGGTATCATATTTTTAAAAATATTGAAGAAAGAAAAGCAATCGGGAAAATAAATACTGCGCAGATATTATTAATGGTTCCTGCAAATGCGGATGAAAATTTAAAATCCGAAGCGAAAAAACGAGCGGATTCAATTTACGATGCGTTGCAGAAAGGAAGCAATTTCGCTGAGCTCGCGAGGAAATTCAGCGGCGATAATCTTTCTTATCAATTAGGCGGAGAGATGAGTGAATTCGGTGTTGGAAAATATGAATCAAATTTTGAAAAAGCAGCATTTGCCTTGAAGAAAGATGGTGATATCAGCCAGCCTGTGCTCACAAGTTTTGGGTATCATATTATCAAGCGCACGCATCGCAATCCGGTTGCAGTGACAAAAGACAAAAAAACAATAGACAATATAAAACAGCGTATGATGAATGATCAGCGGATTGAAGTTGCGCATAAGGAAATGTTGGGAACAATATTAAAGGAGTGCAATTTTAAATCTTTCCCGGTTAATGAGGATCATTTGTTTGCTTATACTGACAGCAGTTTGCAAAATAAAAAATCGCCAGCTTTTACCGATATCAATAGCAAGACGATTCTTTTTTCATTTTCAAAAAAAGAAATTACTGTAAAAGACTGGATCGAATATAGGACTGGAATAAGAAATCAGCCGGGATTGATATTGGGAAAAAGCAATAAAGAAATACTTGCTCAATATCAGCAAACAGCGGCTTTCGACTATTACCGAAACCATCTCGAAGATTATAATAAAGAATTCGCATACCAGTTAAATGAATTCAAAGATGGAAATCTTTTGTTTGAGATCATGCAACATACCATTTGGGATAAGGCGTCTGCAGACAGTGCCGGATTGAGAAATTATTTTGAGGCTCATAAAAATAAATATTTCTGGGAGCCAAGTGCTGATGCTATTATTTTTACATGCGCCAATGAAAAAGCGGCAACTGATATTCAATCCAAATTGCCCAGCCAGTTAGGTGCATGGAAAAAAATGATTGATAGTTCGCGCGGAATGGCGCAGGCCGATTCAGGAAGATTTGAACGAACGCAATTGCCTCCCGCTGAATCAGGAAATTTGAAAGCGGGCCAATTTAGCTCTGTTGTAAAAAATACTGACAATAGCGTTACGATGGCTTATATCATCACATTGTATAATGATCGTACTCAACGCAGCTATAATGATGCGCGCGGACTTGTTATCAACGATTACCAGGTTTTTATGGAAGACAACTGGATAGCAACATTGAAAAAGAAATACCCGGTCAAAGTAAATGACGCTGTGTTGAAGAGTTTACCGCATTGAGCAAGCTGAATGCATTCATCAAGACAATCTATCAATAAATTTATTATTGGTTTTACGCGAAGTGTAAATTATCGAGCATATCGAGGATAATTGCGTCTTCTGAAATATCAAATTTGCGCGCTAGCATTTTATCGGTCTTGATAAGAGTTTCAAAATCTTCCACTGTAAGTGTTTTCGGATTTGCTCCTCCCTGTGACCAATCGATATAATAGAAATTATTATTGACTACAGTGTCTTTGTAAGGAGAGTTCATGATAACCGTCGGAATCAAAAATTCATCTGGTCCCCACGTAAAATGAGCAAATCGTTGCAGTTTTTTATTTCCCGCAACAAAGTCCACCACATATTTTGCGCAATCAACACGCAGCGTCATGCACATGGCTCTTGGTCCGCCGTAAAGTGTATAAGGCAATGGAAACTTTCTTTCTGGCAGAATAGCATTTACCAGGAATTGAAGCCTGTATCTTCCTTTAAAATCAAAATTTGTAAAATGGTATTTATTAATCCGGGTAACGGCGTGCTCCCACCATTCCTCACCTTCTTCATAGCAAATAAAGTTTTTTTCCTTATTGTCTTCGAGAAATGAATAGATGGTACTAATGGGTTTGATCGGATAATCCTGCCCACTCATAACGCTGATAAAATCATATTTGCGTCCGCTCTCTAGTACTTCGCGGAAAGAAGTCAGCACTGCGTTCAAAAAACTATAAGACGCCCACCTGACCTTTATTCTTTTTTTGATAAAATAAACCCTGCCAATCTGCTCGAGATAAATAAAATCTTTTATATCCGTTTTTTTGTCAAGATGGATATAAAAATCAAAAGCCTCATGGTCAAATTTTTTCAGCAAACGTTCGATTTGCATTGGGTCCTTATGTGCCATCATCAAACAGGCTATACGCATAATGTTCAATAAATTTGATTATTTGTCGATTCGACAAGCAATAGGGAAATTAAAAGGCAGGAGAACGTTTTATGAGGGAATAAATATACAAAATTAATGCCGAAACTATTTTTTTTTAAATGAGCAAAACCGGAAAAAAAGCATTTCATTAAAAAAAACATATAGGACACCGTTATATAGTAGTGCAGGCTAATTTTTAAAAGCTGGAAGGGAAGGATATAAGGTATTGCAGGCTATTAATTAATAATGCTGCCGAGAGTGAAAAATTAAAGCCGTGAATCGAAATAGGGTATGTCATTCCGTATACCTTTCAACTTTTTAAAAAGAATCAAACTGCGCACTGTGCATTGTTGTATAGAAAATGATGCTCAAAAAGAGGAATGAAATCAACACTTAAAACTACACACCATATCTTTTAAACCTCACATCCCAAATCTAAACCCCGCCTTTATTCCGATCCATGACGAGTAGCCGGAATTTTCAGCACTTCCGCGGGTGAAGCCGTCGTAATCGGCTATTACTTCAAAGGGCCCGAGTTTAACGCCAAGTCCGGCGTCTCCGCTAAACCGCGAACTATTCACGAAATTATTTTTTATCATTCCAACGCCTCCATCCACTTGAATAAATAATATTTTACCCACCAGCAAGTAGTGACGAATACCTCCTTTTATCGGTACATAAGAAGTATTTCCAAAACTATTTCCGGAAACACTTTTAAAAGAAGTGTAGCCCACCGTTGCCACAAGAAAAGTTCTGCTGGTTCCAATACCTGCTCCACCTTCAACACCCAGTCCATAGTTATAATTATGCTTGAAATAACTGTCGGCCGGCAATGCATATTGACCGTGTGCAAATAAAAAAAACAATTTCTGTGCGTGAGTTTGCTGGGTAGAAAAAAATATTGAAAGCAGGACAAACGAAAATGAAATGCAAAAACTTTTTTTCATAAGATGGTTTTAGCAGGTAAATAATTTAACTAATAAACTATAGCTATAGTAATTCGTACAATGCTCTTAATTTTTCTCTCGTCATTATTTTTTCCCAACCGGCTCCCAATGCATTTTCCCAAAGAGGTTTCATCCCTAAAGACACATTGATCATCGTATCGAACTCTTCATCAGATAAACCTTTTGTAATATGCTGTGGTATGTCAATTTTATTTTTCTCAACCATTTTTTTAAACTCCCGAACACCGGCGGGATAATATTCTTCCAGTTTGTCGAATACGATACAATTCCCAACGCCATGTTTTGTTCCCAGCAAATAACTCAATCCATAACTCACTGCGTGTGCAACGCCCACTTGCGAATATGCAATGCTCATACCACCCGCATAGGAAGCCATCATCAGTTGATCATCACTTTCATCATCCCATTTATTTTTTTCAACAAATACTTTCTGACAAAGCTGCAATGCTTTTTCTCCATATGATTTGCTGAATTCATTTAGGAAAGTTCCCTGCAAACTTTCTATACAATGGATATAACAATCCATGCCGGTATAAAAACGCTGGTTCACGGGAGCATTTGCTGTTAACTCCGGATCAAGAATGATTTGATCGAATGGAGTAAAATCAGAATTCATACCCAATTTTTTTGTGGGACCAGTCAATACGGTCGTCCTGGACACCTCAGCACCCGTACCACTGAGTGTAGGTATGCCGGCTTTATAAACGCCTGGTTTTTTTACAAGGTCCCATCCCTGGTAATCTGATGAAGATCCGGGATTGTTCATCATCAACGAAACAGCTTTGGCGAGATCCATCGCTGATCCGCCTCCAATACCAATGATTCCGCTCACGGTTCCAAATTCATCATTTAATTGTTGTGCTATTTTATCTACATAAGAAGTTTTCGGTTCATAGCTGACATCGGCAAATATCACTTTATCCTTGCCCTTTAATGGAATTCGCGCAGTTAAAGGTTTTCCTTCAAAGAAATGATCAACCAAAAAAATCATCGGAGCATCCTGCTTGCGATGCGGCAACAATATCTCATCCAATTGATTGAAACTTCCCCTGCCATAAACCACATAACTGACCATCTTAAAATTTCTAAACTTCATAAGCCGACTATTTATCAATTTATTGCGCGAAGTTATCGCGGATTGGCGGATTTCATGAGATTTCGAGGATTCTTTTTGTTGCTCCTAGAATCCTTTTTCTCATATAACACGTAAATAATTTACTAACCGCTTATATCCTTCCCCTTGAATTTGTAATTGCCGATTAAAAGATTTTAATAGACTTCGTGGATATTTTTATTGGGAAACAACCAGTTTTCTTAAACAGAAAAATGATATTGCAAAATATCGATCCGTGACATCTGTTATCATCAAAAATCCGCAATCATTCCGCATTTTTATTCGTAACTTAAATTGACTGTTTATAAATATGCGCCGCAGGATACCGATATATATTGCAATTCTCTTTTTCGCATTTCACGGAAATACCAGAGCACAAAAAGTTTTGTATTCTCCTTTTATCGATGATGAATTTAACGTTATTGGGAAAACGGGAAATTTCTATTGGATCGAAAAAAAAGTCTTACAAAAAGTTGGTAAGAAACATGCCCCAGTTGAAATGGAAGTTTTTGAAATCTACGACACGCGTATGAATGTCGTGAACATCGTAGAACCTTCTGTTACCACCGACACTATTCTCAAAGAATATTTTCTTACAAATAAAAATTACATCGATCATTTCATTTTAGTTTCTGATAGAAAAAAAACCAGTTTACAAGTAACGAGGTATTCGCCAGAAGGGGAAGTGATCGCAGATCATAAAACCATCATGGAGCTTCCCTTTAATGAGGATGGAAATAGTTTTTTATTTACGCGGTCCGAGGACAAAAATAAAATGCTCCTGGTTTGTTTTGAATCGACTTCTACCAAGTCAAGAATGCATGCGATTTTATTTGACAGGAACTGGACAAAACTTTCTTATACCATTTATACGCATCGCTTCCTGACGCAACCTTTAATACAAGATGATTTTACGAGTTATCCCATCGAACATTTTAATAGCAATCCACTAAAACTTACAAACGACGGAGAATGGCTGATGGCTTCTCCATCGCGGACAAACAATAATTTTTTGCTGTTTCATTTTAATGGAAAGGATACGTCGATCGTGTATAAGGAAATTAAATTACCAAAAACATCAACATGGGAAGATGTGGCGCTGTCTGTTGATGAGAAAACACATGAAGTGCAGGCAGGAATATTATCCATCTTCCGGTATCCAACGTTGAAAAATGTTCAGGTGATACATTATTCGCTAAGTAATCATGAAATCAGTTTTGATTCCGCTTATCGTTTCAATACGCTGATGGCTTACCGCTTGCTCAATGAAAACATGATACACGAGAGCTTTATTACGGTTCCGGGAAAAGGATTTATGTTGTTGAAGGAATATGGAAGGCCGTACCCGGATATTTTTGATAATAACCAATATATTAATCCCGGTGGACTGGAAGCAGTATTTGCCGACAATTCTATTTCAAATACTGTGTCGCCGCCACTGATTAACAGTGATGGATACACGAGATATAATTTGCTTGGCGGACCGCGTGCCTTATATAGCAGGGGTGATTTATGTATGTTCTATTTTCCGGCGAGGAACAATGATACTTGTTGGAGCGGCATCATCAATAAAGAGCAGGTAACGGAATTTAATTCTCCTTATCTTTCTTATGTGGTAGTTCCTGCCAAAGAGAGAATTTTTCTTCTCTACAATAGCGCTTTCCGGAATAATAATGAATTGCAATTTGGAAATACTACTATTCTCGATTACCAGGGATATCAAATGACAGGAGAAGGATTGATCTACTCCAAACTATATAATACGCTCAACTTTCAACAATCCAGGCAAATTGCGGATGAGGAAGTCGCCATCCCTTACGATAATTTTAAAAGAAAAGGATTTGCGATAGTCCGCTTTTAATTTATTTTTCTCCTTTCCAGATAGATCCCATTTTCCAGACTTTTACATCCTGGAAAGTATTACTTCCCTGTTCAGAGTATAATGTGATTTCCTGGTAGGCTTCTTCCGGAAAAAGCTGCATCGTCATGACCCGCTCTCCACCATTTGCAAATACTTCCACAACACTTTGATCGAAAAAAATATGCAGTCGCAATTCGTTTTCCTTTAAAGAAATTTTTGTTTCATACTTCGACAATTCTCCAAATTTTTTATTGAAAGATATATCGCCCGCGTTGGTTCTGTCCATAAATAATTTCTGTTCTTTGGCATCATAACCGATTACCAGCTTATTATTTTTTCCCGCCGCGATATAAATTCCGGAAATTGTATTTGCAACAGGTTGCCAGTTAATTTCTATTTCACATTGCTGGCTATAAACAGGCAATTTATTTTCCTTGTCTACTTTGACTTTTGTGTCTTCCCATAATTCGCCGCGAAGTTTGTAAATAGCCGGAACTGGTTTTTGAATAAGTGTCCACGCATTATTTATTTTCTTTAGCGAAAGTTGTCTTGGTAAACTCATCATACCTTTCCATGGACGCGTGGGAATGTCATTAGCATAAGTCCAATTATTCACCCAGGCCAACAACACCGGCGGTTGATTAGAAGGAAGATTATTGTAAGTGATGCCTGCATAATAATCCGGACCATAATCAGGTCTGTAAATTTCAGAAGCAGGATTTTCATTGATGAATTTCGTTCCGTCGAATTCGCCTACAAAATATTGCATTCTGTCTTGCTGCGAATTAAATAGCACCCATTTTTTTTTGCTGGTTGATCCTGCTACAGGAACTTGTACAAGGTTCGGACATTCCCAGATATCATTCGTATCACCTGCGGGACCAAAATCGCTCAGGTGATTCCAGCTTGTCAGATTTGAAGAACCATAAAACTGTACAATGTGTTCGTGCGGAAGCACGACTGCCATTATCCATTTTTTTTGCGGAGCATACCAGAAGACGGATGGATCGCGAAAATCTTTTTTATGTAGATCAAGTACTGGATTTTTTTTGTATTTGATCCAGCTTGTGCCATCATCGAGACTGTACGCAACATTTTGACTTTGCAAATAATTGTCGCGATTGCTTGTGTCTGCAACGAAATTGCCTGTATATATAGCCACCATCGGAACAGTTCCTTTTTTTTGAGCGAAGCCCGATGTGTTATGCTCGTCCATTACTGCTGCTCCTGAAAAAATCATCGTTCCTTTTTCTTCGGGTATTGCTACGGGTAAGTGCTTCCAATGTATAAGATCAATACTTGTTGCGTGTCCCCAACTCATATGTCCCCATATATTGCCAAGCGGATTATACTGGTAAAATAAATGGTACTTGCCATTATAATAAACAAGTCCGTTTGGATCGTTTGTCCAATTGATAGCAGGCGTAAAATGAAATTGCGGACGATATTTTTCTGATAATGGGTTGTCCTGCGCCTGCGAAGCCATCACATTTATTAGCATACAGAATATGATGAGATATTTCATTGTTGGATTTTTATTATTAGTTGGAAGGTTCAAGATACAGGTTACAAGATACAAGATACAAGGTACAAGATACAAGGTACAAGGTTCAAGACTTGTACCTTGTACCTTGTATCTTGTGCCTTTTTTCTCGCAATTTGTTTCTTGTTTTATTCTTCATTCACTAATGCCGCTGCGCCAAAAACGCCGGCGCTATCACCCAGTATTGGTTTTATGATCGGCACATCAACCCTGTTATTAAAAATAAATTGGTTCAGTGACGACAGACCCTGTGTATAGATCACGTCAATATTTCCTACGCCGCCGCCGATAACCATTACATCGGGATCTAATAAATTAGTGACTACGGAAACCGCTTTACCAAAAAAATGACAAAGCCGATCGATCGTGCGCGTGGCCACTTCATCGACACCTTCCTGGTGTCTTTTTACAATTTCTTTCAACCTCATTTTTTTCCCGGTTACACTTTCATAATATCTCTCCAGCGAGGGGCCGGCGATAACGGTTTCAACGCAGCCGGTTTTTCCACAATAACAGGGGCCACCAGATTCATCGAGAAAATTATGTCCCCACTCACCACCGATACCATGGCAACCGGACCACACTTTTCCATCAATCACAATACCTCCGCCCACACCTGTTCCGAGGATAATACCAAATACCAATTTCGCATTTGGCACTTTTTGTTTTACTGCTCCCCAATGCGTTTCAGCGAGTGCAAAACAATTTGCGTCGTTAGCCAGCACAACCGGTATTTGTAATTTTTCTTCCAGGCTTTTTTTCAAAGGCATTCCGTTCAGCGCAGTGCTATTACAATTTTTCATCGTTTGCAAAATAGGATCCAACACACCGGGTGTACCAAATCCAATGCGCTTTGGAGTTAGTCCGGATGCTGATTTCATCTGATCGACGAGCTTGGCGATCTGGCTTACGATATGATGATATCCCTGGGAAGCTTCTGTATCCACTCTGGTCCGTAAAATCGGTTGGGGATCACCGGTAGCTGGCAATATAACTCCTTCAATTTTTGTTCCGCCAAGATCAATACCCCATAAAGGTTCTTTCATATGTAAGACAGTTTTATTTGATAAATGCAATACAAGACTTCATTGTATAAACTCATTTTTAAATTTCTATGTCCCTACATGGTAAATTTTTTTTCACCACATAGGCACAGTAGGCACATAGTAATTTAAAAATAGGATACTACCCATTTTCTTTCGGAGGATTTATTTCAACAATTTTTCTGCTCTCTGCAAATCTTCCGGAGTATCGATTTCAACTCCCATATATTCTGTAACCACCATTTTCAATGGAATTCCGTATTCAAGATAGCGAAGGCATTCGATTTTTTCCGCAGCTTCCAAAGGTGTAATCGGCCATTTTGTGAAATTCATCAACGCCTGCTTGCGAAAAGCATAAACACCGATATGTTCATAATATATCGGAGCGATCTGCTTATTGCGCGGATAAGGAATAACACTTCTACTGAAGAATAAAGAATTCATCTGCTTGTCAACCGCCACTTTCACATAATTTGGGTCATCAATATATTTTTGCTCTTTCAACACCTGCATCAGCGAAGCAACCTGAACGGATTTGCCCTGTTCTCCCTCAAACACATTTAATAATTTTTCGAGAGGAGATTTTTGAACAAATGGTTCATCACCCTGAACATTCACCACGATCTCTACATCTATTTTTTCAACCGCTTCGGCTATCCTGTCGCTTCCGCTTTCATGTTCTTTGATGCTCATGATTGCATTACCATCGTTGCCGGTGATTTCATCATAAATAACAGCGCTGTCGGTTACAACGATTACTTCATCAAAAAGCCCTGTCGCAACGGTATTGTCATATGTGTGGTGAATGACTGTTTTGTTACCCAATTTTTGCATCAGCTTCGCGGGAAAACGAGTGGCGGCGTAGCGTGCCGGTATCATAGCGATGCATTTCATCAGTGGCGATTTTTAGTATCAGGTGAATACGCAAATTAAGAGAATTTGTGTTAACTGGAATTTTTGGTAACGGATCAATTTGAAATATAATTCCATCTTTAGAGAACTCAACTATGTGTACCTATGTGCCTACTGTGTCTATGTGGTAATTTTTTTTCACCACATAGGCACAGTAGGCACATAGGTACACATAGATTTTAATTTTTTTTGAATTCTTCCACTGTTTGCGATATTTGTCAACTCCATTCATCATCCCTTAAAAATTATTTATGAATATTCGATTGCTATCAGCCAGCTTTTTTTCAATCGTTCTCGCAGGTATTTTGTTTAGCGGATGCACCGGAAACGCAGAAAAACACAACATGCTTTCGGACCAGGAACAAAAAGACGGTTGGAAGTTATTATTTGATGGAACATCACTTACGGGATGGCATGTGTTCAATAAGGGTAATGTGCCATCAGCATGGTCGGTGGACAGCGGCCGGATCATTTGCAATCCACATGCGAAAAACGTAAAGCATGGCGATCTCGTCACCGATGATGAGTACGAAAATTATGACCTGACATTTGAATGGAAAATTTCAAAGGCAGGAAACAGCGGCCTTTTCGTAAATGTGCAGGAGCGCCCTGAGTTAGCAACTACTTTCTCTACGGGACCGGAATATCAATTACTGGATGATAAAAATGTTGAACCGGATTATTTAAGCAATGCTTCGCATAAAGCCGCTTCAATTTTTGGCGTGATTGCAAACAACAGCACATCAAGTCCGAAGCCAGGCGAATGGAATCAGTCACGCGTGTTGCAACAAAATGGGAAATTGACATTCTGGTTGAATGGAGTGCAAACTGTTCAGGTAGATTTGAAAAGCGATGACTGGAAAAAAATGGTGGCAGCAAGTCCAATGGCAAGCTATCCCGAATTCGGTGTCGCTACAAAGGGACATATTGCCGTGCAGGATTGGACAAACGGAGTTGCATTTCGTGATATCAAAATCAAACGACTTTAGCATAAAGAATCATAAAAGAAACCCGATAAAACAAATGCAGAATCATCAATCATCAAAAGCATGAAGAAATATTTTGTACCCATTTGGGCAGTGATATTCTTGTTGGTATCATGCGGACAAGGAACGGGCGATCAAAAAACGCATAATGAAAATCCAAAAGCTGCACAGGCAGATACGAGTGAAACAACTGTTCCGGGCGCGGACAAACTTGCGTTTTCGGATACGCTCAAATTGAGCGCAAATGAAAATATGAAATTCGACAATGAATTGTTTCGCGTAAAATCAGGGAAAAAATTAAGGCTTGTATTTTACAACACCAGCAAGAAAATTGGGGCGGCAATGTCGCATAATGTAGTTATCCTGAACAAGGGAACCGATATTGCAGATTTCGCAGAAGTTGCGCGTACTGCTAAAAACGAACAATATGTTCCGTCTTCCGTAAGTACGCTGGTCGTTGCGCATACGAACATGGTAGCTGCAGGCGATAAAGCGGAAATAGAATTCACCATACCACAGGCAGGCGTATACAATTTTATATGCAGTTACCCGGGTCATTGGGGAACGATGCAGGGAAAGATTGTCGCTGAATAACTATTTACGAAAAATTCATAAATGAATTTGTATCATTTCGGGCAATCTGCATTGTTAATTTACAGCCTGCCATCCTCAATACCCCAAACATTCCCGCTCTCAAAGAAATCGAACCGGGACACTATCAAAAATCCCGTTATTTTGTGTAATTCGTTTACATTTTTTTATATTTAGTGTATCAACGATAGCCCGCCATCATTTCTCCGTTTTCAAAACAGACAGCCATGCAAACCAGTGAACTGCTTAATAAGTATCTCGTTGATACCAATACATGGGATGAGATGTATAAAAATGACTCTGTTCGCGAACAATACCAGGGTGTTGTTGAATTTATGCAGGAGTTGAGCGTAGAAGAATTGAACAGAAAAGAAGAAATGGCCAGGAAGCTTTTTATGAGTCAGGGTATTACTTTTACTGTTTATAGCAGCGGCGAAGGCATTGAAAAAATATTTCCTTTTGATATCATCCCGCGTATCATTACTGCACCCGAATGGAACTATATTGAAAAAGGAATCAAACAGCGACTGAAAGCGCTCAATCTTTTTTTAAAAGATGTGTATAGTGATCAATTTATTTTGAAGGATGAAATAGTTCCGATTGACATGATATATAGTTGTCCGCACTATTTACGGGAGATGCATGGATTCCCGGTGCCGCATGATATCTATGTACATATTGCAGGTATCGATCTGATCCGGAATAGTGATGGTGAGTTCTATATCCTGGAAGATAATCTTCGTACACCCAGCGGCGTTAGTTATATGCTGGAGAACAGAGAAATCACCAAACGCATCTTTCCCGATCTGATTCCAAGAAACAACGTACGCCCTGTAACAGAATATCCAAATATTCTTCACAAAAATCTTGTTTCATTATCACCGCGCGGTATTAGTAACCCAACCATTGTTGTACTCACGCCCGGAATTTATAACTCAGCTTATTTCGAACATACTACATTGGCCCGCTTGATGGGCGTTGAGCTGGTAGAAGGAAGAGACCTGGTGGTTGATGGTCATCGCGTGTATATGAAAACGACATCCGGGCTGCAACAAGTGGATGTGATATATAGACGAGTGGATGATGAATTTTTGGATCCGCTTGTGTTCAATCCAAAAAGTATGCTCGGTGTATCCGGCATCATGAGTGCGTATCGGAAGGGTAATGTTGCAATTGTTAATGCGATAGGAAATGGCGTAGCGGATGACAAGGCGATTTACAGTTATGTTCCGGCGATGATAAAATATTATTTGAATGAGGAACCAATATTGAAAAATGTTCCGACATACCAGTTGAATAATAATGAAGAAAGAGAATATGTTTTTTCCAACATGAATAAAATGGTTGTGAAAAAAACAAATGAGAGTGGGGGTTATGGAATGCTCATGGGACATACAGCAACCGATGAAGAGATCGTCCGTTACAAGGCGGAAATCATGAAAGATCCGCGTCAATATATTGCTCAACCCATTATCAGCTTATCTTCTGCGCCATGTTATATGAATGGCAGATTGCAACCACGCAGGATCGATCTTCGGCCTTATGCACTCTGCGGTCCCGGCGGAATAGAAATTGTTCCCGGCGGTTTAACAAGAGTCGCATTGCGTGAAGGATCATTGGTTGTAAATTCATCACAAGGTGGCGGAAGTAAGGATACCTGGGTATTGGCGGGATAGTGACTTGAAAAGAGTGGAGGAACAGGGCGGAGAGCGTAGAGCTCTACGCTCTCCGCCCTGTTCCTCCACTCTTTTCAAGTCACTAGCTTTTTTTAAAATCAAATCACAGATCACACATGTTAAGTCGCGTCGCTGATAGTTTATACTGGATGAGTCGTTATATCGAAAGAACGGATGGCATTTTGCGCATGCTCAAAATTAATTATGCGTCATCGCAGGATGATCTGCTTGATTTTTCCTGGAAGCCGGTGCTCCGCATATTCAGTTATCTCGAAGAAGAACGGGTACAGGAAATTGCAAAACACTCCAGGGCAGTATTGCAATTTATGGTTACCGACAAAGAGAATTCAAATTCTGTTTTAAATATAGTTACTCATGCCCGTGAGAATGCAAGGAGCGTGCAGGATCATATTACCAAAGAACTTTGGCAATGTTTAAATGACTATTATCACACGGTGAGAGATGAACAGTTGGTGAAATTGTTACACCGCGAAGATCCGATCACAATACTCGATGTATTGATCAAGCAGGGATTATTGTATTATGGAACAACAGAAATTACTATGGCCAGGGGAGAAGGATATTCTTTCATCAACATCGGAAAATTTCTTGAGCGTAGTGTTCAATCGGCAGATATTCTCGACGTGAAATTCAGTGATAAGAATTATGATTTTGATAAAACCGACGCCACTTACTGGAAATATCTGTTACTATCTATTTCCGGTTATGAGCTATATTTAAAAACATACCGGGGAGGATTCGATGCGAAAAATGTTGTTGAGCAAATTGTGTTGAATGAAGATTTTCCACGTTCAATTGTATATTCTATCAATCAACTGCATCGATATTTTCAACGACTCAAAAGTGAAAAAAATATCCAGGCGCATCATAAAGTTGATTTTATGATTGGTAAATTGAAGAGTAAAGTCAGGTATTCAACGGTGGAAACGATTCTCGAGCAGGGATTGCATTCCTATTTGGAAATGATCAAGGAAGATTTATATGAAATAGGCACCGCGTTTAATCAACATTATTTTGCATATTCGTGATGGAGGCGTCAGACGTGAAACATGAGACGTGAAAGGGATTGTTCTTATTCACAATTGGCATTTGACTTCTCACGTCTGACGTCTCACGTTTCACGCCTCACATTCGTCAAATAATTTTTTCAAAACAACATCAACCCATGCCACGTTTCAAAATTCATCATATCACCAAGTACACTTATGAAGCTCCGGTGCGTGACAGTGCCAACCAGATCATTCTTTTTCCTATCAGGGATGAATACCAGGATGTGGTGAAACAGGAAATTCATATTAGCAATGAACCGGAAATAGAAACCTACAAAGATTATTATGGGAATGAAATTGGATCGTTCATGTATGCGGAGCCGCATACTGAAATGCTGATCGATTCAAAGGTGGAAGTGATAACGCGCGTGCGGCCTTCGCCAAAAGACAGCATGCCTGCGGATGAGCAGTGGAAACAAATGAAAGCGCTGCGTTTCCAGGTTCCTTTTATCGATTTTTTAAATCAGGAGCAGTTTAGTTCTTTGCAGGATGTGGTTCGCGTACTCGAGGAACAGCAGTGCAAAAATTGCACGCCGCTCGAGGCTACAAAGAAAATGGCGGCATTTGTGTTTTCAAATTTTAAATATATCAAAGGTATTACCGATGTAGAAACCACACTCGACGAAGTCTGGAAACTAAAAGCAGGCGTGTGCCAGGATTTCGCGCATATGCTGCTTGTGATGTTGCGCATTACTAATATTCCTGCGCGATATGTAAGCGGTTATGTTTGTCCGAATAAAAATGATATGCGTGGTGAAGGCGCCACACATGCATGGGTAGAAGCGTATATTCCTTTTTATGGATGGCTCGGTATCGATCCCACGAATAATTGTTTGGCGAATGACCTGCATGTACGTCTTGCTGTGGGACGCAACTTCAGCGATTGCTCTCCGGTAAAAGGAACATTTAAAGGGATATCCGGACAGCAGCTTGAAGTGGGCGTGTCGGTAACATATGAAGACGGACGTTCTACCGAAGAGGAAAATATTTTATTAAAAGCGCAGCCGTCAAAAAATCCAACCGGTGAAAATTCTTATAGAAGATATATGGAGATGATGCAGCAGCAATGAACTTCTGATTGGAATGATTGAAATGATTTACTGAGCAACTTCTGATTGAACTGATTAAAATGATTTACTATAGCAATAAATTTAAATAGATGAAATTAGTTTTCTTTCCTAACTACATAGTAAATCATTTCAATCATTCCAATCAGAAGTTTAAATAGTGGCTCTCCAATATTCTCGTCAAATTCAAAACTGCTCCGCGGCCATCGCTATCACCAGAGTTGCACATAACTACGATGCCGATATTTTTTTCTTTGATAATAACGGCTCTGCAATTGTAGAGGAATGAAAGTCCTTCGTGAAAAGAATATGAATAATTATCCAGTGCACCATTATTCCATCCCAGTGCATAATCTATCAAACCAAAATGTAAAAATTCAAAAGTCTCTTTTTTCAAATGAGCTGTTTTGCCGAGAAGCCCTGAAAGATTTTCCTGCATAAACTTGATATAATCCTGCAAATTGATACTGATATGATGTGCAGGATACAAAATCGGGTTAGGCCGCACCCATGTATCTGCTCCTTCGGCATGGAAATAGTTTCCCTGCGTCCAATGTCCCGCAGGCGCTGTACTATCTGTCATAAATGGCCATCCATATTTGATTGTAACTTTTAAAGGGATGTTGATGTAATCGTTTACCAATCCTTCCCATTTTTTTCCCGCGACTTTTTCAAGCATGGAAGCGGCCATCACATAAGCCGGTATTGAAAACGCAATTTTTTTGGAAACGAAATTATCCAGAAATGGTTTTTGCGTAAGCATATACATCGTGAATTGTCTTCGCTTGGACGACATCGTTTTGCCTTCGATATTTGGGATTCTTGACAGATCATTTAATTCGGTATAAAGTGGAACGACAGTGCGGTTTGATAATAAATCAACAAGCGTTAAATTTTTATAAACAGGAAATGCTTTCTTTTTAAAATCAGGGAAAATATCTAACAACTTCGTATCCCAATTTATCTTTTTTTCCTCTACCATTTTTGCGGCGATATAAGATGTAAAGGCAGCAGTATTGAGACCAATATCAAAGCAATCAGTTATACGGATACTATCTTTTGTTCTGTATTTTCTAACTCCGCAGGCTCCCTGGTCCAAGATGCTGTCACTTGTAAAAACAGCGTACACCAACCCGGGAACACCTCTCGACAAACGAACTGAATCAGCAATGTCACGCAATGTTTGAGAGCATACAACGAATGGAACCAGCAAAAAAATCAGCAAGTAAAATTTGTTAAGCAATAATCTCATGCTTTTATATTGGGGTTACTAAATTTATCGCCGGCAGGTGGGCGATATTTTTCAAAGGGTATTTTGAGCAATTTGCTTAGAGAATTATTTTCTTTTTCCAGCGGATGCGTATCGATTCCGTAGTGAAGTGAAGTCATGTCTTTTACATCTGCATAGGTTCCGAATATGCGATCCCACCAGGAAAAAATATTACCGTAGTTGGTGTCCGTTAGCGGTTGTGCATGATGGTGATGAACCTTATGCATATCGGGAGAAACAATCACCCAACTGAGTGTTTTATCCAACCATCCCGGAAAAGAAATATTTGCATGATTGAATTGTGAAAATAAAACGGAAAGCGCCTGGTACATAAAAATCAGCCAGATCGTTGCACCTGAAATGGCAACGGCCAAAAAAGTAAAGACAGCCCGGAAAATACTTTCGCCAGGGTGATGACGATTTGCCGTAGTTGTATCAACCCAGGTATCGCAATGGTGTATAAGATGAAATTTCCACATCCATTTTACCTGATGTTGGATCCAATGAATCAGCCATGAGCTCACAAAATCCATAATCATCAAACCAAAAAGAATATATAACCACAAAGGCAGCTTTACGATGTTGAGCAAGCCCAAATGATGTTCATTTGTATAGACACTCGCCCTTACAATAAAATAAGCAAAGGCAATATTGACAATGACAGTAGTGATTGTAAAAAAGATATTTAGTCCCGCGTGTTGGATTTTTCTATAACGAAAACTGAATAGAGGGATAAAACTTTCTATGATCCAGAAAAATAATATTCCGCCTGCTACCATCAGCGATCGTTGCCACGATTCGA
The DNA here is from genome assembly GCA_018267615.1 of Bacteroidota bacterium. Taxonomy (GTDB): domain Bacteria; phylum Bacteroidota; class Bacteroidia; order Chitinophagales; family Chitinophagaceae; genus Puia. The sequence goes on along the minus strand of JAFDYD010000002.1, from coordinate 43,361 downwards.
TATGTTCAAAGAAGTTGATGACATGTTCCATAGAACCACGCTTATCGTTAGTTTTTATGATTCATAGAAAATGGATTTATACAGGAACAGGAATAACGGTGATTTTATTGTTTTGAATGCTTCTAATTAACTTTCCCTTTCACAATTGTCTTTAATCTTGCCGATGATGATTCTCTACATCTTCCAGTAATTCTTTCGCTCTTTGCGCCTGTGTTTCATAAACCATCAGTTTCATACCACCTATTGCCGGACTTAATAATGGATCGAGTGTGATGATGTATTCATCCATCAAATGACAATTGATTCCTTCATTCTGCAACATGCCGAGTTGGATATTGGCATTGATATAATTGTCGAAGGAGCGAATTTGGATATAATTCATTTCCTGAATTTAAGAAAAAGCTAGTAAAGGTGCAAGGAAGAAGGAAGAAGGAAGAAGGAAGAAGGCACAAGGCACAAGATACAAGGAACAAGAGACAAGGTACAAGGGTCGCCAAATCTTGTGCCTTGTCTCTTGTCTCTTGTCCCTTGTTCCTTGTTCCTTCTTTACTTCAACCTTTCCATTGCTTCTCTTAATTGCTGGAACATAGATCCAATATCTTCTTTATGGCAGGTACCAACGCTCAATCGATACCAGGGAGAATTTTTGGAGGCACCGAATGCAGAGAAAGGCACGATTGCCAGTTTTGCTTCGTCGAGAATATAAGATGTCACATCTGCCTGCGATTGCAATAATCTTCCATCAGCGGTTTTCTTACCTACAAGATCAATCTTTACCGTGAGATAAATTGCCGCCTGAGGCGCTACGGCATCTACATTAAATCCTTCTTTTTTCAGGCGCTGAAATCCTTCGTGTATCCGGTATAGTCTTTCGCCGATTTCTTTTTTGAAACCATGAAGATATTCATCGATCTCTTTTGTTTTTAAAAGAAAAAGAGCAGTAGCTTTTTGCTCGGCCATCGGAGCCCATGCACCAATATGCGAGAGAATCGCATTAATCTTACTCATGATCTCAGCCGGCCCGAAGGCCCAACCCACGCGCACGCCCGTAGCCGCAAAAACTTTGCTGATCGCGTCGATATAAATCGTGTATGATTTCATTTCCGGTTTTAATGAAACCGGGTTGTAGTGTTTTGTTTCGCCGTATGTCAGATGCCAATACATCTGGTCATACATCAGGTATAATTTTTTTTCATTTTCACCGCGCGCCGCATTTTCTTCCAATATCATTTCACAAATTTCTTCCAGGTCCTTTTCTGCGATGGTTGTTCCGGTTGGATTCTGTGGCGAGCAAAGACAAATAAGCGTAGCTCCTTTGATATGCGGTTTTACATCTTTGGCTGTCGGCATGAAATTATTCTCGATAGTGGTTTCTACAATGACATGTTCGCCACCGACAAAATGCGTGTAGTGATTATTGTTCCAGGAAGGAACAGCATAAATGATCTTATCACCTTTATCGGCAATGGCTCTGAATAATGAATATATCAGAGGTCTGCCGCCATTGGCAACCATAATTTCTTTTGGCGAATAATCAAGACCTTCTCTTTCTTTTAAAAAAGCGGATATGGATTGCCGTAAGTCAAGATTACCTTCGGATGCAGGATAATTGGTGAAATGCATTCGATATGCTTCCACAATCAAATCTTCCAAAGCCTTTGGAATTGGAAATATTTTTGGATCAAAATCCCCAACGGTAAAATTGTAAATTTTTTCTCCCAAACGAATTTTTTCCCGGATATCTCCACCCAGTTTTACGATTTCTGAACCAATCAATGTTTCCGATAAATAAGACAGCTTTTCTTTCATGAGCGTGTATGCATGAAATTTGTGATTGTTGATGGATCGTGAGACGTGAGACGTCAAACGTGAGAATTTCAACTCTCGTTTGACGTCTCACGTCTCACGATCCACCCCATCATGCAACTACAAAGCTATAAAAATAAAACTGTTCCAACCCTTAGGAAAGTCGGAACAGTTACTAAGCTGCTGATAAATTGTTCAGCATAAAATCAGTAAGCGCGGATAAATGTTTATTATAATTTGGTTACAACAACGTCTTCAATATATTTCGTATTGATTTCGAACGTTTGTCTAACATCAGCTGTTTTGAAATTCCTGATAACAAATGTCAGTTTATTTTTTTCTGATTTTGGCAGTCTGAATTTTTTGTCAAACTTCTTATCAGAATATATCTCCTGGAATATCTGATCGCCTTCTCCATCCAAAACAATTATACTGAATTTGCTTCCGGTTGGATTATCAACCGATACATTGAACAACACAGCATCATCTGATGTGCCGATGTATTTTACTTCAGCGATTTTGTCACCGGGATTAACAGTTGCTGCTTGTGTACCTGCTGCAACACTCATAAATAATAGAACACCTAAGGTAAGCTTACTGATTGCGGACATAACATGCTTCTTCATATATGTGGTTTTTAGTGATGAATAAAATATTCATGACACGCAATCGAAACGGCTTGCAATTGTAAGGGCAGTAATCGTTTTTAGGAGAGAATCAGTGAAGAAAGATTAAAAGAATCTAATAATGACAGACTCGATGTAATTGAATGTCTGTTGATCTTTTGATGACGCAAATATATGACAATTTCCCTTTTCACTGCAGCGGTTTGAATTAAATTAATGTTAACCGCTTAAATTAAAATCTTTCATATAAGTAACGCAGATGCATATTCGTTATTGTGCATCGTGATGTTGATGCTGAAATGGATTTCGTAAAAATAATTTTGATAAATAATAATTGCGATGATAAACAGTATACTTATGTATGATCATTTATTCACTAGTCAAAGATTTCCATAATAAATCTTTTAGTGCTGTCAATCCTTGTTGTGTCGCTGATGAAATAAAAATGTGTGGAATATTTTTTGGAAGTTCTTTTGCAATTTCAGTTTTCAATTCTTCATCCAATAAATCCGATTTACTGATGGCGATGATAAATTTTTTGTGTAATAATTCGGGGTTGTATTGTTTGAGCTCGTTGACGAGGATCTCAAATTCTTTTTTATGATCGTTGCTATCTGCAGGAATTAAAAACAATAAGACAGCGTTGCGTTCTATATGACGAAGAAAACGATGTCCCAATCCTTTTCCTTCCGCTGCACCTTCGATGATGCCGGGTAAATCGGCCATGCAAAAACTTTTTCCATCGCGGTATTCGACCATACCTAGTTGAGGAACCAAAGTGGTAAATGCATAGTTCGCGATTTTTGGTTTTGCAGCAGTGACAACGGAGAGCAGTGTTGATTTACCTGCATTCGGAAAACCAACGAGTCCAACATCCGCAAGCATTTTTAATTCCAATACTTTCCATCCTTCACTACCGGGTTCACCAGGTTGTGCGTGTTCGGGAGCCTGGTTGGTGGCAGTTGCAAAATGTGAATTACCCAATCCGCCGCGGCCACCTTTGATCCAAATAATTTCTTGTCCATCTTCTAATATCTCTGCGTCTTTTTTATTTGTTTCTTCATCTCTTGCAATCGTTCCCAACGGGACATCGATAATAATATCTTTTCCGAAACGACCTGTACAGTTATTGCCGCTGCCCGCTTCACCATTTTCTGCCAATACATTTTTATAATAACGAAGATGCAATAAGGTCCACAAATTTTTATTACCTCGCAGGATGATATGACCACCACGTCCGCCATCACCACCATCCGGACCGGCTAATGCGTTGTATTTGGTGCGCATGAAATGTTTGCTGCCCGCACCACCATGTCCGCTTCGGCAAAATATCCTGATCTGATCTACAAAGTTTGATTTCTCCACTATTTAGCAATTGGAGTGCAAATATATTGAGGAATGTTGAGTGGTTGATCTTTGCGATTTTGCGCCTTTGCGTGATAATTTTTCTCGCAAAGACGCAAAATCGCAAAGTTCAACAAATCAGGCGTTTCAAATAAACACTTTAGTCCCCGTAGTAAAACTCTCACGAAACGCCTTCGGCGTGCATCCTTTTTTCTTTTTAAAAATTCTATTGAAGTTGGAGATATTATTAAATCCGCAGTTGTAAGAAATTTCTGCGATGGAATGTGTGGTATCAATTAATTTTTTGGAAGCATGTCCTAACCGGATCTCATTCAAACTATCGATAAATGTATTTCCTGTTCTCTTTTTCATAAATCGGCTAAAAGAAACTTCCGTCATATTTACAAGCTTGGCAACTTCACTTAATGTAACCGTACGATCATAGTTGGTGTACATATACTGAAATGCTTTTTCAATGCGCCTGCTGTTATAACTGAATTGTTCATTGGCAAAAGTGGCATTTGACAAAGTGCGCATATTCCTCGACGTTGAAAGATCATGAAGAATGGACATGAGTTCAAGTACGGAATCAAATCCATTTTTTTCATTCAATGCCAAAATACGAGGCGCAAGGGATGCAATCGTTTCTTTTGAAAAAACAATTCCCCGAGATGCGCGATCAAACATTGCACGGATAAAATTGAGCTGATTTCTGCAAAGAAATTTTTCGTCAAAAAGATCCTTATGCCACTGAATGGTGATCTCTTTAATCGATTCAGATTTGCACTGATGCGTGAACCAGGAATGATATAAATTCGGCCCTACCAACACCATTTCCAAGTCGTCAATAACTTCGATATTGTCGCCGACGATCCTTTTTGCGCCTTTTCCATTCATGATAAAATTCAATTCGAACTCATCGTGATAGTGGAGGGGAAAGGCGAATTCCTTCTTTTCTCTAAAAAAAATCGTAAAGCAGTCGTTTTGAGTAAGCGGGGTGATTTCCCGCATAATGTCTTTATTCATAATGGTAGCGACTAATTAAGACATTGCACTTATTAAAATAGCTGCATTGCCCATGAAAAGATAAAAAAATATTATTAAAAGGTGAATAAAAGTCCCTAAGCAAAGGGATTATTATTCAACCTCTTTCCTGAAAAAATGGTTTTTGGGCCGCGGGCTACTGATAAATAAAAATAACTAAGTGGCAAAAAAGTATTATTGCAGACAGACCAGTAAACTTATATTTGATTTGGTTTAATTTGTTTGGAAAAACTGATTCTTCTTTTATCCCTTATAAGCCGAAAATGTCGCAAAAAAAAACGGTTGGCTTGCTTCTTTTAGTAGCAGTTGCTAATTGCTCATTCAGCCAGAACCTCCCGGTTGATAAAAAAGCGACTACCCAAACTATCCATCTTTATCAAAATCTAAAAAGACTTTCCGGAAAAGGTTTTTTGTTCGGCCACCAGGATGATCTCGCTTACGGTGTCGGCTGGAAATATATTCCGGAAAAAAGTGATATCAAAGATGTTACCGGCGATTATCCGGCAATATATGGTTGGGAACTCGGGCGCATTGAATTGGATCATCCTATGAACCTGGATTCCGTTCCTTTTGATGCTATGAAAAAATTTATCGGTGAAGGATATGCGCGCGGTGGAATTATAACTATCAGTTGGCATCTGAACAATCCGCTTACTGGTAAAACAGCTTGGGATCCTGCGCCGGGCACCGTTGCTTCCATATTACCCGGAGGTGAAAAACATGATTTATATAAAACATGGCTCGATAGAATCGCGGCATTCATATTGAGTCTGAAAGGAAAAAATGGAGAATTGATCCCGGTTATCTTCAGGCCTTTTCATGAATTGAACGGAAACTGGTTTTGGTGGGGCGGTAAGAATTGTACATCGGAAGAAATAAAAAAATTGTATCGTTTTACCGAAACTTATTTGCGCGACGAAAAAAATGTACATAACCTGTTATATGCATTCAATACCGATCGCTTTGCATCAAAACAAATTTATCTTGAAAGATATCCAGGTGACGAATGGGTTGATATTATCGGATTCGATATTTACCAGGGAAATAATATTCTCCGGAATGAAGATTTTATGAAGGAGTTCGACAGAACACTGACCGACCTCGAAGAGATCGCTACAGAGAAAAATAAAATTCCTGCCCTTACAGAATTTGGTTTTGTTGGCCTGCCGGATAGTTTATGGTGGACAAAAGTTTTCCTGAAAACATTGCAGCCTCATCATATCGCTTATGTGCTCGGGTGGCGCAATGCAGGATATACAACTCCTGGTCACGCTGATTTTTATGTGCCATATAAAGGTCAGGCTTCTGCAAAAGATTTTGTGGATTTTTATAATGCCGATAATACTATTTTTCAAAAAGATATTGCGAAAGAAAAAATATATGAATAAGGTATGAACTAGGATTTTTGAGATGGATAGGATATATGGGAAATTAAAAATCATCATTCTTAATTTCCCATAAATCCTATCCATCTCATAAATCCTAGTTCAGATCATAACCACTCATCATGAAACTTCAGGCCATTGATTTTGCAATGATCATTACATACCTGGCAACGATGGTTGTCATAGGTTGGGTATTGCGAAAAAAAGCCAGGCGTAACAAAGAGAATTATCTCATGGGAGGTAAGTCATTGCCATGGTATATGCTTGGATTGAGTGATGCTTCAGATATGTTTGATATATCCGGGACCATGTGGATGGTGAGTTTGTGTTTTGTATATGGAATGAAAAGTATTTGGATCCCGTGGTTATGGCCCGTGTTCAACCAGGTTTTCCTGATGATGTATCTCTCAAGATGGTTACGCCGTTCAAATGCAACAACTGGCGCGGAATGGCTCGCGGGCCGATTTGGAAAAACAGGTGCAGGCGTTAAGGCATCACACAATATTGTCGTAGCATTTGCTTTGTTGAGTTGCCTGGGTTTTATGGCTTATGGATTCGTGGGACTTGGAAAATTTATGGAAATATTTATTCCATGGAATGATATCAAACAATTTGTTCCTTTCAACGTAAGTCCAGCGTACGTCCCACACTTTTATGGAATCATCTTCACTTTATTCGCCATGTTTTATTCGATACTCGGCGGTATGCACAGTATTGTTTGGGGTGATGTGGTGAAATATATTATTATGGTGGTTGCGTGCATCAGCATTGGTATCATTGCAGCGATCAGGCTGCACGGACATTCAGTGCATGTACCTGCAGGTTGGGAAAATCCTTTTTTTGGGTGGAAGCTAAATCTCAATTGGACCAACATCGTCGATGACGCAAATAAAAAAATAAATGATGACGGCTTTTCACTGTTCGGTATATTTTTCATGATGATGTTGTTTAAAGGAATTTTTGCAAGTGTAGCCGGACCTGCTCCTAATTATGATATGCAAAAGATTCTCAGCACGAGATCACCGCAGGAAGCGAGTAAAATGAGCGGATTTGTTTCGATTATTTTATTGCCTGTCCGTTATTCGATGATAATAGGATTGACGGTATTGGCTTTATTATATTTTAACCAGATTAACGGTGATCTACAAACGCCAAATGGAACCGATTTCGAAAAAATACTTCCGGCCGCGATCAATACTTTTCTTCCGGCAGGATTGATGGGATTGGTACTCACCGGTTTGCTGGGTGCGTTTATGGGAACTTTTTCCGGAACCCTCAATGCTGCGCAAGCTTATTTGGTGAATGATATTTACCTGAAGTATGTAAATCCGCAAGCTTCTACCAAAAAAATTATTTCGATGAATTACCTCGCCGGATTACTGGTCGTGATCATCGGTGTGGTATTGGGATTATTTGTAAAAGATGTGAACACGGTATTGCAATGGATCGTATCTGGTTTGTATGGAGGATATGTTGCATCCAATATGTTGAAATGGCATTGGTGGCGCTTTAACGCAAATGGATTTTTCTGGGGAATGCTCGCTGGTATTGTGCCGGCAATCGCATTGGCAGTATTAAAATCATACGATGTGTTGAAAGGATTGGATCTTTATTATTGGCCATGGTTATTTCTTTTATCACTTGCAGGATCAGTTATTGGCACTTATGCTGCACCGCCTACCGACTACGATGTATTGAAATCATTTTATAAACTCGTTCGTCCATGGGGTTTCTGGAAACCAGTGCACGATAAAATTGTTGCTGAAGATCCAACATTCATTGGCAATAGAAATTTTCGTATTAACGCATTCAATATTGTATTGGGAATGATCGGGCAGTTATGTCTCACCATTCTTCCAATGTATATCGTGCTTTGGCTTAAACTTCCCCTATTCATTACCGTTATCATATTATTACTGATCATATTAATATTGAAAAAAACCTGGTGGAACAGGCTCAGTGAATATTAATTGCTTGATGACCTTAAAACAAATACTGATGAATGATCTATTTAAAAAACGATTAAAAAAACAGGAGAAATCCTGGGAAGAATTAATTGATAGACCGAACCAGCTACAAAAAAATGGTAACGGTATTTTTGATCGCTACAAGCATCCGATACTGACGGCTGCACATACTCCGCTTTTCTGGCGCTACGATTTCAATAGTAAGAGCAATCCTTTTTTCATGGAAAGATTTGGCATCAATGCGGTGTTCAATGCAGGTGCTATTAAATGGAAAAATAAATACATCGTTGTTGCACGCGTGGAAGGTGCTGACAGAAAATCTTTTTTTGCTGTTGCAGAAAGCCCGAATGGCATCGATCATTTTAAATTTTGGGATTACCCAATTGCCATACCGGAAACAGGTGAAGCAGATACCAACGTGTATGATATTCGCCTCACCGAACATGAGGATGGATGGATCTACGGTTTGTTCTGCACGGAAAGAAGAGATCCGGTAGCTCCACGTTATGATCAATCATCGGCTATTGCAAAATGTGGAATTGTTCGCACAAAAGATTTGAAAACATGGGAGCGATTGGCGGATCTGCAAACACGTTCACCACAGCAACGCAATGTGGTTTTGCATCCCGAATTTGTAAATGGCAAATATGCTTTTTATACAAGACCGCAGGATGGTTTTATTGATGCGGGCAGTGGAGGAGGAATCGGTTTTGGATTATCGGCTTCTATTACAAATGCCAGTGTTGATAAAGAAATGATCATCGATGCAAAACAATATCACACCGTATATGAATTAAAAAATGGTTTGGGCGCGCCTCCAATAAAAACCGCGGCCGGATGGCTGCACCAGGCGCATGGTGTAAGAAATACAGCAGCAGGTTTGCGATATGTGCTTTATTTATTTTTGACTGATTTGAATGATCTTACCAAAGTGACGCACAAACCCGCAGGATATTTTTTGGCTCCTGAAGATGAAGAACGAACCGGCGATGTTTCCAATGTTGTTTTTTCCAATGGATGGATCGCAGATAAAGACGGGAAAGTTTTTATTTATTATGCTTCGGCGGATACGAGGCTGCATGTTGCAACGAGTACGGTTGATCAATTGGTAGATTATGTAATCAACACTTCGCCCGATGGACTTCGTTCTGCAACATCTGTGAATGTATTGAAGCAAATGATTGATAAGAACAAAAAAGTTTTGAAGAAAAAGGAAATGCAGAAATGAGTATACTGTGAAACGTGAGACGATATAATTCACGTTTGTCGTCTCACGTCTCACGAACAAAGAGCTATGCAAATTTTTTGGCGAAAATTAATAGTTGCTTTTGGTTATGAAATCTAGTATCACAAAATTCAGAAATGAATTGCAGCGTGAGTTAAGGGACATTCTCAACTACTGGATGCGATTTGCACCAGATGATACTCATGGCGGATTTTATGGAAGCATTGATAACAACAACAATCCGATTCTTGAAGCTGAAAAAGGAGTGGTGTTGAATGCGCGGATACTATGGACTTTTTCCGCGGCTTATAATGAAACCGGGGAACGAGAATACATTCGGTTTGCGGAACGAGCTTTTCAATATATCGTTTCCCATTTTGTAGATGAGAATTTTGGGGGCGTATATTGGACCGTAAACTATAATGGAGAAAAATTAAATGATCGCAAACAAATTTATGGTCTGGCATTTTGCATTTATGGATTGAGCGAATATTACCGGGCGGCTAATAACAAACTTGCATTGGACCTGGCGGTGAAATTATTTTGGCTGATAGAATACCATGCATATGATCAGAAACAAAAAGGTTATTTTGAAGCTTTCACGCGCGAATGGAAACCTATTGCCGACCTGCGTTTAAGTGCAAAGGACGCAAATGAAAAAAAGACGATGAACACCCATTTGCATATTGCGGAAGCATATGCCAGTCTCTATAAAGTATGGCCCGATAAAAAATTGAAACAACAGATAGAAACACTACTTGAAATTTTTGCGCATCATATTGTCGATGATAAAAAACATCACCTGCATTTATTTTTTGATGAAAATTGGAATGTAAAATCGGATATTATTTCTTTCGGACATGATATAGAAGCAGCGTGGCTGTTGCAACAAATCGCGGAAACAATTCATCATCCGGGCTGGATGACCACGATGCGATCGCTGGGTGTAAAAATTGCCGATGCAACCGTTGAGGGTTTGGATGAAGATGGCGGGTTAAATTATGAAATCGATAAGGGACAAATTATTTCGCAAAAGCATTGGTGGCCACAAGCAGAAGCGATCATTGGTTTTTTTAATGCATTCCAATCCACCGGTGATGATAAATATTTGCATCATTCTTTAAAAAGTTGGGATTTTATAAAGAAATATATCCGCGACGAAAAAAATGGAGAGTGGTTCTGGGGTGTTTATGATGATCATTCACTGATGATGGGATATGATAAGGCAGGATTTTGGAAATGCCCTTACCATAATTCGCGGGCTTGTATGGAATTGCTTCAAAGAACAGAATCTGTTTTTAAATTGCGTGATTAATGGATTCGAATTTTTTCTTTGTGCCTGGGATGAATCGTGAGACGTGAGACGTCAAACGTGAGTAAAGTATCTCACGTTTGACGTCTCACGTCTCACGATTCATCCCAGGCACAAAGAAAAAATTCAAACTCTTCAAAATAAAAAAGTAATCAATATGAAAGTAATTATTCGCTCTGTTATCGTTTGCCTTTCGCTTGTCATCGGCGGGTCTATGTTCACCATGAAAGCGAAGCGCGTTGTTTTCTTTGGAGATTCCATTACTGAAGCTGGCGCAAAACCCGGCGGTTATATTGTTAAATTGGGTGAAGAACTCACAAAAAAAGGAATTGCCGACCAATTTGAATTGATTGGCGCTGGCATCGGAGGAAACAAAGTGTATGATCTTTATCTGAGAATGGAAGATGATGTACTCGCAAAAAATCCTGATATCGTAGTGATATGGATTGGTGTGAACGATGTTTGGCATAAGCAATCATTCGGCACAGGAACCGATCCGGATAAGTTCGAAAAATTTTATAATGCCATCATCAAAAAATTGCAGGCAAAAAATATAAAGGTGATTCTTTGTACACCTGCCGCGATCGGGGAGAAAACTGATTTCACCAATCAACTCGACGGCGATCTAAACAAATACTCACAGATTATAAGAGGCATTGCAGCGACAAATAATTGTGACCTTGTAGATTTAAGAAAAATTTTCCTCGAGTATAATCTCAAAAACAATCCTGAGAACAAAGAATCAGGCATTCTCACCCGCGATCGTGTTCATCTAAATGACCAGGGAAATCAATTGGTGGCGGACAAAATGATGGAAGCGCTGATGAAATGAAAGTAAGCAATTGGAAAAAAAAATTCAATAATCAATATTCAACACTCAATATTCAAGTTTCAAATTCAAGCAGCGATTTTGAATTAATACTTGAGCATTGAGTGTTGAATATTGATTATTGAATATTTTTCTAATAACGCTCCCGCCTCAAACCGTCAGCACACTATTCCACCCAGTCATCCCATCCGGTTCGCGAAGTTGATTTTCGATGTCTTCCGCCCACATGCGATCATCGATAAAGAATTTGTAATGATACTTGCCCTCTGGCAACATCGGAATTTCAATTTTCCAGATACCATTTTTTAGTTGTTTCATTGCCAGTTCATCCTGGGCCCAGTGGTTAAAAGTTCCTGCTAAAGAAATGCGTGAAGCGCAACTATTCGAAATGTGGAATTCAATAGTTTTTTTGCGCCTGTTCACGAAAGGAGATTGATGTAGTTTCATGACGGCCTCCATTTTAGATTTTAAATAATTGTTTTCAATGGACGGCAAGAGATAGTTTTGAGTTAATTCACGAGGTAAGGAGAAGATATCCGATGGCATTGAAGCGAGTAAATCTGCCATCTTTCAAAAGTTACAAATTATTTGTCGAATTGTGCAAGAATGCGGACTTTTTTTTAAACGATAACAGTCTGCTAATATTGTATTAACAAGATTCTATTGGCCGCTCAATCCGAAACTGGAGATTCAACACTCAATATTCAATGCTCAAGTTTTAAAAATCAAATTTTTGGATTACAGCTTGAGTATTGAATATTGAGTGTTGATTATTGATTATTGAATAAATATTTCAAAGGGTTCTACCTCGGTTGAATCAATTTTGCGATCAATCCGGTCCATCCTGTCTGATGTGAGGCGCCAAGACCTTTACCATTGTCTCCATGGAAATATTCGAAAAAGGGAATGTAATTATTAAAATTCGGATCCGATTGAAATTGATTATTATCACCATAAACAGGCCTTCTTCCATTACCATCGCGGAGAAAAATGCTGATCAATCTTTTTGACAACTGACTACTGATCTCATCCAACGAAAAATATTTACCTGAATTGGTAGGATATTCAACCTTAAAATCATCGCCATAATAATAATGAAATCTCTGCAGCGACTCGATGATCAGATAATTTGCAGGAAACCAAATTGGTCCTCTCCAGTTCGAATTACCGCCAAATAACCCTGTGGTGGATTCGCCGGGAGTATATTGCACCGACATATCATGTCCATCAATATGCAATTCATAAGGATGTTGTTCGTGATATTTTGAAAGCGCGCGTACACCATATTCTCCGAGAAATTCATTTTCATCGAGCATGCGAAATAAAATTCTTTTCATCCGGTGACCACGAAGCAAGGATAACAAATGTTTTTCATCCGGACTTTTTTCATGCCACCTTGAAACGAGACTAGCGAGATCGGGTCTGTTATCCAAAAACCATCGCAAGCGATTTGCAAATTCGCTTTCTGATTTTAATATTTCATCATCCAATACTTCAACGGCAAAAAGTGGAATCAATCCCACCATCGAGCGCACCTTTAGTTTGAATCTCGAACCATCACTAAACTTCAACGCATCATAAAAGAATTGATCATCCTCATCCCACAAACCTTCTTTATTTCCTCCCATACTTTCTATTGCTCCTGCGATATAAAGAAAGTGTTCAAAGAATTTACTTGCGAGATCTTCATGCGCAATATTTGTTTTCGCAAGCTCCAATGATATGCGCATCAGGTTGAGCGAATACGTGGCCATCCAGCTCGTGCCGTCAGATTCTTCGAGATAGGCGCCATTCGGCAAAGTATCATTGCGATTAAAAATGCCGATATTATCCATTCCAAGAAAACCACCTTCAAAAATATTATTACCTTCTTCATCTTTTCGGTTAACCCACCACGTGAAATTGATGATCAGTTTGTGGAAGATCGTTTCAAGAAAGAGTGTGTCGCCAACACCGCTCGCTTTTTTTTCAATTTCATATACACGCCATGCTGCCCATGCATGCACAGGAGGATTGACATCGGAGAAAGCCCACTCATAAGCCGGCAACTGGCCGTTTGGGTGCATATACCAATCGTGCGTAAGTATTGTCAATTGCTGTTTGGCGAATGCCGGATCGATCAATGCAAAAGTTACACAATGGAATGCGAGATCCCATGCAGCATACCAGGGATACTCCCATTTATCGGGCATAGAAATAATATCTGCATTATTCAGATGGCGCCAGTCTTTATTTCTTCCGCCCCAACGTTCCTGAGGTGGAGCGGGCTCAGCTGGATCTCCTTTCAACCACTTGTCTACATTGTAATGATAGAATTGTTTACTCCAGAGCATTCCTGCGAGTGCCTGTCGATGTATCATTTTTTCTTCGTCGGATTGAATTCCTTTCTGCAAATCCTCGAAGAAAATATTTGTTTCCTTTATCCTTTGATCAAAGATTGCATCAAAATCATCAAACGCATTTTGATGTTTTGCGGTGCACAGGCGAAGTCTTATCGAAAAAGATTTTCCTCCATCAATGGTTATATCATAATTGGCCGAGGCCTTGGTTCCTCCCCGATCTGGATTGATGGTATTTGTCTTATGAATGATATAATCGTTAATTCCGTCTTTAAAATATTTATTATTACTTGTGCAATTGTACAGTTTTGGAAGATTTGTTTCATTGTTGCAAAATAAAAGTTCACTGGGATTTTCACAGTATAGAAAATATTGGCCCAATACTTCGTGACGTATATCGATAATATTATCATCGATCGCAAACATTTCCGGGGTGTAACTATCGTATCCCCAGGCCCACCTGTTGCGAAACCAAATAGTAGGTAGCATATTCAACGAAGCAGATTCAGGGCCACGATTGTGCGCGGTAATTTTTATCAGGATGTCTTCTTTATCTGCTTTCGCATATTCAATAAATACATCGAAATATTTACTCTGATCAAAAATTCCGGTATCGTGTATTTCAAATTCAGGATCTGCTTTTGTTCTTTTTGCATTTTCTGTTACTAACCATTGGTAAGGAAATTCCGCCTGCGGATATTTATAAAGCATCTTCATGTATGCATGGGTGGGTAATCCATCCAGGTAATAATAGATCTCTTTAACATCTTCACCGTGGTTGCCTTCATGTCCGGTGAGTCCGAATAATCTTTCTTTTAGTATCGGATCTTTTTTATTCCAAAGGCTTACTGCAAAACACAATAATTGTTTATCATCACAAAAACCACCAATGCCTTCTTCGCCCCACCGCCATGTTTTGCTACGAGCCATATCGTGCGTAGTATATTCCCACGCAGACCCATCTTTACTATAATCTTCCCGAACGGTGCCCCATTGTCTTTCGGTTAAATAAGGCCCCCATTTTTTCCATGCCGTATTTTTAAGCCTTTCCTGTTCAGGATTCATTTTTTTTATTTTGTAATAGGGAAAGTTACAAAAGGAACTTCTGATTTAACTGATTAAAATGATTTACTATGTGTGGATGAGGAAGAGTGGTTAATGTCGGAGTTTTGAATTACTATGTGTAACTATGTTTCTATTGTGCCTATGTGGTGAAAAAAAATTTGCCACGGTAGGAACTTCTGATTTAACTGATTAAAATGATTTACTGTGTATGGATGAGGAAGAGTGGTTAATGTCGGAGTTTTGAATTACTATGTGTAACTATGTTCCTGCTGTGGTAAATTTTTTTTCACCACATAGGCACAGTAGAAACATAGTTACACATAGCAAATCATTTCAATCATTCAAATCAGAAGTTTATTCCAATTATTCACATCAGGAATTTTTCCTGTACGAATGCCATCGAGTTTTGCTTTCAGTAATTCGGCAATGGATTCTTTTTTTGTTGGAAGATTATAATGCACGTTATCGATACCGATCAGTTTGATCTGGGTTGCAACGGCTGCGGTACCTACACCAAAGGCTTCTGTGATGGTATTATCACGAAAGGATCTTTTTAGTTCGTCAATGCTCACGGGTCTTTCTTCAACAGTGATGCCTTCTTGTTTTGCCAATGTAATAAACGAATCTCTTGTAACACCATCCAGTATAGAATCAGAAGATGGCGGACTCACCAGTTTATTATCGATCACAAACATCGCGTTCATCGTTCCTGATTCTTCGATATATTTATTTTCTTTTCCGTCGGTCCATAATACCTGGTCATAACCTTGTTCCCTGGCTTTTTTTGTGGGATAGAATGCTGCACCATAATTGCCACCACATTTTGCACAGCCTGTTCCTCCCCTGGAAGCACGAACGAATTTTGTTTCTACTTTTACTGATATCGGTTTTTGATAAAGCGAGCCTACAGGTCCGCTTACAATGAGAAATTTATACGCTTCAGATATTTTAACACCAAGCTTTGCTTCTGTTGCTATTATAAATGGGCGGATATATAACGCTGATCCGGCTGCTGACGGAACCCAGGCCCCATCTAACTTGATCAACTCGTGCAAACCTTCCATAAAAATTTCCCTTGGTATAACTTCCATGCACATACGCTCTGCAGACCGGACAAATCTTTCATAATGTTTTTCAGGACGAAAAATGCTGATACGCTTATCGATCATTCGGAAAGCCTTCATCCCTTCAAATATTGTTTGTCCATAGTGCAATGAAAGTGTTACCGGGCTCAGTGAGAGATTTGCAAAAGGAATTATTTTTGGCGATTCCCATGCTCCATTTAAAAAATCACAAACCAACATGTGATCCGCGTTATACTTACCAAACTCAAGATTGCTCCAATCAACATCAGCGAGTGTTGAGTGATTGGTTTTGTGGATTCTTATTGTTTCAGTCATTTCCATAGCTAACGATTTGTGATGATTCCTGATTAACGCCAAAAACGGCGCCGGGCAAAATCATAAGATCATAAGAAAAAATCTGTGTACCGATTTTGAAAGAATGTTTACCAAATTTTTCAAAACCATTCTTTTCATAAAAGCGGATACCGCGTTTGTTTCCTATATATACATCCAGCCATATACAAGCGGGACGAATATTTTTTGCGAGACCGATAACCGAATGCAGAAGAGCTGCCGCAACACCGGTACCATGAAACTCCTTTAGCACATATATCTTTTGCAATTCCATTTGACGGCTGCCGGTCAGTTGCATATTCAACGATTGTTTTTTCACCTTTGCAAAGCCCGCCAATTTGTTTTTATATAACGCTACAAAAAAGACATTATTGGATTTTTTAATACTATCGGTTATTTTTTCAACGTTATACGTGTAATCAAGATATTCTACCAGGTCCTCATACCTATTGAAAGTAGGCAAGAAAGCATCGTGAAAAGATTTTTTCCCGATAGTTGAAATCGCATTTGCATACATTTCATCAGCCTTTATAATTTTGATCTGATCAAGATCCATTTCCATTTTAATATCACTGCGTGAGTAAACGCCAGGTTCGAGATGAGTTTCCCTAAATCCAACTTTGCGATATAAATGGATGGCGGCTTTTAAGGAAGTATGAGAATAGAGCAACAATTTTTCAGCGCCCATGATTTTTGCTTTTTCTATTGCTGCTTTTGTTAACGCATATCCCAAACCGTTGCCTTGAAATTTTTCATCGACAGCCATCTTGGTAAATTCATAAGTAGTCTCATCTACTTTTTTTAAAGCAACTGTTCCTGCGATTTCATTATTGATAGTTGCCATCAAAATATTGCCACCTCTTTGGAGGATCGCTTTTTCAGGTTCCATCAAAACAAATTTGTCTATCGGCTCAAGCCAGAAATATTTTTCTATCCAATGCCGGTTGAGCCGTTCGAAATGCGACTGATGTTCCGGACGATAGTCTATTATTTTTATTTCAATCTTTTTCATCACGTTAAGTATTGCGTTGTAAAATTCATACAACTGCAAAAACCTGCGTACCCGATTCTTGCTTTTCTTACGTAAAATTCTTCAAAATCTTTTATTAAAAACAGATTCAGATTTATTAATTTTGACTAGATCAGATTTTATTTTGTCTGAACTGAGATTTTTGAGAGTGATAGGATGTATGGGAAATTGAATAAAAATTTACCAGATTATCCCACTCATCCTATGCATCCCATAAATCCAAGTTCAGACATAAACAATAAACCAAAGTGTATGCTCAGAAAAAACTCCGATGATCATCTTTACCTGCAGGTAGCCGATGGCATTGAGAAAATGATTGGTGAAGAGGTTTTAAAAATTGGCGATAAACTTCCTTCGGTACGTGTGTTGAGTGATGAATATGGAATCAGCATGGGCACTGCGTTCCAGGCATATTATCACCTGGAGGGAAAAGGCCTTATTGAAGCAAGACCGAAATCGGGATACTATGTTCGGTTTAACTTTCGTCGTTTTCCGCGCCTGCCTGAAAAATCTGATCCGGAACCTTTTGTCAATGAAGTCAGTATTGAAGACATGATTTCTACTGTTTACAGAAATATGTCTACGGATGACTTGTTAAATTTTTCTGTTGCAGTGCCGCCAGTGGAATTACTTCCTGCGGCAAAACTTAACAAAGCACTCGTGCATGCAATTCGTGCATCGAAAGATCATGGAATAAATTATGAACATGTCCAGGGAAATAAAGATCTGCGTAAGCAATTGTCAAAACTTGCATTTAACTGGGGCGGAAAATTTTCCGCTGACGATATTGTTGTAACTGCCGGTTGTTTAGAAGCATTGAATATATGTTTACGTGCTGTTACAAAGCCAGGTGACACAGTTGCGATAGAAAGTCCCACCTATTTCGGCATCTTCCAGGCAATAGAAAATTTAGGATTGAAAGTATTGGAAATCCCTACTGATCCCGTCACCGGACTCGATATCGATGAACTCGCAAAGGCAATTAAAAAATTTAAAGTCAGTGCATGTGTATTTGTTCCCAACTTTAATAATCCACTTGGAAGTTGCATGCCGGATGAGAAAAAGAAATTACTCGTTGAATTAATTACAAAACATAAAATTCCCCTGATAGAAGATGATATCTACAGTGAATTATATTTTGGACGACATCGCCCTAAAACCTGCAAAACATTTGATAAGGAAGGTTGGGTTTTGTTATGTGGATCATTATCAAAATCGCTCGCGCCCGGTTACCGAATCGGGTGGGCAATTCCGGGGAGGTTCACGGAGAAAGTGATGCGTTTGAAATTAGTTCATACCGTTAGCGGTGTTGCGATCACCCAGCTTGCTGTTGCACATTTTTTAAGTATCGGCAGGTATGAGTATCATTTGAAAAATTTGCGGAAAGCATTGCACACACAATGTCTCCGGTATATCCAGGGGATCATTCAATATTTTCCTCCAGATACAAAAGTATCGAGGCCGCAAGGAGGCTTTGTATTATGGATTGAAGTAAATAAAAAAATAAACAGCTTTAAACTCTACCAGGAAACGGTGAAGCATCAAATTTCAATTGCGCCTGGGCAAATATTTTCTTCGCAGGGACAGTTTCGAAATTGTTTGCGCATCAGTTATGCTCGTCCATGGGATGCTGACGTAGAAAGAGGTTTGAGAATTGTTGGAGAGTTGATAAAGAAAATGATTAAATAGTGAGAACCGGGAGTTTAACCAGGATTTTAAACGATTAGTCTGATTGAACTGAACGTGAGACGTCAAACGTGAATAGAAAACCGCTCTCATTCAGTTCAATCAGACTAATCGTTTAAAATCCTGGTTAAACTCCCGCCTCTCACTACTTTTTTTTCAATCTCAAAACAAATCCCCCTCCCGGTGCCATACTAACATGCACTTTATCTTTCACATTGACAACAGAACTTGTAATAGTATAATCCGAAGGATATCTTTCTGCATTGATACCATCAGCGCACAATGTAGATTCATAATTTCCGTCGGCTAAAAAATTAAGCGGAATGTCGAATGATCTTGCGGTCCAGTCAGTCATACCTGCAACGAACCAGTCATCTCCTTTTTTTCTGGCAGTAATGATATAATCAGAAACTTTTGCATCGATAATTGCAGTAGTATCCCAAACAGTTGGAAAACTTCCGAGGAATTCCATGAATGCTGGTTCCATAAAACCCTGCGATGGATTTCCAGAAAAAATTTGCAATGGGTTATCATATACAACAAACATCGACAGCTGATGACAGCGTGTTCCCTGGCTCATCACTTTTCCCCAAATCGGTTTGAATTGTATTTTGGTTGCATTGTCGAGTATTCCTGGTTCATAATCCAGCGGACCAGCTAACATTCGTGTGAACGGCAACGTTAGATCGTGTTCAGGAGTTGGCTTATCACTCCATGCATTGTACTCTGATCCAAGTACAGCTTCTCTTGTTATATTGTTTGGATATGTGCGGTTAAACCCTTTTGGTGGGTATGCTCCATGAAACATAATCATCAAATGATGACGCGCGCAGGCTTCGGCAATGCGTTTATAAAAACTTACTGTAGGCTGATCATCCCGGTCGATAAAATCAGTCATGATAAAATCAACACCCCATTTGTTAAATTGATCTAGCGCCGCTTCTAATTGTTTATCCAATGTCATCGATAAAGTCCACATGCTTATTTTTACACCTTTCTCTTTTGCATAGGCAGTGATCGAATCCATATTGATATTTGGATTGATTTTAAAAAGATCTTTTGCATCACTCCATCCCGCATCCATCATGATTCTGTCGAAGCCAAATCGCTTTGCGAAATCAATATAATATTTGTAAGATGCCGTATTCACGCCAGTTTTAAAAGGAACATTGAATAAGTTTACATCGATGATCCATTCATCCGTGCATTTACCCGGATGAATCCACGAAGGATCTTTGACGGTAGATGGCGCTGCTAATCGATAAACGATATCATTTGCCGGTAGTTGCTTATCTTCTCTCGCAATCATGAAAACGCGCCAGGGTAAATTTCTTTTGCCTGTAGTCTTTGCAATATAGTCGGCACGTTTAGTAACAATCTTTGCCGGGTAATCACCTTCGGCTATTCTTTCTGCTAACGGATAAGGAGCAAAATCACCCTGCAACCCAAAATCGCCGGTGCCTTTTAAAAACATTCCGGGATATTCATCGAGATCGGATTCAGTGACTGCAATTTTCAAATTGCCTTCATCGACAAGTGCGGGCGAAAACATCATATCTTTTTCCTGCAGACTGTCGAGCGGTTTGTTCTGATATAATTCTTCAAAACTGGTGTGATATTTATCCTGGTTCTCTCTTTGCTGCATGATCGGCGCGATGATTCTGCTGCCGCTGGTAAATTTATAAATGGCTTTTTCATTTTTTATGATGATAGAATCTTTAAAGGCCGTTGCAATACGGTAAGCGATTCCATCATTGTATATCCTGAAAATAATTCCGAACGAATTTTTCAAATTAATTTTCAGTTCCGTATAGTTATCCGGAATATTTCGACGTTGATAGGGAACGGGTGATATAATTGTTTCATCCACCGTTTTGATATCCGAAGATTTTACCGACGCATTGTCGGAAAGTTTTTTTCCATCACTCAACTCAAGATCAATATTGCTTTGCAGGATTTGTTTCCCATCAACCTGAACGGTACATGAAATAACATTCGATACAGAAACTTCGAGCCGAATTGATTTATCAGGAGATGAAGCCGTTATTGACGGCTTTGCGTTTGCGAAAAAGAAAAAGCTGAGCAATAAAAAACAAGTGGAGATTTTTTTCATGAACCGTGATTTATTTTGTGAAGTATATTATGAGCAGAGCTGATTCTTTGCGATTTTGCGTCTTTGCGTGAAAAATTATCACGCAAAGACGCAAAGTCGCAAAGAATCAGCTCTACATCTCAATCACGCGAATCATGATTCGAATTTTCCGAGTAAATTCTTTCAATAGCTGCCTTGAATTTTTCCATAATTACTTTTCTCTTCAAACTCAATTTAGGAGTCAGCTCACCCGTTTCAACACTCCATTCACGCGGCAGTAATTCGAATCTTTTTATTTGTTCAACATGATTGAATTGTTGGTTATAATTTTCAACAAGTTGT
Source organism: Bacteroidota bacterium (assembly GCA_018267615.1). GTDB lineage: Bacteria > Bacteroidota > Bacteroidia > Chitinophagales > Chitinophagaceae > Puia. The sequence goes on along the minus strand of JAFDYD010000002.1, from coordinate 21,851 downwards.
TTGTAAAAATGAATCACCGCGGGTTGGCGAATGACTTCTTCATTGTTTGTAAACGCCACATTATTTTGTTCACACCAATCTTTTAGATTCGCAAAGGATGGAACAATGAGCGCACCAACGAATTTTCTTTCTGCACCTACCACAATCAACTGTTCGATAAATCTTGATTCTCTCAATTTATTTTCTATTGCAGCTGGTGCAACATATTTTCCACCACTTGTTTTAAATAATTCTTTTTTACGGTCAGTAATTTTTAAAAAGATATCATCTTCAAAAACGCCGATATCGCCAGTGTGAAGCCAGCCGTCGATTACAGTTTCAGCAGTTAAATCAGGGCGTTTATAATAACCAACCATTACTGAAGGACCCTTCACGCAAATTTCTCCATCTTCCGCAAGTTTCACTTCCTGTCCCTTGAGTACAGGTCCAACCGTTCCGAATTTTGTACCACCAGGTCTGCGACAATTCACTGAAATTACCGGTGAGTTTTCTGTGGGTCCATATCCTTCATACAAAGGAATCTTTGCTGCATTGAAAATGCGAAGCAATCTTTCCTGGCAAGCCGCACCTCCGCAAACAATATATTTGATATTGTTGCCAAGAGCTTCACGCCATTTATTAAAAATAAGTTTATTGGCAAGCATCAATTGCATGTTATAAAAAAACCCGAGATTCTTTCTATTATCATATTTTTTTCCAATTTCTACCGCCCAGAAAAATAATCTTTTTTTGATGCCTGTGAGTTTTGATCCCGTAGACATGATCCGCTCAAATACTTTTTCCAAAATGCGTGGCACTGTTGTAAAGATATCCGGTTTCAATTCGCGCAGGTTATCGCCGATGGTTTCAAAACTCTCTGCATAATAAATACTGATGCCACTGTACATATATATATAACTGATCAGTTTTTCAAAAATGTGATTGAGTGGCAAAAAACTCAATGCCTTGAATTCCGGCGCCTGGTCAAAAGGGAAACTGTCAATGGAATTGAAAACATTGCTCATGATATTGTGATGACTCAACATCACACCCTTTGGAACGCCCGTGGTGCCTGACGTATAAATGATGGTAGCGAGATCTTCTTTTTTTATTGAATTTTTTATTTGCGCCACCTGTGAAGAAGTTGTATTCGATGCCAGTTCCAAAACTTTTGACCAGTGATCAGCGCCTTCAATTTTATTGAACGTGTAAATATTTTTCAGGCTGGGAATATTTGACTGAATTCCTCTTATTTTCTGGAGCAATTCATCACTGCTGACAAAAACATATTTTACGCCGGCATCATTAAATATAAATTCAATTTCATTGGGATTGGTTGTCGGATAAATAGGAACGAGTATGGCGCCGGATTGTTGAACCGCCATATCTGTTATCAACCATTCAGACCTGTTATTGGAGATGATTGCAATCTTATCTCTTCCATCGATGGTCATATCGTTGCCGGAAACTCCAAGTGATAATAATCCTGCTGTTAACTGGTTTACTTTTTCCTGGATCTCTTTAGTGCTGTGTTTTATCCATACTCCATTTTCTTTCGCCGCAATCATATCTTCTTGTGGAAATTTCTCCAGCTGGAATTCAATGCAGTCAAACAATCGCGTGGGTGCGTTCATGATGTTCTCTTTATCGAAGCTTTTCGAAGGCTCTGTAGTGAGTCGGCCACTCGTCAAAATAAGTTAAAAGTAATTTCGAAATTGTTGTTCACGAGTGGTCGACTCACTACAGAACCTTCGAAAAGCAGGATTTAAATTATACAAAAAATAAAGAAACGGCAAATATAGTCTGAAAGGCGAAAGAGAATTTGTCTAAGGAGGCGAATCTATTTGGCAACCGGATGATAGTACTGTCCACTCGGTACTTTAAACACCCGGTTCTTTTGGAAATTGATAAAACGATCGTATTCGTCGGTATGAGCGGACGTCCAATTTTGGAAATCAGTCAGGTTTTGAGCAGCACCAAATATCCATTGATTGTATGCATCGAATAGACCTTCTTTCAATAACTGGCGGTGATATTCGAAAAGGCGAAAAGGAAATTTGGCCGCATTTTTATCAAACCATTCCAGCACAAATTTGCTACGCAAAATAGTGAGTGATTCTGCTGTAACTCCAGGCATGATGGTCGCTGCCTGGTCATTCATTACCGTAAGATAAGTTGGGACGAACAATACCACTTTTGGGTTTTGAATTTTCTGCAACTTAAGATCAGTGAATAATTTTTTATAACCTTCGAGAAGAATATTTTTTATTTCGGGTGTTCGTTTGCTATAGCTTTCGAGATTTACAAAAATTTCACCGTATATAAGACTCCATACCCGGTCTGTGGTGAAATAATAATATTTAGCGGCATTGTAATAATTAGAAGAATAATTCGGATCCATCTCGATTCCTTTTTCCCACAATTTGATGGCATCGTAATCCTGTTTTGTCCAAAGCATTTCTCCATATTCATTATACAAAACACCGCTATTTGGAAAACGCTTCAATCCCTGTTTGTACATCTTCTCGCATTCCTTTCTTTCCTCGATCGCTTTATACACCATCCCAGTTATCTGGTAAGTTTGTTCGTCCGCATCTTTACGATCAAGTAAAGGTTTTGCAACTTCTAGTGCTTTGCTATAATTTTTTTGGAGATAATAAGTAAAGGCAAGATCTTTTTGTATTTCCAGATTTTTCGGATCTTTTTTCAAAGCGTTATCGAGCACCACGATGGCATTGCTGTAATCGCCCTGGCGCATGTATGTTTTTGCAGTTTGATGCAGGGTATTTGCATCCTGTGAAAATGAGGAAAGATAAATGGCAGCCAGTAAACCGCTAAGAAAAACCCGTTTTTTCATTATTTAAAGATAAGCTATCGTCTTTATTGGAACGGATTTGCGACTGATTAATTGTAATGACCGCTGATGTTTTAACAAAGATTAAAGGATCAAATGTGTCAACAAACCGTCTCTCAATTTCGGTTCAAACCAAGTGCTTTTCGGCGGCATAATTTTTCCACTGTCGGCAATATCGAACAGTTGCTGAATACTCACCGGATACAAACTGAAAGCGACTTTCATTTCTCCACTGTTCACTCTTTTTTCCAATTCATCCAATCCCCTGATACCCCCGACAAAATCTATTCGCTTATCGGTTCTTACATCTTTAATCGCAAGAATTTTATCGAGAATATTTTCCTGGAGAATCGTAACATCTAAAATTCCAATAGGATCATCCGTATATGCATTTTCTTTTGCAACGAGTTCATACCAGCTTCCGTTGAGATACATTCCGAATTCGTGAAGTCCCGCCGGTGAAAAAGGTTTATCTAGTTTACCTACTAAAAATTTTTTCTCCAGCTGATTCAGAAATTCTTCTTCCGTCATCCCGTTCAGATCTTTTACTACGCGATTATAAGCGAGTATATGTAATTGATCGGAAGGAAATAAAGTTGTCAGGAAATAATTCGCCTCGGAAGTTGCATTGTTTCCCAATGCAGCTCTCACTTTGGCGGCAGAAGCTGCGCGATGATGGCCATCGGCGATATATGTGAAGGGAATATTTTGTAAAAATGATTTTGTTATCCTTTCATTCGTTGCATCATCGTTCACTACCCAAACGATATGTTTGATTCCATCGTCGGCAATAAAATCATAAGTAGGGTGGTGACTGGCTTTCCAATCCTCGATAGTTTTGTGTATTGTCTCATTCGTTTTATATGCAAGAAATACATTGCCAGTCTGCGCACCAATAGTTTTCATGTGATTGATGCGATCCAATTCTTTATCGGGTCTGGTCAATTCATGTTTCTTGATAATATCTTTTTCATAATCATCAACAGAACTCACGCATACCAAACCGGTTTGACTTTTCCCATCCATGATCAATTGATAAATATAGTAGCAGGGTTTTTCTTCGCTGAATAAAATTCCTTTCTGTTGGAACGATTCTAAATTCTCTTTTGCTTTATCATATACCTGCTGACTATGCGTATCGATATTTTCAGGTAAATCAATTTCTGATTTGGTGATATGTAAAAAAGAATATTTTTTACCAGCGGCTTCTTTTCTTGCTTCTTCTGAATTCAAAACATCGTAAGGAGGAGAAGCGAGTTCTTTTGCAAGCTCTGGTTTGGGTCTGAGGGCGGAAAAAGGTTTGATAGTAGCCATGAACTTCTGATTAGAATGATTGAAAAGATTTACTATGTTTTATTTCTTAATAGTTTCGGGTGAATGATTCTCTTATACTCTAGTCTTAAAGCTCCGAAATTAATAAGAAGTCCAATATCGATATTAAAAGCTTCCAGATAGTTGATTGCTTGCGCCAAATGAACATTCTCAAGTTTCGAAGTTGCTTTTATTTCCACTACAACAACATTTTCAATTAGAAAGTCAACGTTCCTTAATCCAACTTTTTGATTTTTATATATTATCGGTAACTCACTTTCCATATGGTAAAGAATTTGTCTTTTTTCAAATTCTATTCCCAGTGCTCGCTGATATATTAATTCCTGAAATCCGGAAACGATTATTTTATGTACTTCAAAAGCAGCAGCAAGAATTTTTGAAGTTATTTCAGAATGTTTATATGCTGGATTTTCATTTGGCATTAGGACTACAAGATCAGAAAATCCGGATAAATACAGCAAGTGATTTAACGGTTTTCGAACAGCTATATAACCCACATAGCCCATCAGTCAAATCATTCAAATCAGAAGTTCTTCATTATATCTGTTAACAGTTCAACACTTGAAAGAGGCAACGCATTATAAAGCGACACGCGAAATCCGCCAACGCTGCGATGGCCCTTCACGCCCACCATTCCATTTTCTTTGCAGACTGCAAGAAATTTCTTTTCAAGTTCCGGATCTTCCATCACCCATACTACATTCATCTTACTTCGATCTTCTTTTGCAACTGTGGGTTTGAAAAGAGGAAGTGAATCTAAAGTGCTATATAGTAAGTCTGCCTTTTGATTATTTATTTTTTCAATAGCAGCGATGCCTCCGATTTTCTTTAGCCATCTTAAAGTAAGCATACACACATATATAGCGAATACAGGAGGTGTATTGAGCACTGATCCTGCTTCAATATGTTTTTGATAATCCATCATCGACGGAAGCTTGCGATTTACTTTTCCAAGAATATCTTCTTTTACAATCACCATATTCACACCCGCGGCCCCAATATTTTTTTGAGCGCCGGCATAGATCAGGGAGAAACGATTAAAATCCATTTCACGACTCAGTATATCGCTGCTCATATCGGCAACCAACGGCACTTTTGTATCCGGAATAAAATGTGTCTGCGTCCCTTCAATCGTATTGTTGGTTGTAAAATGGAAATATTTTGAAGTTTCCGGTATCACGAAATTTTTCGGGATATAGGTATAATTTTTATCCTTTGAGGACGCAACAACATTTACATTTCCAAAAATTTTTGCTTCGTTGATTGATTTGATTCCCCATGTACCGCAATCTAGATAGGCTGCTGTTTCATCTTCATTCAGTAAATTCATCGGCACCTGGAAAAATTGAGTGGTGGCGCCGCCGTGAAGGAATAATATTTTATGTTCGTCATCAAGATGCATCAATTCTCTTGCAGTCGCCTCTGCTTCGTCCAATACTTCCTGGAACAGCGTTGTGCGATGCCCGATTTCGAGAATGGACAAACCGGAATTATTGAAATCAATAATCGCCTTACTTGCTTGCTCAAATACTTCTTTGGGAAGAACACTTGGTCCTGAGTTGAAATTATGTTTCACTGTTCCGCTGTTTTATTAAGAGACGCGAAATTACGAAAAGCAGAACTAATGTGCGAATGAGAGTTGATTGGTCGAAAAGTCGAAAAGTCGATTGGTCGATTGGTTCGTCGTGTCGGATAATTTCGTCCTATTTGGAAGCGTGTTCCTCCAACTAATCGACTTATCGACCAATCAACTTTTTAACCAGTCAACTTTTCAACCACTCATTACTATCCTTTTGTTAGCATAAATTTTATCGGCTGTATTTTATATGATTTTACTTTTCTGCCTTCCTGCATGGCTGGCTCCCATTTATCGGCACCTTTGATCATTCTCAAACTTTCTTCATCTAAAGAATATTCGACAGATTTATTTATTTCAGGATCGATCACATTTCCTTCTTTGTCAACGATGAACTGTATGCGCACTTCACCCATCACTTCATTGTTTACGGCTCTGTCCGGGTAATGCAGATTTTTGCCGAGATATCTATTCCATTCTGCTGCGCCTCCTGGAAATTCGGATTCTTTTTCCCCTGGTTTCAATTCTATTTTCTGATTGGGTTCGGTCCAATGTTGAGAATACGCGGTATCTTTTACAACTACTCCATGCACATAATTTTTTTCACGGATAACATGACCTTTATGATCATTATAGTACCATGTACCGGATTGTTCATTGTTTATATATCGGCCGGTTGAATCAAGAATTCCGTCGGAATAATAATAGGAGAATTTGCCATTTCTTATGGTTGATTTTTCATCTTTAAAACTTTCCTGTTTTATTCTTGGTCCATATATTTTGTAATAAGTTCGCTCGTAGGTCGAATCATCCGGCTGACGAACACGTAAAAGATAAATCGCTTTTTTGATTTTAGTTGGTTTCCAATCCTGGTCGCAAACAATAAGCTGATCTTCTTTTTGCGCAAAGGAGAATTGCAATAGCAATGCAAAAAATGAGGTGAGGAGTATTTTCATATGGAAAAAATAAGAAAAATATCAATGATGCCAAAGAATTCATCATCATCACCCGTCGGCGGTGATCACCGGTAAAAATATTTACCCGATAAAATTTTACACCGCCGTCGGGGTCTTCGACCGCCAACGGGATGAGCGATGATGAAAGGCTATTTTATTTACAGATATTTTCTTTCTGGTTTCCATTTTTCCACGCTGTATCGAGTATTTCAAATTCCTTTAATTCATCTTGGTTGAAATTTTGATTCACTAAATTTTTTAAATCAGGCTGACCGGCATCGACCCAGCAGGTAAACCAGAAAGATGCGACTGCGTAAATCGATTGGCGCATTCTTCGTTCAACCATATTGTTTAGTTTCTTATTATAAGCAGTTGCGTATTCAGCAGAGTATTGCCGGATCATGGTTCCATTTTTTTCTTCAAATGCGAATCGCCGATCCTCAGTGAAGAGTCGGCTTATTTCTTTTTCATAACGGAGCACGGTATCCGAAGCCGCGGCACTTTCAAGGATGCGATGCCAGATAAAATCGCCGGGTTGTGAAATGTATTCTGCTCTCCCGATAAAAAAATCCCATTCCTTTTCGGCAAATAATTCCGGGATGCGTGATTCCCAGAATCCATGAATACCTTGTTGATTTGTTAACTGCCCGTTGTGATTGCTGCTGGCATGTAAAGGCACATGTGCGTCGGCGATATAGTGACCAATCTCAGCAGCAAGGCGCAAAATTTTTGTACGATCTTTTTCACGGAATGCTTTGGTAAGTCTTTGCTGCATAATTTGAATCCACCACGGAACAATTCCATACGCATTTAAACTATCACCGGAAAATTTTTTCACCGCATCGCGCCAATTTCTTGGTAATTCAGGAAAAGGATATTTTCCATAGTGATCAATATCTATAAAATGATGTGCGCCTTCCGATGCAACGATATATCTTCTTTTATCCGGGTCCACTGCATGCGCGCGGAGAAATTCTATATTAGGTTTGAATAGGATCATCATCTCCGGCGGCAATAGAAAAACTGCATGATAATTTATCTGTTCATGCATATAAAATCCCCAGCAGAATAATTTTTCAGATGGATATATTGCCAGAAGGAAAAGGAAGATTTTTTTCATAGGGATAGTAATTTAAAAGGAGTGTGGACGAATGGCCAATTAGTTTTGAACCATGATTAAAGGATTGAAGGATTGGCTTGAGATGAGGGGTAAAAATTCTTGATTTCTAGTATTATATTTTCTTGTCTGTCTTCACGCTAATCCTTCAATCATGGTTCAAACTTCATTAATCCGGTTCATCAATCTCCGTCACGCCTCCGGAAATTGCAAATTTCATGGCATCGGTTGAGCTAATATCTGTGATGAGTCGCACTCTTTCTTTTTTTACAAAATAAAGATGGCCCGCGAAGGTGTACGATTGCGGAATATATACAGAAACGTAGTCAGTTAATCCGAATTCAGTAAGTTCTTCCTGCGTAATAAATCCAACTCTCCATACATCACTCGCTCCAACGCTCACAAGTACGGCCTTGTCAAATTTTCTTTTGTTGCCGGCAAAGGCTTCAATAAAATCTTTGATCGTTGAATAAATGATTTTAATACCCGGAGTTTTTTCGAGCACATTATCAAACAACTCAACGAGTTTACTTACTACAAACGATGATGAAACATATCCTACAAGCAATACCAATATGATCACGATGACGAAACCCAAACCAGGAAATTTTTTGGGATTTCCTTCCTGGTCAAGCCCGATAAAAGACGGGAACAAATTATGGATCAGGTTAGGAAGGATATTATCTATCCAACTAAATAATGAATAGACGGTGTAGATGGTGATGATGATTGGTGCGAGGATGATTAGTCCCTGCAAAAAATATCTAAAAAGTTTGCCGGCAACTGATTGAATTTTCATGCATAGCAGTTTAGATATCAAATTTAATCATTCGGCATGCTTATTCAATGCGGAAAAATCCTTTCAATGATGAGTGAATTCACCTATTCGGCCTTACGCTAAGCAACAAATTATCTCATCATTCAAAAAAAAGCGCCGGATTTTCAGCCTATGGGAAAATTCTTGCATGTGTTTGTTTATTGGCACACAAACGATAGAAATTCTCCATTTTATTTTTGTGTTAAATAAGACAAAAAATTCATTTTTCTTCGCGGAAACTTTGGTAACAAAAAAAGTTTCCTTAGTTTTGCACCCAATTATGGAAGTAAAAGAAAGAATATTAGAGAAGGCGGCCGATTTATTTATGCGTTATGGCATACGATCCATTACCATGGACGAAATAGCTGCGCAACTCGCCATCAGCAAGAAAACAATTTACCAGTTTTTTACCGATAAAGATGAGATTGTAGAGGCTGTTGTTACTGAGGAAATCAATAAAAATGAAGATGAATGTGAACGCTTCAAACAGTTTTCCGATGATGCATTGCACGAAATTTTTCTTGCAATGGACAAAATGGAAGAGATGATGAATTCAATGAACCCGCTCATCATGTATGATCTTGAAAAACATCACCCAAAATCTTTTAAAAGATTCAAGAATCATAAGTACCAGTTTATGTACTCTGTCATAAAAGCTAACCTGGAGCGCGGAATACTGGAAGAGAATTACAGGTCCGATTTAAATGTTGATGTAGTGACAAGACACAGGATAGAATCAGCATTTATGAGTTTTAACCAGGATGTTTTTCCGCACAACAAGTACAAGATTTCTGAATTGTGTTATGAATTAGCGGTTCTTTACTTGTATAGCATCACTACATCGAAAGGAAAAAAACTTATTGAAAAATATTTGACCGAACGAAAAAAACAAATAGCTCATGAACAAAAGGTTTAGTAAGAGAAAATTAATTGCCATCGTGACGCTGATGTTGCTAAGTACCTACATGGAGGCGCAGCAGATACATGCTCTTTCAATACAGGAGGCAATTGCTTACGCTAAGAAAAATAATGTACAGGTAAAAAATGCGCTGATCGATCTGCAGATCCAACAACAAACAAATAAGGCAGTAACAGCAGGCGCGTTGCCTTCGGTAAGTGCAACTGGTACTACTACGGCTTTTATTCAAACACCCGTTACATTGGTCCCGGGAGAATTTTTTGGAGGAGCACCTGGTACTACCAAGGCCGTAAATTTTCAACCGAAATATAGTGCGGGCGCGGCCATCAATTTGAAACAGGTATTATTTGACGGTACAGTTTTCGTTGGATTGAAGGCGAGAAAAACCTCACTTGATTACTACCAAAAAGCCATTGATGTTACTGATGAAAATGTTCGCGCCAATATCTATAAAGTCTACTATCAATTAGTGGTCAGCCGAAAACAAATGGAGCAGCTGGATGCAAATATCACCCGGGCTGAGAAATTATTGAGCGATGCAAAAGCGATGTATCAAAATGGCTTCCAGGAAGAGCTTGATGTTGATAGAGCCACCGTTCAACTGGCAAATCTTCAAACGCAAAAATTATCCACGCAGAGTAATATCGACAACGGATATTTTGGTTTGAAATTCTTGATGGGGATGCCGATTAAAGATTCACTGGTTCTTACAGAAGATTTTTCCGAAGACAATCTGAAAAAAGGTGTGTTGAACGATACTGCTTACAAATACGAAGACAGAAACGATTATCAATATCTTCTATTAACAAAAAAACTGGGCGATTACAATGTGCAGCGTTACAAATCGAGTTATTGGCCAACACTTGATTTGAATGGCTCGTTTCAAAAAAATGCACTCGCCAATGAGTATAATTTTTTCCAGAGAGTTGGCACATGGTATCCTACTTCTTATGTGGGACTTACGCTGAACGTGCCCATTTTCAGCGGCTTTGAAAAAAATGCAAATCTGAGAAAATCTAGACTTCAACTGCAGCAGGTTGAGAACCAGATTGAGAATATGAAGATATCGATCGATAACGATGTTAGCCAGGCGCAGAATAAATTCCGGGCTGCGATAATAACAATCGATAATCAGAAGAAAAATATGGTGCTGGCAGAGTCTGTATATAATCAAACAAAAAAGAAATATGAATTGGGTCTGGCATCTAACACAGATATCACCAATGCTCAAACAGATCTTATTGCGGCTCAAACAAATTATATCAACGCACTCTATGATGGTGTTATAGCGAGGGTGGATTATTTCAAGGCCATCGGCAAATTACCTTAATCATTAAATCTTAAAAAGTCATTGTATGAATAAATTAGTAAGTATAGCATTCATCGCAGGAACGATCTTCTTTGCTTCCTGCGGCGCGTCGTCTTCTAAAAATGAAGACAAAACTGTTGCAGGTAAAAAAGCTGAACTGACGGCTTTGAAACAACAGAGAGATAAATTGAATAACGATATCCAAAAGCTTGAAACGGATATCAGCACAATGGATTCGACATTTGGTGTAAAACCAAAATTGGTGAGTATCACTAATCTTGCTACAGAAAACTTTACCCACTATATCGATTTACAGGGAAAAATTACAACGAAAAACATTTACTACCTCGCTCCACGTGGACAGGGCGGCCAAGTAAAGGCCGTTTACGTAAAAGAAGGCGATCATGTAAAAAAGGGGCAACTGATTTTGAAGTTGGATGATGCAGTTATATTGACAAATCTGAAACAACTGGAAACGCAACTAGACTACCTGAAAGATTTATATAATCGCCAGAAAAATTTGTGGGATCAGAAAATTGGTACGGAAGTACAGTTGATCACCGCAAAGAATAATGTAGACAATATGGAACGTCAAATTGAATCTACCAAAGAGCAATGGAATTATTCCAACGTATATTCAGAAATTTCCGGCGTTGTCGAAACCGTAAATATTCATGTCGGAGAAATGTTCACCGGAAATCCGCAAGCCACCATTTCGATTGTAAATCCTGATGAATTGAAAGCGGTTGTAGATGTTCCGGAAAATTATTTGTCCAGTGTAAAAAAAGGAACACCTGTTCTTATCGAAGTGCCTGATCTGAATAAAAAATTCAACTCAAATATATCATTGGTGAGTCAATTGATCAATAACAACTCACGTGCATTTACAGCCGAAGCAAAATTAAAAACTGAAAGTGATCTGAAGCCAAACCTAGTTGCGCTGATAAAGATCCAGGATTATGCAGCTTCCAATGTGATCGTGATACCGATGACAAGTTTACAAACTGATGAAACTGGTAAATATGTTTATGTCGTTTCCAAAGTGGACGGAAAACTGGTAGCTAAGAAAAGAAATGTAATAGTTGGTTCTGTTTATGGAGAGAAGATTGAAATAAAACAAGGATTGCAGACAGGCGAACAACTTATTTCAGAAGGTTTCCAGGGCTTATATGATGGGCAAGCGATTACCACTGAATCCTGATAAGAATTCTTCATGAACTGGTTAGAAGTTAATCCTTATCAATTCATGCAATGCCAATAGAAAATCCAAAACAATCTGGCATGTATATGCGAAAAATGCAAGCTGGTTCAGAAAGTTTGCGCCTTAAAAAATAAATCATGAGTATTAAGAGTAAAATAGTAGAAACATTCAAACAATTCAAGCTGACGAGCTGGGTGATTGATCGCGCTACAGTTACATATGTTGCTACCATTGCCATCACACTTTGGGGGTTGACGATTTTTATAAATCTTCCGAAAGAATCATATCCGGATATCGTGCTTCCGCAGATATATGTTTCGACAATCTATGCAGGTACATCTCCAAAGGATATGGAGAATCTTGTAACGCGACCCATCGAAAAACAAATCAAAGGAATTACCGGCGCAAGAATCCGCAATATCAAGAGTACATCTATCCAGGATTTCAGCAGCATATTGGTAGAATTTCAGACAGATGTAAAAGTTGATGTTGCGAAACAGAAAGTGAAAGATGCTGTAGATAAAGCAAAAACCGATTTGCCGACCGATCTCACACAGGAACCCGATGTTCTTGAAGTTAGTTTTTCAGATTTCCCGATCATGTTTGTGAATGTGAGTGGAAATTATGATGGACTTAAACTAAAGGACTACGCAAAAAAATTACAGGATCGTATTGAAGAATTATCCGAAGTAAACAAGGCAGATATCGTGGGCGCGCCTGAACGTGAAATACAGGTAAATGTTGATAAATACAAAATGGAAGCTGCTGGTATCACCTTCACCGATATTGCCAATGCCATCGCCAATGAAAACCGCGATCTGAGTGCAGGCAATATCAAGATCGGCAATATGCAACCCACCATCCAGGTGAAGGGGCAATTTATTACAGTGAATGATATGCAGTCCATTGTTATCAAAAATATTTATGGACAGGCTGTTTACTTACATGATATCGCTCAATTAATCGATAGTGTAAAAGAAAAAGAAAGTTATTCGCGTATCAACGGAAAAAATGTTGTCACGCTGCAAATCGTAAAACGTTCCGGCGAAAACCTGATCAACACCTCGGACAAAGTAAAAGAGATTGTTGCAGAGATGAAGAAATCCGAATTACCAAAAGATCTTGATATCAGCATCACCGGTGACCAGAGCATTCAGACACGCACCAATTTCAACGATCTCATCAATACCATCATCATCGGATTTATTCTTGTATTACTTGTCTTGATGTTTTTTATGGGAGTGAGCAACGCGTTCTTTGTTGCGTTGAGTGTGCCGCTGAGTGTATTCGTTGCATTCCTGTTTTTGCCGATGGCAGATACAATTGTTGGAACGAAAATCACGCTAAACTTTATCGTGCTGTTTGCGCTCTTATTTGGATTAGGAATTATCGTGGACGACGCAATTGTCGTTATTGAAAATACGCACCGCATTTTTGCAAATGGACAAGTGCCGATAAAACGAGCGGCAAAAATGGCCGCGGGTGAAGTGTTTGTGCCAGTGCTCTCAGGAACTGTTACTACGCTGGCTCCGTTTTTCCCACTGCTATTTTGGCCAGGTATCATCGGTAAATTCATGATTTATCTTCCGACTGTCCTGATTCTAACTTTAACAGCATCATTGATCGTCGCGTTTTTAATCAACCCGGTATTCGCAACTTCATTCATGAAACCGGAATTTTATCCCGCGAAAGAACCGAAAAAAGATCTGTTCAAAAAAACATGGTTTTGGGTTTTTGTAATATTCGGTGGACTATTTCACGCGATGGGTTTTCATGGCACGGCTAATTTTGTTTTGATGCTGGTGCTGCTGATTATTTTGAACCGTTTTGTATTGCACGATGTGATTCACAGTTTTCAGTTGAAGGTATTGCCATGGTTGATGTCGCATTATGAACGTGCATTGCGTTGGGCGTTATATCGCAATCGCCCGGGTTGGCTGATCGCCGGAGTATTTCTTGCTTTTATTTTGTCAGCAGTTTTATTAGGAGCATCAATAGTAGGTGGCAGAACTAAAACAGAATTTTTTCCGACAGGCGATCCTCCTATCGTTTATATATACCTGAAAATGCCGGTTGGCACAAAGACATCGTATACCGATAGTGTTACGCGACAACTTGAGGCAAAAGTGTTCCAGGTGTTGGGAGAAAATAACCCCATTGTAGAGTCTGTAATATCCAATGTGGCTGTGGGCGCTACGGATCCGTTTGCCGGTGAAAGAGGCACGCAAGCCAACCTTGGACGTATCCAAATTTCATTTGTGGAATATGAAAAAAGACACGGTCAAAAAACTTCGAAATATGTTGAGGAATTAAGAAAGGTTATCAAAGATATTCCTGGCGCTGAAGTGAGTATTGCAGGTCAGCAGAATGGTCCCGCATCCGGTCCTCCTATCAATATTGAAGTAGTAGGTGATGAGTTTGATGACATTGTGAGAACTGCTGTCAAACTAAAAAATTACCTGGACGCGCAGAATATTGCGGGTGTCGAAAAATTAAAATTGGATGTGGATGTAACAAAACCCGAACTAACGTTGACGGTTGACCGCGAACGTGCGCTGCGTGAAGGGCTGAGCACCGGACAAATTGGTTTGGAATTGCGTTCAGCTTTGTTCGGACGTGAAGCAAGTAAATTAAAGGAAGGTGAAGATGAATACAAGATACAGGTTCGCTACACAGATGTATTGCGCAATAGTATTTCCGATTTGCAGAATATGAAAATCACTTATCGTGATTTTACATCGGGATTGATCAGGCAGGTTCCTATCAGTAGTCTCGTGAAATTCGATTACAACAACACACTAGGCGGAGTAAAAAGAAAAAACCTGAAACGCGAAATTTCCATCTATTCAAACTTAATCGATGGATTCGATCCCAACAAGGTGAATCTTGATATAAGAACTGCAATGAATGATTTTAAAGACAAACCGGATAATATCGAATTGAAGCAAACCGGTCAACAAGAGGATCAACAGGAGTCACTGAGCTTTTTATTTACAGCGTTGATCATTGCATTGGGAATGATTTTCGGAATCCTGGTGTTGCAGTTCAATTCTTTGAGCAAACCGTTTATTGTATTGAATGAAATTTTCTTTAGTATCATCGGTGTATTCTTTGGCTTTGCACTAACGGGAATGACTATGCCATTGATCATGGTTGCGGTGGGAATTGTGGGATTGGCGGGGATCGTTGTAAAGAATGCAATCCTGCTCATCGAATTTACTGATGAGTTACGTGAACGCGGCATGCGAACAAAAGAAGCAATCATCCAGGCTGGTAAAATCCGTATCATCCCGGTATTGTTAACAGCGTTGGCAACGATGCTCGGGTTGTTACCACTTGCCGTTGGTTTGAATATAAATTGGGTTTCATTCTTCCAACATTTGAAACCGAATATTTTTATGGGAGGTGATAGCGTGGTATTCTGGGGACCATTATCCTGGACATTGATCTTCGGTTTGATGTTTGCATTCTTTATGACATTGTTGCTTGTGCCATCCATGTACCTGATTAGTGAACGTTTGCGCAGACCAATGAGAAAATTTTATGGCACTAAATGGGTCGCATTATTAGGATTCACAGGCCCTGTATTTTTCTTGTTGTTGTTACCGATGTGGATTTATAAAAGAATCATACAAAGAAAACCAATGTTGCCGAATTATCTGGGATTCAATACTGACAAGAAATAAAGCCTGACCGGGATTTTTGGACGATTTTACTGATTATGCTGATCGTGTCAAAACGCATTCAAAACTTCGTGCCTTGGTGTCTTTTTGGTTCAAAAAAATTGAACCACGAAGCTCGTTCAGCTTAATCAGTAAAATCGTTTAAAATCCCGGTTCAGACAATTTAACATCCTAATTATTTTTTCTAATTTAAATTCATAAAAAATTTTGTTATGAGAAATAATCATGAAATAGATTATAAAATCTACGGGGAAGAGTTGCAGTTTGTAGAAATAGAACTTGATCCCAATGAAACCGTGATTGGTGAGCCGGGAGGATTTATGATGATGGATGATGGCATCCAGATGGAAACAATTTTTGGCGATGGATCTCAACAGCCACAGGGTGGAGGTTTGCTCGACAAACTATTTAGCGCGGGCAAACGCGTATTGGTTGGTGAGAATCTATTTATGACAGCTTTCACCAACGTGGGACAAGGAAAAAAGAAAGTAAGTTTTGCTGCGCCTTATACCGGTAAAATTATTCCGTTGGATCTGCAACAATTGGGTGGCACTATCATCGCACAAAAAGATGCCTTCTTGTGTGCAGCCAAAGGGGTGAGCATTGGTATCGCATTTCAAAAAAGATTGGGTACAGGAATTTTTGGCGGAGAAGGTTTTATTATGGAGAAACTGGATGGAGATGGATTAGCGTTTGTGCATGCAGGTGGTTATGTGATGGAAAAAGAATTACAAGCTGGTGAAATTCTAAAAGTAGATACAGGTTGTGTTGTTGCATTTACTCCAACTATTGATTTTGATATCGAATTTATCCGCGGAATTAAGAACTGGATGTTTGGCGGAGAAGGATTATTTTTTGCATTGATGCGTGGACCAGGTAAAGTGTGGTTGCAATCATTACCGATAAGCAGACTCGCAAGTCGCATTATTCAGTATAGTCCGCAACTCGGACGTAGAAGAGAAGAAGGAAGTATCTTGGGCGGATTAGGAAATTTGTTGGACGGAGACGGATACTGATGCGAAAAGATAGGGTGATAATGAGAAAGGAAAGAGGCGTGGGGTATAAGGTATGACATACCTTATACCCCACGCCTCTTTCCTTTTAAAAAATTATCTTCTGCTCGACATCTTCGCCAATAAGCGGAGAATTTCAAGATATAACCAGACGATTGTTACCAGCAGCGCAAAAGCTCCATACCACTCCATATATTTCGGAGCACCTTTGGCAGCGCCTTGTTCGATCATATCGAAATCAAGAATCAAATTCAATGCGGCCACCGCTACAACGACAAGAGAAAAAACGATACCAAGCGTTGAGCCTTCGTGGATGAACGCAATATCAATATTGAACATGCGCAATACAATTGCGAGCAAATAAAAAATAGCAATACCCGCAGTCGCAACAAAAATTATTGATTTGAATTTTTCTGTTGCTTTGATGATTCTGAAACGGTACAATAAAAACATTGCGATTACTGCACCGAAGGTTAATAACACCGCTTGCATCACAATACCCGGAGCAACTTTTTCAAACGCATTATTATAGTATGCTGAAATACCTCCAACAAACACACCTTCTAGCAAGCCGTATGCAGGCGCCAGATATGGAGACCATTCTCTTTTAAAAGAAACCGCCAATGCTACGATGAGTCCGCCGATTGCGCTTCCAATCATCCAGGGAAAAACATCTTTTCCATCATAAAATGCTTTCCAGGTAAAAGCTGCAGAGGCCATCACCATTAAGAAAAGAAAGAAAAATTTATTAAGTGCCCCTCTTTCAGTCATTACATCTGTGCCGGGAAGTACGATTGTACTTTGAAATACTTTTTCGTTTAGAGTCGGATTACCGGATTTAAAGATTGCCATATTTTTAGAGTTTTAAGACTTGCAATTTACAAAATAAATTCCTGGTTTCCGAATGGGAGGTTGACAGTTGATTGATGACAGTTGCAGAATACCATCGACTGAAAATGTTCACTTGTTATCTAATTTTAACAAAACGGTTTTGATCTCGTCAAATTTTGTCCAGGGAATAAAATGATTGGCACCGGGGATCATTGTTTCTTCAACACGGCTAGCATTCACCAATAATTTTTTACCATAGGCTACATTTCCAGGAGGAACCCAGGTATCCTCGAGGCCGTGAATAAAATAAACGGGACAAGTAATTTTTTGAAAATCTTTTTTCAGATCAACGAGATCGGTTTTTAGATACCACAATTCTTCATTCGAAGGACGCATGGCTCCGGGAACAAAATAATTTAACGGAGTTTTATAAAGAATGGGTCGCCATTTTTCAGGCTTTTCTTCAGCAGGATCGATGGAACCGGAAATTATTACAACGCCTGAAAATATTCCTGGATTATCTGCGACAAGTTTTACAACCATTGGTCCACCGAGTGAATGTCCCGCAATAAACATCGGTTTATTATTTTTCACGATGCTAAAGAGCGGACTCATCAACTCCGATTGTTTTGCCAGGTGCTCTGGTTTTCCATAATCACTATAACCGAAGCCAGGCCTGTCGATCGATATCATTCTAAAATGTTGCAGTAATTCTTTATCCTTCAAATATGGCGCAAAAGCATCCCAGCTTCCGGGTGTTCCATGAACAAAAAAAATTGTCGGCATTGTATCGCTTCCTGTAAGTGCATAATGAATATGCTGATTGTTGACCGTAATCGTGGCAGTGGTTAGAGGAACGCCATCTTTTGCAAATTCAGTTTTTGCTTCGCTATCCGGCTTGCGAAATGTCATGCAACTTTGAGCAAGAATCAGCCATATCAATAATATTGTCCCTAAAACCGCCAGCATTCTCATAAAGAAGCGTTTCATGAAATAAAGGTTGGGATGAGTCAGGTATTTACGCAAATAATCATCACCTCAGATATTGATATACGTAAATTTTTTATCTGCGTTTGTTGTTATTATTATTAGGAGGATTATTACGTCTTTGATTTTGATTTGACTTCTGCTGCCTTTTTTTTCTATCCGCTTTTTCCAGCGTTTTTAAACTGATCTGTCCAGTCAGATCAACGAATGTGTGTTCTTCTTCTTTTGGTTTGCCTGTGTTTACTTCCACAGTTTCCAATTGCTCCGGAGTTATATTCTGCGCGTTCAATTTTTTTATTTTCTTTACAGACTCGATAGTCATTGGATATTGTTTGCTGCTATCGGGAAGAACATACCACATCAGATTTTTGAAGATGTCTTTTTTGATAAGAAGTGCCGTGCCTTTTGCTACTTGTAATGTATCGGCATTATCGGGAAAATGTTGTAGTGCGTCTAAATAAGTATCTAACTCGTAATTCAAACAACATTTAAGACGGCCGCATTGTCCGCTCAGTTTGCTTTGATTGATAGAAAGATTTTGATAACGAGCCGCAGTCGTGTTTACAGATTTGAAATCACTCAGCCATGTACTACAACACAACTCTCTTCCACAACTTCCGATGCCACCCACCTTACCGGCTTCTTGTCTCGCACCGATCTGGCGCATTTCTACTTTCAAACGGAATTCGGAAGCAAATAATTTAATAAGCTCACGGAAATCGACGCGATCGTCGGCGATATAAAAGAAAGTTGCTTTTCGTCCGTCAGCTTGTATCTCCACTTCAGACATTTTCATGTCCAATTTCAACTGTTTTGTCATCGCTCTCGATCGGATCAACGCTTCTTTTTCCCTTCCTTTATTTTGAGCCATTGTTTCAAGATCACGATCGTTAGCTTTGCGTAACAACTTTTTCATATCGGGATTATTCTCCTCGATATTTTTTTTCTTCATCTGCAGACGAACAATTTCACCAGTCAATGTAATCAACCCCACATCGAAACCGCTAACTCCTTCAACGCTGACCATATCTCCTTTTTCGAAAACATGCGTGCTTGTATTGCGATAAAAATCTTTCCTGCTGCCATTATTGAAACTTACCTCCACGATTCTGCATTCGCTTTTTGGATCGCTGAAAGGCAGATTGGATAACCAATCGTGAACATTTAACCTGTTACATCCACCAGTACTGCATCCGCCATTGCTCTTACAACCTGAAGGTTTGCCATTTGCGGTACCACAATTACTACATCCCATAATAAAGAATTAATGATGAAAATAATAGTGTGATACAGAAATGTGGACCGGCAACAAGGTGCTTTATGCAACCTTTCCCGATGGACGGGAAACTAAATTTGCATTTTTAAACAGCTTCGGGCTGATTAAAAAAAAGGCAGCATCGAAAATAACCTGCTCTTTGCAGGTACAAACGCTACGGTATGAAATATGTTTGTGCAAAATGAGTCTGTTGAATCGGTTTAGCATTTTCTGTTCACCTACCTAGCTCTCCCCCGGATTATTCCGGACATTCACCCCCGGCCCGTATTGGGCTGTTGACAAATATAATACATAAACTTAGAACCCCGATTCATGGTCCAAAGAAAGATTTGGGTCGCGTGGCCAATACGATCGATTATCCATGAAACGTCAGCCTTGAGAAGAAAGATGGCACTATCAAGTCTATCGTCTCATGTTTCACGAACAATTATGCGGATCGCCGACCCAATGTTTTGAATAGCCCGACCAATGCAACCAGGCACCAGGTGGCTTCCAGGATCACAAAAGGTAAGAAGTTGATAAGAAATGATGCGTAGCATGATAACGCGGCTCCAATAACGTTTAGCAAAATATATAACAGATTTTGTTGGGACGTATAATTAAAAAGATTTAAAAAAAACGCCAATAGCAGCAGGATCACACCCAACGAACCAATTAGAGTTGAGGTTGACATATTAATAAAAATGGGTTTTGAAACTTTTAAAAAAGGTTTATATAAATATTTAAAATGACTTTTTGATCATCCAAATTATTAGCGAAGTTCAATAACGGTTTTATCGGCGATGATATGATATAATTTGATCGTCAGTGCATGAAATAGCATTTTAGCATTTGCATTCCTTTCAATATAATAAACTGCATTATCCAACGCTTCAATAATAGCCTGTTGCTGGGACATGTCGGCAATTTTATTCAAACGCGACGCAAAGTCCATTTCGTTGTCGGGAATATTTAAAGAATTTTCACCCATTGTTCTTAATCTGACTGCCTGCTCCAACAAGTGATTAAAATAATGAAGAAACTGTTTTTGTTTTTCTCTGCCGGATTTGCTGATCTCCTCAACCCAGCGCACTTGTGCAATTGGCCCTGTTTTCAATATGGCATTCAACCATTCTCTTAATAATCCCTGCCAGTCTTCTTCCGCATGTTGTAATATTTGCAAAGCCTCTCTGTAATTCTCCTGGCTCACTGAAGCTACTCGTCTTGCTTGGTCGGCTGGAACATTTGAACGTTGTATCAATGCTATCTCAATATCTTTTTGTTCAAGAGATGGAATTTTTATCAATTGAGTTCTTGAAATGATGGTGGGAAGAATCATTGATTCATTTTCAGCTACGAGTATGAATAAAGTATTTGGCGGAGGCTCCTCTATTAATTTCAATAATTTATTTCCTTCATTTCCGAGATATTCGGGCATCCACATGATGAGGATTTTGTATCCGCTTTCAAAACTTTTTAGACTCAATTTCCGGATGATATCATTGCATTCGTAAGCGGTAATATTGCCCTGTTTATTTTCTGCACCGATAAATTGAAGCCAGTCATAAATATTTCCATAAGGATATTGAGTGATGAATTCCCTCCATTCACTGATATAATCTGTGCTAAGGGGTTTGTCGCCGGATTTTTTTGGGATGACAGGATATGAAAAATGAATATCGGGATGAATGAGCTGTTGCGCTTTAATACATGCTGAGCAAACTCCGCACGCATCGGTCATTAATTTGGATTCATTCGTTGGTTCATCAGCGCCAAATAAAGAAGGCCCCTGTGAAGCAGAATTCCGGTTATTGATTTTTTCACAAACAAGATATTGTGAGAATGCCAGGGCCAGCGGCAACGCACCGCTTCCTTCCGGACCTAAGAAAAGTAAAGCATGACTCAAACGGTTGTTGGATACCATTTCCGTCAATTTTGACTTTATCATTTCCTGACCTATGATTTTTTTGAATTGCATATGACAAAGATAGCGGGAACAAAAAACATTATTAGTAAAGGCAC
>JAFDYD010000029.1 GCA_018267615.1 Bacteroidota bacterium | reverse complement strand
TAAATCATAATCTTAGAATACACAAAGTGAAAACCGTTCCTCTTTTCTCTGCGAAATATTTTTAATTTTCAAACTATTCTACCTCGCTGGTTTTTCTTTCCGTTATTGGTGCTTGAAATGAAGCCATCTTACCGAGGAAATAACTACACCAACAACTCCTACTTCGGCAATTATGTACAACTGCGAATGTTAGCCTATCTTCCCGATTTTTCATTCAAACGAAAAAATCTGCCAAACTAATTTTTGCAAACTCAAAAAGATATTTAACTTAAGGTGATAAGATCTTCAGACTAATTCTGCACCCTACTGAGTTCAAAACAATATCTCTTAAGAGCAGTAATATATTTAAACTATTAAACCTTAATTATGAAAAAGGTTGTTTTCGTTGTGATTTCTTTTTTTATTCTTCAGTTTGCGGGCGCAACAACGATTTACGAAATCAAATACAAATTCGATAGTTCAAATGTCGAATACACTGCTTTTTTGGTTAGGTATGAAAATGGAACAGGTTTCATGCGAGTCAGGTATAAAAACAATTTGCAAAAAACCAAAGTAGTTTCAATGGTTTTTGACGAAATAAACGGCACCGACAACGGGAAAAAAACATTACGATTCGAAGGCAAAGATCCAAAATTCATTTTAGGTGATGATGGCGATAGTTATGCACCGGATTATATATGGTTCATGCAGAATCCCGGAGAAGTCAATTATGCACCTTGGGGAGTTACTTCACCGCAGGCAGATGGCAGAACCCTTCAAGGCATTATAATTAGTGTGACGCTTCTTAATACGAATGACATAACAAGAACCTATGCAAACCTGTTTTTTGGAACTGGTGAAACTTTCTATGTCAATTTATTTAATAGTCCCACCACTAATAATACTGCGCAAAACAGCTCGACCTTAAAATTATATGTTATCGCAAATACACTTGATGAAGATATTGGCAGTACTTGTCAAAAAGATGTTGCAAGAGTTAAACACAAATTTAATGATATCGCTTCTTTCTTAGGAATGAAGATGGAATACACTGAAATTACCGGCACTAGTTTTAACAAAAATATCATTGTCAATACACTCAATAATTTAGATTCTAAATCGGATGATATAATTGTGGTGTGTTATAGCGGACACGGTTTTCGTTACTCAAATGATCGCGATCATCCTTACCCGCAATTTGACCTGACCACAAGTAGCACACAGATAATAACAGAAAATACGATGAACGCCGCTGATGTGTACACGCTGTTGAACAAACAATCCGCGCATTTAAAATTATTATTTACTGATTGTTGCAATAGTGAGATCAGGCAATCAAGACCTTTTGGACATTCAAATCCATTTACTGCAAAATCGAGGGTGCAGTGGAATAAAACAAATTGCGAGCAATTATTTATAAATACCAACGGCACCATAATCGCAAGCGCTGCATCTGCAGGCGAAGTTGCATTTTGCAACTCAGATATCGGTGGATATTTTCTTTACAACCTGGTAGAATCATTGGATAAGGCGCTGGACGTATTTTCAAGTAATCCTTCTTGGCAAAATATAATTGATGAAACGCGGAAAAGAGTGTTGAGTATGACCAGCAATTCCAATTGCAATTATCAAGTCTGCACCGAATCAACTGTATATTGGCTGGGGATAAAATGAAAACCATCATATTTTATTGCTCCACACATAAGTGCGAATTACGGAACAATCGCCGATAAGAAAGAGTCTTATTCAAATTGGTTTGCCTGGCGCACCTGAAGCAATTAAAAAAAGATCGTGCGGCGATTCTTGGGGGAGTATTAAATGTTGCCCTGCGATTTTGATTTTATTTCTTCAAAATTTAAATCCTGAACCTGAGTTGTCATTTCTTCCCTACGTTGCAAGTAACAATTTGCGCCAAAACAGTTGCCGCCAGCACAGCCAAAAGCAAAGACTCCCATTGAAGCGAGGTATGCGCCAAATAAAATTCCGATCCACTCCCGCTCCATAATTGCCTGAACAATTATAATTCCGCCGAGCAGTAAATAAATCACCCGCCGAAAATTCCATCCGGAAAAAATTCTTTTTTTCATTTTATGTAATTTTATTCTTCAAACTCATCCATCCTCCTCCATTAAAAACTTCAGTAAACCCGCAGGATTTCAGCATGTTTTTCGCTGAAGCACTTCGCATGCCGCTGGCGCAACATGTAATGACAGGTTTGTCTTTCCTGATTTTAGAAATGCTGTCTAAAAGATTTTGCAAGGGAATATTCACCGAGCCTCGAATATGCCCACTCTGAAATTCGCCCTTGCTTCGCACATCAATTATCTGCGCCCCGTTTTGCACGAGTTCTTTTAGATTTACTTTCGATCCTAAGCCAAAAATATTTTTTAGTAATTGTATCATCTATGAAATTTAATTTTCGTTCATCTTAAAATTTACATCAAACCAGCTCCCCCCGTTTTCGCAGTCAATGCCTGCGCTCCGAAGCAAATAGGTGGCTTGCCCGCTGCGGTTTCCGCTGGCACAACACAGAACAATCGGCTGCGGCATCTGTTTTATTTCGTCGACACGATTTTGAATTTCATTCAACGGAATGTTGATACTTCCAGCAACATTGCCTCCCATAAATTCTCCGGGAGTTCTTACATCAATAACTATTTTTTTGTTTGTCATTTCCTGATTTTTTCTTTTTAAAATTGCTAAATAATAGTCCTCCTATTAATGCTCCATAAACCGCACTATTCAATGGTTTCGAAGTGATAGGACATGTACCGCTTGCACAACCTCTAAAATGATAATAGGCAAAGCCTGCAATTGCGCCGAATAAAACTCCACCCAGTATGAATTTATATTTGAGCAGGTATTGCATCAATTTAATTGCGTGATTGATTGTTTGCTGTTATCAAAAATCTCTTTCCCATTGTAAACGATTTGCCAGGTAACAGGAATAATTTTTTTCAGCATGTGACTTACTCCGCAAATTTTTTCCTGAGATGTCATGACCGCATCAAAAGCCGCCCGCTCATCTTCAGCATTTCCTTTCAACTCATAGATAATATGTACCGAAACATATTCAATCGGTGGTTGCTTGCTTATTTCACCACTCACTTTCAGATTCAAATCTACAAGTTCTTTTCCCTGCTTGCGGAGCAATGCGATCACATCCATTCCCGTACAACCACTGAGAGCTGTAAGCACAAATGGTTTCGGAATGGGACCGTGGTCCTCGCCGCCAACTCGCTCGGGCGCATCCATAATTAGGGTGTGTCCGTTTACCAAAGCATTGAACTGCATTTTACCCATCCACATGGTCTCTACTTCGTGTTTCATTTTAGTTCCGATTTTTTTCTTGTTGAAATTCCCAAGACTGAATAGATAGGACAGAAATTAATTAAAGCAGTTGCCGCAAGGATCAGAGCAGCAATGCCCAGCACCGCTGCAAGCGTTCCGCTGATCGTGTTGGTGAAATAAAGAATGGCAATCGCCGCTGCAAAAACCAGCCGGATGATGCGGTCAACGGCATGAACATTTTTTTTCATGGTCTGAATTTTTTACTAGTTGAAATTTTGCACTGTAAAATTCCTGTGAAAAAAAATGCTGTACAGTGACTTTCGTCACAATTCCTTGAGCAGCTTAATTTGATTGCGGTAGAGAAGCAGTTTTTTTTCGTTCTCGAATCTTTTTAGCAACCGAGAGATCACTTCTCGTGAAGAAGCCATTTCATTGGCAATCTGCTCATGCGAAAGATTAATGAGTGATGAACCGGTTGCCTTCGATTTTTCTTTGAGGTAATGAATCAAGCGCTCATCTAACTTCTGAAAAGCAAGCTGGTCAATAGCATTGAGTAGTTCATTAAAACGGGTTCGAATAGTTCGCATCACAAAACTTTTCCATGTAGGGTATTTCATCATCCATTCATCCATCATTGAAATGGGGACGGCTAAAAACTCAACGTCGGTTTCTGCAATTGCTTTTATTTCACTCGGAAATTGCTGCATGCAGCATGTAAAAGTCATGGCACAACTTTCATTGGCGTGAACATAATAAAGCAGCAGCTCTTTGCCTTCATCATCCACCCTGGTAATCCTTAAAATACCATGCAGCAAAAGCGGTATTACTTTTACGGTTTGACCGATATTAAGAATAATATCACCTTCTTTTACTGAAATGGTTTTGACTTTTGCTTCTATATCATCCAGCAACTCTGGTTCAAAAATATTTTTGAATTTATCTTTGAGGTTCATGTTTCAAAATTAAAAATTAAAGCAGTAGACATTGCATTCTTCTGCTTTTGTCTTTGATTGGCCAGTGCGGATGAATCGCTGGAAACATCACAAGAATGTTCATTTATCAAGGCATTCCATAAAATGTCTTTTTGAACTGCTCTATATACTTGCCGTTATCCGTATCGCTGCTGATAAATACAACGGCCGTATTTCCCTTTAGAAAAAACGCGCTAAAAAATTGGTTACGATCAGCAGCTCCTATTTTTATTTCGTTATAAGAAATAATAAAGGTTTTATTACCATTTACCACAGAGTCTATCTTCACCATATCTGAAACTTCATACCCAGGCTGCCTGCCGATCTCCAACATTTTTGTAAGTACACGTACATCGTTATAATACCCAAAGCTTGGCATTGCCATCAGGACAAATGCAGAAGGGTTTTCTTTATCTAAATCCGAACGACCATTTTGAGTAAACATTTTTTGACCATTCGCAATCATGGCCATGTGAAAACCAGTAATCGTTGTATCGACCTGAAGATTTTCCAATTTAATTTGGCTGCGTGTAAAAAATGGCGATCCACACAGGCAAAAGCAAATGGCAAGCTTGATTGTCATGATTTTTATTTCGAGTCCTGCGTTGCGTTTAATCTGGCTTTTTGTAAAAATCAGTTTTTTCGGGTTTAAGCGGTTGATTTCCTAAAATGATATCGGCCGCCTTTTCTGCGATCATCATAATCGGCGCATACAGGTTGCCGTTAGTGATATAAGGCATTACACTGCCATCAACGACCCTCAAACCTTCGAGTCCATGCACTTGCAAGGTGAGCGGATCCACGACTGACATACCATCCACACCCATGCGACAAGTGCAGGATGGATGCAAAGCAGTTTCCGCATCACGCCGCACCCAATCCAGTATTTGCTCATCCGTATCAATAGAAGGTCCGGGTGAAATTTCTCCACCGTTAAATTCATCCATCGCAGGTTGATTCAGAATTTTTCTCGCACATCGGATTGCCTCCACCCACTCCTTCCGATCCTGGTCCGTAGAAAGATAATTAAACCGAATCGCCGGTTTCTCTTTTGGATCCGATGATTTAATTAAAACAGATCCGCGTGCATCGGAATTCATCGGGCCAACATGTACCTGGTAGCCATGACCTCCTGATGGAGAACTTCCATCATATCGTATCGCCACGGGCAAAAAATGAAATTGAAGATTTGGATATGCAACCGTTTCATTGCTCCGGATAAATCCGCCACCTTCAAAGTGATTAGTTGCTGCAGGTCCGGTATGAAAGAGCATCCATTGAAGACCAACTCTTGGTTTGTTATACCATTTCAATGCCGGCCATACGCTTACTGGTTTTTTGCACGCATATTGGATATATACTTCAAGATGATCTTGCAAATTTTGTCCAACACCAGGAAGATCATGCATGGTTTTAACGTCAGCAGATTTCAAAACTTTGGGATCTCCGATTCCTGACAACTGCAAAACTTGCGGAGAGTTGATGGAACCTCCGCAACAAATAATTTCTTTCGCACTAACCCTTTGTACATTTTTTCCTTTTATAAATTCAACTCCTGTTGCACGCTTCCCGGAAAAAAGAATTTTTGTTACGAGCGCTTCGCAGATTACTTCGAGATTTTTTCTTTTTCCCAATACAGGATGCAAATATGCTTTCGATGCGGACCATCGCCTCCCATTTTTGATATTGCGGTCGAACATTCCAAAACCTTCCTGCTGGTATCCATTCACATCATTGGTGTGTGGATATCCTGCTTGTTTGGTTGCATTAAAAAACGCGTTGAACAAAGGATTGGTTGCGGGACCTGTTTCGAGGTACAAAGGGCCATCGCCTCCACGAAAAAAATCCGTTCCCGCAGTTCTGTTTTCAGATTTTTTAAAATAAGGAAGACAATGCGCATAATCCCATGTTTCCATTCCCGGATCCTTTGCCCATTTTTCATAATCCAATGGATTACCACGAATAAAAATCATTCCATTGATAGAACTTGAACCACCCAATAATTTTCCACGTGCATGATACACGCGCCGGTTATTCATGAATGGCTCCGGCTCCGATTGATATTGCCAATCATAAAATTTACTGCCAATGGGATACGTGAGCGCAGCCGGCATATGAATAAAAATATCCCACCAAAAATCTTTTCTTCCCGCTTCGATCACTAACACTTTGTGATCCGGATTTTCACTCAATCTATTTGCCAACACACAGCCGGCGGACCCGCCCCCAATAATGATTGTATCAAAAATTTTTTCCATCTTAATAAGGTGATTCTACATTTCCTAATTCAACATACACACTTTTTAGCTGGGTATAATGCTGAATAGCTGCCAGGCTATTCTCTCTTCCAATACCAGATTGTTTATATCCGCCAAAAGGAAGTTCAATAGGCGTTATATTATAATTATTGATCCAACATGTTCCCGCGTGTAATTGATGAATGACGCGATGACCGCGTTTGATATCATTTGTAAATACCCCGGCCGATAATCCGAAGAGCGTATCGTTTGCTCTTTCAATCACCTCTTCTTCCGTATCGAATGCAAGTATAGAAAGCACCGGACCAAAAATTTCTTCCCTGCAAATTTCCATTGAATCATCACAATTCGTAAAAATTGCCGGAGCCAGGAAATTACCGGAAGAAATGTTTCGTCCCTTGAAATCTTTTTCCGGTTTGAAGCCTCCGGTCAACAATGTTGCACCGGAAGATTTTCCTGAATCTATGAACCGAATTATCTTCTCCAGGTGTACTTTACTAATCACTGCCCCCATCTGCGTTTCCGGATCTGTTGGTTCACCCAATCTTATTCTTTCAGTCCGCTCCTTTAACTGTTTTAAAAATGAATCAAAAATTTTACGATGAACAAATACTCTTGTTCCATTCGAACAAACTTCACCCTGCGTATAAAAATTTGCGAGCATCGCTGCGGATACTGCATTATTTAAATCAGCGTCTTCGAAAATTATTAATGGAGATTTTCCTCCGAGTTCAAGTGTTACATGCTTCAGTTCTGTAGCAGCTGCTGAAAATATTTTTTTACCAGTTGCAACAGATCCTGTCAATGAAATTTTTGCGATACGTGGATGATCTACTAACATTTTTCCAACTCGTCCATCACCCTGAACTACATTAAACAAACCGGGCGGCGCCCCGGCTTCCATAAATGCTTTCGCTAATTCCAGCGCTGTTGCAGGAGTGAGTTCGGATGGTTTAAAAATCATGCAGTTTCCGCAAGCCAATGCCGGTGCGGCTTTCCACGCAGCAATCTGAATGGGATAATTCCATGCACCGATCCCTGCGCAAATACCCAACGGCTCACGTCGCGTATATCCAAATGCATTTTTCAAATCAAAAAATTCGCCATGTATTCCCGCAGCCATTCCTCCAAAATATTCCAGCGCATCAGCAGCAGAACTAACATCCACGGCCAACGATTCCGAAATCGGTTTTCCTACATCATGCGTTTCAAGTAAAGCAATTTGTTCCAACCTGGATCTTAAAATATCTGCCGCCTTTACTAAAACTCTTCCACGTTCTGCGCCCGTTTTATTTTTCCAAATTTGAAATGCTTTTTCTGAAGAGTTTATCGCCGCTTCAATATCCTCATCATTAGCCTGACAAACTTCTCCCAATGGTTGATTATTTGACGGATCATAATTTACCCACGATTCCCTTTTTGAATCTGTTGTCAATGCCCCATCTATAAATTGATTGTAGACCATATTTCTCCTCAGAAAATTCTTTTTATGAATTTTTTTTTCTTCTATAAAAATAAATCATCACACCAATGAATATCAAACCTGCTGTATACATCCACGCTGAATACTGGTGATACCATTCCGCGCCATAGGTTGAAGTCCGCGGCCACGACACATTCACAACCATAAATGTACTCCAGATAAGCGCCAGAATATTTACAGGGAATCCCCATTTGCCCAAACGAAATCTTGCGTCTGTATTTATTCCGCGTCTGGCTGATACAATTCTATTTTTCAGTTGAAGTGCTACCACGATCCAATAGGCAAGGTTTGCCCAAAGTATGGAAATAGAAGTAATCAACTCAAATACTTTTGGAAACTGAATATTCATTCCCAAAATAATGATTGCTCCCAATCCACAAACTAAGGTTGCTAAAACAGGGGTTTGGGTTTTGGAAGAAACCTTCGATAACGATTCACTAAAAGGCAAACACCCGTCGCGCCCCATTGCGAACATCAATCTCACTGTTCCGGATTGCACTGCAAGTGTGCATACGGTAATTGCAAAAATAACAATACAAAGAAAAAGCCTGCCCGTAGTTTCGCCCAATACTGATTTCACCAGCATCGGTAAGCCTCCGGTTATATTCCCCAAATTCGGATTTCCTAAATCCGGCGCAGCCATCAGCGAAAAAAGTAATACCAATAATCCCGCACACCCAGCAGAGAGAAGTGCTTGCAAGATTGCTCGCGGCGCTTTTTTACGGGGATCATGCGTTTCTTCCGCAAGTGTTCCCGCGGTGTCGAATCCATATAATACATAAGATGCAGTCAAAGCCGTGGCTGCAAAAAAAACGCCCAGGTCCGGAAATGATTTGGATCCACCAATATTTTTCACATGAACAACTGCTTCGGCGGGAGATCTTTGCCGATTTAAAAACAACAAAACAATCAGTACCACAATTCCAACCAATTCGGTGAAAACGCCAATATTATTTATGACCGCGAGTAATTTAATTCCCCTGACATTAATAATGGTACTTGCAACAATGAGAATGGAACCAAGTAAGATCGCGTTCACTGCAACCGATTTTGCATCATCTGAATTTCCAATGATCTGGAATGATTTTGAAATTTGAGGAAGGCTAACCTGTAGTGCCATCGCAACTGCAGCAATGGTAGTAATCAGACAAGCGAGATAGATCCATCCTGTCATCCATCCAAAAAAAGGATTTCCGGTAAATTTTGCCCATTGGTAAACGCCACCGGACAATGGAAACCTTGAAGCAAGTTCAGCAAAACAAAGCGCTACCAACAATTGCCCCCCCAATACAAATGGCCAGGTCCAAAAAAATCCAGGCCCTGCATCACCATAACCCAAATGAAACATTTGAAAAAGTCCGGTGAGAATAGAGATGTAAGAAAAGCCCGCAGCAAAACTTGAAAAGCTACCCATGGAACGCTTTAATTCCTGGCGGTAACCAAAACTGGCAAGATCGCTATTGTCAGTAACCGGAGCATTTCTCATATTTCAATTTGCAGGTTTTGTTCTTATCAAAAAAATAAAGTTTGGCGAAAGCGATTGTTAATTCTAATTTTTTTTCAACTCCACTGATTTTTTTGTGTTTATTCTAACGGAACATTAACTATTACGAGTCGCCCTCACCCCTTGCCCCTCTCCTAAAGGAGAGGGGTTGGGGTGAGGGCGAGGTTTGTCACCACATAGCATGTACATAATCACCACATAGAAATTTCAACATGAGTCACTTCCGAATATCGAACACCAAACTTAATTTTATGTAATAGCATTATATTACAGTTTAGTTGTTGGAACATTCTACAATTTATAAAAAATATTACCATGTCCTCAGGCGGAATTGATACTAACTTCACACTCCCCTCGCGCTACTACACGAGCAAAGAAATTTTCCAGCAGGAACTTGAGCAGATTTTTTATAGCAAATGGATTTATGTTGCTTGTGAGGCCGATATTCCAAACCCGGGCGATTACGTTGCTTTAAAATTAGGAACAAAGTCTTTTTTTCTGCAACGAAATGAACATGGTGATGTGAAAGGATTTTATAATGTGTGCAGACACCGCGGACATGAACTGGTGCAGGGTGAAAAAGGAAGCTGCCGCAGATTGATCTGTCCATATCACAATTGGACTTACAACCTTGAAGGAAAATTGATGGTTGCGCGCGGAATGAATCCGGATTTTCCCAATGAAGATTTTGGATTGAATCCAATCAATGTCGCCGTGATCGGCGGACTCATTTACGTGTGCCTTTCTTCGCCGGCTCCTACAGATATAGAAGAAGTGCGTTCCATGCTTGAGCCATATCTTGCCCCATACGAATTGCCAAAAACTAAAATAGCATGTCAGAAAGATATTATTGAAGCATGCAACTGGAAACTTGTGATAGAAAATAATCGGGAATGTCTGCATTGCTCCAGCAATCATCCTGAACTGCTGGTGCCGCTTTACAGTTCAGGTTTTGGAAAAGGTCTCGACAAGGATAATATACAGCCCGATGAACGACGCTTCCAGGAAAAACTCCAGGAAAAAGAAAGAGAGTGGGAAAACCTCGGACTTCCATTTGAATTGATTGAGTTCCCCGACGGACTTTGGTTCCGCACGGTTCGGCTACCACTGGCGAATCAATGCATATCACACACGCTGAAGCCCGAAGATGCTTGCAAAAAACTACTCGGCAATTTTTCGCGACCCGAAGGAAGCGGTCTTTCACTATGGACACATCCAAATTCATGGAATCATTTTTTAAGTGATCACATTGTTACGTTTGCTGTCTTTCCGCTTTCTGTCGATAAGACGTTGGTGCGAACCAAGTGGCTCGTTGCTGCCGATGCTGTGGAAGGTGTCGACTATGATCTCGAAAAACTGACTTATGTTTGGTCGAAGACCAATGCACAGGATCAAAGTCTGGCCGAAGGTGCTTATCGCGGCATTTGCTCCGGCGGTTATATGCCCGGTCCACTCGCGGATGAAGAATATCTCGTCAAACAATTTCTCTCCTGGTACAATGATCAACTCACCCAAACCCCGGTTCACTGATGGCAAAAATTGTAATCATAGGAGCCGGTATCGTTGGTTGTTCATTGGCAGACGAGCTCACCGAACGTGGATATAACGATGTAGTCGTTATTGAAAAAGGAAAACTCTGGAATCCTGGTGGTTCCACTTCACATGCGCCGGGTGTAGTTTTCCAGACGAACGGATCGCGTACGATGGCGCAGTTCGCGCAACAAACTGTAGAAAAATTGTACAACCTTCAATATAATGGTGAACGTTGTTTCCTGAAAGTGGGAAGCCTGGAACTGGCAACGACTCCCGAGCGACTCGGAGAACTTCATCGTAGAGCAGGTTTTGCATTGTCCGTCGGAATCGATGCGCATGTAATATCTCCCGACGAAGCAATGAAATTGCATCCATTATTAAATCGCGAAAAATTATTAGGCGCACTATATGTACCCGACGATGGAATCGCGCGCGCAAAACTTGCTGACCAGGTAATGGGTGAACGTGCAATCAGTCGTGGTGCAAAATTTATATCAGAATGCGAAGTGATCGCGATCGATCAGAGCGAAGGTCGTGTTACTGGCGTGCAAACTTCGCTCGGATTTTTTCCAGCAGATATTGTTGTTTCGTGTGCGGGAATATGGGGACCAAAGATTGCAGCAATGGTTGGCATGTCAAAACCAATTCAGCCATTGGCGCATCAACTTTGTTACACTGCTCCGATGCAAGAACTTTCCTCTTACAAAACAGAAGCAGAATTGCCTGTGCTTCGTCATCAGGCTTCTGATCTTTATTTCAAACAGAGAGGACAAAGCCTCGCAGTAGGATGGTATGGACATCGGCCACTTCCTGTGAGAGCAGAAGATATTCTTCCCAACGAACTCGCGGAAATAATGCCGAGCCAGATGGCGTTCACTCCGGAAGATTGGAAAGGTGCTATGGAACATTCAATCGAAGTAATTCCTGCATTGGCAAAATGTGAAATTGTGGAATCGATGAATGGTTTGTTTTCATTCACCGTTGACAACTTTCCGTTAATGGGTGAGTGGTCGGGATTGAAAGGTTTTTGGGTAGCCGAAGCAGTATGGATCACGCATGGTTGTGGTGTGGCACGCGCGATGGCGGAATGGATCGTGAATGGACATCCTACACTTGCAGTACATGAATGCGATGTCAACCGTTTTGAAACTCATCAATTGGGATTGCAACATATTGAAGAACGCGGCGCGCAGAATTATGTAGAAGTGTATGATCTGTTACATCCGCTGCAACCAATGGAATCGCCGCGTCCGCTGCGCACCACCGGTTATTATCATCGTCAGCAGGAACTCGGCGGTTTTTTTCTTGAAGCTTCCGGCTATGAACGACCTCACTGGTATGAAGCAAATAAAAATCTCCTCTCTCGATACAATTCTCCGCCACGTGATGAATGGAGTTCAAAATTTTGGTCGCCCATCATCGGCGCTGAAGCTCGCGCCGTGAGAGATGGTGTCGGTTTGTTTGATATTACAACACTTAAACGCATTGAAGTTGTTGGTAAAGGTGCATTGGAATTTCTCGAGCGAATGACAACTGGCAACCTGCGCAAAAAACCGGGCTCAATCACGTATTGCCTGATGCTGAATGAAAGAGCCGGCATCATGAGTGACATCACAGTCATGCGACGCGGCGAGCGTGATTTTTTTATTGGTGTGAATAGCAACACCGATATTAATTTTCTGAAGCAGATGGCACCGGATACCGTGCATGTCGGTGACATCACTGCTGGCACTGTTGGACTCGGACTCTTCGGACCTAGGTCGCGCGAACTTGCGCAATCATTGACCCGCGATGATATAAGCAATGACTCACTCGGATACTTCAAATTAAAAAATACATATCTCGGACATGTACCGGTGATGTTGTGCAGACTTTCTTATGTCGGTGAACTGGGATATGAAATTTATACCACCGCTGATTTTGCACTGAAACTTTGGGACACACTATGGAATGCAGGAAAGAAATTTGGATTGATTGCAGCCGGCCGTGGCGCATTTAATTCCATGCGACTTGAAAAAGGATATCGCAGTTATGGAATGGACATGAACAGCGAACACAATCCACATGAAGCCGGACTTGCATTCGCGGTCCGCAAAGGCGACGCATTTCGAGGTGCTGAAGCATTACGAGCAGTGAATCCAAATACACTTAGCAAGCGATTAGTTTGCCTGGTGCTGGAGAACCCACAACATGTTGTGCTCGGTAAAGAGCCTGTTGTATTTGAGGGAAAAGTCGTTGGTTACGTAACGAGTTCCTACTTCGGTCATACTGTGGGTAAGCAAATCGCTTATGCATGGGTGTTAGAAGCTGTGAGTAAGCAAGGCACCGCACTTTTTATTCGATATTTCGACCGCGATTACCCTGCAACGGTTGGACAGGATCCGCAATTCGATCCACAAATGACAAGATTGAAATCATGACGAACACAGAAAATATATTAGCGCCGGGAACGATCGGTAGGCGGCGCGCAGCTCCACTTCCCGAACAACCTCCGCAATTGTGGAAATCGGTGACGCCAAAAAAAGCATACGATGTAATCATCGTCGGTGGAGGTGGTCATGGTCTTGCAACAGCTTATTATCTCGCGAAGAATCATGGCTTGAATAATATCGCCGTGATCGAAAAAGGTTGGCTGGCGGGAGGAAACACTGCGCGTAACACAACCATCATTCGCTCGAATTATTTATGGGATGAATCAGCGGCAATCTATGAGCATTCACTAAAATTATGGGAAACGCTCGAAGAAGATCTTGGCTATGAAATGTTTTTCAGTCAGCGTGGCGTACTCACGCTTGCACATTCAGTGAGCGATGTGCGATCGAAGCGTCGCAATTTTTTTGCAAATGCACTCAACGGAATCGACAGTGAGTGGCTCACGCCGGAAGAAGTGAAAAAACTCGTTCCTATTATTAACATCAGTCCTGATGTTCGCTATCCTGTTCATGGCGCTACTTATCAACCACGAGGAGGAATTGCGAAACATGATTGGGTGGCATGGGGATATGCGAAGGCAGCGAGTGATCTTGGCGTGGATATTATTCAAGGAACGGAAGTAACGGGTTTTGATATTCGGAACAATAAGGTCCACGGTGTACAAACCTCACGGGGATCCATAGCCGCAGATAAAGTGGGGCTTGTTGCAGCGGGTCATTCCTCGATACTGGCCAATCTCGCAGGGTTTTCTATTCCAATACAGAGCCGGCCATTGCAGGCGTTGGTGAGTCCATTGCTTGAACAGGTACTCAACACAGTTGTCATGAGCGGCGCTGTTCATGTGTATGTGAGCCAGGCACACAAAGGTGAGTTGGTGATGGGAGCAGGCACCGACGCTTTCAACTCTTACGCGCAACGCGGCGGCTTTCATGTGATAGAACATCAGCTCGCGGCAGCATTGGAACTTTTTCCAATTTTCTCTCGTGCGCAAGTGTTGAGAACATGGGGAGGTATTGTTGATATCGCCCCCGATGCATCACCCATTATCGGCCTCACACCCGTTGAAAATTTATTCATCAACACCGGCTGGGGAACGGGAGGTTTCAAAGCCACTCCTGGTTCAGGTTGGGTGATGGCTTATACGATGGCTAACGGAACTCCGCATGCATTGAATCAGCCTTTTGCGCTCGAACGTTTCCTGACGGGACATCTTATCGACGAACACGGAGCGGCTGGAGTCGCTCACTAAAAAATATTTTATGCTTCATATTCCTTGTCCACATTGTGGCTTGCGCAACGAAACCGAGTTCCATTATGGAGCCGAAGCCGGTGTTGCTTATCCTGATCCGAATGCACTTACAGATATTGAATGGGCAAAATTTCTTCATATCCGTGCTAATCCAAAAGGATGGCTTGCCGAGAGATGGGTACATTTTGCAGGATGTGGTCGATGGTTCAATTTGTGGCGCAACACAATTACTCATGAGATAGGACCAGCATATCTTCCATTCACGCAACAACCAAAAGCGCCTGACAATATTGGGAAGGAGGACTCGAAAGCATGAGCGAAATTTCATTCAGTTTTGATGACAAAATTTTCAAAGGAATTCAGGGTGAACCGATGGCGGCTGCCCTGCTTCGCAATGGAATGTTGTCAATAACCAACAGCACCTATCATAATCGTCCACGCGGTATTGTAGGACTCGGTGTGGAAGAACCAAATGCCATCGTTCAGTTGGTTTCCGGTACAAAAGAATCGATGCTTCCCGCGACTATGATCGAAGTGACGAGCGGCCTTGAAGCAAGAAGTCTCACGGGTGTTGGCGCATTGCCTGAGCATCCCGATGAAGCACGTTATGATAAAACGAATTGCTATGTTGATACATTGGTAATCGGTGCGGGTGTTGCCGGCATCAGGGCCGCAGAAAATGAACTCCGTACAGGACGTGAAGTTCTTTTAATCGACGATCAATCTGAACCGGGCGGACATCTTCGGCATCTTGGACTTGAATTAACAGCTTCGATGCAAAATGTGCTCGAACAGAAGAACCTAACGTATATGCGTAGGTGCACTGCAGTGGGTTTGTACGATCAAAATTATGTTATCGCCATCGAGCGGCGAAGCGAGCACCTTGGAAATGCAGCACCGGCAAATCGTGCACGCATCCGGGTATGGCATATACGCGCCGATCGTGTGGTGCTTGCACCCGGCGCGTTCCAACGGCCACTGATCTTTGCAAATAACGACAGGCCAGGCATTATGCTGTCACATGCAGCAGCAACTTATGTTGCGCTCCATGGTGTAAAAATATTCAAGCGTGCTGTGGTTGTTACTGTCGATAACCAGGGATACCGGGATGCGCTTAGGCTTCACCGTTATGGTGTACAGGTGCAAGCCATTTACGATGCACGACCTGGCGCGAAAGGATCTAGTGTGGATGCAGCAAGAGCCGCAGGAATTCCGATCAGATTCCACGCAACTGTTATCGATACCAGTTCGAATGCCGAAGGTGCTTGCACAAATGTTACACTGCAAGATCTTGACACGAAAGAAATTTTTCAAACAGATGCTGATCTGCTCGCAGTATCTGGTGGCTGGACCCCTATCGTAGATCTGGCGACACATATCGGAATCAAACCAACATGGAGTGAGAAGCACGCAGCCTTCCTGGTAAATCAAAATACAGAAAAATTGCGCACGGTCGGCATGCTGGCCGGTGATTTCGGTGGCGACGACGATCCAACTATTTTTTTCGGTCCGGAACTCGATTCAGAACAGGCGCGACATGCTTATATCGACTTGCAACGCGATACAACATTGCACGATCTGCGACGCGCAGTCGGCGCAGGTTTGTCAAGCATAGAGCACATCAAAAGATACACTACCATCGGTACGGCACACGACCAGGGAAAGACGAGCGGAATGCTTACGATCGGCGCACTTTGCCAATTGCATGGTGGCGCGAACGGCGGACTTTCTCCCGCCGATGTGGGAACACTTTCCTTCCGTCCTCCGTACGTGCCCGTACCATTCGCTGCACTTGCCGGGCGAGAACGCGGATTGCTCACAGATCCAATCCGGATAACATCGCTGCATCAATGGCATGTTGAAGCGGGTGCAGTATTCGAAGATGTCGGGCAATGGAAGCGACCCTGGTATTTCCCGAAGCCGGGAGAGCGCATACACGAGGCCGTTAGGCGTGAATGCCGGGCAGCAAGAGAAGGAGTTGCTGTGATGGACGCTTCAACCTTGGGAAAAATTGATATCCAAGGTCCGGATGCCGGCATTTTTCTTGACAGGATTTATACCAATATGTTTTCGACATTACCCGAAGGACAATGCCGATACGGGTTGATGTGTAAAGCAGACGGAATCGTGTTTGACGATGGCGTTACCACGCGTCTAGGAAAAAACCATTTCCTGATGACCACTACCACTGGAGGAGCTGCGCGTGTATTGTCATGGTTGGAAGAATGGCTGCAAACAGAATGGCCCGATCTGAAAGTTTATTGTACTTCGGTCACCGAACATATTTCAACGATTGCACTCGTAGGTCCAAAAAGCAGGCAGCTTTTAAGTGAACTCGTTACTGACATTGATCTCTCCAAAGAAGCATTTCCATTTATGCATACGCGGATGTCGAATATTGACGGGATACCCGTGCGCATCGCGCGTATTTCTTTTTCAGGAGAGCTTGCATTCGAGATCAATGTTGCGTGGGGGCATGCCCGTTATATTTGGGAAAGACTGTGGACACTCGGACGTCCATATGACCTAACCGCTTATGGTACGGAGACCATGCACGTGCTGCGCGCGGAAAAAGGGTATATTATCGTCGGTCAGGATACAGACGGAACTCAAACACCATATGACCTCAACATGTCGTGGATCGTTTCCAAGAAAAAAGAATTCATTGGAAAGCGGTCTTTCCAATTGCCATATCTGAAATCACCAGGCAGATTACAATTGGTCGGCCTTCTTCCACTAAATCGTGACGAAGCGATTCCGGAGGGAGCTTATATTACAGTTGTTGATGCAGGTCCCGACAAACATGGCAAAACTCCCCATACCGGTTTTATAACAGGTTCTTATTTTTCGGCTATACTTGACCGGGAGTTCGCATTGGCATTGGTGGCCGATGGACCGAGTCGCATGGGTGAAGTGGTAGCTATACCCATTGGAAAAAAAGTTGTGCGTGCCACTATCTGTGATTCCGTATTTATCGACAAAGAAAATATTCGAAGAGACAATTAAAAATCTCACATGATCGCGATACAAAGTCCGCTTAAAGGAATGACTGTAGGAAACAAAACGACTATAAGCATTCGTGAATTGCCCGGATTGCACACGATAGATCTTCGTGTTGCTCCTGGAACTCCATCGCAGGCCGCAGTCGCTAACGTACTGGGAATCGAGTTGTCGAGGAAACCAGGACAGATAGAAAACAAACAAACGATCGATGCAAGTGATGTATACGCGATGTGTCTCGCGCCTGACTGGTGGCTGATTGTAGGATTGGAAGAAGCAGTGCAAAAACTCGCGCTGCTCAAGAACGATCATCATTTTAGCGTTGTCGATGTAAGTGGGCAACGAACCACTATCGAATTAGAAGGACCGAATGTTCGCGATGTGCTCGCCCATCTTTGGGAGCAAGATCTTCGGGAAAAAAGTTTTCCTGTTGGGAGCGTTTCACAAGGACTTATGGCGAAGGCACCGGTGATCGTCTGCCACATTTCTTCGTTGCACTACCGAGTCATGGTGCGAAGCTCTTTTGCTTTGCACTTGTGGAAGGCGCTGGTAGACGCGGCGGAAGAGTGGATATAAGGAAAGAACAAAGAATTAGCTCTTCAACTAATGGCAAAAAAGTAAATTGGAAGTTATTTTGCGCCATTCATCCGATAATAAAACTGTTCCATACAATTGTTTGTTTTTTGATTTGATCTTTAATTTAGATTAGATAAAAAACGCGATGAAACTACTCGTTGCTGTTCTTCTTGTTCAATTTTATTTATTCAATAGATTCCCAAATAATTCAGCTCAAGAAAACGAATGCTCGCAATCGCCCGGGAATAATATATCCGTAAAGGAGTTGAACATAGATATCTTATCTTCTGATGGAATTAAATTAAAAGCAACTTATTATTCACCTGAAAAACCCGGTCCCGGAATGTTGTTATTACATGAATGTGATATGGATCGCAAAAGTTGGACATCACTTGCGGTTTCTTTGGCGAATAGTGGAATTCATGTGCTGACGTTTGATTATCGGGGATACGGTGAAACACCCGCGCAAGGGAGCCTTTATGAACATATAGCCACGGACGTTGATTCAGCATTGGCAAAGTTGATGTCACAACCAGAAGTAGATAAAAAGCGTGTTGCCGTTGGCGGAGCCAGTTGCGGCGTATACAATTCAATACAGCTGGCTATGAGAAATGATCATATAAAAGCTTTATTTTTTTTAACGGGTCCCATACCACAACAAGGAGTCGCATATATTAAGTCGCATCCCGATATGCCGATATTGGCAATCGAAAATGGTGATGAGATATCGTGGGTAAAAGAGCTTGATGATATCATAAAAAATTCAAAGAATCCCGCCAGTACCATGAAAGCATACACTAACGGCAGTCACGGCGTGCCGATTTTTAAAAAACATCCAGAGATAATTGCTACCGTAACAAATTGGTTGGCAAAAGTGTTGAATGCATGACTCCGTGCCGCCTAAAGATCTTCACCATTCGCCTCCCAAATTATTTCTAAACAATAAATTCAAGGGAGATATTTTTTTACCACAGCTTTTCTTTTTCAAAATATCACTTCCCTTTTGTATAGTGCTATACCAAAGGGAAGTTGAACTGATTTCGGCAGTTCTGAAATTAGTTTTACATCTGAATTATGATTTGCAAAAAACAGACAGAAACTCTGCGAAAATAATTTAATATGAAATCGCTTTTAATTTTATTTGTCACTTCCCTTTTTATTATTCCAAAAGTAGAGTTTACCAATGTAGCCGCACCAGGAGCTAAAAGTACCGGAGCGGTTCATGAAAAATTTTCAAATAAAGACTCTTCGCAATTGATCCGGTTCATAAATACTTCTTCGCTAAAAAATCTTCCCGATGTGATCAAAGATCTTTCTGCAACGCTCAATGAAACAATCTTCCAGAAGGAGCAGCTATTGGGGAAAGATGGTTTTACCATCTATATGTATGTTGTTACCTGCAATAATGCGGAGAATTCAGCAGCGGTGAAATACCGGGTTAACGATACAATATACCATCTTAAATTAAACAGGTTTAACCAGGTTGCGGAAGACAAAGCACTAGCAGCAACATTGATTCACGAAATCATGCATTGCGTACTATTGAATATTTATAACAGAGCAAAACAACAAGAACTAACGGCTCAAAACTCCATTCTAAATTTCGGTTTAAATAAAAATGATTCTTCCATTTTTTTCAATAACGATTTTTTTATTCAGATGAACAATGGCGAAGCCGGACAGCACGAATTGATCTATCGGCTTTTCTACCCACAAATGGTATCTCTTTTAAAACGCTTTGCCTCTCTTCATAAAAAAACTTCTTTAAGTAATGGTGAAGCGGAAAATCTGATGTGGTCCGGTCTTCAACAAACCAGCGCTTTCAAAAAACTGCCTGACGAAGAAAAAAAATCGACTACACTTTCAATTTTAAAAGCGAAAGGTATTGCGACTAATGAGGAGTGAATCAAAATCTACAGTTTTATGAAATCAATTGTATTAAAAGATAATTATGATTTGGAAAATGTAAGTATCGAGGAAAAGCCGATTCCAAAAATTTGGGAAAATGAAATCTTGGTAAAGGTTCGCTCCGTGTCGTTTAATCAATTAGACTTGATGATTGCAAAGGGAGCTCTGAAAACAAATCTCCCACATATTTTGGGTTCGGATGCAGTTGGCATTGTTGAAAAAATTGGAAGCGCAGTCTCACTATTCCAAATCGGAGATATTGTTTCAACGCATTTTATCCAGGATTGGCAATCCGGCGATTTACAACCGTTATACTTAAAAAATCGGTTGGGAGTAACTGCACAAGGTGTCTTTTCAGAATATATTGCCTTGCCCGAAAATTCTTTGATCAAAATTCCTGCAAACCTTAATACCGAAGAAGCATCGACTTTACCAATTGCCGGACTTACGGCCTGGGAAGCTATCGTCAATACCGGAAAATTGAAACCGGAGCAAACTGTATTACTGCAAGGAACCGGCGGCGTTTCGATTTTTGCCTTACAATTTGCAAAGATGCTTGGAGCAAAGGTTATCATTACATCGGGCTCAAATGAGAAATTACAAATGGCCAAACGGTTAGGCGCAGACGAAGTAATTAATTATCTCGAAATACCCGATTGGCAAAATAAAGTTTTGGAATTGACGAACGGAAATGGAGCGAATTTGGCGTTGGAAATGTCCTGGGCGGATATCGGTAAGACGACCGACGCAATGAAGCTGGGCGGAAAAATTGTCGTTGTTGGTTTGCTGGGTGGTGCAAATGCGCATCTGTCCGTATTCGGTATCATGCAAAAAAATCTTTCGATCGTAGGCATTCAAGTGGGTTCAAAATCTTCTTTCGAGGCAATGAATAAAGCAATAGAGACGAATCATATAAAACCGGTTGTCGATAAGAAATTTGATATTCATGCTCTTTCGGAAGCGCTATACTATTTTGAAAAAGGAAAACATTTCGGAAAAGTTGTTGTGAATTTTTAAACCGGAAACTTTGCAGCTTCCGAGGCTGTTTGAAAATTTAAAAATATTTCACGCAGAGAAAAATAGCATCAAAACTTTCTTTGTGCCTTTACGTCTTTGCGCGAAAATTTATTTCTCGAATATTCGGGAATAAGATTTTCGCGCAAAGACGCAAAGAAAGAATCTTAGAAATCAAATTAATTTTCAGAAATGATAAATCATATGTAACATGATCGAACATCGTGTGCATCGTTACCGGACACTGCGAATAAATTGATTTCTCTAAATGTTTCATTCCAAATAGTATATAGGATGGCATCACATTGGTAGCCGAAACCATGTTTATATAATTCCATATATTGAACAACCCAAAATCACAGATGCTATGCTACGAAATTTTATAAAAATTGCTTTTCGGAATCTTATTAAGAGAAAAGGATACGCAGCAATAAACATCGCAGGATTGGCAATCGGTATTACCTGTTGCCTGTTGATTTTTGAATATGTGGCCTATGAAAAAAATTATGACAATTTTCATGAGAAGGGCGACAGGATTTTTCGGGTGCAGGATGAAGAATACCAGAATGGCCGATTGGTTGTGCCTTGCGCGGCTGCGATGCCGGGTGTTGCGCCTTTTATGAAAAAAGAATTTCCGGAAGTAGAAAATGCTTTCCGCATTAGAAAGGTTGATTTTTTATTGGGCAACGACCAACGCAATGTGAAGTTTAGAGAATCTACCGTTTACTACGCCGATGCATCCATACTTGATATTTTGCATCTGCCTCTTAAAGAGGGAAATGCAAAAACTGCTTTGTCTGCCCCCGGAAAAACAATTATATCTGAAGAAATAGCGGCGAAATATTTTGGTGAGGAAAACCCGATCGGCAAAACGCTCACAATTTACAATACAAAAAATCCCAGGCCACTTGAAGTTACGGGTGTGTTTAAAAAT
Source organism: Bacteroidota bacterium (assembly GCA_018267615.1). GTDB lineage: Bacteria > Bacteroidota > Bacteroidia > Chitinophagales > Chitinophagaceae > Puia. The sequence continues at coordinate 22,394 of JAFDYD010000029.1, read as the reverse complement.
TACCCCTCCAATTCACATTTGAAATTGAGCGTGCTCGTTTCTTACCCAACCTATAGCCAGGTGATTGGCACTTATGGCCGGCCAAATGATGTGTTGGAAAATAGCTTCGGTTGGACTGACTTCTACACCTACATTCTTCTTGCCAAAGGGACAAATCCTAAACAACTTGAAGCAAAATTGCCAGCTTTTATTGACAAACATTATAATGATCTGCCCGAAAATAAAAGTCAGGGTGAGCGCTACTCACTCAGCCTGATGCCACTAAAAAATATTCACCTGTATTCGCATTACACGGAAGAAGCGGAAGCAAATGGCGACGGCCAGGCTGTAAACTTTTTGTTTTTGATTGCTTTTTTTATCGTGGGTATCGCATGGATAAATTATATCAACCTGGCAACGGCGCATTCGCTTGACCGTGCCCGTGAGGTCGGTGTACGCAAAGTACTTGGTGCATTGAGAGGGGAACTCATACGTCAATTTATGTTGGAAAGTTTATTGCTGAATTTACTTGCATTGATCATAGCAGTTATTATCAGTCTTTCAATAAATCCTTTGTTCGCCCATCTTACTAATAGACCGTTGCCTTCATTATTGCATTTGCCGATGACTTATAAAAAATATTTGATAATTCTTCTGGCAGCTGGAACTTTTCTTTCAGGAATTTATCCTGCACTTGTGCTGTCGCGCTATCAACCCGTTGCCGTATTAAAAGGTGTTTTCAAAAATGCTGCTGGAGGAAAATGGTTGAGGAAAGGATTAATCATCGGACAATTTACTGCATCTATCATACTCATCGCAGGAACAATTATCGTTTACCGCCAATTGCACTATATGCAGAACCAGGATCTTGGTGTTGATATTAACCAGACATTAATATTGAAAGGTGGAGGAAGTGGACTGACTGACTCGTCTTTTAAAACGACATACTCAGCATTCAAAGGAGAGGTGTTGCAATTAAGCGGAGTTAAAAATATGACATCTTCATCCGCTATCATGGGCAATGAAATTTTGTGGTCCACCACATGGAACAGGTTGCGCGATCAAAAGAAACAAGCTGTTAATCTTTTTCATTTGGGAGTGGACGCTGATTTTATTGAAAGCTACAGATTAAAAATGTTGGCTGGTGAGCCATTTTCACGATTGCCTTTGGCGAATCGCCGAAAAGTTATACTGAATGAGTCTGCAGTGAAAGCATTTGGTCTCGCTTCGCCAAAAGCAGCGATCGGTGAACTGATCGCCGGCGGTCAGGGTGATATGGATTCAATGGAAGTTTCAGGCGTTATCGCAGATTATCACAATGAAGGGTTACAGAAATCTATTCAGCCGCTGGTACTTTTTCCAAACCGCAGAACTGATGAATATTTTTCTGTCAAGATACAAGGAAATAGTGCAGCACCTGTGATATCATCCATAAAAAAAATCTGGACCAATTATTATAAAGCTGATCCATTTGAATATTTTTTTCTTGATGAATTCTTTAATCGGCAGTATGAGGAAAATCAGCGCTTCGGTGTAGTGTTTGCGCTTTTTGCCATGTTCGCCATCGGCATCGCATGTTTTGGTCTGCTTGGATTATCGGCATATAATGTATTGCAACGCACAAAAGAAATTGGCGTGAGAAAGGTTTTGGGAGCTTCAGCCGGAAGTCTTGTCTTTTCATTATCTAAAGATTTTCTTGCGTTGGTGGCCATTGCTTTCATCGTTGCTGTACCAGTAACAGCAATGGTTATGCGCACCTGGTTACAGGGATTTGCATACCGAATCGACTTGTCGTGGTGGATATTTGCAATTGCGGGACTAACGTCATTTTTTATAGCACTGATAACAGTAGGTTTTGAGGCTTTCAAAGCGGCCATTGCCAACCCGATAAAAAGTTTGCGGATTGAGTGATTGTAGATGCTCCGTAAAAAGGCCGGCAGTAAGTCGATTTTAAAACTAATTCAATTTCTGAGACTTTCCCTTGGTGCCTTTGTGTCTTTGTGGTTTAGAAACAATTGAACCACAAAGACACCAAGGCACCAAGATAAAAGCCTGCTTTATTTTTCGCTGCGAACTGAACCACCAAAATTACTTGCACTGAAAAATTTTCTTTTCCCTAGTATCATAACAGACCCGCATAAACGAAATCGAGTTGATCCTCACTGAGCAACAAAAGAATTTGTTTGGCCATATCCTGTGCCTGCAGCAGTAGTAACAAAAACCCGGCAATAATAAGTAGTTCCCGTTTGTAAACTAGTGACTGCACTGTGAAAGACAAGATCAGTTGTAGTGGGACTACCAGATCCTCTTCGCTGACCAGGTGGTGGGTTGATTTTGTATTCAGCGATGTCCGTACTAAATGAATGATTGCCCGCGATGGATGGATTAGGCAATGTGCTCCAGCATACTCCGTAACTCAAAACAGATGACAACTCAGAAACCGGCAACAAAATGCCGATCACAACCGTGCTGTCGACGTTCGGGATGACGGAACCAATTCGCGTTATTAAGTTTAAAGAGATTCCAGATATAGAAGTGACAAAACTAAGTTCATTACCATACGCCGTGCCGACAGAATTGGTTGCATAAGAACGTGCGTAATAAATTGTATTCTCAGTTAAATTATTCAACGCATCTGAGAATCCTCCCGTACCAGATGATACAACATTTGTTTTGCTTCCGGAAATCGTAGGATTCGGATCCTTACTCCAGCATATTCCCCGTGATATTATATCGGCGCCGCCGTCGGAAGAAATTGCATAGTCAGCTTGCGCAGTCGTTTGTGTGATCGTGTTTACATCAGTGAAACTTACAGAAGGGAGCGCGAGCTTCAGTGAATTGAAAGAGAATTCATTTCCGTAAACAGTGCCGGCATCAATAGTTGCATATGCTTTTACATAATAGGTAGTATTTGCTGTTAATCCCGTCAACAAACTATTATAATGATCCGGATTGAGTGTATCGACGGTTTTATTATCAGCAATTGTTGGGTTGGGTATTTTACTCCAGCAAACACCGTAAGCATTGATGGCTGTAACAGCACCTGTAAAAGAAATCATGCCGCCACTTAAACCAACTCTTTGTTGTATATCAGTCGGGTTTAGCGTGACTACATGAATAATTTTTGCTGGATCCTGTTTATTGGTTTTACTACAACCAAATAAACTCATTGTGATCATTGCAATGAATACAAGATAACGGGTTTTCGCTGACATATGCCGGGGTTTATGGGTAAAATGATTTTGCTAGAAAGCCTGGAGTTTCACCGTTTTGGCCTTTTCTTGATATAGCTCAGAGGAATTAGACGAACTAATTTATTAAAGGTAAATATTTATTAGTAGGAATTTGTTATGAATGAATGCCTTCATAAGAATGGCTAATACAAAAAAATAAGATTCATTGATCAGGTCTCGGTGTGAAATTTCTATTTGCAATTATGTTTTATATACCTGCAAGTCAATTTTTTTTATCACCACATAGGCACATAGAAACATAGTTCCACATAGAGATTTCAAAGTTTCGTTATGAAAAATTTTATGAGTCATCTCGATTTTCAAAAAAATTATATGGCACAAATCAGGATTCTGCTTCAACTCCACTTATTTGAATTCTGAATAACGGCATCGGCAATTTGACGTGCAGTTCCTTGTTCGCCGAGCCCTAAGATCAATGGAAGTAACTGGCGAACATAAGCAAGAAAATCCTTCCGATTGGTTGCCTGATCTAAAAAAATCTGGACAACGCGCAACTGCAATGCGGCTGGCTCGTTTTTCAAATCCAACGCTGCTTCCAGGATCTCAGAACTGTTTACTGATTCCTGGATAGTTTTCGAAAACAGTTCCAACAGTCTACTGGAACATTGATCCCGTGTTTCATCGTCAGTGAGATGAGCGATTACACCAACATATTGTATGAGCTTGTCCAGATCATCGCCCTTGTTTTCAATTGTCGAATACGCTTTTGCCACTTCCCTCATGAAATCATCCGTGCTAAAATATTTTTTAAATACGCCAACTACGTTTGCCGGAAAAAAATCTGTCCAAATTTGACGGGCTTCATGCAATGTATTTTCCGACGAATCGAGACGCACAAGTTGTTCAAAAATCTTCTTTAATGGTTCATTCCACACCATTCCTGTCATTATATTTTTCCCATCCTCTTCGAGAACGTCAATATCTGTCAACCCGGCCTGCCGAATCACTTCGTCCACTATATTGTATCCAATCTTGTAATGAAGGTCGGCCATACTATCCTGATTCATATCTCCTGCGCCGGTGATTGTAACATGGTACATCTCGGGCTCCCTGTAAAGACGAAAAAAATTATTGATATTGAGACTCTGCAACTGGAATGTCATACTATCGCCGCTATTCGTTTCCTGGTCTTCGATTGTTTCCTGCTCATGATCATTTTCTTCACCAGCTAAATCAGGTTGTCTTTTCGCCAGCAATCCCTGATAAAAACCAAGTTGGAATTTGTCATTTTTAACAGAGCGATATTTATGAACGATCTCTATCGATCGCTCTCCCGATAAAAAAGCAAAAAAGTGTTTAAGGATATTTCGCTGAACTCTTTCAGTGAGATCGAAAAAAGCATCATACGCCTTATCGATTAATCTTGTTTTTTCCGGCTCGATGTTGCACTCCGCGATCTTTAAAAATGCCATCGCTTTGGTTTGATAGATCTCATCCGGAACATAATCCAGCTCGACAACGCCGGTTTCCATCGCGAAAGTTCCGGTAATGGAAATTTGATTGGTTATTTCTTCGGCTGTTTTTTCAGCTAACTCAAACAGCGACTTTTTTTCAGATTCATCTACAAAACCTACAACACCCGTGAGTAATTGAACGGCCTTCTCCGGGTCACTCATTTGCTTCACAGACACAAGAATTTCATCAATGAGTGGTGGTCGTTGATCTTGTTCGAGCAGATTCATTAAATGCAAAAAAACCCTCGCTCTTTCGTAGGGTTTAGTTAAAAGTTTTGCCATGCGCAGCGCTTCGTCTGTAATATATTTTTTGACATCCCCAGTGGTTTCATTAGCGAGTGATCCTAACAATTCAATTCGCTCCACCTCGTCATGTCTCAATCCACCTATCACCAGAATACCTCCCGGAATGTCGGCAATTTCTTTAAAAATCACAGCTTGTTGTTCATTCTCAAATTCATTTCCAAGTTTGATAAGCAACCTGGATTTCCGGATCGGGTCATTTATTTTTCGAACAGCCAGGAGCGCCTCTTCGAGCAGATCATTTTTTAATTTCTTTTTACTAAGAGGCAATACATCGAGAATAGCATTTGCCTTTTCTTGAAAATCATTTCCAAATCCCTCCCGCAGGATACTTACTATTTTCTCGCTGAATTCATTTTCTTTTTCAGGGATTTTTTCGGCGAGCCGCGCAAAATTTTTACATTTTTCTTCGATTGATTCTGTTTGTATGGTATATGTTTCAGATTCTTTCAACAAAGCCGAACGCTGCGGTTCCTCCACGCTATCGCTTGCGGTTACGAGCAGCGCTGCTTTAAGTTCCGGCTCATTAATTTGTTTGATGAACAACAATGCTTCTTCCACGATTGGATTCACCAACGCTGTAGTTGAAGTCGCTATCAAAGAAGAAAACAAATCAGCCTTGATACTATTTTCAATCTCACTATTTTTTAAAAGCCCGATGATTTCATTTGCGAGTGAAGATTTTTTGCCAGATTCTATTACCGGAATCAGTTCGATTAATTTGCTGATCTTTTGCTCAGGATCATCGATCTTTCGCGCTGCTTTTTCCGCGTCTGCAATTAGTTCCGGCTTTTTCAAATTTTCAGCAAGGGCAATCAGGTATGAAGAATCTTCATCACCATCTTCGATTTTCTGAACGGACTCAAGCGCCTCCTCCATCATTTGGTCCTTAGCCGGACCTGATAATTCTTCAGCGATGTTCAACATGGTTTCAATTCGCAGACTCGGATCTTCAATGGCCCGCGAGTATGTTTGTAATTTGTTTTGCAATGTAAGCTGATCATTTGCTGGTAGCCGCTTGTACAGCGCGATCAATACACGGCAAGTATGTTCCGGATCATCGAAAGATTCAGCAACATCTACTGCCGGCAAAATAAATCGTTGATCAATAACCGGGGCAATGGCGCTTAGCCTGTAACTATTTGGAGAAGGTTCACTGCTCCTGATCGCCAGGTCGTATGCTTCGGAATCTTTTAATATTTTCGCCTGCAACAGCGCTTTTAAAGAACTCGGTAAAAAATTTTCCCAATAACTTTTGAGCGTATATTTCTCAAGTGCAAACCGGACTCCCTCATCGATACATGAAGCTTTGCCTCCCCGACGAATTTCGTCTTCGTTGATTTTTTCAGCAAGCCTGACGCCGTTGTCCAGGTCGCTTTCAAACATCATACCCGTTCGGTCAAAAGAAATCTGTTGCTCGAAGAAGGCGGAATTTTGCAAGAGTTCAAATAATTGCCGGTTTCCGCCCAGGCGCAGGTGCGTGGTAAGGTGTCGCACAGCATAACGGTCATGGCTAGGCCAATTAGCGGTCTTCAGAAAATAGGAACCGATCAAGGCATGCATTTCAGTAATGTCAATTTTCGCTGCGATAAAATCTCCGAAGGAACGATGAATGATTGACCATTGTTCTTTTTCCCCGCGACCGTCTTTTCGCAGAAATCGTTCCCAATCTCTCAATGCACGCTCACGCAGTTCTGTTTTCGAAATCCTGCTCACATCGCTTATCCATGCCAGTGACACCGGCTCGCGAGCTGCAGCTAGCAAACCGATTACAGGTCGATAGAGCGACTTCCACAAATCCTGCTGGTTTGATTTCGACTCGATCTGTTTCCAGATGATTTCATAATATCCGCCCAGGTTTTTTACGGGATGTGCTTCATCGAGAAAATGAAAATCGCCTCTCTCCAGATCTGCAAAAAGATAACTTAAGAACATAAAATTGCCTTCGCTCATTTCATGGAGCATGCTTGCAAAACTTTCAACAGTTCGTGGTGGTTTTAATTTCTGCAATGCCTTTGCCGCAAGAGGATTTTTTAATCTCGCAACAATGACGTGTTCGATGGCATTCTGCTGAAATGGCGAATCCCAAGTGATCTCGTAGTCAGCAATAGGCGTTGACGGATCCGTGAGTAAAGGATACTGGCCGGGACGCTGTGTTACAAATGCAAAAACGCCGGGCGGAAGCCTGGTTGGTAACATCAGTGTGTTGCCTTGTTTAGCCTCAGCGGCTTCATCCAGGCCATCAACAACAAACCAAATCGGTTTACCATTGCTTTCTTGTGCGCATTGCAACAATATATTTTCAAAAAATACCGAATTTTCCCCGGAGCGTAAATCCAAATGATCAATGGGCAGCGAATGTTGTGCAATGAAAACAACACTCAAATGATTCAGACAAACACTTGCTTCAGTAGTACCACGATAGGCACTTGCGAAAAAACCGGGCGCATCGAAACGAGAAGCAACTGCAGCAGCAAGCGCGCTTTTGCCAAGACCCGCGGACGCGGTCAGACGTACATAACCACAGGCATTGGATTTTTGAAAATTTTCCAAAAAAGAAAATATCTCTTCGCGGCCAAAAAAGTTTTGCGCGACTTTGAGTTCCGCGGAAAAATCATGATAGTATTGTGTGAGCCCGGTTAATTTATTTTTAATTTCTATTTTACCAGCTCTAAAGATCGTATACTCTGCCAAAGCTTTGTTTGTCAGCCGGTCCGCTATATCCTTACTGTATTTTTTATAAAACCCCCAGGACAAGAAAGCTGCAAATGGAAGTTGCCATCCAAATTTCAGTATGCCCTCTGCAATTTTTGGATTGAGCAGTTTTATTTTATCTGTCATCCATTTGGTAGCCTCTTCTTTATTAAATAATGACATCCCAAATTTTGCAAGCAGCGGAAGCATGATTACAAAAACAAGAAACGTCGCAACGATTCGAATAAATAATTTTTTCTTTTCGATATTCATAGCATTAATGAGAATTTCGCGAAAAGGAATTTAAATAAAGTGCAGAATACGGATCACTGGCCGCAGATCAAGATGAACAGAGGTAGAAAAGCGTCGTATTGTTAAATATACTAAAAATACCAAGTATGGGATTGAAAGAAAAACCGGGTAGTGTTTCAGTTTGTTTTTTAAGCCATCGAGAATCAGAAGAAAAAATTCGCAGTTAACAATTCAAACATAAAAACGGATATTCGATCAATGCCCCCAGGCACGCACGAATTTAACACTAAATCATCTTGCAGCCTGCGCGCTACTTGTGCCTGAATATAGAAAATTAAATCAGTAATAACTCTGTCAATTTTATTGGAGCAATTTTTAATCTTACAATAATTTCTTAAAAGCGAAAATCCGGATGCATTTATGCCGGCACAAGTAGTCCCGCAAGACATAACTTAAAAATTATTTTAGCTCGCAAATGTCTTGCGGGAACACTTGCGCCAGATTCCTGTTTTGCAAATCAAAAAAAACTTGCACCTGGTTGGATTAACAAACCCACACTCCACCCGGAATCACAAATACGGCCGCAATCGCGGGAATGTCTAATGCGAATGACCACAAAATTCCAGAAAAACAGCGTCCTGCAATTCTTCTAAATGAATAATTATGTCTTTCATAAAAAAAATAAATAATTACATACCATTCAAAAAATCTAACGGGAATTAAAAACAATAAAAAGCGGTTACCAATAGCCGAATCAACCTTGTCCAATAAAAAAAGAACTGAAATTCCGACTACCACACCCAAAATTGTACGCACTACACCAAAAACAAAAGATCTTGGCCATGAGACTTTGTACCATTGATTTAGTTTTTTTCCAGCAAAACTGTATCCAATTAATTTTATCGAAGTGTAAGCAATTAAACCAATTGTGGGAGAGCCGCCCATTGCCATAGTAAATGAATTTAGGTAATGTGTTTAAAATGTTTTGTCCTCTTAAAAACTGTCTTTGTCAATTGCCTACAACGCAAAGATTATCGCAATTACTGGCAACTCCAAATTTCGAAGCTAATAACGATCACGATAATTCTATCGCGTTGTATTTACAACCTCTTTCCCAAAATAACCCATAGTAGTTATTGCCGTCGCTTCCATAAGTATTTAATCTTACAGAAAATTTCATAGCTCACTGAGAAAGCTAACTAGAAAAAACACAGTCGGTATTTTTTAATCTTTAAACATAAACGTGTATGAAAAAAACAATTCTCATTTGTTTAGTGGCATTGCTATGCCTTACGCAAGCACATGCTCAAAAGGAATCAAAAAAATTCAGCGTTGGTTTCGGTTTTGAACCAGGCATACCAACGGGACAACTTACCAATTTGTACAATTTCTCAATGGGAATAACGGTGAGATTTTCCTTTCACGCCGGACCTGGTTTCGCAACACTCACTACCGGCGGAGTCGGTTTTGCACCAAAGAAAATAGAAGGCCAGCCGGAAAAAGTAGCATTGGAAATTCCTTTCAGGGTAGGATACAAATACATTATACAGCATCATTTATTTTTTATGGGTGAAGTGGGTTACGCAAGTTTCAAAACTTACTACGGTAAGAATGGAGGCGTGAGTTCGCTCAATAACGGTTCTTTTATTGCTGCGCCCACTATCGGCTACACAGCGAATGCTTTCGAAATCGGGCTGCGTTATGGAATGAATTTTAATGCGAGCGGCGGAGTCGTTGCTGTCCGAGTCGGTTTCAATTTCTGATCATGCTTATTGATTCGTGATTGGTGTTTCGCATCAACGAAACCTATCGAAAATTTAAATTATTCATCATTCATTGTTGGTAAAATGAAAAAAATATTTCAAATAAAAATAATCCTGTTGCTGGCGGCGATATCCGTACTGATTTATTCATGTTCGAAAAGTGCGGCGCCTGTAAAAAAAAATAATAACAGCGGTGCCACCGTGAGTACCTACGCGGGCTCCGGCACATCTGGCGCCGTAAATGGTACCGGCGCTGCTGCCAGTTTCACATTCCCTTCATCCATCGTTGTAGGTGGGAGTTCATTACTCTATGTGGGAGATTTTGGAAATAATAAAATCCGCACAATCAATACAACCAATGCGGCTGTAGCGAATTTTGCTGGCACCGGCACTGCAGGCTTTTTAAATGGTACCACGTCGAATGCAGAGTTCAACGGAACTGCAAACATTGCATTCGACACGCACGGCAATCTCTATATCGCAGACGAAGAAAATAATATGATACGTGAAATAACTGCTTCGGGAAATGTGATCACGCTTGCGGGAACAGGAACTGCCGGATATAAAGATGGCGCGGCTGCATCTGCGCAATTTAATTTCCCGGAAGGAATCGTGGTCGATGCAAATAATAATCTTTTTGTTGCCGACGGACATAACAACGTGATCCGAAAAATTAATTTATCCAGTGGTGAGGTAAGTACTTATGCCGGAACGGGCGTTGCTGGTTTTGATAACGGTGCTGTTGCAAGTGCCACCTTTAATGATCCATACGGGTTGGCTATAGATCCGAGTGGCAATATTTATGTCGCAGATATATTGAATAATTCAATTCGCAAGATTTCAGTTTCCACGGGCATGGTCAGCACCTATGCTGGCACCGGAGCCAAAGGACTTACGAACGGTGCGGCAGCAAGCGCCACTTTCTATTATCCACTTGGATGTACTTTCGATTCGGGAGGCAACCTGTATGTTGCGGACACTTACAACAATGTTATTCGCGAAGTATCCGCTTCCGGGAACGTCACAACACTTGCTGGTTCCGGGGTGCAGGGTTTGGCGGATGGTCCCGCTGCAACTGCTACTTTTAATTTCCCGATTGGTATTCTTGTAAACGGCAGCGCCATATTTGTGGCCGACACGCACAACAATGTGATCAGAGAAATATCTTTCAATTAATCCATTTGCCCGGCATTCAGGGCCGGCTAAAAAAATAGTGTGAAGATGTATGCGATCATTTTTGTATTTTAAATGAAACTATACGCAGCCAGATTCCTGGACCAGCTCATTAATGTTGCAATTAAAATGCATATCGCTTCTTCTGCTATTTACCGGCCTTGAATTACATGCTCAATATAAAAACGAGACAGGCGCAAAAAGATGTCCCGTTACAACGATCAACTATGAACAGGGATTGGTGAGCAATTCTATCAACGGCGTTATTACAGATGGACAGGGTCTCACCTGGGTTTCCACATCAAACGGCATTCAGCGTTACAACGGTTACACATTGCAGTTAGTAAACCCGGTGATAGGAAATGATACCATCCATATTAACTACCCGGTATTTTTTTTGAAAGGCAAAACTGGTTCTATATTGATCGGTTATAAAAAAGGTATCCTGGAATACGATGCTGAAAATAATTCCTTCCGAAAAATAATTTCCATTGCAGACAGCGATCGTATTTCATATTCGCTGATGCCATTGAAAGAAACCGTTGAAGGCATCTGGTGTTTCGAACAAAACAAAGGAGTTGTTATTTTTCATAATAGGAATGAGAAGTTTGATTCAACCCCAACCGTAGAAAATCACAATGTCTCCGGCCTTATCGATGGAGAAGAATATAATATTTCAAGAAAACTTGTAGTCATCAACAACAATTTTCTTTTCGTGAGAGCTTCTATAAATACCATTCTTCAAATTAATACGGTCACACACCAATCGTCGATTATTAATTATCCGGAATCAAAGATTTTAGGATTGGAATGTGATGATCAGAAATTATTCGTTGCCTCCTATGATGGCATCTCTTATATCAATATCGCAGACAGAATTTTATCCAAAAAGATTTTGTTCAAGCTCGTTCCAAATGTGGCGCAGGTATCGAGATTTTCAATCCAGTTATCATCGGATCATCATCTTTTGGTAAGCGTAGAAAGACAGCTCTACGAAATTGATATCTCTTGCTCCTGCAAGCGGGAGATTATTTCGCTCACGCGTGAACCTCTTTTGAATTCCGGCTATATACAAATTGTTTATGAAGATCCATTTCAGCGGATCTGGTTATTGACGAATGAAGACATAAAAAGAATACAAAACGCAGAAACGCCATTCGGTTATATTTTTTATCCGAATCAAAAAGACCGATTTGAGAAGGCATTGTATTATGACAACGAAAATGGGAACCTGGTTGCATGCACGTACTCAGGTTCTGCTGAGCTGTATGATTCTGCTGGCAACACTTTGTGGAACTCACCTTTAAAAGACAAAAGGATCATCAATCCGTTAAATATCGAAAAAATCTCTAAGGATCATTACCTCCTGATCACGGGCCAGGATTGGTACGACCTGAATAGCAAAGAAAAAAAATTCACCAAGGTGAATATCAGAAACCGCCCGGACACACTGAATAGTTCCTATTATAATAACGTACAACGTATAGACGATTCAATAATACTTATCGGTACGAAAACTGATGTATTGCGTGTGCTGGTGAAAAAAGACAAGTTCGAAATTATTGCAGGCACGATTTCGAAATCCGCCATTAATAACCGGATGATTTCTTGTTTTGTTTATACTTCTGATAAATCTTTATGGGCTGCCACTCTTTCCGGTTCAATTATAAAAATTGATTCAACGGGTAAATTCATAAACGTGCCCATCGCGCAGAAATTAATCCGTGTTATGGTTGAAGATGATAAACATCGTATTTGGGCCGGCACCGATAATGGTATCTATGTCTATAATACAGCGGGACAGTTAACGAATCATTTTACTCGTAATTCCGGGCTCCTGAGTGAAATTATTTATTCATTAGAGCCTGCAGACAAAAACAGAAAAGGTTTTTTTGCCAGCACGCATTTTGGACTTTCCTATATTTCCGATGAAGGAAAGATCATTAACTACACCAGGGAAATGGGTTTGCAGGAAAATGAATTTAACACGCTCGCGTCAACAAAATCATCGTCAGGAAAACTTTTTTTTGGCGGCGTCAATGGCATCACTGCTTTTTATCCTTCATATCTTTCTGTCAAAAGAGATTCTTCCGAAATTAATATCACGCGTTTCATGGTAAATGATTCTTTATATAATTTATTTGGAGGCGCATGGGAAAAAGATTCAATCAGGCTGCCATACAATCGCAGCAGGTTGCAATTTGATATTGCTGCGTCAGGACTTTTGAATCCAAATGAATATGTTTACAACTATCGCATGAGAGGATCGGAAACAAACTGGCAGACTACCAACCAGCCTACAAATATCCGCTACTCACTGCAACCCGGAACATATACGCTGGAGATCAATTGCAGTCCAATACTTTTTTCTACCAATACTCTCGTCAAAAAAATAGCAATTATTATCGATCCGCCGTGGTGGGAAACATGGTGGGCTATTGTTTCATCCACACTGATCTCTATCCTCATCATCTTTGGTATCAGTTATTATATCATCCGCGAGCGATATCGAATGAAATTGCGAAAGCTGGAAATAAGTCAGCAATTGGTTAATGAACGTGAAAGAATATCCCGGGAACTCCACGATAATATCGGATCGCAACTAAGTTATATCAGCAGTAATATCGACTGGCTGGTTGATATGCCGGAATCGTTTAATAAAGAAGATGAGAAAAAAAGATTGTCCGTTGTAAATGATACTGCTAAAAACCTCGTAGATGATCTTCGCGAAACGATCTGGGCAATGAAAAAAGAATCGATTAACCTGGATGAACTAGCCGACAAACTAAAATCATTTCTACAATCGCAATTTATTTTACATCCACAAGTAGAAACTGTTATTCATGAAAACATACAAGGAAAATATAAATTCTCGCCAACGGAAGCGTTGAATGTTTTCAGAATCTGCCAGGAAGCAATCAGTAATTCGTTCAGGCATTCGCAAGCTGAGAAAATTTTTCTGACCATTCAATCTGAAAATGATAAAGTTTATTCGATCACCATTGAAGACAATGGAAAAGGTTTTGTGAGACAGCAACAATACAATGGGCATTATGGCCTGGAAAATATGACAAACCGTGCAAGGGAGTCGGGTGCCAAGTTGGTTATTGATTCAGCGCCGCTCAAAGGAACGAAGATCAGCGTTTCAAAATCTTAAGCGGTATGGGAAAATAACCCAAAAGAGTTATTTGTATCGAATGATTAATTCCTAAAATTGTAAGACCGATCATTATGAAAATACCTATCGGAATAGTGGATGACAAATCGCAGAATCGATTGATGTTTTCGGAAAGATTAAATTTTTCTGATGATATCAACGTGACGCTTACTGCCTCGAACGGAAAAGATTTCCTCGATCAAATGAAAGCGCTCGATTTTGACAAAAGGCCCGCTGTTATTTTAATGGATATTGAAATGCCTGAGATGGACGGCATCGCAACGGTACAGACCGCAAAAGTTTTGTACCCGGAGATGCATTTTTTGATGCTCACTGTTTTCGACGACGATGACAAAATATTCGAGGCCATCAAAGCCGGCGCGGACGGCTATTTACTGAAGAATGAAAAAGCTTCTTTGATCGTGGATTGCATCGTGCAGCTTTCTGAATCAGGCAGCGCACCAATGAGTCCACGCATCGCACGAAAAACCCTCGACCTGCTGATGAATGCAACCATTCCGAAAATGCAAAAAGAAAATGCCGAGAAATATGATTATGCTCTATCCGATCGCGAAACGGAAATACTAAAACTCACCGTAGATGGTTACGGTTATAAACAAATCGCACAAAAATTATTTCTCAGCAGTCACACTGTGAAAAAGCATATCGCAAATATTTACCACAAGCTTCACGTCACTTCAAAAGCCCAGGCGATTAAGATTGCGACAAAAGGCGGACTGATATAAGAGTGGGGAAACAGAGCGGAGAGTGAAGAGCGGAGAGCGACGGATTGTACCCTCTTCGCTCTCCACTCTCTTTCTCATTTACACCCACTTGTTCTTATGGGCCAGTGATATCACTTGTGCTTTGCTATTCACATGCAGTTTGTGGTATACATTCGAAATATGCTTGCGGATGGTGAGCGGACTGATGTTCAATAGCCCGGCAATTTGCTTTGCATCGGATCCATTGATGGTATGCAGGAGTATTTGTTTTTCTCTTTCTGTGAGCAGCGTATCAAGCATTTCGGTGTCTGTATTTTTTGCAGGCAATGGCATATCCGAGCGGCTCAGCAGACTCAATGTTTTGCGTGCGATCGCTGCACTCATTGGTGCGCCGCCATTTTCCATCACATTGGTGATTGCATTGTGCAGCGTTACTGCATGCTCGTCTTTTAAAAGATATCCATGTGCACCGGCTTTGATGGCTTCAAATATTTTGTCATCGTCGTCGAAAACAGTCAACACAATAAAATAAATCTCCGGATACAAAGCGCGCGCGAGATAAATGGTTTGCACGCCATCCATGTCGGGCATCTCAAGATCCATAAATATAACCTGCGGCATTTTTGCTGGCGGCAATCCTTTTAACTGCTCCAGGCAATCGTTGCCATTGACAGCTATGAAACACAAATCAAGATCGTCAAATTGTTTTATTTTATCGGCAATGCTAGTCCTGTTTACCGATTTATCATCTGCCAATCCTACCCGCCATGGTTTGTTCATATGATCTATTTCGTTTACAATTATGAATATTTTTCCATTCGAGTTCAATACTTAATTTGTAGTAAGCCGCAACAGAAGCGCAGTGCCCACTCCCACTTGACTTTCGATTTCAAGCAGCATGTTTGCCTCGACGGCCCTTGCTTTCATATTGAGCAATCCATTACCTTCGGTGTGATTCGTTTCACCATTCATGCCTTTACCGTTATCCTCTATTTTGATATCAATGGATGTGTTGCTTTTTATAAAAACCGTTATGATAGAAGCGCCGCTATGCTTGAGTGCATTGTGCAATGCCTCCTGAACAATACGGAATATATTCAAAGCGTTCCGCGAACTGATGCGCATATCGTTTTTTATTTCCTCGTTTACGGAAATCATAATGCCTCCGTAACTGGGCCGCAATTTGCTGATATAAGTTTTTATTCGGTCACTGATACCCGTTATAGTAATGGTATCTTTATTGAGTACCCAGATTGTATCCCTGAGCGAATTGATAATTTCTTTTGAATGTTGTTGCAGATTTTGAAGAGCGATTGCGTTTTTCTCAATACCATGATCCGATATTTTTTCCACATCAGCATGTATTGCGGAAGCATAGGCCCCAATATTATCATGCAGGTCAGCCGCAATGCGCCTGCGCTCCTGTTCTTCCGCATCCAAAATCGACTCGGCTGCAATTCTTTTTTCTTCTTCGATGGCCATCTTCATTTTTTGCGCTTGCCGGCGCTCATAGTTCTTAAACAACAACCAAAACAACGCCAGTAATAAAGAGAGAATAATCAATAATCCATAGAACAGGTAATTTTTTTGTGTGATCGCAAGTTTTTGCTTGATGATGGTACTTTCCTTTTTTTGCGTTTCATATTTTGTTTGCAATTCTGCAATGGCCCGGGCTGAATTGGCTTCATAGAATGCATCTTTGGCTGCAATGATCTTCTCCAGCATTTGCTGATAATTTGCTGCGTCACCTTTCAACTGGTAACATTTCGCGAGGTTTTGATAGTATGCGATTTTCATAGCATCCGCTTCGTTCCCCTTTTTTTGATATTGCCGGTCAGACTTGATCGTGCTGTCATATTTCAGCAACGCGTTCGTCAATATGGCGATGGCGCTATCCGTTTTTCCGGAATGCATAAAAATGCCGGCAAGAGCAAGTTGTTCGTTGGATAAAATCAATTTACCCTCTGTGCGTTCTCTGATCTGTATGCATTCCATCATTGTTTTTTCTGCCAGGTCATATTGTTTTTTTTCTTTGTAGATATTGGCCTGGATGCGGGCTGCATTTGCGAGGAAGAAAAGATTTTCTATTTGCCGGCAGCGTGGGATCGCTTTGTTGATATAATATTCTGCCGAATCTGTTTGCTGCATCCACCGATATGTTTCGGCGAGGTTTATGTACAACACCGCTGCTGCCGCGTTGTAACGCGGATCATCTGTGATGTACGACAATCCCCTAAAATACCAACTGAATGCATCCGGCACATGGTCTAAATTGTAATTGATTACGCCGATGGTGCTCATATTTTTTGCCAGCACCAGGGAATCGTGCAAAGGTTCTGCTTCCCCTACAAGCCGGTATAAGGTAGAAAGCGCATTTTTATAATCGGAAGCATCACCATAACAGTCGGCCTTAAGCGCAGTTAACTTGAAATATATGTCGCGTGAGTCTGGGTTATTTAGTGTATTGGTGAGCAATCCGGCGTCTGTCAATTCCATTGCGCTATCGGTATTGCCTATGCGCAGATAACTGTTGATCAGGATAAGATCAGCAAGCGCTTTATTTTTTTTATTTTTTTCCCGTTGTGACAGATCCTGCGCAAGCAGCGCATACTGATATAACGAATCTTTATTGATGCTCTGATGTTGTTCGCAAAGCGTGATGAGCAGTTGCAATTTAGCAGCGGGGTTACTTTCTACCCACATTTTATTGCGCAAGCTGTCTATGACATGGGTTTGCGCAGTAGCAAAACACATTGCCAACAGGAGGCAACAAACCAACATTGTTTTTGCCGTTCCTCTCATGTATCGAACGATTATTTTCAGAATTGGAAAAATATGCAGGCGCACTACTACATGTGACCTACCACAAATTAAGTATTCCGGGAAATATATTTAAATGGAATTTTTGCTAAATATTAAAAACACCATAAAACCAACGTAAAATGAAAATGGCAAAAATGTTTTTCGCGGGAATATTTATTTTTTCCTTTGTTGTAAATTCTTCATGTTCGAAAAGTTCTTCTTCACCTTCTTCGAACAATCCGGTAACACTCGTTCTGCTTGCCGGCAGCTGGTTTAATCCTGCCTGGGGCGGCACCAATGGCGACACCATCAGAATGAATATTAATTCCAATAGTGCCAAGGGCACTATCACCAAAATCGGTTCTCCATCTTATAATTTTTCAAGCGGGGAGGTGATATTGAGCAACATCGTGGTGGCTTCAAATGGTAATTCCTACACTTGTAACGGAATTTTTAAATACGGAAATGGCAACGCGAATACGGCAAACACAACCGGCACGATCACTTATAATACGAGTGATCATAACGAGATAACGGTTCAACTGGCTCCTTCGAATGGAGTGACGCCGCCACCATATGTTTACAAAAGAGAAATATAGGTTGGCCAAATGCAACAATCGGTTCATTAAATTTTTATAAAGGTAGAAGGTAGGAGGTGTAGTGCATGGCAGGGTTGTTGATTACTAAAGTTACCTTCGGTGAAAAATAAAACCAGTGATGTAAAATAAGCGCTACCATACTCGACATCCCATACCTTCTACCTCCCAAAAAATAAATTCACCGTATTTAAATCCCTACCCCATCGGTTCCCACAATTGAATTTTGTTTCCCTCGATGTCGAGGATATGAACAAACTTTCCGTAATCATACGTTTGAATATTGTCGACAATTGTTACACCTTCTTTTTTTAGTTCTCCCACCAGTGCGTCCAAATCAGCGACTGTATAATTAATCATAAAGTCTCTTGTGGAAGGTTCAAAATATTTCGTTGTCTCGGAAAATGGTCCCCACGTTGTAGAACCATTCTTGGTGGAGTCATTCATATCCTTCCACTCAAAAGTGGCTCCATAATCGTTGGTATCTAAACCAAGATGCGTTTTATACCACTCTTTCATTTTTTTGGGGTCTTTGCATTTGAAAAAAATGCCTCCAATGCCTGTTACTTTTTTCATTGTTGTTATTATTAGGTGTGTTGAATTTATGGTAGTTTCTCGGTTTGATTTTAGAGGTGGAAGGTATGGGGTGTATGGTATGGCAGCGCTGTTAATTAATAAAGTTGCCTTGGATGAAAAATAAAAACCGTGACGTAAAATAAACTCCGCCATGCCCTACACCCCATACCTTCCACCTTTCGAAAAATCAAACTGGAACACTTTTGAATTTATCGTGTTTTTCTTTTTAAAATGAATGAACAGATAAGTGTTACAACCAACCCGACTGGTAAAATTTCTACATAAGCCATCATCGCATTAAAGAAAGGATTTTTAGACATACTGATATAATTCGCCATTTCTTTTGTTTGCTTGTCTATTTCAATTTGGCTTGCTCCGTTTGCTTTCAATTCGGCAACCATACGTGCCGAATATTTTTCCGCAAAATCGGACATAAAAAAAGAGCTGTCAATCACCCAGGCTATCGCGTAAATAGTAGAAGCAATTAAAACAACCAGGATCCCGATATTAAAGGCATTCCCAAAACTGATAATCCCTCCATTATATTTATCTCTATAATTGCGAATGCCAACAAAAACCAATGAAAAGGCAATGAGCATTGAGGCATACCCGATGATCAAACTGGTGTTATAACTAACCTTGGCTTCAAGATGGCTCAAGCCATTTACTGAAATCAGCATTAGCGTAGAAACAATAATGCCTGCTATGAGTCCGTAGACGATAATGGTCTTTTTCATTTTTTTATTTTTGCTGGTGCAAATGTGGAGATTGCAAAGCTTTTTCCGCTCATACTTTCGGCTATTTTTTTATGCGGCGTTAATAAGGACTAGTTGTACCGCTTATTTTCACATCAAGGTATGAGATTTTAAGGGATGAGGTTCAGCCTTCTTGCTTTTTCAACCGCTTGCGTTCTTCTTTTCGCTTCTAACTTTTCAAAAAGATTTTGAAGATGTGTTTTGACGGTGCTTAAAGAAACGAAAAGTTTTGCAGCAATTTCCTGGTTACTGTGTCCCTGCGCCAATAAATTCAATATCTCCAACTCTCGTTTACTTATTTCAAGTCGGGCGACAAGCGCCTTATTCAAAACAAAATTTTCATTTCTCGTCACATATACTTCTTTTTCGACGACAACAGTTTCAATTTTTGGTTTTGAAAGTTTTAAGGCGAGCCAAATGCCCAATGCCGTAAAAATGAGTGCGATGAATCCGATATAAATCTCAAAGGAATGTCGAAATATGATAAACCGAAGTTCAAGCCATCTCAGTAGAAAAAGTAAAAAAGCCAGACTGATACCGTACAGTATTATTGCTTTGTGTTTTCTCAAAAGGCTTTTGTTAGCTGGCATGATGCAAATGTCCAAAAAATTTGTCGTTACGTAAATGCTGGTATTGTCGCCCTGGAATTCGACGTGGATCTAAATCCGGTAGTTATTGTGCCCGCCGTCGGGGTCTTCGACCGCCGACGGGGGAAGGCGTATATTGAAAGACGTTAGATATTCAGTTTTGTTTCTTTTGTATGAAGCAAAAAATCACTCCCTTCGGGCTTTTACATTAATGATCTCGATCGCCTTCTCAAGCAATTCATCTTTTCCATTCCGTATCCCTTCGATAGTCGGTTTTACGATCATATCAATTTTAATTCCCTTTCGTTGTGTCTGGGTTCCATCCGGATAAAAAACTCCTATGCCTGAGATAAAAGTCGAAAAACCTCCGACCATCGGAATTGTGGATACGTTTCCATCAGCGCCTGCCGTTGTACTTCCTATCACTGTAAAATCCGGCGCCGTTTGAAATGCCATCGTTGTATATTCCGCCTGGCTCTGAGAAAGTGAGTTTACCAACTCAACAATAGGTTTATTGTAGTATGAAGAATTTGTATCGCCATTACTTAATGGCGGTGACATACGAAATACACCGGGATAATTAATATCGCCAGTAGTGAACTTTACAAATGGAGAGGGTGAAGGTTTGATGTAAGCGCCGAATGAGAAAGGCATAAATTCTCCGGGATATGTTCGCATATCGATGATCATTCCTTTCGTATTCTCAAAAAGTTTTTGAATAGCGGGCAATTGCGAATTATGATATCTTCCCGTAAAAATATACCCAATATTTCCATCGATTATTTTATAGCTACTGTCATTTGGATCTAGATTCAACTCCATAAACCAGCCGATCTTTTCCGATGGAACGCAATGAATAAAAACTGTAAATTTCTTGTCACCGCGCAGAATTTCTAACTGAATGGAATCGTTTTGCGATCTCAATATCTCATAAGGCATGTTTCTCATTTGCGTTTCCAAATTTGAAGCCGAAACAAGATATAAAGTGTTTTTCACCAATTCATCTACCGGTTGAGTTTTGATCTTGCTGATAATATCACCAACATGCAATTTTTCCCTGATTGAAAAACTGTCGGAGTAAAACCCAGTGATTACAAGTTTGTTTTCTACAAATCCCGCACGAATCGGAGGAGCGTAATTTCCAAAATATGCGCGTAGCGCATTGAGTGGATAAATGCCGGCATGTGTATCATGAATCCGCGCGATAACCTGTAAACAGGCAAGCATATATTGAGTTTCATTTTTTGCACGCAGAAAAACCGGGATGAACTCCGGCAAAATTTTATTCCAATCTTCACCGATCACATACTTATATGGATAAAAATATTGAATGATGTTCCAATACCTGAATAACGATAGCAATCTGTATCCGGCATCCGGATAAGTCATATTCCGATAAGGATTTTCATGATCAAAAACCGGGTTGCCCACTCCGGTAAATGAGCTTATATAATAGTTGTCATCCGGATTGCGATTTTCTTTGATATAGTCCAATTTTTTTACCAATGATGCGCTCAGATTTCCTTTTTCAAACAGTCTGCCATAGTCAGGAAATATTTGTACGCTGCTATCTGGTTTCAACGTGCATGCTTTGCAAGCTTCCGGTTTTCCGATTGCATCCACCCATTTTTCCAATTCGGTGTTCGCATCCTTTTTTGTTTTCGCAGCAATAATCTTGGGCAAAATTCTGAACAAAGTGGCATCCCAATTAAAATCACCGGCTGCCACGGCGGGATGATGGTATTTCAAAAATCCCCAAATCATACCGAGATTGCTGAGATTCTCAATCAGTATCGAACCAGGCTCACTCAAAACGATTCCGGAACCACTGGAGAAAGAAGTATCATGTGTCGGCTGTATGATGCGGATAGATTTTTGAAAGATGGAATATTTGCCCGATGCACTCGGGTCGTCATCCAGCGGCTCCACAACAAGCGTGTAGTCGCCGCCGGTTATAGCTTCAAATCGCACAACTTCTAAGCCATATGAACCGTTCGGAGAATCAAAATAAGCGAGCCTGGCCGTATCATTCTTTTTGTAAATACTGATACTAACGTCAATGCCCATCTGCTGGATGCGGGCTGTCAATGTATAACCCTGATGCAATGAAAAATCAAAAGATTGCTTTTCTTTTTTTAGAATCGTGTGAGTCTCTTCCACGGTAGGAATGGCCTGGGAAAAAGACTGCAAGGCGGAAAATAAAAATGCGATTAGTATGGTGGATGAACGCATATAGATAAATATTTTCTAAGTTAAGAAACTATCAGGTTTTGATAGTGGATCAGTGTAAAAATCCAGTTGTATTTCGCGCAGAGCACGCAGAG
>JAFDYD010000028.1:29515-144236 GCA_018267615.1 Bacteroidota bacterium | reverse complement strand
TTAATTACAAACATAGGAGGCACAGTAGGCACATAGGTACACATAGAAATTTCAAACTGACCCTCTGGCTAAATATTGAATATTTTTTTATTTCCGTATGTTCAAATCCTATCAATCTCCCTTGAGGTATCATCTACGATCTAATTCCCTTTATATTTGTCTTTCAAAATATCTCCATCAACAAAATGAATTTTCGAAAGCAGGTTTTGCTTTTAATATTGCTTTCTTCAATAGCTCGTTGCTGCATTGCAATTTTTCTTGAATTCGGAAATGACGAAGTATATTATTGGACCTACGCACAACATCTCGAATGGAATTACTTCGATCACCCGCCAATGGTTGCGTTGCTGATCCGCTTGACAACTTTCAATCTTCATTTGCAATCGGAATTTTTTGTTCGCCTCGGACCGATGGTCTGCGCAGCATTCAATACATGGATGATGTTTTTGGTGGGTACTAAAATTAGAGATGAAAGAACGGGCTGGTATGCCTCACTCATGTATGTTGCATCTTTTTATTGTAGCGTTATTGCCGGCACATTTATTCTACCCGATTCACCACAATTGTTATTTTGGGTCTGGAGTGTTTACCTGATGACTTCGCTCATTGACGAAAACGCAAAAAATAAAAATAAAAATAAAAATTTACTGCTGCTCGGTATATCGATCGGCCTGTGCATCATGAGTAAGGTGCACGGAATGTTTTTATGGTTCGGATTTGGATTGTATATTTTATTTTATCAACGAAGCTTTCTCAAATCTTTCTATTTATATCTCGCCATTCTCATCAGCATCATTATCATTTCGCCTATTTTTTTCTGGAACCTGGCAAATCATTTCATCACTTATTCATTTCATAATAACCGCGTTGGATTTTTTGGAAAACATCTCGATACAGACAGTTTTTTACAACAGATTTTCGGCTCTATTTTTTATAATAATCCCGCAAATATTTTTTTATACGTCGTTGCACTCGTTGCAATAGCAAGAAAAAAAATCATGGTGCCATCGAACTGGCTGCGACTGTATTTGCTATTGGCGCTGCCGCTGATAATCGTTTTATTGTTGATGTCGCTTTTCAATGAAACCTTGCCACATTGGTCGGGCCCGGCGTATATTACTATCATGTTAATCACTGCATTTTATTTTTCAACGAAAAATGCAGGGGCAAAAAAAATACCCAAAGGAATATCCATTGCCCTTGGATTGTTTTTTGGAATAATAATTCTAGGAATTCCTTTAATAAAATTTATTCCTATACAATTAGGGAATAAGGAAGAAAGAATTTTTGGTAAAGGTGATGTTACACTCGATATGACGGGTTGGGAAAAATTCTCCAGTGAATTTGATTCACTCTATCGGGATGATGCTACAAAAGGAACGATGCAAAAAAACGCGATGCTGATCGCAGATAATTGGTTTCCCGCGGCACACCTGGATTATTATTTGGCGCAGCCGATGCATGTGAATTTGTTTGCAGTTGGGAAACTCACCGACATTCATCATTATGCATGGCTTAACAAGGAAAGACCGGAATTACAAAAAGGCATGGATGCCTATTTTATCTATCCATCAAATTATTACGGACCGCCTCGTGATCAATTGAAAAAATATTTTCGACGGGTTGATGACAGTCTCATCATCAAACAAATTCGCGCAAATATTCCCGTCAGAAATTTTGTTATCTACAGAATGCATGATTATTTGGGAGGAATAGGAAGAGACGGAGTCTTGGAATGAATGAACTGCGATTTGCTTGATTAGTCGAAAAGTCGATTGGTCGATACGTCCATACGCCGACGATGAAAAAAATATTATAAATAAGTTTTGTCTATTTGCTATTACAAACCTGTCGACGTATCGACCAATCGACTTTTCGACTAATCAACCTATCAACCAATCAACTTCCCTCACAATCCACTTCAATCAGGCAAATCATGGTTCATTCTCTCTTCGAGTCCAGCGTAAATCCAATAGACGTTCCTACATCCGGTGTACTTCTTGCATGAATAGATTGTCCGTGTGCTTCTATAATATGTTTGCAAATCGCTAAGCCCAAACCGGTGCCGCCTTTGTCGCGACTTCTTGCAGCGTCGGTTCGATAAAATCTTTCAAATATTCTTTGAAGATGTTCTTCTTCTATACCGATTCCATCGTCGCCGATTTCTACCAGTACATGTTTTTCATCTGTCTTATAAATACTGGCAATGATATTTCCTCCCGGTTTGCCATACTTACTTGCATTTTCGACCAGGTTGATTAATACCATTCTTATTTTTTCTTTGTCGGCGAAAACATTAATAGGAGATTCGCATCCTTTTTTAATAGTTGTTTTTATTCCTTTGTCGTGAATATTGAGAGAGAGAGATTCAAACACCTCACGGATCAGATCCTGTATAATGAAATTCTGTTTATATAATAGCTGTTCGCCTTTTTCGAGTTTTGAGATTTCATCCAGGTCGTTTACGAGATTCACCAGGCGATCTACATTCTTGCCAGTGTTTTCAATAAATTTTTTTCTTACTGCTATATCATCCATCGCACCGTTCAGTAGTGTATCAACATATCCCTGTATTGCGAAAATGGGTGTTTTGATTTCATGAGCGAGGTTCTGCAAAAATTCTTTGCGATACGCTTCATTTCTCTTTAGTAATTCTATTTCCTCATTTTGTTTTTCACCCCAGCTTTGTACATCCTCTCTCACTTCATCAATACTTTTTTTTGGAAGAATATATTTAAAATAGACTTCTTCTTTTCTTGTAGCTTTTGTTTGATGAATGAATTTGTAAATCAGTTTGATCTTCCTGTAAATAAATTTCTCCAACGTAAAAAGGATCAATCCATAACTGCCCGCGAAAACAAATGCAAATGATCCCAGCCCCATTTTCCAGTTGGTGGTCAACAGGTAAATGCCAGCGGAGATCGGCGCGGCCAATAGCAAGGCTGTGAAAGCTGATAATTGCCGGGGAGATAAATTTTTTGTCGAAAACATTTTTAGATCATGCAGTGGTGAAGGTACAAGGTACAAGGCACAAGGCACAAGGCACAAGGGTCAAGAAACAAGATTCAAAATTAGGTAACGTATGGCGTAATTGTTTCACTCCGCATCTTATCTTGTGCCTTGCCTCTTGTGCCTTGTACCTTTTCGCTCGCTTTCTTATAAATCAAACTTATACCCGACACCTTTTACGGTTCTAATACAATCCAATCCCAATTTTTGCCGGATCTTACGGATATGAACATCGATGGTGCGATCGCCTACAATAACATCGTTGCCCCATACCTGGTTCAAAATTTCATTTCGCAGGAAAACCCTGCCGGATTTTGACGCGAGAAGGTATAATAATTCAAATTCTTTTTTAGCGAGCGTTATTTCTTTTCCGTCAACCCTTACCTCAAACTTGTCTGGATCTATCGTCAGGTTTTCAATTTTCAGTGTCTTATCAGCCGGTTCCTTATGTATGCGACGGAACAGGGCGTTTACCCGGCTTATCAAAACTTTTGGACTTACTGGTTTATTGACATAATCGTCGGCGCCAGTCTCCAACCCCTTCACATGAAATCCTTCGTCGTTGAGCGCAGTTAAAAACAAGATCAAAGTATCTTTAAAGGAAGGCTGTGACCTCAATATTTCGCAAACTTCTACGCCTGTTTTCTTAGGCATCATAATATCCAGGATGATCAGGTCGGGGTGGGTGGATTTGGCTTTGGTCAGGGCATCATCGCCGTCTTTCGAAGTCATCACCTCATAACCCTCTTTAACAAGATTATATTGAATCACTTCAAGAATATCCGGCTCATCATCAGCAATCAATATCTTTTTGCCTTTTGGTTCCATTAACAAAAAATTTACGCAAACCTAATCGAAATAAAGCGTAGCGGTTCTTAGCGGCCTCAAGTTTACAATTTTTTAATATAGAAATAATGTGGAATGAAACTGGTATTGGCAAAAATAGGATTATGAATGCGGAATGCGGAACGCTAAACGCTGAACGCGGAACGCTAAACGCACAACGATGCAAAATGATATAATAGTTTCGCGGGTTCCGGCGTTCTTTCCTTTGCGTTGAGCGTTCAGCGTTGAGCGTTCCGCGTTCAACCCACTCACGATTTCATTTTTTTTCGCGATTACCAAGTGATCTGCCATTGTTTTTATACAAAACTCATAAATGGTAGTATTTTTGCTTGGTACTTATGACCCAATTCATCTTATGAAACAACTTATACGCGTGCTACCCCTTTTCCTATTGGTATTGACAGGCATTTTGGTGAATGCCCAACCAACTTCCCCCTCTTTTAAAATACAACAGGAGCGCCTGCTATGGCATGATAATGTTGATCGAGAACAGAAACGCCTACTTGCATTGGATGGAAAAGCGGACGACAGCCTTCATTTATCAAAGGATGAAAACATCAACCTGGAAATTGCTGACGCAATGATCAGGAAGGTGGATGACATGCAGCAAAAAATTGAATTGGATTCTACCATGACTGGCCAGGCGAAAATTAAATACCTGCGCTCGCTGGAAAACATGCTCAAGGGCTATAATAATAATTGCCGGAAAAGAGATTTTCCTGTTTCGATGGCTCCAAAACTGGTTGATGCTTTTCTAAAAGCGATGGAGTTGGACAAGCACAATCAAAGTATCCAGCCGGTTATTGAAGAAAATAGTTATGGTATCGGGAAAATATTGGTGGAATGCTTTTTACTTCCCTCAGAAAATATCGGTGTAAAGCCATCACGCACGATATTGATTCAAAAATATGCGTCGCTCCACAAGGATGAAATTTTTAATATCCTGAGCGCAAATCCTGATTTGCCTTTTGCCGACAGCCTCGTTATTATCGCCGGACACAGAGATGTACGCAAGCTCTACGATTTTGCAGCCGGACGAACACCGCTTGCTTCGCGTATCCGTAACAGCCAGGATTCACTGATCAGTACCGTTGGCAGAATCGCCTCCAGTAAAAGCGGCCAACTTTATCTTCCTTTCCTCGATAATTTAATGAAGGGAAAAATAACAATCGCCGACATCAATAAAGTAAAAGATAATAATCTCGCTTATTTCCGTTTGCTGGTTCATACGCGGATGGATTACGCTGAGCGTATGTTGCCCCCCGTTAGAGACACGGCCGTTGAAATGGAAGCATTGACAAAAATGCTGGAGAATAAAGGGAAAGATGTTTTTGTTCGTGAGATCAATGCGCTGCATGATAAACCCGCAGCCATAAGATTTAAAATACTTGCTCCGCTTACTCCCGAAGAATTGTACTATTTGATTGTAATGAGTGAAGATGAAATTTATACTTCAAGTTATCTCGGTGTTTACGACAGAATTTTTCAGCGTATGGCAATACCGAGAGGAGATAGCCTGGTGATGCGTTTGCACGGCGACTATTTCCGAAAATTTATTAAGATGGCCGCTGCTTATAATAAATTGGATCATTTCCTGGCTACCATGGATCGGGATAACTCCAGCACCATCATGAAAGCTTTTATCATAGGTCTTGAAAAAGCACACGAAGAGGAAGCGGTAGATGTCGCCGACTCATACAGTAGCATTTTTGAAAAAAATCCTGATCTCGCTCAATTTGTGTTGAACGAAGTGAAATGGAATTACAAACGTAATATCTCCAACGGAGATAAACGCGGCTCAATTATTTACAATTTATTGCAGACGCTTTTTGAATCCGCCGACACGACTAACAAAGTTGACTTAACTGCAAAATTGGGCATTCCACCTGTTTATACAATCAATTATGATTCTTTGGTTGATGATAGTGGAAGAGTTGTTCAACAAGTATTTTTTTATGGCGATGAAGATAAAGATGGCCAACGGTCATTTGTTGATTTTATGTCGCTCTTCCAACGCAAATCTGAATGGAAGATCACAGAAAATCCAACAAAAGAATGGGTAACGATTTCTTCCTTGAAAGGAAAACCGATATTAATATTCGCAAACAAACCGCTGTACGGCGAAGATGATCCGGATGATAAGGCGCAACATCATCTCGATGATTATTTATTTGATAATAAACTGAGGCCTACAATATATATTCATCGCGGACACAGTTATCATGTGCGATATACGCTCAAGCAAATCGAAGCTTCGGCAAAAATTGTGTTGTTGGGTTCTTGCGGTGGATATAATAATTTGAGTGAAGTATTGACGATTAGCAACGATGCACATATCATTTCATCAAAACAGGTCGGCACCAAAACCGTAAATGAACCGATTGTTCAGGCCATTGATAATAGTTTGCTTGAAGGAAAAAATATTGATTGGATAACAATGTGGAAAGAGTTGGGTGATAAATTTCAAAAAGATCCTGTTGCCAAAGAAAGATTCGACGATTATATCCCACCATATAAAAATCTCGGAGTTATTTTCATCAAAGCATATCGACGCGCGATAGGCGAGGAGGAATAGGCTAATGTGCGAATTTAGTCGATAAGTTGAAAGGTCGATTGGTCAATAGGTCTGCTCCATTTGTAAAGAGCTTTTTTAAAATTTGAACGGACTTATCGACTAATCGACCTTTCAACTAATCGACTAACTTCGCACATTGATTTCCTATCTTTGCCCCTCTATGGCCGATGAAATAAAGAAACGAAAGATTTTTGACTTTGGATTGTTGAAACGGGTTTTTAGGTACGCAGCGCCATATAAAACGCGATTGTATATTTCCATTGTATTGTCTATTCTCCTTGCAATCCTTTCTCCATTGCGGCCCTTCCTGATACAGGTTACCGTTAACGGTTATATTAAGAATGGTGTCAACGCGGATCTTGGTGTAAAAAATAAAATAATTGAAATGGTGATCTTGCTCACCGTTTTGCAAATCGGTTTGTTATTGATCGAAACCGTTTTTCGATTTTATTTTTCTTTCATAACGGCTTGGCTGGGACAAACCGTTGTAAAAGATCTTCGTGTTGCTGTTTACAAACACGTCCTCGGCCTCAATCTTTCACAGTATGATAAAACGCCGATCGGAACGTTGACAACGCGGACCATCAACGATATCGAAGCAATCAACGATATTTTTTCCGACGGATTGATACCAATCATTTCTGATTTGCTATCGATACTTTCGATTTTATTATTCATGTTTATTACAGATTGGAAACTTACACTGATTTGTCTGGCCCCTTTCCCGTTGTTGATAGCAGCTACTTATTTTTTTAAAGAAAGCGTGAACAAATCTTTTATCCGCGTCCGCAATGCAGTAGCTGCGTTGAATGCTTTTGTGCAGGAACATATTACCGGGATGCAAATCGTACAGGCATTTTCGGGAGAAGAGCGGGAGTCTGAAAAATTTAAAAAAATAAATCGCGAACACCGAAATGCAAATATTCATGCAATTTTTGCTTATTCGGTTTTTTTCCCGATCGTTGAAATTGTATTGGCGGTATCAACAGGTTTGTTGGTGTGGTGGGGCGCGAGCCAGGTAATGCATTTGCCGGAAAAGCAGGCAGGTGAACTTACCGGGAAAGTCATCGCATTTTTTTTATACTTGAATCTTTTGTTTCGTCCGCTGCGCGTGATTGCTGATAAATTCAATGTCCTGCAGATGGGAATGGTCGCCAGCGAAAGAGTGTTCAGGGTATTGGATAATGACGATGCTGTAAAATCGGAGGGCGTATATGCTCCGGAAAGAATAAAAGGTAAGATTGAATTCAATCATGTTTCATTCGCGTATGTAGATAGTCGTTATGTGCTGAAGGATATTTCTTTTTTGGTAGAACCTGGTGAAACGCTGGCGATCGTTGGACATACCGGCAGCGGCAAAACTTCCATCATCAGTTTATTGAACCGTCTCTATCATATTCAGAAAGGCGAAATAAAAATTGATGATGTGTTGATAGAAGACTATAAGCTCGACATACTGCGTTCAGGCATTGGCGTTGTATTGCAGGATGTATTTCTTTTTTCAGGTTCTGTATTGGATAACATCACGCTGCGCAACAAAGAAATTCCCGAGGAGAGAGTAATTGAAGCCGCGAAGCTTATCGGTGTTCATGACTTTATCATGAAGTTGCCTGGAGGATATCATTATAATGTAATGGAAAGAGGAAGCAGCCTCTCACTTGGCCAGCGCCAATTATTATCATTCATTCGCGCATTACTATACAATCCCGGTATTTTGATTTTGGATGAAGCCACTTCTTCAGTAGATACTGAATCGGAAATGCTCATCCAGCATGCGATCGACACACTGATTGCGGGGCGGACCTCCATCGTCATTGCCCATCGTTTATCAACCATCCGCAAGGCCCAAAAGATTATGGTATTGGACAAGGGTGAAATCAAGGAAATAGGCTCACATGATGAGCTGATGGCACATCGTGGATTCTATTACAAACTTCACCAAATGCAATTCGAATCGCGGATTAACGGATTAGAACGTATTTCCCGGATTGTGGATGATGGAGTTTGACGCAATTCAACGGATACCAGAAGGATTTCAGCAAAGGCCTTGATGATGCCCTGATATGCTTCAATAGCGCTGAAAAAAATCCGTGAAATCTCTTCAAATCCGCAAATCCGTTCGAATCGCGGATTAACGGATTAGAACGTATTTCCCGGATTGTGGATGATGGAGTTTGACGCAATTCAACGGATACCAGAAGGATTTCAGCAAGGCCTTGATGATGCCCTGATATGCTTCAATTGCGCTGAAAAGAATCCGTGAAATCTCTTCGAATCCGCAAATCCGTGATTCATTTCATAGTTTCAACCCGCCCCCGTATCTTTGCGCAAAATTTCAGAAACGGTATGACCTCGAAAAGCTTCAAATCTTTATTGGTAGCGGGTTTCAGCTTAGTTATGATATTTTTTTCCAATGTTTCTCTGGCCCAGGGCGGCGAGGAAAAAAAGGAGACGAAAAAGCTGGATCCGGCCAAGATTATTATGGAGCACGTTTCTGATGGACATGAGTTCCATTTCGCCACTGTTGGTGGTCACCATGTTACGATTCCATTGCCGGTCATTTTATATTCTCCTCAAAAAGGGCTTTCTGTTTTTATGTCTTCCGCTTTCGATCATGGAAAAGAGCTACATGACGGATATCGTTTGCTGGAGGAAGATTTTATAGAAGAGCACAAGCTCAATGAAGTGAAAGACGCCAAAGGCGCTGCCGTCTTTTTTGCCGGGAAAGTCTATGCAACAGATGCAGCAGGAATGCCTGATAACAGTGTCAAAGTGTATGATTTTTCACTGACGCGTAACGTTGTACAAATTTTTATTTCGCTGATCTTGTTAGTATGGATAATGACAGGAGTCGCCAAACAATATGCAAAAGGTAAAGGAGTAACAAGCGCACCCAGTGGATTTCAAAATGCTGTAGAACCTATTATCACATTTGTTCGTGACGAAGTTGGCAAACCAAACCTTGGTCACAAGTATGAAAAATATATGCCTTATCTGCTTACTGTTTTCTTTTTCATACTCATCAACAATCTGATCGGGATGATTCCAGGTACAGCCAACGTTACGGGCAACATAGCTTTCACCGCGATGCTTGGAATCATTTCTTTCATCGTGATTTTGTTTAGTTCAAATAAACATTACTGGGGACATATTATAAATCCTCCCGTTCCTTTCGCGATAAAATTTATTATGGTGCCTATTGAAATCATGGGCATTTTTACAAAGCCTTTTGCATTGATCATACGTTTGTTTGCAAATATGATTTCGGGCCACATCATCATTTTAAGTTTTATTATCCTGATTTTTATTTTCGGAGCAATGAATACTGCATTGGGATGGGGTACATCACCTTTGTTTGTTTTATTTTCCGTGTTTATTTATTTGTTGGAAGTACTGGTTGCATTTATACAGGCATTTATTTTTGCAAACCTGACAGCAGTGTTTATTGGGCAGGCTTTTGAAGGAGGACATGATCATGATGATGTGCCGGGACATGAAGATGCCATCGTTATTTAAAAAACTTTTTTTTAATAAAAACCAAGTATCATGACTTTGATGACTATTTTGTTAGAGGTTCAGCCTGGTTATGGAGCTATCGGAGCAGGACTCGCTGCAATCGGTGCCGGTATTGGTGTTGGCCAAATCGGTAAAGGTGCGGTTGAAGCTATTGCCCGCCAGCCAGAAGCGTCGAACGACATTCGTGCTAACATGATTCTTGCTGCTGCGCTCGTTGAGGGTGTTGCCCTTCTTGCTGCAGTTGCAGGTCTGCTTGCTGTATTCAGATAAGCACAACGCACGTAAAAATTATACTGCATCTGATGCACAGGGCAAAAGATGCAGTATTTTAAATCTGTAATTGATATCGTGAGAGATGAAAAGATTCTGGTAAGTATCGCTTTAAATTTTTTATATGCAATTATTAACTCCTGACTTAGGTTTGTTCTTTTGGAACCTGCTTGCTTTCCTGGTTGTATTTTTTCTTCTGAAAAAATTTGCCTGGAAACCAATCCTCCAATCTTTAAAAACAAGAGAAGAAGGCATTGCAGATGCATTGGCTACTGCTGAAAAAGTAAAAGCTGAAATGGCTCAGTTGAAAAATGAGAATGAAGCGTTGCTTGCAAAGGCACGTGAAGAAAGAGCGCAGTTATTAAAAGAAGCAAGAGATACAAAAGATAAAATCATCAACGAAGCAAAAGAGCAGGCGAAATTGGAAGCCAGCAAAATTATCAGTGACGCCCAAGCTGCTATCGAAACACAAAAAATGGCTGCATTGACTGACGTAAAAAATCAGGTTGGAAATATGGTGATAGAGATTTCTGAAAAAATATTGCGTAGGGAATTGTCGGCTAAATCAGAGCAGGAAAAATATATTACGCAGCTCGCAAACGAAGTAAAATTAAATTAAAAGGTTCATGGTTCAGGGTACAAGAATCTTGCGCCTTGCATCCCGAACCTTGTGCCTTGATTACTTATATCTTGAATCTTAAATAAATTTATGCCCAATCCCCGTTTAGCAGGCAGGTATGCAAAATCGCTGATGGATCTTGCGATTGAAAAAGGACAGCTCGATACTGTTTACAAGGATATGCTGCTATTAAATGATTTGTGCAATAACAACAGGGAATTGGTAACAGTATTAAAAAGCCCTGTGATCAAACCAGAGAAAAAAGAAAAAATTCTGGATGCGATTACAAAAGATAAAGTAAGTGTAATCACTACGTCCTTTAATAAATTACTTACTCAAAAGGGACGCGAATTTTATTTACCGGAGATAATCACAGCTTTTATACAGCAATTCAAAGATTACAAAGGCATTTATATCGTAAAGCTAACTACGGCTATGCCTGTCAGTGAGGAATTGAAAAATACGATTGTAAAAAAGATACAGGCGGATACGCAGATGAAACAGGTGGAGTTGGTCACGGAAGTAAAAGAAGATATCATCGGAGGTTTTATATTGGAAGTAGGGAATGAAATAGTAGATGCAAGTGTTGCTTTCGATTTGAACAATGTGAGGAAACAATTTGCGAATAACGATTTTATTTATAGAATACGATAAACAATAAATAATTATGGCAGAGATTAAACCAGATGAAATATCAGCAATATTGCGCCAGCAATTAAGCAACTTCAATGTTTCCGCAGAGCTAGAAGAAATAGGCACGGTGTTACAAGTGGGTGATGGAATCGCGCGTGTTTATGGATTAAGCAATGTAGGTAGCGGGGAGTTGGTTGAATTTGAAAATGGTGTCAATGCAATCGCGCTGAATCTTGAAGAAGATAATGTGGGTGTGGTATTGATGGGAGGAAGTGGTGATATCAAAGAAGGAGCAAAAGTTCGTCGCACCGGAAAAATTGCGTCGATCAATGTTGGTGAAGGGATGCTTGGCCGCGTGGTAAATACATTGGGTGTTCCCATTGATGGCAAGGGACCATTAACAGGTGAAAAATATGAAATGCCTCTCGAGCGCAAAGCGCCTGGTGTAATTTTCAGAGAGCCGGTTAAAGAACCTTTGCAAACAGGTATCAAAGCGATTGATGCGATGATCCCGATTGGACGCGGACAACGTGAATTGATCATCGGTGATCGTCAGACTGGAAAAACAGCGATCGCGATTGACACAATCATAAATCAGAAAGAATTTTATAAAGCAGGAAAACCTGTTTATTGTATATATGTAGCGATCGGACAAAAAGCATCAACCATCGCAGGTGTGATGAAAACTTTGGCTGATAACGGAGCGCTCGATTATACGGTAATCATTGCAGCATCTGCATCCGATCCCGCACCATTACAATTCTATGCACCATTTGCAGGTGCCGCCATTGGCGAATATTTCCGCGATACCGGAAGACCTGCATTGATTATCTATGATGATTTATCAAAACAGGCCGTTGCTTACCGTGAAGTATCATTATTGCTTCGTCGCCCACCGGGACGTGAAGCTTATCCGGGTGATGTATTCTATTTGCATAGCCGCTTGCTTGAACGCGCTGCAAAAATTATCGGTGATGATAGCGTTGCAAAAAATATGAATGACCTTCCTGAATCTTTAAAAAACAAAGTGAAAGGTGGTGGCTCATTAACTGCATTGCCAATCATTGAAACGCAAGCGGGCGACGTGTCTGCATATATCCCTACAAATGTGATTTCAATTACCGACGGACAAATATTCCTTGAGAATAATTTGTTCAACTCCGGTATTCGTCCAGCGATCAACGTTGGTATTTCGGTTAGCCGTGTAGGTGGAAATGCGCAGATCAAATCCATGAAAAAAGTAGCCGGTACATTAAAACTTGATCAGGCTCTTTACCGTGAGATGGAAGCTTTTGCAAAATTCGGCGGTGACCTGGATGCTGCTACCAAAGTAGTGTTGGATAAGGGTGCGCGTAATGTGGAAGTGCTGAAGCAACCACAATATTCGCCAGTGCCAGTTGAAAAACAAGTAGCAATTATTTACCTCGGAACACAGGGCTTGCTTCGCGAAATTGCCGTAAAACACGTGAAGGCATTTGAAGAACATTTCTTGATGGAAATGGATAACAAATTGTCCGATGTAATGGCTGAATTCAAGAAGGGAAATCTCCCTGAAGACGGAGTTAAAAGAATGGTGAGTCTTGCAAAAGAGTTGATGCCGCAGTATAAGTAAAGTGAATTATGATAGCGAGTGGCGAGTAGCAAGTGGGTTCATCCACTTACTACTCGCCACTCGTTTTTTTAAAATATTTTCAAAAAGACTTGCATTATTCAAAAACGCTTGCAATATTTGTATCACAATCACACACGTACCCAATCTCCTGATTAACTCCACGGCTCCAATTTTCCTCTAGCTTTTAAATCGTTTTTCAGTTTATATAGTTTATTCCAATTCCGGCGAAGAATAGGTATTTCTCCAATGACTATGGGTTACTATAATAGTATTTAATCCCCGACCCCATAAAAATTTAGTTATGATCGAGCTGTACCTTCGCCCCCTGTTTAACAGGCTGTTTGTAGTCAGTAAAACTGCGATCTTATCGACTGCTCTAATTGCTTGTTTTGCATCTTCTCACGCACAAACACTGGTTCCTGAACTGGTATTTACACATGCTCAATTAAAAACAGGCTATGGCGCAAAACCTGCCGGCGCTGATGGAGCTGTTTATTTTTTCCCAAATGTTACCACCGATGTGGATGCAATTATCACGATCACGGGTCGCAGCAGCAGCCAGGTTACATTATCAAATGTAGATTTGACTGGTCCCAACGAAGATCCCGTGCACGGCACAGGTTACGACAACGCATGGCAACCAAGAGTAGCTTATAATGGTGGAAGCGCGCCTGCAAACGCAAGTTGGTGGATGGAATTTCAAGTTTCATTCGCACAACATTCAGATCATTCACCTACTTCCGTGAATCAATTTTATGTGACAGGATTGGATGTGGACGGCGACGGACAAAACCTGCACGAATATTTGTGCTTCTATAAACAACTCTCTTATACACTGGAGCAGAACTCTGATATCACACCGGTATCATACACAGGATGTCTTTCAGACGTGAGCACTGTTGGGAGGGAATATAACGGCCCGTGTAAAAATTATCCAAATATTACCACCTCCGCAACCGATGTGATGGTTACTAATTATTACACCAACACGAATAGTTTTATTGTAAGAATTGGTGCAAAAACAGGAGCCACTGGTAGTAGCGCCTCCGATAGAATGAATTCGCTCTGGTTCAAATCTTTTGCATTCAATATTCCTGTTGTTAGTACGCTTCCGCTGACGCTTACTGCTTTCACCGCACAGAAAAAAAATTCAGATGTAACACTTCATTGGGAAACCGCGATGGAAACCAATGCGAGTCATTTCACCATACAACGCAGTATCGATGGCGCTACATTCGATGACGATGCCATCGTTTTCGCTGAAGGAAATAGTGATGTGCTTAGAGAATATAGTTATACGGATAAAATCAATGGCTTACCCGGACATCTTGTCTACTATCGTTTGAAAATGGTTGATATGGATGCGAAGTACAGGTATTCAAAGATGGTGGTGGTCCGTTTAGCAGATGAGGAGCAAACAACTGTTGTTGTATTTCCAAATCCGGCAACGCACGAACTGCGCATAACCATCCCCGTGGATTGGCAGAATAGAACGATAGCATATAATGTTTATAATTCGAGTGGCATTTTGGTGAGACAAAAAGTAACCAGCAATGCAGGTCAAACGGAAATATTACCCGTTGCAGATCTTCCCGCTGGTATCTATATTATAAAAACAGCAAACGGAAATAAAACAACAGTTCAAAAATTTATCAAGAGTTGATTGGTTCATGCAATGGGTTAGTGCTATTACGTGGATGTGTAGACGAAAATTTTACATAGATAGAAATAAAACGGAAAAATTTCTGATGAGTATTAATAATGAATCAAAAAAATATAAGATCCGGTACACAAGCCCGGAGCGTAAGAGTTTAGTTTTAAAGGGTACGATCAACAACAGCCGGGCTTGTCTAGGCCTGGCTTTTCTGTATCATGGATTGTGGGATTACAGTGCATTTCAAAGATTGGGTACAGTAAATTGAGCGATTGATTTGACCTGACATTTTTTACGATTAAATCATTTATCAATACCGGTTCAAAACCGGAATGTAAGAGTTTAGTTTTAAAGGGTACGATCAACAACAGCCGGGCTTGTCCAGGCCTGGCTTTTTTTATCACGAATTGTTGGATTCTAGCGGATTTCTCAGACTGAGAAACACAGTGAGTTGAGATATTGAGTTTTTTATTATCAAATCATTTATCAATACCGGATCAAACCGGAGTGCAAGAGTTTAGTTTTAAAGGGTACGATCAACAACCGCCGGGCTTTTCCAAGCCTGGCTTTTTTGTATCGCGAATTTGCAGATTGTGATCGATTTCGCAGATTCTTCAGTGGGCATTTGGATTAAAATGTGTCATGGCTGTCTTTTTTATAACAAACTTTAAAGGGATACCGATCAGTCGGGATCCGAAAAAACTTAACTGCAAAATTCATCTCAAAAAATCCGGCGTCTAAAAATCTGCGAAATCCATCATAATCCAGAAATCCGAGATTTTATTTGGTTTATATTATAAACTACTTTATTTTCGAGACATAAATCGATCTTGTGAGAAAAATAATTGCATTCCTGGCTCTTGTTGCAATACATCATGGCTTATGGGCACAAACAATAGTCAGCGGAAAAATAAAAGATGGAAAAGGGCGCCCGGTTCCTGGCGCGAGCATTGCGCTAAAAAATACATATGATGGTGCGACCTCTGATTCTACCGGTCATTATAAATTTTCTACTACTGAAAAAGGTGCTCAGACATTACTAATAACATCTGTCGGATACAAATTCTCCGAACAATCCATCGAGCTTAAATCCGCCGAATTACATCTTGATATAATACTTAAAGAAGAACCAAACGAATTGAAAGCAGTAACGATCACTGCCGGATCTTTTGAAGCTGGCGATTCAAAAAGAGGAGCAGTGATGAGTTCGCTTGATATTGCTACCACGGCAGGTTCAAATGCGGATATCACCACTGCGTTAAAAACATTACCTGGCACGCAACAGGTGGGAGAGCAGGAAGGTTTATTTGTACGCGGAGGTGCAGGATATGAAACCAAACAATATATAGATGGCACTGTCGTCAACAATCCTTATTTCACCAGTGTGCCTGATATTGCAACGCGCGGCCGGTTCTCACCTTTTTTATTTAAAGGAACAGTGTTTAGCACAGGAGGATATTCCGCACAATATGGCCAGGCGTTATCGTCCGTGTTATTACTTGAATCAATTGATTTGCCAGAGAAATCAGAAATAGATGCATCGGTTTCTCCATTGGTTGTTGGTGCAGGAACACAACAACTTTCCAAGGATAAAAAATCATCCTGGGGCATCACTTACAATTATGTGAATGTCGGTTTATATTTCAATATCGTAAAACAAACACCGGATTATTTTAAACTTCCACAAGTTCATTCTGGCGATGCCAATTTCAGAATAAAAACAAAGAGTGGTGGAATGATCAAATACTATACAACATTTGGCTATAATCAACTCGGTTTACGCCGGCCTGATATTGACAGCACTTATTTTAAAAATGCATTTAGTGTTATCAATCATAACTGGTATAATAATCTGAGCTGGAAGGAATATTTATCAAATGGATGGAAGATGAACCTGGGGCTTAGCTACAGTACAAACAGAGATAATATTCAGCAGCAACTCCAGGATCAAAACAATCGGCCAAAACAATTCGGTGATTCTGCATATTGGATGCAATACAAAAATTTTACACTCGATAGCAGACAAGATCTTGCACAAGCAAAAGCTGTGTTTGAAAAAAAACTCGGAGGCTTAAGTGCGATTCGATTTGGCGCTGAATATTGGTATGCTTATAGTCCGGCGACTTACAATGACACACTTCACAAACTAATTGACAATTATACTTCGGTTTTTGCAGAGAGCGATATCTATATCACCAATGATCTTGCAGCAAAAATCGGTGCGCGTTTCGAACATTCTTCAATAATTAATAAATCTGATGTTGCACCGCGCGTTTCGCTTGCTTACAAAACAGGAAAGGACGCACAGGTATCTTTAGCGTACGGAATATTTTACCAGAAACCGGAAAATCAACAGCTGTCATATTCTACGAATTTGGGTTACACAAAAGCGACACATTATATTATCAATTACCAGAAGCTGACCAAGGACAGAATATTTCGCGTGGAAGCCTATTATAAAAAATATGACGCGCTGGTGAGAACAATTCCCTACAGTTATTTCTATGCTACTTATGATAACGGCGGAAATGGATATGCAAAAGGCATTGAATTATTCTGGCGTGATAAAAAAACATTTAAAAATTTTGACTACTGGATTAGCTATTCTTACATCGATACGAAAAGAGAGTATTTGAATTATCCTACGCAACTCATGCCAAACTATGCGGCTACTCATACAGCCTCGATCGTCATGAAACGCTTTGTTACGGATATAAAAGCCGGCTTTAATTTCACGTATAGTTACGCCACTGGAAGACCTTACTATAATTTTCAGATTAATAACAACAGCAAATACTATATAGCTGACCAGGGAATGACCAAAGATTATCACAGTCTCAATTTTAGCGCGGAATACCTGCCAAGTCTGGGCAAGAAGAATGCAAAAACTTTTATCGTCCTTTTTGCAAGCATGACGAATGTGCTTGGTTATAACCTGGTATATGGATATAATTATTCGTTCAGCGGACAAATAAAAGAACCTATAACGCCACCGGCTAAACGCTTTTATTTTATCGGGTGTTTTTTAAGCTGGGGTGTTGACAGGTCAGAAGATGCTATCAATAATAATTTATGATTTAGCGTGAGATAATATTTGTCTTGATCGTTGACTCTTTAATGAGAAAATCGTTTTGTAATAAAGTTTTTGAATAAAAATTATAACTCAATCATTCAATTTTAAAAAAGGTGTTATGAAATCATTTGTTTTTTTTAGTTTCTTATTGTGCGCAATATCGGCGCAGGCGCAGAGCGACAAATATGTTGCTGCGATGAAAAAAAATCTTGATCTTTTTGATTCTGCCAAAACAACGCAGGATTTTCAGACCGTTGCCAATAATTTCGAACGCATCGGCGATGCAGAAAAAACGCAATGGCTCCCTTATTACTACGCAGGGTTAGCATTGACAACAAGCGGATGGATGGATGCAAAGATTGATAAAGATGCCAATTCAACACGCGTAAACTCCTTATGCGATAAAGCGGAGTTGATTGAGAAAAATGCAGACATATACACGATTCGCAATATGGCCGCAACACAACAGATGATGGTTGATCCGCAAACACGGTGGCAGACTTACGGACAACAGGCGAGCGGTGCATTGGAAAAAGCAAAACAAATAGATCCTAATAATCCGCGCATTTATTATTTGCAAGGACAAAGTGTATTCAATACGCCGCCTGCATTTGGTGGCGGCAAAGACAAGGCAAAACCAATTTTTGAAAAATCAATTGAGTTGTTTAAAAAAGAACAAACCAAACCGTTGTATCCACATTGGGGACAGGATCAGGCAGAGATAATGCTTTCAAAATGCCAATAATTATTGGTTCTTTAAAAAAACGAGATGATAATTCGATGCCGGGTTGAAATAATATAAGATCTATAATAACCAACAATATGGAACAAGAAAATTTATCTCCGGAAGACAGTCTGCAACTCATCCAGTCGATGATTGATAAAGCCAAGAATACGGTTGCTGATAATAGTTTTTATTTTTTGCTTTGGGGCTGGTTGGTTTTTTCGGCAAGTATCATTCAATATATCTTAAAAGTGGTGTTAGAGTCTCCCTATCATTATCTTGCATGGACGCTCATGTTCGTAGGGATGATTGTTTCGACGCTGTATGGAGTCAATCAACATAAAAAACGAAAAGTAAGAACATACGTCGAGGAGGTATTGAATTATTTATGGATAGGCATTTTTGTTTCTTACATATTATTGGGGTTTATTTTTGCACGCCTTGGCTGGACAAATTGTTTTCCATTTTACATGATGATGTATTCAATCGGAACCTTTGTTTCTGGACGAGCGCTCAAATTTCCTCCGTTGGTATGGGGTGCAATTGCCAGCTGGATTTTAGCAGTAATATCTACATTTACAAGTTATGACGCAAATATTTTATTAAGTAGCCTGGCAATACTTGTGAGTTATATTATTCCCGGATACTTGCTTAAAAATAAATACAGGCACATGCAATTACATGTTTAAAGATCTTGACCCTATATTACATTCGCAGTTAAGACTTGCTGTTGTTTCACTCCTCATCGGTGTGAAGGAGGCAGAATTTACTTTTTTGAAAGAGGAAACAAATGCTACTGCTGGTAATCTCAGTGTACAGATTAATAAATTAAAGGAAGCAGGTTATATTGATGTGGTGAAACAATTCAAGGACAATTATCCGCAAACGATGTGTAAGATTACTCCGGCAGGTGTAAAAGCATTTGAGCAATATGTAAAGAACCTGCATTCTTATCTGAGTGTGGATGTAGCAAAAATAACCAGCAGAAAATAAAATCGGAACCGGGATTTATTCCAGTTCCGATAACTAAACTAAGCAATTGGTCTGATTGGCTGCACACGGATATGCAGTAAA
The DNA here is from genome assembly GCA_018267615.1 of Bacteroidota bacterium. Classification (GTDB taxonomy): domain Bacteria; phylum Bacteroidota; class Bacteroidia; order Chitinophagales; family Chitinophagaceae; genus Puia. The sequence continues at coordinate 124,631 of JAFDYD010000028.1, read as the reverse complement.
AAATATAAGAGCCTTAACTCTTTTGCAGTGTCATATTCATTCTCTCGTTGCTGTTCACAATAATTTCCAGGTTATACAATCCAGGTTGCAACTGATGTGTGTCATCTAATTTGTAAGTATTGTATTCTTCGTCGGCCTTTACCGATTTTGTCATCACAACATTTCCGGTTTTGTCTGTCAGTTTGATAACTACAAACGAACGCGTTTTCAATTGAACGTTGATCAGAATATCGTTTACTACCGGATCTGGCGTGATGCTCAATGAAGCAAGACTTCTTGTATTGTACATACGCGTGATCAACACTTTTGAATAACTTACTTCTCCATTTTCATCTACCTGTTTCAATCGATAATACAAATCATAATTTCTTGCAATCGTAGGGCGCACATTATCCCTGAAATAAAAACTTTCAGTTGGAGAGAGCGCGCCGGATTTTTTCACTTCGCCCACTTTTTCAAAATTGTTTCCGTCGATGCTTCTTTCGATTTCGAAATGATCACATGTTTTTCCCGGGATCGTATTCCAGTTCAGATCAAAAAAGTTCTTTCCATAAGCCGCGCTGAAATTCACCAGGCTGCCATGCAAAATAATTGCAGAGGAAGATTTGGTGTTGACGTTGGTAACGTTGGAACCAGTGTCTGTGTTTTTTTTGCCTGAGAAATGTAAGTTGGAAGAGTTGTTTGCGAATACCCCTGACATAGTCAATACAACCACTTGTATTAACAAAATGTGCTTTGCAATGCGTTTCATTTTTTAAGTTTCTGAAGTTAATAATATGATTTAAGCACAATTGACGAGCAGATCAAATAATAGAAGTATGACCCGTTGTATCAATGGGGTTGTTCAAAGGAGATACAAATTATAATTGAGCTTAAAGGGAAGGGTAGGCGATCTCAGGTTTTTGGAAATGGATAAATTTTATCAGAGGATGGTAACACAAGATAGATAACCCCTTTAATATTTGCAATAGGGGTCGGCCTGTTTTTTCTGTTTATATTGTGAATTTTCCGGCAACCATTTGCTTTTTGTTTTTGTAATGGTTGTGGCGATTTCGGTTAATAAACAATTGTCTTTTCAACATGTCGGCTATCATTCAGGTCAATGGGCTAACCAAATATTTTAAAGAAGCGAAGGCAGTGGATGACCTGTCTTTTACAGTAAATGAAGGCGACGTATATGGTTTCCTGGGGCAAAATGGCGCTGGTAAATCAACGACAATTCGAATGTTGCTCACATTGATCCAGCCAACCAGCGGCGATATCAATATGTTTGGAATGGATCTGCGAACGCATCGTCATAAAATCCTTCAACAAGTTGGTGCCATTATCGAACGGCCCGATCTTTACCGGTATCTCAGCGCATATGAGAACATATCCATCTTCGCACGCATGAGCGGCTTAAAAATTCCCAAAAAGAGACTGATGGAGCAATTGGAACTGGTTGATCTTGCAAACCGTGCCGATAGTAAAGTGAAAACTTTTTCGCAGGGGATGAAACAGCGCCTGGGAATTGCGATCGCACTCATACATGATCCAAGACTAATCATTCTGGATGAACCCACCAATGGCCTCGATCCACAAGGGATTGCTGACATGAGAAATCTTATTCTTGACCTGAGTAGAAATCACAAAAAGACCGTGATGGTTTCATCACATTTACTAAGCGAGATCGAAATTATTGCCAATAGAATGTTGATTATCGACCGTGGAAAAAAAATTATAGAAGGAAATGTGCAGGAACTTTTCAATCCGGCAAAAATGATTGTGGAATTACAGACTCTAAATCCGGCGAAGACATTAGAAACTATCATGTCAACAAAATGGAAATCTTTTGTTCGTAGCCATGAACATGACAAGATCATTTTTGAAATGAACAAAGTCGACATTCCTGAACTGAACAATGAACTTGTTGAAAATGGCGTGCAGGTATTGCAAATACAACAGCGATATTCACTCGAAGAATATTTTTTATCTCTTACGAAAGCGCAACAATATGTGGCAACTTTTGAAAATTGAATTGTTCAAGATTTTCAGGAAGCCCAGAACTTTTATCAGTTTTGGAGCCATTGCGGCTATTATTTTGATTATACAATTGGGATTAAAATTCGACGGTAAATCTTATGTGGAATTAATGATGGGTGACATCTCCGATTCGTTTGAGATCCCTTATGCAATGGTGTTGAATGGATATTTTGTTGCGTTTGTTATTCTAAACGCGATTTTAATTCATGTGCCATTATTGGTGGCGTTGGTAGCGGGAGATTCTATAGCAGGAGAAGCGAATATGGGTACGCTGCGCCTGGTAATGACGAAACCTGTGAGCAGAACAGGATTGATGTTGGTGAAATATTTTGCATCAGTGATCTACACGGTTTTATTATTGTTGTGGATGGCATTACTGGCTTTGCTGTTGAGCATTTTTTTCTTTGGCACAAATGATACGATCATCCCGCGCAACGATGTGATCGAACAGATTCAAAAAGCGGATACACTGTGGCGTTATATTGCCGCTTTCGCATTTGCCTCGGTTGCATTGAGCACGGTAGCGGCACTTGCTTTTTTACTATCGGTTTTTGCTGAAAATTCAATCGGTCCCATTGTGGCAACGATGAGCATTGTGATCGTACTCACCATTCTATCGGAATTGAAAATACCGATGTATGATAATACGGTGAAACCTTATTTGTTCACTTCGCATATGCTGGGCTGGAAAGGATTTTTTTATTCGAGAATAGGTCCGGATCATATGGTGATACCTGGATCTATCGAAAATTTACCGGCCATTCTCAGAAGCCTGGGAATACTTTTAGGATATATTGTAATGTTTGTAACGACGGCGATTTTGGTATTTAGAAAGAAAGATATCTTGAGCTGATCCAAAAATTATTAGTAAGAACATGATCAAACAAATATCGGCAGTATTTATTTTTTCTCTTTTTACTTTCATGTCTTTTGCGCAGGAAGCATCTTCGCTTGTGCAAAAGGCAAGAGCAAAAATAGAGCAGGTTAATAGTTATGAAGCTGATGGTACCATGAAAACGAATGTGAATTTTTTGAAAGTACCGGAAGCAAAAGTGAAAATATATTTTAAGAAGCCGGATAAACTAAAAATAAAAAATGAAAATGGGATTTCGCTGGTGCCGAAATCCATATTAGGTATTGGACTGAATAATTTGCTGACGGGAAATTTCACTGTGCTGGATGCAGGTTCAGATATATTGAATAATATAAAGGTGAAAATTGTAAAATTGATTCCTGTCGATGAGAATTCACCGGTTGTGCTTTCTACTGCGTATATCGATCCGGTTCATCTTGTGATTTTAAAAGCGAAAATCACGACAAAGGAAAACGGCACGTATGAAATAGAAATGAGTTACGGGAAATATGTCGATTATGCGTTGCCCGATAAAATAACATGTACATTTAATATCAAGGATTATAAATTGCCAAAGGGAGTTACACTTGACTATGACGATGGAAGTAAAAAAATATCAGATCAAAAGTTACAGGATACCAAGGGCAGGGTGGAAATTTTTTATGCCTCGTATGCTGTGAATAAAAATATTCCGGATACAGTATTTTGATCGGTTCTTCTAAAAAGTGAATTTATATTTTTTCGAGTTTGAGATAACCCAGGTTAAGTTCATCTTCTGTAGACGCTTTATCCATTGTGACAATCACCGCATATTTTTGTTTTGTGTTGATAGGAAGAATATCCTCGATTTCATAAATATCATCGACATCTACTCCATACTTATCATCGATATGTGAACTTGCGCCTCCTTCAAAACCCGTATGTATGTAGAATGATGTTTGTTTCGCATTTTGTACAGCAATTCCTTTGTGCTCCGCTACGGTTACAATTTTATAATGATATTCCTCAAATTCATTTCTTTTATAACCTCCGAGATTCAGAAAAAAAAGTTTGTGCTGTGATGGCTCTGCTGATGTTTGCTGACGTTCCGAAATAATAATTTTGTATCCATCAACATTTGTCACCTCGCGCCAGCCATCAATATGAATTTTCCCTTCGGCTTCAGGCCAAGAATTAATGATATCAGTTTTGAGATCACTCAATGATTCACCAATGCCAAAAAAAATATCGTGTTGTTCCGTATGTCTTCCTGTTGGCGTACAACCTAAAAGAAGCATATATAGTTTGAGAGAGTTCATGTGGAGATGCGTGTAAAAGGATCAAGGCACAAGCTGAAAGACACAAGGCACAAACTCGAAGGTAAAACGGAAAGTATAATGATAATGGAGATTCATACCATACACCTTTCGCCTTCTACCTCTGACGAAAAAATAAACATTTAACCTTCTTCTATCTTCTCGTCTTCAGCACCTGCAAGAACAACAGAAGTCATTTTTTTCAATGGATTTTTATGATTTTCCTGGAACTCGCTTCTCTGATTGATGATATCAATACATGCATATATCGCGGTTAAGAAAGAAGAAGTGTCGGCTTTGTTTTTTCCGGCAATATCAAAAGCAGTTCCGTGATCGGGAGAAGTTCTTACAATCGGCAATCCTGCAGTGTAGTTTACTCCTTCGCCTGAAGCAAGTGATTTAAATGGAATTAACCCTTGGTCGTGATACATCGCAAGTACTGCATCGAATTTCCGATGTTGATTGCGCGCAAAAAAAGCATCAGCACTATAAGGTCCGAACACAAGCATATTGTGTTTCGCGTCTTTGATCGCCGGTTTAATAATTTCTTCTTCTTCTTTTCCGATCAACCCTTCATCACCTGCGTGCGGATTTAATCCAAGTACTGCAATTTTCGGTTTGTCGATTCCAAAATCCTTTATCAGGCTGTCTTTTAAAATATTTAATTTAGATAGAATAACCTCTCTTGTAATCGATCTCGCAATTTCACTCACAGGAATATGTTCAGTAACCAATCCGACTCTGAAATTTTCCGCAGCCATCAGCATCAATACATCCTGCATACCAAACGCATGTTTCAGGTAAGGCGTATGGCCCGTGAAATTAAATTCAGCGGATTGTGTATTTTTTTTGTGAATTGGCGCCGTGACTAATCCCTGGATCTTTTTTTCTTTTAATAATTCAACGGCCGTCACCAAAGATTTTACTGCATATTTTCCACCGGTTTCGGTAAGCTGTCCGGGTGTAATACTAACTTCTTCTTCCCAGCAATTGTAAATATTTACCTGTTTTGGATTGATGCGGGTAAAATCCTTACTGCTTTGGTAATTAAAATTAAGCTCGGGTATTGATTTCCGGTAGAAATTGATAACCTTGTTAGAAGCAAAAACAACGGGCGTACACAATTCTAAAACCCTGTGATCGGAGAAAGTTTTGATAGCCAGTTCAGTGCCAATGCCATTGAGGTCGCCAATCGAAATACCTATCAGAGGCCGTTGCTGTGGAATGTTCATATAAATTATTTCAGGCTATAAAAATACAATTATTAAATCTGTTTGAGTGCTGCAGGATGGTTTATTTTTGTGTTTGTACCCATAACAAGGATATGTATTATTTAACATGAATCATCAGCAGCTCAGTTTAAAAAAATCACTCGGTCAACATTTCTTACGCGATGAAAATATTTGCCGCAAAATATTTGCGGCATTAAACGAGAATGAATTTCAGCAATTATTAGAAGTGGGGCCTGGTGGCGGGGCGTTGACAAAATATCTTTTAGAAATCCCAGGCATCTATTTTAAGATTGTTGAAATCGATGATGAGAAAGTTGAATTCCTCCAAAAAAATTTTCCAGCTTTGCAAGGAAGGATCATCCATCAAGATTTTCTCCAAATTGAAAAACCTTTTCCAGGACATTTTACGGTGATAGGAAATTTTCCATATAATATCTCTACGCAAATTCTTTTTAAAATCCTGGAATGGAAGGAAGATGTTCAATGCATGATTGGTATGTTCCAGAAAGAAGTTGCACAACGAATTGCTGCCAGTGAAGGCAATAAAGTATATGGGGTGTTAAGCGTACTTGTACAGGCTTTTTTTTCCGTCGAATATTTATTCGAAGTGAGCGAAGGATCTTTTTCGCCACCACCAAAAGTAAAAAGCGCCGTGATAAGATTGAAACCAAAATCGTCTGTAGTCCCAATGAAAAGCGAAAAATATTTTTTTCTGCTAGTGAAAACTGCGTTTAATCAAAGAAGAAAAACATTAAGAAATGCGGTGAGAAATTTATTCGAAGAAACTATCTTACAGGATCCGGTTTTTAACAAACGCGCCGAACAATTGAGAATCGAAGATTTTGCTCAATTGACATGGAAGATGAAATGATTTAGACATAAAGAAAATAAATGAAGAAGGTTATTATCACTGCGAAGGTTCATGAGTATATGATTGAACGGTTGACAAAACAAGGTTTTTCCATAAATCATATGCCGCAAATTACCTATGAAGATTTGTGTAACGAAATCCATGATGCGGAAGGGTTGATTGTTACCACTCGTTTAAAAATCGATAAAAATATTATCGATAAAGCGCCAAAATTAAAATGGATCGGCCGGTTAGGCAGTGGCATGGAACTTATTGATGTGCCTTACGCCGAGTCAAAAAAAATACAGTGTGTAAGCAGCCCGGAAGGAAATCGCATTGCAGTTGGCGAACATGTATTAGGAATGCTCCTTAGTTTGATGAATAAAATTAATTCCAGTGATCATGAAGTAAAAGAAGGTAAATGGATCAGGGATGCAAACAGGGGTACGGAATTGACAGGAAAAACAGTTGGCATTATCGGATTCGGAAATGCTGGCAGCGCGTTTGCTAAATTGTTATCGTCATTTGACACAACGATATTGGCATACGACAAATATAAATTTGGTTTTGGAAAAGGAAATATTAAAGAAGCAAATATGGAACAAGTAGGGCGCTATGCCGATGTGGTCAGTTTGCACGTCCCATTAACTGATGAAACCTTTCACCTTGCCAACGATCATTTTTTTAATTCACTAGAAAGAAAACCTTATTTTTTAAATGCGTCTCGCGGAAAAGTGCATGAAACCATAGCAGTCATCAATGCCCTGCAAAGAGGAAAAATAGCAGGCGCGGGACTGGATGTTCTTGAAAACGAAAAGCTGGATAGTTATAGTGCCGAGGAAAAAAAAGAGCTCGATTGGCTTGCCGGCCGCCCCGATGTGATTATTACTCCACATATTGCGGGATATAGCCACGAGGCTTTCTATAAAATGGCGAAAATTGTATTGGATAAATTAGGAATCTGATTAAAAATCACGATAATTCGTGTAATAAAAATTTCTATCTTTGTAAAAATAGTGCAACGCTTCAATCGGTATTGAGGCGTTGTATTTTTTTTCTTATTTGTAAACAGAGAAAAGGAGGTAAACATGAGTGGGTTCACTTATTTGACCAGGGAAGCACTGGATCAATTAAAAACTGATCTTCAGAAAATGAAGGCAGTAGATCGTCCTGCTGCCTCACGCGCCATTGCAGAAGCAAGAGATAAAGGTGATCTTCGCGAGAATGCAGAATATGATGCTGCCAAGGAAGCTCAAGGGCATTTGGAAGCAAAAATTCAAAAGTTGGAAGCAGAATTAGCAAATGCAAGAATACTTGAAGAGAGTAGCATCGATACTAGTAAAGTATCTATTTTAACAAAAGTTACCGTCACAAATCTCGGCAGCAAGAAACAAGTTACTTACTACCTGGTGTCAGAGAAAGAAGCAGATTTGAAATTGGGTAAAATTTCTGTCACTTCTCCTATTGGAAAAGGATTGCTTGGAAAACAAGTCGGCGAAGTTGCAGAAGTACAGGTGCCTGCAGGAATGCTTAAATTTAAAGTAGAAAGCATTTCACTATAAAAAATTAGAAATCTATTCCTGCCTAACCCTATCTTTTTGATAGGGTTTTTTATTGACCTGTTTTTTGAAATAAGTGGATGTGAAGTTCGACGCTGGATCTTCAAATATATTTTTGATAATTTCGATCATCCTAAAGCTTTGTATCATGACTATTTTTTCTAAAATTATTGCCGGTGAAATTCCCAGTTATAAAATTGCTGAGGATGATAGATTTTATGCCTTTCTTGATATTTTTCCATTGAGAGAAGGTCATGTGTTGGTGGTTCCCAAAATAGAGGTCGATAAATTTTTTGATGTGCCGGATGAATATTTGAGTAAGATGCTTCTTTTTTCAAAACCCATTGCAAAAGCAATTGAGAAATCGTTTGCCTGTAACCGTTGTGGCCTCGCTGTAATTGGACTTGAAGTGCCGCATGCTCATTTGCATCTTGTCCCCATAAATAATATTGACGATCTCAATTTTACAAAAGGAAAAATTAAAGTAACACCGGAACAATTGAAAAAAGCGCAAGAAAAGATTGTGACAGAGCTGCGCGGAGATTAGGAAGAAATATTCAATATAATCAACAATCAATATTCAATGCTCAAGTCCGAAATTCAATCAACATTTTGAATGAATGCCTGACACTACTTGAGCATTGAATATTGATTGTTGATTAGTGAATATTTCTTTATTGAATATTTTTTCTCTCGCTACTTAGTTATCCTCCCTGGATTTTTAGAGACAAACTCTTCCCAGCCTTTCATTTTTTTTCCCTGGTATTTAAAAGAAGTAAACTGGAAATGATGACACATTGCAACGGCGAGTGCGTCGGAAGCATCATAATGTATAATTTCCGTTCTGATTTGGAGTAAGTGTTGCAACATTTTCCAAACCTGTTCCTTTCCCGCATTACCATTGCCCGTAATGGATTGTTTTATTTTTCGCGGTGAATATTCTGTAACAGGAATTCCGGCATGAATGGCTGTTGCAATAGCGACTCCCTGTGCTCTTCCGAGCTTCAACATGCTCTGCACATTTTTTCCAAAGAAAGGAGCTTCAATCGCAAATTCCTGGGGATTGAAAGCTTCGATCAACTGGCTCACTTTTTTATGAATCAATTGCAAACGTTCATAAGCATCTGAAGAGCGCGAGGATAGTTTAAGCGTATTCATTTCGATCAGCCTCACCTGGCTTCCGGTTACTTCTATCAGGCCATATCCCATCAACAGAGTACCCGGATCAATGCCTAAAATTATTTTGGCGTTCTTTTGCAAGAGTAGAATTATTTTTGATACCTGATCGTGACGATAAACAAAAATATCAAAATAATACTCAATTATTTCCTTGGGCCACTGGTATTCCTTTTTCTTTTTTATTCAATTTATCGGCAAGGGCAAAAAGAAGAAGATTGGGAGGAATCATGGGCGCAAATAAAATCTGCAATAACGGGTCCGCAGCAATGGAAATTATGGTTCACATTTTTATTGATGTTTGTAAACTGGGGACTGGAAGCAAGAAAATGGCAGCTATCAATTCAACAATTAGAAAAAGTTTCGTTTTTAAGAGCGTTTAAAGCTACTTTATCTGGTGTCGCCATTGCGTCATTTACTCCGAATCGTATTGGCGAATATCTTGGCCGCATGTTATATATCGACGAAGGAAAACGCCTTCGATCTATATCATTGACGATTGTTTGTAGCATGGCGCAATTGTTGGTCACACTGTTGGTCGGAATTTTTGGTGTCATTTACCTCAAAAAATATATTGAAGCGCAACCAATTTCGGATAAGCAAACATTTCAGACCGGGTTAAGCCTCGTGCTGTCTTGTGTATCTTTTATCGTTGTATGTGTTGCATTTTTTTATTTTCGCATATCCTCCATGGTAAGGCTGCTGGAAAGGTTAAAGTGGAAAAAAATACTAGAGCAGGTAAAAGTGTTGGACGATGTTAAATTAACTATTCTATTTAGGATTTTGTCCTTATCTTTTGCCAGATACGTGGTCTTTATTCTACAGTATCATTTACTGTTTTCACTTTTCGATGTGTCGCTGAACTGGGGAGAAACTTTTGCAGGGGTAAGCTCGATGTTTTTAATAATGGCAATAATACCTTCTTTCACTTTTTTAACTGATTTGGGGATACGGTGGGAAACAGGTATACAGGTCATTCATATATTCAATCCAAATGAACCCGGCATTTTGGCCGCTTCGTTAGGTGTATGGGTCATAAATTTGGTAATACCGGCATTGATAGGGAGTTTATTAATTTTAAGGGTCAAACTATTTAGAAGCTCATGAAGTTTTTTACGTCGATAGGCATTCTTTTACTGTTATCAATATCTATCCCAATCAGGGCAGGAGATGAATTTTGCGGGGTAACGAACAATGCATTTTCTGCGAACGAATCTCTCACTTTCAAAGTGTATTACACGCTGGCAGGTGTTTATATTGCCGCTGGGGAAGCTGTTTTTACAACATCGCTGGAGCAATTGAATGGCAGAACCGTTTATCATATCACTGGCTCAGGAAAGTCGAATAGTTTTGTAGATAATTTTTTTAAGACAAGGGATAAATATGAAACATTTATCGATACAGCAACGCTGCAGCCGCTTAAATTTATCCGCAACATAGATGAGGGCGGGTATAAAAAATACGAAAACGTAAGCTTTAATAAAGTAAGCAACACGGCGGTTACTACTGACGGTGTTTTCAAAGTGCCCAGTTGCGTGCAGGATGTAGTGAGCGCAATTTATTATGCGCGTAATATCGATTTCAGTAAGTTGAAAATGAATGACACCATTCCATTTTCTATGTTCCTCGATAATCAGATCTACCGGTTATACATACGCTATCTTGGTAAAGAGACGCTCAAAACCAAATATGGAAAATTTAAAACAATTAAATTTAAACCGCTTCTGATAAAAGGAACCATTTTTGAAGGCGGAGAAAAAATGACAGTGTGGGTAAGCGACGATCCCAATCATATTCCTGTTCATGTGGAAAGTCCGATTAGTGTCGGAAGTGTGAAAGTTGATATGATGGATTTCCGAAACCGACGATCGCCAATGAGCTCCTTATTGGATGTACGTTGAACCAGTATTTCCCAGTGATTTATAAAAATTGTGAGGAAACTTGTATAGTTGAAAGGTCGATTAGTTGATAAGTCGATTGGTCGATAAGTTGTGTGCACAATCAACCTTTCAACTCAATCAACTTCATTCAATAACTCTCTCCATCCTCATACTTCTCGATCCTTTTACCAGAATATAGGAATCATGAAAATGCTGTTGTTGAAACCATTCTTTTGCTTGTATTGAATTTTCAAAGCGATGGTATGGATGATTCAATTTTAAAAAATCCCCGCCCACGAGTGCGACATCTTTCCATTGATATTTCCCGATGAGTGAGAGAATATTTTCGTGTTCTTCGGCGCTTGCTTCTCCCAATTCCGCCATTCCACCCAAGATCAGGATTTTATTTTTTACATTGAATTTTGCAATATTTTCGATCGCTGCTTTCATGCTTGTTGGGTTAGCATTGTATGCATCGAGAATAATTTTATTTGAATGGAGCGTTATCAATTGAGAACGACTATTCGATGGAAGATAATTTTCGATTGCAGCCTTGATCTTACCTGGTGTAACTCCAAAATAATTTCCCGCGGTAACCGCTGCAAGTACATTTGGGAAGTTATAATAGCCGGTGAGTTTTGTAGAAATATTTTTTATTGAAACTCCGCCGGTGATATCGACGGAAAGAAAAGGCTCGCTCTGGCTAATATTTCCGGTTATGAATGCATCTTTTGTTCCGTAGCTAATAACATTAGGAATTCCCTTGCTCATATCTCTGAGATATTCATAATCCGACATCACAAATGCCGTTCCTTTATTGCTCCGTAAGAAATCATACAATTCACCTTTTCCTTTTCTCACTCCTTCAATACTTCCAAATCCTTCGAGGTGCGCCTTGCCGCAATTTGTAATGATACCATGCGTAGGAATTGTATACTTACAATAACCTTCAATTTCTTTAAGATGATTTGCTCCCATTTCTATCACGGCTATATCGGCGTCTTTTTTTACTTTAAGAATGGTTAAAGGAATACCGATATGATTATTCAAATTACCTTCCGTTGTGTACGTTTTAAATGAAGAAGAAAGAACCGCATGAATCAATTCTTTGGTTGTTGTTTTGCCATTGCTGCCTGTTATCGCCAGGAAAGGAATAGAGAATTGTTCACGATGAAATTTGGCCAGATCTTGTAAAGTCTTTAATACATCATGTACAAGAATTATTTTACCGGATTTGTCGCCGTTTGGTTGTTCATCCACAATTACATAAGCTGCGCCCTTATCAATGGCCTGCTGCGCAAAAAGATTGCCATTGAAATTTTCTCCTTTCAACGCGAAAAAAAGATCATCCTTTGCAAGTTTCCGCGTGTCGGTTTGAATGGATGGAAATTTTTTATACAGCTCGTAGATTTCTTCAATACCAGTCATAGAAAACAAACCTAAGAAAATAAGAAATAAAAATGCTAATCCTGATTTGTGATTTCGAGATTTCTTCAATCTCAAAATCATAAAATCAAAAATCGCATAAAAAAGCCATCCGTTATTTGGATGGCTTTTTTTTATTAAGATCTTTTTAATTTATTGTTTGCGTACATTTTGCTTTCTCTGTTTATAGCTGATACCTGTTTTGCGGCCATTACCTGCAGCGCTACCCACGCGATCCATCGCACAACGGAAACCAACAGTAGAGCTTGCCTGATCTTCCTCCATGAAACGGCGTGTACCAGGGCTCAACCAATATGCACGGTCGTTCCAGCTACCACCTTTGATTACTCTTGATTTATCGCTTATCAATGTTGTTTTACCGTAACCGTAACCAACACCTGCGATCAATGAGTCACCATCAAGGTAGTTGATAACATCACCTTTCTGATAGTTACGACGCATTTTACTTTCTTCATCAGTTACAGAACGATATTTAATTCTACCGAGGCTATCTCTTTCAGCTTTATTTTCTTTTCCTAAATCAATCGTCGAGAATTTATTACCACGAAACGGAGCAACATCATCAACGTCCTGTGGAGAAAGAGGACGGAATACGTCTTCTACCCACTCACTAACGTTTCCAGACATATTATACAAACCGAAACCGTTCGGGAAAAATGAAGTAACTGCAGCAGTATAGACAGCATTATCATTCAAACCACCTGCAACTCCCATGTTATCTCCGGATCCACGTTTGAAGTTAGCCAGGAATGTACCCTGCCAGCTTCCTCTGCGTTCATCACGCAAGCCATTTACATTTTGGCTCCAGGAATAAACTTGTTTGTTTGCGATTAACTCTTCACCACGTTTGCTGTCTTTTGCACTTGGTAATGGATTCTGATTGATATAACCCAACGCTGCATATTCCCACTCAGCTTCTGTCGGCAGGCGGTAATTAGGTAAAAGGATACCGTCTTCAAATGTAACCTGCGTACGCGGAGTACCATTTGGGTTTTTCAATGGATTCTTTTTTGATTTTGCGGCGGCACCAGGTGTTGGCTGGTATTCGCCCATCAAATAAGCTTTTGTATTGAAATTTTCCTGGCCAAGTCCCTGAATATTTTTGAGAGAATTTTTATTGATATACTGTCTGTCAACAAGTGCTTTTTCATTCACGCGATCACTTCTCCACAAGCAAAAATCATGTGCCTGCTTCCAGGTTACACCCACAACAGGATAATAATTATAAGAAGGATGACGGAAATAATATTCCACCAATGGTTCATTATAAGCCAGCTCGCTTCTCCATACCAAAGTATCTGGTAATGCGCCCGTGCGCACCGCTTGGTACTCATCACCGTCAAATACGTTGTTTATCCAGTACAAATACTCACGGTAATGCACATTCGCTACTTCAGTTCTGTCGATATAAAATGAGTTGACGGTTACTCGGCGGGGAATATTGACCCAATCACTCATCACATCTTCTTCAGTGGCACCCATGGTAAACGTACCACCCTGAACGAACACGAGGCCCGGACCGGTACGTTGTTCCTTTTCACGGGATACCTGGAAACCACCCATATTTTTGTCGTTGTAATTCCAACCTGTGACGTCAGAAGATTCGCTTTTTTTGCCAAATAATTTTCCATTCTTACATGATGTAATCATGGCGGCACAAGAAGCAAGGATAACTAGATTTTTCAAATTCATATAAATCGCTTTTAAAAACCGAGGTGTATAAACTCTAGAAACGTGTCTTTCAAATAAATATTGTTATTCCGGTAACGGGATATTATCCACAGTACGCAGGATTTGCGAATATAGTTACTTTCATTAAAAATCATCTAAGTACAAGCCCCCGTTTTTGATAGGGGAGTTGCGATTCCTGTTTCTCAAATACTTGTAAACTAACAATTTAAGAACCTGCCACTTTCCCACTGCCAAAAATTAACAAGGCATTATTAATGCTCCTGTTTGCATTGAAAACAAACTAAAAAAATTTGAGGGAAATTAACAGCGTAAAATTATTTAATCAACAACCAGGCCATTAAAAAAGATATGCATGCTAAATCTGCTTAAACAGGCAATAACTTCTTTCATAAATCGTTGAGGAAATAGAACTGACTGCCATACATTTCAAAGAGAAGATTGCAAAATAAATTGTTTTATTTTTAATCCTGATATTTGAATATCATTGAGCCGTTATTTTCAAACGCAATTTTAAACCATAACATCAGCAGCTATTGATCATTTTTACTCGTACAACAATTTCAACAGGAACTATTATCACATGCTGAGAGGATATCCATTTCCCGGTTCGGTATGATTGTTGAAGTTGTTGGCCACCTTTTAAAGCTAAATTTTAATTACATGAAAAGATTGTCTCTTCGATTGGCTGCTATCGTTATGTTTATTGCTTTTGTGGATACCCTGAATGCTCAAACGGATAAAATCAATGTAACAACGACCGCAGTTCCATTTTTGCGAATCTCTCCGGATGCGAGAGCAGGAGGTATGGGTGAACTAGGTATCGCTACCTCTCCGGACGCCAATTCTTCTTTTTATAATCTTGCGAAAACACCATTCTCCCAATACAACACAGGAATAGGTGCTACCTATACTCCATGGTTGAAAGATCTTGGTTTGAATGATGTATACTTATTATCTGCTGCGGGATATCACAAGTTGGATGAGCAATCTGCAATTTCTGCATCAATAAGATATTTCAGTCTCGGTACCATCCAGTTCACCGATTACAACGGTAATCTTACCAGCAACGGAAGACCGCGTGAATTGGGTTTTGATGTAGGTTATTCTCGCAAACTTGGCGACAGACTTGCAATCGGTTTGGCGTTGCGCTATATCAATTCAAATTTGACAGCTGGTTATACCACAACCGGAAGTACTGCAAAAGCGGGTAATGCCGTAGCAGGTGATGTTTCTCTTTTTTACAACGCAAAAAATGAGAGCGGCCAAGGATGGAGCGCTGGTGTTGCTATAACAAACCTGGGATCTAAAATAGGTTACACGAATGACGCAAGTCAGAAAGAATATATTCCTGCAAATTTTGGAATCGGTGGTTCATATACGTTAGCATTTGACGAACAAAATAAATTGACATTCGGTGCGGACATCAATAAACTGCTCGTTCCTGCTGCGCCAACATTAACTGATCCGACTGACGAGCAACAGGACTCTATCAATCTTGTAAACTATCACGACCAAAGCGTGGTGAGCAGCTGGTTCAAATCCATTGGAAACGGTGCAATTAATTTTTCTCTCGGTGCAGAGTATGGTTATAATGATCAATTCTTTTTCCGCACAGGATATTTTTATGAAGCAAAAAGCCAGGGAGGTCGTCAATATTTTACATTGGGTGTGGGTATTAAATATAATGTTGTAGGGTTGAATTTCTCTTACCTGGTTCCATCTGGAAGTGGCGTTACACGTAATCCACTTTCAAATACAATTCGATTTGGATTGGTGTTCGATCTGGATGGAGGTGCTGATAAATCAAGTGGAGAATAAATAATTTCTGATTGTTCATTTAAGCGAATAAATTTGAAGCGTCTCGCCTAAGGCGAGACGCTTTTCTTTTTAAAATCAACAGCATGTCATATCGCATTGGATTTGGAATCGATTTTCACAGGCTGGCTACGGGTCGGAAATTGTGGTTGGGCGGAGTCAATATTCCTCATGGTAAAGGTGCAGTTGGACATAGCGATGCAGACGTACTTTTACACGCTATTTGTGATGCATTATTGGGCGCTTTGAATTTGGGAGACATTGGTATTCATTTCCCCGATACCGATCCCGCTTACAAGGATATCGACAGTAAAGTTCTATTGCAAAAAACTTATGCACTAATCGATCAAAAAAATTATGGAGTTGTAAATATTGATTCAACAATATGCCTGGAAACACCAAAAATTAAAAATTATTCGGATGATATGCGCCAGGTAATTTCAGAAATTCTGCATATACAAAAAGACGATGTCTCCATCAAAGCGACAACTGCAGAAAAAATGGGTTTTGTAGGGAGAGAAGAAGGCCTGGTTGCTTATGCTACGGTGTTATTGAAAAAACATTGATGATGCGCTGAACGCTGAGTGCAAAAGGCGGAACCCGGCATTGATTAGCGTTCGGCGTTTTGCAATAAGCGTTCAACATTCGCACATTCGTAAATTCGCACATTTATCAATTACCTTTGCACCTATGTCAAAATTGAAGGTCAAAGTAATTAATCAATCCGGCAATCCTTTACCATCTTATGCTACCGAAGGTTCAGCGGGTATGGATATCCGTGCGAACCTCGGGAGTCCGATTGTTTTAAAACCGCTGGAACGTAAACTTATACCAACAGGCTTGTTTATTGAACTTCCCGAAGGTTATGAAGCGCAGATTCGTCCCCGAAGTGGTTTGGCCATTCAACATGGTATCACCTGTTTGAATTCACCTGGCACAATTGATTCTGATTATAGAGGTGAAATAAAAATCATCCTGATTAATTTATCACAGGAAGAACATACGATACAGGATAAGGACCGAATCGCTCAAATGATTGTTGGAAAAGTAGAACAGATAAACTGGGAAGCTGTGGAAAAGATAGCTCCTACATTGCGTAACGAAGGAGGATTTGGTCATACAGGCAAATTGTAATTATTATGAAAAGATTTTGCGGAAAAGCGATATTTTCTAAAAACGGATTTCTGATTCTCCCTATATTAATTTCTATTACGTGTCTTTTATTGTTGGGCTCCGTGTTACCCGCATGCCGCTCTGCAAAAAAAATTCAAACTGCCATGTCAAAAAAAGACACGATGAGCCAAAAAATTGACTCGACCGTTACAGCAGAAGACCTCAAAGCCGATTCAATAAAATTTATAAAAGATGCTTATACAAGAGTGCAGCAGCATCATATCGACTTCAAAACTTTTTCCGCAAAAGTGAAAGTGAATTATGAGGGTGCCGATGGGAAGGACTACGAATTCAATGCATTTCTCCGTATGGAAAAAGATCATGTCATTTGGATTTCCATCAACGCTTTATTAGGTATTGAAGCTTTTCGGGCAATCATTACACCGGACAGCGTGAAAGTGATCAACAAGCTTGAAAAGACTGTGAGTTTTCGTTCTGTCAATTACCTAAAAGAGATCGCTAATTTTCCTTTTAATTTTCAGACACTGCAGGATCTTATTGTCGGCAATGCCATTTATATTGACAGCAATATTTTATTTTACACCAAGAATGAAAATGGAATATCGCTGATGAGTGTCGGACAATTTTTTAGAAACTATATTCTTTTAAACGGTAACGACTATACGCTAAAACATAGCAAGCTGGACGATATTGACGTGCTCAAGGCGCGCACCTGTGATTTCACATTTGGAGATTATGAAAGAAAGGATACCACTCTTTTTTCCACCTATCGCAAGATATCTGTGGTAGAAAAATCAAAGCTGGATATACAACTCGTTTTTAAACAATATAATTTTAACGATGCTTTAAGCTTTCCTTTTAATATTCCGAAAAATTATAAGCGACAAAAGGCGTTATAATTTTCCGGAAGCTTAAATTGTAACCCATCATTAAATTCTTGACATGCGCAAACCCCTAATTTTTTTCATCTACTTGCTGACAGCAGTAAATTCTTTTTGCCAAACACCGGCGCAAAGCCGCAGCGATCTTGAAAAAGAACGTGAGGCTATTCAGAAGGAAATTGAGGATGTAAAGCGTTCGCTCGACGAGACAAAAAAGAATAAAAAAGAAACATTGGGTCAATTGGCCTTGTTGCAACGAAGATTGCGTCTCCGGCAAATGGCGATTCAAAATATAAATGGTCAGATAAATTTGATTCAGTCGGATATGTCGCAGTCTTACCAGGAAATTCTCAAATTGAAAAAAGAACTGGACACATTGAGAAAGCAATACGCCGAAAGCGTTGTGTATTCTTATGAGAATCGCACCAATTATGATTTTCTCAATTTTATATTTGCCGCAACCAGTTTCAATGATGCAGTCAAAAGAATTGCTTATCTCAAATCTTATCGCAGTTACAGAACTGAGCGTGCTGACAATATCAAGAGAACGCAGGATCTTTTGCAGGGAAAAATTGATGGGTTGACCTTAAAGCGAAAGGAGAAAGATGAAGTATTGCAAAAGCAAACAAAAGAAAGGCAGGAGTTGGAAATTGAAAAAAGAGAAAAAGATGTTGTAGTCAACAAATTGCAATCCCAGGAAAAGGAATTGAAGAAGGAAATGTCTGCCAAGCAAAAACAGGATCAAAAGTTGGGTAGTGCAATAGCGGCAGCCATTCGGCGCGCGAGAGATGAAGCGATTAAGGAAGCAAAAAGAAAAGATGCAGCCACAAAGGCAGCCGAAGAAAAGGCATCTGTCAATAATAAAACCAATACTCCGGCAAATAATAATGCTGTAACAACGACGCCAGCCAAGCCTAAAAACCTTACAGTATTTTCGAGCAATGCGGATGTTGCATTATCAGACAATTTTGAAAAAAATCAGCGGCATTTGCCGTGGCCGGTAGATGCGGGAAATATCAGCATGGCTTTCGGACCACATGAATATATTAAGGGTGTCAAACATAATAATCCAGGCATAACGATTGAAACAAATGGAGGATCAACTGTGAAAGCAGTGTTTGAAGGAGAAGTACAAAGCGTTTTTAATGTTGCTGACGTAAGTGCTGTGATGATCCGGCATGGAAAATATTTTACCACGTATAGTAATCTTGCTTCTGTATCTGTTTCCAAAGGTCAACAGGTGAGAACAGGTCAGTCGATTGGTAAATTAGCTGATGCCGGGGAACTTGAATTTATTTTATCTGATGATAAAAACCGTAACCTCGATCCGCAACTTTGGTTAAGGAGATGATTTGACTATAGAAATTTATTATACAGCGCCTCATATTGCGGTACGATATTATGTATATCAAATTTCTTCGCATGTTCGGCAGCGTTATCCTTGAATGTTTTTAATGTCGATTCATTTTGCAGTATTTCAATAGCGTGATGACTCATGCTTCCGATATCTCCAACTTTATCAAGATAGCCGGTTATTCCATTTACATTTATTTCAGGTAATCCTCCCACATCTGTTGAAACCACTGGTACACCTGCCGCCATTGCTTCCAATGCAGCCAAACCAAAACTTTCATATTCGGAAGGAAGCACAAAAAGATCGGCCACTGCAAGTATTTCTTCCATCTGCTCCTGCTTGCCGACAAAACGCATGTCATCAAATAAATTAAGATCACGACAAAGATTTTCAGCTGCAGGTCTTTCGGGTCCGTCTCCTACAAAAAGTAATTTGCTTCGAATACGTTTGTTCACTTCAGCAAATATGCGCACTACATCTTCCACTCTTTTGATTGCTCTGAAATTGGAAGCATGTAATAAAATTTTTTCGCCATTCGGTGCGATAACTTTGCGAAAAGCATCGATCGGCTTTTTCCGAAATCTCGTTACATCCACGAAATTGTAAATGACCTGGATTTCTTTTTTGATATCAAAAATATGATAGGTCTCATCTCGCAGATTCTGCGATACTGCAGTGATGGCATCACTTTCATTAATAGAAAATGCGACTACCGGCGCAAAAGTTTTATCGCGCCCAACAAGCGTGATATCTGTTCCATGCAAAGTTGTTATTACAGGGATTTTTCTTCCTTGTCTTTCCACGATTTTTTTTGCCATGTATGCGGCGGAAGCATGCGGAATTGCATAATGCACATGAAGAAGATCCAGCCTGTTGTTCATGATCACATCGACCATCGTGCTGGACAACACAGTTTCGTAAGGCGCGTAATCGAACAATGGATAAGTAGCGACTCTTACTTCATGATAAAAAATATTTGCATTGAATTCATTAAGTCGAACCGGCTGCTGATAAGTAATAAAATGAACCTGGTGTCCTTTATCTGCCAACGCCTTTCCCAATTCAGTTGCCAATACACCACTACCGCCGAATGTAGGATAACAAACAATTCCAATCCGCATACAATTTTTTAATTTGAGTGACCGAAGTTAATCAAACAAGTTGGGAACTCATCACCGGTAATACTCGTTCATTGTGATCCGGTTCATGCAACATGATCCCCATGATTTTTCAAGCTATTAAATTACCTTAGCGAAAATTAACGTGCATGCATCGTATATTGTTGACAGCTTGGTCCCTTTTATTTTTAAATATTGCTTTTGCGCAAAATGACTCTTTATTTATCCGGAAATTGGCAGACGAAATTTTGGTAAACAGCAAGGCTTACGAAAACCTTCACACATTAACCAAAACCGTTGGACCGAGACTATCTGGAACACCACAAACATATAAAGCCGAAGAATGGGGCAAGCAGGCATTAAAAAATGCAGGTGCCGATAAAGTGTATTTGCAGGAATGCAAAATTCCGCATTGGGTAAGAGGAGGAAAGGATGAGGGAAAATTAATTGTCGGCGGCAAGGAGACTGCATTAAGTGTTTTGGCACTGGGCAATTCTATCGGCACGGGTGCAAAAGGAATAACAGCACCTGCAATACTGATAAATTCTTGGGACGAACTTGAACAGAGAAAAAAAGAAGTGAAAGGTAAAATTGTTTTTTACAATTATAAATTCAATCCAAGATTCATACATGTTTTTAGAGCGTATAGCGATGCTAATTCATATCGAACAAAAGGTGCAAGCCGCGCCGCACAATATGGAGCCGTTGCAACAGTAGTAAGATCGATGAGTGAGTCCACCAATAACTATCCGCATACGGGCGCAATGATTTATAATGATTCGTTTCCAAAAATTCCTACACTCGCGGTTGGGTTGTTGGATGCAGATAAAATTGCGACTGCTATTCAACAAAACAAAAACGTCAGCTTGTTTGTGAAAACGAATGCGCATGCATTACCTGATACAGTTGGATATAATGTGATTGGTGAATTTACAGGCACAGAATTTCCGGATCAATATATCACTGTCGGTGGCCACCTGGATTCGTGGGATCCTGCAGAAGGCGCGCACGATGATGGCACTGGTTGTGTTCATTCTATTGAAGTGCTGCGTGCTTTGAAGGCAGTCGGCTATCACCCCAGGCACACGATCCGCGTTGTATTATTTTCTGACGAAGAAAACACGGGTGGCGGCTCAAAAAAATATATCAATGAGGCAAAAAATGAAAAACATGTATTTGCATTGGAGAGTGATGCAGGAGGTTTTACTCCGCGCGGATTTAGTTTAGGAACAACAAAAGAGCGGATGGATAAAATGACTCAATGGATTCCATTGCTTCAGCCCTACGGCGTTTATGAATTTACTGGAGATGGCGGTGGTGCCGATGTGGATTCGCTGAATATAAAATTCGGAATTCCCGTTGGCGAGTTAATACCTGATTCGCAAAGATATTTTGATTTGCATCATGCGGCCAATGACGTGTTCGAGAATGTAAACAAAAGAGAGTTAGAGCTTGGCGCAGTGAATATGGCGGCTTTAATTTATCTTGTTGATAAGTACGGTTTATAGAATATCTAAAGCTTTAAACCGATCGTTTATGAAAAAATTTTTGAGAATTACTGGCGTCATCATCCTGATCGCTTTGCTGATTTTTGTTTACTTCCATTATTTCTGGGTATTTGGAGAAGGTGTGAAAGCTGGACAATTGAACTATGTCGTTAAGAAAGGATATATTTTTAAAACCTACGAAGGGTCATTGATACAAACCGGATTCAAAGGCAGCACCGCAGGCACTATTCAATCCTACGAGTTCCGTTTTTCAATTGCGGATGAAGCAATCGCTCAAAAATTGATGACCAACAGCGGAAAAGAATTTGAATTACACTATAAAGAATATATCGGGGCCTTACCCTGGCGCGGAGCAACTGTTTTTGTTGTCGATAGCATTTATGCGATGCGTGATTCAAAAATAGGTCCGGGTTCGTATTGATTTTTAGCTTCTCGAAATATGCATCGCCTTGATTAATTTAACCCAGCAACAAAAAAATCGCCGGGTGCTTATTGATATCGGGGATTTCCTTTTTCCATTCACTGATTGTTTTTGTTCGGATGTTTTCCTTCGCTGCAGTTATATCCACTGCAATGCAAAGTCTGGTTGAAGAGTTGCAGTTGTTTAAAATTGCTGCAAGCAACTGACTGTTTCGATAAGGTGTTTCAATAAAAATCTGCGTACAATTTTTTTTCAGCGATTCATTTTCCAGCTCTTTTATTTTTTTTGAACGCTGATGATTGTCGATTGGCAAGTATCCTACAAATTGAAATTGCTGACCGTTCATACCACTTGCCATCAATGCAAGTAAAATAGAACTCGGTCCTACCAACGGTTTTATAATTGCATTCGCTTCATGTGCAACAGAGATTAATATTTGTCCCGGATCTGCAACACCCGGACAACCGGCTTCACTAATGATACCAATCGTATTTCCTTTTTTTAATTGCTGTCGAAACTCATTCTTTAACTGTTCTTCGTTTTCGTGGATGACAAACCACTCGTAGTTATCGATGATCATTTCTTTCCATAAACTTTTTAAATAACGTCTCGCGCTTCTGTCATTCTCCACAAAAAAAGTCTTGCATTTTTTTACTGCATCCAATATGTATGCCGGGAGCACCTCTGTAGATTTCTCATCAATAAAACAAGGTATCAGGTATACTTGAGCGTTAGCAGGCATAGATTTATTCCAGGTTCTGGTGATATAAACTGATAGTGGCAGCCACAACTGCATAAGAAGGAGCCAATACCCAACCGATAAAAGGAATAAAATGCATCAGGTAAAATACAAGTCCATTGCCCATGGCGAGTCCGCGTCTTTTGCCAATGAATGCGATACTTTCCGTAGGCGATAGTTTATGACGCTCGCAACTATAATCGAGCATGGAGAAACCATAATAATAACATTCCACAAGTCCAGATATAACAGGTGTTATCCAACCGACAATAGGTACAAATGAAAGTAACAATAAAGAAACGGTATAGACAGTTTGCCAGAGGCAGTTACGCAATGCCAGGCGAATACCGCGAGCCATATCTTTCAGCATTTGTGCAGAGCTAAAAGGAATTTCTTTTCCTTCTATAATCGATTCTGTTTTTTCACTCAGGTACGCGAATACAGGCGAACCAATAACGAGAAATAAATATTTGAAAAGAGAAAAGTAGAAGAACACAAGGATCAATCTTACCATAATTCCACCCATCACAAAAAGAAAACTCAAAGCTGCACTATGTTGGCGATGTAACCATTTATCGATGCCGATAATTTCATTGAAATAAGAAACGGCCCGGTCAGATGAGTTCCAGAAAAAATACATGCCGATACAAAAAAGAATCATGTATAGAATTCCGGGTATAATGATCCACTTCCACAAAAGATGTTTGCGGATAAACATGTGCGCCTTATAATATGACTGGATCGCGATAACAATTTCCTTAAGCAAGACAACAGTTTTAGTTCAGTTTTTAGTTTATTTGCCGGGTGTAGGAATTGTTTGTCAAACCTACATGAAAAAGCTGATTCAACAAGCTATCAAAAAATGTGCAAGGTTTCTGAATTTATCCTGTTTTATAAAAACTTAAATTACACAGGAACAAAATTTCGATGCTTAAGATTAAAAAATTAGACTATTCATTTTATAATCGTGAAGATGTGGTACAGATCGCGAAAGAATTATTGGGTAAAATCCTGGTAACACAGTTCAATGGTAAGCGAACTTCCGGCAGGATTGTGGAAACAGAAGCTTATGCAGGAGCTGTTGATCGCGCTTCACATGCCTATGGTAACAGGAGAACTGCGAGAACCGAAGTAATGTACGATAAAGCCGGATCTGCGTATGTGTATCTTTGTTATGGTATCCATCATTTATTCAATGTGGTGACGAACAAAAAAAATGTTCCTCATGCAATTCTTATCCGCGCACTGGAACCATTGGAGGGAATTGAAATCATGCTGAAACGAACAGGCAAAAAGAAATTGGATCACACACTCACGAAGGGCCCGGGAAATGTATCGAAAGCGCTCGGATTATACCGCGATCACACGGGATGTTCTCTTTTAAAAAATGAAATTTTTATTGGTGACGATGGGTATAAAATCGCTGATGCGGATATTGTCAGCACGGCCAGGATCGGCGTTGATTATGCAGGCGAAGATGCGAAATTGTTATATCGTTTTATTGTGAAAGGAAACAAAAACGTTAGCGGGAAAAATTGAATGCAGGAAACAGGTATAAGGCACAAGATAAAAAGTGCAAGGAACAAGGAGTAGCTACGACACTTGTACCTTGTATCTTGTGCCTTGTACCTTACACCTCATCCCTTGAATCTTATTATCTCATTCAATTAGAATTTCGGACAAGGCACTCCTTTTCTTCCATCGGCTGGCTTCTTAATATAGATCAGCGAGATTTCGATACCGCCCATGCTTTGTGATGCAGTTTTTAGAGAAGATACATTCACATCATAGGAAAGTCCTAATGTAAAATTGCTGAAATCAAGTCCGATATAAGGGATCACCGCATCAGTAAGATTGCTGAATCGCAGCCAGGCACCTGCATAAAAATTGATCGGAGCAGCGTCGTTATTATTTACATTCACCGACCATGCGCCACCAAGCATTGCATCCGTTGCATTTGCTTGTTTGCTGAACAATCCGCTAAAATGAAGATAGTTGGTTGTGCTATTCGGAGATAACGGGAACGAGTATCCGCCGTGCACAGTTACTCGGGGATGAAGAACATAAAAAGCATTTCCGGTAAATGATTCTTTCGGGCGTGTGATATGATACATAGATGCTCCGAGGTAGAAGTTATTGTCGCCATTGGAAGAACCATTATATAAAATACCCACATTCATATCGAAATAATTCAGATTCACTTGGTGGCCGTCGATGGTTTCAGCGCTGGGGATTGTCCAGCCGCCTTGCTGATCCAATTCGTCTTCAAAATTTAATTTTGTGCCATCGAGTCTTTTGTTCGCGTATGTTCCCTGGAATCCGATTCCTATTTGATTCCATCCATTTTCATCCAGACTTTTATGATATGCGGTGGAGAGAGAAATGTAATTGCTTGCGAGAATTCCGTTGGCAGTTTTATCTGTCATTGCCATCAAACCTAATCCCCATGTATCAGTTTCAGGAAGTTTATTTTTTAAAATACCACCATCAACCGAAATCGTAGAAGTTATAAAAGCATTGTTGATAGCGGGCCATTGATTGCGATAATTTCCCGCAACACGAACTACACCATTGAATTTCCCCGTCAATGCGGGATTCAATGTGAGTGGTGAGGCAAAGAATTGGGAGAAAGCGGGATCCTGTGCAGAGGCCCTATTATCGAGAAATGCATATAGAAACAAGGATAATATGCAAACAATTTTTTTCATAAACAGTATGGTTTCATTTCACGCACAAAAAATAACCAGCATATACACGATTTAGAAGTAAGGGAAAAAATGATCTGGTTGCTTAAGGAGTATAACTGCCGGGTATTTCATAGGTATTTATTAAAGAATATCGGCTTGAAAATAAGCAAAAAAAACGGACAAATAAAGGATAATTCCGTTAAATATTGTTATAACTGGGATTTTGTTCCGAAAGCAAGATCACCCGCATCACCCAATCCAGGAACGATATATCCCTTTGCTGTGAGTTCATCATCGATTGCGCCGCTCCATATTTTGCAATGAGGCTCGCTTCTCTTCACATATTCAATACCGACGGTGCATGCGATGGCTGTTACAATATGAATTTCTTTTGGATGACCTTCTTCGCGGAGAAACTGAATCGTCTTCACCAATGAAGAACCAGTTGCAAGCATCGGATCCGAAATAATTACGATCCGGTCTTCAAGGTCTGGACTAGATACATAGTCCAGGCTTATGTCAAAGGATCCATCGCGTTTATGTTTTCTATATGCAGAAATGAATGCGTTGTCAGCTTTATCGAAAAAATTTAATAAACCCTGATGCAGGGGCAGTCCCGCGCGCAAAATGGTAGCCAAAACAGGCTGCTCTTTCAATGTGCGGCAGATAACACTGCCAAGGGGAGTTTGTATTTCTTTTTCTTCAAATGGTAAATGTTTGCTTATTTCATAGGCGGCAACTTCGCCAATACGTTCGAGGTTGCGGCGAAAGCGCATGCGATCTTGTTGAACTACTTCGTCACGTAGTTCACTCACCCAGTCGTTCAACAAAGAATATCCGTGGCTCAGATTGATAACCATAAAATAAAAATTAAAAATCCGAAATTCGAAAATAAGCTTGGACAAAACTAAATCTAAAATCTATAATCTAAAATTCTTTTAATGCTATATAAGGTGATCGGTTTAATGAGTGGAAGTTCACTGGATGGACTGGATATTGCTTATGTTCATTTGCAGGAGACGGCAGGTAAATGGACCTATGAAATTCAACACAGCGCCTGTTATCCTTACAATAAGGATTGGATCGAAAAATTGGAACGTGCTACACTACTCCCTGCATTGGAATATCAATTGTTGCATACGGCTTATGGAAATTTTATCGGTGAGCAAGTAAACCGTTTTATTGATGAGAAAAATTTACACTACCAGGTGCAGATTATTGCTTCGCATGGACATACTACGTTCCATGTGCCGCAACAAAAGATGACGGCTCAATTGGGAGAAGGCGCTGCAATTGCGGCCGCAACCAATATCAATGTTGTTAGTGATTTGAGATCGATGGATGTTGCACTTGGCGGACAAGGAGCTCCTATTATACCCATCGGCGAAAAGCTTTTGCTCGGAGGACATCAT
Organism: Bacteroidota bacterium; assembly: GCA_018267615.1. Classification (GTDB taxonomy): domain Bacteria; phylum Bacteroidota; class Bacteroidia; order Chitinophagales; family Chitinophagaceae; genus Puia. The sequence goes on along the minus strand of JAFDYD010000028.1, from coordinate 97,557 downwards.
TTTTTTCTGAACATCGGCGGTATTGCAAATATTTCCGCGCATACTCCGGTATCCGAAAAATCTTCGGAAGGAGAAGTAATTGCCTTTGATGTTTGTCCGGCTAACCGCGTATTGAACATGCTTGCGAATAAAAAAGGAAAATTGTTTGATGAAGATGGTGCGATGGCTTCAACAGGATCGGTGAATATGATGTTGCTTGAAAAATTAAACCGGTTTACGTATTACGGTCAGCCATATCCGAAGTCTTTGGCAAATGATTTCGGAGTGAGAGAAGTTTTTCCGGTGGTCGAAGAATCCAATTGCAGCATTCCGGATGCGATGCGTACTTACGCCGAACATATCTGCCTGCAAATAAAAAATTCAATAGAAAAATTGATGAGTGATTTTAAATCCCTCACGGGAAATTTGAAATTGTTAGCGACGGGTGGTGGTGCCCATAATATTTTTTTGATGAGAAGATTACGGCAAATACTTCAACCATTAAATATTGAAGTGGTGATCCCGGAATCACAATTGATAGATTTCAAAGAAGCATTGGTTGTTGCGCTCATCGGCGCATTGCGATGGAGAGAAGAAAATAATGTTTTGTCATCCGTAACCGGAGCGAAGAGAAGCAGTGTGGGAGGAGCGGTGTGGATTGGAAGTTAGTCTGCAAATGTCTGAACCAGGATTTTAAACGATTAAACTTATTATGCTGATGAAGATTATCTGACGTATCAGCTGAATCAGAATAATCGTTTAAAATCCTGGTTCAGACATTTGCACATTATCAAAGCCCCAGTACACTCTTCAACTTCCCATATCCCGTTTTGCTTACAGGAACTTTCGAACCTGATTTTAAAATGGCAATATGATTATCCTTCTCGTATGGATCGATGCGGGTTATTTGCTGCACGTTTAAAATGTAAGAGCGGTGCGTACGCACGAAGTGTTGTTGGTCGAGTATTTTTTCAAAATGAGCCATCGTTTTATTCTTCAATAATGAACCTTCTTTGGTATGAATTTTTACATAGTCATCTGCTGCTTCGATAAAATGTATTTCTTCAATAGGAATTATTTTGATCTTACCGGAAATTTTAACCACCACGCGTTGGTGTTGCGCTGGCGCCTGCGAAATTGTTTCTAGTAATTCCTGTGTATTTGTTTTTGAAACCGCTGTATTTGCTTGTTCGAGCCACTTCTGAATTGCTTTATCAAATCTTTCTTTACTGTAGGGCTTAAGCAGATAATCGATTGCGTGACTTTCAAATGCTTTGATTGCATATTCATCAAATGCAGTTGTGAAAATAACTGCAGGAGGATCCTCTATCAACTCCAACATTTCGAAACCGTTTATTTTAGGCATTTGAATATCCAGGAAAATCACGTCGGGCTGGTATTGTTGAATTGCTTTGATTCCCTGGAAACCGTCGCTGCACTCACCAACCAATTCTATCTCCGGGTAATTCTGTAAGTATTCTTTTACAATAACTCTTGCCAACGGCTCATCATCAATTATTATCGCTTTCATTTTGTTTGTGGTATTTTCACGATTGTCGTAAATAAATTATTTTCTGCTTTTGTTTCTAACAGATCGTTTCTTGCATATAACAAGTACAATCTTCTCTTTATAGAATTCAATCCAAAACCTGTACCCTGTTTAGGATATGAAGTTTCAGGATCAAAAGGATTTTGTACGGTGATCACTAAATGATTATTCACTGCGTTTGCTGTTATCCTGATAACAACTTCATCGACTGTATCGTATAATCCGAACTTAATTGCATTCTCCACGATTGGCTGTAATAACATTGCAGGCAGTTTCATATCATTGCAAGCATCATCCTTTTCAATCACTGTCGTTAATCTATAACCGAAACGCACTTTTTCAATATCAAGATAGAGTAACAAGTATTGCATTTCTTCGTCGAGCCTGATGGAATGTTGTTCTTCTTTTTTCAATGTACCGCGCAGAAAATCTGATAGCTGCTGAATCATTGTCCTGGCTCGCTCCGGCTGCGTTACAACAAGTGCGCTGATCGAATTCAGGCTGTTGAAAAGAAAATGTGGTTGAAGTTGCTGTCTCAACTTATATAGTTCTGCTTCTTTAGATAATTTTTCTGTGTCAATTTTTCGTTGTCGTATTTCCTGTTCTTCTTCGAGCATATACCATAGTATACTGATGATGGTCATACACCCGATCAATAAAAATGATACGCCAAATCTTATCCAATATGATCTTGCGATAAAAGGCAAGTAAATAGCTTGCTCTCCCTCGCTTAGAAAAGGTCTTATGGTTACTTTTATTCCAGGTAGCACCAGGCTGCTCAGGCTCAGACTCAAAAATAAAATATACCAGTAGAGTTCTTTCTGCGGCATATAGAACCGCAGAATATTACTAACCATCCAGCAGGCGGCAAGCAATTGAACATTCGACACCAGGCTATCGAGCGCGGCGACTTTCAATGAAAATCCGAAATTCATGATAAGCAGTGTGTGCAAACTGGCCCACACCAACCACCACGTAAAGAATGTGTATCGAAATTTGCTGACTGAAAGTGGCGATCTTGCCAATGGAAGTAGTTTATAAGATGCCTAAATATTTATGCGTACTATTTTTTCTGATATGCGCCGCTTTTCTATTGGTGAGCTCGATATAAAGATCTGCGTTATCTGTTTCTTCTATTCTTGAATACAATTCTGCACCATCGAGCAAACCACTTAGCTTATATAATTCGGCTACGTTAATGAATTTCCATTGCACAAGTTTTTCCTGGTCATTGTAAAATTCATCTTGTTCGAGCATGCCGATATCTTTTGCTTTGTTGAACGCTTCTTCTTCATCCGACGCACTGATCAATCTTAGTTGTTCATCAAATTGCGGAGTATGACTTCCGGATCCGCAAATAATTCTAAAGATAATTTTCGCTAAATACCAATTCATAGTAATAAGTTTTGGACATGTAATAGAAATGGTTATTTCTATTGGTTAATAGTTCCTGATTTCAATACCTCCGAATACAGAAGTGCCGTCGACAATCAATACTTTTTCCGGATTGGTCACTTTATTCTCTTGCCTTTTGTCTTCGATATTTCCAAACACCGAGGTCATTTGAGAACGGATTTCCCAATGAGGAGGAACGATTAACTTGGTTCCACCCATTATCTGTGTGATATCGATCATAGCTACTCCATTGATATCGGCCTGGCTAAGATTTATTTCGGCTCCTCCCATAAATACTGTGATGTCACCACCTTTAAAATCTTTTGATACAATTGTTTTATGCAATCCTCCGAATACTGTAGTTGCGTCGATAAAATTTTCTGAAGTGTAATTGCCGCGTTCCTTTTTGTAATTTTCATATTGGTTCTCCCATTTTCCAGCCCAATCTCTCTTACGTTTTTTCCAATCATCCCAGTTCTCCCAACGCGAGTCAACACGTCTGCGTGGACGCACCAACAACAGAAAACCCACCATCAGGATTGCAAACGGCCATATATATCTATGAAAAGAAAATCCTGGTAAGATATCATCAATCAAAAAGGCGCCACCGATAAGAATCATCACGGCCCATGCGCCACCACGGAATCCATGATTGAACCCCATGATTATCCCAATCACAATTAACAGCATCTGCCAGGAAAAAAGCCAAAATGGTATAGGCAATCCCATTTGCTGTACTATCAACGCACCGCCGACAACCATCAAAGTCAAAGCGACCCAGACTCGGCTGTTGGAGCGGTTTATATGTTTATCATTATTGTCCATTGTATAAATTTTATCGAAAGTACAATAGCATGCATCACTATTCAAGTGTATTTAGGTAATAGAGTAACATAGGGCGGTAAAAGGCGGTGTTTTGTCGGTGAAGTTGCGGGGTGGTTGAGAAGTTGAGGGGTTGAAAAGTTGATTAGTTGAAGAGTTGAAATGTCGATTGGTAAACACCCAGTCAGGGTCTTCAATCTCTGACGGCGGTAACAGATGATATATAATTGGACTCAGGTTTTACCAATCGACATTTCAACTTTTCAACTAATCGACTTTTCAAACAACCCAAACACATCTCCATCAAAAAGTCCCAGGTCGCTTAATTTTAGATGAGGGATAACAAGTAATGCCATAAAAGAGAGTGTCATAAATGGAGCCGATAATGTTGATCCGGATTTTTTGGCCATGGCATCGATGGCGGTATAAGCACTTGCGACTTTGTAGCCATCCTCATCGCTCATTAATCCCGCGACTGGCAAGGCGAGAATTATTCTATTTTCATCGTCGACGCAGCTTACTCCGCCTTTTTTTTCAATAATAAGATTGACAGCTTCACAAATGGATTCGTCAGATACGCCGACGGCTACGATATTATGACTGTCATGGGCAACCGAAGAAGCAATGGCGCCTTTTTTTAATCCGAAGTTTTTAATAAATGCTTTTGCTACAGGGGCGTTGCGATAACGATTTACAACTACAATCTTCAAAATATCTTTTTCAGGATCTGATTTAATCTGTCCATCGCTGATTTTTAATTGTGTGATGAATTTATTGGTGATCAATTGTCCATCAAGCGCTTCAATCACGGAGATGGTTACTTCTTTTTCAAATGAGGTCGAATAAATAAAATCAGCGGGATTTTTTTTACTACAATCAAAATTATTTATCCTGCGATCTGGTTGATTTGTTTTTTTATTGGCAGTTGCCGCAGTATTAATCAACGATTTTCCATTTTCAGCAACCAGTTGCCCTTTGATGTACGTATTGATTGATTCAAAATTTTTCAAGTCTTTCACGATAATGAAATCTGCGGGATCATTTTTTCTCAATAATCCGACGTTCAGTTGATAATGGAAAACAGGATTGATGCAGGCAGCTTTTAGCACTTTAAAAACGTTGATTCCTTTTGCAACAGCCCGCGCGCAAAGTTGATTGATATGCCCGGCAACAAGGCTGTCGGGATGTTTATCATCGCTGCAAAACATTATTTTGTCGGGATAATCGTTCAGCAATTCAATCAACGCTTCAAAGTTTTTTGCTGCACTTCCCTCACGGATAATGATTTTCATTCCGTACTTCAGTTTATCGAGCGCCTCTTCTTTTGTAAAACATTCGTGATCCGTGGTGATGCCTGCATCGATATATTTTTTTGCTGTTTCACCTCTCAAACCCGGAGCATGTCCGTCGATCGGTTTTCCTTCAAGTTTTGCGGCGGCGATTTTTTTCATTACATCGGGATCATTGTTTAATACTCCCGGAAAGTTCATCATCTCACTAAGATATTTTATTTCTTTCCTTTTTAGGAGTGATGATATGGCCGCAGCATCAAGTATTGCTCCGGCGGTTTCGAATGTTGTAGCAGGAACACAACTAGGCGCTCCGAAATTAAAATGAAAAGGAACTGTTTTGCTGTTTTCAATCATGAATTCAACACCGTCTATTCCGCATACATTTGCAATTTCGTGCGGGTCGCTCACGGTTGCTATTGTGCCATGGGTTACTGCGAGCCGTGCAAATTCTGATGGAATTAACATCGAACTTTCAACATGCACATGCGCATCGATAAAACCAGGTAAAATATAATTTGATGGATAATCTGATGAACCAGGTAAAATATCTTTTGACAGCGGCTGGATTGAAACGATATTTCCATGCTCCACAATTATTTCGGCCGGATAAATTTTTTCCGCCAAAATATCCACCACATTGCTTTTAATACGTACATTCATAATTCTATTTTCGATTGGAAATTTAGGAAATAATGTTACAAAAGCTAATCATATTCTGATAAACAAATCAAAACTTCTACAATGAAAGCACTTAAAACTGGATTTATTTTTTTTGCCGTAGTTACGATTGCTATGGTTGCCAAAGCACAGACTGCGGATGAAATTATCAATAAATATATTGCTGCCATCGGCGGAAAAGACAAATTAAATAGTATCAAAACTCTTTATTATGAAAGTTCTTTGGATGTGATGGGTAATGAAGCGGCGAGCACAACTTACATCGTAAGTGGAAAAGCATATAAATCCGAAACCGATTTCAGCGGACAAAAAATAGTTCAGTGCATTACAGATAAAGGCGGATGGTCTGTGAATCCATTAATGGGTCAGTCTGCTCCGGAAGAACTTCCAAAAGATATGTTGAAAGGAGGTGAATTGCAATATTCGGTATTGGGCGCAGGATTTATCGATTACGCCGCCAAAGGAAGTAAACTGGAATTGCTTGGTAAAGAAAAAATAAATAATGCAAGTACATATAAATTAAAATTGACAACAAAAGATAGCGCAGTAATTACATATTATATTGATTCTGCAACCAACTACGCTGTGCGTGCTGTGACTGCAGTTAGCGCTAATGGACAACAAATAGAAACGACAATCGGATTTTTGGATTATCAGAAAACAGATTTCGGTTATGCATTTCCGATGAAGCAGCAGATTGATCTTCCGCAGGGGATTTCATTAACTGTTACGGTGAAAAAAGTCGAGATCAATAAGGATATCGATCCAAAAATTTTTGATATGCCGAAGTCGTAAGCGCTAATCTTTACCTTATAATTTTCACGAATAATCCCGGAATCGACGCATTCAATACCGAAATGCGCACGAATATGTGAAACCTTTGTGATTGAAAAATAAGATGCGTATTTTGGCTGTTTAAAAAAAACTCCTCCCATGCGATTAATTAAACTTGCGCTCAGCGCTATTTTATTTTACGTGATTTTTTTTATGAGTTTGTCACCCGTGACTAGCTGCACAAAAACCGTTACGGTTCACGACACGACCATAAAAAGTATTCATGATACTACGATTATAACGGATACAGTTTATGATTTGGTTGACGGGTTAATTGCATATTACAATTTCACAGGTGGTAGCTTAACTGATGGTAGCGGATATCATAATGACATTGTGTTTAATAATGCTACCAAAGCCACTGATCGTTTTGGCAATTCCAATAATGCATACCTGTTTGATGGCGCAAGCAGTTATATGCGTGTCCTAAACAGTTCATCACTCAATCCAAGTAACATCACAATGATGGCAATTGTAAAAGTCAATGGCTTTTATTCAGGAACCTGTAGTCAAAATCAGATTTTGTGTAAAGGATATCCGTATAATGTCGATGGATTCTATCAAATGGGATTTTATGATTTCTCGCCGAGTTGCGGTCCACCAAATGTAAATAGCGAACATTTCTGGGGTATTTTTGGTGATAATAACCCTCAAGGCACAGCGCCTTCCACTGGAACCGACACGGTTTCAATACAAACTGGAGAGTGGTATAATGTAGTTTTTACTTACAACGGTGTTGTTGCCAAATTGTATATCAACGGACAGCTTAAGTCCGCCACGTCTATATCCGGTGCATTTACGAAAAATACCCAGGATTTGTTGATTGGTAAACACGAGAATCCTCCATTTCCCTATTGGTTCAACGGAATAATTGATGAAATCCGAATTTATAACCGTGCACTTCCTCCGGGTGCAGTTGCTCAATTGAATAATTTGAAAGAATAGGTTTAAAAATATGAAATTAAGAGTCGGTGTACCCGGCTCTTAATTTTTCAAATTGGATAAAACATCCGTCTAAATTTTCAGTTGCGAGAAAACAAATTGTGATAAATTGCCGCCATGTTTAAAATATTTGCAAAAGGAATTAATTTTTTGGCAGGCAGGTCTTTACAGAAAGATAATATTTTTATTTCAGGTTCTCTTGGATATCTGGAGCGCAAGCGAAATATCGACAAAAATTATTTTGACTATGTCCGCCTCGCCACATTGGAATTGATAAGTCACGAGATTAATACAAAAAAATTAAAAGGCAATGTTGCTGAACTCGGCGTTTATAAAGGGAAATTTGCAAAATATATCAACTTGTATTTTTCGGAAAGATCACTATACCTCTTCGATACTTTCGAAGGATTTGATACAAGAGATATCGAGCATGAAAAAAAACAGAATTTCTCTGAAGGCTCCCAGGATTTTTCCGATACTTCCATAGAATCGGTTTTAAAACTAATGCCATTCCCGAAAAAATGTATTCCTGTACCAGGCTTTTTTCCAGAGTCTGCAAACGCCATAAACGATCATTTTGTTTTTGTAAGTCTCGATGCTGATTTATATGAACCAATTTACAGTGGTCTTCAATTTTTTTATCCCAAATTGGTGAGCGGTGGTTATATTTTCATTCATGATTTTAATAACGATGGATACAAGGGTGCGAGAAAAGCAGTTGAACAATTTTGTGAAGAACAAAAAATTAATTTTCTCCCTATCCCTGATTTTGGCGGTTCTGCAATTATTTCTAAATAAATGATTCGATTATTCTTCCAATAAATCAGGTCTTCGATCTTTTGTTTTTTCAAGAGACAATTCATTTCTCCATTCATCGATTTTTTTTGGATCACCGCTCAATAATATTTCCGGCACTTTCCATCCGCGGAAATCGACAGGTCTTGTATAAACAGGGGGAGCCAACAAGTTATCCTGGAAAGAGTCAAAAAGCGCTGATGTTTCGTTATTCAAAACGCCGGGAATCAACCTTCCGATTGTATCCACTAAGATCGCGGCGGGCAATTCACCACCACTTAACACATAATCACCAATAGATATTTCTTTTGTGACATAATGTTCGCGAATCCTTTCATCGATGCCTTTATAGTGCCCACATATAACCAGTAAATTATTTTTTAAAGAAAGCGTATTGGCGGTTTTCTGATTGAGGCGTTCACCATCAGGTGTCATGTAAATGATCTCGTCGTATTTTATTTTTTTTGATAGAGAATCAATTGCATTAGCGAGCGGTTCACACATCATTACCATTCCTGCACCACCGCCATATTGATAATCGTCGACCTGGCCGTATTCATTCACAGCCCAGTGCCTTAACGAATGCACTTGTATATCCAATAAATTTTTTTCCTTCGCCCTTTTCAAAATAGAATGAGCAAAAGGACTTTCCAATAATTCGGGCAAAACTGTGATGATATCGATGTGCATGAAGCAAAGATAATGAACCATGATTTTCCTGATTTAAAATAATTATGCGGAAACGTGCGTATGACATTTTAGATGTTTCATCATGATCATTTTAAATCGGGAAAATCATGGTTCTATTCTTCTAAAAATCCATCCAAATCTCTTCTTTGTTTTTTTGTAGGTCTTCCAACTTTACTGAGTCGTTTCCCTGTATGGAAACTGGCAGCCTGAAATTGCAATCTTTCAATTTCTTCGGCGGGGGTTATATCCAGGTAGTATTTTATTGCTTCGGTATATTGAACGCGACCGAATAGCAATCCGGCAACTTTGATTCGCCATCTTTTGGCTTCTGTCTTTATTTCATATTCATCACCCACATGAACTTGCTTAGCAGGCTTTACCTGCTCACCATTGTATTTCACTTTTCCTTTTTCGCATGCTTCGGAAGCGAGCGTCCTTGTTTTGAAAAGACGAATTGCCCATAGGTATTTATCCAGACGAAGTTTTTCTTTTTCAGCCATGCACAAAATTAAATTTAAATCTGTGTGGGTGTTATAAAGATTTGTGTGTGCTGGCGAAATTATAGTTCCGCGAAATATTTATGGAAATAAGGAATTGTTTCGATGCCTTTATAAAAATTTTCCAGGTCAAATTTTTCATTGGGCGAATGAAGGTTATCACTATCCAATCCAAATCCCATAAAGACAATTTTAATTCCCAGTTCTCTTTCAAATAAAGAACTTATAGGAATGCTTCCTCCACCACGGACAGGGATTGGCTTTTTTCCAAACGTTGTTTCAATTGCTTTTTGAGCTGCCTTATATGCCTTCGAATCAAGCGGAGTCATATATGGCTCTCCACCGTGGAGGTCTTCTGTTTTTACAGTTACTCCTTCGGGAGCAATACTTTTAAAATGCTCCAACAATTTTTTTGTGATTTTTTCTGACGATTGATTCGGCACGAGCCGCGCAGAAATTTTTGCAAACGCCTTCGAAGGCAAAACAGTTTTGGCGCCTTCGCCGGTATATCCGCCCCAAATACCATTTAATTCCAAAGTAGGTCGAATACCTGTTCTTTCATTTGTTGTATATCCTTTTTCTCCCCACAATGCCTGCAGTCCTAAGTCTTTTTTATACTCATCTTCATTGTATGGAGCTTCGGCCATCAATTTCCTTTCTTCTTTTGAAGACTCAACTACATCATCATAAAATCCGGGAATAGTAATATGATTATTTGCATCATGACAGGAAGCAATCATTTTTGAAAGGATTGTAATTGGATTAGGTACAGCTCCTCCATACACACCACTATGCAAGTCGCGATTAGGGCCTGTAACTTCAACCTGGATATAGGCAAGTCCGCGGACACCAATATCAATTGAAGGATCTTTCATACTGATCATGGCTGTATCACTGATTAGAATGACATCTGCTTTCAGTAAATCTTTATGCGCAGTGATAAATGGTGCAAGATTCGGAGAGCCCATTTCTTCTTCGCCTTCAATAATAAATTTTACATTGCATGTGAGTGAATTTGTTTGCACCATAGTTTCCATGGCTTTAACATGCATATAAAATTGTCCCTTGTCGTCGGAAGAACCTCTTGCAAAAATTTTTCCATCTTTGATGATTGGATCAAATGGGCCACTATGCCAAAGGTTCATCGGGTCTGGCGGCTGCACATCATAATGACCATATACTAATATGGTAGGCTTCGAAGGATCTATTATTTTTTCAGCAACAACAACGGGGTGACCATTGGTTGGATATATGTTTGCTTTATCAGCTCCTGCTTTTAATAAACTTTGTTGAACTGCCTCTGCACATTTTTGCATGTCGGCTTTATGTTCTGTTCGCGCGCTGACAGAAGGAATGCGCAACAATTCAAGTAGTTCATTTAAAAACCGGTCTTTGTTCTTTTCTTGGTATTCTTTCCAAGCCTTCATATATCTAAGTTTGATATTGTAAAATTATTTTATTCAGAAAAACGAATATAGTGCGTTTTGGCTAAGGATAAATTTTTTAATGAAATGTTTAAATCGGGTAGTTTTAGCAAAAGGATCTGTTATGAGATGCTCGAATCAATTGTTGGTTTTCCTTTTGTTATTTTTTTTGCAAACAGTGCAAGCGCTCAGTCGGCCAGTCATATCAGTAAGAGGAATTTCAAAAAATTGAGTGAGCAGTATGAGGTGTTGCAAAAAAGCATAAAGGATTTGGAGCAACAAAAAATATTGGTTGAAAAGTCATTGAAAGATTATGATTTGAAATTAAAAACTTTCAAGGATAACCTGGAAAAACAGGAACAGGAATATGATGATGCCTTACCTGAAAGCGACGCGGATCAGAAATTGGCAGCTACCAGGCAGGCGGACGCAACTCGTATGTCGTACAATCTTCAATATCTCCAATTGCAAAATCAATTACAAAACCAAAATGCGCAATTTGCTGAAGTAGGTGATTTCATGAAAACAAAACTCGAGGCTATTGAAAAGGCGATGAAAAAAGCAAGATAGGATGGTGGATGAACCAGCCATTGGCTTGAATCGTTTCACCGCCCACGATTCATTATATTATACGGTCCTATAACTGATGTTTATTATTAGGGATGATATTTTCAAGTGTCCATTCAATTCTCTTTTTAAAAGGATGCAGACGAACTGAGCAATCTTCTTTTAAACAAATCGGGCAAGAGAATTCAACACAATCATCGGCATGAACGAAAAATTCCATTGTTTCTCCAAATTCGTTTTCTATATACTGCGTAAGATTTTCAATTTCCATATTCGATTCGCGAACATTTAAATACCAAGGAACGGTCAGGTGACAGTCCACATGCAAAACACTTCCAAATTTTATAACCCGGAGATTATGGATATCTATCCAGTTTTGAGTTCGATATTGATTTAGCAGTTCCACCAGTCTGCCGAGAATTTTTTTATCTGCTTCATCCATAATACCCGCGATTGATTTTCGCGTAATGCGATAACCAACAAAAATGATTATGAAGGAAAGAATGATTGCGACAATGCTATCCAGTTGATGAAAGCCAGTGTAGTAAATCAGGATCAGTCCAACAATAATTGCAATTGTTGAGTATGTATCTGATTGCAGGTGATGACCACTTGCTTCAAGCACGGCAGATTTATTTTTAATACCTCTCTTAATTGCTATGTAGCCAAGGATAAAATTGATGACCGCAGAAATTGCAACGAGTATGATTCCGAAATCAAGTTTTTTTAATGGATGAGGATATACCAGGTGAATTACGGATTCGTAAATAATAAAAACCCCTGCAAGCATGATAAGAATTCCTTCGATTGCTGCTGAAAGAAATTCAGCTTTTCCATGTCCGTACGGATGATTTTCATCACGGGGTTTTGCTGAAATATATAAACTGTAAATGCCTATGAAGCTCGCGATAATATTGACAATACTTTCCAATGCATCGGTGAGTATGGCCACCGATTTAGTAAGATACCAGGCGACAATTTTGAGCAGAAAAAGAACGCAGGCTGTAATTACAATCCATCTCTGCATTCTCAAATTTTCTTTGCCTCTGTTCAATAGAAAAAATTTCGCGTAAAATTAGGTAATATGGAAATAGGAAATAAAGAATCTGTAATTGGAAAACTGAATCATGGTTGTATGTCACCAATCGCTGATCGTCGATTTCGTATTTTAAATTTCTTGAAAATTCTGTGATAAAATTCCTTATTGAATAGCTGTGAATCGCGCATGGCCTTGTAGGTTAGAAAAAGACCGACAGGAACTAAAACATAAGTGGCCATCCACATTCCTGCGATGGGTTGCATCACTTCCTGCTTCACAAATTTTCTTCCGAAATTATTCAACAGAAAGAAAATAACAAAAAACACAACTGCAAATACAAGTGGCAAACCAATACCTCCTTTGCGGATGATTGAACCAAGTGGAGCACCGATCAAAAACAGAACCAGGCATGCGACAGACATGGTTAATTTATCGTGCCATGCCATCTGGTGAAGACGCAGATTCGCTTTTTCTGCATTATACAAAATAGCAGACTGTTCAAGGCTCGATCTGATGCTATTTACGGCGGCGATTGATCTGTCTATCAAATACGTTTTTGTGCTGTCTGGAAGTAATTTGCTAAATGAATCTACTTTGGAAAGCGATAGATTTTTTGTATCGATCCATGAGGAGTCAAGATATTTCAATGAACGGATATATGATTTGATATCGTTTCCGGTTTTGTTTTTATATTTCGATGCTGTCATTTCCAATGAGTCGATGGTAGTATTCAGTTGACGCATATTGAGCATCTGGTAATTATTCTTGAACGCACTGTCGTCAGTTTTGCTCAACTTAAATGAACTCAGGTCCAATACTTTTTTATATTCTTTAAAACCCATCCGAATAAACTCAGTATTCGTTGTGAGTCGTGGACCTTTTTCTCTATAGTTCCAGCCGTTTTGAAGATTAAATTCCAGAAATTTTTTATCGGGAGTAATCACCATTTTTCCTTTTTCAGCAACGATCAACGCATCTTGGAGCAAATTATAATTCTGTTGGTAAATAATGACATCTTTTATTGTTGATCCGTCTTTTTCTTTTTTTCCTATTTTGATAATATATCCGTCAATCTTATCATAAAATACTCCTTCTTTGATGTCGAATGCTGGTTTTGAAACGATGATATCATATTTTAAAGTCTGCATTTTCAGTTGGGCAACGGGAATGATGTAATTGTTGAAAAGAAAAGCGATTCCACATATAACGATTGCAGCAAAGAACAAAGGTCTCATGAAACGCAGCAAAGGAATGCCAGCGGATTTGATAGCAACGAGTTCAAAACTTTCTCCCAGGTTTCCAAATGTCATGATCGAAGAAAGCAAAACCGCCAACGGCAATGCGAGTGGTACCAATGTAGCGGATACATACATGATAAATCGTCCGATCGTTAAGAAATCTATTCCTTTGCCAACGATATCATCGATGTAAAGCCAGAAAAATTGAAGAACGAGAACAAATAATGTGATAAAGAAAGTCGCAATAAATGGACTGATGAATGCTTTTAGTACAAGTTTGTCGAGCTTTTTTATCACAGCAATAACTTTCTGAAATAATATCTTTATTAAATGAATGACGCAAAAATACAGTTTTCGGAAGAGGAATTGTTATTGGCCAAAAATGGAGAATGGATTTTAACAAAGAATAAGATCATTGCTAAAATCTCTGATCTTTTTTCAATCATCGCAAACGAGATGAAAAAAGATTTATCTGCAATTTCTTTGCCGCAGGAAATTGCCCAGACAACACCTAAAATTTCCAAAGGAGAAAACTACAAAGGGCTACCATATGTTGTGCTCGACTATCCAAGGTTATTTACGAAAGAAAATGTTTTCGCGATCCGTGTTCTTTTTTGGTGGGGGAATTATTTCAGCGTCACATTGCATTTAAAAGGAAATTATAAAGAAATTTTTCTCGTCAATATAAAAAAGAACCTGCCTCTTTTTTCGAAAAATGATTTTTACATCAATACTACTGCAAATGAATGGCAGCATACTTTGCATGAAAATGACTATGCATTATTAAAAGAAACAGATATTTTACAGCTTGAGAAAAATTTCAAAGAAAATAACTTACTCAAACTAACTGCGAAGGTGGAGTTAAAGCAATGGAATCATTCGAGGGAGCTTATCATGAAGCTGTTCAAAATAATAATAGAGGGATTGAAAAATTAATTTCCAAGTCGGTGAAAAAGATCTTTGACCTGGTAACTCCAAAGTTGACTCTGATCTTTAATATCTTTTTTATCCGCAAAATCTCTTATTACCAAAATGGTTTGATTGGTTACTTCTGATTTCTCGATCCGGAATTCAAAAAATTCTTCTTTTGGAGCTTCAGACCAGTGAAAACGTATAAATTTTTCTGTTTCACTTTCTAGAACTTCCGCCCTGTCTGTTGATCCATTCCAGGAGAAACTAAAAATATTATCTCTTTCATCAACCTTATCAGCAAACCACTCCTGCAAACCAGCAGGTGTGCTTAAGAAATCATATAAAATAGAGGGAGAACATTTTACCGGATACTCCAACATAAAAAGCTGTTTCTTGCTCATCTACATAACAAATTGAATCTTGTAACTAAAGACCCGGAAATCCCATAAAAGCCCATAAGCAATCAGTACATTACCAGGTAAACCTACCGCTGATGTTAGCAATTCTACATTTCAGAGGATTCCTGCAATAATAGATAAATATTTGAAGCCCCGAAATTTTTTTAAATCAATTTTTTTTACTCTTTAATAGGTTGAGATAGAGCAAAATGCTTGTAAATAAACTGAAAACCAATTAATTAGAGAAAATATATTTGGTTTATACCACTAATATGTTTAAATTGCTAATCGCAAAACGCTATTTTGTTGGTCGGTAAGAAATAAGAAGATTCATTTGGCGTTTTTATATATCCAATTATATTTTAGAAAACCTTTTAAACCTAAAACCCTTTAAAATGACCTGCCTATGAGTATGCGTCAACTCAAGATCACGAAGAGTATAACAAATCGTGAGTCACAGAGCTTGGAAAAATACTTGCAGGAAATCGGAAAAGTAGAGTTAATCAGTCCCGAAGAAGAAGTAAAACTCGCAATCCGTATCAAGCAAGGAGACCAGAAAGCACTGGACAAACTTACCAAGGCCAACCTTAGGTTCGTGGTGTCTGTTGCTAAGCAGTATCAGAATCAGGGTCTTACATTACCTGATCTAATCAACGAGGGCAATCTCGGTCTGATCAAAGCAGCCCAACGTTTTGATGAAACCCGTGGGTTCAAATTCATTTCCTACGCCGTTTGGTGGATTCGTCAGAGTATTTTGCAGGCATTGGCCGAGCAATCAAGAATTGTGCGTCTTCCGCTCAATAAGGTTGGATTAACCAATCGTATTCAGAAAGCTTATTCCCAGCTCGAGCAGGAATTCGAACGAGAGCCCTCCGCAGAAGAATTGGCAGAAATGCTTGAACTCGACATCGAAGAAGTTTCTTCCACTTTGGGTATCGGAGGTCGTCATATTAGTGTTGACACCCCATTATCTGAAGGTGAGGATAATACACTGATCGATGTGCTAGAAAATCCGAACGCAGAACGAGCAGAATTGAATATTGAGCATAAAGAATCTCTTAAACAGGAAATCGATCGTTCCTTGAAAACACTCACCGAAAGACAAAAAGAGGTGATTTGCTTTTTCTTCGGTATCGGTGTGGATCATCCAATGAGCCTGGAAGACATTGGTGAAAGATTTAATCTCACACGTGAGCGTGTTCGACAGATTAAAGACAAAGCCATCACAAAACTCAGGAGCAATTCCCGTTCTAAAATGCTTAGAAGTTATCTCGGCATTTAAATAATTAAAACAAACGTATTTGAACTAATATTTACTTTCAGTTTTCTTACATTTGCAATTCGTTAAAAGTGAATATGACATTAAGTTATATTCACTTTTTTTTATAGCGGATTTTAGGATTACAGTGGATTTCACGGATTTCCTGATTAGTGCCAAGAACATGATGGGGCAGGATTTAAAGTATTCGGATTTAACAGGAAAAATAATCGGTGCTGCAATGAAGGTGCATGGATATTTGGGGCCAGGTTTTCCGGAAATTATTTATAAAAGATGTTTGATAATCGAAATTCAAAAACTAGGATTATCATTTGCAAGTGAAGAGGAAAGAGAAATTCATTATGATTGACTGGCTATATGTTGGCAAAAGAAGATTAGATTTAATTGTTGACAATAAAATTTTGATTGAGCTAAAAGCGATAACAGAGCTTAACAGGGGATGTGATAATCAAGTCTTAAATTATTTAAAAATTTTTAAAATACAAGTAGGACTTTTATTGAATTTTGGAAAACAAAGTTTGGAATTCAAAAGATTCATAAACTCCAAATCCTATAAATAAAATCCGTAAAATTAATTTGAAAATTAATCCGCGAAATCAATAATCAATCCGCAAATCAGCGATTATGTTTGAGAATTTAACAGAGAAACTTGAGTCGGCATTTAAACAGATAAAAGGCCAGGGCAGAATCACAGAATTGAATGTGGCTGCAACGGTGAAGGATATACGCCGCGCGTTGATCGATGCCGATGTGAATTATAAAATAGCAAAAGAATTCACCGATATCGTGAGAGAAAAAGCGCTTGGACAAAAAGTGCTTACTGCAGTGAGTCCGGGCCAGTTAATGGTTAAGATCGTCAAGGATGAACTTGCTACATTGATGGGAGAGAACGAAAGCGAGATGAATGCGAAAGGTAATCCCGCGATTATCCTTGTGGCAGGGTTGCAGGGTAGCGGTAAGACTACATTCAGCGGAAAGCTCGCCAATTATCTTAAATCAAAAAAAGGATTATCCCCAATGCTTGTAGCTGCAGATATTTATCGTCCGGCAGCTATTGAACAATTGAAGGTATTAGGAGAACAGATCAACGTTGATGTGTATAGTGAGCCAGAGAATAAAAATGCAGTGCTCATTGCAGAAAATGCGATCAGGGAAGCAAGAACAAAAAATAAAAATGTGCTTATCATAGATACTGCCGGCCGACTTGCTGTAGATGAAGCAATGATGCAGGAAGTTGCTAACATAAAAAATGCGGTCAAGCCACAGGAAATTTTATTTGTGGTTGATTCCATGACCGGACAGGATGCAGTGAACACAGCTAAGGCATTTAATGATCGTCTCGATTTTTCTGGTGTCGTATTAACAAAGCTGGATGGTGATACAAGAGGTGGCGCCGCGCTATCCATAAAATACACGGTGCACAAGCCGATCAAATTCATAAGTAGTGGTGAGAAGCTGGACACACTGGATGTTTTCTATCCCGAGCGTATGGCGCAGCGAATTTTGGGCATGGGCGATATTACAACGCTCGTTGAAAAAGCACAGGAACAATTTGATGAAGAGCAGAGCAAGAAGCTAGAGAAGAAGATCAGAAAAAATCAATTTGATTTTGAAGATTTTAAACAGCAATTAGAGCAGATCAAGAAGATG
This sequence comes from Bacteroidota bacterium, assembly GCA_018267615.1. GTDB lineage: Bacteria > Bacteroidota > Bacteroidia > Chitinophagales > Chitinophagaceae > Puia. Next base: position 79,577 of record JAFDYD010000028.1, on the reverse strand, counting down.
GGCAACCTAAAAGACTTGATGGGTATGATACCCGGCGTTGGAAAGGCAGTAAAAGACGTAGATATTAGCGATGATTCCTTTAAGGGAATAGAGGCAATGATAAACTCTATGACCCCCTTTGAACGCGCTAATCCCGATACCATTGACCAAAGCAGGCGAAAAAGGATTGCGGCAGGAAGCGGCAAGGACATCAGCGAGATAAACGCCTTTTTAAAACAGTTTGACCAGATGAAACAGATGATGAAAATGATGAATAAGATGCCAATGGGACTGGGAGGACGGCTTGGGCTTGGAAAAAGATAATTTGAACCGTTCATAAAAAAATCACATGTAACATTCGTCATTTAATTCTTGATATATTAAATTTGCAGCTCGAACAAGGTTGCTTTTGCAACCCAAAAAGAGAAAACCCTATTATTTAACGCATTTAAATTTCTATTTAAGATGCCAGTAAAAATCAGACTCCAACGTCATGGGTCTAAAAAAAGGCCATTTTATTTCATCGTAGTTGCCGACATCCGCGCTCCGAGAGACGGAAAATTTATTCAGAAAATCGGTACCTACAATCCTTTAACAGTTCCCGCTTCCATTCAGCTAGATCGTCAAAAAGCATTGGATTGGCTTCATAAAGGAGCTCAGCCCACTGATACTGTAAGACGTATCTTATCATTCAAAGGCGTTTTATATCTTAAGCATTTATTGCGCGGTGTGAAACTTGGTTTGTTTGATGAAGCTGCAGCTATGGAAAAATTCCAGAAGTGGCATGGTGAACATGAGATTCACATGAAGAAACGCCAGGAAGAAAACAGAAAGCCAAAATATGGCGCAAGAAGAGGCGGTGCTCCCGTTCGTCGTGTTGAAAGAAAAGCTGAGAACGGAGAAGGATAATCATATTCAAATAAATAATTAATAAGATCCCGGTAAATTTGCCGGGATTTTTTTTATTACGAATTGACGGATTTGAAAGGATTTCGCGGAGATAACATCCACACAAAATTATTTTGGATTGTTGTAAGTATCATGATCAAAAATTATCGCAATATCGGTAAGATAGTTTCAGTGTTCGGTCTCAAAGGTGACTTAACCATTCATCATCATTTGGGAAAAAAAACTTCTTTGAAAGGTTTGAAAGTGATTTTTATTGAAGATAAAAAAGATGAAATGCTGCCTTATTTTGTCGAGTCAATAAAAATAAAAAATGAAGAAGAGGTGCATATAAAACTAGAAGGGATTGACACTAAGGAAAACGCAAGAAAATTATTACAAAAAGAAACGTGGTTGCCCGAAGCCGATTTTCAAAAATATGCTGTGAAATCTGCGCCCATTTCTCTTGTCGGATACCATGTGATAGATGACAAAAAAGATTTAGGAGAAATCCTGGAAGTCATCGAACAACCTCACCAGGTTTTATGCAGACTGGAAATAAATGAAAAGGAAGTGCTGATACCAATTAATGAAGAGACCTTGCAAAAAACAGATCAAAAAAATAAAAAAATTTTTGTCAGCCTTCCCGAAGGCCTGCTCGATATTTACCTCGCTTAGTGGATCTGGCCTCAACTTTAGCGTATAACCATTCCCTTTATTTCTGTTAAAAAAAAAATCTGTAAAATATAGCCCTTCAGGAATTCGTTCCTACTATAATTCAAAACCCGGCAACATTTGAAAACAATCAACTATTTGAGAATTATTTTCTTTACATACATGATTATGAGTTTTGCAATTGCAAGCGCGCAGCCGATTACAGGTGTATGGAAAGGAAAATTACGTTCAGGAAAAATCGAATTGAAGCTGATAAAGAAGGGCGACAGCCTGGTTGGCACTTCCTATTATTATGATTCGAAAAATAATTATAGACGATATAGTGTAAAAGGATATTTTGATGATGCTACCAATAATGTGATTTGGTGGGATGATGTATTGATTGAAGATAATTCATCACGCATGGGTTTAAATCCGATGATGGCAGTGGCCGATTTCAATTGTCCTGGCGAAGACGTAATGAAATTAGATGGAGAAACTTCTTCCCGTGATGATAAAGACGCAAAAAAGTTTCCTATCAATTTGCAGAAAGGCGGCGCTCCTGTTTTTGTTGACGAATGGGATTATGTGCTGAAAAATTATGTGGCGGGAGCAAACGATCCCGAGATCATCGACAGCGTTGCGATGATTGCAATTGGTCCTGCGCCAATACCAAAGGGTTATGAAGCAGCTCCTCTACCACGGGTTGGCATAAACGAAAAAATTACTGATGGTCGCGAGACCCCTACCATCAAAGCCTCGCCAGTACAGGAAATTAAAACTGATCAAACTCCACAAACCGTTGAGCAAAAATTTTCTACCCGAAGTAAAACTTTGCAGACGATTATACCGGTGAATGGGGATTCGGTCGAATTAAAATTTTATGACAATGCCGAAATTGATGGTGATTCGATTGCACTTTTTTTGAATAGCAAATTATTGAAGGAACATATTGGATTAACTGATCGTGCTTATACCATTAAAATTCCCGTAAGCGAATTAGAAAGTGATAACGAATTGGTAATGGTTGCAGAAAACCTCGGTTCCATTCCACCCAATACTTCTTTGATGGTAGCAATCATCGGCGATAAAAGATATGAAGCGCGATTGCAAAGTTCGGAAGGAAGTAGTGCGATGGTGAGGTTTGTGAAGGAGGGAAAGTGAAGAAACAAGGGATAAGAAACAAGGTACAAGGTACAAGGAGTTGCATTTCTTGTACCTTGTACCTTGTTTCTTACACTACCACATTAATCATCTTATTCTTCACATAAATAATTTTCTTAGGCGATTTTCCTTCCAGCCATTTTTTAACAACATCATCACCAAGAATCATTTCCTCCACTTGTTGCTGGGTTGCATCTAATGCGATATTCAATTCCGTTCTTGTTTTTCCATTGATGGCAACCGGATAATTTTTTGTTGATTCAACCAAATATTTTTCTTCCAGTTTTGGAAATGATGCATCCAAAATTGTTGAACTATTTCCCAATTCATGCCACAATTCTTCACAGATATGTGGCGCATAGGGAGTCAATAAAATCAACAGTGGTTGTAGTATTTCTTTTTTGTTACACTTTATATCATTGAATTCATTCACGGCAATCATAAATGCGCTCACCGCCGTATTGAAAGAAAAACGTTCTGTATCTTCTTCGATCTTCTTAATAGTCTTGTGTAATATTTTCAATTCGCCATCTGTTGCTTTTGCGTCGTTCCAGATTTTTCCTTTCAATTCATCATAGAACAAGCGCCATAATTTTTTTAAAAAGCGATGCACACCTTCAATACCTTTTGTATCCCAGGGTTTGCTTTGTTCAACGGGTCCGAGAAACATTTCATACATGCGGAAAGTGTCGGCGCCGTATCTAGATACGAGATCATTTGGATTGACGGTGTTGAATTTACTCTTACTCATTTTTTCAACTTCAGTTCCGCATATATAGTCCCCCTCCCTGCCTCCCCCGGTGGGGGAGGAGATGGAACCATCTTCCAAAAGAAAATATGCATTCACGTACTCTGGTTTCCATTTTCGAAACGCCTCAACATCTAATTCAATTCCGTTAACAATGTTTACGTCGACGTGTATGGGATTTATTTTTATTAAACCAAAACTCTCATCATCGAATAAAAAAGAAGTAATCTTTTCGTGTAACAGTTTTGCCAAATCCAATAAATCCGAGACGTTGTTTGGACTATATTTATCAAAATATTTTTTCGAGATAAAAATTTGTTGAGCATTGTTTAGAGGATTGATTACGCGATAAACAAACCTGCTACTTCCCTGTATCATACCCTGGTTCACCAACTTTTTATACGGTTCATCGTGTCCGATATATCCTAAATCATAAAGTGCCTTCGTCCACATGCGGCTATACAATAAATGACCCACCGCATGTTCCGTTCCTCCTATATACAAATCAACCTGGCCCCAATAATCACTTGCTTTGCGACTGCAGAATTCTTTTTCATTATGAGGATCCATGTAACGCAAAAAATACCAGGAAGATCCAGCATAGCCGGGCATCGTATTTGTTTCCAACTCCTTTGCCACCCACGAAGGGATATTTGCAAGCGGTCCTTCGCCTTCTGGCCCGGGTTTATAACTATCGACATGGGGCAATTCAAGCGGCAAATCTTTTTCATTCAGACTATAGGCAATTCCATTTTTCCAAACAATAGGAAAAGGTTCGCCCCAATAACGCTGACGGCTAAACGCGGCATCGCGCATTTTATAATTCACTTTTCGTTCACCAATTCCAAGCTCTTCTATTTTTTTATTAACGATGCCAATCGCATCACGCATCACGGTTCCATTCAAAAATCCGCTGTTATCCAATATGGCATCCTTCGTTGGATTTGCTTCTTCTCCATTGTAATACTTGCCGATAATATTGGTGATCGGAATATTGAAATGCTTTGCAAATTTGAAATCTCTTTCATCTCCACAGGGAACAGCCATAATCGCACCTGTTCCATATCCCGCCAACACATATTCGGAAATCCAAACTGGAATTTTCTTTTGTTCGTCAAAAGGATTGATGGCATAAGCACCGGTAAAGCAACCGGAAATCTTTTTTTCGGCCATTCGTTCCCTTTCGCTCCTGCTTTTTACATACGCGATATATTCTTCAACGGCATTTTTTTGCGCCGCAGTTGTGATTTTTTCAACAAGCTCATGTTCGGGCGCAATAACCATGAAATCAACTCCGAAAATAGTATCCGGACGAGTAGTATACACTTTTAAAACCGGGCCAGCATCAAGTTTGAAATTTACTTCCGCTCCATAACTCTTCCCAATCCAATTCGTTTGCATTTCTTTCATTGCTTCACTGAAATCGATGCGATCCAATCCTTCCAATAATCTGTCTGCATATTCAGTAATGCGTAGATACCATTGTCTCAATTTCTTTTTCACGACCGGGTATCCGCCACGCTCGCTCACTCCGTTGATCACCTCGTCATTTGCCAGCACAGTTCCCAGTCCTTCACACCAGTTCACTTCGCCATAGCCACAATATGCGAGGCGGTATTCCATCAATATGCTTTGTTTCGTTGACTCATCAAAAGCTTTCCAGCGATCAGCAGAAAAATAAGATGAATCAGCATGCAATGGTTTCTTCTCATCTGCCGGCAATTGAAATTGTGTATTTGGAATCGGCTGATTTTTATTTCCGTCTTTCTCAAAAATTTCAACCAGGTTAGTCAGCGGTTCTGCTTTTTGTGTTTGCCTGTTGTACCAACTATGAAACAATTGCAGAAAAATCCACTGCGTCCATTTATAATAGTGAGGATCGGAAGTTTTCACCTGTCTGTCCCAGTCAAAACAAAAACCAATCTTATCCAATTGCGCACGGAAATTTTTTATATTTTGTTCAGTACTAACGGCAGGGTGTATCCCATGATCGATAGCATATTGTTCCGCGGGTAAACCAAACGCATCATAACCCATCGGGTGCAAAACGTTAAATCCTTTCAATCTTTTAAATCGTGCATAGATATCACTGGCAATATAACCCAGCGGATGTCCCACATGCAGCCCCGTTCCACTTGGATATGGAAACATATCCAGCACATAGTATTTAGGTCGAGCACTGTCATTCGAAACTTTATATACAGCATCATTCTTCCATTGATCCTGCCATTTCTTTTCTATGTCCGTGAATTTGTATTCCATGATTTTATTTTCCGGCTAATTTGTGACCGGCATAATTTCTCTAATGAACATCGTGCATACACCGAAAAAGTTGGGAAAAAGTTAAATGTCCGGGCCTTCAAAATAAGGCAATGACGATCTCGTTTAGAGGGCAACAAAAATACGGATTGTGAGCGTAATCCGTTATTTTTGCCCGATACAAATTGTTTACCAACCCATAAAAGTGTTTATATATGGCACAATTTGGAAAAGGATTAGCCAAAAGATCCTCGCCCTCTTATTTCATGGCCATTATTGGAATTTCTGTGGTGCTTTTTTTTCTCGGTTTATTAGGATGGATTGTCATCTACGCAAATAAATTATCCCAATATTTCAAAGAAAATATCGAGATGAACGTGTATGTTCGGGAGAATGTTTCCGCCAAGGACAGCGCATCACTTGTTGAATATCTTGCTGCCCAGCCGTATTTGAAATCGTACGAATACATCACCAAAGACGTTGCGAAAGAAAGATACCTGAAAGATGGTAATAAAGATTGGGGTGCTTTGCTCGACAAAAATCCGTTGCCTGCAAGTATCAATTTTAAGATCAATGGCGCTTATGCTTCCAATGATTCATTAACAAAAATAAAGGCTGATATTGTCCAAAATATAGCCGTGAGTGATGTTCAATATCCGCAATCTCTTGTGAGCAATCTCAATAATATCACAAAAAAGATCAGTTTTATTTTACTTGCGATAGTAGGAGTGATAGCGATCCTCGTTATCTTTTTGATCGATAATACGATTCGACTGGCGATGTTCAGTAATCGGTTTTTGATAAAAACCATGCAGATGGTTGGAGCAACACGATGGTTTATCGCGCGGCCAATGGATGTACGTGCACTGATTAATGGAGCTCTCAGCGGTATCCTTGCTGTGGGCGCTATTATCGGGTTTATATTTTTTGCCGAAAATCAAATTCCTTACCTGAGTTCGCTACGCGACTATGTAATGCTCGCGGCTCTGTTTGGATTGATGATATTGTTAGGCATCTGCATTTCTTTCGTGAGCACACATCGAAGCGTTGTGAAATACCTGAAGATGAAATTGGATGATCTTTATTAGCGAGTAGCAAGTGGCTAGTATTGAAGGAGCACCACCACTAGCTACTCGCCACTCGCCATTTACCTCTCGCCCCATTCACCAAAAACCTTTATATTGCATCCCTATAAATTTTGATTATGGTAGAGAAGAAAAAAACGACCACGTCGAGGCAATATGTTCCTTTATTTGGAAAAGAAAATTATCGCTGGATGATCATTGGTATCGTGATCATGGCGCTCGGTATCATATTGATGATTGGAGGAAAAAGTAATGATCCCAATGTATTCAATCCAAAAGAAGTGTACAGCTTTACCAGGATAACCATCGCCCCGATCTTGATACTTGCAGGATTAGCGCTTGAAATATTTGCAATATTTAAGAAATCAAAACAGTAACATAACATTTGCGTTACAATATATACTACCTCTGATAATATCAGGGGTATTTTTTTATCGCGGATTGAGAGATTTAAATGGATTTCGCTGATGTTTTTTATTAACCTTGTTGTATAAAAATTAGTAATATTTTCGTTTGATATTTTTCAGTTGTGATCTCGTTGCTTACAACCAACAAAATTTATTTAACCCATTTTTCCTCGATTAAATTTTCATTATGACAATAATCCAATCGATCATTATTGCAATCGTAGAAGGTATCACCGAATTTCTTCCGGTTTCTTCTACCGCACATATGAAATTTACAAATCCTTTGATCGGTGTTTCTGAATCGCCTTTCCGCGAAATGTTTGAAGTGGTGATTCAACTGGCAGCCATTTTATCTGTTGTCGTTTTGTATTGGAAAAAATTCTTTGATTTCAAAAGAATTAGTTTTTATATCAAGTTAATTATCGCATTGATTCCGGCCGTTGTTTTCGGCGCACTCTTTAAAAAATATATCGATGCCGCATTGAATAACCTGGTTTTTATTGCGTCTGTGATGATCGCTGGCGGCTTTGTGCTATTATTTATCGATCGTTTTTTTAAATCCAGTACCATTCATGATGAACCACATATCACCAACAAAAATGCTTTTGTGATCGGTTGTTTCCAGGTCTTATCAATTATTTTTCCCGGATTGAGTCGCAGCGCCGCTACTATCATCGGTGGTATGAGCCAGAAACTCGACAGAAGCACTGCTGCAGAATTTTCTTTTTTCCTTGCAGTGCCAACTATGCTCGCCGCGTCTGTGAAAAGTTTTTACGACGTTTATAAACATAATCCCGAAGTATTGGCTAAAGACAATATGACTACATTGCTGGTTGGGAGTGTTGTCGCTTTTATTGTTGCATTGCTCGCAGTTAAATTTTTCATTGGGTATTTACAAAAACATGGTTTCAAATTATTCGGTTACTACCGGATAGCAGTAGGCGTAATTGTGTTGTTGATGATTTATGCAGGTATCATTTAGTCGGAACATTTCGAATAATCTTTTCTGATGAATTAACCTTACTTTTAAAGTCAATTCTTAAAAGTAGCCATGCAAACTGCTGCAAAAAAAGTGATCAATGCCTGGGCCATGTATGACTGGGCAAATAGTTCTTACTCACTGATCATTACTTCTGCAATTTTCCCTACTTACTACACTGCAGTTGCTCCGCCGCATGTGCATTTGCTTGGAAGAACATTTGAGCGCGCTTCACTGGCATCTTATTCTATTTCACTTTCTTTTTTGATCATCGCCTGCATTTCACCGATTCTTTCATCGATCGCGGATTATAAAGGGAACAAAAAATCCTTCATGAAGTTTTTTTGTTATGTAGGATCAATTGCATGCTGTGGAATGTTTTTTTTCACTAAAGAAAATGTGTGGCTTGGATTGCTTTGTTCGATTATTGCTTCGATCGGGTATTGCGGGAGCATCGTATTTTATAACGCATATCTTCCTGAAATCGCAGCGGTGTCTGACCAAGACAGGGTGAGCGCAAAAGGTTTTGCATTGGGCTATATCGGAAGTGTATTGCAGATGATTTTATGCCTTGCATTCATTATGATGAATGACAATTTGAATTGGGGACTCGGTACCTTTCCAGTGCGGCTTTCATTTCTTTCTGTCGGAATTTGGTGGGCGGGTTTTGCACAGATAACGTTCAACGCGTTGCCGCCATCTAAAGCAAATAATAATCGACCCGAACACAGCATTCTCACCAATGGATTTTATGAATTAAAAAAAGTATGGCATCAATTGCAGGTGCGCCCAAGTTTGAAACGCTTTCTGCGTGCTTTCTTTTTTTATAATATGGGTGTGCAGACTGTGATGTATATCGCGGCGTATTTTGCATCAGACGAATTGAAGTTAGAATCTACCCAGCTTATTATAACCGTCTTGATCATCCAATTGGTTGCAATTTTTGGCGCGTATGTTTTCTCGCTGGTCTCAAAAAGAACAAGCAATATTTTCTCACTGAGTGTTTTGATCATTATCTGGATCGGCATTTGTATAGCCGCCTACTATACTACGACGGCACTGCAATTTTACTTTCTTGCTGCATCGGTTGGAATGGTGATGGGAGGCGTACAATCGATGTCTCGATCCACGTACTCCAAACTACTTCCAAAGACGACAGATACAGCATCTTTTTTTAGTTTCTATGATGTTTGCGATAAAGTGGGCACAGTGATAGGCACTCTTTCATTTGGTTATGTTGGTGAATTTTTGGGCGGAATGCGTAATTCTGTGTTGACACTTATGATTTTTTTTATCATCGGATTTATCCTGTTGAGATTTGTCAAGATGCAAAAGGAAACTGCCGAGACTGAAGCTTAATGATCATTGTATGAATTTATATTCTATCGATACAGAATTATTCAAATTGGATGGAGGCGCAATGTTTGGCGTGGTTCCAAAAAGCATATGGCAAAAATTAAACCCTGCCGACGAAAATAATTTATGTACCTGGGCGATGCGATGCCTGTTAATCGAAGACGGCAACCGGTTAATCTTAATCGACAATGGAATCGGCGACAAACAAGATGCGAAATTTTTGAGTCATTATTATTTACACGGTAATGATTCGCTAAATGCATCGTTGGCCAAATATGGATTTCATAGAGATGATATCACCGATGTTTTTCTTACCCATCTTCACTTCGATCATTGTGGTGGAAGCATAATCCGGAAGGGGGAACAACTGGTTCCTGCTTTTAAAAATGCAATTTATTGGAGCAATGAACAGCATTGGAAATGGGCAACCGAACCAAACGATCGTGAGAAAGCATCTTTTCTTAGAGAGAATATTCTTCCCATCAAAGAGAGTGGTCAGCTGAAAATGATTGACGCACCGTCTGCATCAAATCGTGAGCAGCTCATTCCATTTACAGAAAACATAAAAGTGCGATTTGTTTATGGACACACGGATGCCATGATGTTACCTTTTATTTCTTACCATGGTAAAACGATTGTTTATATGGCCGACTTATTACCCGCAACCGCGCATATCCCTATTGCATACATCATGTCTTACGATATGTTTCCGCTTACAACAATGAATGAAAAAAAATCTTTTTTGAACGAAGCTTTGGCAAATGATTATATTCTATTTTTCGAACATGATCATCAAAACGAGTGTTGTAATTTGAAAATGACTGACCGGGGAATAAGAAGTGACGCAACTTTTAAATTGAACCAATTGGGCACAAAGGTTTAGATATATAATAATATGCTCGTTCATCCGTTATATAAGTACTTACTAACCCTTATTTATAGTTTACACAAAAGCCGGAATGAAAGTTCCGGCTTTGTTTTTTGAAGAATATGGTTGAATTGTAAATTGAAAATGCGGACGTTTCTCGAGAAGAAAAATTATTCACCTTCCTTTTTTATATAGTAGTCTTCTGTCTGGTAGTCGAATGTTTTCGTTTGCGTATGTTTATAATCGGGATCGTACTTAACGAAAATATAAAGATAGATGGCCCGGCTGAAACGCATCAACCATGGCTGAAGTACGATAAGCAAAAAAGAATTTATTCCAAGCCACCAGAAAAAACGATTGTCTTCAGTAGATAATCCAATCGTAAGCCACCAGAGAATTAAACTCAATCCCGACATCAGCACTGTTAATGCATAACTCACATAACCGGTTCCATACCAAAAACCAACTTCAAGTTCATATGGCTGGCCGCATTCAGGACATCTATCAGGCATTTTTAGTGTCTGATTTAAATTCCATGGATTGCTGTTGGTGAACATTGGTCCGCGTCGGCAGCGTGGACATTTTGTGGTTAGCATACTCCACCAAAAATTCGGTTTGCTTTCTTTTGGCATAAAAAGATTTCAGGGTGCAAGGTAACGGAAATACGGGTAAGAAGGCACAAGATACAAGTTACAAGGCACGATATGTCGGGCATTCGAGTTCTCACTTGAGCATTGAATATTGATTGTTGAATATTGAATATTTGATTCTCGGGAAAGAAATATTCAATATTCAACAATCAATATTCAATGCTCAAGGAGAGTCTTCTCTTGTTTCTTCTATTTAATTCGCTGCAACGGCTTTTTCTTCGGGTGTCTGCGTTAGCCCGGCTATATATTTGCGTTCACCGATTTGTTGCCTCCACATTGCGTAATACAATCCTTTCTCCGCAAGCAAATCCGGATGGTTGCCAGTTTCAACGACCTCACCTTTCTCAAGCACATATATTCTGTCTGCATGCATAATCGTTGACAAACGATGCGCAATCAATACCGTGATCTGGTTTCTTTGTGAACTCACATAGCGGATCGTCTGTGTTATTTCTTCTTCTGTTAATGAATCAAGCGCAGAAGTAGCTTCATCAAAAATGAGTATTCTCGGTTTGCGCAATAATGCGCGAGCGATAGATAATCTTTGTTTCTCTCCGCCGGATAATTTCAACCCGCCTTCACCAATCATCGTTTCGATTCCCTTCTCTGCTCTTTGTAACAAATTATTGCAAGATGCTTTTGTCAACGCATCCAATAAATCGTGCTCGGTCGCTTGTGGATTTACGAACAAAAGATTTTCTTTAATGGTTCCGGAAAATAATTGTGTATCCTGCGTTACAAAGCCAATCTGGTTGCGTAGATCGTTGAAGTCAATGGAATTTTCGTCCAGGTTATTATACAATACAACGCCTTCTTTCGGCCTGTACAATCCAACAAGTAGTTTCATCAATGTCGATTTTCCGGAACCTGATGGACCAACAAACGCAATCGTTTCTCCAACCTTTACATCGAAACTGATATTATCGATCGCATGATGCTGTGCTGTTTTATGTTTGAAAACAACATTCCTGAAACTCAATTCGGTAATATTTCCCAAGTGCTTGGGTTCTTTCGGTTGTGGTTCAGGCACTTTCTGCATTAGCGATTCAAAATTATTTAAAGAAGCTTCAGCTTCACGATAAGACAGTATGATATTCCCAATATCCTGCAAAGGAGTAAACACAAAAAAAGAAAATATTTGCATGGTTACCAGCTGCCCTGCATTCATTTCCTCTTTAAAGATGAGCCACATCAAAATGAATAATATTACCTGTCTCAATGTATTTACAAATGTGCCCTGTACAAAACTGATGCTACGGATTCTTTTTACTTTGGTGAGTTCGAGCCCGAGAATTTTATAGGTGTTCTTATTAAGTCTTGTGACCTCTTCTTCCGTAAGTCCGAGGCTTTTGATCAATTCAATATTACGCAGCGACTCCGTGGTGGAACCTGCGAGTGATGTGGTTTGATTGACAATATTTTTTTGAATCGATTTAATTTTTTTACTCAGCACATTACTGATAAACGTGAGTAATGAAATGCCGACAAGATAAACGAGCGGTACACTCCAGCTTATCCAGAACGCTGCATATACAAAAACGAATACGATGCCGATGATAACTCCGAAAAGGACATTGATAAAATAGTTGATGAATTTCTCGGTATCCGTTCTCACTTTCTGCAAAATACCAAGTGTTTCTCCGCTTCTTTGATCTTCAAATTCCTGGTAAGGAAGTTTCATGGCATGTTTTAGTCCATCAGTAAATACTTTGGCGCCGAATTTTTGCACCACCACATTCATGAAATAATCCTGGAAGTTTTTGGCGATCCTGCTCATCATCGCAACGCCGATAGAAAACAATAACAGGTTGAGAACACCTGGTTTCGTCCAGGAAAAAGTCATAAAGAACTGGTCGAATGAATAGTCCTGTTTTGCTTTCTTCGCTTGGACATATTCGTTAGATAGGTTTACGATTTTCCCGAAAATGATGGGATCCATCAGGGAAAATCCGATATTAATGGCTGCCAGCAGAAGGGTAAGTCCTACCAGCCATTTGTAAGGCTTAAGGTAATTAAGTAAAATTTTCATATTGCGTTATATAACATTCGGAATGCTGAAAGGTTTATTCCACAATTTCCGAAAAACAGTTTTATATTGATGAGGCAACAATCAAATTACCCTGTGATCTCTTAGTTTCTAACCATCCAGAAAGATCCTGGCTGATCATTTAGGATCTTTGCTGTGTTTGGGCATTTTGCACCAATTGCCGCAGCGTGATTTCTTTTCAGCAGATTAACCGCTCCCAATATCCGGAATTGGTTATTGCAGGAAAGAAACGCTTCCAGTAAATATTGTTCATTCCATTGACAGTGGATATCGACGATCCATTCTTTCAGATAATCACGCGGAGAAAAAACATCATGTACATGAACCAGCACCCCGGGTTTTAACATGGGCAAAATTTGAAGGAATTCAAACAACACATCTCCCTGCGGTCTTATCATGTGTGAAGAATCGATAAATAAAATGTCGTTGGCTTCGAGTTCACTAAATATTGAAATGGACACATCTTCAACCTTACTTCGAATTACTTTCACAGGTAATTTCTCCAGCCATGGCATTTCATAAGGCTCAATACAAATATGTTCACATGAATCACTATTATTTTTTTCTTTGTTTTTCGTTTCTGCCTGCAAGGCCATACGTGTAGAATAACCGCAACCGATTTCAATTAGTTTTTTTGGTTTGAAATGTCGTATAATATTGTACAAAAATTCTGCGTCTGCCGGACAAAGTGATGGATTATTATAATAATAAGTCAAGACGTTGTCATCTTTTTTTTCAAACGGAATTGCCTTCAGTTCTTCGGCATAATCAAATTTTTCGAGTAGAGCTAATTGTTCTTTCAGGTTCCAATCGATACCCGGTAATATTCTTGGTTCATCGAGGGCTTTTGTGAGATCCCTGGAAGGATTAACAAGCGGTTGATAATAATGATCCTTGATCGGCAACACTCCCACCTTCATAAAGATTTTTTCACTGATGGGCATTTGCCGGATGTTTGCCGTGCGGATATATTTGAACCAGATGGCGCTGAAAATCGTGATTGGACTCAGCAGCAGATCTGTGATCCTTCTGACGAAACCATTGTTTAGAATTTTTTTCATGATTAGCCGGAGATATAATTTCGAAATTAATTCATATTACTGTCATTTCTGATTTTGGGATTTAGGAATTTATGAGGTAGAACCTCCAATTGAAATAACAATAGAAAAAATAAAATCAATGATACTTATAAATGTTACTTTGCATCGTTTTTTAAAACGGTATCACCTGTCGCCCTACTGATATGGTGTGCATGCTAAAAAATTTCTCAGATAAGTTCGATTTCTATGGTACATCAACCATTGGTTTCTATAATTACCATTGTATATAACGGCGAAAAATACATAGAAGGCACAATTCAAAGTGTCCTTAATCAAACCTATCCTAATATTGAATATATCGTTATAGATGGAGGCTCGACGGACAACACCATTGACATTATCGATAAATACCACAACCAGATTGCTTTTTTTTTAAGCGAAAAAGATAATGGTATCAGCGATGCATTCAATAAAGGAATCAGGAATGCAAATGGAGAAATTATTGGAATCATCAACGCCGATGATTGGTATGAATCGGACGCTGTGGCAACGGTAGTGGAACAAATTGATGACTACGATATTTCCTATGGAGATCTACGCTTGTTGAAAAATGGCAAAACCGATTTTGTATTAAAGGGGGATCACAATTATCTGAAAAGAGAGATGACAATTAACCATCCAACTGTGTTTGTAAAAAAGAAATGCTACGATCGGTTGGGCTTGTTTGATGAACAATACAAATGCGCAATGGACTACGACCTCGTGTTAAGATTTTTGGTTAATAATTGCCGGTTCAAATATATTTCTAAAGTCATCGCTAATATGCGTATGGAAGGGTTTAGCAATGCACAGTGGCTGTTGGGATGCAAAGAAACGCTGGCAATTAAAAACAAATATATCCCCACCAAAAAAATTGAAAACATGCTTTATTTTTACAAGCATATTTTTGCGATTGCGCTTCCAAGATTTCTTCAAAAAATGCGAATGGGCTTCGTCGTGAAAGGATACCGTGCCCATATCTCTAAGATTAAAAAGTTGTACGAATAGAAAGTCAGGAATTTTTTTCTTCTTTTTCAGGATATAAGAAAAGCAAGGGAAAAAAGCTGCATAATATCATTCCATATTGACGTTCCAATACAGATTCAGTAAAAAAGAAAATAAAAGTGATTAGCACAATGCCGGATAATACGACATTTTTTTTCCGGATGGTCTTAACGATTATCATATAGCACCAAAATAAAAAGGCCAGCAATCCAATCACTCCCGATTGCAGGCTCACTTGCAAAAACTGGTTATGACAATTGTAATTCATATACCCTTGGTCGCCGCGATTTTTGTCGCCGGCATATAAATTCATGCTAAGATATTTTTGTTGCAGCATTGATTGTGTGTTTGCCGGACCAACACCAGCAACGAATGCATGATTATCGCGCAGAATTTCATAAGTAAATCGCCATAGTAGCAAGCGAAATTCAATCCCGTTGAAATAGTCGGCCCTGCTATATTGCTGCTTCTGCATCAGGGAGACATTGTTCTGCAATAGGTCATCAAACCTTCTTTTCACCGGGTTATTAAATAAAAAAAGTATGGAAGAAAAAATTACGATAACTGTTCCCAGGAATACCGGACGCCATTTTTTATACTTTGGTGATGAGTGATAAATGATGATATACACCGAATAGGCTATTAAAAATACCAATACCATTTTTGAAGAAAGCAAAATGATTATTCCTATGAAGAAAAGTATCCAGCTTATCCTGATAACTGCCCTTTGTTGCAACCAAAGCGGTATATTCTTTTCTCTCAAAAGAAATACAATAAATATAAAAATATAGACGGAAAAATAGATCGCGTGCTGATCGATTGCGCTCACTAATCTGTGATAAAAGAATAATTCGGTGTTCCTGGTGTGCATGTATTCCACAGTGTTTACCGAAAGACAGTATAAAGTTGCAAGCGTAAGCAAAATGCCAAGCGCCATCATCAGTTTTTTTCGCATCTCCTGGTTCACAAATGTTGATGAACAAAAGATAACCGGAATGATTAAAAGACCCAGTTTCCCCTCGACAGCACACCACCCGGTATAAAAATCAGTCGCGGTAAATATGCCTCTGGCCTGCACAAAAAAATAAATCGCGTAAGCGATGAATAAAAAATCTTTTTTTAGCCGGTTCCATTTTTCTTTCAAGTCTCCTTCAAACAACCATCCTGCAAAAAGTGCGATGATGCAAATGCTATTTGGGACCAATAGCGAAAAAATGATTGATGTAAGAAAAGCATACAGAATATAAATCCTGGAAACGTTGATAAATTTTTTAATTTTTTCTATGCCGTAGCGCATTGGATAAACAATTTTCTAATTGATCGGTAATATGATTCCAGGAGTAATATTTTTTGATCTTGTCGTTGTTATTTTCAAGAAAATGTTGAAAATCATTTTTAGCAATGGCCTTCTCCGTGACGGCAACGATATCTTCCGGCGTAGAAAAATAAAATGCATCGTCCTCCAGGATGGTGCGGTTAAACACATTATCGTTTGCCACAATCAGAGCTTGTGAGGCCATCGCCTCAAGCAACGATGGATTGGTTCCGCCGACAGAATGACCATGAAAATACAAATGCGAAAAATATCGCAGGTTGTTCAGCAATTGCAAATCAAAAACCGGCCCAAGGAAAATAATTCGTTCGCCTTCATATTTTTTCTTCACATAACTGCCGAATTCATTGTTATGGTTGCCAACGAGGATTAATTTTTTTTCTGTTTTTGATTTTTGATGGCCGATCAATATTGTTTCAATATTGTTTTCAGGTTCCATGCGGGCGATTAGGAGGTTATAATTGTATTTGGTGAGCTGATGTTGTTGAAGCGCTTTTTCTTCACCGTTCGTGAACAAGATTGCGCCGTATGGAATGAAATCTGAACTTCGATTATATTTTTCCAATAAATACGATTGAATTCCTTTTGAATCGGCAATTAATTGATCGCTATGAATAGCAGCCCACTTTTCAGCGAGCTTTAAATATTGCTGAACTGTTTTTTTGTATTTGCTTCTTTTCCATTCAAGTCCGTCCATGTTTGTTACGAGTGTGGCTTTTTTCGGAAAAAGAAATGTCCACAGACTGCTGCTGGTATAACCCAATTGTAAAATGACATCAAAATTTCTTTTCCTGCTGTCGACGATACAGTTAAAGTCATAAATGAATTGACCAAATGTGCCAATCTTATTTTCAGGATCAAATTTTTTTAAGAGATGCACGCCATTCCATGAATCGGCTTGATATGGATGCAGAGAAGAGTTGTAAACAAAAACTTCATGCCCTCTTTTAACAAGCGCCGGTGCAACGAATTCAACAAATTGTTCAAAGCCTCCGTATTGATTGGGAATTCCCCTGGTTCCGATGATGCCTATTTTCATGTTATTGGATATGCTGATGATTTCACAGTAAATCCGGGAAAATTTCCCTCTTTATACAAAGTAAAATCATTCTAAACACTAAATTTGCGCTTTCGCAAACTTTTATAAACTTTTGTATCAACCTTAATATTAGTTCTGCCGGCAATATTATCGAATGCAATAATAATTTGTTGCCATGTTGAGTATAAAATATCATTTGTGTTCAAATTAAAAGAAATAATTAAGCTCACGATCTACCAGGTGATCTATTATTGTGTCAAATCTATTCCCGTAAAAACAACTCCCGCCCGATTATTACTTGTTAAACCTGATGAGATCGGGGATTATATGCTGATCAGGAACTTGCTTCATTATTTCAGAAACGCGCCCATTTACCGTAATTACAAAATAACATTTGTAGGTAACGGCGTATTCAAACAGATTTTTGATAAATACGATAGTGAAATTGCTGACGATACAATCTGGATAAACAAAAAAAAATTCAGGCAAAACTTTTTTTATCGGTTCAACATATTAAGGCAAATAAGGAGTGCGGCGCCTGCTGTTGCCATTAACCTGATTCACACCAGAAGTTTCAGACTTGATGATATGATGATTGCAGTAACAGATGCGCCGGAAAAGATCGGTATGAAAAGTGATGGTTATATATTGGTAAACTATGAAAGATCGCTGATACCAACTCATCTTTATACGCGATTGATGGACCAAGAAGAACGCTTCTTGTTTGATGCTAATCGCAATGCAAGGTTTATCGAAAATATTTTGAAGATAAAAATTGAATCCGCTTCAACCGCACTTGATGTAAATGAAAATACAGATCAGTTTTCTTTACCACCATCCTATTTTATCATTTTTCCCGGGTCCGGTTCAAAAATAAAAAAATGGCCTGCTGAAAATTTTGCGAGAGTCGCCCGTCATATACAGACTGTGTATGGACTAACGCCTGTCGTCTGTGGATCACCGGGAGATATCGATGATGCGCAACAATTCATATTATCATTTAATGGAGCTGTAATTGATTTAACAGGAAAAACCACACTACCGCAATTCCTCGCGGTATTGAAAAAAGCGGCCTGTATTGTCAGCGTCGATACCGGTTCCGTCCATCTTGCAGCCGCGGTGCAATGCCCGGTCTTCGGACTATTTAGCGGCTTGCATTATGGTAGGTTTGGTCCTTATCCTAAGGAAATAGCAGAAAATTTTTTTACTGTCTATCCGGACGAAGTTGACCAGATGATTGAAAAAAAATCAACAACCGATTTCGAAAATGTACCCATGGGTTTATTGAGTAAAATCCCCGTTGAGAAAATGATTTCTGTCATAGATAAAAATTTACCTGTTCTTTGCACCAATAAACAAATTTCTCAGCCTGTATCGAAAACAGAAAGTATTTAAGAAATTCAAATATTATTACAAATAGTGAAAGCATTCGTAAAAAGAATTTTGTCGGGTTTTGGATTGTATGTCTCGCCTGGGTATACCAATTATTTTTTTGGTAACCGCAAAATTGTTAAGCGGAATATTTATGGCAGCAAAGTATTAATGCCAAAATCTCATTCTATCACGTATAATCTTTCTCATTTCCCGTATTATAACACCAATCTGCAAAGAATCACACAGCAATATCAGCAGTTCAGGAAGGAGCGTTTTTCTATTGTCGATGTTGGAGCAAATATCGGGGACACGCTTCTTATGCTTCGACAGGTTACCGAAGCTCCCGTTCATTGTTTTGAAGGTGATCCTTTTTATTTTGATCTATTGAAAAAAAATAGTGCGCAGATTAAAGAATGTTATATTCATAATATCCTGCTTTCAGACAAGCCTGTTTCGGTGAAAGTAAAAAATGAATCCGCATTAGGCACTTCCAAATTTGTAGCCGATGCTGAGGGAGGAACAAGTCTCGATTTCTCAAGCATCGACCATTTTTTTGAAAAGAATTTTTCGAATGAAAAAATTGGTATTATCAAGACCGATACGGATGGATATGATCTCAAAATTTTAAAGGGTGCCGAAAATATTTTGAGAAGGCATCACCCTGTCATTTTTCTGGAATACGACAGAACGCTTTTTGAAAAAAATAACGATGACGGCATCACGTTCTTAAATTATTTGCAGGATCTCGATTATAACGGAATACTTGTATATGATAATTATGGCAAGCTGATTTGTATTACAGAATTGAAGGAGAAAAAAACAATATTGTCTTTACATGCTTACATCAAAAATCAGAAGATAACTTTCCCGTTTTATGACCTTGCTATTTTTGCAGCTAAAGACGGCGTTTTTTTTAATTCTTTTTCAAATCTTGAGCTAAACTTTTTTGAAAAATAATTTTTTGATCAAGGTCTTGATTCGGATGATAATCGTTTTTTTATAGGCTTTCTTATAAATATAGTCATCTGCGAGTTGGTTCTGCAGAATTTTATTGGGATGGATGATTGTTTGAATTTCCGTAGTGTTATCATTATACCATTTCGGTTTTTTATGAAGATGTGTTCCTTTGAATTCATCGAAGCCTAAATTTTTCACAAGATTTTTTTTGGGCAGGATGCTCAACCCCTCATTCATGATGAATGTATAGACCCACTGACTATCCCATGTGTCAACTTCCTTCTGTTTTACTTTGATAAAAACTTCGTTGTCATAATATCTTTTGAAGTCGGGATGATGCAGAAATTCGTCGAAGTGCGGCATATCGAACTGATATTTTTTCCATGCTCTTCTCCAGGTTGCCCATCCCCAGATATGCGGGAACTTTGAAAAGTAATAAGTGCTGTCGATTTTTATTTTATCGTCGAGATAATTACTTCCACCGATATGCATGATGGCCTCGTTATCATAATATTTGCGGAGCAATATTTGGCAAAAGGAAAAAAAACTTTTATTTGGCAGGCAGTCATCTTCCAAGATAATTCCCATCTCCTCATTGTCGAAGAACCAATTAATGGCTTCACTAACGGCGTGTCCGCATCCCAAATTTTTATCTCTGTATAATTTATGAACTCGGACAGATGGGTTCTTTTGCTCCCAATTATCGACAAGTTTTTTTACCAATCCGCAATTTTCAACATCTTTTTCATTTCCGGGACGTGGCCCATCGATTCCTATGTAAAGATCACGAGGCGCATATATAGCAATTGCCTCCAGTACTTTTTCAGTAATAACGGGTCGATTGAAAGCCAGCAATAGAACGCTTACTTTATCGGAGCTCTGGTTTGTGTCCTGCGTCGTTGCCGTCATATTAAAGTACATTTATTTTTTTCCAGCCGGGACAAACAATGCCATTTGGCCATTCCTTTTTTACTTTGAATCCTAGCCAGTATTCGGGAGCAAAAACTTGCCTGACTTTTGTATTTAGGTAAGCGCCCCACCAGGAAAAAGTGCTGTTGGATAAAACCAGGTAATCTGCCTGCATTAACAATTGGAAGTCGGTGATTTCGGTATTATTCTCTGAATAAATCGCACCTGGAAAATCAAAATTCTTTTTTACGTATTCCATATCATCACTCAGAAAAAGAATATTCTTGTCATCAGTGTTTAATTCGGACAGACAACGGTGATAATAGTTATCGGGTAAGCTTAGGTTATATTGTAAATCGTCTGAGCCAAATTCCAGGTAGTCCGTTCTCCTGATGTGAACAACTATTGTTTCTTTGCTGTTGCCTGTAAAGTCGGATAAGTTAACCCGGTGTTTTTTTTTGATATTAAATTCCTTTTTTATTTTGTCTCTGACATTATAAAAATATTGTTCGGATTGAAAGAACCCTTTGTAAATGATGCCGGGTCTTGAATGCTGCTTCAAAAAAGTGTTAGCATCAAACCACTGATCCTGCACAACGATTGGCGGCTTCATCGAATGCCCGAGGTAAAATACACTTTTGTTAAACAGATTTTTGAATGAGATGCTTGTGCCTAGCGTGAAATATGATGGAAGAATAAAATAACGGTTGAAAAAAAAATATCTGTATCCGTCAATATAAAACTCATCTTTCAATCGTTCTTGTTGCGCCAAAGCAAAGGCATATTGAAACATTTGATTTCCTAACCTGCCTTCGATCTGTACACCAAACATGTATTACTTTACATTTTCAATTAGTAACCAGGCCTCCGCCTGAAATATCAGGCGAAAGTACGAAATGTCGGCTATTGGGGTATAAGCAACAAGGAATATCTTAATTAGCTGGCTTTGCAGGATTTAATTTTACTACTTTTGCGCCTATTATCGGAAAAACTTTTTCACCCCAAGATCGCCTGCTATGGATCAAAAAAATACAAACTCAGAAGATCAGATAAACATCTCCGCGTTGAAGTTTTTTTTTATTTCGCTGGCGAAAAGTTTTTTCAGATTCCTGTCTTTTCTCGGTATTGTGCTGAATAGAAAGAAATATTTTATAATTGTTGGAGTGGCAGTTGGCCTGGCTATCGGCGCTTTTTTGTTTATGTCACGTCCGCAATATTACCAGGCTTCAATGGTGCTTACGTTCAATAAACTCACCAAAAGGACTTATGCTGAAATTGTAGATCAATTGAACGTGCTGGCGAAATCAGGTTCTTTTGACAAGCTGTCTGCAGAGCTCGGTGTACAAACAGATATCGTGAGCCATATATTGTACTTCGATTCAAAGAATATGAGTGATGAAAAGCTCGAAACGGATACATCTACCAAAATCAATGAACCTTTTAAAATTATTTTCGGACTGAAGAATAATTCCTACGGTCTAAGCATTCAAAATGCCCTGGTTAAATATTTGAATAACCTTCCTTATATAAAAAAGGTAATAGAAGTAGACAGGGAAAACAATATGGAAAGACTCAAATATATAGAAGGTGAAATTGCAAAATTGGATTCGTTGAAAACGTATTATAATCGTTTTTTTTCCACTTCTAAAATTTCCGCGACTGTTTATAACAATGCTGTTAATCCGGCAGACATATATGTACAAACCAATGTCCTTGTAGGTGAAAGAGAGGAATCAAAAAGGAATTTGTACGCAGACAACGAAGCGGTATCGTTAATTGACGGAGTAAAGGTGGGTAATGTGCCAGACTCCAAGTCCTTGACTACATTGCTTGCAATTATGGGCGGCATTGGGCTGGGTGCTGCTTTCCTTTTTGCGCTACTGATAGAAACAAGGAAATATGTAATGGGAAAATAGCACTTTCAACTTTGCCGGCTCTCTGACCATGGAAATAAAAAACATCAATGTAAAAGAATGGATTGGAAGATACAGTCAAAATGCAACTTTTAAAAAGTTATTGACTGTATTGAGTATGGATATACTGGTTAGAGCTTCGGGTATCATATTGTTACCAATATATCTGAGGCTGATGACTCAGGAAGAATACGGGTTGTATAATTACATTCTGTCCATCATAGTTACATTTTCTGTGATCCTGAATTTTGGTTTGTATGTTTCTCAAACTAAATTCTATTCTGATAATCACCTGGATGAAAAAAGAAAAGTTGTTTTATTTAATATCGCTTTTTTATTATCGGTGGCGCTGGCAATTGTTATTATCCCGGTCTATGTTTTTCGACTCGATTTTGATTTTGTAAAAATCTTATTTAAAAACGATATCAACTACCCTCGCTTCAGATGGGCCATGTTGCTGGCGACAATTGTTTCTGTTTATACCGTAATTCTTTCCAATTATTTTATCACCAGCGAGAAGATTAAATATTTTCGCAGGTATAATTTATGGAGACTGATTATTGTGAATGTCGTTGCACTTGCGTGTTTGTATTATTTCAGAAATGACGCCATTCACATACGTCTGATCTGCACTTATCTTTCCGAGCTGATCGTTTTGGCGGTTTTTTTTTCTTTTTATTTGAGGGAGATGTTTCCCCGCATAGATTTCAAAATTATTTCCAATTCACTCAAATTGGGATTGCCGATCATGTTTTCGGCAATTTGGGGTTTAATCAGCAATTACAGTGATAAATTTTTTCTTGAAAAAAATGGGACGGCAAAAGATCTTTCTTATTATTACCTGGCTTTTTCAATTGCCAATGTGCTTTACATGATTTGTACCGCAGTGCAAAACTCCTGGTTGCCGAGTTTTCTGAAAGAAAAAGATTTAAAATTGAATATTCGAAAAACCCGGAAACTGATTTCACAACTCGCAATCGTTCTTTTTGTACTAAGTGTTATGTTGCTGGTTGGATTGTATGTTGCAATAAAAATTAAAATCATTTCTGATAAATATATTCCGGCGATGCACGTTCTTCCGTTCCTTCTCGTTGCTCAGATCATTAATGGGATAGTTTTGATATATTCGAACTATATGATCTATTTTGAAAGAACGCATTGGTCTTTATTCATAGGAATTTTCACTTCTGTTATTGGCCTTGCCGGAAGCTATTTTCTAGTGCCGATTTGGGGCGTATTTGGAGCGGTGACCAGCTATTTAATCGTACAGGTTACTTATTTTTATTTGTATCACTTGGTCATTCGGTATAAAATAAGAAAGATGGAGGTTGTCTAAATTTTTTTGTCAAATAAATCTGCCGGACAAATGAAAAAATTGAAGAAGTATTATATTCTTTTTACCACTTACAGGGATTACATAAAATTCGCTCCTTTTCGGTGGATCAAAAATTTTCTTTGGTTCTACAAAGACTACAGGTGGTATAAAAAAAACATAGCTTCATCCTCTTTCAAAATGTATGGGCATAATTTATTTCCGTGCCTACAGGATAAAACCGCATTGACACCGGTTGAACCTATTTATTTTTACCAAGATTCGTGGGCAGCGGAAAAAATTTTCGCGTACAAACCATCACATCATATCGACATTGCGAGCGCAGTAAAAACGATTGGAATTATTAGTGGCTTTGTTCCTGTTACTTTTATTGACATCAGGCCGATCGAAGTCAAACTTCCGAACTTATTTTTCAAAAGCGGAACAATCCTGGATCTGCCTTTTCCTGATTCCAGTGTAGAATCCATTTCATCTTTGTGTGTTATTGAGCATATCGGGCTCGGCCGTTACGGTGATCCATTGGATGCGAAAGGAAGTGAAAAGGCAATATCGGAATTAATAAGAGTCACTAAGCCCGGAGGAAAAATTCTTTTTTCTGTACCGGTCGATAATGAATGCAAAATTTATTTCAACGCACACAGGGCTTTCACTCCCGAATATATTTTTCAATGTTTCACCGGATGTAAGGTACTGGAGCAAAGGTATATTTATGGATATGAATTCGGCCAGGAATATGACAGGGAACGCGGCTTTGGTGTGGGTGTGTATCTTTTTGAAAAAACCTAATGGCCTGGCGGAAACCAACTGTTACTTTACAAACTATGGCTTTGGATATACGGTTCAATAAATATTATCCCATTGCATTTTTATATTTTTTTCTGAATGGTTTTTTATTGCCATTGGGTTTGTTGTACACAACATTATTAACTCCCATTTTTTTATATTGGCTGCTTAAATTTCCTTCATTCAAATATGTGTACGTATTTGTTATAGTGCTCTTGCCATATGCTATCATTCACTTTATCAATGGAGTAAATTTTTATTATTACCTGAGGTCGTCTTTGCTTCTATTTGCGGTATATGTTTTTGCGCTGGCAGTTTTTCAATTTTTGGAAGAATGTAAAACGCTGCGAACAATATATAAAGCAATTATCCTGGTAAATATTGTTCTCGTTGCATTTGCATTACTCGCGCTTGCTAGTCCTTTTTTGAGAAATATATTTTGGTATGCCAATGAAATTACCCCGGGCGTAAAAACATTGCGTTTACAATTGCTTACATATGAACCGTCTTACTATGCAGTTTTGTTTGCACCCATTGCATTATATTATTATCTGAAGATGTTTATTTTGAAATTGCATAATGCTGCCATTATTTTTTTTCTTGTTACTATTCCAATTCTTTTGTCGTTGTCGTTTGGAGGAATATTTGGTTTGGTTCTTTCTTTGCTTTTCACATTGATTTGGGGGTACAATCGTTTTTTCGACAAACGTGTAACTTTTTATTTATTGTTTTTGGGAGTGATAGCGGTTATTGCTATACCTGTTATTCTTATCATTTTCCAGGATAGTGTTTTTGTGATTCGCATGACGAATGTATTTACCGGGCACGATACTTCTTTCAAAGGAAGAACTTTTGATTCGTTTTACCTTGGTTGGAAAATTGCCAGTCAAAAAAGTATTTGGTTTGGATGTGGGCCGGGCCAGGTAAAAGATTTGAGCCTTGCGATATTTAAAAAATTCTATGGGAGATCTAATTTTACTACTGCAGGCCTGGTAATTCCAAATGTTCTGGGCGATACGCTGGCAGCATTTGGGCTTGTGGGATTGATTGGTCGCTTTGGTATAGAGATATATTTTTTCTTTAAGACAAAGGTTTATGAAAATTACTATCGACTTGGTCTGTTTCTTTTTATTTTCATTTACCAATTTACAGGCAGCTATATCACAAATATTGCAGAATATCTAATCTGGATCTTTGCATTTCATCAGGGAATTTTTGAAGAATTTGACAAAGGCAATTTTTATCCGAGAAAAAAGAAACATCTACAATCACAAGTTTTAAAGAAGGAAAATTGAGAATCCTTTTCATATCCAGGTCTACGTTGTTTACGAATACCGGTGGAGACACCGTGCAGATCATAAAGACTGCAGAATATCTCCGAACATCGGGGGTATCTGTGGATATTCGATTGACGAATGAAAAGATAGATTATCGTGGATACGATTTGATTCATTTTTTCAATATCATAAGGCCGGCTGACATACTACAGCACATTATCGATTCTGGAAAACCTTATGTTGTTTCAACAATATTTGTGGATTATTCTGAATATGAAAAAAAAGTGCGCCGTGGATTTGCGAAAATAATTTTCTCTTTTTTGTCAGCCGATCAAATTGAATATTTCAAGGCAATCGCGCGGAGCATTAAAAACAACGAAAAAATAATCAGCAGGAAATATATCTGGTGGGGTCAGCGAAAAACAATAAAATATATTCTGTCAAATGCTGCCTGCCTATTGCCCAATTCAGAAAATGAGTATAAACGTTTACTTCAACGATATGGGATTCCGCAGAAGTATAAGGTCATTCCAAATGCTATTGATGAAAATGTTTTTGTAAATACAGGGCATGCTCAGGTGCGACAGGACGATCTGATAATTTGTGTTGCGAGGATTGAAGGTTTAAAAAACCAACTCAATCTTATTAAGGCGATGAATGGTTCAAGATTCAATGTATGTATCGTCGGTGCACATTCAACCAACCAATATAAGTATTATGAAGAATGTAAAAGGATCGCACATGACAACATAAAATTTACAGGGCCTTTGGAAAGAGAAGAACTCATTAAATATTATTCCTTAGCGAAAGTGCATATACTGCCGAGTTGGTTTGAGACAACTGGACTGAGTAGTCTCGAAGCTGCTGCTATGGGCTGCAACATCGTAATTACTGACAAAGGAGATACAAGAGAATATTTTGAAGATATGGCTTGGTACTGCGATCCACAATCTCCGGATTCTATATCATCAGCAATTGAAAAAGCAGCCGCAAGTCCCGCGAACGAAGAGCTCATCAAAAAAATATTCAATCACTATACCTGGAAAATTGCTGCTAAAAAAACTGCGGTTGCTTATGAAGAAATAGTAAAACGCAGTTCATAATAAGATTACAAATTCAATCTATTCGCCTGCTGATGGTTAATTACCCATCTCTTAGGTGTAATCTCTTATCATGGGATCAGAATGAGTTTTGACGATCACACATAACAATAAAAAGGCAAGATGTCCGTTTCATGTTTTTCAAATGAGAATCTGACCCATTTAAAATTAACAACATCTCCGTGCAACCTTTTTGAAAAAACACGTGTCATCCTTTGCGTAAATCATTATGTATTAGGGAATTTTTTAATCTTCTTAACAAAAGAACAATTGATTAGAAGTTTAACTGGCAAGAAAATTGGAAGTAAACGGTGATTAATTAGTGGGCTATTTGAAAATCGTTTTAGTTTCAATAATTGCGTCCTTGTGATAACAAGTTGATTTACACATCCCTACGATTGTTGCTATATCCTTAATAAACCATAAATTAGGTACCTGATGCTTGGAATTGCAAAAGAAAAATTATTCATTAAAGAGATAAACATAAAGAAAGGTTCAGCAAGCTTTCGAAATGAATTAACGGGTCGTCGATTCTATTTAACCTACAAAAGAGCTTTTGATATCATCTTTTCTGTATCTGTGGTCGTATTCTTATTGAGCTGGCTGGTACCGTTGTTGGCTATACTTATTAAGCTCGACTCGAAAGGACCGGTATTTTTTATACAAAAAAGGGTAGGATTTCTTGGCAAAACATTCCGTTGTTTTAAATTCAGAACAATGGTAGTTAATCCCGGTTGTGATCATGAGCAGGCAGTTTCAAATGATCCGCGTATCACGCGCCTCGGCAAATTTCTACGAATTTCGAGCTTGGATGAATTGCCACAGTTTTTTAATGTGCTCATCGGTGATATGAGTATTGTAGGACCTCGTCCGCATATGCATAAGGACAATGATGATTTCGGTAAAATAGTAAACAACTACCGTTTACGTCATTATGCAAAACCAGGTATTACCGGTATGGCCCAGGTGAAAGGATATCGTGGTCCTGCTAAAAATTTCCACAGTATTTTTCATAGATATCAATGGGATGCTTTTTATGTCCGTAATGCAAATGCATCTCTCGATTTTAAAATTATCCGTCTTACTGCAATCCAGGTTTTGAAAAGCATATTTTCATTCAAGGGCAAGGAAAAAAATGAAGACAAATCTTTAATGATTGAGAATACACCAGGTTTGGTTTTTGCGAAAACCGTTTCGCCTGATTAAATACAACTTCATTATCGATGTGCAATTCCTAAAATTACTTTCAAAGGATTTGCACATTTTTATTTTATCTTTTCTACGCTGAGAATACAGGCCCGTTTTTTATCCCGCCCATCCTTGCCGATCAAGACTTCGATATTGGATCGCTTCCGCCAAATGTTCTATATTAATATTTTCAGATTCCGCCAGATCTGCGATTGTTCTTGATACTTTCAAAATCCGGTCATATGCCCGCGCGGATAGATTTAATTTCGCCATTGCAGACTTTAATAAGTTTTGTCCCGGTGTCTGAATAACGCATATTTCTTTCAAAAGCCTGCTGCTCATTTGCGCGTTTGCATAAATACCCGGATGCCCAGCGTATCTTGCCACCTGTTTTTCTCTTGCCCTGATTACACGGTCACGTATAGCCGAAGATGGCTCTCCTTTTTTTTGTGATGATAATTCTGAAAAGGCAACTGGTGTTACTTCAACATGCAGGTCAATTCGGTCGAGTAGAGGACCGGAGATTTTATTCAAATATTTTTGTACCGTGCCTGGTGCACAACTACATTCTTTTTCGGGATGATTATAAAATCCGCAAGGGCATGGATTCATAGATGCTATCAGCATAAAGCTCGCAGGAAAATCGATGGCGACTTTTGCACGGCTTATAGTTACTCTTCTTTCTTCCATTGGTTGGCGCATTACTTCCAAAACGCTGCGCTTGAATTCCGGTAATTCGTCGAGAAATAAAACACCATTGTGTGCAAGTGAAATTTCTCCCGGTTGTGGGATTCCACCACCGCCAACAAGCGCTGCGTCTGAGATGGTATGGTGCGGAGATCGAAAGGGTCGTTTTGCAATCAATGTTGCATGTTCTGGCAGTTTGCCGGCCACGCTGTGAATCTTTGTTGTTTCAAGCGTTTCATATAGCGTCAATGGTGGAAGAATAGTAGGAAGTCTTTTTGCAAGCATGGTTTTGCCCGCGCCGGGCGGACCAATGAGTATGGCATTATGACCACCGGCAGCTGCGATTTCCAACGCGCGTTTAATATTTTCCTGGCCCTTCACATCGCTGAAATCAATATCGAAATCATATTGTGAAGCGTAAAATTCATCTTGTGGATTGACAACGACAGCTTCGAGTGCATGGATATTGTTGAAAAAATTGATCACTTCGTTTATATGCTTCACACCAAACACTTCGAGTTTGTCAACCATCGCCGCTTCTCTTGCATTCTGATAAGGAACAATAAGGCCTTTGAAATTTTCTTTTCTTGCCTGGATGGCGATCGGCAACGCGCCTTTTATGGGTTGAATGGTGCCATCTAAATTCAATTCACCCATCATCACATATTTTTCAAAGAGATCGATATTTTGAATTTGCTCGGTTGCACCAAGAGTTCCTAATGCAATTGGTAAATCAAATGCGGAACCTGATTTGCGAAGATCTGCCGGGGCCAGGCTGACCACCAATTTTGTGCGCGGCATATAATAACCGTTACTCTTGATAGAACTTTCCACGCGCTGCAAACTTTCTTTCACTGCATTGTCCGGCAACCCGACGATAAAATATTTACTGCCATTCAATACGTTTACTTCAACGGTTATTGTGGTGGCTTCAACGCCGTACACGGCGCTGCCAAAAGTCTTAACAAGCATACTTGAAATTCAGTGAGGCAATTTTGCTATCGAACGATTGAGCAATGAAATTTAAATTACCGAAATGATTATCTCTGTTTCAACAACAATATTGCTGGGTTAAAACATCAAGATAGATAATTGAGCATGCTGGCCTACTGCCTGTTTGTAGTATTTATTCGCGGCACTTATTCATATTTCGTGGTGCTCGGGTGGAATGTTCTCCATGAATGCCAGAATTCCTGGTAGGCTTGTATTGGCACCAATGCGACTTCCTTCATCGCTTCATTGGTACACTGACCATTCAGCTTGCAGATTAATTTTGAATGATCGTCTTTTAAAAGATTTGTTGCCGGATCGAAACTGAAATTCGATGTATCGCTCAGTGCAAATGCATAAAATGTTCTGTTATCGGGTTCAACGGTGAGCAATATGCGCGTTTTGCCGATCTGATCATGGATCACTTTTTTCTCCGTAAGTGTATTCCAGTCATAAGCCTTACTTTGACCATTAAGATTAATTCCAATGACCCATGATTTAAATTTCCATGATGCACTGTCGCGTTTTTCAAGACCGCTATGAATTGTTCCTGCGTCGTATCCTTTCAGGCTATCATATTGTTCTTTGAAATTTTTGTCGGGTTGCAACACCGTGCTATTTGGATGTAATATCAGCCAATCACCAAGACGCATTTGTCTCGAAAATATTTCCGGTAATTGTTTTCCTTTTAAAGAGCCGGCAATTGCTACACCGGTTGCCTGTTGCCACCAGCTTTTTGTTGTTTGATCTTCAAACATTGCATTGAAATGATCCATGCCAACAAGCCTGAATTGTTCCATTTTGCCATCTACAAAGGGACTATAAACGCGGCCGGTCCGGCAAACAGTACAGTAGGTAATCATCACCGGTTGATGGTCAACTGTATCTCGTACCTGGTGGTGGTAACCAATAATTTCAATCGGGTAGGCTTTTGCTTCATCGCCCAAAGCAACACCAATGATTAATTTATTTTTATCTGTTGTGTCTGCAGCAGTAGTAGCAAATAATTTTTCTTTGGGTTGATAGAACATTTTATCTGCAAGAAATTTGAAATTGAAAGCATAAGCAATCAATCCATAAAGCAGCATGAAAAAAATCAAAATGGTTTTTTGCCACCATCTTCCTTTCCTCAGATAATATAACACAGATGATATCATTAGGATGATCAGCAGCAGGCGTATCCACCAAATGTTATTATTGATAAAGTAGGCGATATCGATCGTATTTGAACGCTGACTACCAGGAAATGGCATTATAAAATATACGCGGAGTATTTCCACAGTCAGTAAAATCGCAAAGGCAAATATCAGCAGCAGGGGTCTTTTCATGTTTACGAATATATGAAATATGAGAAGTAGTGAGAAGGGGAGTAGTGTCTCGGTTTGATTTTTTTTAAGGTGGAAGGTGTGGGGTATAAGGTATGGCAGAGCTCATTTTCTACTCATGGTTTTTGTTTTTCAGACTAAACAACATTATTAATTAACAGCTGCCATACCTTATACCCCACACCTTCCACCTTAAAAAAAATCAAACCGAGACACTATCAAAAATTGTCCATGCGGGAATTCATCTACAATTTCTCCAACATTTCAACAACCTTCTCTCTTTTTAAAATCAAATAACCGAGACGGTCATTACTGATGCCCTCTTTCAATTGGTAACTGAATTCAAGCTGGTCATCATTGATACTTGTTTCAAAATATTTGAAAGATATATTGGGATATTGTTTTAGTTCCTCAGCGATTTCATATAAATGGGTGGAGAGAATAAATACCGAATTTTTTATTTTGATCAATCCTTTGATTACAGTCGAAGAGCATTTCATTGCATCCTGCACATTTGTTCCTTTAAATAATTCATCTATCAACACAAGCCATTTTCGATTATCTGTTATCTTGATCAGTGTATTGCGGATACGTTGAACTTCATTAAAAAAATAACTTTCACCCTTAACGATATTATCAACAACGTTGATATTGCTGAGTATCCCGTCAAACAAACTCAACTGCATGGAATTTGCCGGAACGCCCATACCAAGATGTGCGAGAAAAACAGCAGCACCTACCGCTTTTATAAAAGTACTCTTGCCTGCCATATTCGCGCCGGTTAAAAAAACAAAATTGCTTTCGCGGTTCATTTGCACCTCGTAAGCAACGGCTTTATGAAGTAGAACATGATAGAGGGACGAAGCGTCGATAAATGTTTGATTGGTCTCAATAAATTCCGGAATCGCCATATTGAATTTTTGCGTAGCCATGGCCATCGAATACCAGGCATCCAATCGACCATAAATCTCAATCAATTCAAAGGCATTATTTTTAAACCGTTCGCGAATATAGTGTCCGTAATAAACTGTTTGTATAGCCGAAAACGGCACACTCTTATCCGTTTTGTTCAGCGCCCGGATTTCTTCACTGTTTAATAATGATTTCACGCGATGCAGGTATGATCTGAGCATAGCGGGACAATTATCCTCATCAAATATTTTAACCAACGATTCCATTCCCCGTGTGAAATCCGAGAAATGAGTAAGAGAATATCTTAACAAAGCATAATCTGGTCCGTGAAGTAATTTGTAGGAAATTGCATTGACAAAATTGGGATGTGAAGGAATTTCATCCAGGGCCGTTTCATAAAATCTCTCTATCACCATAATCGTTCCGTTTGAAATCGAACCCGGCCAATCGTCGACATTTTTGAGAATAAGCGCAAGAATTTTCTGTGTATCTGTAATATGCTTGAGATCGCTAAAAGGGTTATTGAAAAATTGCAGCAAACGATTTTGCCCTCCGATCGTTCTTGTAAAATTTAACTTATGAAAGATGGACGACTCCTCGTCATCATTAAAAATCGAAAGATCTTCATAAGTTATTTTATCAATTTGCATTATATCAGTTTGCGTGTTGCCCGGTGATGATGGTAAATGAGAATAGAAATATTCAATAATCAACAATCAATATTCAATGTTCAAGTATAAATACAAAAACGTTTATTGAATTTCAAACTTGAGCATTGAATATTGATTGTTGATTATTGAATATTTCTTAATTTGTTGCTGGTTGAATATTTTTATCCTCATTCCCCCAAAATTCTACCTGTTAAACAACAGTCTTTGTCCCCGATTAGATTCATCAACCACCCCATTTCCATAAACCAGCTGGCCATTTACAAAAGTATGTGTAATGACTGCGGGAAAATTGAACCCTTTTTCGCCGGGCAAAGCGGCTTCAAATGGACTCCACCCGCATTTATAAAAAATATTATTTTGCCCAACACTGGTGATTTGTTCGGTATCTACCACTACAAGGTCCGCAAAATAGCCTTCACGTATAAATCCTCTATCGGCGATATTGAAACAAGTAGCCACAGCATGACTCATTTTTTCAACAACTTTTTCGATGGTGATTTTACCAACTTTCACATAATATAACATCGTGAGCAGCGGATGTTGAACAAGAGGAAGTCCGGCGTGTGCTTTTTCATATGAGCCTTTTTCTCCATCGAGCGAGACAAGAAATCCATTTTTATCTCTATAAAATCCTTTTTCTTCGAGCAGGTGTGGCGCGTGATCGGTTGCGATTACATCGAGCCGGTCATCAAGCAAGGCCGTCCATAAAGCTTCACGGTTATGAGGCGCCTTTATAGCAGGATTGCATTTAATGCGATTACCCAATTTCGCATAGTCATCACTGGTAAAATGCAGATGGTGTACGCAAACTTCAGCCGTTATCCTTTTTTCTGCCAATGGAATCAGGTTGGTGAACAGTTGCATTTCTTTTTCCGTGGAAAGATGGAGTATATGCAGTCGGCTGTTATGTTTTTTTGCAAACTGGATGGCTGTGAGTGAAGATTCAAAACAAGCTTCTTCATCTCGTATAATAGGATGATCTTCGGGTGTCAATGTTCCTTTCTCCTGCTTACGTTTTTCAATGTTTCGCTTTATTATTTTTTCGTCTTCGCAGTGTGTTGCAATCAACACTTCACTTTCCCTGAATAGCTTGTCGAGTGTAAGATGATTATCCACCAATAAATTTCCGGTAGAAGAACCCATGAAGATTTTTATGCCGCATATCTCTTTTTTTCTGTCATTTGTTTTTAACACTTCGTCTGAATTTTCATTTGAAGTGCCCATAAAAAAAGAATAATTCGCGAGAGAACTCCTGGATGCAATTTGATATTTTGCTTCTAATAATTCTTGTGTAAAAGCAGGCGGAACAGTATTCGGCATTTCCATAAATGAGGTAACTCCTCCTGCAACCGCAGCTTTTGATTCAGTATAAATACTAGCCTTATGTGTTAATCCTGGTTCGCGAAAATGAACCTGGTCGTCGATTGCGCCTGGCAATAAGAATTTTTTTTCGCCATTGATTTCCGTTACGTTCGACGAAGGCTGAATATTGCTGCCAATTTTTTTGATGCGTTGATTTTCTATCAACACATCCGCCACTGTAATCTTACCTTCATTGACAATGGAAATACTTTTAATCAGGTATTTTTGCATATCTTGAAATCGGAATCGCTAAAGTGCTATTATGACGCAATTTATAAAAACCATTGTAAGCCATTCGATAATTTTATTATTCGCCGTGCCAGCTTTCAGCCAGTCAACCTTTTTACCGCTGGGTTCGAAATCTGATCATTTTTTGGAGAGACTGGAAATTCGTTTGCAAACAAATCCCGAGTTGAATATTTTTACTCCCAAGCCATTAAGCAGAAAACTTGCTGTTGAAGTGGCCGAAACGGCGGATTCGCTAGGTAAGTTCTTTCCTTACGATGAATATTATAAGTTGTCGCCGGTAGATAAATACAATATGCGTGAATTGCTGATGAATAACAGCGAATGGGTGACAGGAAACAAAGATGATTTTCAGAGTAAGCATCCATGGTTCAATACTTTTTATAAAACGAAAGCGAATTTTTTCGAAGTAAACGAAAATGATTTTTTTCTTGCCCTGAATCCGGTTATTCAGCAAAACCAATCTTACGAGACCGGTAATAATGAACATGTCTTCCTGAATTCAAAAGGGTTCACCTTGCGTGGTTTGGTCGGAAAACATCTTGGATTTTCA
The DNA here is from genome assembly GCA_018267615.1 of Bacteroidota bacterium. GTDB lineage: Bacteria > Bacteroidota > Bacteroidia > Chitinophagales > Chitinophagaceae > Puia. Next base: position 44,460 of record JAFDYD010000028.1, on the reverse strand, counting down.
ACCTATGTTGTCGATAACCAGGAAAGGGGACCATCATATTTTCAAAACCGGGTAACTGCAACTGGTTTTGATGCTGTACCAGGTGCAGGATATTACAAACCTTTTAAAACAACCGCATTTGATTATTTCGATGCGCGAGGATCGATTGTGTTTGACCTGATGAAATATTTCAATGTTCAGTTTGGTTATGATAAAAATTTTATCGGCAACGGATATCGCAGCCTGATATTAAGTGATTACAGTGCACCATATCTTTTTTTGAAATTGAACACCAGGATATGGAAAATAAATTACCAGGATATTTTTATGGAGCTTGTGAATCAGCATGCACGTGGAGATTATCAATATCCAAAAAAATATGCGGTTGTGCATCATCTTAGTTTCAATGCTACTAAATGGCTGAATTTGGGATTATATGATAATGTTGTTTTTAGTCGCGCTGACCATTTTGATTTTTCATATCTCAATCCAATCATTTTCCTTGTTGCTGCGCAGCAGGAAAATGGTAGTCCGGATAAGACAACTGTTGGTCTCGATTTCAAAGCTAATATCGGGCATGCTACACAGTTCTATGGGCAGTTTGTGATCAATGAATTTGTTTTGCATGAAGTGCTGCATTATAAAAATGGATGGTGGGGAAATAAGCAGGGATTGCAACTTGGACTTAAATATATCAATGCCTTTGGTATAAATAATTTGGATTTGCAATTTGAAGGCAATATTGTGCGGCCTTATACTTACACTCACAACGATTCTGTTTCTAATTATTCAAATTATAATCAACCACTGGCTCATCCATTGGGTGCAAATTTTTTTGAATTCGTAACGATCGCTCGTTATCAACCGGCAAATAAATGGAACATAGAAGGGAAGCTTATTTACTTTAAGCAAGGTTTAGATTCCGGTGGAATAAATTATGGAGGAAATATATTTTTGGATTACCAAACGCGCCCTTATGACTATGGATTCAGAATTCCATCCGGCGTAGCTGCGAATTGTATAAATGCATCTGCACTGGTATCCTGGGAAGCCAAAGAAAATCTTTTCATAGATGGATCTATTCTCTTTAGAACCTATACAACACACGGTATAACCACAGAAACAAAAAGCTCCACAACTTTTACAATAGGAATTCGGATGAATATGGCACGGCGACAATACGATTATTAGTAAAGAAACCGATCCTTATTCTCAAAATCGCCTGAGTATTATAATGTACATCCGGAGGTAAATTCACCCCAACACAATCTTTAATAGCCGCACAAATCTCCACTTTGCGACCAATTAATCGCGTGGTATAATATTAGTATATGTTCTACCGGATTTGTATATCCGAAACATTATTAACCAATAGAAAAACAATTTTATTATGAAAAAGATTTTACTGGCTGCTCTGTTATTTGTGAGCATATCCGGATTTGCGCAGAAGTTTCAACTAGGTATCAAAGCAGGCGCTAATATCAGCAACTTCAATGGAAGTTTTGAAGATGTAAAAACAAAATCGCTTATTGGATTTTATGGCGGCGCATTTACAAGTTTTTTTATAGGAAATCATTTTGCATTACAACCCGAAGTACTCATTTCAACGCAGGGTGCAAAAATTGAGTCGCTTAGCACCAGTGATAAAGAAGATTTCAAGCTGACTTATCTGACTATTCCCGTGATGGCGAAATTTGAATTCAATGGCGGTTTTTATTTGGAAACCGGCCCGGAAGCAGGTATCAATATCAGTGGAGGGAATTTTGGAGATAGAAAAGTGAAAGACATTACACAAAGCGCCGATTTCTTATGGGGATTTGGTTTGGGTTATCATGCTCCGTTCGGATTGGGCATTGGTGCACGATATAATCTCGGCTTATCAAAAATTGGAAACGCAAATTTCAGTGATCCTAATTTTAAAAATAGTGTGATACAGGTTGGATTATTTTATACAATATTTAATAATAATATCCATCCATAAGTTATCCCTCACCCGTTGCCCTTTTATAAGGAGGGATTGGGTTAGGAAATATAAATAAGCAAAAGGTGAATTAGGCTTTATCCTTAATAAATAAGCCGGGCTCGTCCCGGCTTTTTATGTTTGTAGTTAGTAAGAAATAATTTTTATCCTTCAAATATTAAAGAGAAAACGATCATCCTTGATCTGAGCTTATCAATCGTACTCGAATAAATTAACGTTGGATCACGGCTATGTTCGTTGATCAATCCATTGCTGATCTTTAATTCGGGAGATAAAATAAAAACGGGGAAAAAGAATTGAAAGCCGATTCCTGCTTCTACACTGAAATCATATTTTTTTAATTTGACGAGATCCTGCGCCTTTCTCGCCGTAGCATTTGATGCCAGATCATATTGGTAGTTGATGCCGCCAAGCATGTATACTCTGAAATTGTCGATTCGATCCGATAAAAATTTTATTTGTACCGGAAATCCCAATAATATCGATTCGATTTTCTTCGTTGCGAGGTAAGTTATTTGCCCGGACGGCGATTTTGCAGAATAATCTAAATTTTTATAAGAAAACATTAACTGTGGAAAAACTACTCTGAATTCGAAATGCGGACTCAGTTTTAGTGTATGCATACCCGCTAGTCCAAACCCGCCGGTGTTTAATGGATTAACAGAGAGAATACTGTCGCTCTGCAAAAATTGTGGATGTGCACTCACCTGGAAATGTGAATTATTATAAATAAGTGCGATGCCCAGGTGATAAAATTTTGAGTCATGATCGGGTAAATTCAAATTGTCTCTTAATTGAGAAGATGCGTTCAACCCTGACAGTAATAAAGCCGATAAACCGATCGCGATAACCACAACCTTTTTTGATAAATGCCTTGAGTTCATAAAATGCTTGAAACCAATTATTTAATTTGTATTAAACCGTCCAATATCCATTATAGCTCTTTACAACGCCCGGCATGTAATTTAATTGCCCGACTTTTTGTTCTTAACCGGACTTTATGAGGAAAGTTGATTAGTTGATTGAGTTGATAGGTTGATTAGGTTTGAACCATGATTAAAAGGATTGAAGGATTATCATGAAGTTCTATTAATTTCTAAAGTATGGATCAAAGATCACTTTGTCGTTTGTAAACTTCATGATAATCCTTTAATCCTTTTAATCATGGTTCAAACCTAATCAACCTATCAACTCAATCAACCTTCCTCAAAATCTTTTTAAATCAGGTAAATCGTGGTTCAGATTTACTTCCACAATAAATCGTACAAATTCCCAATGTCAGCGGCTTGCGATAACAATTCACGTATCCTGTTTTTTTCAGGATATCCAGGAAATTATCTCCTTCGGGAAAGGCTTCCACGGATTTGTCCAGGTATTGATATGCTTCTTTGTTTTTTGAAATGAGTTTCCCAACACCAGGAGTGATAAACCGGAAATAAAAATTGCAAAGTATTTTGAAAGTATTGTTCTTTGGTTTTGAAAATTCAAGCACCACTAATTTGCCTCCGGGTTTTAGCACGCGCCGCATTTCTTCCAGTCCTTTTTCCAGGAATTCAAAATTCCGCACGCCAAACGAAACAGTTGTGGCATCGAAAGAATTATCAGGGAAATTAATTGATTCGCTGTCGCCGGTTTGCAATTCAACATTGCGAGATAAATTTAATTTTGAGATTTTTTTTCTTCCGATATCCAACATCCCTTCTGAAATATCGATGGCAGTTATTTTTTCTGGTTGTAAATATTTCATCATCATCACCGGCATATCCGCTGTGCCCGTTGCTACATCCAGAATTTGTTTTGGTTTAAGCGATAATAATTCCCGGATTGCTTTTTTTCTCCAATACACATCAATACCTCCGCTCAGCAAGCGATTCAGGAGATCGTAGCGAAACGCGATGCGATTAAACATTTCCGCGACCTGCTGTTTTTTGGTAAGATTAGAATCTTTAAACGGAACTACAACATCATGTTTATAATAAGACATAAACGCGAAGATACGAAAGGATACGGCGATTATACTTGAACATTGAGTGTTGAATATTGAATATTGATTATTATTTGCTAGCCGCTAGAATAATCAATAATCAATATTCAACGCTCAATGTTCAAGTAGGAAGGTTCAAATACGAAATTAAAAAGGTCCCCCGAGGAGGACCTTACCTGCTAACCGCCTTTCAAACAACAATTTTGGATTTTTTAAATTAATATCAGTCAGAAAATTTTATTGATCCCACCAAAGATGATCTGTCAGGGCAACCGATGGAGCATTCTTTCCATTTGCCGACAATTCATTATTTGGATAATTTACCCTGCGAATAAAAGTGTTCAACAAAGCATTTACAGGAAGTAAAAAATTTTGATAGGCATAATCCATTCTTCTCATATCATCCCAGGTAACCGGACTTAAAAAGCAAGCCACATATTTTTCTTTCATGATAAGAGCAAGCGTGATATTAGTGCTGCCTACTGCCACAATCGGATCGGTAGTATAACGTTGTATTGCAGTGTCGGGCACTCCCAGTTTTTGCATATGCGCTTTGATGCCGTCTATATAAGCAGTATACGCGTCTGTTTTGTCACCGGCTCTGAATTGCGCTTCTGCTTCGATGAATTTCGTTTCTGCATAAGTAACAATTTGCAAAGGGGAAGTGGGTGTGGAATACCATTTGTCAACATCGAGATAACACTCGTCATGTGTTGTACCGGTACCAACACGTCCCTTACCATTTGGCGTGCCGATATAAATTCCATCTTTATTTTTTTGTGTGATCAATGGAAGTCTTGGATCGAATACGCCATAGATGGCAGAATTGGTAGCATCTACAAAATAAGAAGATAGCCATCCATCCAGATCCAATCCTGCATTCGCTATTGCTACGGAACCCCAAGGCGAAGGATTTACGTCCGTTTGATAAACCGTTACCTGCGCATCATCACTGTTATCAGTATACGCAGATCCTAATTCTGCCAATACACTACTTGCACTGTAAGTAGATATTTTTGACAATTGATTCAGCATGCGTGCTTTCAGTGCGTGTGCGGTTTTAATCCATGCCGCTGCTGAGCCACCATGAATAAAATCGCTCTCGGCATTGATCTCACCATCAGCATCTGGTTGTTGGAGCGCAGTAATTCCTTTATCCAACAAATCAATACAAGTATCATAAAGCGATTGCTGGTTATCAAATTTTGGAACAAGATTTTGAACGCCAAGAAATGATTCTGAATATGGAACATCTCCCCAGATATTTGTCAGTGTATTCAGATGCAGTGACATCAGAATATCCGACACGCCGATATATGCATTAAGATTTTTCTGGGTAGCAAATTTTTTCATATCATACAAATCCGTCATGATATTATAGAAAGCTGCCCACGCAACACTTTCGTCAATTTGGTCATAGACATCTGCTGCGCTTGAAGCATTCGGCGAAGCGAGATATTGCGTATAATATGAAGTCAGATTGCTTGCGCGGAAAATATTCGTCGCTGTGCCGAACGTGGTATTGGCGAGTAAGCCGTTTATCGGTGGCTCAGCCGCCGCATTCGGATTTTCGTTGATGTCGAGATATTTTTTACAACTACTGAATAGCACAACCGATGCAGCAATTGTAATTGTATATGAAAGTATTTTTTTCATGATAATAAATTTTAGAAGCCAACATTTAATGAGAAAATATAACTGCGTAAAGCAGGGTAGCTGAAACCCGCGAAGCCATTTACCGAACTTCCTGCAGGGGTAGAGCTTGACTCAGGATCAAAACCTTTGTAATCGGTAAACAGTAATAAATTATTACCGGTGAATGAAAGATTAAGACTTCTGATAAATGTATGACTCAAAACTTTTTGCGGTATGTTATATGATAAGGTCACGCTGCGTAGTCTTATCCAGGATGCATCTTCAACAAAATTTTCCGCAATGCCTCTGTATCTCGCACGATAATATCCCGCAGAGCCGTAATCATGGCCATCCGGACCAACTCCTTGTCCCAACCATACAGCTTTTGTATTTGCTGTTCCATCAGCCAGCACTCCCTGGAAAACCTTTGTATCGTTGCGATTCAGCGTCATCTTCGATTCACCAAAAGCTGCGAGGAAATTACTGAACTGATCAAATTTCTTTAAGCCCTGGCGTGTATCCCAGAGAAAATACAAACTCCAGTTTTTGTAGCTGAAAGAATTTCCGATGCTTCCGATCCATTTAGGATAAGAATTTCCGAGAATTTTTTGATTGGAATATGGAGTGAGTATTGGAAAACCATCTGCGCCGATCAACAAAGGTTTACTTTTATCTGAGCGCAACGGATCTTTGTCGTCACCATAACGTGTCCACGGTGTTCCATAAATATTTCCTACAGATTCACCAGGAATATATTTCTGCGTTACAGTAGAATTTGAATATCCGAATTGACTTCCAATAACGATTTCTTGTAGTCCGGGATAAATTGATATGACCTTATTCTTGTTTGCAGAAAAATTGACGATGATATCCCAATTGAAATCCTTTGATTTTACCGCAGCTCCTTTAAGCGTGAATTCAACACCGGTGTTTTGAATTTCTCCGGCATTCAATGTTATCCCTGTAAAACCTGAAGTAGGAGTGACGGTTACCGGGATAATTAAATCTCTACTATTAGATTTATACCAGGTGAAATTAAAACTCAGGCGATCTTTGAAAAAGTTAAGATCTGTTCCGATTTCAAACGTTGTTGTTTTCTCCGGTTTCAATGTCGACAAACCTGCGTTATCATTTCTGCTCCAGCCAATGACTCCATTGATTGGCTGATTGAATGGTTGATCCGGATACGCCACTGAATAACCAGAGGAATACACGATGCTCGTGCTATATGGAAGCGCGTCTTTTCCTATGCTGGCGAGAGAAGCTCTTAATTTTCCATAGGACAACCATGAAGGCATTGTCAGATGTTGTGAAAAAATATAGCTTAAACTCGTTGAAGGATAAAAGAAGGAACGATTATCTTTTTCTAGTGATGATGTCCAGTCATTTCTGCCGGTTACAGTTAAAAATAAAAAGTTACTGTATCCTAATGTAAGATCTCCGTAAGCACCGATGATACGATAGTTTTGTAAATATTGTGTCGTGCTCACTTGTTTTGCATTGCCTAAATTAAACAGGTTGTATACGTCAAGATTATTTCCTTCAGTAGATGTGATGTTTGTTTTTCTATCCAATACATCGTTTCCTACACGCAAAGTAGTTTGAAATTTACCTGCCCATGTATGATCGAATGTCAATAACAAATTGGAGTTGAGTTGACGATAATTGATCTGATACTGATGAATAAATCCAAGCAGATTATCAGCTCCTGGAATTTCTCCGGCAATTCCTGACGGACCGGGCGCCGTTGCTGTACGTGCATCACCATATTCATCCATACCTAGCAGGTACGTGGCTGTGAACCATTTCAACGGACTATATGTGAAATTCACATTTCCAATAACGTGATCAACTTTTGAAACATATCTGTTGGTGAATGAAGTGTACATTGGGTTGTTTGTTTCTCCATACGTTTTTTGTGTGCCATCAGGTTTTAAAAAATCGCGCACATCATAACGCGGAGCCCAATAGATCAATTCTTCATTGTATCGGTCTGCATCATAAAAATTTCCATTCGTATTTGCATAATAGATAGAAGTACCCATCTTAAATTGATCACTGAATTTAAGTTGGCCATTTACTCTCGCAGTAATATCCTGGTAATAAGTAAATGGTATCAGCCCGTTTTGTTTCGAGTATGATAATGAAGAAGCAAATGTTGCGTTGTCACTTCCTCCGGAAAAGCTGATGGTGTTTTTAAATTGATGACCCGTATTGTAAGCTCTTTTCCAATTATTATATAGTGAAGCAGGATGCCCGGGATCAACTGTTCTTGCTTCTGCAACTGTCGGTCCCCACGCAGGCCAGAAACCTACCGAATCGTAATCGCTGAGCTTTCCTCCAAAACCCATCGTATATGTGGATTGCAACTCCGGCAACTTATCAATATCGTCTACACTGTAACTGGAACCGAAATGAACTTGTAATTTTCCTGCGCGTCCTGATTTTGTTGTGATCACCACAACACCATTTGCGCCACGCAAACCATACAACGCAGTTGCAGCTCCACCTCTTAATATATTTACATTTTCGATGTCTGCCGGGTTGATATCCGAAATACGATTTGCCATTTGTGTACCGCGGTTTCCATCAGTGCCGGTTGTGTACGTGCTATTATCAACGGGCATTCCATCAATCACAAAAAGTGGTTGATTATCTTTATCAGGGTTCAGCGAATTGATACCCCTGATGAGAATGCTTGCTCCCTGGCCAGGACCGCCGCCTGCGCTCGAGATAGTAACGCCTGCAACTTTACCCTGCAAGGCATTTATGATACTTGATTGATGTGATTGAACTATTTGATCCGAGTTGATTTGTTGTGAAGCATATCCCAAAGTTTTTACTTCACGTTTAATACCGAGCGCAGTTACAACAACGTCGTTCAGGCTTGTATTATCTACTTTCAATTGGAAATTCAGGTTTGCAGTTTCGTTATCTTTTATATTAATATCTGTTATCAATGTTGCAAATCCAACCGCGGAGATCTGTAATTTATAATTACCAGCCTTGACACCTGTCAGATTGAATTCTCCATTTGCATCTGCTGCGGTGCCTCTTTTGGTTCCAATCAAAAGCACGGATGCATTTCCAACAGCATTGCCTTTCTCGTCAGTTATTTTTCCTTTGACACCACCATCAAATATATTTTCGATGGCAACACGATTATCAGAGACTTCAGCACTCGAAATACTTCTTATTTTTTTGATGATGATATTAGCATTAACCTGTTCATAATTCAAATCTGTGTTCTTAAGCAAATCTTCAAGTAATTTTGAAACTGGTATATCGGTACCGATATAACTGATACCATTGTACGCAGCAATATCATTTGTTTTATAAGTGAATGCCAGCTTCGTGAGCGTTTCGATTTTTCTGAGTGCACTCTTAAGAGTTGAATTTTTTAACTGTATAGACACAGTCATTTTATTCAGATCCTGGCTATTGCTCTCATGAGCCATCAGAAACGTGCTTATGGTCAAAAAAACAGATAGGAAAGAAACCTTCATGAGTACCTTTTTTTTTGTAAATGGCCGGACAAGGTTTTGAAAAAGTGAAGCCACACACAATGCGCCAGGATTGTGTGTTTTTACACATAAATTCATAGCTTTGATTGTTTTAGATTCTTGAATAGAGTTTTTAAAACGCGGAGCCGCTTCCAGGCCGCAACTGGAGCGGTTCATTTTTTTTATTTAGGTTGGGGGCGATATAATCATAAGCATTAGTTTGGTTTTAAGAATTATTGCAGTGTGTAAATTCCTCCTGATTGTTCCAATTTGGTATCCGTCAGTATGCACAGTATTTGCAACGCATGTTCTATTCCATCTTCTCTTTTAAATGAAGTTCTCACTTTTAAATTCCTGATATTTTCGTCCGTCACGCGGATGTTTACATTATACATGCGCTCGAGATCTGCAATGATGTCTGATATGCTTTCATCTTCATACACCATATTTCCTTGTTGCCAGCCGGCAACCTGTGTTTCTGAAATATTTTTCGTAGCGATATCATTGCTTTTATTACTCACTTTTACCTGCTGTCCTTTTGTGAGTGTTGCTACCAGTTCATCGCCCCGGCTCACTTTCACTTTTCCGCGGCTCACTGCTACGATAATTGTTTTACGGTCGGGATAAGCTTTTATATTGAATGCCGTGCCCAAAACCGTTGTAGAAATATTTCCGGTATGAATGATGAATGGAGTTTCTGCTGCATGTTTTACATCGAAGTATGCTTCCCCAGAAAGAAAAACCTCTCTTTTATTCTGTTCGAAATGATCTGGAAACTCCAAAGAGCTGACTGCGTTTAACCATACCTGTGTGCTATCTGGCAGTAACAGGTATTTATATTCTGATCTTTCAGTAATTTTTTTCTTTAAGGCCGCAGTTTTTTGAATTTCGCGATTGCGATTGACGGATCGGTTTGTAAACCAAACACCGACAGCCGTAATTATACAAATAGCTCCAATTCCGGCGACTATTATTTTCTTCTGGAAAGATTTTTTTTGCGTAGGCTGCTGTACCAGCCATTCTGGTTTTGTCAGAACGAGGTTACCACTTTCGTCGACATATGTCAGTGAAGAATTTTCCCGGATACCGTCATATATTTTTTTGATCAGGTTCCTGAGTTGTTCGTCATTCTTTGCTTCCTGCACATACGCAAAAAATTCTTCCAGTTCTTCCTTCGTGCAGGTATTTTCAATATACTGACGGAAAAGGTATTTTATTCTTTCTTCCATGGCAAATAAATTGGGGGCCTATATATAATAGACGAATCAAAAAGAGATTGTTCCTATTGGGCGTGAAAATAATTTGGACCGGGATTTTATACGATTATTCTGATTGTACTGATTGTTGAAAACTGCAGGACGATTAGTGCAATCAGTATAATCGCATAAAATCCCGGTTCAGACTTTATAGAAAGAATTTTATTGTTTTATTGAAGAAACTGCGGATGGACTGAATTGCAGTAGAAAGTTGATTTTTGACGGTATGTCTTGAAATATGAAGTTCGTCGGCAATTTCCTGGTAGCTCAATTCTTTTTCCTTATTCATTTGATAGATGAGCTTTCGTTGTGGTGGAAGACGGTCGATTGCTTTACTGATGATAAGATTGTATTCCTTCACCGATATTAAGGATTCTGTTTCATTGAGCATTTGTTGTAAGGCGTTCCATACTGCGTCTTTTAAACGTGCGTCCACAGCAGTTTTGCGTAGATGATCGATCACTTTATTTTCTGTGATGCGGTATAACCATGCTTCAATATTCTCGATGCTGTGTATGCTATGGCGACATTCCCACAATTTTAAAAATACTTCTTGTATGATGTCTTTAGCCTGCTGATCAGATTTTGTGAGCCTGAGCGCAACTGTGTACAAAGCGTATTCATGCTCCCTGAAAATATCAGCGAAGAGCTGTTCCAAAGCATTCTCATCTCCATTTGTGATTATGGGTCGCATCAGTCCGGTTATAAAAGTAATTTAAGAAAAAACCAGATAGGATAGATTTTATTTTTTCAAGTGGCAAATAAAATCGAATGTCAATTCGTAAAACTATATTTCCTGAAATCCATATATTACAGCCGATGCTCATCAAATCAGCCAAATATATTATTAGTAGCCCGGATTATACAAAATGTCCAAAACCAGACAGGCCTGAATATGCGTTTATCGGGCGAAGCAATGTTGGTAAATCTTCTCTGATCAACATGCTTTGTAATAATGACAAGTTAGCAAAGACATCTGCTGCACCCGGAAAAACACAATTGATCAATCATTTTGGAATTGAAAGTACATCACCTGCTGCTGGCGGAAAAAAAAATGTAGACGAATGGTATATTGTAGATCTTCCAGGTTATGGATTTGCAAAAGTTTCTCAAAGCGACAGACGAAGATGGCAACAGATGATCGAAAATTATCTTCGCAAAAGAGAAAACCTCGTCAACGTTTTTGTGTTGATAGACAGTCGGCATTCTCCACAAAAATTAGATATTGATTTTATCGCCGATCTCGGAAAATGGGAAATTTCTTTTTGTCTTGTTTTCACAAAAGCCGACAAGGAAAATCAACGGGTGGTAAGTGCTAACGTAAAATCTTTTTTAAATAAAATGCGCGAAACCTGGCAATTTCTTCCACAGCATTTTATTACCAGCTCTGTAAAAAAATTGGGGAGAGATAAAATACTTGCGCTTATCGATGAAATGAATAAAGAATTTGAGCAGGGCGAGTAAAAAAATTCCGGTAGGGGGAAGAAGTTCTCTTTGGCTGCATTACAGCCATTCAGTTTTAGAAGGATGGCTGCTGTGATCAGTTCACTACTTTGTTTGCACAACTACTGCTGGCAAATGCCTCTGGTTTTGCTTTGAATGCAAAGCCCATTCCGAGAATATATCCCATCGCTTCTTTGAGTGCGTCGTTACTTTTAAAATGCGGGTTGGTATTGATATCCGCATGCACTTCCATGTCGACATTGTACCTCGTAAAAAGATTGCACAGTTCGTAAGCGATTTCAATGCTCTTTGCAACTTCCACCAGCATGCGTTCTTTGATGGTGTATTTTGTTCTTGTCTTTTCGTTATGAATAAACATGAATCCTCCATGTCCTTCACGTAGAAAAACAATTACAGTTGCAAATTCTGTTTCAATTCCTTTTACCTGGGAGTCGGTACCAATGCAGACTTTCAGATGGTAGCCTTTTTCGGTTTCACGCCGGATAGCATTTTCAACGGCATGGGCAATCGGTAGTTCAATCGGGTCGCCATTAAATTTTCGCCATAACATATGAAATAGGTTTGTCGAATTTACCAAAAAACTAAATACACGCAAAATCGATACTGTCTCAGTTTAATTTTTTTGAAAGGTGGAAGGTAAGAGGTGTAGGGTATGGCAAGCTGTTAATTAATAATGTTGCTTAGGGTGAAAAATAAAAATCGTGAATTAAAACAAGCTCTGCCATACCCTATACCTTCCACCTCTAAAATCAAACTGAGACACTACGGCAAAATCGCATATAGTTGGTAGTGGGTTAATTTGAGTTTATTTGTCGATTAGTCGAAAAGTCGATGGCCTGATCTAATAAGAAGAACGGATTTTATTTCCAATTACTTTTTACAAACTTGAGTAATCGACGTATCGACTAATCGACAAATCAACTCAAACATCACCTGCTCGTGTAACCGATAAACGAGGGTTATTATTGTAAAGAATGGTTCAGCGCAAATTGTTTCAAGCGATCCATTCCTGTAATGGAGCCACTGATTGCATAAAATGATGGCTTGCGACATTCGCAATGTTCATTATCTCCAACAATGAAATAGTATGTGCCAGGGTCCAATACGAGATCGACACCGGTGTACATGAGTTTCGTTGGTTCATACACTGCAATGGTATCTGCATGCGCATTCAACAAGCTGATGCGAATATTTGATTCGTTATATTTTTTTTGAAAAGCATTATTCGGAACCACATGCAACTGGAGTTCGGCGCGCGTATCGACATTGAATTTGAATGCATCCTTATCGCCAGCGCGGTTGATCATTCCCTTCACCGAAAAAGTTTGTCCTGATATTTTTATAATCTCCGATTTCGTATGATCATCTCCGTAATCGTCGGTTCTGAAACCAAAACCATTTGCCGGTCCGGCGATAATATCCGCATCGCTTTGCAGAGAATCACAACCGATTGCGGACGGACCAGTTTGCCAAACCGCGCAATTTTTATAATAGGCAACGCCCATAATCGGCGCCCAGCCGTCATTTATCGTTCCCGCGCCGCCGTTATACTCGGTGATCTTGGAACAATTGGCGTCATATATACTTTGATGCTGCAACCCAAGAGTATGACCGATTTGATGTGAAGCACATGATGCGATAAACCTTGGATTATTACTTAATAAATTGATGAACACCCATGCAGGGGTATCATCACCCCAGGTAAAAGAACCAACGCACGAAGCACCAGCCGAATTTCCATACCAGTTATTTGTTGGTGTAAAAATAATTCTCATGCGTTGCCATACAGGAGCTTTTTCATACACTGAAATATCCGTGGTTATGTTGATATTGAATGGATGATAATCATCCGCGATGCGTTCGAAAATTTCATTGATATCGTTCTTTGATAAAGATGCAGGATTTGCGTTTATGGATCCCCGTTGGTTCCAGATGGTTCCGTCTACAAATTGTCCGTTGAAATCAAGATATACCGTTGCATGTGCGGCTGGATAACTGTTTAATAAAGGTATTTGCGCGTTGACGGTCAAGAAACAAAAACATGAAGCAATCATGAGTATGCATGATGTAATGGATTTCATCAGTAATCTTTGCATAAGTTGTTTCATGGATCTGGATATAAAATAGATTTCGACAATTTAATCTGTCATCAAAAACCTTTGCTCTGTTTTAATAAAAAAATATTGCTTGTCTTCGAATTGCAATACGATCGCTTCTTCTCCTTCCAGGCTTAGTATATGACCAATAAATCTTGTTTCACCATTTTCTGTTTGAATGCGCGAAATGGTAAAAATAGTTTCCTGGAATTCAGACAAACGTATATTGATTGTTTCAGCAAACGCATTCGACTTTTTACGGGAGATTATTTTTCCTTCCAATGAAAAATCGGGCGATAGTTGCAGGGAGACATCATCATGCATATTGAACAATTGCTCCAGCGATGCAATATCACATGCTGCTTTTTGAGGGAATTTTTTAAATATATCGGGTTGAGAAATGATTACAGATCGGGTGGTGGCCAGTTGTTGTGCGCGCACGCTTGTTGTAATGAGCATGCAGAATGCCATAGATCGGATGGTGGTCCGGAATTTCATGGGTACGAGTTTGAGGCGTTCTGCAAAAAATGATCAAATGGTTTGAACAATTCTTTTTGCAGTTGACCTTAGATAAAAACGGGAAATCAGGGGTGATATTGTTCTAAAACTGCCCTGTTGTAAGCAGCACCAGCGTACAAGCCTCAGCGATTTGGATACCATTGGCCTTCAGCAGTTTCTCGAATTCTTCATTCTCTGCACCGGGGTTAAAAATGACACGTTTTGGGTGCAATGAAAGGACATAGTCGTAATATTCTTTCTGGTTTTGAGGATTTAGATATATGGTGACCGTATCAATATCTGTATAAGGTTTTTTTTCTGTGTCGATATCCACGTCGGCCACCTTCACTTTTCTAAGTCCGATCGCAGCAACAGGATGACCTTTTGCACGAAGTTTATTAACGGCCAGAAAACTATAACGCGAAGGATTATCCGACGCACCAAGTACAAGTGTTTTTTCCGAATTGGAATTGTTCATGATGCAAATTTATTAAAATTGAAGATGAAGCGGATGTTAAATCGCTGAACGCTGAACGCTGAACGCTGAAC
>JAFDYD010000028.1:22071-29466 GCA_018267615.1 Bacteroidota bacterium | reverse complement strand
GAACGCTGAATAAATTATTGGAAAAGCAAGTTAGTATTTAATCGCGTTTCGCGTTCGGCGTTTTGCGTTTTGCGTTCAGCATTCAGCATTCTCAAAACGGCTCACCATGTGTTTTCCTGATAAGCCACGAAACAAAACGTGGAAATGGTTTAACGGAACGGATCAATAGATTGGATAGAAATTCACTTCCGAAAAATTTTTGAATAAACCGTCCGATGCTTATTCTTTTGCTGAATTCTTTATTCCACTTGTCAATATAATCTTGCTCCATTTCATGCCTTTGTATTTTATGCTGAAGAAAATCCCGTATGCATTCAAAAGCAATTTTGCTTCCATGGAGCGCTATGCTCATTCCGTTTCCACATAAAGGAGTGATCATTCCTGCAGCGTCTCCAATCAACAAAACATGATCCTGCACCTGGTTCTTCTTTGCAAAACTTATTTGTGAAATGGTGATTGGCTGCTCATATAAGAATTCGGCAGTAGAGAAAATTTTTTGCAGGTAAGGATTTCGCCGAAGAATATTTCTTTCCATCACGGAAATGGAATTGTCGGCTGATTGTAGATTCTTTGCAGTGGTTAGATAACAGAGACAATATTTTCCTTCTTCAATCCGGGAGATGCCGCAATAACCATGATGGAAATTATGCAATGCAATCATATCATCCGGGAAATCGGTTTTGATATGATACTTGACACCGATATAATTATTCAGCTTGTTATTTTTTTGCCGGATAAAATTTCTTTTCCATTTTATATCCAGGTTGCTTCTTTTGCCAAATGTGCCGCAGGCAATCGAAGTTTCATATATAGCGGATGTCGAGGTATGAATAATGAATTTTTTATTTTCAAAATTTACCTGGTTCACTTTTACTTCTTCCATCACATGTACGCCGAGAGATTTTGCTATTTCCGCCAGGGCAGCGTCTAGTTTGTACCTGCTTATTCCAAATCCTCCGAGTGGTAAATCGTGCTCGAGATATTTTCCGTTGGGTGCACTAACGAACAGGTGTTTAATAATGGGAAGATTCCAATCGCTCAATGGAATTCCGTGTTCTTCTAGAAAATTCCAGCTCTCCAGGCTTATATATTCTCCGCATACTTTATGAAATGGATATTTTTCTTTTTCAAATACAACTACGCTGTGGCCCGCTTTCGCCAACTGAATAGAAAGCGCCAGGCCCGCCAGCCCTCCACCGATGATGGCAATATCATATGTTGATTTTTCAGTTGTCATTTTTTCGATCAACGGATTTTTGCCTGAGATGCATGTTCAGCGTTTTTACACACAATCAACCAACGGAAAGCCCATTTCCATTGTATGGAATAAAAATCAATTTCTGCCATTGTTAACAGATCTTTCCAATCTCTCCTGATAAATCCGCGACGAACCGACAATGGGGCATCATTTTTTACGAGGTAAGATTTTGAAAACAATCTCGTTAAAAATTTGATCGAATGATACGCGAGCATATGGCGATGCAAATCATTGATAAAAAATCCGGTTCTTGCATTTGATTGCATCCACTGCAACATTAGGATCAATTCATCATTTGTAAAATGATGACAGAACAGGGAAGAAAAAATGATATCGGGCTTTCTGTCGAAAATATATTCTTTATAATCTGAAACAATAAAATCCGATTCGCCATTATCGGCTTTTGATTTAGCTGTGCTAATGCAATCCGGGTTAATGTCGATGCCGATGCATTTCACAAGAATATTTTTTTTTGCACACCATTTTTGTATAGCGATTAAATTATCTCCGCCGCCACAACCGATCTCACAGATATTGATTTCTTTTTTGTCATTGATTAATTGACGCAAACCATCGATCGTTATGCCATGCCCTCCGAGATATGTATTGATGACATCCAGTTCGTGCATGTTTCTTTCGATCGCTTCGAAAGGAATATCGGTACGATCCAGCAATTCTTTTTCATATGACCGGGAGGAAAAATCCATTTATCAAATATAAGATGCAAAGTAAATGGTATATGGCAAATGGAATATGCGGATTTGCGACGCCGCGAATCTCTTTTACCGAATATTGTTTAGGTTATTATCAACTACCAGCTATAAAAGTTTCCATGGTCAATCCGGGGCCAAATGCTGCTCCGAATATTTTGTTCGGAATGCTGGCGTCAAGATCGTGCATCATTTTTTCAAGTATGAATAAAATGGTCGGAGAAGACATGTTGCCGTATTGTTGAAGCACTTGATAACAGTTGCCGAGGTGACCATTATCAAAGTGCAGGCTTTTATGAGCCGCTTCGAGTATTTTTCTTCCGCCCGGATGGATGCACCAATGTGTGACTTGCTCCTGTGTCAGATTATTTTTTATGAGCGCTTTGTTGACAAGTGATTCAAAATCTTCTTCAATCAGGTCGGGAACGTAATTACTCAATGTCATTTCAAATCCTGTAGAAGATAATTCCCATGCCATATCCTTTTTGCCTTTTGGCAAAATTTCGGAATAAAAACTCTTGAGATGAATTCCTTTTGCATCATATTCGTCGGGAGTTATCAAAGCCGCTGCCGAGCCATCTCCAAACAAAAGACTTGACGCAATATTATTCATTGTTGCTTCGCGTTGAAAATGGAGCGTGCATAATTCAGTACACACAATAAGTACTTTTGCGTTTTTATCCTGGCAACAAATTGCATCTGCAATTTTCATTGCGTGAATGGCCGCATAACAGCCCATAAAATTGATGGATGTACGAAAAATGTTTTTTGGAAAATCCATCAGTTCGAGTATTTGCAAATCGAGACCAGGGGCACTCATGCCAGTACAGCTGACCGTAATCAGATGTGTGATTTCCAGGGGATGAAATCGATTTGCAACACAATTGCGAATCGCATCCACAGATAATGGACCAGCAAATTTCGAATACCATGACATTCGATGTTCAAGAGATGGAAATGGTTCAAGATTTTCTGAGTGCGGATAAAATTTCCATTCACTAATAGGTCGGCTATAGTCACCAATTACTGAATAACGTGTGTCGATTCCACTTTGGTGATATAGGAATTTTAATTTTCTTTTATCCTGTTCTGTGAATGCGTAAATACGGGACATGAATTCCAGGATATCATTCTGTTTATGTTTGAATGCGGGAACTGCTGTGCCAATTGATATGATCTTACTCAAAATATAATATTGATGATTTTAAAAATTAAATAGAGCAGGATCTCACAAGGTTACTGCATCAGAAATACAACAATAAAGCCAATATTGGTACAACAAGAAGCGAGTAAATTCATCCTCATCGTGTTGTTAAAATTAGCCTGATTCTCATCTTTCCAAACCTTTGCCCACCATATAAAAAAATATACGAGAACTGGCAGCATACAGGTTGCCAAGGCAAAAAACTCTTTAGCTTCCAATGAAGAAATAAAATAATATGCCAGCAATGCCATGGCGATTCCATACACGATCGTCACGAAGATAAAAGTTCCACGATATCCCAACACATAGCTGATTGTTCTAACACCATCTTTTGTATCTGCATCATGCTGGTAAATTTGGGTCAGCGGATAAAAGCCGCCAATAAGCAAAGAACTTGCGATCATCGCTGCCACAGGCACTTTCAAAGTATTGTCAGTATCTGCTCCATGATATACAAGAAAGAAAGTTACAGCTCCCTGGAAGATGATTACAGTCAGATAACCGACAACAGGATATTTTTTTAAACGTACTCCGCGATAGCTGTATGCCCGAGATGCAAGGATGTACGCGATAATCCCTCCCAAAAAATAAATGCTGATAAAACTACTGAGCAGAATCGCGAAACAATCCATCAAAACCGTAATATAGAAAAGCTGTTTTGTTGGTTTCAGTGGATTCTTCAACCCACCAATGCTTGTTTCATCTCTGTCCATATAACTGTTGTAACCGTTGCTGGCAGGGTAAACCAGCAGATGTAATATGACAAAAATGAGTATCGCGTGAAAAAGATTTTTCTTAGATACCTGGCTGAGTGCAAACCAGTAAACTGGCATTAGGAAAAAAGAAAAATGGAAGCGTAGCAACTGAATCGTCGATCTCGATAGCATGTCTAAAGGTAGCAAACTTGTTCAAGCGGCTTCGTTGTTTCCGGCTATTTAGTTCCGCCGTTGGGAAACTGTTCCCGAAAAGATTCTACGGGACAAAATCATTAATAAAAATTTTTGTGATAATCAGCCAATTACAGACTGGTATGGTGGTTGAATATATTACCGCACTGGTTTAATCCAATATCCATGAAAAAGTTTTTATTCCTTACAGTAATGTGTATGCGCAAAAAAGCAAATCGCGTTTTTGCAATGTTTTCGAAGAGGAACTCTATTTCTTTTTTCATAGCTATTTTATTTATTCCCGTATTTACTCATGCACAAGTGGGTAACTGGACATTCAACAATACACTTACGGCCACAGCAGGAGCACATAATACAGCAGGCTCTGCATCTTTGGGAAGCATTATCCCGACGGCAGCTTTTAATGGTGGTACCGTTTATTATGGCGAAGATGGATGGCCTTCAGGAGCGCTTGATGCAAATGCGTACGTTCAATTTTCATTAGCTCCTAACAGCGGATATACATTAACAATCTCAACACTGGTAATGAATATACGCAGAAGTACGACTGGCGTTTCAGGTTCTGGACCCAATAATTGGTCATTGCGTTCAAGTCTTGATGGATACACAGGCAATATTTCGAGCGGCACCTTAACAACAAGTTCGACGACTGCGTACACGGTTGTGTTGCCGGGAACTTTCACGGGTATTAATTCCACTGTTACATTTCGATTGTATGGTTATAACGCGACAGTAAGTTCTGGCGGTGGTTTGAACCGTTTCGTATTTGATAATATCACGGCAAATGGTTCAATCATATTACCAATCATTGTCGATGATTTTAAATCCGCTATTACCAATAATA
The DNA here is from genome assembly GCA_018267615.1 of Bacteroidota bacterium. GTDB lineage: Bacteria > Bacteroidota > Bacteroidia > Chitinophagales > Chitinophagaceae > Puia. Next base: position 24,542 of record JAFDYD010000028.1, on the reverse strand, counting down.
ATACAGTACAACTGGCATGGACACTCGAAAATGACGAATCGATCAATTCGATGCAAGTGGAAAGATCATCTGACAATTCCGATTTCAGTGTAATAAAAAATATTTTTCCCAATCAGAATACGGGCAGGCAGCAGTATAGTTTTATGGATGAGCCGACGGTAAACGATAATGGAGATTTTTATTATCGTGTTAAGATCATGACATATTCAGGTAAACTTTATTATTCGCCGGTACAGAAAATCAGTTTCACTATTAAAAATAATTTTTCAATCATTCCTATCGCTGCACACCAGGGTGAAAATATCAGGTGCAATGTAAAAACAGATATGACCGCAACTTACCAGTTCTCATTATATAATTTAAATGGAGCAAGAATTGCGACGAAATCAATTGTGCTGAACACAGGAAACCAGATGATCACAATGGATAATGCATCATTGATTCCGGGAATTTATATAATCGCCGCAGAGAGAACAGGAAAAAAAATTGCAGAAAAAATGATCGTTCAATAAAAGATATTTACTCATGGACGGGTAAAGGCCTCACGAGAGTGGGGTCTTTTTTATTTTGAATTTCAACGAATGCCTACTTGAATATTGAGTGTTGAATATTGATTATTGAATATTTTCTTTGGGAATATTCAATAATCAATATTCAACACTCAATGTTCAACGGATAAAACTCTCGTTTGAATTATACCAGCATTCTCAGCGGTTCTTCGAGTAGTCCTTTTAATGTTTGCATGAAAGCTGCGCCAGTTGCTCCGTCTACTACGCGATGGTCGCAACTCAACGTGAGCTTCATAATATTGCCGGGAACAACGGCTCCATTTTTCACAACCGGAATTTGTTGAATGGCGCCGACGGCGAGTATGCATGAATCCGGTGGATTGATGATGGCTGTAAAATCATCGATACCAAACATACCAAGATTGGAAATAGTAAATGTGCTGCCTTCCCAATCGCTTGGTTGTAATTTTTTATTTTTTGCTTTTTGCGCAAGATCTTTTACTTCTGCCCCGATCTGTGAAAGCGATTTTGTATCTGCAAAACGCACAACAGGAACAAGCAGACCATCCTCAATGGCCACCGCTACACCAATACTAACGTGGTGGTTTATGCGAATTTTATCACCCAGCCAGCTACTGTTTACTGCGGGATGTTTTTTCAATGCAACCGCTGCCGCTTTCAACACCATGTCGTTGAAAGAAATTTTAATAGGAGATACGTCGTTCAGTTTTGCCCTGCTCTCAACTGCTTTATCCATATCTATGCTCATGGTGAGATAGAAATGTGGAGCGGTGAATTTACTTTCGGCCAATCGCTTCGCAATTACCTTGCGCATCTGCGAAACAGGTACTTCGTCAAAGCTGACCGTGCCTGTTGGCGCCGATGACACATATTGTGAAGCTGGTGGTACACCTTCGGATTTTTTTGCCGATGGCTCCGCTTTGTAATTATCGATATCAGATTTCACAATACGTCCACCATCACCAGATCCACGAATTTTTGAAATATCAATTCCTTTCTCTTCAGCTAATTTTTTAGCGAGCGGAGATGCTTTCACTCTTCCATTGCCATTTAGTGAAGTGGTAGAAGCCTCTGCGATGGACGATGATGCCTGAGCAGCGGCAGGGGCAGCGCTAGTTGTATTTCCTTGCGCAGCTTGTGTTGGAGCAGCACCACCTTTCATCTTAGATGCTTCTACAATTTTTTGCACGTCCACCTTCTTCTCATCTCCGATAATTGCGAGCAAATCATTCACCGCAATTTTTTCTCCTTTTTGTGCGCCGATGTATAATAATTTTCCTTCTTTATAACTCTCGAGTTCCATTGTAGCCTTGTCGGTTTCGATATCGGCCAATATATCTCCTTTCTTCACGGTATCACCTGGCTTCTTGTGCCAGTCGGCGATGACGCCTTCAGTCATCGTATCACTCAATCTCGGCATCAGGATTACCTCCTGCATGGTTGAAAGATCGATTGCGGGTGCAGACGAACCGCCTGATTGCTTTGCAGGCTCACTTGCAGGTGCTGATTTGGTTTCTGCTTTTGCTTCCGTTTTAGCCGGAGCAGCGGATTGTCCGCCGGCTTTAACAAGAGAAGTGATGTCTTCTCCCGGAGCACCGATAATTGCGAGCAGATCATTCACCTGAATTTTGCCGCCCTTCTCAGTGCCGGTATATAATAGAGTTCCGTCTTTATAACTTTCAAGATCCATCGTGGCCTTATCCGTTTCCACTTCAGCAAGCAGGTCGCCTTTTTTAATAGGGTCGCCTATTTTTTTATGCCAGGTGGCAATCACTCCTTCTGTCATGGTATCACTAAGACGCGGCATCAAAATAACTTCAGCCATACAATTCAATTTTATTTGTAACGAAGCCCGAAATTAATGCAAAAAAAGAAAGGAAAAATGGCGATATGAAGAAAAAAGGGACAAGGTGCAAGGTACAAGGCACAGGAATGTAAGGG
>JAFDYD010000028.1:0-22027 GCA_018267615.1 Bacteroidota bacterium | reverse complement strand
CCCTTACATTCCTGTGCCTTGTACTCTTCTCTTTATGAAATTCAGCTAACGTTTTCTACTTTCTGCCATTGGTTTGCCGGTGACAAGATTTCTTTCACATTTCCCGTACGTTTCAATACACCCCAGTGCTGCAACTCTCCTTTGATGGCTCTTCTGAGTGATTTGAATAATACAAACCACATCAGCCATCTCCACACCAGTCTCTGCGGAATTAGCCATAGCAATCGCCATTTGTTTTCCTTCTCAAAACTAAAAGCGAGTATTGCCACCGCCACATCCACCAACATAAAGATCAGATAATACCACCCGATTTTTTCTGCGTTGCCAGTAGCTAGTCCAACAATCATAAAAAAATCTGCCAATGGTATAATAGAAGGAATGATATATTGAAATATCAGGATATTGGGCATGGCAATCCATCCAAGCGATTTGTATTTCCAACTGAGAAATACATCTCGGTTTTTCCAGAATGTTTGCATCACGCCAAAGCTCCAGCGAAATCGTTGTTTGAAAAACATTTTCAAAGTTTCGGGAGCTTCGGTCATTGCGATCGCTTCCGATTCGTTTTCTATAATATAATTACACCTGAGGATACGAATGGTGAGATCGCAGTCTTCAGCCAGCGTGTCTGTTGTGAAGCCCCCCGCTTTTTCAATGGCTGCTTTACGAAATGCGCCTACTGCACCGGGCACAACAGTGATGGCGTTTACATACGCAAAAGCTTTGCGATCAAAATTCTGACTGCTGATATATTCAATGGCCTGCCATTTTGTGAGCAAATTTACCTGGTTGCCAACTTTCACGTTTCCGGCAACAGCTCCGACCGAGTCAACCCATGGTCCACGCGCTGCGGTAGAAAAATGCATCATCATTTTTGAAACTGCATCAGGCAAAAGTTTTGTGTCCGCATCGATGCACACAACAAATTCTGCTGAAGATTGCTGAATACCAAAATTCAAAGCAGACGCTTTTCCGCCGTTTGGTTTCGTCAACACTTTTACTTTCGGATGATTTGAAAAAGCATTATTTACTCTTTCATAAGTATTATCCTTGCTACCATCATCCACAAAAATGATTTCAAAATTAGGATAGTCGGCCTTCAGCAAATATTGCAATGAACTAACCGCATTCACTTCTTCATTATATGCCGGCACAATAATACTTACGCGTGGGGCATTACCATTAAATGCATGCATCAGCGCCGGTCTTCGCTTTTTTTCTTCATTATTTTCTCTCGTGGCGATCACTGCAATAAATAGAACTCTCAATAGCGAAAGAATGATGAAAACGATAAACAAAGAAACCAAAGTATGACTTCCAAAATAAGCCAGCAATGCGAGATAGTAATTCAATTGCAAAAGATAATAACCACTTCCGCGCGGCACAGGCGGCATGAGATCATCTTTTTTCTTTCCTAATAAATCTGCAACAGTTGTAAAAGTATACCCGCGTCCTTTGAAATAGTGGATGATCTGTGGCAATGCTTTTACCGTTTCGGCACGACTATCTCCACCCGCATCATGCAAAAGAATAATATTACCGCTAAGATTTTGCCTGGTCATGTCTTCTTTACGGCGAATAACGCGTGCAACAATTGAATCCGCGGGCGTATCGGGTTCCCAATCCAATGGATCAATCGATTCGCCGATATCGAGATAGTTTTTTTCGCGTGCAATTGCGACAGGAATTAATTCTTCCGCTTTTTGAGGTTCGAAATCCGCATTGTACGGAGCGCGGAACATGATCGTAGAATGCCCTGTTATGCATTCAATGAGTAAACGCGTTGCTTCCATTTCGAGTATCGCTCTCTTCCTCGTTACTTTTGCAATATTCGGATGTGTGAAAGTATGGTTGCCGATTTCATGTCCTTCCCGGAAAATGCGTTTGACGATCGGAATATTATTTTCCGCGTTGATTCCTACAAGAAAAAAAGTAGCGGGTACATGCTCGCGACTTAGAACATCTAATACTTGCGGTGTATAAACAGGATCGGGTCCATCATCGAAAGTCAAAACCAACTTTTTCTTATCCTGTGATCCGTATTTGCGTGCAAGCCATTTGGATGGCAGGCTGTCATATTTTTCTTCACTGATTAATATTTCAGCGGAATCTAATTCAAGAGAAATTTTTCCGGTAGTTGGGCCATTCATCACGTCCAGTACCTCTCCTTCCCCGGAGTAAGAAGGTGTTTCGTCATTCCCAAAAGCCTTTACGAGATTAAAGCTTTTGAAATCAAAATTTTTAATACTGTCTTTGCCCATGTCGTGGTCATAAAAATCCCAAAGGCGAAAATCTTCTGATCCCAATTTCCAAAGTGATACACCACTCAATCCATATTCTGCAGCGAATCGCATAGAATTGAAAGAAGTAGCAGCATCGGTGAAATGTACCTGGTGCTCGAAGCCATTATCATCATCATAACTGAAGTGAAGATTGTAAGAGTCGTTATCAAAGTCAATTTTTCCTTCATAACTACGCGCCAGGGTCAGTGCATCCTGATAACTGATAGGCCTGGCCGAAATGGGTTTTCCATTTTCATTGATCTTCCAATCATAACCAAAGCCTGCGAGTGCAAGAATTATTTTGTTGGTTGGAATTTTCCTGATAGAATTATCGATAGCGCCTTCTATCCATTTTTGATGACAGATCGGTCCCGGCGGCGTGCTTTCCGAATATTGATCGTAAGCCATCAAAAAAATATAATCATTGTATTTGCTCAGCTCTTTAAAATTATAATCCTCATTGAATGGAATTACATCCTGCGTAACCAACTTTCCTTTTGCATGTAATTTTCCATAAAGCTCTCTTTGAAAGGAAACCAGGGTTTCATTGTTTTTTTCCTGCAGTTCTTCCAGATCGATATTGACTCCATCGAAATTGTATTTTTCAATCGTCTTTATGATATCACTGATAAATTGTTGTCTTTTTTTCTTGTCATTTAATATTCGATGGACCACATCACCGCGGAAAGATTCTTTATAGTTGTTTGTAAGCAGCGGAATTACTTTTAATCCTGCTTTGTTCATGATGTCAAGCGCTTTGCTATCGATATTTGTTTCTAATGTGTCAGCATTGGGGTTGATAAAAAACCATTCCGGAACCACCATATTCAAACGCGCGATATTTTGTTCGAGCGATGAATACGACTTCGGATCCCAATTCACATAGAACGCCGCGCGGATACCTGCTGAAAATTTTTTGAAAGAATAGAAACTGGAATCTGCCTGGACGATAATGCCGTTTTTCTTTTTGAATCTTTTTGAGATGGGATAACCGCCGGCTTTATACGCTTCTTTTTCATTGATGAATTTTCTGAATCCACCATATTGCTTTCCAATTTTACTTTTGCTAAAAAGCCAATTGCTGGAACTGTCGAACAATGCTTGTTTTTCCTGAGCGCTGATTAAATTAGGAAGCGCCGGAGTATAAACTCTCGATAGTGTGATGATGATCGTGACAATACCCAATGCGATCAATAGGAAAATAAGCCTGCTGCTCCATTTAAAACGTTGCCATCGCGAAGCAGAGTCGGTCTGAAAGACCTGGGTTGTTGACTTTCCGTCCATAATATAAAGCTGTCAAATTTCCTTCCAATCCCTGACTTGTCAAAATTGCAGAAATAATTTAACAAGAACTATGATTTATTTGATTTAGGAGGATTATGAGGAAGGCTGATTGGTTGATTGAGTTGATTGGTTGATTAGTCGAAAAGTCGATTGGTCGAAATATCGACAGGTTCATAATATCAAGTAAACAAACTTCATTTAAAATAACATTGTTTCATTATTTCGACGTATCGACCAATCGACTTTTCGACTAATCAACCAATCAACTCAATCAACCACTCAACATTCCTCATAATCCTCTTAAATCAAATAAATCATGGTTCAATAATCCAATTCAAGCTTTAACTTATCCTTTAGTTCTTTAACCAGCGGATATTGCTCAACGATCTGCAAATATTGTTCTCTTTTGCTCAGGGATCTTTCAACCTGGATTTCTGCGTCGGTATTTTCACCAATCGTAATAATGAATGAAAGGTTTTTATTGTTGAATAACTGTTGAAGATTATCGGAGAGATTTCTTTTTTCCTGCTCGATGAATTTTTGCTCCAGGTTATTATTCGTTACTACTTCAAAATTATTCGAATCAATTATTTTTAATAACGCTCTTTCAAAACTTTGCGCGGCTGAATTTTTATTCTGTTTCAACTGAAGCGTATACTGTTTCCACGCTGTTTGTAATGCTTCCGGTTCCAGCGGCTTCAATCCTTCTTCACTATTGTTATTTTGGCGATTGATAAATTGTTGCCTGATCTTTGACAGCGCGCCAAGAACAGGAACCGGGTTTTCGGTTTTGTTTTCGGTCTTTTCCTGTTTCGGATTCGTTATGGATTTTTGTGGAACCTGATTTTCATTATAATCGTCTGCCGGTGTTTCGATAATAAGCTTTGCATTATTTTGCTGGAGACTGTTATCGTTTTTTGATTTCGATGAACCCGTTTTCGGTTGCTGTATTTTTCCGATTTCTATTGGCTGGATATTTCTGAAATTAACAGGCTTTGCTGATTCAGCTAGTTTTTTTTTTGCAGCGACATCGCCATTGCTGACGAGTTCCATTGCCTGTTGCAAGTAACAGAGTTTGATGATCACGAGTTCAACATGCAATCTTTTATTGCGTGCGGATTTGTAATTGATTTCCGCTTCGTTTAATATATTCAGCGCACTGACAAGATATGCCGGTTCAATTTTTTTTGCAGTAGATATATATTTTTCTTTGAAACTTTCCACGACTTCAAGAAGTCCCGCTGCCTTTTCATCCTTACATACGAGCAGGTTGCGGATGAATTCTGCAAAACCGTTCAACACGATATCGCCCTCAAAACCTTTGCGGTTAATGCCATCGTAGAGCAACATAGCTGCGGCAAGATCCTGTTGCAACATAGCTTCCATTAATTTAAAATAATAGTCAGCATCGAGTATATTCAAATGCTCCAGTGTATCTTGGTACGTCACTTTGCCGTTGGTGAAGCTGACTATCTTATCCAAAATACTCAGTGCGTCGCGCATGCATCCTTCACTTTTTTGTGCGATTACTTCCAATGATCCTTTATCAGCTTTGATTTCTTCCTTATCACATATTTCCTGCAAATGATGTACTGTATCGGTGACCGTTATGCGCTTAAAATCAAAAATCTGGCAGCGGCTTAAAATAGTGGGAAGAATTTTATGCTTCTCCGTAGTAGCAAGAATAAAAATTGCATAGGGTGGTGGTTCTTCCAATGTTTTCAAAAACGCATTGAAAGCAGATGAGCTGAGCATGTGTACTTCATCAATGATATACACTTTGTACTTTCCAGCCTGCGGTGCAAATCTAACTTGTTCAACAAGCGACCTGATATCATCCACCGAGTTATTGCTGGCTGCATCGAGCTCATGAATATTCATCGAAGTGCCTTCATTGAAGGAAACGCAGGAATTGCATTCGTTACAGGCTTCGCCGGAAGCAGTTCTGTTTTCGCAATTGATTGTTTTGCCTAGAATTCTGGCACAGGTTGTTTTTCCAACTCCTCTTGGTCCGCAAAATAAAAATGCATGGGCCAGTTGATTATTCTTAATCGCATTTTTCAGCGTGGTGGTGATATGCGATTGCCCCACCACAGTTGAAAAATTCTGGGGACGGTATTTCCTGGCGGAGACAATAAATTTATCCATGATTGCAATAATAATGAAGTTTTGTTGATGTTGATTGGTTGAGTGGTTGAAAAGTTGATTGGTCGATTAGTCGATAGGTCGATAAGTTGAGGGGTTGATAAGTAGATAGGATTTTATAAAAAAAGCGTTTGGTAATATTAACCATCAACTTATGACTATTCACCTTATTAACCATTCAACTTATCGACCTATCGACTAATCGACCAATCAACATTTCAACCGCTCAACCAATCAACATCATAGCCCATTACGCCAGCGCCGGGTGCCGCTTAAACTCCTTTGTTCTATCAAATAAATATCTATAAGTGGTTAACACCCTGCTGCGATAAGTATCGCCAAGTGTTTCAGCCATATTAATCATTTTAGGATTGAAATCGCCGATCCATTGCATTTCATATTCCGTATAGGGCGTGAAAGGCTGGATCACTTTGGCCGACTCTACAATAATATATGCATCCAACCCTTTCCCCTGGAATTCGGGAACTATTCCAAATACAATTCCTGTGAATTTATTATTCTTCCTGGTTTGTTTCAACCATAGAAATTTCAGTTTTTGAATCAATCCGAATTTTCCATGAAGATGTTTGAACCACTGATTGAGATCCGGAAGATTTACGTACATCGCGATCGGATCATTTTTATAATAAGCAAACCAGATGATCTTTTCATCCATAACCGGTTTCATCTGGTGAAACATAATCGATACCTGTTCTTCTTTCAACTGTTTCAATCCGCCATGTCCCGACCAGGCCTTATTATAAACAGTGGTAAAATCCGTGATAAATTTACGCAATTCGCTTTTTCGTATATGCATGGCCGTGAAATCGGGATCTTTGGCGATAGCAGCATGACGATCATATACTTTTTGCGACAATTTCTTTTTTGGATCAAGTCCAAAACATACCTGGTCGAAAAAAACCCGGAAGCCATAATTTTCAAACAGCTCTTTGTAATAAGGCGGGTTGTAATTCATCCTGTACATCGGCTCATGAAAACCTTTTGTTACCAATCCCCACCAATTCACGCGTTCCCCAAAATTAATCGGGCCGTCCATCGCGCCCATTCCTTTTTGTAGGAGCCAATGTTTGGCAACATCAAAAAGCATATCGGCAGCTTCCTGGTTATTGATACAATCAAAAAAACCGATTCCGCCAACAGGAACATCATCACCCTTTGTTTTATACTTTTTATTTACAAAAGCGGCAATTCGGCCCGCATAATTTCCATCATTATCTTTCAATATCCAACGGATGCATTCGCCACTACGAAAAGCTTTATTTTTTTTGGGATCGAAAACTTCGAGCACATCTTTGTCGAGTGGCCGGATATATCCGCTGTCATTCTGATTAAGAAATACATTTACCTGGATAAAATCATTTTCGGTGGACTTGTCGGTGACCTGGATTAACGTCATAAATATGTAAAGCGACAAAAATAGTGAATGTGGAAAATGTGTGACCGGGATTTTAAACTATTTCTTGATTATCCTGAAAATAATATCATACAGAGAAAGGGAAGTATTTAAATTCTTTATAGAGTTATTATCAGGATAATCAGAGAAATCGTTTAAAATCCCGGTTCTGACTTCCTTTTCTGAGATGTGAAATTATTTTTTCATGATAATCAGAAAAATCGTCGAAAATCCCGGTCTATTTTTCATTTTCCTCCCTTACCTTTGCAGCCGTTTTACGCATTTACATTTAAACAAATAATTATATGCCGAAAGCCGGGAAAATAAAGCAGATCATTGGTGCCGTTATAGATGTTCAATTCGAAGGGAAATTGCCAGAAATTTATAATGCACTGGAACTCAAGAAACCGGGTGGTGATAAATTGGTGTTGGAAGTACAACAGCATTTGGGTGAGGACAGTGTTCGCTGTATTGCCATGGATGGAACTGAGGGATTGATTCGTGGGTTGGAAGTAATTGATACCGGTATCGCAATTGCAATGCCTGTAGGTGAAGCCATTAAAGGAAGATTGTTTAATGTAACTGGAGATCCGATCGACGGGTTGCCATCAGTATCTAAAGAAAATGGACGTCCCATTCATAGTAAGCCCCCTGCTTTCGAAAATTTGAGTGTTGCTACTGAAGTTTTGTATACCGGTATTAAAGTAATCGACTTGATCGAGCCTTATGCTAAAGGAGGAAAGATTGGTTTGTTTGGTGGTGCGGGCGTTGGTAAAACGGTATTGATCCAGGAATTGATCAACAATATTGCAAAAGCATATTCGGGAGTATCTGTGTTCGCTGGAGTAGGTGAGCGTACGCGTGAAGGAAATGACCTGATGAGAGAAATGATCGAAGCTGGCATCATGAAATATGGTGACGAGTTCAAACATAGTATGGAAAAGGGTGGATGGGATTTGAATAAGGTTGATATGAAAGAGCTAGCAGAATCAAAAGCAACTTTTGTATTTGGACAGATGAATGAACCTCCGGGTGCGCGTGCACGTGTTGCGTTAAGCGGATTGACTATTGCAGAATATTATCGTGACGGAGATGGCAAAGGGCAGGGTCGCGATATTCTTTTCTTTGTTGATAATATCTTCCGTTTCACACAAGCTGGTTCTGAAGTTTCCGCGTTGTTAGGTCGTATGCCTTCAGCGGTAGGATATCAACCCACATTGGCTACTGAAATGGGACTGATGCAGGAAAGAATTACTTCAACAAAAAATGGTTCTATTACTTCCGTGCAGGCAGTATATGTTCCCGCGGATGACTTAACAGATCCGGCTCCGGCTACCACATTTGCTCACCTCGATGCAACTACCGTATTGGATCGTAAGATTGCCGATCTTGGAATTTATCCGGCAGTGAATCCATTAGACTCTACTTCGAGAATCCTTACTCCACAAATCGTCGGAGATGCGCACTACAACTGCGCGAACAGAGTGAAACTTGTATTACAACGTTATAAAGAATTACAGGATATCATTGCTATTCTCGGGCTCGATGAATTAAGCGATGAAGATAAACTTACAGTTGCAAGAGCTCGTAAAGTGCAACGTTTCCTTTCGCAGCCTTTCCATGTTGCGGAAGCATTTACCGGACTCAAAGGTGTGCTCGTTCCGATTGAAGAAACAATCCGTGGCTTCAACATGATCATGGATGGCGAAGTGGATGAATATCCGGAAGCAGCGTTTAACCTTGTTGGAACCATCGACGATGCAATGGAAAAAGGTAAGAAGATGCTTGAACAGGCTCAGCAATAAAATTGGTATAAGGCGTGGGGTATAAGGTATGGCATACCTCACGCCTTACACCTCAAAATCATATCATGAACTTAGAAATACTGACACCGGAAAAAAAGTTATTCAGCGATGATGTATTCGGCGTACAACTGCCGGGCGTTACCGGGCTTTTTGAAGTGTTGGACAAACATGCTCCGTTAGTAAGCGCACTTAAAAAAGGACGCATCAAAGTGCTTAAAGACAAAAATAATCATCTCGCTTTTTTTGATATCCAAAGTGGTTTTGTAGAAGTAATTTCAAATACCGTAACAGTATTGGTTGAAGGCGCAGTTGCCGTCTAGCAGCAAAATTTTATCCCGCTAATGATTGCGGTAAATCATTCCATTTCTTTCTGTAATTATTAATTGAGTTGAGGATCCGTAGGAAAGTTGACCATCATTTCATAGTCACCGCCGAGATGACGTAAGGCATCTTTCCATATATCTTCAGGCTTTTTGTGAAAGATCAAACTTCGGTTAGCCTTCACCGATAGCCAGGATTTTTCTTTGAGTTCGTCGTTAAGTTGTCCACCTGACCATCCCGAATAACCAATATAAAACCTGATTTTATTTGTGTTGATTGAGCCTTCGCGAATCAAAGAAATGGCAGTTTCAAAATCCCCACCCCAGAATATTCCATCTACAATTTCATATCCACCGACAATCTTATCCGGGTATTGATGAAGAAAATGAATAGTGTCCATTTGCACAGGGCCACCATAATAAACAGGAATGTCAAGATCCTCCAATCCATTCACCAATTCGTTGAGCGAGTATTCATAATTTTTATTGAGCACGAAACCAAAGCTGCCTTCTTCCTGGTGTTCACAAAGGAACACGACGGACCGTATAAAGTTCGGATCCTTCAAAAAAGGATCAGCAATTAACAATACGCCTGCAGCAGGTTTTTCCATATTATCTAAATTAATCAATTTCAAGAATAATTTATTTGAAGAGGTAAAATTTTAATGTTTGAATCAGCGAATTCTCGCCATGGAAAAATCATTTCGATGACCCTTGTTTAAAAAAACCTTCTCTTTGTGAAACCTAAGTTAAATAGGTTAGCGGTTCAGTCGAATAAAATGAAAAAGCTTTGGTTGTTTTATAAATTTGCAGGTCATTTACTTAAATATGTAAATTGAATCCAAAACGAGATGCTTGTACTCTTTCTAAATAGTAAACAATAGTGAAAAAAAACTTTCCTATTATTTTTATTTTGATCAGCTTGTCACTTGTTGGCATCATATATATTCAGTGGAACTGGATATTGACAATGGTGCAAAACAAGAACGAGGAACTAAATCATAAGCTGATAGATGCAACTACTGAAGTAGGGCGAGAACTGGTTGCGTATAAGGAAGCAACATCGCCGATGAAAAGTTTGCAGTTGAGACCAGGAATTAACTGGAGGCCCTCCGAGCAATTCATTCGCGAATTGATGAAGTCAACTACCATTGCGCAAAAATTTACCAAGGAAGAAATTAACGACAAACTAAAAAAAGCTTTTGATAAAAATGGATTGAAAGGAACCAAGTTTGAGTTTTGTATTTCGGCAGAAGCCGGTTTGGTTCCACAGCTTAGCTCAGGCAACTACGAAATACGATCTGCAAATTTCGTAACCGCATTTGCGGATAATGTCCATAACCTGAAAAGCATTTTTTTTCTCGTTGTTACAAATAGTGATTTTGAGAGTTCCGATCCCGTCGAAACGCTGTCAGTAGTTGTTCCCGACTACAATTCAGTTGTGATGAAGCAAATGCGGCTGATGATTCTTGGAATGGTATTTTTTACCTTGATCATCATTTCAGCATTTTATATAACGGTACGTACACTTCTTCGTCAGAAAAAATTGAGTGAAATCAAAAATGATTTTATCAATAATATGACGCATGAATTCAAAACACCTTTGGCAACTATTTCTCTTGCCGTAGATGCGTTGCGGAATGAAAAAGTGATGCATGACAAGCAAAAATCTGATTATTTCAGCGGCATAATCAAGGAAGAAAACAAGCGCATGAATAAGCAGGTTGAAACTATTCTGCAAGCGGCCTTGCTGGACAAACAAGAATTGCAGTTAAATCTTAAACCAATTCATGTTCATGAGATCATCCGGAATGTGATGGAAAATTTTGAATTGCAGTTCCAGGAAATAAATGCGACGCGTGATATGCAATTGATGGCCAAGCAGGATTTACTGGAAGCGGACGAAGTACATTTTACCAATCTTATATCGAATCTTATCGATAATGCAATCAAATATTCGCGTGAACAACTTTCTATTAAAATAGTAACAAGCAATACTTCCAAAAACCTGGTGATCAGGATAGAAGACAATGGCATAGGAATGAACAAAGAAACACAACGCCGCATCTTCGAAAAATTCTATCGTGCGCACACGGGTAATATCCATAATGTAAAAGGATTCGGCCTCGGATTGGCCTATGTAAAAAATGTTGTGGACGCACATCATGGCAAAGTGCGCGTAGAAAGTACAATTGGAAAAGGAACCAGTTTCATTCTCGAGTTTCCTTTAAAAAAATCTGCAGTTATTAATTCTTAGATTATTTAATTCTTAAACAGAAGACATCCGTCTCCATAACTTAAAAAACGAAAATCATTATCCATCGCATATTGATAAACCCGTCTCCAATCCACGCCAATTAACGCAGCGACGAGCAAAAGCAATGTAGATTGTGGCTGATGAAAGTTGGTAATCAACGCGCCGATGATTTTAAATTCATATCCCGGCGCTATTAGCAAATGTGTTTTCGTAATAATCTTTTTTATTTGCTTTTTGTGAAGCCATTCCAATAATGCCTCAAGCGATTTTTTTACTGAAATATCTTTTGACGAAAGTTCGTACACATCCCATTGTTGGATGACAAGGGATTCTGTTTCTATATCAGGCTGAAGTATAATTTTCACACCGAGCCAAAATAAACTTTCGATGGTTCGCAACGAAGTTGTGCCGACTGCGATAATCATTTGGCCGGGATTTTCTAAAATTTTTTGAATGATATTATCCGTCACTTCAATAAACTCGCCATGCATCGAATGATGTTCCAGCTTGTCGGTTTTCACAGGCTGAAAAGTTCCCGCGCCCACATGCAGCGTCACAAAATCCCATACGATATTTTTTTGTTGCAATTTTTTGAAAATGTCGGCTGTGAAATGTAAACCTGCCGTTGGCGCTGCTACTGATCCATGATGGTTTGCATAAATAGTTTGATATCGCTCAGCATCGCTCGGGTCAACTTCTCTTTTGATATAAGGAGGTAAGGGAATTAATCCTGCATGATGCAATATTTCTGCAAAAGACAAATCGGCCGGAAGCCAATCAAACTCAATAATAAAATATGCATCTCTTTTTTCGATGTAATGGACGTGGAGAGAAATGAAACTGCCACGGTATTCGATTTTCTTTTCTAATACTTGTCCTTTTTTCCATTTAGATGCTCCTCCTATGAGGCATTTCCAACGCACGTTTTCATGCTGCATCATCGCCGTCGTGATATCAGCATATTGCTCATGAGGTTCCAGGCAAAAAATCTCAATGATTCCGCCAGTTGGTTTTTGAAAAAGGATTCTCGCTTCAATTACCTTGGTGTCGTTGAATAAAAGAAAAGATTTTTCCGGCAGGTACTGCGCGATGTTCGAGTAAGTATTTTCGGTTATGCTTCGCTGTGAGTAGATCAGCAATTTCGAAGCATCGCGGTGTTTCAGAGGGTATTTCGCAATTCTTTCTTCCGGAAGTTGATAAGTAAAATCTTGTATGTTGATATTTTTGGGATGCATGTTTGGGTGTTTGGTTAATGATCAGTCGTGATCCGTTAAACTTTATTTTCTTTTCGCCACAGGCACCACTAGTTTTAACCCACTCCATATTTCACTGACTGCGCAAACTTTTACGTCTACAAGATCATTGCGTAAAGCATACTGACGAATTGTTTCTTCGGTCACATCCGTAGGAACCTTTGAACTTTTTTTATACCACGAAACCCAAATAGTAATATTTGAATTTGCTTTGCAGATTTTTTTCAATCCCTGCATCTCTCGTAAAAATTCTTTTTCAGATTTTGCAAAAAGATGAATGAAATCCGGCGTTTCATTTTTTTTTAAAAATTGTGAAGATATATCTGATTCAAGCAGATCAAAATAATCCTCGGGAGCCGCTATCAGCAATACTTTCATGGTTTCTTTCAATCCTAATTTTTTGATCAGAGGCGTTCCGGAATAACCAGCAGGCATGGTTAAAATTTTATGTCCAACAGAAGTTTGAATCATGCTTAATCACATCAATTCACAGCTTTCCACATTGTTTCCACAGGCAAAATCAATTTTTTTTCGTCCACTGGGCTCAAACTCGTTCTCAGACAGCGCTTATAAGTAATTGAAACTGTGGAAAAATTAAAATTTCCAAAATTAGTTGCAGAAGTGGGAAAAAGTGTTATTTTGTGTTAATTTTAAAAAATTTGATTCAAGTCCTTATAAATGAATGGTTTTCTAGGAG
This sequence comes from Bacteroidota bacterium, assembly GCA_018267615.1. Lineage (GTDB taxonomy): Bacteria > Bacteroidota > Bacteroidia > Chitinophagales > Chitinophagaceae > Puia. The sequence continues at coordinate 8,570 of JAFDYD010000028.1, read as the reverse complement.
AATACGAAGCTACTCTCGACCCCAAAGGTCGCTTTCTACTGCCGGCTGCTATCAAAAAGCAGATCGGGGAGGAAGGGAGTAACCATTTTGTGATCAACCGAGGATTTGAAAAATGCCTCAGCTTGTACCCTGTGGCTAACTGGGATCCGATTTTTAGTGAAATAAGCAAACTGAATGATTTTGATCCGAAGGTACGAGCATTCAGACGATATTTTTTGAACGGCGCCACGAAAATGGAATTGGATTCAGCGGGAAGATTGTTGGTTCCGCCAAACTTAAAAGAACATGCCGGACTTGAAAAAGATATTGTGCTTGTTTCGGCAGTGAACAAAATAGAAATCTGGGATAAAATAAAATATCAGCAGTTCTTTGAAACTTTTTCACCGGAGTCGTTTAGCGATCTGGCCGATGACGTGATGAATCCGAAAGGGAATAAGCCCATAAGTTGATAATTGATTATGGTCAATAAAAAACATAAACAAACTCAATCAACTGATCCGCTGCCCATCTTGCCTGCCAACACTTATCATACTGCTGTTCTCTTACGGGAAGCAATAAGCGCTTTGAATATTATTCCCGATGGAACATATGTTGATTGTACGTTCGGAGGTGGTAGTCATTCCAAAGAAATTTTAAAGCATTTGGGCGAAAACGGAAGGCTCTTTGCATTCGATCAGGATGCTGATGCCGCAAGGAATTTGCCGGATGACAAACGGCTTGTTTTTCTTCCGCATAATTTCAGACACCTGCAACGATTCTTGCGATTGCACCAGGTGCAACAAGTGAATGGCATCCTCGCCGATCTTGGCGTTAGCAGCCACCAATTCGATGAAGCAAAGAGGGGATTTTCGCTGCGCTTCGAAGGCGATCTGGATATGAGAATGGATAAGCGTCAATCACTAACTGCTTTCCAAATCGTAAACACTTACACGGAACCACAATTACACAAACTTTTTGAACAGTATGGTGAAGTGACGAATTCAAAATCTCTTGCAAAAAAAATTGTGCAGGTACGACATACTGTATCCATGCAAAAAGTAAATGCATTCAAACACGCGGTGAGTGATATGGTGAAAGGGAATCCCAACAAATATTTCGCGCAAGTATTCCAGGCCTTGCGAATTGAAGTGAATGATGAGCTCGGGGCATTGAAAGAAATGCTTCAGCAATCAACAAAATTACTTGCCAAGGGTGGCAGAATTGTAATAATCACTTTTCATTCACTGGAAGATCGGATTGTAAAAAACTTTTTTAGGCAGGGATCATTCGATGAAGAGCGAGACGAAAATCCTTTTACATCGAATACGGTAGAAAAAGAATTATCAGTGATTACAAAAAAGCCGGTTGTTCCCGGAAAAACCGAGATCGATCAAAATCCACGTTCACGCAGTGCAAAATTGCGCGTCGCGGAAAAAAAATAAATGAACCGGATGAAAAGTTAATGCAAACGTCAAAAAAAATTTGCTGTCTATATGGAAAGCGTAGATGAAAAAAAGAAGAGTAGAGATCAGCGCATCAATCTAAAACGACTATTGAAATATCAATGGATCGTTAAGAACATTCCTTTCTTCCTTTTCCTCGCATTCCTCGCAGTGATATACATATACAATGGGCACTATGCCGATAAAATAGTCCGGGACATCAGCAGAACCAATAAAGAATTGAAAGAGCTGCAATACGAATATAAAACGCTAAAAAGCGATGTGATGTTCAGAAGCAAGCAAAGTGAATTGGCAAAAGCAGTTGAACCATTTGGTTTGAAAGAGTTGATGAAACCGCCTGCGATACTGGACGACAGTACCGCAACGGAAAAATAAAATGTAAACGAATTAATATCTGAGATCATTTAAAAATAATAGCACTCAAGTTGGATCTTAAGCGGGATATATTATGGAGAGTTTATATGTGCTTCCTCGGCATTGTGCTTATCGGGCTCTTTGTGCTTGGAAAAGCATTTTATATTCAGCGTGTGCAAGGCAACTACTGGCGCGGATTGAGTGACAGTCTTCATCAAAAATTTGTCGCGTTAAACGCCGAGCGTGGAACTATTTATAGTGAAGATGGCAACATGCTGAGCACTTCGATTCCTTATTTCAATATCTATATTGATTTTGGTGCCGATGGTCTTCGTGAAAAAAATGGTAAGCGCTTCAAAGAAAATGTCGATTCTCTTTCCATCTGCCTCGCCAATTTATTTAAGGATCAAAATGCGGTTGCCTATAAACGTGAGTTGCTGCAAGGATATCGCAATTCAGACAGATATTACCTGTTGCAAAAGAATTTATCATTCGAGCAATATAAAACGCTAAGAAGTTTTCCGCTTGTGAAACTGGGCCGCAATAAAAGTGGTTTCATCACAGAAGTAAATAGCAAAAGACTCAATCCTTTTGGTCTGCTCGCAAATCGTACGATTGGTCTTGCACGCGCTAACGCACAATGCGTGGGTTTGGAAAGAACATACGATACATTATTAAAAGGAGAAAACGGAAGCAGGCTGGTTCGCTACATGGCCGCGGGAACATATATTCCTGTTGAAGGATATGAAATCGAACCTGAAAATGGTAAAGATGTCCTCACAACAATTAATGTGAATATCCAGGACATCGCTGAAAATGCTTTGTTGAAAATGCTAATTGAAAACGAATGTGAACATGGTACAGCCATCGTCATGGAAACAAGTACCGGTAAAATAAGAGCGATGGCAAATCTCGGTCGGCAGTCAGATGGTAGCTACTGGGAAGATCTCAACTATGCCATTCATGCAACAGAACCCGGCTCAACTTTTAAATTGGCAACAATGCTTTCGCTGCTTGAAGATAAGGAGGTGAAATTGACGGATCATGTAAATCTGGAAAACGGTCAATGGAATATCAATCGCCGCACGGTGTACGATGCCGAAAAACATCCGGGCGAACAGGATGTAACTGTGAAAAAAGCATTTGAGGTAAGTTCCAATGTGGGCATGGCAAAATTGGTGACGAATAATTATTCAAAAGATCCACAACAATTTATTGATCGATTGAAAAAATTACATCTCAACCAGGTTACTGGTGTTGATCTCGCCGGCGAAACACAACCCATTGTGAAAACACCAAAATCAAAAACCTGGAGTGCGACTACTTTACCATGGATGGCATTCGGTTATGAAGTGTTGGTTAGTCCGCTTCAAACACTCACACTTTATAATGCCATTGCAAATAATGGAACGATGCTGAAACCTTACCTGGTTGATAATATTCAATCCGGCGGAAGAGTAGAAAAACAAAATAAGCCGGTAGTTATCACTGAGAAGATTTGTTCGGAAAAAACTTTGCGTGATCTGAAAGAATGCGTTGAAGGAGTGTGCATCGAAGGAACCGCAAAAACTCTTTTTAAAAATTCTCTATACAAAGTAGCAGGAAAAACAGGAACGGCGCTGGTGGCAAACGGAAGTCGTGGTTATGCAGATCATATTTATCAATCATCATTTGTTGGATATTTTCCTGCTGATCATCCTCAATACACTTGTATTGTGGTTATCAAAAATAAACCATTCGCAAAAAAATTTTTGGGAGCATCTGTTGCGGGACCAGTTTTCAAAGAAGTATCTGACAAATTAATGAGTCTCGAAACCAACCAGGATAAAGTGATGATGGCAGCTATCAATGAAACGATGAGAAAAAAAGACAGCGCGCAATACTATTATTCGGGAAAAACGAAAGACATCAAACATGTGATGCAGGAATTGCAAGTGACATATAAAGATTCAACGACAAAGGCTGATTGGGCAAAAATGTATCCTAGCAATTACGAGGCGGTGCTCAATGAAAAATCCATTGATCAAAAGATGGTTCCTGATGTGAAAGGAATGGGATTGAAAGATGCATTGTCTTTGTTGGAAGAAAGAAATATAAAGGTCGTCGCGAAAGGAATTGGAAAAGTAAAGCAGCAGAGCATTCAGCCCGGAACAGTATTAACAAAAAACGAAACGCTTACACTGGAATTAAACTGATGATCCTATTACAGGATATATTATATAAAGTGGGCATCCGGTCTGTGAAAGGAAAGCTCGATGTTGCTGTAAAGGATTTACAGATTGATTCGCGTAAAGCTGAAAAAGGATCTGTGTTTATCGCAATCAAAGGATCGCACGCAGATGGTCACCAGTTCATTGAATCGGTTACAGAAAAAAAACCGGTTGCGATTATTTGTGAAGTATTTCCGGAGCGCTTGAGCGACGAAATCACTTATGTACAAGTGGAGAATAGTGCGGAAGCGGCGGGTTTGATGGCGCATAATTTTTATGGCCAGCCATCGGAAAAATTAAGGCTGGTTGGTGTAACCGGAACAAATGGAAAAACAACAATTGCTACTTTATTATTTAAGCTCTTTGAAGGATTAGGATATAAAAGTGGTTTGCTGAGTACGGTGCAAAACCATATCGGCGATACAATTATTCCTGCAACACATACAACACCTGATGCGATCAGCTTGAATGCACTGCTCAGGCAAATGGTGGACGCTGGTTGTTCACATGCTTTTATGGAAACGAGTTCGCATGCAATCGATCAGCATCGCATCGCAGGATTAAAATTTACCGGCGGTATTTTCAGCAATATCACGCATGACCATCTCGATTACCACAAAACATTTGAGGAATACATCAGGGTCAAAAAATCTTTTTTCGATTCGTTACCATCCACTGCTTTCGCGATATCGAACGCTGACGAAAAGAGAGGTGCGGTGATGTTGCAGAATACGAATGCAAAAAAATATTTCTATGGTTTGAAATCGCTGGCAGATTTCAAAGGAAAAATTTTGGAAAATAATCTGACAGGTTTGGTGATGGCGGTTGACGACCAGGAAGTTCATTTCAGATTGATCGGCGAATTCAATGCATATAACCTGATGGCTGTATATGCTTCGGCTATATGTCTCGGTGAGGAAAAGCAAGAAATACTTCGTTGCCTGAGTGTATTGAGTGGGGCAGAAGGAAGATTCGATTATATCGTTTCACAAAAAGAAAAAATAATCGGCATCGTAGATTATGCGCATACACCGGATGCATTAATTAACGTGTTAACGACAATTGAAAAACTCAGAAAAAGCGGTGAGCAGATTATCACGGTTGTTGGTTGCGGAGGTGATCGTGATAAAACGAAAAGACCGATAATGGGAGAGGTTGCCTGCAAATATAGTGACAAGGTTGTTTTCACTTCCGATAACCCGCGAAGTGAAGATGCTGCACAGATTATAAAAGATATGGAGGAAGGACTAAGTACAGCGGCAAAAAGAAAATTCATATCGATCGCGGATAGAAAAGAAGCTATTAAGACAGCAACTAGTTTGGCGAAACCATCCGACATCCTGCTCATAGCAGGAAAAGGACATGAAAAATATCAGGAAATAAAAGGAGTCAAATATCCTTTCGATGATAAAGCCGTGTTGAAGGAAATGTTTGAGATGTTGGAGAAATGAGCAGGAGAAGAAAAAAAATAAAAATTAAATCGTAAAACGTGAGACGTGAAATAGAAATAAGAGCAGATAAAATGTGACTTATCGCTCACGTTTCCCGTTTCACGTCTCACGAAAAAATAAAAGAACGGATTCATTAAAGATACCTTGGACGGTGACATAAACAGCCAGAGAAAAAACCATGCTGTACCACTTATTTGATTGGCTTCGCCAAAGCGGCACGAAAATACCCGGGGGGACATTGTTCCAGTTCATAACCTTCCGGGTATTGCTGGCTGTTTTATTATCTCTTGTCATCACCATGTTGTGGGGGAGAAAATTGATCCAATACCTGCGCGACAAACAGGTTGGTGAAAGTGTTCGTGAGTTAGGACTTGCAGGTGAGCAGCAAAAAAAAGGAACACCAACAATGGGAGGCATCATCATCATCCTCGCCATTTTGATTCCTACTTTATTGCTTGCGAATCTCAACAAAGCCTATATACGCCTGATGATTTTTAGCACGATCTGGCTCGGCATGATTGGATTCATTGATGATTATTTAAAATTAAGAGCAAAACGTATCGCACAACAACAAGGAATCGCTTATAAAAAAGGTGACAAGGATGGACTTGCAGGATGGTTTAAAATACTTGGACAAGTAGTACTTGGTTTCGTTGTTGCAGCGACTTTATATTTTAACAGCAATACAAAAGTCTGGCGTGAATATGTCGGCACAAGAAAACCTTCCGATACCACTGGAATCAGAACGGTTGTGCTTGATGGTAAGGAAAAATATTTTGTAGAAGCAAGCGAACCAATTACAACAATTCCATTTGTAAAGAATCATGAATTCAATTATTCAAAATTGTTGCCGATGGGAATAAGAGGTGCGACATGGATACTATATATCATCATTGTAATTTTTATTGTGACAGCAGTTTCGAACGGAGCAAATGTTACAGATGGATTAGACGGACTCGCAACCGGTGTAAGCGCGGTGATTGGAACCTGTTTGGGAATTTTTGCATATGCCAGTGGAAACCTGCGGCTCGCTGAATATCTAAACATCATGTATATCCCAAATTTGGGAGAGCTCTCAATATTCATCGGCGCATTGATTGGTGCTTGTCTTGGTTTTTTGTGGTACAACGCATATCCGGCTACTGTATTCATGGGCGACACGGGCAGTTTGATGTTAGGAGGAATTATTGCTGCATTGGCAGTGATCGTTCGAAAAGAATTGTTGATACCGATTTTTTGCGGTGTATTCCTTGTAGAGAATTTGAGTGTGATCATACAGGTATCTTATTTTAAATACACGCGAAAAAAATATGGTGAAGGCAAAAGAGTTTTTCTGATGAGTCCATTGCATCATCATTACCAGAAATTAGGATATAACGAGAGTAAGATAGTTACGAGGTTTTGGGTAGTAACAATATTATGTGTGGTGTTTGCAGTAGTGACGCTGAAGATCAGGTAAACGAATTAATGGAAAACCAGTTTTTGAATTCCAGTATAAGGAAAACCTGAGAAAAAAAATTGTGGTGCAGTGTATTAAGTTCATGCTTTTGAAAAACCCCCTAAATCCGTCCGGAAAACAAAGCCAGGATTGAAATTTTATCAGGATGAGTAAACGCATGGTCATATTAGGTGGCGGCGAGAGTGGAGTAGGCGCAGCAATTTTGGCAAGAAGGCAAGGATACGAAGTATTTGTATCCGACGAAGGTTCTTTGAAACAGAAATACAAAGAGGAGCTGGAGAAAAAGAAAATTGATTACGAAGAGGGAAAACACACTGAAGAGAAAATTTTCAATGCCGACGAGATTATGAAGAGTCCGGGAATACCTGAGAAGAATGAACTGGTGAAAAAGATAAGAGCAAAAAAAATCCCGGTTATTAGTGAGATTGAATTAGCGTATAGGCATAAGGGTGATAGTAAGATTATCGGTATTACAGGTAGCAACGGAAAGACAACGACTACGGCAATGACTTATCATATTTGCCGCCATGGCGGACTGGATTGCGCACTTGTTGGAAATATCGGTTATTCATTCGCGAGGCAGGTGGCGGAAGATAGCAAACCCTGGTATGTAGCAGAGATTAGCAGTTTTCAGTTAGACGATATACAAACATTCAGACCGGACATTGGCATCCTGACAAACGTCACCGAAGATCATCTGGACAGATATGATTACAAGTTTGAAAATTATATCAGCAGCAAGTTCAGGATTGTGATGAATCAGACAGACGAGGATTATTTTATTTATTGCGAAGACGACCCTATGATAAAAAAATATTTAAATCAGTATTCGTTTCATTCTAACCCATTACCATTTACCATGCAACATGAATTGAATCAAGGTGGCTTTATAAAGAACGGGCAGATGACAGTTAAGGTAGGCAACGAAAAAGTAGAGATGAGCATTTATGATTTTGCGTTGAAAGGAATCCATAACCAATACAATACCATGGCTGCGGGTATTGCGGCGATAACATTGGGAATAAGAAAAGAAAAAGTGCGCGAAGCAATTCAAAGCTTCGAAGCACTTGAGCATCGCATGGAATATGTGAGCACAGTACGAGGCGTTGAATTCATAAACGACAGCAAAGCCACCAATGTAAATTCTACCTGGTATGCGCTGGAGAGTATGAACAAGCCGGTAATATTAATTCTCGGCGGAGTTGATAAAGGAAATGATTATGGCGTGCTACGCAACCTTGTAAAAGAAAAAGTGAAAGCAATTGTTTGCATGGGAGTTGATAACAGAAAAATTCACGAAGCATTTCAACATGATGTGCCGTTGATGGTGAATACTGGAAGTGCGGTGGAAGCCGTGAAAGCTGCATTTCATTTTGCAAATAATGGTGATGTAGTATTGCTTAGTCCGGCTTGTGCAAGTTTTGATCTATTTAAAAATTATGAAGACAGGGGAAAACAATTTAAAGAAGCGGTGAGGGATTTGTGATGAGTGATGAGTGATGAGTGATGAGTGATGAGTGATGAGTGATGAGTGATGAGTGATGAGTGATGAGTGATGAGTGATGAGTGATGAGTGATGAGTGATGAGTGATGAGTGATGAGTGATGAGTGATGATTGATGCGTGATGAGGTGATGAGTGATGAGTGATGAGGT
>JAFDYD010000027.1:22353-67208 GCA_018267615.1 Bacteroidota bacterium | reverse complement strand
GCGTGCTCTGCGCGAAATATTCTTAGAAGAAGTTGTGAGCTAGTTAAGGCAAGCCAAACTAGTTTTCAAGCCGACTCACTACCTAAAAAAAATTCCTCCATAGACATGGAGGAATTTTTTTAACCCTTAAAACAACCAACATGAAAAAGTTTGGTGTCTATGTATTTAACATCAGGGTTATTGAATAGTTTATTAAAGATTTGTGAAAATAATAATTGATTACGCGAGCGCCAGTTCCAACACCTGCGACATATTTTTAACGTAATGGAACTTGAGGCCTTTGATAAAATTTGAATCAATCTCACCAATATCCTTTTCATTTTGCCAGCAAAGGATAATTTCCTTCAAACCAGCACGTTTCGCCGCCAAAACTTTTTCCTTAATGCCTCCCACCGGTAATACTTGTCCGCGCAAAGTAATTTCGCCAGTCATGGCCAGGTAAGGTTTTACTTTTTTTGAAGTAATCGCCGAGGCGATAGAACTCATCATGGTAACGCCTGCGCTCGGACCATCTTTTGGAACTGCTCCTTCCGGAACATGGATATGTAAAGTTTTTTTGTTGAACACATCCGGGTCGATATCATATTTTCTTGCGTTGGATTGAAGATAAGTCAACGCGGTTGTTGCACTTTCTTTCATCACATTTCCGAGATTACCAGTTAATTTCATTTCTCCTTTTCCATCACTCAAACTTGTTTCCACAAACAAAATATCTCCACCAACATAAGTCCATGCAAGTCCGACTGCCACACCTGGCATATTCGCCACCTTATAGATATCGTTACTATATCGCGGCTTGCCTAAAATTTTTTCTATGTCCTTATTTCCCAGCGATGGCTTCAATTTTCCCTTCATCGCATATTCCTTGGCTTCGTATCGCATAATGGAAGCAAGTTGCCTGTCGAGCTCACGCACACCGCTCTCTCTGGTATAATCAGTAATAATTTTTTCCAGGATCCGGTCTCCGATTTTGAAATTCAGGTCCTTCAATCCATGTGCGTCCCTTTGCTTTGGAACGAGATGCCTTTTTGCGATTTCAGTTTTTTCTTCGATGGCATATCCACTCAAATCAATAATCTCGAGCCTGTCGCGAAGAGCGGGCTGAATATTATTGATATCATTTGCGGTAGCGACAAACAACACTTTACTCAAATCATATTCCAGTTCGAGATAGTTATCGTAAAAAGTATGGTTCTGTTCAGGATCCAACACTTCGAGTAAGGCAGATGAAGGATCTCCTCTGAAATCACTACCGACCTTATCGATTTCATCAAGGATCATCACAGGGTTGGAAGATTTCACTTTGCGGATAGATTGTAAAATTCTTCCCGGCATAGCGCCGATATATGTTTTGCGATGACCGCGTATTTCACTTTCATCGTGCAAACCGCCCAAGCTGAGGCGTGCATATTTTCTTCCGATCGTATTTGCAATGCTTCTTCCCAAAGAAGTTTTACCAATTCCGGGAGGTCCAACAAAACAAAGAATCGGGCTCTTCATATCTCCTTTTAATTTCAATACAGCAAGGTATTCGAGAATGCGTTCTTTCACTTTGTCCATTCCATAATGATCATGATCCAAAATTTTTCTCGCCTTTTTCAAATCATATGAATCATCAGTATAATCCTGCCACGGAAGATCGAGCATAAGGTCGAGATGATTATACACCACGGAATAATCCGGAGTGCTTGGATGCATACGCTCCAATTTCTCGATACCTTTTTTGAACATTTCTTTAGCAGCCACTGGCCATTTTTTTGCCTCTGCTTTTTTTTGCATTTCTTTCACTTCACGCTCATTCGCATCCCCGCCTAATTCATCTTTGATACTTTTCAACTGCTGTTGCAAAAAATATTCTCGCTGCTGTTTATCGAGTTCCGTTTTTGTTTTATTGGTGAGCTTATTTTTTAACTCGGCGAATTGCAATTCTCTTTGTAAAAGTTGCATCAGCAAATCAGCTCTCGATTTAATATGATGCAATTGAAGAAGCTGTTGCTTTTCGTGCAATTCAGTATTCAGGTTGCTGGAAACAAAATGAATAAGGAATGAAGGGTTCTCAATATTTTTTAGAATGATAGATGCCTCAGAAGGAATATTTGGTGAAAGCTGAATGATTTGCGCCGCAAGATCTTTGATGTTTGAAACATAAGCTTCAAAATCCTGATCTTTTGGTGCTTCTTCTTCCTGCAACAATACCACCTGGGCCTTAAAATAGGGTTCATCGGCGGTAACAACACCCACTTTGAAGCGGCGCCTTCCCTGGAGAATTACGGTTGTACCTCCGTCAGGCATCTTGATCATTTTGATAATGCGGGCAACGGTGCCCACATCTTCCAGGTCGGTGATCGTTGGATCTTCTATATTGCTATCCTTCTGAGCGAGGACGCCTATCAATTTGTCAGCTTTATACGCATCGTTCACCGCCTTGATACTTTTATCTCTTCCCACCGTGATTGGCAAAACAACGCCTGGGAAAAGTACAGTATTACGAAGCGGTAAAACGGGTAATTCTTTGGGAACTTCAATGTCAGTCAGGTTCTCGCTATCATTCTCATTTAAAGGAATGATCGGCATAAAATCCATTTCATCCTCAGACCTTTGGAAAAAAGTAGTTTCTTTCATAATCGATTTACGGCGACAAAATAACACCTGTTAGCGAATTATCCTATCTTTTTGAGTGAAATGTATAGGAGTCAAGATTGGTGCCAATGGGGAAAAACTGACAGATCGCGGGGAAGAGTTGCTTGAGTTGAATAGTTAATAAGTTTTGAACCATGATTAAAGGATTGAAGGATTGGCATGATGCCTTTTGAATATCTAAAAGTAAAACTTCTCAACTTTTATTTTCAATTATTCAAAAGGCATCATGCCAATCCTTCAATCCTTTAATCACGGTTCAAAACTGCGATTATTAATTTCTACCTAAATGATCCGAATTCCTACATACAATTGAAATCCCTGGTTCTTCCACTTATCCTGGTTGTCTATATCATTAATGTTGTTAAGTCCAACAAAATATCTTGCTCCCACCCTGAAACCACCAAGATTTAACTGTGCGCCGCCGAGCATTGAAAAGTCGCCGGACTTAAAAGCTTTTCTACCGTTATCAAACAAGTTATCGTTTTGATTTAATAAAATTCCGAATTGAGGTCCGAGTTGCAAACTCAAAATTGGTACGGGACGATATGTTAGCAACAATGGAATGCTTAAATAATTAAGCGTGATATCCTGTCCGGCAACTCCTTCATAAATTTGCTGGAAAGAGTTAGCGGTTTTTGTCTTAGACTGATTCCATAAAACTTCAGGTTGAATTCCCCATTTCTTTGTAAAATTAAGTTCGGCAAAACCGCCTAAGCTATAACCTACTTGGAATCCCTGGTCAAATGATTGTCCGTCTACCTTTACGATATTAGCTCCTCCCTTTACGCCGAGATGAAATCCCTGGGCGTAACTACTTCCGGCGATTACCGCAACCAAAGCAAAAGTCAGAATGAGTGATTTCTTCATAAAAATTTTTTTGCGTTTGTAAATGATGTCCTGATGTCAAATATATCTCGAACGCTTATTTCTATTTTATAGTGAGCTGTTAAACTATTTTAACAGCTCGTTAATAATTTCATGCCTTGCGGCTTCGCGTCTTTGCGAGAAAAAATATTCTCGCAAAGACGCGAAGCCGCAAAAGCAGAAAACGTTGATGGATAACCGTTAGAAGAATGCTAGACTAGTTCAATGATAGTTATTTCCGGCAGTATCCCTACTCTTCCAGGATAACCGATAAAACCGTATCCGCGGTTGACATATAATTTTTGTTTTCCTTCTTCATATAATCCCGCCCATTGCTTGTACACATATTGAACAGGACTCCATTTAAATCCGGGTATTTCAATTCCGAATTGCATTCCATGTGTATGTCCGGCAAGCGTAAGATCTATGTCTCCATATTTCGGTCTTATCTCTGCATCCCAATGACTCGGATCATGACTCATTAAAATTTTAAACGGATATTTTTCCGCGCCCGGATATGCTTCGTTCATCTTACCATGTTTTGGGAAGCGTGCTTTTGCACTCCAGTTCTCGACACCGAGTAATGCAATCTGTTCACCATTTTTTTCAAGCACAACGTGTTCGTTCATCAACAGCCTCCATCCAAGTTGTCCATGAATTTGTTTGAGATGATCAAGATTATTTAATTTATCCTGTGGCGTATCCCAATTTGTATAATCACCATAGTCGTGATTGCCCAAGGTGGAATACACGCCCATTGGCGCTTTCAACTGGTTGAACACATCCATATAATCTTTCATCTCCACAGCACGATCATTCACCAGGTCACCGGTAAATAAAATCAGGTCGGCATTCTCCTGCATAATTTTATCGACACCATGTTGCACCGCTTCCTTGTTCGTAAAACTTCCGGAGTGAATATCCGAGATCTGTACGATTTTCAATCCTTTGAAAGATCTTGGTAAATTATCATAAGACAATTTTATTCGACGGAGTTTATAATTGTATTTGTTACTGAATCCATACAGAAGCGTTGAGAAAAGTCCGCCACCGATAGCTAGCCCAAGCCAACTCAAAAAAACTGAACGTGTAATTCCTTCTCCGCCTACATCTCCTTCTGTATTCCGGAAAAATATTTTGCCGACTGCCCATTGAATCAAGCGGCGTATATCGTCGATCAGAAAAAAAACAACGGCAATCAATTTCGCAAAGAATAATCCGACGACAGTTGCAAACAAATAATTTCGCAAACTTCTTGGCCAGCTATCCCAATTTATAATGGGCATTAAAATGAGAATGATAACAGCGAGTGCGGAAATTGTCCAATAAGTAACGTAGATAATCATCTTTGTTTTATTGGATGCGCCCTGGCTGACAAGTTTCAATGCCTGGAACACATAAATATCCAATGAAATCATGATGAGAACAATGATCCAAGCAAATCCGGAATTACGCATGCATTGAAAATTTGATATGGTGTGAAATATATTTCAAAAAGCAATAAATTCTTCTAGTTGTGTTTTGATAGCGGTTAATGTGGCCTTATCATTAATCGTATTTGATCCGTCGAATAATTTGTCGATGATTGATATCGGCAATTTATTTGGATGAACCACTACACGCATAAAATGAAGGATGCCGGTTAGATGCTCCATTCCACGAAGATTGCCCGCCCTTCCGGTTGAAACGCCCGTTAGCAAAGCTTTCTTTCCATTCCATGTTTTTTTGATATCAGAAATATCGAACATCGCTTTCAATACACCTGGAAAGCTGCCATTATATTCCGGTACGATAAAAATAAATTTCTGAGCAGGCATCAATAACTCATGCTCCACTTTGCTGAAAGCAGGATTTTTTTCCAGCACATTCAACCCAACAAGTGACAACAGCTTTGAGGAAATATTGTTTTCCTGCAGCAAAGTTTGATATTGCTGGGCGACTTTGATCGTATTGCTTTCAACCCTGTTTGTTCCTGAAATAACAAGATACATCGTAAGTAATGATAAGTGTTCAATAACAACCTGTGGAAAGGAATGTTCCCGCAATTTATGACGAAGCCGTATTTTTGTCAATAATGTTTCGGTGAATGAGTCGACCACTCGCATTGACGAGTGGTCGACTCATTAGCCGGCTTGCAAATTGGGTAAAACTAAATTTTGAAGATTTGGTTATAGAATACATCTTTACGAATGCGAAAACCGCATCTGGGCTGAAGTTTCACGGATTATGGATAAATACGGGTTTTTACAGATAATATAAAACTGACCAGGAAATCAAATGGCAAGAACAATTGGTGTAGCAAATCAAAAAGGTGGCGTGGGTAAAACCACTTCCGCTATTAATTTAGCGGCAAGTTTGGCCGTGCTGGAATTTAAAACTTTACTGGTGGATGCCGATCCGCAAGCGAACAGCACTACCGGTGTGGGTTTTGACCTGCATAATATCACACAAAGTCTTTATGATTGTATGGTCAATCATACTCCCGTAAAAGATGTAATTCTCAAATCAGATATCCCTCATCTCGATCTTGTTCCATCACATATTGACCTGGTAGGCGCAGAAATCGAAATGATCAATTATCCAAACCGTGAAAGTGTATTGAAGGGAATATTGGAACCGATAAAACCCGATTACGATTTTATAATTATTGATTGTTCTCCATCGTTGGGCTTGATAACAGTAAATGCGCTCACTGCAGCAGATTCGGTAATTGTTCCAGTACAGACTGAATTCTTTGCGTTGGAAGGTTTGGGAAAATTGCTTAACACCGTAAAAATTGTGCAGAGCCGTTTAAATCCCAACCTGGTTATCGAAGGAATTCTGATGACGATGTATGATGGCCGTCTGCGTTTATGCAACCAGGTGGTGAGTGAAGTACGAAAGCATTTTGATGAAATCGTTTTCAATACCATCATTCATCGCAATTCAAAAATCAGCGAAGCACCAAGCGTCGGTAAGCCGGTGATCCTTTATGATGCATACAGCAAAGGAGCGGTCAACTATCTTAATCTTGCTAAAGAGGTATTGCAGAAAAATAATATGACGAAGATTAAACAGGAAGAAAGAATATTGGAATGAGATTCAAGTTGTAAGGCACAAGGTACAAGAAACAAGGTACAAGGTTTGCTCCTTGTTTCTTACACCTTGCGCCTTACAACTTGAGCCTTCCCCGTATCTTAATATAACATCATGACTACTCCAAATAAAAAAGATAAGGAAGCGCTTGGCAAAGGAATTCGTTCACTGTTACAAAGCATCGACACAGATCTTAAAACAAGTGCCGGCGATTTGAAACACACGGTTGTTGAAGCGGCCACTGGTGTGTTGCGTATTCCACTCGACCAGATTGAAACAAATCCCAAGCAACCGCGTCATGATTTTGATGAAACGGCGATGAACGAACTCGCTTCATCGATCCGGATGCATGATATTATTCAGCCGATCACAGTTGCAAAACTTCCAACTGGAAAATACAGGCTCATATCTGGCGAAAGACGTTTTCGCGCATCGAAAATTGCGGGACTAAAGGATATTCCATCTTATATCCGGCAGGCAAATGACCATCAACTACTGGAACTTGCTTTATTGGAAAATTTGCAAAGAGAAGATCTCAATGCAATGGAAATAGCGCTTAGCTATAAACGTATGATGGATGAATTGAATCATACACAGGAACAGGTTGCTGAAAGAATGGGTAAAGAAAGAAGCACCGTCGCAAATTATATTCGCTTGCTGAAGTTGCCCCCGGATATTCAAATTGCTGTAAGAAGCAATGAGCTAAGTATGGGACATGCGCGCGCACTGATCAATGTAGATACAGTCGATAAACAACTTTATCTTTTTAAAGAAATAAAAAGTAAAGCACTTTCAGTGCGACAAACCGAAGAGCTGGTAAGAAAATTATACAAGACGCAGTTGCCTGTTAAAGATTCGGTAAAACCCACGCTGCAACCGGCTTTCAAGAAAATTGAAGATAATTTAGCTTCGCATTTCAGCACCCGGGTAAAACTCAATCATAGTAAAAAAGGAAATGGAAATATTTCTATTGAGTATTATTCCATCCAGGAATTAAATAAGATACTGGATCAACTGGGCGTATCTGTTAACTAGTATCCTGCATGAACCGGGTAAACTTTTTTTTAATTTTATTTTTTCTCTTCTTACAAACTGCGGCGAATGCTCAGCAAAAGGAAACGCCAATTACCAAAAGCGATTCTATCTTCTCCACAAAAAAAGTCGGGGATACCATTCCACGGAAAATCGATTCTGTAAAAAAAGATTCTGTTGTCAAAAAAAGGCATGATCCGCATAAGGCTACATTGTATTCCGCTATTTTGCCCGGCGCCGGACAGATCTACAACAAAAAATATTGGAAACTTCCTATCGTATATGCCGCGATCGGCATTCCTACCTACACTTATTTTTATAATAAAACATGGTATCATAAATGTCAGTATGCGCTGGCTGTTGCAGTAAATATCAGTTCGAATGGCGGCATTATTACTCCGGGAACGCAGGACAGTTTAAATGCTGTTGATCCAAAACTCCAATCGATCGCGTCATCGGGAAATACGAATGCGCTGATCAATTATCGTAATGAATTCAGGAAAGACCAGGATTATTCTGCCTTGTTTTTTTTAATTTTCTGGGGATTGAATATCATCGACGCCACCGTAGATGCTCACCTGAAAGATTTTAACGTGAACGATGACCTGAGTTTACGCGTCAGGCCAACGATTATTCCAGGACCAGGCTACGTTAGTGGTGTGAGTTTTGTTTTTGATATTCACAAGGGCAAAACAAAATTGATCAATACCGATTGACGCATTTTTATTTTCTTTGCTGGAAATATTGCTTGCTTCTTTAACCTTCCATTTTTATTTTATAAAAAATTGAACATGAAAATTGGCCTGATAGGATATGGCAAGATGGGAAAAACCATTGAGGAGATTGCGCTGCAAAGAGGACACGAGGTTGTATTAAAAATAGATGTCGACAATATCGCAGATCTAAATGCTTCCAATCTTTCAAAAACAGATGCGGTGATTGAATTCACGGGACCTCACAGCGCGTATAACAATGTGATGAAATCCCTCGAAGCCGGAGCGCGTGTAGTTTGCGGATCTACAGGATGGCTCGAAAAATTTGATGAAGTAAAAAAATATTGCTCATCGGTAAATGGCACTTTTTTATACGCAAGCAATTTTAGCGTTGGTGTAAATATTTTTTTTGAATTGAATAAAAGGCTGGCAGAATTAATGGCTCCTCATGAAGATTACGAAATAAGCCTGACAGAGATCCATCACACACAAAAAAGAGATGCACCGAGTGGAACCGCTATCACGCTGGCAGAAAAGATCATTGAAAAAATTCCGAGAAAAAAAACATGGGTGAACCATCTGAGTGATCAAGAAAATGAACTTGAAATTATCAGCGAACGGATCGATCCCGCACCAGGAACTCATAAAGTGAAATACAGTTCGGTTATCGATGATATAGAAATCGTTCATACTGCACATAGTCGCAAGGGTTTTGCGCTTGGTGCGGTGCTGGCGGCCGAATTCGTGCACAATAAGAAAGGGATTTTCAGTATGAAGGATGTATTGGATTTGTGATTGCACGGGGACGATTATCGTGAGACGGGAGACGTGAAACGTCAAACGTGAAAGGTGCATAGAGATTACGTTTGACGTTTCACGTCTCACGTCTCACGATAAATACTCATCTTAAACTTACCGATTACCAATTAGTCTATTCATTTTGCATACAAATAAATAATTTAACTTTGCCGCGTAAAAAAATACCGAATGTTATCTAAAAAGTCACAATATGCATTCCAGGCGTTAATGTACCTGGCCGAGAAGAGCAAAGACGGTCAGCCGGTGTTAATTGCTGAGATTTCAAAAAAGAAAAAGATCCCTTTGAAATTCCTGGAGAATATTCTTCTTGAATTAAAAAAAGCCGGTGTATTGGAGAGCAAGAAAGGGAAAGGCGGCGGTTATTATTTTGCAAAGAATCCAAAAGATGTCGCTTTAGCCAACATCATACGGCTAATCGATGGGCCAATTGCCCTTCTCCCCTGCGTAAGTTTGTATTTTTATGAGCGATGTAGAAACTGCGATGAAAAACATTGCGGACTTCATGAGGTGATGATCCAGGTACGCGACGCAAATTTGAAAATACTAGAGAAAAAAACGATCGCTGATCTGGCGAAAAGATCATGAGTAAGCAGATGGTTAATTAGTCGATTGGTTGAAAAGTCGATTAGTCGAATCGGCTATGAAAATTTACCAAGCGACTTATCGACCAATCGACTAGTCAACAAATATTGTATTGATAATTTTAGCCAGCTTTTCGGCCCATATCTCATATTCTTTCCCCGAAAAATGCAATCCATCCTCCGCGATCAATGAAGGATTTGTAAGAGCCTTCCGGCTTTCTTCCGTAACCGATATGTAATGAACCCGATGATTGTCCGAAATTTTTTTGTTGATCGCATTAAACGCATCTATTTCAGAACTTATCAACGCAGTATCACTGTTACGCGCAAACGGAGTAACTGAATAGTCGGGGATCGATAATACCACCACATGATCCGGACGATTACCCGCAAGACGGATCGCTTTTTCCAACAATGTCGCGAATTCATTTTCATATTCAGATTTGCTTCTGCCCTGGTATTGGTTGTTCACACCTATCAACAAACTCACCACATCATACTGATCGGCAAATGTTGTTCGGTTCATTGCCGACAAAAGATCGTTGGTCGTCCAACCCGTAGTTGCAATGATTTTCGGCTCTGAAAAATGAATTCTTTCAGCTTCCAGCATTTTTACAGTTTGTATGGGATAACGATCTGCAAGCGGAACTGATTCGCCAATAGTATATGAATCGCCTAAGGCGAGATAGGTTTTTATTTTATCGTGATGAATTGTAGACGACATGAAAAAGATTGCTGAAATAAACAACAATATACTAAAACGAATATTTTGGGGAGATGGCATTTAAAATATACGGGGTGAAATTGTTCGCAGATTTTTTATGAGTAGTACTTCAACCTCGCTCTGATTAAAAAAAACTGCCCCGATTTTCCGGGGCAGTTTAATATCAATTGTTCTGAGAGAAGGATTAATAATCCATTCCGCCCATGCCAGGAGCACCACCAGGATGCACATGCGCTTCTTCTTTCTTAGGTTTGTCGGCAACTACGCATTCTGTAGTGAGCAACATTCCAGCAATTGAAGCTGCATTTTCCAATGCAATACGTGTAACTTTAGTTGGATCGATAACGCCTGCTTTGTAGAGGTTCTCATACACTTCAGTGCGTGCATTAAATCCGTAATCAGCTTTTCCTTCTTTTACTTTCTGCACTACGATTGAACCTTCAAGACCGCTATTAGCAACGATCTGGCGAATTGGTTCTTCTAATGCTCTCTTCACAATGATGATACCAGTTGATTCATCTTCGTTAGTACCTTTCAATTTTTCGAGAGATTCAACGGCGCGGATATATGCGACACCACCACCGGGCACGATACCTTCTTCAACGGCAGCTCTTGTAGCATGCAATGCATCATCAACGCGATCTTTCTTTTCTTTCATTTCTACTTCAGTAGCAGCACCAACATAAAGAACTGCAACTCCGCCACTCAATTTAGCGAGGCGTTCCTGCAATTTTTCTTTATCGTAATCAGAAGTAGTTACTTCGATCTGTGCTTTGATCTGTGCGATACGAGCGCTGATATCTTCTTTCTTTCCTTTACCGCCAACAACGATCGTGTTGTCTTTGTCGATAGTCACCGAAGCTGCTGATCCAAGATAGCTAAGATCTGCATTCTCCAATTTGAAACCTTGCTCTTCGCTGATCACAATACCTTTTGTCAACACAGCGATATCCTGCAACATTTCTTTTCTACGGTCGCCAAAACCAGGAGCTTTCACTGCAGCTACTTTCAAAGTGCCACGCAATTTATTTACAACAAGTGTTGCCAATGCTTCACCTTCGAGATCTTCAGAGATGATCAACAGTGGACGTCCGCCTTGTGCTACTTTCTCAAGAATATGAAGGATGTCTTTCATTGCAGAGATTTTCTTATCATAGATAAGAATGTATGGGTTCTGCAATTCAACTTCCATTTTTTCGCTGTTTGTTACGAAATAAGCGGAAAGATAACCGCGATCGAACTGCATACCTTCAACAACTTCAACAGTTGTATCAGTTCCTTTTGCTTCTTCAACAGTGATCACACCTTCTTTACCTACTTTTCCGAAAGCTTCAGCAATCAGTTTGCCGATTGTTTCGTCATTGTTTGCAGAAACAGAAGCAACCTGCTGAATTTTTTTGCTATCGTTGCCAACAGCCTGTGATTGTTTTTTAAGATGGTCAATGACAGCAACAACTGCTTTTTCGATGCCGCGTTTCAAATCCATCGGATTAGCACCGGCAGCAACATTTTTCAAACCTTCACTGATGATAGACTGAGCTAAAACAGTAGCGGTAGTAGTTCCATCACCTGCAATGTCTGCAGTTTTAGAAGCTACTTCTTTCACCATCTGTGCGCCCATATTTTCGATCAGGTCTTCCAATTCAATTTCTTTTGCAACCGTTACACCATCTTTAGTAATAGATGGAGCGCCGAATTTTTTTTCGATCACGACATTGCGGCCCTTTGGACCCAATGTAACTTTCACCGCGTTGGCCAAAATGTCAACGCCTTTTTTCATTCTATTTCTTGCTTCGATGTCGAAGAAAAGTTGTTTAGCCATAAAATTTTTAATTAAGATTTAAACAGTTTGAAGTTTATCGTAAACTACTATGTAGATGATTATAATTTTGCGATGATATCAGATTCACGCATGCTCAGAAAATCCTGACCTTCGTAACTGATTTCAGTTCCCGAATATTTACCGTAGAGCACAACATCGCCAACTTTTACCACAGGTTTTTTCCCATCTTCATCGATATCGCTTACTGCCACTACTTCACCTCTCTGAGGTTTTTCTTTCGCAGTATCCGGAATGATGATTCCGCCAGATGTTTTTTCTTCGGCGGGAGCAGGTTTTACAAATACCCTGTTTTTAGTCCCCGCGATCGGCGAGATCCCTAATTTCTTAGCCATAATTGTATTGATTTTGTTTGGTTAATTGAATAATAACCCTCCCTGGAGGAGGGCTGCAAAGTTATACGAATTTTGTACCAAACCAGCTTTAATATCGGAAAATTGAATACTTGGCAGAACAAAATAAAAAGTTGACAGCCCGCGGAGGTCTTATGGTAGCGATTTTATGAGAATGTGACATTTTTTCACAGTCGCTATGACTTCGATGTCCCGAATTTAGAAATAATCAATAATCAACAATCAATATTCAATGTTCAAGGGGCTTCAATCCTTGAACATTGAATATTGATTGTTGATTATTGATTATTCCCAGCGCTTATTGGAGCTTTCTCATACCGGAACTTTTCCAGAGTTTTAAACTTTGGAAAAGTTAAACCCCGCTTGCCAGCAGTTTAATCACCCTTTTTGGATGCCATTTTCACTTGTCATGATATTTTTCAAATGCTTATCTTCGCAACCTCAAATAAGTTCTTATCAAATGATCAGCAGAAGAAATATTCGGGTTAAAGTGATGCAGACCTTATATGCAGTGGAAGCGCAGGACCAATTTGCAAAACCCGGTGAAGCCGTCAGGATCTTACAAAAACATTTTGATCAGTCAAGACAACTATTTGTTTACCTTATATATTTTCTGACCGAACTGGCGCGCTACGCGGAAACAGATTCGATGCTTAGATCTTCCAAACACCTGCCCACAGATCTCGATAAAAATGTCAATACCAAACTCGCCGGCAATGAAGTATTGTGGAAGATATTGGAACATGATTCTTATAAGAAAGCATTAAGCATCGACAAGCCGCAATTGTTGAAAAATACGGAACTCATCAAGAAATTATACCAGGAACTTACTGAAACAGAAGAATACAAAAGATATATCGCTGCTGAAGGAAGAGATAAAAAAGAAGAAAGAGAAATTATGGAATTTATTTTTTGTGATTTCTTACTTCCTAATGAATTATTCGAAGCATATATAGAAGATTTATTTACGAATTGGGATGATGATGCGGAGATGATGAATAAATTGTTGATCGCGTACCTGAACAAACCTCAGTCCGTAAATTTCCAGGAAATGCTGAGCAACGAAAAATGGGAATTTGCAAAAGGGTTGGTACAGGCGGTGATGGAGAAAAAAACAGCGACGATGGCTTTGATAAAACCAAAATTAAAAAATTGGGATCCGGAAAGAATCGCCGCGCTGGATATGATATTGATGGAAATGGGTGTGTGTGAGTTTCTTTTTTTTGAAACCATTCCTCCTAAAGTAACAATCAACGAATATATCGACCTGGCAAAGGATTACAGCACACAACTGAGTGGGCAGTTTGTGAACGGAATCCTGGATAATATTCACAAGGATCTGGTAAGAGAAAATAAAATGCATAAGGTTGATTTTAAGGCAAGCCAGGGGTGATTGGGCGAGAGGCGGGTGAGGCGGGTGAGTCGGGTTAGCCGATTGGTTGATTGGTCGATAAGTTGATTAGTTGAAAGGTTGAAAGCATATAAGCTAACGACCAAATAGCCTTATTAAATTATAAAGCTATCAACCTTTCAACTAATCAGCCAATCAACTTATCGACCAATCAACCAATCGACTCATCGACTACCCAACTTTTGGACATTGCACTTTTGATCTGTACGTTTGCAAAAAAAATCGGGCATGCGCATATTGAGTATTTGTTTTTTTGTTTTTGTGATAGCGAGCTGCGGCAGCACCGATAAAAAAAGTATTGCGGGTTTAAATACAAATAGCGCGGCGATGGATTCCAGCAAATTCACTACGATCGAATGGCTGGATTCGGCAAATAAAAATTTCGGAAAAATTGGAGAGGGAAGAAAACTAGATGTAACGTTCCGTTTTAAAAATACGGGTGATAAGCCGCTAATCATTCAAAAAGTGCAACCAAGTTGTGGATGCACAGTCGCCGAACAACCCAATGAACCGGTACTTCCGGGCGAAGAAGGTGTGATCAAAGCTTCATTCAATAGTGAAGGACGTATTGGCATCAATCATAAAACACTTTATGTTACGGCAAACACAAAAAAAACACAATCCCACGAACTTCATTTTGAAGTGGAAGTGGAAAAGAAAAAATGGTAATCACTTTACAGGAAAAATAAAAAATAAAACAATGATGCAATCAGTATTTCTGTTACAGGCTTCTCCAGGTGGAGGAACATTTCAATTTATTTTGTTAGGGGGCATGGTGCTCGTTTTTTGGTTGTTCATGATCCGCCCCCAAGCAAAAAAAGCGAAAGCAGCAAAACAATTCCAGGAAAATATGCAGAAAGGAGATAAAATTGTAACCATCGCAGGTATCCACGGAACTGTCAATAAAGTAAATGAAGATGGAACGATCATGGTGGAAACAAGTCCCGGCAGTTATCTTAAAATTGAAAAAAGTGCCATCTCTATCGAGTGGACGCAGAATATCAATAAAGCTGCTGTAGCGGCGAAATAGGGTAACGCTGAACGCTTAACGCAGAACNNGTTCTGCGTTAAGCGTTCAGCGTTCCACCCAAATATTTAAATCATTTCTTAACTTTCTCTCTAATCTTACAAATCATGATTCTCGGCATTGGCTTAACGGGGGGAATTGGTTCGGGCAAAAGTACTGTCGCTGCAATTTTCGAAGTACTCGGCATTCCCGTTTATTATTCCGATGACGCTGCAAAAAAAATCATGAATAATGATACGATATTGCGAAAAAAAATCATCGCGAATTTTGGAAAAGATGCTTACCATGATGGCATATTGAATCGCTCGTATCTCGGCAAGCAGGTTTTTAATAACAAAGAAAAATTAGCGCTATTGAATTCGCTGGTGCACCCGGCTACAATCCGGGACGGAATAGAATGGATGCAAAGGCAAACTACTCCATATGCCATCAAAGAAGCGGCGCTTATTTTTGAGAGCGGTTCGCAAAAGGGTCTTGACTATGTGATTGGCGTATATGCTCCGGAATCATTGCGCATAGACCGAACCGTTAGAAGAGATCACATAACAGCCGAAGCTGTGAAATTGCGCATGCAAAACCAGATGAATGAGGAAGAAAAAATGAAATTGTGCAACTTCATTATCCATAACGATGAAGAACAACCGATATTACCACAGGTATTATCATTACACGAGCAATTGCTGGAGCTTGCAAAAAATAAACTCCTTGTTTCTAAAAAATGAAAAGACCATATAGCCAGTTTCGCGCATCCCTGGCCGTTGCCAAAGCCAGCTTGCTCTCCATGTTGCGTAGCCCGACAGCAGTGGTGTTCTCATTAGTTTTCCCAATTGTTTTTATAATTGTTTTCGGTTCAATGGTCGATACCAATGAAGTAAGAGTGCCTGTTGCTTTCGCCCCGGGAAGCGATACTTCGGGCCTTTTATATAAATCAATCGAAAAAATCAGGATACTAAAGTCCACTGTTTTCCCTTCGCCGGAAAAAATGCAGGAAGCGCTTGATAAAGGCCGTATCGCGGCCATCATCAGTATCCGGGCCGACTCAAAAATTTTATTTATACCACATTTCCAGGTACAGATCACTACTTCAAATGCTTCCGCAGACAAATCACCGGTTGTCAGGTCAGCCATCAGGGATGTTATCACAGAGATGGATAACCGCTTATTTCAAAAAAACTTTTCAATCGCTAAACTTGAAATCAAAAATCTTCCCGGACGCATTTACAGGTCCATAGATTTTATTTTACCAGGTCAATTGGGATTTTCTTTACTGATGGCAGGCGTTTTCGGCTCAGCTTTCCTGCTTTTCAACTTGCGGCAGGGACTTGTCCTCAAAAGATTTTTCGCGACGCCAATCAACAGAACCTATCTCATCATCGGTGAAATGCTCAGCCGTCTTTTATTCCAGGTAATCGGGTTCATCATCATGGTTTCGCTTGGTTATTTTTTATTTGGATTTACGCTAGTTAACGGCATTTTCACTTTCTCGGAAATGTTATTGCTTTCTATTTTTGGACTGATTATTTTTGCAGGAATCGGATTTATCGTGAGCGGTGTTTTGGAAAATGAAAGTTCCATTGCGCCTGTTGCAAATACGGTAACACTTCCCCAAATATTGTTATGCGGATTATTTTTCCCGGTAGAGAATTATCCTGCATGGCTGCAGTCTTTCTGCAAACTATTACCGCTTACGATATTTGTTGATGGCTTGCGCAAGATTGCTTTCGAAGGAGTTCATATCTGGCAGATGCCTTTTCAAATTGGCGGACTGTTATGCTGGGCAGTTATCATCAGCATATTCGCCATAAAACTTTTCCGCTGGGAATAAATACATATCGGTTTTAAATATGTTGACGGTGCGTAACGGAAGCAACTATTTTTGATTATCTTGGAATATATATCATCGAGTCACAATTGCGCCCATGCTTTCTTTTGTTCGAAAAATTACAAATGCACTTTCATACCACGCCAGGGTTTTTTGTTTGGGATTGTTCATTTTTATGATAAGCATCAACGCTTTCGCGCAGACCGAGGACCTGAACATATTGAATGGCAAATTGGCCAAAGCAACCACTCCCGGGGAACGTTTTGCCGTCATGTATCATATCAGTGTCTATTACAAAAACACGGGCAAACTGGATAGCATGCTTACCTACGTAACCCGCCTGCTTGATATTGCGCACGAATTAAACGATGACTCGCTGCTTGTGATGACATATAATGATTTGGGGAATGCACTCGAATTTAAAAGCGACTACCCAGTGGCGTTAGAGTTCTATCTAAAAGCATTACGCCTCGCCGAGAACAAAATGTCGGCCAAAATGATACAACCCATGTACAATAATATTGGCCTCATTTACATGGATCTCGGCAATTACAAGGAATGCCTCAACTATTTAAAAAAATCACTTAAATACTTACCCGAAGCAGCGAAAGAGAGTGCAGAATTTCCCGTAATCATCTATGAAAACCTGGCGGAAACTTATCTCGCTCTTGACAATATTGACTCAGCTTTGTATTATATCAGACTGTCATATGATCTTGATCTCAAAATAAATGACAATTACAGCCGAAGTAATATTCTATACGATTTAGGTCTCGTATATGAAAAATTAGGTAAGCCGGAGCTCGCGGTGTCTTACTATAAACAAAGTATCGCCTTTTCAGATTCAACCGGAGATTTATTTCATCTTGCCGATGCAACTAAGTATTATGCTCAATTTCTACTAAAACAGTCTGATTACGCAAACGCAAAAAAAATCGCTTTGCAAGGTTTTAATGCTGGCAAAAAAAGCGATTATAAAGCTGCCGTTATAGATGCGTCCGAGATTTTGGAAAAATCTTATACGGGCCTGCATCAAAAAGACAGCGCCTATTATTATGGCACCATTAAGAATAATTATCGAGACAGTGTTTTCAATGAAACAAAAGTGAATCAATTGCAGGATATGACTTTTAAGGAGCAAGTGCATGAAGCCGATTTACAGCAGGCAGAAGAAAAATATAAATACCGTACAAGATTATATTTTCTATTGGGCGGTCTTTCAGTAGTTCTTTTACTCGCTGTTATCCTGCTCCGGAACAACAGACAGAAACAAAAAGCTTATACACTTCTTAAAAATCAAAAACAGGAAATAGATTTACAGAAACTTAATTTGGAAAAAGCCATTGCTGAATTAAAATCAACCCAGGCACAACTTATTCAATCCGAGAAAATGGCTTCTCTTGGAGAATTGACAGCAGGCATCGCTCATGAAATTCAAAACCCATTAAATTTTGTAAATAATTTTTCTGAAGTAAGCGTCGAAGTGTTGAATGAGTTGAAAGAAGGTCCGTTGAAAAAACTTGCGGAACCAGAAAAAAAGGAAGCAGAAGAAATGCTGGAAAATCTCACGGGCAATCTCGCAAAAATCACCCGACACGGAAAGCGGGCAGACTCTATCGTAAAAGGCATGCTTCAACATTCCCGCATAAACGCCGGTGTCAAAAAACCAACCGATCTGAACCTGTTGATAGAAGAATACCTGAGATTAAGTTTCAACAATCAACGAATGACCGACAAATCCTTCGATGCCACTGTTGAAAAAAAATTTGATAAAGATATTCATCAAGTATCAATTGTCCCGGAAGACATAGGCAGGGTTCTCCTGAATTTATTTAGCAATGCTTTTTACAGTGTAAAAGAAAAAAAGAAGATTGGCGGAGATGCTTACCAGCCGGTTATTTCAGTCAGCACCAGTAGATCGGGCGATGGGAACGAAAAAAATGGAACCGTTGAAATAACGATAAAAGATAATGGAACAGGGATTCCTGAAAAAATTCTTGATAAAATTTTTCAGCCATTCTTTACAACAAAGCCTGCGGGACAAGGAACCGGGCTTGGGCTATCGCTGAGTTACGATATTATTACAAAAGAACACAATGGTAAATTAAAGGTAGAAACCAAGGACAATGAATTTACGGCTTTCACCATTCAAATACCGGGCTGAACCCACCATCACACAATTTCTGCTACTTCAATTTTGCCAGCGCGTCTTTTACTCTTGCCCATGCTTTTTCTATATTCTGCATGCTGTTTGCAAAAGAGAAGCGAACGCATTTCGGTTCACCGAAGGCATCGCCCATGACGGAAGATACATGCGCAGTATTTAAAATATACATACTGAAATCCGCAGAATTATTGATGGTTGTTGTTCCATCTGATTTTCCAAAGTAAGCAGATATATCCGGGAAAATATAAAAAGCACCTTCGGGTTTGAAACATTTGATACAAGGTATTTCCTGCACCAGTTCCATCGTTCTCCTTCTTCTTCTTCCAAATTCTTCCACCATTTCCATCGACGGGCGCAGGTCTGTTGTCAGCGCGACAACCGCTGCTTTTTGCGTGATGGAATTTGTTCCGCTTGTAAATTGTCCCTGTAATTTTTCACAGGCTTTTGCCACTTCGACATTCGCCGCAATATATCCAAGACGCCAACCGGTCATTGCAAAACCTTTGCTCAAACCATTGATCACAATCGTGCGATCTTTCAGATCCGCAAATTGCGCAATGCTTTCATGACTTCCTACGAAATTGATATACTCATATATCTCATCGGAAATGATAAAAACTTCAGGATGTTTTCTGAATACTTCCGCAAGCGCTTCCAACTCTTTTTTGCTGTATACCGCTCCTGATGGATTACATGGAGAAGAAAAAAGAAACAGTTTCGTTTTTTTTGTAATCGCAGATTCCAATTGTGCAGGAGTAATTTTAAATCCTGATTCAAGTGAAGTATGCACTTCAACTACTTTTCCTTTTGCGATCTTCACCAATTCGGAATAAGTAACCCAATAAGGTGTCGGGATAATTACTTCTTCACCTTCATCCACTAATGCAAGAATTGCATTCGCGAGGCTTTGTTTCGCGCCAGTAGAAGCAACAATATTTTCAGGTTTATAATCAAGATTATTATCTCTTTTAAACTTCGTGCAAATTGCTTCGCGCAGGTCAAGATAACCCGGCACAGGAGTATAATGACTCCAATTATCATCGATCGCTTTCTTCGCAGCTTCCTTTATATGAGCAGGCGTATCAAAATCCGGCTCACCCAAACTAAGGTCAATAACGTCCAATCCTTTCGCTCTTAATTCTCTGCCCAGTTTCGCCATTTTTAATGTTTCTGGTTCGGCGAAGCGGTTCAAAATAGATGATAGTTGCATGTTTCGTTTAAAATTTAAGCGCGGCAAAGGTATAAAAATAAATTGTGTGCAGTGCGCGGAATGATCGATCGGCAGAAATTTTTTTAAATTATTTCTCCACAGAATTGCACAACATATTTGCGTGCAATATCAATTCAGGCGGATACTCCGCCAACCCAACGGATTGGAAACAGGCGAAGTAGTGGAGCCTGTGATGTAAAGGTTGTAGATTTTACCACCTGTGACTGATAAAGAATCAAGCGTAAACACTGTGGCATCCTTTACCAATTGGAACTGGTAAGAATTTGATTTGATTGTGCTGAAAGTAAAGGAGCTTGGAACTGAATTGCTCAAAACATTTCTTGTCGGTATTACAGCGGTATCCGTTGCATTGGTTAAAACGACATACAGTGAAGTGTCGCAAAAATTCAAAAACCGGATCGATGACAAAGTATCTCTCGGGGTATTCAGAACATCCTGCAGAATCAGCGTTTTTAAAGTCTTATTATTATTTGCTACGCTGTCATAAGCAAAAAGCGAATAGTAATGCGTGCGTTGCAATGCGATGTTTCCATTTACATAAGGAGAATCGGTTGAAGCGGCGGTACTGGATGCAATTTTAAAATTATGAATACCGGCGATCGCTGTTAGATAAGGATTTCCGTCCACCCCGGTTGTACTGTCATACGCAATTGCAGATGTATTTAATGGATCTCCCTCAAAAAAAATATTAACCGCTCCTGCATCGGGCGAAATATTTGTTACAGCCAGGTACGCTTTGTTAGAACCCGCATCTATATTTTTATTACATGCGGCAACAAAAATGAACAGGCCTATCGAGAAAAAAAATATTATTGCCGTAATTCCGAAACGCTTCATATCACTTGTCATATTTTAACCTGAATTTCGCCAGGCCGGGAATATGTGCCCGTTTTCTTTTTGTTTCATAATCATAGATCACTCTTCCTAAATTTTTAAAGAAAGGCAACCCGAGTGAATCATAATCATACTTGTCGTCATTCTCGATTTCATCCCGATTACAATAAATCGAAGCACTCAACATAAATTCAATATGCTTGTCAAAGTCTACAAAATAACTGATATCATGCAGAAATCCATATGCATCTCCTTCCTTATTAAAAATCCGGATGCTTTTTGGAAGTTCTCCTTTCTCTGATCCATAATACAAAAATTTTCCATAAGCATCCCAATAATTTGCGGTATCGTATGCCGGATATTTTGTTTCTCCCGGAAACTGCGACATGTATTGATACACAAAATTATAATCTTCTTCTTTCAGCTTGAATCTTTGTTTCGCCGGAACCGATGCCGGAAACAAAACACTTCTCAGAATATTTGTAAGGTCCTGCAGACTTATTTTATTCTTCTTAGAAAAATCCATTGCATGGTCAATAAATTTTTCTCCGCTATAATATGCTTTTGCAACCGAATCGTAACTCACCACATAAGGACGCTGGTTGAATTGCATCGGTTGTGCGTAAATCAATTTGTTTTTTGCGTTATAAAAACCAACTGGATTGGTATGCCTGTTTTCATCCTCTGTCAAAGGAATTTGCAATCGATGCACAATGCGAACATCTGGATATCCCATTTTATGAAGTCGCTCGTTGATATATTCCTGTCCGAGAAATTCATACAAGCGGTTAAACGCATCATTGTCGCTCACCAAAAAAATTTTCTTGACATACTGGGCGATATTCGGTCTTCCATCCGGAGTTGTAGGATCATTCAATACCATGGTTTGTCCGCTGTATGCTTTTCCGGTGATCATACTGCTGTTCTTAGTAAGACCGGGCCTTCGCAATTCATTTAATTTTTGCAATGCAAGCAATGCAACGGGTAGTTTAACAGTTGACGCCGGGTAGAAATATTTATCCGCATTTACATTAAAATAAAAATATTTAAAAGACGGATTATTGGAAGCATCACGATTGATCTGAGTATAGATGATTTGAACTTTGAATGAATCTCTTTTCTGCAATATTGAATCAAAGTACTGTGGGTATTTTTTCATCAATGACTCGAGAAATTTATCATCGCCGGAATCATCCGCGGGACCAGGAAGATGTTTTGTGAATAGATGCGGCGAATCGTTTCGACGAAGTGCAACAAACCCAAAAAGCATAATGATCAAAAGACAAAGCAAACTGAATTTCATCCGCAAAAACTTGTGAATGTGAAAATATGAAAATGAAGGAACAAGATACAAGATACAAGGGACAAGAGGACAAGGTGTAAGGGACAAGGCTTTAGATATAAGCAACGATTATGAGATTTAAGTCTTGTGCATTGTTTGTTCTACCTGAACCTTGTCCCTTGAACCTTGTGCCTTGTACTCCTGTGTCTTGCCTTCTCGTCTCTTGCGTTCTTGTTCCTTTTACCTTACTTTCAGCCACTTATCTCCCCAAATATTTGATTTTCTTATTCTCGGTTTATCAATTCTAAAACTTATCTTTGCCGCTCTAAAAAAATAATATAAAACCAAATGAGAGCCCTGGTTAGCATTTTTGCTGCATTATTGATTGTCATTTCTCTCTATCAGCTTTCTTTTACATGGTTTGTGAATAAGCATGAAGCTGCCATGCAGACCAAAGCCAAGAGCTATGTGAACAGATTGTATCCAACAACTGCTGAAAGAAAATATCCCGGTAATAAAGAAGCTCAGGCATTATATCAGGATACATTGGATGAGGCGTACAAAGAACGATTGAGAAGATTGCTTGATAGCACAAAGGATAATAAAATCACCTGGTGGGGAACAAGCTACCAGAAATCAAAAGAAAGTGAATTGTTGCTTGGTCTCGATTTGCAGGGAGGTATTAACGTTACACTTGATATAGCACTCGATGGCTTGATCAAAGGACTTGCAAATAATTCGCGCGATCCGCAATTATTGAAAGCTATTGCATCTGCACAACAGAAAAAATTAGTCAGCGGTGGTGCGAATTTCATCGATCTTTTTGTGGAATCTTTTAAAGAGCAAAATCCAACCGGCAAACTCGCTCCGTTTTTCGCCAACAGTAATCGCAATAAATTAAAATTTGAATCATCCGATAATGAAGTCTCGAATTATATACACGACCAGGCTTCTGCCGCGATGAAACAAACTTTCCAGGTACTTACAAAACGTATTGATAAATTCGGCGTTGCACAACCGACAATCAATCTCGACGAGAATAAAGGCATAATCACTGTTGAACTGGCTGGCGCGGCAGATCCCGAAAGAGTAAGAAATTATTTGCAATCAACCGCGAACCTTCAGTTTTGGGAAGTATATAACCTTGGTGAATTGAGCAACCCGATACAAAGTGCGGACAAGGCTTTGCAGAATTATTTAAATGGAGCAAAAGATACATCGACCATTGCTAAAGGAGATACCTCCAAAAAAGATACTGTTGGAAGCCTGCTGAATCAAAATCCACTTTTCAGAGTGGTTCAGTTTGCGCAACCACAACAAGATTCTAAAACCGGACAAGCTTCTTATTATTCTTTCATCGGTCATGCGGCACTGAAAGATACCGGAACTGTTAACAGCTATTTGAGCAATCCCGTTGTACGCAACCAGTTCCCTGCGGATTTAAAATTTTTATGGGGAAAACAACAGAGAGATGAGAATGGAAAACTTGTTCCATATCTCGAACTATATGCAATTAAAACCGTTCCAAATAGTGATCGTGCAAAAATAGAAGGTGATGTGGTTACTGATGCGCGACAGGATTACGATCCGGTAACCGGAGGTGTGGTTGTTGAAATGAGCATGAACAAACACGGCGCAGATGTGTGGGCGAAAATGACTGCCGACAATGTCAGCAAACCAATAGCCATCGTGCTGGATGATATCGTTTACTCGGCACCGTTTGTAAATGGCCCGATCACCGGAGGCAATTCGCAGATCACGATGGGCACCAACAAAGCAAACACCGTTGAAGAAGCGCAGGATCTTTCAAATATTCTTAAATCAGGAAAATTGAATGCACCCGCAAAGATCGCGCAAGAACAAGTCGTGGGACCTGCACTGGGTAAAGAAGCGGTGCATGGTGGTGCAATGGCTTTCTTCATTTCATTTCTTGTAATCTTCACCCTGATGCTTGTTTATTACAACACGGCAGGATGGGTTGCAAATATTGCGCTGATCTTAAACTTACTGTTCACGATTGGCGTACTCAGCGCATTGCATGCTACATTGACTGCTCCTGGTATCGCGGGTCTTGTGCTCACCATCGGTATGGCCGTGGATACGAACGTAATTATTTTTGAACGTATCAAAGAAGAATTGACGCGAGGCAAAAGCTACCAGTTAGCAGTAAGCGATGGTTACAAACGATCATTGGCTCCTGTGTTGGATGCGCACGTTACCACTTTTTTAACCGCGGCCATACTTGCCTATTTCGGACTCGGCCCGGTATTGGGATTTGCAACCACGCAAATGCTCGGTATCGTATTATCACTTTTCTGCGGTATCCTTGTTTCAAGATTGATCACGGATTTCTATACAAATAAGAATCGTCACTTCAAATACTTCACATCAATTTCGCGCCGCGTATTCCAGCATGCTAATTTCAAATTCATCGAATATAGAAAAGTAGCGTACGGAATTTCAGTGGTTGTGTTATTGCTCGGTGTCGGTGCATATTTCAATGGCTTTAAAAAAGGCGTTGAATTTCTCGGCGGCCGCAGTTATATTGTAAAGTTCGGCAGACCCGTAAACGATCAACAGGTAAAAGATGCGCTGAATAAAGTATTCGGAAAATTTCCTGAAGTAAAAACGTATGGATCAAACGAACAACTTGAGATTACAACTGATTACCTGGTTGAACAATCGGGAAAAGTTCCGGATTCAATTGTCGCCACCAAAATGTACAGC
Source organism: Bacteroidota bacterium (assembly GCA_018267615.1). Taxonomy (GTDB): domain Bacteria; phylum Bacteroidota; class Bacteroidia; order Chitinophagales; family Chitinophagaceae; genus Puia. The sequence goes on along the minus strand of JAFDYD010000027.1, from coordinate 42,066 downwards.
GGCTTACAACAATTTTTACCTGGCAGTAGCGAACAGGAATTTGTTAACACGACGAAATATATTCAGCAATCCAAAAAAGTCACAGCTTCTATTTCGGATGATTTAAAATCAGGTGCGGTGAAAGCAACTGTGTTCGCGCTCCTCATCATCTTCCTATATATATTCCTTCGTTTCCGTGACTGGAGATATTCGTTAGGAACAATCTTCGCGTTGTTGCATGACGTACTTGTTGTACTCGCTGTATTTTCGTTCTTTAAAGATATTGTTCCATTCTCGTTGGAAATCGATCAGCATTTTATTGCGGCCATATTAACCGTAATTGGTTTCTCGATGAATGATACCGTTATCGTATTCGACCGAATCCGTGAAGACACACGGTTGATGAAAGGAGTTACAAAAGCTGAGATCATAAACAAAGCAATCAACCAAACGCTCAGCAGAACAATCATGACTTCACTCACGGTGTTCCTGACCATATTGATTTTATTCCTGGTCGGCAGTGAAGTAACAAGAGGTTTTGCATTCGCGATGTTGATAGGTGTAATCACCGGTACTTATTCATCCATCTTTGTGGCTGCACCAATCCTTGTTGATTTGGCAAAAAATAAACCATTGGGAAAAGCGGATACGCCAGCTCCAACACCACCTTCAAAAAATAAACCGGTGTTATCAAAATAAATAGCCGGATATAAATTATAAAAAGAAAGGGTTTGAAATTTATTCAAACCCTTTCTTTTTATAAAGCGATCAAAGAATTAAGAATATTTACGATGTGGATGATGCGGATGTGGATGCGGAGCATGCGGGTGCGGGTGATGCACGTACGGATGCGGATGATGAACATAATGGTGTGGATGATGAATAGGACGATGTTGTGCCCTGTGATAATAACGGTGATGATAATGTTTTTTCACCGGAGCATGTCTATATCCAGTTGCGGCAAAACCTGCTCCGCAAAACACCAATAAGAAGATTGATAATAAAACAGTTTTCATGATAATTAGATTTAATTTATGGAGGTTAAATTAATAAAAAACCCACTCCCATATCTTTAAAAAATTGTGCCAAGCCTTAAAATAAAACCATTTTCACCAATATTTTTTTAAGTTCCAAGCTTGGGAATTTTTTCGGATATGCTTTGTGCCGTACATCATGGCTTCAAAAAAAAGACCGATCCATTCTTTGCGACCTGGCGGCTTTGCGTGATTATTTTTCACGCAAAGCCGCAAATTCGCAAAGAGTGGATCGGTCAAACTCGAAATAAGATCTTATTTTGTTTTCGCAGCCGGCTTGTTTTCTTTATACCTTTTATCTGGTGTGCCGTCAGCCTTCACATGTGTTGTTGCGGGTTTTGTTTTTGCCGCATCCTTATTTTCTTTATAACGCATATCAGCTGTTCCGTCTTTCTTTGTATGCGTTCCTGCAGTTGCCGGTTTGGCTGTTGCTGCAGCAGCTGGTTTCTTATCTTTTGCCGGCGTTGCCTGTGCAAAAGAAAAACTAATAAATCCTAGTAAGAGGCCTAGTGAAAGGATGATCTTTTTCATAATAGCAATTTTTTTTTCAAAATTATAAGATGAGCATGTAAAAACGGTTCCTGATTCGCAAAAAATCTTTGCTTAACCGTTCATTAACAAGCGCGCGGGGAATTTTAACAATCTATAATACCCTCGATCCCGCGTAGCCGTGGCGTGCAATTATTATTTTTTTGTATTTCACAATTAACTAGTACTTAACCAATTTCATAACTTACAGTATATGAAGTATAGCAATTTTGCAATCGAAGTCTTTTTCAAATTATGCGTTCATCTATTTTAAAGTGGCTAGTGTTATTTGCAACTGTTTTAATCACGCTCATCGTGATTGTGCAGTTATATTGGTTGATAAAAGTCTATTCTTTTGAGCAAAAGCAATTCAACAACAACGTCGTAAAAAGTATTCGGGCGGTGTTCGAAGACTTGCAGATGAATGACAATCCAGCCCTCAACCTTCAACAGCTCATCAATAATCCACAAACGGACTATTTTGCTTTCAAGGCCGATACGCTTCCGCAAAAGGATTCGCTGACGCATTATCTACAACGTGAGTTTACCGATTTCGATGTGCTCACGGATGTCAAGCTCGGTGCCTACAGCAGCAAAGAAAAAAAATATATCTACGAGGAATATATCCCTACCCCAGCCTCCCGGTATAATATCCAGGTGGTGACTGATCTTCCGGACTATCAATACGACTACGACCATATCCTGCTTTATTTTCCGCATCGCTCTAAATATATTCTTGGGGAGATGAATTTTTGGATCATTAGCAGTGTCATTTTATTCCTTGCCCTGCTCGGACTGGCAGTGAGTCTTTTTTATTTTTACAGGCAAAAATTCCTCGCCGAAATACAAAAGGACTTTGTAAATAATTTTACGCATGAATTCAAAACCCCTTTGGCTGTAATGAAAATTGCAGCGGATGTTTTGGCACAGCAAAATATTATTCATCAACCAGATCGTCTTTCCAGGTATTCGGCGATTATAAAAAACCAGACTGAGCATTTACAAAGCCAGGTGGAAAGATTATTAAAGGCATCGGCAATAGAAAACAGGAAATTGCCTATCGAAAAAGAAACGATCGACGCAAATCAACTGATCGAACAAGCACTGAATAAAGTACAACCGCTTGTAGAACAAAAAAATGCCAAGGTTGAGTTAAAGGCCGATGACGTAAAAACAAAAATCCAGGGGGACGAGGTTCACCTGGAACTGGCGCTGGTAAACCTTCTCGAAAATGCACTTAAATATTCTGATAACCCTCATATCGTTGTCGAAACCGGAAAAAATGAAACAGAGTTTTTTATTTCCGTAAAAGACAATGGCGTCGGCATCGAAAAAAAATATATCAAAAATATTTTCAAAAAATTCTACCGCGTCCCTACCGGCAATGTCCATAACGTGAAAGGTTTTGGAATGGGACTTAATTTTGTGAAACGGATCATCGACGCGCATGACGGAAAAATTAAAGTGAATAGCTTGCCAGGCATCGGGACTGAATTCCGGCTACTCTTACCATTCAACTAATCAACATGCAAACCTTAAAATCAAAAGTGTTGTTGGCAGAAGATGATCTTTCTTTGGGCTATGTTATCAAAGATAATCTCGCTGATGCCGGTTATGACGTGATATTATGCCCCGACGGACAAGCAGCTATCGACAAATTCAGCAAAGACCAATTTGATATATGTCTGCTCGATGTAATGATGCCGAACAAAGATGGTTTTGCTGTGGCCAGAAAAATACGCCAGCAGAGTGATGTAGTTCCTATTCTTTTCCTCACCGCAAAGTCTTTGGAAGAAGATAAGATCAGGGGATTTGAAACCGGCGCGGACGACTATATCGTCAAACCTTTCAGCATGCAGGAATTGTTGATGCGCATGGAAGTTTTTTTACGCCGCACAAAAAAAATGCATTCAGACAAATCCGTTCGATTTATTATTGGCAAACTCTTGTTCGCATATACAGATCTCAAATTATCAACGGACAAAAATATTTTCAATCTTACACAGAAAGAAGCCGACCTGCTGAAATTTCTATGTGAACACCCCAACCGTATATTGAAAAGAGAAGAAGTATTATTGAACGTATGGGGTAAGGATGATTATTTTTTAGGAAGAAGTATGGATGTATTTATCACTAAGTTGAGAAAATATTTTAAGGAAGATCCGCAGGTAAATCTCGAAACGATTCATGGAGTCGGGTTTCGATTTAATATTCCGGTGTGATAAGAACTATGGGAAACAAGCCTTAGGCGAATAAGCTGCGCTTTATCTTTCGGAATCGCAATAACCAAAAAAAGACTGGTAATGCCTTTTTGAAACTTGAAATCTATTTATATTCTTTTTACAATTTTAGCAGGAACACCCGCTACGACGGTATTATCAGGAACATCCTTGTTCACCAGTGCTCCCGCCGCAACAACCGAATTTTCACCAATCGTAACACCGGGCAATATTGTGGCTGCTGCTCCAATCCATGCATTTCGCTTTATTAAAATAGATTTAAGATTGAGCAATTTTCTTTCGGATGGTTCTACGGGATGATTTTCTGTAATTAAATTAACCTTTGGTCCTATTTGCACATCGTCTTCGATTGTTATTCCACCCAAATCAAGAAATGAACAGGCATGATTGATAAATACATTTCTGCCAATCCGAATATGCTTTCCAAAATTGGTGTAGAAAGGAATAAATATCGTGGTACTTTTATCTACTTCGCTTCCTATTATTTCACTCAAACACGCTCTTGTTTGGTCGATGCTCGTCGAACTGTTAAGTGCTGCAGATAATTTGATTGCCCGTGAAACCCCATCCCATAATGCAGAGATTTGAGGATCGTCATTGCTAATTAGCCCTCCTGCAAGCATTCTATCAAAAATATGTTTAGGCTTGTTTTCTGTTTCGTTCATCTTAATGCAAAAATAAAAAATACTGCATACATAGAATCTTTCTGTTTATACGAATCTCTTTTTTTATAATTTTAGAATTCAAAAGGACATCATAAAAAAAATTGTTTTCTCTTTGTTAACGATTTGCAATTCTCTCCCGGCAATAACCCACTCTTAACTAATGTTAATGAGCATTTAACCAAAGTGCTTCGCAGCTTTGCATCCTCAACTTAAAGAGTAAGATGTTTAAACGTGCGTTGACATTGCTAACCGTTTTGTTTTTTATTTCTCACGATTATGGATATGCGTATACCAGTAGTGATACGCTTGTGCTCACGTTGCCGAACGCAGAAAAGATTTTTCTTGAAAAAAACCTGGAACTACTCGCCGCCCAATTCGATATTAACATCAACCAGGCTTATGTACAGCAAGCCAGGCTTTGGGATAATCCAGTATTAAATACAGATCAGAATATTTATGACGGAAAATTTTTTCGTCACGATGCCAACTACGGGCAAGTGTTTGTCCAAATCCAGCAACTGATAAAAACCGCGGGGAAAAGAAATAAGTTGATCACACTTGCGAAAGATGGTGTATTAACATCTCAGCAGCAGTTTAATGATCTCATGCGCAACCTTCAATTCCTGTTGCGAACCGACTTTTACAGTCTGCATCAATTACTCGAAACAAATAACATTTATAACAGAGAATTGCAGGCGCTACAAAAATTGGTGACAGGGATGGACGCGCAATTGCAGGCGGGCAACATATCATTGAAGGAAAATATTCGCATCAGATCACTTTTGTTTTCACTACAAGCCGATCAGGCCGATCTTCAACGTCAATTGGAAGATATGCAAAAAGACCTGCATGTTCTTTTGCAATTACCGGTTGATACAGTAATCGTGCCTTCTCTTTCAGCCAATATAAATTTCGATCCGCAAAATCTTACGATCACACAATTGCTAGACAGCGCATTTGCAAACAGGCCCGATCTGCAACTGGCACAAACCAACGTGCTTACTCAACAACATAATCTTTCTTATCAAAAAGCTTTAGTAGTTCCTGATCTTACTGTGGGATTGGAATATGATCAGCGAAGCAGTTATATCGCCAATTATTATGGACTCGCTATTTCGCTTCCGCTTCCAATTCTGAATAACAACAAGGGAAATATCAAGGCAGCCACATACAGCATCAACCAGGCAAAGACAAATGCTTTACAAATAAAAACACAGTCGGAACAGGAAGTAGCATCTGCTTATAAAAAATTATTGCTGGGGTATAATTTGCAAAAACAGCAGCCGTTAGATTTGACCGGGCAATACGATCAACTTCTTCAAAAGATAATCACCAGTTATGAACAGCGACAAGTTGGACTACTCGAATTCATCGATTTCTTCGATTCGTATAAGGATTCAAAAATAAAATCACTCCAACAGGAAACAACATTCAGAAACGCAGCGGCGGAAATAAACTTTGCAACAGGATCAAATATTATCAATAACCAATAAAAAGAAATTACTATCCATTGTTCGATTAACACTATTTATCAGGATGAAAAACATAAAAAATATTCTTGTAATTGTTGGCGCGATGTTCATATTGTATTCATGCGGATCAAATGAAGCAGCAAGCGTTTCCAAAAATTCGGCCGTCTGCATTACAGATTCACTCGAAAAAATTATCCGCATTGACAGCGCAACGATCACTCATATCGATGATGAATTAAAATTATCCGGGGAAATTAATTTCAATGATAATAAAGTCGTGAAAGTTTTCCCATTCAGCAGCGGGCAAATCATGCAGACCTTCGTTTCTGTAGGAGATAAAGTACAAAAAGGGCAAACCATCGCAATTATCAAGAGCGCAGACGTAGCCGGAAATTATAGCGATATGTCCGCCGCAAACAATGATGTTGCTATTGCAAAAAAACAGGCAGACAATGCCGAGTCGCTGTATCAAAACGGAATCGCCAGTGAAAAGGAATGGATTGAAGCAAAAGAAAATTATCAGAAAGCGCTGGTGGCATTTAATAAAATCAAAGATCAGATTACGATCAACGGGAAAGGGAATACAAATGCCGATGGAACATACACTGTGAAATCTCCGATTAGCGGATATGTGGTTGAAAAAAAAGCCAGCCAGGGCGCTTTTATCCGCAATGACAATTCCGAAAATCTTTTTACAATTGGCGATATCGACGAAGTATGGGTATGGGCCAACGTGTATGAAAGTGATATTGCAAAAGTGAAAGAAGGGTATACTGCTTATGTAACCACACTCGCCTACCCCGATAAAATTTACACAGGTGTTGTTGACAAAGTAAACCAGGTTTTGGACCCGGTTACCAAAGTAATGAAGATCCGCGTGAAACTGCCGAATCCAAAATTTGAATTGAAGCCCGAAATGTTTGCCAATATTCTTATTAGAAATAAAGAAGGGAAAAGAGCGATCACCATTTCTTCTGCGGCATTGGTTGGCGACAATGGAAAAAATTTTGTGGTGATCTATCATGATAAATGCAACCTGCAATTGCAGGAAGTGCAGGTGATGAAAACCGTTGGCGACAAAACTTACATCGCATCCGGTTTGAATGAAGGCGACAAAATGATTTCACAAAATCAAATCCTGCTTTATAAAGCGCTATTAAATAAATAAATCCTGTTCACAGATATTCTATGACCAAATTCATCAAAGGAATTATTCACTTCTCGTTACGGCATCGCTATTTTGTTTTTTTCATGACAGCGGTTTTGGTCGCTCTTGGTATCTGGAGCTACAGAGACACGCCAATTGAAACATTTCCGGATGTTACCAACACACAGATCATCATCATTACACAATGGCCCGGCCGCAGCGCAGAAGAAGTTGAAAAATTTATTACTATTCCGCTGGAAACAGAATTGAATTCAGTTCAGAAAAGAGCAAACCTTCGCACTAATTCTTCATTCGGACTATCCTATATCACACTCATCTTCGATGACGGCGTGGATGACGCTTTTGCAAGGCAACAGGTAATGAGCCGGCTCATCAACGTTGATTTACCCGACGGCGTAAAACCAGAGGTGCAACCTCCGTACGGACCAACAGGAGAAATATATCGCTACACACTGAAAAGTAATATCAGCTCCATCAGAGATCTTACCGTATTGCAGGATTGGGTTTTGGATCGTCAATTCAAATCAGTGCCGGGCGTTGCAGATGTAAATAGTTTTGGTGGTGAAGAGAAAATTTTTGAAGTGAGTGTAAACCCGGACCTGCTTATCAAATATAATCTTACTTCGCTCGACGTGTACAACGCAATATCAAAAAGCAATGTGAATGTGGGAGGAGATGTGATCAAAAGAAATGGGCAGGCTTATGTGGTACGCGGCATCGGTTTGCTAAATGATATTGGCGAAATAGAAAATATTATCATCACCAAAATAAATGGCGTTCCGCTGTTAATAAGAAATGTGGCGACCGTGAGAGAAGCAAGCAAACCTCCCTTGGGATCTGTTGCGAGGGACAGACAACAAGACCAGATCGAAGGCATCATCGTAATGCGGAAAGGAGAAAACCCAAGTGAAGTATTGAAACTCGTTCATGCAAAAGTTGAAGAGCTCAATAAATCCATTCTCCCAAAAGATGTGAAGATTGTTCCTTTTTATGACCGAACCACATTGATGGATTTTGCACAGGAAACCGTCATTCATAATCTAATCGAAGGAATTATTCTCGTTACCGTTATCGTTTTTATTTTCATGGCAGATTGGCGAACAATGCTCACCGTTAGTATCGTGATTCCATTGTCGTTGCTTTTTGCGTTCATCTGTATGCGCATTAAAGGAATGAACGCAAATTTGCTTTCCATGGGCGCCATCGATTTTGGTATCATCATCGACGGAGCAGTCGTAATGGTGGAAGGTTTATTTGTTGCGTTGGATCACAAAGCGAAGGAAGTTGGAATGGATCGGTTTAACAGGCTCGCAAAAATGGGTCTGTTCAAAAATAAAGGAACAGAAATGGGTAAATCCATTTTCTTCTCCAAATTAATTATCATCACCTGCCTCATTCCAATCTTTGCATTTCAAAAAGTGGAAGGCAAAATGTTTTCGCCACTTGCCTACACACTTGGTTTCGCGTTATTGGGCGCACTTTTATTTACACTCACATTGGTTCCCGCATTAACGAGCATTCTTTTGAAAAGAAATGTCCGCGAAAAGCACAATGTGTTGGTGGAATTTATTGAGAAGATCGTTACAAAAGCATTTGATGTCGTTTATAGAAATCAGAAAAAAAGTGTGCTGCTGGCTTTGATCGTGATGGTACTGACTTTTTTCTCCGCAAAATTTCTGGGCACAGAATTCCTTCCGCAGCTCGATGAAGGTGCGCTTTGGATATCTGCAGAATTACCGAGAAGTGTTTCTCTTGATGAAGCTGATAGTATGGCTGCGCACATGGTGGACATCGTAAAACAATATCCGGAAGTGAGACAAACCCTCACACAGGTTGGACGCACCAATGACGGAACAGATCCAAAAGGTTTTTTTAATGTACAGATAGCAGTAGATCTTTTTCCAAAAGATAAATGGGCAAAAAAGAGAACCGTGGATGAACTGACAGATGATATGGATGAAAAATTAAAACAGTTCCCCGGTATCGTATATAACTACTCTCAGCCAATCCGTGATAATGTTGCCGAAGCAGTTGCAGGAGTTCCCGCCGCACTTGCAGTAAAAATATTCGGAAAAAATTTTAATATACTCGACACGAATGCAACCAAAGTAATGGATGTGCTCAAGGATATTAAAGGTGTACAGGATCTTGGTGTGATTCGCAATCTCGGCCAGCCGGAATTCCGGATTGAATTGAATCAACAAAAAATGGCTTTCTACGGCGTAAACACACAGGATGCAAATGCTGTTGTCGAAATGGCGATCGGTGGGAAAGCTGCGACACAACTGTACGAAGACGAAAGAAAATTTGATGTGCGTGTGCGTTACCAGGAAGAATATCGCACCACGCAAGAGCAGATACAAAACCTGATGGTACCAACAAGCGATGGATCAAAAATTCCTTTGAAAGAGATCGCCGATATCCGCACACTTACCGGTCCGGCTTTTATTTACCGCGACAACAATACAAGATATATCGTTGTCAAATTTTCAATTCGCGGAAGAGATTTGGGAAGCACCATTGCGGAAGCACAACAAAAAGTAGATAATGCCGTGAAATTACCGGACGGCTATAAAATGACATGGAATGGTGAATTCGAAAACCAACAAAGAGCCACAAAAACATTGTCACAAGTGGTGCCTGTTTGCTTGCTCATCATCTTCCTGATTTTATTTATTACGTACGGAAATATCAAAGATGCCGTACTAACGATCTTGAATGTCCCATTTGCATTGATCGGTGGAATATTGGCATTGCATATCACCGGCATTAATTTCAGCATATCTGCGGGTATCGGTTTTATTGCTTTGTTCGGCGTATGTATTCAAAACGGCGTGATATTGATTTCCGTCTTCAAAAAAAATCTTGACGAAGGTTTGTCGCTACACAGAGCAATTCGCGAAGGTGTGATCTCACGCGTTCGTCCGGTTGTAATGACTGCTCTGATGGCGATGATTGGTTTGATGCCTGCCGCAATATCGACTGGTATCGGTAGTGAAACGCAAAAACCTTTGGCAATTGTGGTTATAGGTGGATTGGTTACTGCAACAATTCTCACATTATTAATTCTGCCCGTGATATATGCGCTTGTTTTTAAGTTTATGCATCACAGTGCAAACAGAAGATTGCTGAGAAAAACAGGTTTGATCAGCAAGTAAAATAATTAACCGGTGTTCACTCGGACTACCGGTATGAATGATCTGGATTGGATTACTCTTTATGTTCAAAACAGCACCAATCCTGCCGGCCCGTTTTTCCAGACGGGCCTTTTTGTTTTTACAATTCGTAGCAGAATCTGTTTGTCCCGGATCATTAGACGTGAGACGTCAAAGGTGAACAAGAACCTTCATCTTTGACGTCTCACGTCTCACGTTTCACGTCTCACGATTCCATTCCCCTACAATCCCACCCAAACCAACAATTTAACATATCTCAAGGCCGTTTAAGTGCCGAATTAACCCGCATTGACTATTTTTGCGCTGTTTTGAACATGAAGAGTATTTATTACCTAATAAATAAATGCCTGCATTACTTTTTGGCATTGCAGATACTGAACCTTAGTTTCAGCAATCTTGCCATGCAGGAATCTTCGTCGCCAAATTCCGGCGCGGAGAATAATCAAATCGACAGCGCAATCGAGTATATCACCGAGGATCTGCTTGGCTGGAATAATTTTATTCCCGAACAACACAAGGCACACCAGGATAAACATTTTGTAAAGGGTGCTGCTCAACCTCTTTTCTGCGAACGTATCAGTCCGCCGGTTCATATCTCAATCAATAAGAATAACAAAACATGTTGTGAATTTATAAGCAGCATTTTAAGCGAATACCACGTTGAAATCAATCCTCCACCCCCCAAAACGGAATGCATGGTTTAGCTTCTCGTTTTCTGACCATCATTTGATTCGAAAAACGCTGGTCATCGCTTATCTCTAATAAAAAAATTACATGTTATATATCCGTTCAGGCAGGCGAAAATCCTGCTATATTGGTCTATCCATCTTATTGCTGCCATTGCTCGCCTTTCACGGTATCGCGCAACCGAAAATTGCAGATACCATTTCAATGTCGTTGCCGGATGCAGAAAAAATGTTCCTGGAAAAAAATCTCGCGCTGATTGCTCAACAATACAATGTTGATATCAGTAAGGCGCTTGTACAGCAGGCAAAATATTGGGACAATCCAGTCCTGAATACCGATCAAAATATTTACGACGGAAAATTTTTTCGGCACAACAACAACTATGGACAAATTTTTATACAGATACAGCAAGTCATTAAAACAGCAGGCAAAAGAAATAAGGCTATCAGGCTTGCGAGTGACCAGGTGCTGACATCCACCCAACAATTCAACGACCTGCTTCGCAACCTTAAATATCTTTTGCGCAACGATTTTTCATCACTCAATCAAATGCTGCGCACCAACAAAATTTATACAACAGAAATAAATTCCGTAACGCAGCTCGTTGCGGGAATGGACGCGCAATTAGCAGCAGGAAATATTTCACAAAAAGATAATCTCAGGTTGAAAGCACTTCTTTACTCCCTGCAAAGCGATCAAACTGATTTACTCAGGCAGATGGCAGAGCAGCAAACAGAACTGCACACGCTATTGCAATTACCTGCTGGAAGTTTTATCAATCCAATTCTCCCCGATAATATAGATACAAAAGGGATCGATCAATTAAATCTTACTGAACTAATAGACAGTGCAAAACTCAACCGGCCGGACGCGAATTTGGCGCAAACAAATTTGCTTTTGCAGCAACATAATTTATCATATCAAAAATCACTTGCTGTACCTGATCTGACTGTCGGTGTCGAATACGATCAGCGAAGCAGTTATATAAATAATTATTATGGCCTCGCACTTTCGTTTCCCATTCCTATTCTCAATAGGAACAAAGGAAATATCGCGGCGGCGCAGTTTTCTATCAAGCAGGCACAAACAGGCGTGTTGCAAATTCAAAACCAGGTAGAGTCAGAAGTAGCTGCTGCTTATCAAAAATTATTAACCATTTATCGTTTGCAGCAACAATCCGATCGCGATTTGCAAGGAAAATACGATCAGCTCCTGCGGAACATGCTGGAAAGTTATCGCCAAAGGCAAGTGAGTTTGTTGGAATTCCTTGATTTTTTTGGAGCATATAAAGATGCACAGGTAAAACAATTGCAGCAAGAAACAAATTTCAGACAGGCAATGGAAGAAATAAATCTGACAACAGGAAAAGATATCATTCAACCCAGATAAAATAAATCTAAATAGTTTTTATGAAGATGAAATACCCGGCATTGATGAGCGCATTCATTATATTCTTGTTGAATGCATGCGAGACAAAAAATACGGATCCGCCTAAGAAAGATAAAGTATGCATTAGTGACACACTGCAAAAAATGATTCATATCGATACGGTTAAAAATAGCAATATCGATGATGAACTGGTATTATCCGGGGAAATTGGTTTTGATGAAAACAAAGTGGTGAAGGTTTTCCCATTTAGCAGCGGACAGGTATTGGAAGTAAAAGCATCATTGGGAGACAAGGTGAAACAGGGCCAGGTATTAGCCGTTATCAAAAGTGCCGATATCGTTGGCAGCTATAGTGATCTTTCTGCGGCACAGCGCGACGAATCCATTGCAAGAAGACAAATGGATAATGAAGAAAGTCTTTTTAAAAATGGTATTGCAAGCGAAAAGGAATACAACGAAGCAAAATTAAATTTCGAAAAAGCATCATCATTAACAAATAAAATAAAAGAACAAATTGCGATCAATGGAAGAGGCAATACTGAAGCGAATGGAACTTATACGATCAGGGCGCCACGCGAAGGTTTTATTGTTGAAAAGAAAATAAACACAGGAAGTTTTATCAGGCAGGATAATACTGAAAACCTTTTCACCATTTCAGATCTCAAAAATGTATGGGTTTGGGCAAACGTGTACGAAATTGATATCAGTAAAATAAAATTGGGATATGCGGCCGTGGTGAATACACTCGCCTATCCTGACAAATCTTTTACCGGGGAAGTAGATAAGATAAGTGATGTGTTGGATCCGCAAACAAAAGTGATGCGCATCCGGGTTAATCTCCCAAATGCATCCGGGCTGTTAAAACCGGAAATGTTTGCGAATGTAAAAGTGACCAACAAAGAAGGGAAAAAAGCAGTAAGCATTCCGTCATCGGCGCTCGTATTCAGCAACAGCAAAAATTATGTAGTGATTTATAAAGACACCTGCGATCTGAAAGTGCAGGAAGTATCGGTATTGAAAAATGTAAATGGAATATCCTATATCTCATCAGGATTACAAGTGGGCGATAAAGTGATATCAGATAACCAGATCTTGCTTTACAATGCACTCATCGAATAAACAACGATTGCAAATAGAACGTGAATCATTAAAATAGTCCGGGTTACCGGAAGCCTATATGAATAAATTTATCAAACGCATCATATATTTTTCTTTGCGGCACCGCTATTTTGTTTTTTTTATGACGGCTGTGCTTATCGCATTTGGAGTTTGGAGCTATCAGAAAACACCGATCGAAACATTTCCGGATGTTACGAATACACAAATAGTGATCATCGCGCAATGGCCCGGAAGAAGCGCCGAAGAAATTGAAAAATTCGTAACCATACCGCTGGAAACTGTTTTGAATTCGGTGCAAAAAAAATCAAACCTTCGTAGCACATCTGCATTTGGTCTCTCATATATCCGTATCATTTTTGATGATGATGTAGATGATGCATTTGCGCGTCAACAGGTTTTTACAAGACTCGGCGGAGCAGAATTACCAGAAGGCGTAAAACCGGACGTACAGCCACCTTATGGTCCAACCGGAGAAATATTTCGCTACACTTTAAAAAGCAATACGCGTTCTGTTCGCGATCTTACAACCATACAAAACTGGGTACTCGATCGACAATTTAAATCAGTGCCGGGGGTTGCAGATGTAAATAGTTTCGGTGGAGAAGAAAGAATTTTTGAAATCAGTGTGAATCCGGAAATGCTTACAAAATATAATCTCACCTCGTTGGATGTATATAATGCAGTTGCAAAAAGCAATATCAATGTGGGTGGAGATGTGATAGAACGTAACGGCCAGGCATATGTAGTAAGAGGAATAGGATTGCTGAATGATATCCCCGAAATCGAAACCATTATTATTGAAAAATTGAATGGCGTACCGATCATGGTAAAAAATGTGGCGTCGGTGGTGGAAGCGGGAAAGCCAAGACTCGGACATGTAATGAGAGACCAGGAAGACGATGTTCTCGAAGGAATTATCGTGATGCGCAAAGGAGAGAATCCTGCAGAAATCTTGAAAAGGATACGCGCTAAAATAAATGAGTTGAATCGTTCAATTCTTCCGAAGGATGTTAAGATCAATACTTTTTACGATCGTACCAATCTGATGAACTATGCGCAGCACACCGTTATTCATAATCTGATCGAAGGTATTGTGCTGGTAACGGTGATCGTTTTAATTTTTATGGCCGATTGGCGTACAACGGTCACTGTTAGTATCATCATTCCATTGTCTCTGTTATTTGCTTTTATCTGTATGCATTTAAAAGGCATGACAGCCAACCTGCTTTCGATGGGCGCCGTCGATTTCGGAATCATTATAGATGGAGCTGTTGTAATGGTAGAAGGATTATTTGTGGCACTCGATCACCGGGCGAAGGAAGTGGGCATGGAAAAGTTTAATAAGCTGGCCAAGATGGGACTTTTTAAAAATACAGGAACAGAAATGGGGAAGGCAATCTTCTTTTCAAAACTCATCATCATCACCTGCCTTGTTCCCATTTTTGCATTTCAAAAAGTGGAAGGTAAAATGTTTTCACCGCTTGCCTATACACTGGGATTTGCATTGCTCGGCGCATTGCTATTAACGCTTACCCTTGTTCCCGCACTCTCGAGCATACTGCTGAAAAAAAATGTCAAAGAAAAACACAATCCGGTTGTTACATTTTTTGAAAAAGGAACTCTCAAACTTCTAAATTTTACTTATAAGAATAGAAAATTAAGTTTACTGGTTGCTATCGCCTTCATGACAGTCACTTTTTTATCTGTGAAACTTCTTGGAACGGAATTCCTTCCAGAATTGAATGAAGGTGCATTATGGGTAGAAAGTGAATTGCCGATGAGCGTTTCATTAAACGAATCAAAGGTTATTTCGAATAAAATGATTGATATCATATCGAAATTTGATGAAGTAAAACAAACACTCTCACAAATTGGAAGAACCAACGACGGAACAGATCCCAAAGGTTTTTATAATGTACAAATACAAGTCGATCTAAAACCAAAAGAGGAATGGAAAAGAAATATAACCGAAGAACAATTGATCGATGAGATGGATCAGCAACTGCGCAAAATACCTGGTTGTGTATTTAATTATTCCCAACCTATTCGCGACAATGTGGAAGAAGCCGTTGCGGGTGTAAATGCTGCGCTTGCGGTGAAAATTTTCGGACCCGATTTCGACAGGCTGGATAAAACAGCCGATACTATTTTGGCTCAATTAAAAACAGTTTATGGCATACGCGATTTGGGCGTTTTGAGAAATCTCGGGCAACCCGAATTCAGAATTGAATTGAACCAGCAGAAAATGGCTTTTTACGGAATCAATACGCAAGATGCAAATTCAGTAATCGAGATGGCGCTTGGCGGAAAATCTGCCACGCAGCTTTATGAAGGTGAAAGAAAATTTGATGTGCGTATTCGTTATCAAAAACAATTCCGCGATACGCAGGAGAAAATTGAAAAGCTGATGGTACCAACAAGCGACAATTCGAAAATTCCCTTGTCACAAATTGCAGATATAAAAACACTGACGGGTCCGGCGTTTATATATCGTGATAATAACAGCAGGTATATCGCGGTAAAGTTTTCAATCCGCGAACGTGATCTCGGCAGCACCATCGCGGAAGCGCAGGAAAAAGTGAACAATACGATTCATTTGCCCGATGGCTATACAACAACATGGAATGGAGAATTTGAAAACCAGCAACGCGCAACAACAACTCTGTCGCATGTGGTTCCTATTTGCCTGCTCGTTATTTTTATTATACTCTTCATCACGTATGGCAATGTAAAAGATGCATTGATTACGATTCTCAATGTTCCTTTTGCATTGATCGGCGGAATTCTTGCTTTACATCTCACCGGAATCAATTTCAGTATTTCTGCGGGAATTGGTTTTATCGCGTTGTTTGGTGTTTGTATTCAGAATGGTGTAATACTTATTTCCGTTTTCAGAAAAAATCTTGAACACCGGATGCCTTTAGATACTGCAATTCGTGAAGGCGTTCGCTCACGTGTACGTCCCGTGGTGATGACAGCATTGATGGCTGCCATTGGTTTGTTGCCCGCAGCAGTTTCTACAGGCATCGGAAGTGAAACTCAAAAACCATTGGCTGTTGTAGTCATCGGGGGGTTGGTAACATCAACTATATTGACCTTATTGATATTGCCCGTTCTATATGCAATGATATTCCGATTCCTCCACAATCGTTCTAATGTGAAATTTTTTAAGAAATCGGGAGTGGTGAGTTAGTTGTCTGAACCAGGATTTGTCTGAACTTGGATTTATGGGATGAATGAGATGATTGAGAAACAATTTGCTTGGATGTTATTTTCATTTAAAGATATCCCAACTATCTCATTCATCCCGCAAATCCAAGTTCAGACAAATCCTGGTTCAGACAGCAAACGATGTTCCGCAGCCGCAGGATTTAGAAGCATTGGGATTTTTGAAACTGAACCCACGCGCATTTAATCCATCCTGCCAGTCAATCTCCATGCCCATCAGGTAAATGCCATGTGCTCTATTCATGATGTACGACAATCCCTCAAATTCATATTCTTCATCTTTCTCATCTTTTTTATCAAAACCCAAAACATAAGAAAGTCCGGAGCAACCGCCGCCCTTCACGCCGATGCGTAAACGCTTCGACACATCAAATTCATCTTCATGCATGAGTCTTTTGATTTCATCAATTGCTTTTGCAGTGAAGGTAACTGGCGCTGTTATCGTAGTTTCCATATTAAAATGATTAATAGGCAAAGTTAAGCAGAATAGAAGAAAAAGCGATGCCAGGCCAGAGTTGATTGGTTTATTCTTTGCGTTTTTGCGCCTTTGCGAGAAACAATTCTCTCGCAAAGGCGCAAAAACGCAAAGAATAAACCAATCAACTATTCAACTACTCAACTTATCGACTTATTCCTCGTAATTCTTACTTTTGTTTCTATTAAAATATTTTTCATGTCCATTACTAGCAACGAATTATTAATAGGTATTGCGATTGCAGTTTTTTTATCGGGAACGCTTGCTTATTTATTTTGGAGACAAAGAAAAGAAGTGAAACAGCAGATCAAAGAAAGAGGAGAAAATCCTTCAGTCAATACAAAGCAATTGCAATTGCAGGCCTATGAAAGATTGATGTTACTTACCGACAGGATTGCATTACAAAATGTGATCAGCCGCGTGAATCAACAAGGATTAAATGCCAAAGAAATGCAATACCTGCTCACGCAATCCATCAAGCAGGAGTTTGAACATAATATCACACAACAGATTTATGTTTCACCCGAATCCTGGGATGCAGTAAGAAATTTTAAAGATCAAAATATGTTGATCATTAACCAGGTTGCATCTTTTCTTCCGGAGGACGCATCTGGTATGGATCTTAATAAAAGTCTGCTCGAACTCATTATGCAAAATCCAAAAACTTCTTTGCAGAATGTTGTTGCAGATGCATTGAGTTATGAAGCGAAGAAGGTGATGAAGTAGAGGTTGAGTGGTTGAAAAGTTGATTGGTTGATTAGCTGGAAGAAATATTCAATAATCAATATTCAAGTAATAAACTTCAGCCATTTCGAAATCTTACTTGAGCATTGATTGTTGAATATTGATTATTGAATATTTCTTCCAGCTAATCAACCGTTCAACCAACGAATCAACTTATTCCCGGGCAAAATTTATTTCATTGAAATCAATATAAAATCTCATGAATCCTGGTTCCCGTTTTACTGATTCAGGAATTGAAATAAAAAAAGTCTATACCGATGCGGATCTTTCAAAAAATCCGCCCGAAAGAGGATATGGAATTTCGCCAGGACAATTTCCTTTTACACGCGGCATCCAGGCGGATATGTACAGGGGAAAACTTTGGACGATGCGCCAGTATGCGGGCTTCAGCACTGCGGAGGAAAGCAATAAACGATATCAATATTTATTGAGCCAGGGTGTGATGGGATTGAGTGTAGCATTTGATCTGCCCACACAACTTGGCTACAACAGCGATCATCCTTTGTCAGAAGGTGAAGTCGGAAAAGTAGGCGTCGCCATCGATTCTATCGATGACATGCAAACGCTTTTTAAGGATATCAAACTCCAGGATATAACGACGTCGATGACCATCAATGCCACCGCTTTTATATTGCTGGCATTCTATGTGGCGCTCGCAAAAAAGCAAGGTGCTGATCTGAAAAAAATTTCTGGTACTGTTCAGAATGATATACTAAAAGAATATGCAGCAAGAGGAACGTATATCTATCCGCCCAAACCTTCGATGCGTATCATCACCGACATTTTCGAATGGTGTGGACATGAACTTCCGAAATGGAACACGATTTCAATTTCGGGTTACCATATCCGTGAGGCTGGCAGCACGGCCGTTCAGGAAATCGCCTTTACACTAAGTAACGGCAAGGCATATGTAAAAGCTGCGCTCGAAAAAGGGCTGGATATAAATGTTTTTGGAAAACGTCTTTCTTTCTTTTTCAATGCCCATAATAATTTGTTTGAAGAAGTCGCGAAGTTTAGAGCAGCAAGAAGAATGTGGGCGGGAATTATGAAAGAACTTGGGGCGACAGATCCCCATGCCATGATGCTACGTTTTCACACACAAACTGGCGGAAGCACGTTAACCGCTCAACAACCTTCCAATAATATTGCAAGAGTCACAGTACAGACTTTAGCTGCCGTGCTTGGCGGCACACAGTCTTTACATACTAACGGTTATGATGAAGCGCTAAGTTTGCCAACGGAAGAAGCAGCAAAGATTGCGCTGCGCACGCAGCAAATCGTGGCATATGAAAGCGGAGTTCCTGATACTGCAGATCCATTGGCAGGAAGTTATTATGTAGAAACGCTTACCAACGATGTTGAAAGAGAAGCCTTGAAATTGATGGAAAAGATCGATATGATCGGCGGAAGCATTGCAGCAATTGAACAGGGTTTTATTCAAAATGAAATTGCAAAAAGTGCTTACGATTATCAGCGCAGGATTGAAAGAAATGAAAAAGTAATTGTCGGAGTAAACAAATTTCAATCAGACGAAAATAATACTAATCCTGTTTTCAAAGTTGATGATTCTATCCAAAAAATTCAAACCGAAAAATTAAATGCACTTAGGAGAAAAAGAGATCCGGCAAAATGCGACCAGGCATTACAGTTATTAAATGATAAAGCGTCTGGAGACGAGAATATTATGCCGGCAGTAATAGAAGCCGTAGAAAATTATTGCACACTTGGCGAAATCGCAGATACGTTGAGAGAAGTTTTTGGAGAACATAAATAAAAGAGAAAAGAAACAAGGAACAAGAAACAAGGGACA
>JAFDYD010000027.1:0-22339 GCA_018267615.1 Bacteroidota bacterium | reverse complement strand
TGTCCCTTGTTTCTTGTTCCTTGTATCTTATACGTTATATCATGAGCCCGCCGTTTACAGCGGCGCCGCATCTATCAACACCACTTTTGCAAGTATCGTGCTTCCGGGAGGTGTTATGGTTCCTCCATCGAGCGCAAATAAATCAATGGTAACAGATCCTTTCGCATGAACAGCACCGTAAGCGATTCCGTCAAATACTTCGGGCAGCGCTTCATAGTTGGCTCCATTGTCAAACGAAATATAAACGATCACGCCACCACCCGATTGAACAATATCATCAATTTCGGGAACGTTGAGTGTTGTGTGATAACTGAGACTTCCGTCGCTGGTGGTCCAACCACTTGCTGCAAGCGAATACACAGCAGAAAAAGCCTGATTCACCTGTTGCACTTCCGTTTTTTTACACGCAGTAACAGACAAAATTCCTAATAGCAAAACAGCAAAACTTCTCATAGAAATTTAATTATAGTGATTGATTAATGCCTAAGTTGATAGTCAAACAAAAATACTGCCAAACCAAATTTACCATTTCGCGGGTTTGACTTGGGTTCTTGCAAAAGGTTTAACGGATAAAAAAAATATAAATGCAAAGATATGGACAAAGATGATCGTCATTTTAGCAAATGCTGTTTGAAGAATGCCTCACTATTCAAAACCTCTATGTTAGAAAAATGAAAATCGCCCGGGTCTTCCGTGATAATGCAACGACATTTACTTTCCAACGCAGCGTAATATTCAAGTCCGTCTTCAAAATCAATAATTGCGGGATTATTTACTGCCTTTTTTAAACCATCTGCGGTTGCTTCGGCAATGCCTAGGTGATCACTGAGTAATTTTATTTTTTCTTTGGCTTTTTTTGAACCAGATTTTTTTTCTGCAAAATAAAATGCGATAGCAAGACAGATTGGAGAAGTAAAAACTTCAATACCTTCTTGCTCCGCCAGACTGATTATTCGTGAACTATAGGTAAACAAAGGATATTCCTTGTTCAATATCGAAACGAGGATATTGGCATCGACGAATATTTTCATTTTTTCGAATTAAAATATTCGGACCTGGAGGCCTTCCTTGTTCTTTTTTTTGTTTGATATACAGCTTTCCCTTCAGCAACTTCGCTAACCCAATCTGCAATGGGGAAATCTTCGAGAGAGTGATATTGAGCAGTGGTTATTTTTGTGAGAAGGAATTCTATCAGGCGAGACAAACTGATATTGTTTGCATCTGCATATTTTTTAGCCTTTTTTATAATGGCTTCATTAAAGCTCAAGGTAATTTTTGTATCCATGGCCACGTTTTCACCAAAGGTACAAATTTATACCACTAAAATAAATTTTTTATACGTATATGTTAAAAAACGCCAGAACAATTCGCGTTTCACCCTGCATTTTTCAAATTTAGCAGCATATCCTTTGTCGTTTTCTGCAGATCATATTCGGGTTTCCATCCCCAGTCGGCACTCGCAGTGCTATCATCGATACTTTGTGGCCAGCTATCTGCGATTGCCTGTCTATAGTCCGGTGAATAACTAATTTTGAACCCTGGGATATGTTTTTTTATTTCAGTCGCGATTTCGTTCGGAGAAAAACTGATTGCGGAAATATTATATGAAGTGCGTATAGAAATTTTATTCGCGGGGGCTTCCATCAATTCAATAGTGGCCCTGATCGCATCGGGCATATACATCATCGGTAAGTAGGTATCTTCCTTTAAAAAACATTTGTATTTTTTATTTTCGAGTGCTTCATGAAAAATTTCAATGGCGTAATCCGTTGTTCCGCCTCCGGGCGCTGATTTATAGCTGATCAGTCCGGGATAACGCAAACTTCTCACATCTACTCCAAAACGCCGGTTAAAATAATTGCACCAAAATTCGCCAGCATACTTGCTGATTCCATAAACAGTGATTGGTTCGATAATGGTTTGTTGTGGACAATTTTGTTTTGGAGAAGTGGGACCGAAAACGGCAATACTGCTTGGCCAATATACTTTTTGTAATTTCTCTTCGCGGGCAATGTCCAGCACATTCAATAAACCCTGCATGTTCAAATGCCAGGCTAGCCCGGGATTTTTTTCACCGGTTGCCGAGAGTATCGCCGCAAGCAAATAAATCTGTGTAATATTTTGCCGGATCACCTGAACGTGCAACATTTCTTTATTCATCACATCGAGCGACACGTAAGGTCCCGTGCCTTTCAACAATTCATTCTCCTCCCGCAGATCAGAAGCAACGACATTAGCGTTACCATACATCTTACGAAGCGCTTGGGTTAACTCAACGCCGATTTGTCCCGATGCGCCGATTACCAATATCTTTTCTTTAGTCATTGAATTAAATTTTGGATGCCAATGAATGCACAAACGTAAGGAAAAGTGGGTTGAGTTGTTGAGTGGATGAGTGGTCGATTGGTCGATAAGTCGATATGTCGAATAGTCGATAAGTCTTTTGCGTTTGGAAAAACTACTCTTTTTATAAGGGGATTATCGACTATTCGACTTATCGACATATCGACCTTTCGACCTTTCGACTACTCAACTACTCAACCAATCAACTATCTTTGCGGCATGGAAAAATTCTTGAAAGATCTTTTTAGCAATCAACAATACGATGATAAAAATTTTTTCCTGATCGCGGGACCATGTGTGGTTGAAAGTGAGGAGTTGATTATGGAAGTTGCCGACAAGGTATCATCCATTTGTAAAAATCTTGGTATCCCCTATGTATTTAAATCTTCGTACCGCAAAGCCAACCGCACCAGTTTATCTTCGTTTACGGGTATCGGTGATGAGACAGCTCTTGCACTGGTAAAAAAAACCGGGGAGAAATATAAACTACCTACTACTTCTGACATTCATGCGCATGACGAAGCAGCGCCAGCTGCAAAATATGTTGATATTTTACAGATACCCGCTTTTCTTTGCAGGCAAACAGATCTTCTAATTGCAGCAGCAGAAACAGGGAAAGTGGTGAATGTAAAAAAAGGCCAGTTTCTTAGCGGTCCGGCGATGAAATTCGCAGTAGAAAAAATCCGAAAGGCTGGAAACGAAAAAATTATACTCACTGAACGAGGAACTACTTTTGGATACCAGGATCTTGTTGTCGATTATAGAAATATTCCCTGGATGAAAGAACATGGTGTGCCAGTAGTTATGGATTGCACGCATTCACTTCAACAACCAAACCAAACGAGCGGAGTAACGGGCGGTAATCCTACTTTAATAGGAACCGTCGCAAAAGCGGCAATCGCCACAGGAGCCGATGGGCTTTTTATTGAAACGCATCCCAATCCTGCAATCGCAAAAAGTGATGGCGCGAATATGCTTAAATTAGATCTGCTGGAAAATCTTTTGAAGGAATTGGTCAGACTTCGAAAAGCCGTAATATAAACTTAAATGAGTCAAAGTTTACAAGTAGCGCAATGGATTACGCCTTGCAGATTTGATATATCGTTTTATATTCATCCAAAAAGCGAGAATAAAATAAATAATGAGCGGTGAACCCATTGTCAGAAAAGAAATATAGATGAACCAGGTGCGGATACGCGAGGTAGCAATACCAAGTCGGTCGCCCATGGCGGAACAAACGCCAAAAGCCTGCCATTCGATAAATTGCTTGAATTTGTTCATAACGTAAATTTAAAAAAAATACATCAGAAAGAGAAACGGTTATCTGGATACAATAACGCTTTTTTAGGTAAATTTGTATCCCAATTTTGAATAACCACTTCAAACATCGTACTTATAACTCTAAATCAGAATAACATGGTTTTCGATCTGGACTTAATCAAAAAAATTTATAGTGAAATGCCGGCGAAAATAAGCACCGCTAGAAAGCTTACCGGCAAACCATTGACCTTGTCAGAAAAAATTTTATACTCGCATTTATTCACCGCTCCAAAAGCAGCCTATGAAAGAGGAAAAGATTATGTTGATTTTGCCCCCGATCGTGTAGCCATGCAAGACGCAACGGCTCAGATGGCCTTGTTGCAATTCATGACCTGCGGACGGAGTAAAGTAGCTGTGCCTTCAACAGTTCATTGCGACCATCTTATTCAGGCTAAAACAGGAGCTGTTTCAGATTTGGCAACAGCAATAGATGTTAATAAGGAAGTGTATGAATTTCTTGCTTCCATTTCAGATAAATACGGAATAGGTTTTTGGAAACCAGGTGCTGGTATTATCCACCAGGTTGTTTTAGAAAATTATGCATTTCCGGGAGGTATGATGATAGGAACCGATTCGCATACGCCAAATGCAGGTGGTCTCGGTATGGTTGCAATCGGTGTGGGTGGTGCAGATGCGGTCGATGTGATGGCTGGATTAGCTTGGGAACTGAAAATGCCAAAACTAATTGGTGTAAAACTTACCGGTAAATTAAGTGGATGGAGCTCCGCAAAAGATATCATCTTGAAAGTTGCAGGCATCCTCACGGTAAAAGGCGGCACAGGTGCTATTGTTGAATATTTTGGTGAAGGTGCAGATGCGTTGAGCGCTACCGGTAAGGGCACAATTTGTAATATGGGTGCAGAGATCGGTGCAACCTGTTCCATTTTCGGTTATGATGAGAAAATGGCTGCTTACCTAAAAGCAACCGATCGTGAAGAAGTGGCAGCATTGGCCGATGGAATTCGCGAACACTTGAGACCCGATGCCGAAGTGTATGCAAATCCAAAAGCCTATTATGACCAGGTTATCGAAATCAATTTAAGTGAACTGGAACCGCATGTAAATGGTCCATTCACACCAGATCTCGCATGGCCCATTTCGAAATTTTCTGAGGCAGTGAAAGCAAATAACTGGCCGGAAAAATTGGAAGTCGCGTTGATTGGTTCCTGCACAAATTCTTCTTACGAAGATATTAGCCGTTCCGCTTCGGTAGCACAACAGGCCATCGATAAAAAATTAAAAACAAAAGCCGAATTTACGATTACACCTGGCAGTGAGCAGGTACGATATACGATCGAAAAAGATGGTTTCTTAAAAACGTTTGACAAAATTGGCGGCGTCGTATTGGCAAATGCATGTGGACCCTGTATTGGACAATGGGCACGTCATATAGATGATCCGACAAGAAAAAACTCCATCATCACTTCTTTCAACAGGAATTTTGCAAAAAGAAATGATGGATTGGCATCGACACATGCTTTTGTTGCGTCACCGGAAATTGTTACTGCGTTTGCGATCGCAGGAGACCTGACTTTTAATCCGCTAAAAGATAAATTAAGAAATGAAAAAGGCGAAGATGTGATGCTCGACGAACCTACAGGAATTGAATTGCCTCCCAAAGGTTTTTCGGTTGATGATCCCGGTTACCAGGCACCTGCAAAAGACGGAAGTAAAGTTCAAGTGCTGGTAAAACCAGATTCCCAACGGTTACAGCTACTCGAAGCTTTCAAAGCGTGGGAAGGAACAGATTTGAAAGGATTAAAACTTCTTATCAAAGCAAAAGGAAAATGTACAACGGATCATATTTCCATGGCGGGTCCATGGTTGAAGTTCCGCGGACATTTGGATAATATTTCCAACAACATGCTGATCGGAGCGGTGAATTATTTTAACGAGAAAACGGATATGGTGAAAAACGAACTAACTGGTGAATATGGTCCCGTGCCTGCAACGCAACGCGCGTATAAAGCAGCGGGCATCGGTTCGGTGGTTGTCGGTGATGAAAATTATGGTGAAGGTTCTTCGCGTGAACATGCGGCTATGGAACCACGCCACTTGGGAGTTCGCGCGATTCTTGTGAGATCTTTTGCTCGTATTCACGAAACAAATCTGAAAAAACAAGGCATGCTGGCGCTGACTTTTGCAAACAAAGAAGACTATGATAAAGTGCAAGAGGATGATTCAATCGATATCGTGGGACTGACCTCTTTTAAACCCGGAAGTCCCCTGACAGTTGTTCTGAATCATAAAAACGGATCTAAAGACACGATTTCTGTAAACCATACATACAATGATCAACAGATTGAATGGTTTAAGGCAGGTGGAGCGTTGAATGTTATCCGCAAACAATTTGCGAAATAAATAATTTTAAAATGCTGAACGCAAAACGCCGAACGCATAACGCGTTCGGCGTTTTGCATTTTGCGTTTAGCGTTTAGCATTTTGCGTTCAGCGTTAATAAAGTAAACCAAATCTGTCTTATATTGTTCCATAAAGATTAGATTTCTATATCACAGCATGGTTCGCACAAAAGAGAATAAGGCATGACTAGTATCGCAAGAAACAAAACCGGCATTGTATTTTTTGCCGTCGCGATCATTTTAATGTTAAGGCTGCTCTTCATCGGCGCAATGGGAATCATGCCACAAGACGCCTATTATGATTTTTATGGTGAGCACCTGGCGCTCTCCTACTACGATCACCCACCGGCCATTGGGTATTTATTAAGACTATTCACCGAAATTTTTGGGAAAAAAGTCTTTGCACTAAAACTAGCAGACTCTGTATTTTGTTTTCTTACCATTTTCTTTTTTTATAAACTGGCGGTATCGTTTGTTGGTAAACATCGCGCTCAAAGAGCCGTGGTATTATTATTTTCTACGTTGATGGTGACGATAGTTTCGCTCATCTCAACACCAGATGTTCCTTTACTTTTATTTTGGACAATTTCATTATTGTGCTTGCACCGCGCCATTTTCATGGAGAAAAAAATCTATTGGATTTTGTCGGGACTTTTCATGGGGCTATCATTCGACAGCAAATACACCGGCATATTTTTGCCCGGCGGCTTGATTTTATTTTTGCTTTTATCATCCGAATATCGCCGGCTGATTTTTTCGAGATGGTTATTGTTTTGCATCGTCATTTTTTTGATAACGATATCGCCAGTGGTGATCTGGAATGTTCAAAATGATTTTGCATCATTCAAATTTCAATCTTCCGCAAGAGTGCAAGAAGGTTTTCAGTTCGATCCTTTAAATTTTATTGGCGCATTGGGTCACCAGAGCGCCGTGCTGATGCCAATTCTTTTTCTTGCTTTCATTTATTTCCTGTTCAGGCTCCTGAAAAAATATGGCCTGAAGTTTTTTAATATTGACGTTGAGCAATTATTTCTACTTTCTTTTTTCCTTCCGTTATTCCTGGGATTCTTTGCACTTTCATTTCTTTATTGGGTGAAACTGAATTGGATGATGCCATCATATATCAGCGGAATTATTTGGATAAGCATGTACATAGGTAAGAAGTGGATCAACGTGCAGGTTGTATTATCATTAATCGTGCATCTTGTATTGGCCGCCGAAGTTTTATTTTATCCGGTTGCGATTAAGTCAGACGACACATGGTTTGGATGGAAAGAGCTATCCGAAAAAGTGAAACAAATACAAAGTAATTATCCCGGCACATTTATATTTTCCGCCGACGATTATAAAACAGCGTCTGTTTTGAATTTTTATTTTGATGATATGGTTTACAGCAAAAATATTATCGGAGAACGGGCGCTGCAATTTGATTTTATCGGATCCAATCTAAAAACACTCGCAGGTAAAAATGCGCTGTTCATAGATTCTGATCCGGGTCTTTCACACGACCACGGAAATGAATTACCACATTCGATGCCAGGATATTTTGACAATATCAAACTGGTGGACTCCATACTCATTTATAAAGGAGATCAAACCGTAAGAAGATTTTTTGTTTACCTGTGCAGTAATTATCATCCAAGAAAATAAGTTGAAGTTGAATGGGTTTGAACCATGATTAAAGGATTGAAAGATGATCATGAAGTCCCATTAATTGTTGGTAAAGTATACATTACTGATTGCGTTGTCATTTGCAAACTTCATGGAAGTCTTTCAATCCTTTAATCATGGTTCAACCCCAATCGACTACTCAACAAATCAACCAATCAACTCTTACTCCCCGTATCCCAAAAGGAAATTCTTTCCAAATCTTGGAAAAATTACCGGCCCATCATTTTTATATTCCATTGCTTCTCAACAACCTGGAAACTGGCATCGGTTTGGAATCTAAGGATGCTGAAGTCAAAGAATATAAAAATGAAAAACATCAGTATCCTATTAAGCTTTCTTTTGGTAATCCTTGGTTATAACAGTCAGGCACAAACGACTTATACAGTCAGCTCCAATACATCGTGGAACTCAACGTATGGTTCATCCTGCTCAAACTGCATTTTCAATATTAGCTCAGGCGTAACGTTGGCAATTGATAGATCTGTTACGTGTAATACCTGCACGTTCAATGGTGGCAAGATCGACATGACCGACAACGTTAATTGCCAGCCTTGTACTTTTAGCGGAAATACAATCACGATTAAAGATAAAGTGCTCAAGCCAAATTCAGGCACTACCAGTTTTTCGAACGTAAATTTTACAGCAAATGGAGACGGAAGCATTTTAGCGAACACGGCAGTAACTATTACGAGTTCGACATTTACTTTTAATAGCACAACTTTCTTTAAGAACAATGGCGGGCAGTTGGATGTAACATCGAGCATACTGACCTTTAATGATGATACTTATTTCCTGGCAACTGCCGGACCCGTGAACCTCAAAACAAGCAGCAAATTGATTGCAGGAAATGGAACAGTTTCGAGCACTGCTTATATTAAAATGAACGGACCTACGCTCAATGTTTATGATGCGTCTTTAATTAGTATCAAGAACAAGAACAACTCTTATTTCAACTGGGGATCATATAATGCTGCAACAACAGGCTCAAGTTATTCTACCACTAGCTTCACTGCTACTTGTGGTGGTTCAGGTCAGCATGCTTGTAGCACTCCTAACGTATATGGTTGTGCGACGTTGAATGCTGCCGGTGCTTCTGCTTGTTCATTGTTGCCAGTTTCGATCAATGATTTTACAGCAGAGTACATAAGTAATCATGTTGAACTGGTATGGTCAACATCAGAAGAAATTAATTTCGATCATTTTTCGATCGAGCGTAGTACAGACGGTGCTAACTGGCAGTCGATCGGAATCGTTTATTCAAAGTACTCTTCAACAGGTAATACATATGATTTTTCAGATGGTGCATATCTTGATAATACCGCTTATTATCGTCTGCAAATTGTAGATAAAGATGGAAGAACATCTTACACCAAGATCATCAGTATCGATGCAGGAACAACTGCGAGCCTGGTGAGCATTTATCCTAACCCTGTTACGAACCTGACTTTTAATATAAAACTTTCTTCTGCTGATGCTACTGTGGTGAATGTATTTACGATGGATGGAAGATTGTTATTCATGACTTCATTCGATGGACAAACACAATACCAGGTAAAATTGCCACAGAGTGCATCTGCTAGCACTTACCTGATTGTGCAGGTGATTAGTAAAGGCCAGGCAAATACTTTTAATATTATAAACAGAAAATAATTTAACCTTACCCCTAACCCAATCTGTACCCGGCGGGACCCTCGTGGTTCCGCTTTTTTATTTACTTTCATATTTCATGCATCCCTATATAAAAAATATTCATCGCCTCTTTGAAGAATCTGCAGATGAAAAAATAGCTGTAGCATCAAAAGCATATTTGCGGAATCAGTTTGAACATTTCGGAATTCGCACGCCACTCAGAAGAACTATTTGCAAAGAATACATGAAAAAAGAATTGCCATCTTACCCCGATTTGAAAAAGATCACAAAGGAAATGTGGGGATTGCCTCAACGAGAATTTCAATATTTTGCAGTGGAATTACTCGCAGCACGAAAAAAGGAATGGGAATATAAAATCATCACGCTTTTTGAATATTTTATTTCGCACAAGAGTTGGTGGGACTCGGTAGATCATATAGCCAGCGAATTAACCGGGCCATATTTTATCTATTTTCCGGAACAGATCAAAACTGTTACATCAAAGTGGAATCAATCGGATAATATATGGCTGCAAAGAAGCAGTATCATGTTTCAAAAAGCTTATAGAAAAGCCACGGACAAACAATTGCTTGCATCCTATATTTTAAACCTAGCCGATTCAAATGAATTTTTTATTCAAAAGGCCATCGGTTGGTCTTTGCGCGAATATTCGAAGACAAATCCGTCTTGGGTCAAAGACTTTGTCAAAAAAAATCCCATTTCAGTATTCAGCAAAAAAGAAGCGTTAAAAAGAATAAAATAATATTGCCAATCGTATAATCTTTGCTGTTATATTCGTTCTTATGAACGTGTTCTACCCGATTAAATATTTTACGCTGATTGGATTGATTTGCGCCGCCGTATTTGTGGTATCGTGTCACTCTACCAAAAAAGTAATGTCAACCGCAAAGCACACTGACGATTCACTTCCACCTTTGCCACAATCTCAAATTGATATCCCGATAAAAATTTATGCACCGCCGATTTTCGCGAAGGCAGAGAAAATAGTTCCAAAAGAATTCACTTCGGATACCTGGCCGAACTTTCTTCAGCCTTCCTGTGATTTCAGGTATAAATATCGTTTTGAAAGATCTGTATTAGCGATCAGTTGTTCAAACAATATCGTCGGCATTCAATTTACCGGAGCATATCAACTTTCAGGAAGCCGTTGCCTTTGCACAGCAGGTAAACCGGTTACTCCGTGGATATCGGGGAGCTGTGGTTTTGGAAAGGAACCTATGCGAAAAATGAATGTGAGTATAAAATCACAACTTGATTTTTTACCCGGATACCAGGTAAAAACAACAACAAGTCTCAATAAAGTGGAAGCCATTGACAAATGTTTTGTTTCATTTTTATCAAGCGATGTGACGCAACTTGTTCTGGACAGTGTGCAATCATCAGTTACTTCTTTTTGCACGGCACTCGATGAAACAATAATGGGATTAAGTTTCGCAAGTCTTGTGCGTGAAGCTTCCGGGAAAAGTTATCAGAAAACAAACCTGGGTAAATTTGGATTTCTCCTCGTAAGTCCAACCGCATTGCGAATCGGCCAGTTGAATTTTGTAAAAGATAGTTTTAATATCCAGGCAGGAATTAGTTGCAAACCTTCTCTTTCTTCCGATAGCATCAATCATATCAGTCTTCTTTCAACCTTGCCGCCACTCGAACAAAAAGAAAACAAGCGTGGTGTTTCTCTTTATCTCGATGCGAATTACGATTACGCTTTTCTATCCAAAATATTGGCGGATACTTTACGCAACAGAGTTTTTGAGGTTAAGGGAAGAACAATTGTTGTGAAAGACGTACAGATGAGAGGGATCGGAAATCACCAGGTGGAATTAAAAATCGATTTTGCGGGAAGCAATAAAGGAAGTATTTCCCTTCGCGGTACACCGGTTTTCGATACGGCAAAACAATCATTGACCATTCCTGATATATCATATTCCCTCGAGGCGCAGGATTTCGCACTGAAGCTGGCAAAAAGCCTTTTTCGCAATAAAATCCGCAAAACACTTCAGGGAAATTCTTATCTTGATATAGGCGCGCTTGTAAAAAGCAATATGCCATTGATGAATGAGCAATTGAACAGGCAATTGACAAAGGGAGTTTATTCTTCGGGCAAAACCAATGATATCAGGATTATCGGGTTAATGGCAAGGGATAATGCAATGCAGGTACAGGTTTTCGTGGACGCCGATCTGACTATTTCCAGCGATGGTGTATTTTAAATTCCCGATTGGGGATTTTGAGCTTTTTAAAGGAGGATTTGCGTTGATTGTAATAGCTATTTTTGTATTGTTTACAGGCAACCATTAACAATTCATTTGCGTATTCTTTCGCGTGAAAGGTATTCGCGCTATTATCTTCACAAACAGGATACAAAACCAGGCTTTAAAACACTTGATTACAGGCAACAAGCAAATAAGCGCTATGCTTTCCGGCTGTCGGAATAATGAGCGTGGCAGCCAAAAAGAGTTGTATCAACTGCTTAAGGGATATGCCATGAAAATTTGTTACCGTTATCAGAATCGCGCTGAACAGGTTGAAGAAGTGGTGAATGAAGGCTTCACAAAACTCTTCAAAAACATTCACCAGTTTGATGAGAACAGGCATGCAGATATCTCCATCGCATTAAAAGGTTGGTTCAAGCGAATTTTAATCAATACTTGTATTGATTATTACAGGAAAAATGCGTCTTATATAAATGGGCAAACTTTATCAGAAGAAACAGAAAAAATAGCGGATCATACGGAAAATGGACTGGACGTGCTGTCGTATAAAGAAATAATTGCGGCAATACGTGAATTATCGCCAGCTTATAGAACGGTTTTTAACTTGTTTGTGATAGAAGGAATGACGCATGAAGAAATCGGGGATCATTTGGGAATTTCAATTGGAGCATCGAAATCGAATTTGTCAAAAGCGCGCGAAAACCTTAGAAAAATACTTGCCAAAAAAACTGATTTGAAAATATATGTCGAATCTCTCAGATAAAGAGCTGGACCGCCTTAGCCGAGAAGCAGCGGAGCAGTTTGAACCAGATGAAGAAATTTCTTCCTGGGAAAAACTGGAACAGCAATTGAGCAGGGAAATTGAAGATCAACCTCCCGCTACACCAACCAGATTCGGGGCCAGGCCACTTGGCTATGGCGCCCTATTACTCTTGTTGGCAGGCGCATCCTATTTCTTACTTAAAACAGACAACGATAGCAAATCATCTACACTAAAAAAT
The DNA here is from genome assembly GCA_018267615.1 of Bacteroidota bacterium. Classification (GTDB taxonomy): domain Bacteria; phylum Bacteroidota; class Bacteroidia; order Chitinophagales; family Chitinophagaceae; genus Puia. Next base: position 9,781 of record JAFDYD010000027.1, on the reverse strand, counting down.
AAAGTTTCTACTGAAGCAAGTAAACAGTCCGGTGATAAATTAAATACTCCGCCAGCAACGGGCAATGCCAAAAATCAATCGGACAAAACCGATACTAAAAATGAATCCGGCGCTGTTGCAAAATCGGGTGATGCAGCAAACAATTCTTCATCAAAAGATGAAAGCAGCTTAAGCAAAAAAAACATACCAGCCGCTGGTGAACACAAAAACATTGCTGGTAAAGCAAATGATGTCGCAATTAATAATACGGAAAAAAATCAAAAGAACAGTGACGACAATTCACTGACTGTTTTGTCGGCGAAAAAATCCGTCAACAAAAATCATAATAAAAATAATATCGAAATTGTCGACAATACTATATCAACTGGATTTGCAGGAAATGGAAACAACAATAGCAAAATTAAAGCGGGTAATAAAAATAAAAGGGCAAAGAGCACTCAGGCACCGAAAACTGATGTCGCAAATGCAAATGATGTAGTCGTAAATCAATCTGAAAACGCTTCCGGAAAAAATAAAATCGTTTTAACAGAAGAGACTGACAAGCCTAAATACGCCAAACTTCCAGGATTAGCCTTTGTCGATTTTTCGGCTAATGGTATCAGTGATTCTTCTTTATCAAAGATTACGTCGAACACAAATAATAACGCGGCTCAACAAAAGAATCAATCACTGCGCATCAACCGTTCATTAAAAATCGGCTTGATGGCCGGGCCTGATATTACATTGGTTCATTCTGCAAACGGCGGAAGATTCAGCGGCAATTTCGGTCTCACTATTGGTTACCAGTTTGCAAAAAGACTATCGATTAATACAGGAATTATTTATACAAAAAAATATTACGCTTCGCAGGGAGGTAATTTTCACGCTCCGTCTGACTGGCAATCATATCCCAACACCAAGCTTGACTACGTTACCGGGGATTGCAGCATGTGGGAAATCCCGCTTTCACTTCGATATGATTTCCCAATGGGTCCGAAAATTTCATACTTCGTCAACGGCGGCCTATCCTCCTATTTGATGAAAAATGAATCGTATGATATTTATTATCGGACCGGAAATTGGGGGCCAACTCCATCGTATGTAAAAACCTGGAGCGGCAATTCAAATAAAAAATATTGGGTTTCTGTTTTAAACTTATCCGCCGGAATTGAACACCAGTTCAGCAAAAGTTTTTCGCTGCAGGCTGAACCTTTTGTCAAAATTCCGCTCACAGGAGTTGGAATAGGCAACCTGCAATTGAATAGTTACGGCGTTATCTTCTCACTCAGATATTCTCCTGTGTTGAGCAGATCGAGGCATTGATGAACCGTGGGAGTTGATTGGTTGGTTGAATAGTTTTGAACCATGATTAAAAGGATTGGAGGATTACCATGATGTTCTATTGATTGCTAGATTCTGGATAAAAGATCATATAGCTGTTCGTAAACATCATGATAATCCTCCAATCCTTTTAATCATGGTTCAAAACTATTCAACCAACCAATCAACCTCTCAACTTCTCACCTCCCCTTCAATCAATACTCACATCAAACCACACTTTCTTCTTATTGTTCCAATCCCCATTGTAGTTAATAGATAACTCTTCACCCGATTTGATAAAGCGTATAGCCTTCACTGTTATGACGTCTTCGTCATAGTTCATTTCATACTCGCAATTGGATTCATAAGAATGATTATACACGGCTACATAACCGAGTGCCATGCAACATTGATCCTGATTATATCCCCATTCAAAAATATAATCGTGCAGCAATGTCTGATCGAGTAATTTTCTATCTTTGCTATTCATTACAATCACAGGAGAAATTTCTATCACGGAATTTTTTTGAATATCCTGCGATGTAAAAACTCCCCTTCCCTTATTTTCCGTGTCGTCAATAAACACAAATGATGCGATCATGTAGAGGTTTTATTTATATAAAACTATTTATTAATTGCTGTTTTGTATTTAGTTTTGATAATTATTTGGTAGGGCTCATCTGTTTTTTTTTGATGGATTGATAGTAGCATATCATTTTTTAAACAAAATATTAAACACATGAGAAAAATTTTGCAACTTGCCGCTTGTCTTTTATTTGTCGTCCAGGTTTGTTCTGCACAGGATGACTACAGATCCCCCAAAAAAGGTAGTTTAATTGGATTTAGTTTTAATGGCACCGATTTCCCTTCTCTTGGTCAACCAAAAAATGCAGCGATCAAAAATACCGATTATGGTATGTCGCTTTTTTTTATGAAGGGAATATCGAAGAGAATTGATTTTTCCATTCGTTATAATGGCTTGTTCAGCGATTATTCAAAAGATCCAAACGCAACCAGCTCCGGATATGTAAATGAACTCGAGGCTGCTCTTCATGGAAGGGCGCTTACGGATAATCATTTCTTTCAGCCATTCATCACTGCGGGTATTGGCATCGGCAATTATGCAGGTAAGTGGGCTCCTTATGCACCACTCGGTGTAGGTCTGCAGTTCAATTTCAATAGTGCATTTTATCTTTTCGCACAGGCCAACTACCGGGCAACATTAAGCGATAAAAATCTTGATAACAATTTGTTTTACTCACTTGGTTTCGCCGGTAATATTTCATCACCCAAACCACCTCCTCCGCCAAAAGAAGTAATCATTCCCGTTGTTGAGAAAAAAGACAGGGATAATGATGGAATCGTTGACAGCCTTGATGCTTGTCCGGATGTTCCGGGCCTCGCCAAATTCAATGGCTGTCCGGATACGGATGGTGATGGCATTCCCGATAAAGATGATTCCTGCGTGAACGTTCCCGGTCTTGCAAAATATCATGGTTGTCCGATACCGGATACCGATAAGGACGGCATCAATGATGAAGAAGATAAATGTCCAACTGTCGCGGGCATTGCAAAATACAATGGATGCCCGATTCCGGATACGGATGGAGATGGTGTGAACGATGAAAATGATAAATGTCCAACAGAACCCGGACCTGCCGACAATGGCGGATGTCCGAGACTTGAACAATATCATTTCAATGCAAAGAATGTACAATTCATTACCGGAAGTGCGACACTCACAAAAGCTGCGAAAAAAGAGTTGGATAATGGCGCACAGATATTGCAGGAACATCCTTCGTTGCATGTTAGTATTATTGGCCACACAGATAATGTTGGAAAGCCGCAGTCTAATTTGAAACTTTCACAGAAACGCGCGGAAGCGGTGAAGGCTTATATGGTTTCGAAAGGTGTCAGCGCCGATCGTTTGAAAGCAAGCGGAGCCGGACAAGATGTTCCAATAGCGGATAATAAAACAGCAAAAGGTCGCGCAGAAAATAGAAGGGTCGAATTTAAAGTGGATTGAACTTCTGATTGATTCTGGTCTACTGCTATTAATAGTTCGTATGATTAAACTGATTTACTATGTGAATTCACCAAAACACAATAAATCAGTTTAATCATTTTTACCGAGAAGTGAAGCCATATTAGGAGCCATCAGAAGTTCAAGCGGATTGAACTTCTGATTGATTGTGATTTACATTTAGGTGTTAATTCAAATGATTAAACTGATTTACTATGTGATTTAAAAAAACATAATAAATCAGTTTAATCATTTGAGCCAATCAACAAATCTACATTAGGGTCAATCATAAGTTTAAAAATTCAAATGACCAAACTGATTTATGATGTTTTGGTGAATTCACATAGTAAATCAGTTTAATCATTTGGACTAATCAATAAATCCTTACCAGAATCAATCAGAAGTTCATTTGAACCGATAAGTGAATCCATATTGGAATCCATCAGAAGTTCAAGTGCATTAAACTAATAAATAAATCCATGATTAAAATCCATCAGAAGTTTAGAAGTCCTAAATTTGGCGCATGCCTGCAGAGCTTGAAAATCCAGACATACAAGAACGGTTCCAGGAAACGATAGAATCGGGAGATGCCGAGGCAATTCACGAATTTCTTAATAAACAGAATATAAGTGATGTTGCGGAACTCATCAATGAATATCCTGAACAAGAAGACCTGATCATTAGTAATCTGAGCGTACATCGCGCGGTGAGCACTTTCAAAATATTGGATTTCCCCACTCAGAAAGAGATCATACAAAAACTTTCTCCCACTAAAACTGCAGAATTATTAAATGAACTTCCCGCGGATGACCGCACTGCTTTTTTGGAAGATCTTCCCAGCCAGGTTGTAAAGGAATTGATCAAGACATTGAATCCTGAAGAGAGGAAGATTACACTTTCACTGCTTGGTTATGAAGAAGGAAGTGTGGGTAGATTAATGACGCCAGATTATATAGCGGTTCAAAAAGATTGGACGATCCGCGAAGTGATTCGGCATATACGTGCTGTGGGTAAAGACAGCGAAACCATCGACGTAATTTACGTGGTGGATGACAAAGGAGTTTTTATCGATGATATACGCATACGCGAAGTAATTCTTGCCAATCCTGATAAAAAAGTGGAAGAGGTTATTGATAACCGTTATATCGCACTGAATGTACATGACGACCAGGAGACCGCCAACCAGGCTTTTAAAATGAATAACCGTGTGGCGTTGCCCGTGCTCGATGATAATAAATTACTCATTGGAATCGTGACCATCGATGACGTACTGTGGGTAGCAAGCGAAGAATTTACAGAAGACATACAAAAAATCGGGGGTACAGAAGCACTGGATGAACCTTACCTCGAGACGCCATTTTTCAAACTGATCAGGAAAAGAGTTGGCTGGCTCATCATTCTTTTTCTGAGTGAAATGCTAACGGCTACGGCCATGGCCTATTATAATGACGAGCTTGGAAAAGTGTTGATACTGACAAATTTTTTGCCGCTCATCATGTCGAGTGGTGGTAATAGCGGATCGCAAGCTTCCACGCTAATCATACAAGCGATGGCGCTTGGAGAAGTTACGCTCGCGGACTGGTGGCGCGTAATGCGTAGAGAAATTCTATCAGGATTTGTGCTTGGAGCAATACTCGGTTCAATCGGTTTTATCCGGATATTCATTTGGCATCTTCTCATGCAACGCGGCATCTTCCAGGATATATATGGCGATCGCTGGGATCTGGTAGGCCTCACCGTTAGTTTCTCATTAATTGGTGTCGTGTTGTGGGGAACATTAACAGGAAGTATGCTTCCTATTATTTTGAAAAAACTCGGGGCCGATCCGGCTTCATCCTCTGCACCATTTGTTGCTACTTTGGTTGACGTTACAGGACTGATTATTTACTTCAACGTTGCGCTGTTTTTTATGCGCGGCATTTTATTATAACAAGCATACCCATTAATATGAGAAGATTATTTTTTTTGCCGGTGCTACTGATTTCTGTGGCATACGGCCAGACTCAACAAGGCTCATTAACTGTAGAAAAAATCATGCAGGATCCAAAATGGATCGGCACTTCTCCAAGCGATCCGCATTGGAACTATAACAATCAATCCGTTTTTTTCAAATGGAATCCGGGAAAAAATATCAGCGACTCATCATATCAATTTACGATCAACGGCAAATCACCCGTGAAAATGACCTTTGAAAATTCACAAGTGGCAAATGCTGTTGATGCCGGAACATATGACAATGCTAAAAATAAAATTGCGTATATATATAAAGGTGATGTCTATCTATTGACTACATCGCTGAACAAAACGCAGCGTATTACGCACACGGCAGATGAAAAATCGAATGCGGGATTTTCGGATCGCGACAAATGGGTCACGTACCAAAGCGGCAATGATTTATTTGCGTGGGATATTGCCGATGGCAGCACACAACAACTCACTCAGTTTATCGACACCGATTCGCCGAAAGCTGCCAAACCCAATCAACAAGAACAATGGCTCATCGATCAACAGTTACGTACTTCCGAAATCATACGCCAAAGAAAAAATAAAAAAGATAAACACCAGGCATATCTGAAAATGGTAAATAGTTCCGACACTATTAAAAAAATTTATATCGGTAAAAATCGGGTGAACAATTTGCAAATTAGCCCGGACGGGAGATTCATTACTTATAATCTCGCTGAACCACGTTCCGATGTGAAGAATACATCTGTCCCTAACTATATTACCGAAAGTGGTTTCACCAGCGATCTTCCCAGCCGTCCAAATGTTGGTGTGTCGAATGAAAAGTCAACATTATATATTTTTGATCGTGTGCGCGATACCGTTATAAAAGTAAGTACAGATTCGATTCCTGGCATCACCGATTTGCCTGATTACGCAAAAGATTATCCCGGAAAATTCGACTCAAAAAAATCGATGCCAAGAGATGTCATTGTGATTGCCTTGTCATGGAATGAAGAAAGCACTATACCAGTGGTGGACATACGCTCACTGGATAATAAAGACAGATGGTTGATGCAGTTGAATCCAGTCAATGGAAATCTTGTATTGATGGATCATCAACATGACAATGCTTGGATTGGAGGACCGGGGATCGGTTGGCTCGACAATGGCAAAATCGGATGGATCAACAATCGCTCGTTTTTCTTTCAAAGCGAAGCAACCGGCTATTCGCATTTGTATTCGTATGATTTCACAACAAAAACAAAAAGAGCAATTACGCAGGGGAATTATGAAATCCAGGAAGCCACCATCAGTCATGATAAAAAATATTTTTATATCCTGACCAACGAAACGCATCCTGGAAAACAACATTTCTATCGCATAAAAACGGATGGCAGTGGCAAAGAAAAAATAACGTCGATGGAAGGCGGTTACGAAGTAAGTATTTCTCCCGATGAAAAATATATTGCCTATAGGTATTCGACCCAAACCAAACCCTGGGAATTGTATATACAGGAAAATGCACCCGGGAAAAATCCAATACAGGTTACGCAGCTCGCAGCAAGCGATGAATGGAAATCGTATCCATGGCGGGATACAAAAATTTTCACTTTCAAGGCAAGGGACGGTAAAGATGTGTATGCAAGAATTTACGAGCCGGCGGCAGGCAAAAAAAATAACGCGGCGGTAATCTTTGTGCACGGCGCAGGCTATCTGCAAAACATCGCTTATAAATGGAGCTATTATTTTCGCGAGTCGATGTTCAACAATCTACTAGCAGACAAAGGATATACCGTATTGGATATTGACTATCGCGCAAGTGCGGGTTATGGCCGCGACTGGAGAACTGGTATTTATCGTCACATGGGTGGCAAGGACCTCGATGATGAAGTAGACGCAGCAAAATGGCTGGTGAGTCAGCAGGGCATTGATGAAAAGCGCATAGGCATGTACGGTGGAAGCTATGGCGGCTTTATGTCGTTAATGGCGATGTTTACACAACCCGATGTATTTAAAGCAGCAGCCGCACTGAGGCCCGTTACTGATTGGTCGCATTATAACGATGGTTATACATCAGCTATTTTAAATTATCCATACAACGACAGCATCGCCTATCAACGTTCTTCTCCAATTAATTTTGCCGAAGGATTAAAAAATCATTTGTTGATCTGTCACGGTATGGTTGATGTAAATGTCCATTTCCAGGATGCTGTCCGATTATCACAACGATTGATTGAATTGGGAAAGAATGATTGGGAGCTTGCCGTGTTTCCTGTGGAGGATCACGGGTTTGTTGAACCTTCCAGCTGGACCGACGAATATAAAAGAATATTGAAATTGTTTGAGACGAATTTGAAATAGTCTGAACCAGGATTTTAAACGATTTAGCTGATTATGCTGAGCGTAAGACGTGAAACTTTCGCACGATTCGCACTATCGGCTAAATCGTTTAAAATCCCGGTCAAAATTCAATAATATTGCTCTTTAAAATCTTTCTATGTGTGGAATTGTTGCGTATATCGGACCGAGACAGGCTTACCCGGTTATATTAAAAGGATTGAAACGACTTGAATATCGCGGTTATGATAGCGCCGGTGTAGCTTTGCTCAATCATGGTTTGAAAGTTTATAAGAAGAAGGGAAAGGTTGCCGATCTCGAGGAAAGCCTGATTGGTAAAGATCTCGAAGCACATGCGGGAATTGGTCATACACGCTGGGCAACTCATGGCGAACCAAGCGACCGCAATGCACATCCGCATAGTTCCGCCAGTGGTAAACTCGCAATGATTCACAACGGCATTATTGAAAACTACACGCAGCTGAAAACTGAACTTACAAAAAAAGGTTACCAGTTCAAGAGCGACACAGATACGGAAGTACTTCTCAATTTCATCGAGGACATCCAGAAAAATAATAATTGTGAATTAGAAGAAGCATTGCGCATCGCATTGAAAAGAGTTGTGGGCGCATATGTTTTGGTATTGCTCGACCAAGATAATCCAGATACTATCATTGCAGCAAGAAAAGGAAGTCCGTTGGTAATCGGGATTGGCAAGGGGGAACATTTTCTTGCTTCCGATGCATCGCCAATTATAGAATACACCAAAGATGTTGTTTACGTAAATGATTTTGAACTTGCGATTATAAAAGCTGATGAATTGGTTCTTAAAAATCTTGGCAATGAAAAAATAACTCCATTCGTTCAAAAATTAGATCTCGAATTAACGGCCATTGAAAAAGGCGGTTATGATTTTTTCATGCTTAAAGAAATTTTTGAACAACCTGATACAATTTTCGATTGTTTGCGTGGACGATTAGACGTCAACAATCGAACCATCACCATGGCAGGTGTTCAAAATAATATTGAACAATTAAAAAACGCAAATCGAATCATCATTATAGCATGCGGAACAAGCTGGCATGCGGGGTTACTTGCCGAATATGTATTCGAGGAACTTTGCCGTGTACCGGTTGAAGTGGAATATGCATCTGAGTTTCGCTATCGAAACCCGGTGATTCATGCAGGTGATGTCATCATTGCGATCTCGCAAAGCGGTGAGACTGCCGACACAATCGTTGCCATTGAAAGAGCGAAAGAACAAGGTGCTTTTATTTTTGGAGTAGTTAACGTGGTAGGTTCTTCGATCGCACGTATTTCTAACGCTGGCGCATATACGCATGCAGGCCCGGAGATAGGCGTAGCGAGTACCAAGGCATTCACTGCACAGTTGGTCGTATTAATTATGATCGCACTGAAACTTGCCAAAGAGAAAAAAAGCATTGATGATGACCGTTATGTTTACCTCCTCAACGAGCTGCACAATATTCCTGAAAAGGTAAAAGAGGTATTGCTGTTGGACGATGATATCAAAAAACTCGCGGACAAATACAAGAACGCAAAAGATGCCTTATATCTCGGAAGAGGTTATAATTTCCCAATTGCCTTGGAAGGTGCATTGAAGCTTAAAGAAATTTCCTATATACATGCAGAAGGATATCCTGCTGCGGAAATGAAACACGGACCGATCGCGCTTGTTGACGATTCGTTGCCCGTCGTATTCGTCGCCACCAAAGATTCCTATCATCAAAAAATTGTCAGCAATATCCAGGAAATAAAAGCTCGCAAAGGAAAAGTAATTGCCGTTATCAGCGCTGGAGATGATATGATACCAAAAATGGCTGACGATATTATGATGGTTCCAGAAGCAGATGAAATTGTTGCGCCGTTACTCAGCGTAATTCCATTGCAATTGCTCGCTTGTTATATCGGTATCGCAAAAGGATATGATGTAGATAAACCAAGAAATCTTGCAAAGAGTGTAACGGTGGAATGAAGCCAGCACCGGGATTTGTCTGAACTGTGATGTGTGGGATTATTGGGATAGATGAGATGGGGGAGAAAATATTCAATAATCAATAATCAACACTCAATGTTCAAGTCCAGGATCAAAATTTGATTTCTTATAATTTGAGTATTGAATATTGAGTGTTCCTGTGTTCAACTGATAAATGC
>JAFDYD010000026.1:64545-82674 GCA_018267615.1 Bacteroidota bacterium | reverse complement strand
TTCAAAACTATTCAACCAATCAACAATCCATCTGCACATTTACATTTTATCCCTATCTTTGCCCGGGCAAGTCTTATACGACCAGCTCCTGCTGAACCCCCCCAGGGCCGGAAGGCAGCAAGGGTAGGTGGTCGTAGCGGTGCGATGTAAGTAACTTGCCTTTTTTTACCCCCTTCACAGAAGGGGATTATATTTATAGGCAGAATCTAAAATAATTTACTATGAAATTTTTTATTGATACCGCCAACCTGGCTCAAATCAAAGAAGCAAACGACCTCGGCATTTTAGATGGAGTGACTACCAACCCATCACTCATGGCGAAAGAAGGAATCAAAGGTGAACAGGCGATAATGAATCATTATAAGACAATCGCGGAGTTGGTAGATGGTGATGTAAGTGCTGAAGTAATATCCACGGATTTTGACGGCATGGTTGCTGAAGGAAAAAAACTGGCTGCTATTCGCCCAAATATTGTTGTAAAAGTTCCGATGATCAAAGACGGTGTAAAAGCGCTTAAATGGTTTTCGGATAATAATATTAAAACGAATTGCACACTTGTTTTTTCAGCCGGTCAGGCGATCCTCGCCGCAAAAGCCGGCGCCAATTATGTATCTCCGTTTATTGGACGTATCGATGACGGAGGCTGGGATGGTGTTCAGTTGATTGAACAAATCGCAGGCATATATACCATTCAGGGATTTGAAACGGAAATTCTTGCTGCGTCCATTCGCAATCCGCTCCATATTATTAAATGTGCAGAAGCTGGCGCCGACGTATGTACCTGCCCGTTAGATTCTATACTCGGATTACTAAAACATCCGCTGACTGATATCGGACTCGCAAAGTTTTTGGCTGATGCGAAAGGAGTGAAGTAGATCAGGGTTGATTAGTTGAAAGGTTGATTGGTCGAGATGTAGATTAGTCGATACGTCAAACAGCAAGGTTGGTGAAACATAATCGTAGATGAAATATTCAAGTCATTTTTTTACTCATGTATTGACCAATCGACATTTCAACTAGTCGACTTATCAACAAATCAACCTCTCAACTCTTCTGGTACACCCTCACATAATCAATCCACATTTTCTGCGGTAGGATAGAATCGTCAATTCCTTTTTGTCCACCCCATCCGCCACCGTAAGCTATATTCAGCAATAAGTGCATTGGCTGATCAAATGGCCATGCATCATAACTGGTATGCTCATTCGCGAATGCGAAATATTTCCTGTCGTCAATAAAAATATTGATACTGTCTTTCGACCATTCCAGCGCATACACATGAAAAACATCCATGCAATCCGTTACTTGTGTAATAGCAGTTTTTTGTGTGCGGATGATATGATTGTATTTTTTGCAATGAACCGATGCGTGGATAACACCCGGATCAAAGCCAACATGCTCCATAATATCGATTTCGCCGTCATCCGGCCAGCGTAGTGGCGTGGTAGAGGCCAGCATCCAGATAGCGGGCCAGGTGCCCCGTCCTTTTGGAAGTTTTGCCCTCACTTCAATTCGCCCATACTTCCAGTCGCCTTTACCCTTTGAAACCAATCTTGCCGAAGTATAATTTGCATTTTGCCATTTTTCTTTTCTCGCTTCAATAATGAGTGATCCATTTTCGACACGCGCGTTTTCGAGTCTTTTCGAAGTATAAAATTCCAATTCCTGGTTACCCCATCCATCGTCTCCGACATCATAACTCCATTTCGAAGAATCGGGTAGCCCATTGGTATTAAACTCATCGCTCCACACCAGTTTCCAGTCTGAAGAATGGCGTGTGGCACTAAAGCTCATAAAGACGATAATGATGACAAGCCAGGCGGATAATCTATGAAATTTGCTCATGAAGAAAATATTGAATGAAAATTAAAAGTATGAAAATCTGGATTTCATTGAAAATTTTGCAAAAGGATGCTTTCGTGCAGATGTCTTGTTTGAAGAATTACTATTTCTCAGGCATGGCTAAATAAATTTTGGCCGATTACAAGTGGTCGCCTAATTTTGCGATTCGATATGAAAATAAACACACATCATCATCATTTCGTTTCCTTACCGCAAGGGTAGGCCAATGATGTTTTGTGTAAAGCATAAAATAATTGAAGAGCTTACCGGGAGGTGAGCTCTTTTTTTTGGGCGGATGCGAATGAGGGGTTGAAAAAAATATTCAATAATCAATGTTCAACAATCAATGTTCAAGTACTTAATTCGATGTTTGTTTTTAATTGGCACACTTGAACATTGACTGTTGAATATTGATTATTGAATATTTCTTTAACAGGCTAACCGATTTGCCTCCAACTACGAAAACCTATAAAACAAAACGACATGGCTGAAGTACTAAAAATTGCGATTCAGAAATCCGGGCGTCTTTACGATGAGTCGGTAAAACTGCTAAAGGATTGTGGTATTGGTCTGAAAAATGGTATCAACAGGCTAAAAACAGAAGTAGATAATTTTCCGATGGAAATTTATTTTCTGCGCGATGACGATATTCCGCAATATGTGGAAGACGCTGTTGCAAATGTGGGCATCGTGGGAGAAAATGTGGTGTATGAAAAAAATAAGCAAGTAGATATTGTTGAAAAGCTTGGTTTCGGTAAATGCCGGTTATCCGTTGCCGTTAGTAAGAATGAAAAATACGATAAGGTTTCATTCCTGGCTAATAAAAGAATTGCAACAAGTTATCCTTTGCTGGTGCAGCAGTTCCTCGACAAGAATAACGTAAAGGCGGAAATTCATGCAATCAGTGGTTCGGTAGAAATCGCTCCCGGTATTGGTTTGGCTGATGCGATCGTGGACCTGGTCAGCAGCGGTTCTACCTTATTCATGAACGGGTTGAAAGAAGTTGAAACGGTGCTGGATTCCCAGGCTGTTTTGATAAAGAACAAGAACCTGGATGCTGCTCGTACACAACTGCTCGAGAAATTCTTATTTCGTATTCGTGCCGTAAAAAAAGCAAAGAACAATAAGTATATATTATTGAACGCGCCGAATGAAAAATTGAAAGATATTATAGGCTTATTACCGGGGATGAAAAGTCCGACGGTATTACCCTTGGCGGAAGCGGGCTGGAGCAGCGTGCATAGTGTCGTCGATGAAAATGATTTCTGGGATATCATTGCCAAATTAAAAGAAGCCGGCGCACAGGGAATTCTTGTAGTTCCTATTGAAAAAATGATCATGTAAAAAAGTATTAAAAATTTGATAAGGGATTGATGAAATAAAACGCCATGAAAATTATTCAGTTTCCTGAAAAAGACAGATGGATGGAGATATTGTCAAGGCCGGTTGCAGATACTGCGACACTGGAACCTTCAGTATCAAATATCCTGCGAGAAGTGCGTGAGAACGGTGACGTAGCGGTAAAAAAGTTTTCGACTGTTTTTGATCGCGTATCACTGGAAAATATTGAAGTATCCGAAAAAGAAATTGAAACGGCCGTAGTCGAAGTAGATAAGGATTTAAAAGCAGCAATCGGACAGGCAAAAAAAAATATAGAAAAATTTCATAACGGTCAGGTACAACCGATTGAGAAAATAGAAACGATGCCTGGCGTGCAATGCTGGAGAAAGTCCGTAGCTATCGAAAAGATCGGACTTTATATTCCAGGCGGAACCGCTCCATTATTTTCAACACTGCTGATGTTGGGAATTCCCGCAAAGATTGCGGGTTGCAAAGAAATCATACTTTGTTCTCCTCCATCTCCAGATGGGCGCATAAACCCAGTCATCTTATATGTTGCGCAATTGATTGGCATCAAAAAAATTTATAAGGCGGGCGGTGTACAGGCAATAGCAGCGATGGCTTATGGAACTGAAACGATATCGCGTGTCGATAAGATTTTTGGTCCGGGTAATCAGTATGTCACATGTGCCAAACAACTCGTACAAAAAGATGGATTGGCAATCGATATGCCTGCAGGTCCGAGTGAAGTAGCCGTTTTTGCCGATCAATCTGCAAACGCAGATTTTGTCGCATCGGATCTATTGTCGCAGGCAGAACATGGTGTAGATAGCCAGTCATTACTGGTCACAAATTCGAAAGAGCTTATCGACAAAGTACTATCGGCAATCGATCAACAAATAAAAAATCTCCCACGCGCAGCGATCACTCAAAAAGCATTGGAGAATAGCCGGGCAATTTTGGTGAAGAATGAAAAAGAAGCGATAGAACTATTGAACGCTTACGCGCCTGAACATTTGATATTGAGTTGCAAGAATGCGGAAAAACTTTCCGCCGATGTGATCAATGCCGGTTCTGTTTTTCTCGGACATTATTCACCGGAAAGCGCGGGTGATTATGCCAGCGGCACCAATCATACTTTGCCTACTAACGGTTATGCACGTTCGTATAGCGGCGTCAGTGTTGACAGTTTTGTAAAAAAAATCACGTTTCAGCAACTGACAAAAAAAGGATTGGAAAATATTGGGCCAGCGGTGATATCGATGGCAGAGGCAGAGGGACTGGATGCGCATGCGAATGCGGTAAAAATAAGAATATCAGAACTGTGATTGTTGGGATTATTGGGATACATGGGAAGTTGATAAGTCGATTGCCCTATAAGCTAATCAAACTATCAACTTCCCATATATCCCGATAATCCCAACAATCACAGTTCAGACAATTTAAACATATGTTTCAACTAGAAAACCTTTTAAGAGAAAACATCAAGAAACTCGTTCCTTACTCATCCGCGAGGGATGATTTTAAGGGTGAAGCAAATGTATTTCTCGACGCAAACGAAAACAGCCTCGGGTCGCCACTAACAAAGTGGTATAACCGCTATCCAGACCCATTGCAATGGAAAGTGAAAGAAGCATTGAGTAAGATAAAAGGTGTGGCGCCGCAGAATATTTTTATAGGTAACGGAAGTGATGAATGCATCGATATTTTATATCGTGCATTTTGTGATCCCCGCAAAGACAATGTCATTATCAATCCACCTACATATGGCATGTATGAAGTGAGTGCGCATATCAATGATGTGGAGGTAAGAAGGGCTTCATTGACAAAAGATTTTCAACTCAACTTAGAAAATATCGAAGGGTTGATCGATGAACACACCAAAATCATTTGGATCTGTTCACCGAATAACCCCACTGCAAATTCAATGAACAGGGCCGATATCGAAATTGTATTAAATAACTTTGATGGATTGGTGGTTGTGGACGAGGCCTATATTAATTTTTCCAGGCAAAGATCTTTGATCCAGGAATTATCGGAGTATCCAAATCTCGTGGTGCTGCAAACGCTGAGCAAGGCTTGGGGAATGGCAGGATTGAGGCTGGGTATGGCTTTTGCAAGTGTTGACATTATCGAAATTTACAATAAAGTAAAACCGCCGTACAATATCAGCCAGGCGACGCAGGAATTGGTATTGCGGGCGCTTGAAGAAACAGGACAGGTGAATGAGATGATAAAAGCGCTTGTGTCTATGCGCGCCGATCTCGAAAAAAATCTGCAATCATTATCAATCGTAGAAGAAGTTTACCCAAGTGATGCTAATTTTTTATTGGTGAAAGTATCGGATGCCAACAAAATTTACAATTACCTGTTGAATGCCGGGATTGTTGTCCGCAACAGGAGCAAGGTGGAATTGTGTGAAGGCTGCTTACGTATTACCGTAGGAACGGAAAAAGAAAATAAAGAATTGATAACAACTTTACGGAAGTTTTAAGTCGATATGCACTAAATTTATTCCTCATTTACTAAAATCAATTTTCAATATGAAACAGCTATCTACAAAACTGCTATTCCTCAGCCTGCTGATGAGCACTGTTTATTTTAGTGCATGTGCGGGAGATACAACCAAAGTAGCAGAACAAAATATTACTGCTCCTAACAACCCTCCGGATGTAACGATTAAAACACCGGCAGGATTTACGGCGACTATTTTTGCAGACGATCTCGGCCAGGCGAGGCACCTGGTAGTGAATAGTAACGGTGATGTATATGTTAAATTAGCAAGGAAAAAAGACGGCAAAACGATTTATCGTTTGCAGGATACAAATGGTGATGGCAAAGCCGATAAGATGACAGGCTTTGGTGACTACACAGGTACCGGCATCGCGATTAAAAATGGATACTTATATGCTTCTTCAGACGAAGAAGTATTTCGTTATAAATTGGATGGAGATAAGATTGCAAATCCTGATCAACCCGAAAAAATTATCACGGGCTTACTTTCACGGCACGAACACGAATCCAAGTCGATTGCGTTGGATAATGCAGGAAATATTTATGTAAATATCGGTGCGTATTCAAATGCCTGCCAGGTTACGGACAGAACCAAAGGTTCTCCTGGTATGAAACCATGTCCGATATTGGATTCTGCCGGTGGCATCTGGCAGTTCAAGGCTGATAAACTCAATCAGACTTATGGTGATGGAAAAAGATATGCAACTGGTTTGAGAAATGTTGTTGGCTTGGATTGGAATACTGCCACGAATACTTTGTTCGTGATGCAGCATGGCCGCGATCAGTTGAACACGTTATTCCCGACGATGTATAACGATAAACAAAGTGCGGAACTTCCTGCTGAATGCATGTACGAATTGCATGAAGGCTCTAATTGCGGCTGGCCATATATTTATTATGATCCTTTTCAACAGAAAAAAATATTAGCGCCCGAATTTGGCGGCGATGGAAAACAAACTGCCGGAGAAGATGCGCAGGATCCTGTCGTCGCATTTCCTGCTCACCTTGCGCCAAACGGTTTGTTGTTTTATACTGGAGACAAGTTCCCCGAAAAATATAAAAACGGAGCATTCATCGCATTTCATGGTTCATGGAACAGAGCACCTGAGCCTCAGGCAGGATTCTTTGTAGTGTTTGTTCCCTTTAAAGATGGAAAGCCAAGTGGCAAATGGGAAGTGTTTGCGGATGGATTTGCAGGCGGTCCCGATCAAGTTGCTTCTGGCAGAGCGAAACATCGTCCTTGCGGACTGGCACAAGGAAAAGACGGATCTATTTATGTGTCCGATGATACAAAAGGCACCATCTGGAAAATAAGCTACAACGGAAAATAATGGATATGCAAAAAAAATGGAGACTAACGCTAATATATAGTTGCTTTTTGTTTTTGCCTTCGTTGATTTGGGCCCAGGCAAAACCTGCAGCTGCACCCAAAAAAACTACGACAACTGCGAGTAGCAATTCCAACATAAAGTTGTCTATCGAAAGAGGAAAAAAAGTATATGCTGAGCAATGTCTCGTTTGTCACCAGGCAGATGGACTCGGAGTTTCACATATGAATCCTCCGTTGAGTAAAACGAAATGGGTGCTGGGCGATAAAAAAGATTTGATAAAAATTGTTTTGAAAGGTCTCAACACGGAAATCGAAATCGATGGCGACACGTATCGAAATGTGATGCCGCCGCATGAAGCGGTAATGAACGATCAGCAGGTTGCCGATGTGTTGACTTATATCAGAAATAATTTTGGAAATAAAGCCTCGCGCGTTACGGAAACAGATGTGAAAGGTGTGCGCGCAAACGCTAAATGAATTTAAAAGGTGAGTGATTTATTCTTTGCGGCTTTGCGCCTTTGCGAGAGGCACTACTCTCGCAAAGGCGCAAAGTCGCAAAGAATAAATCAATTGTAAGAAAAGAACTAATGAAAAGAATTTTATTTATAGATCGTGATGGCACGCTTATACATGAAGCGCCTCCTACTTACCAGATCGATTCGTTTGAGAAGTTGGAATTTTATCCGCACATGTTTGAGTTCATGGGAAAGATTGCCCGTGAATTGGATTATGAATTGATCATGGTTACCAACCAGGATGGATTGGGCAGCTCTTTGTTTCCCGAAGAACATTTTTGGCCCGTTCAGAATTTTGTGATGAAGAGCCTGGAAAATGAAAGCATTCATTTCAGTGCGGTGCATATAGATAAAACACTTCCGAAAGACAATGCTCCAACGAGAAAACCTGGTATAGGAATGCTGACGGAATATTTGAATAACCTCAACTACGATATTCCAAATTCATATGTTATCGGTGATCGCATTACAGATATTCAGCTCGCAAAAAATCTTGGCTGCAAAGGAATATGGTTAAAAGTTGACGCGAATCTCGGCGGTGCTGAAATAAGAAATTCAGTGGCAGAGTTGAAAGGCACCATCGCACTCGAAACGATAAAGTGGGAAGATATTTATACATTCCTGAAATTGGGAATGCGTCGTGTGGTCCACGAGCGTAATACCAATGAAACAAAAGTGAAGATAGATTTGAATGTGGATGGAAATGGAGAAGCAGTTATTTCAACCGGCCTTGGATTTTTTGATCATATGCTGGAGCAAATTGCGCGGCACGGAAAGATGAATCTGCATCTTGTTGTTGCAGGAGATCTTCATATCGATGAACACCATACCATCGAAGATACGGGCATTGCATTGGGAGAAGCGTTTGCAAAAGCGCTTGCGGATAAACGTGGGATGGAACGTTATGGATTTGCACTGCCGATGGATGAAGCGGATGCAAAAGTGTTGATTGATTTTGGTGGAAGGAACTGGACGGTTTGGAACGTATCATTTCGCCGCGAAAAAATTGGTGAAATGCCGACTGAAATGTTTTTTCATTTCTTCAAATCATTTTCCGATGCTGCAAGATGCAATTTGAATATTGAATGTCACGGCGAGAATGAGCATCACAAAATAGAAGCAATCTTCAAAGCTTTTGCAAAAGCAATTCGCATGGCGGTAAAAAGAGATCCGATCAGTAATTATTTGCCGAGTACGAAGGGAGTGTTGTAGCCCGATCAGGATTTGAAGAATTTAACTGATTAACCTGAAGATATTTCGGCAGAGGCTTTCTAAAGTGACTTTTCCAAAGTTTAAAACTTTGGAAAAGTCACTTTAGAAAGCCTCTCAAGGAATATCTTCAATTCACCTGTTACCAGCAACCCGTAGACAACCGTCAATCTAAATCAATAAGACAGTGAGATGATACAAAAAGAATTTGCAGACAGAGCAACTGAAATTTTACAAAACGACAAAAACGTTATTGGATTAGCTGTTTCTGGCTCTTGGTTAACAAATGAAATTGACGAGTATTCAGACCTTGATTTGATACTTGTTACACAAAACAGAGTTTCAGGCGACAAACAGAAAATGTTCGACTATGCTAAACGCTTTGGAGAACTTTTATCAGGATTTACGGGTGAACACGTTGGTGAGCCACGAGTTTTAATTTGCCTTTACAACAACCCACTATTACACGTTGACATCAAGTTTGTAACATTGGAAGAGTTTCACCAACGCATTGAGACACCTCACGTTTTATTGGACACAGACGGGCGATTAAAAAGAGTACTTGAACAGACAGAGCCTAAATTCCCCTACCCCGATTACCAATGGATTGAAGACCGATTTTGGATTTGGGTTCATTATGCACTCTTGAAAATTGGGAGAGGTGAATATGTAGAAGCATTTGACTTTTTAGGCTTTCTACGAATGGTTGTATTTGGACCCTTACTTCACATAAAAAACGGAAATTTGCCAAGAGCAGTTCGTAAAGTTGAAACTTCATTAGCAACAAAAGACTTTGAACTATTGAAAGCGACAATTCCTGACTATTCAAAAAGTTCGCTTTTATACAGCTTACAAAACTCTGTATCACTCTACAGACAATTGAGAGATGCTTTATTTACAAAGGCTGTTATGGTTGACAATAACACAGAGGCTAGTGTGATGAAGTATTTTGAGAAAATCAAAGCGACTTGAGAAATTGGGTATGCTGCTAACAAAAGTATTTGCAAAAACAGGGTTGGAAAATGTAACATCAGCTAAGTGCAAGCATCAGCAGCTGTTCCGGCTCGACATTCAATGTTCAACTTTAGTCCTTAACTTCAGCAAAATATTTTCAAATGATCATTTGTAGCAGGCTGGACAATCAATGAATTCTTTGCCTTCGCAAATACTCGAAAGTAAGCTGCTACTCTATTGTACTCTTCAATCATTAAAAAGTAGACGATGGAACAATTCTTAACAGGCGACATTTGGAAAGAAGTAAATAAACTATTCAAGAAAGGACAACAAAAATTTGCTTGTATTGCCTACGTAACATCTGACAAATTAGAACTTTCAAAAGGTGACACATTAATTTGTGACGCGTCAACCTTTGCCATAAAATTTGGTGAAACTTCTGCAAAAACCCTCAATACATATTTTTCAAAGGGCATTAAGGTATTATCTAATTCTCAACTGCATTCCAAACTTTTATTGACAGACAAATATTTGGTGATAGGTTCTGCTAACTTATCAAAAAGTAGTGCTGAAAAACTTACCGAATCTTCGGTTGTTACCGATAATGATATTTTGCTTTCGCAAGCAAAAGCATTTTATTACAACTTAACAGCAGAATCAACACTATTAACAAGGCAAGATATTGCCGCACTTTTAAAGATAGAAGTTGTAAAACGACCTTTTAAAAGAACAATAAAATCTAAAACACGACAAAAAAAATTTGGTGATAGGTATTGGTTCATTTCGGCATCGGCATTAAGCGAAAGGACATACAATAAAATAAAGGACAATGTCGAACGCACAACCGCTAAAATAGGGAAAGTATTGACGAAAAAAATATTGCCTTTTTAAGATGGAGAACGAAGACAGAATTTAGTGATACTGCAATAGAAGGCGACCAAATTATTTTAAAGTTCAATAATGATGACAAAACAAGGAGCTATATCTATCCACCTTCAACTATACTTGAACGACAGGTTATAAATGGCTTTGTATATTTTTATCACGACGATAGAAATTCTGTAAAAAAGAGAGTTGGTTGGACAAAATTTAAGTCTTTCATAAAGAGCATAGAGTTAGGCAAACCAATTACAACAAGAACAAAAACAATATCTAAGACAGACATAAAAAAACTAAAACCACTTTGGATTTGATAGTAAGGGCAGTTGCTAACATTGGTATTGCCAATGGTGGGTGAACATTTGAGTACTCAGCAGCAGTAATTCTGCTGTACTGTTGTTCGAGGCTTGACGAATAGAGCCTAGTTTTAGCTCTTAGTATTTAACTTTATCAAAAAGCCTGGCAATAGCTCCATGCGGACGAACATAAAGTTCCCGCCCTACGCAATACCCTTCAACGTTAAATCACTCAAATCCTCTTCACTCCAGCACATCATTCCATTCTTTTATTTTATCAAACAAAGATTTTGCAAAAACACACATCGGTATGATTTTGATATTATGTGAGCGCGCGTAATTTACAGCAGTCTCCACCAATTCCTTACCGACTCCTTTGCCGGCAAGCGAATCATCAACTTCGGTGTGTTCGATAATCATCTTTCCTTCTGATGGTATGCTATACACGAGTTCGGCTTCGATAGCTCCATCTTGTCCAACATAAAAAATTCCTTTCTTACCAATTTGTTTGTGTTGAATAAGCATCTGGCACAAATTAATATTTAGAGAATGAATTATTTTGGAATTTCTATGTGTAACTATGTGCCTACTGTGTCTATGTGGTAATTTTTTTTCACCACATAGACACAGTAGGCACATAGTTACACATAGAAATTTCAAAATGAGTCACTACCGATTTTTATAACTTGAAAAAGATTTTCCTTTTATATAAGAAATAACAGAGGAACCATGCAAATCCAAACACACAAAGTGAACTGATAATGAGTTTGGGTGTTTCTGGCATATTAGTTATTTCCATCAGGCCATTGGTGATACTGCTGATATAACCAGTGAGCCACCTGTCGCCCACGATTTCGAAAAATAAATAAATGAAAATAGAATTCATGCCGACAACTGTAAAAAATAATAAATATTTTTTGTGCCCCTTGATATCTATCCACCAATAACAAAAAGATAATTCCACCAAACACCAACCCAGTGAGGCAAGTGTAAACGAACTGGTAGCAATGCGTTTAATGATCGGCGTTATACCTGCCCAGTCGAGCCCAAAGCCAAGTATAAAACAGATCAACGCCCAAATTAGCATCGTCTTGATCTTATTTTTCGAACTGAGTAATAATTTGCCAACCATCGCACCTGCAATTGTATGCACGGCAGTGGGAATACAATTGATTGCAACCCATCCATCATGATTTATTTTATTCATAAGCAGCATATCCACATAATTTCCGAAATTATGCTGATCCGTAAACGGCTGATCAAATCCAGGCACATGCGTAAACCTGTATAAAATTTCTGTCAGTAATAATAATCCCGCACAAAAGATAATCTGCGCAACACTCGACCATCTGAAAATAAGAAATGCTACAAGCGTTGTAAATGAAAGTTGCGTCAGCACATCCCATAATTCAAAAGAAAGTCCATGTGGTCTTACTGCATAATCGAGAACGCCCCAGAAGAATAACCAGAAAGATCTTTTCAGAATTTTTTTAAACGATTCATTCCAACTCATTCCCTGTTTTTGCTGCTTGGTCAGTGATAGCGCCATCGCCACACCGGCCATGAACATAAAAGAAGGCTGGATGAGATCCCAGAAACGAAGTCCGTTCCAGGGATGATGGTAGAATTGCAGAAAGAACTTATTAAATACAGTCCCTTCAGTAGTTGCTTTGAAACTATGTTCGTACAATCCGGCGCTTTCGCAAGCGAGAAGCACCATAATGCATCCGCGCATAAAATCAAGTGAAAGCAATCGTTGTGATGTTGGAGTGGGGGAAGTGTTGGTAGTCATGGTTTAGTTATAACAGGAAAAAGATACTTATTTTTAAAAGACTTTTACCAAATGACGGAATAAAAATTTGGTGAAACCATTTTTCCAATCCATATTTGCATTGTTATGAAGAAATTTCAAATTAATCAACAGTGGTGGTGGCATACAAACTCCTTGCGGGGCAAGTAATGCTATAGCATGCTGTATTATCATATTTGGCCCCGATATACTCGGGGCTTTTTTATTTGTCTGAACTGGGATTTTTGGGATGGATAGGATAGATGGGAGTTGGATAGAAAAAATATTCAATAATCAACTCTCAACAATCAATACTCAAGTTTTAAGAATCGAGATCTGCAACTTAAAATTGAATATTTTTCTATCCTATTCCATCTATCCCATTCACCCCAAAAATCCCAGTTCAGACGGGTCGCATAAAATCGTGGTTAGATGAAAAAAATTGATATCAAAACAAATTTCAAAAAATTACTTTCCGACGTTTACACACCGGTAGGAATTTACCTGCGGCTTCGGGATCGTTTTCGCGATACGGTGTTGCTCGAGAGCACGGACTATCACGCAGCCGAGAACAGTTATTCTTTTATTTGTATCAACGCGATTGCAGGTATCGAAATCACCGACACAAAAAGTGTTGAATTTAAATTGCCCGCGCAAAATCCGGAGCGTATTAAAATCAATAACCCGGCGGAAGTGCCTGCGTTGCTGTGGAGTTTTATGCAGCGTTTTAATGTTCAGTCGGCCACGGAAAAGCCAGTGAAAACTGCGCAGGGATTATTTGGATATACAACTTTTGATGCTGTCCAGTTTTTTGATACCATTCAGCTTGCTGCGTCAGATGGTAAAAAGAATAGCAAGGAAAAATTGGCCGATATCCCGCTGATGAGATATCGTTTATACCAGTACGTTATAGCTATCAATCATTTCAAAGATGAACTATTTATTTGTGAGAATAGTGTTGCTGGATTAGAGAGCGAATTGCCGGTGGTGGAGTCATTGATCAAGAGTAAAGATGTGCCGACATATCCGTTTGCAACTGTTGGTGAAGAAATGCAAAACATGACGGATGCAGAATATATGAAAATGGTGGAGAAGGGTATCCAGAGTTGTTATCGTGGAGATGTTTTCCAGATCGTATTAAGTCGTCGTTACCGGCAGCGTTTTACGGGTGATGAGTTTAATGTGTATCGTGCGTTGAGAAATATCAACCCTTCTCCGTATTTGTTTTTTTTCGATTATGGTGATTATAAACTGATGGGTTCTTCCCCGGAATCGCAGATATTAATTCAGCAGGGAAAAGCAATCATGCATCCGATCGCAGGAACTTTTAAAAGAACCGGTGATGATGAAATAGATCAGCAAGCGGCGGAGAAATTATTGCTCGATTCAAAAGAAAATGCAGAACATGTTATGTTGGTTGATCTCGCACGTAATGACCTCAGTAGGGAATGTGAAGATGTTTCGGTTGTGCATTACCGTCAGGTTCAATATTACTCGCATGTTATTCATCTTGTGAGTGAAGTTAAAGGAAAAGTAAAACCTGGTAGCAACCCGTTTCAGTTATTGGCGGCAACTTTTCCTGCAGGAACATTAAGCGGCGCGCCAAAATTCAAAGCGATGGAACTGATCGATCAATATGAGCCAACATCCCGCAGTTATTATGGCGGATGCATCGGCTTCATGGGATTTGATGGAACCTGTGTTTCTGCAATTATGATCCGCACATTTTTAAGCCGTCAGAATACGTTGACTTACCAGGCCGGCGCGGGCATCGTGGCTGCAAGTAAACCGGCAGACGAATTGCAAGAAGTGAATAACAAACTTGGTGCCTTGAAAAAAGCAATGATCATGGCGTCGGATATTTAATTCATATTAATTTTTGAATATAGAAAAATGAAAATATTGGTTTTTGATAATTACGATTCATTCACGTATAACCTGGTTCACCTGGTAGAAAAAATATTACATGAAAAAGTCGATGTATATCGGAACGACCAGATTGCCTTGGAAAAAGTGAAGGACTATGATAAAATTATTTTGTCTCCGGGTCCGGGCATTCCGGAAGAAGCCGGTTTGCTATTACCGTTGATCATGGAATATGCTTCGAGCAAATCGATATTGGGAGTTTGTCTCGGTCACCAGGCAATCGGCGAAGCTTTCGGAGGAAAATTAGTGAATCTAAGTACGGTATATCACGGAATAGCAACGCCTATCAAATTAAATGGAAAAGCATCCGGAGTAAGTAGTCATTTGTTTGATGGATTACCTGAAGAAATTGAAGTGGGTCGTTATCATTCATGGATCGTATCCGATGATCATTTTCCCACGGATCTAGAAGTAACAGCGCGCGATGCAAATAATTATATCATGGGTTTGCAACATAAAAAATATGATGTGCAGGGAGTACAATTTCATCCTGAAAGTGTGTTGACGCCGGATGGAGAGAAGATCATGAGGAATTGGTTGGTCTGAACTGTGATTGGTGGGATGATTAGGATGGCTGGGAAAAGTCCAAAAAATTATTTTTTATGGTTGATTTTAAATATGGCGAGCTTACCGAAAAAATTATTGGTGCAGCAATGAAAGTTCACAATACACTCGGAAATGGTTTCCAGGAAGTCATTTATCAAAGAGCTCTGGAACTACAACTTGGAACTATTCCATTGGATTTTGTTCGTGAATTTGAAATGCCGATTTATTTTTTGGATAAACAAATAGGAACCAGACGTGTTGATTTTTTGGTTGAGAACAAAATCAGCGTTGAACTCAAAGCAATAATTAAATTGGAAGATGTTCATATTGCTCAAGCAATAAATTATCTTGAAGCATATAGTTTAGAAATAGGACTGTTAATAAATTTTGGCGCTAAAAAATTAGAGTTCCATCGGTTTACTAACAAAAAATTTAAACCAAATTTGATTTATCATCCCATTCAATCAAAAAAATCCCAATAATCCCGGTTCAGACAAATGAAAAAGATTCTACAATATCTCTTCGAACACAAAACGCTCTCCCGCGAAACAGCAAAAGATACTTTGCTGAATATTTCCAAGGGAGTCTATAATGAAAGCGAGATAACAGCTTTCATCACGGTATTCCTTATGCGAAGTATTACCATCGATGAATTGCAGGGATTCCGTGATGCTTTGCTGGAGCTTTGCGTCCATATCGATTTAAATGGGTATGAAACGATGGATATTGTTGGTACTGGTGGTGATGGTAAGAACACATTTAATATCTCAACACTCGCTTGTTTTATTGTTGCAGGAACGGGACAAAAAGTGGCGAAACATGGAAATTACGGAGCTTCCAGTATCAGCGGCGCTTCGAATGTCATGGAACAACTCGGTTATAAATTCAAAAATGATAAAGACCGGTTGAAGAAGGAAGTGGAGCTGGCTAATATTTGTTTTTTGCACGCGCCATTGTTTCATCCCGCTTTAAAAACGGTGGGACCTATCCGTAAAAATCTTGGCATTAGAACTTTTTTCAATATGCTCGGTCCAATGGTAAATCCTGCATCTCCAAAATTTCAGTTGGTAGGCGTGTATAATCTTGAAATGGCAAGAATTTATAATTATTTATTGCAGCAAACTGAGGGTACGTTCACCATCATTCATGGAATTGATGGATACGATGAAATTTCTCTTACCAACGACACGAAAGTAATAACCAATAATGGTGAACGCATCATGACACCGGAGCAGGTGGGTAAACGCATGGTTGCTCCGGCAGATATACATGGAGGAAATTCAACAGAAGAAGCAGCAAAAATATTTGCCAGAATTTTAAAAGGCGATGGTTCATGGGCGCAGAACGCGGTGGTGTTGGCAAATGCAGCCATGGCACTGAATTGCACTGACGCTTTTTCGACTTATGAAGATGCATATGCGGCAGCTGTTGAAAGCCTGGAGAGTGGCAAAGCACATGAGGCGTTAAAAACACTAATTTTATTGCAGTAATGATTTAAATTATTTCTTCGGTTGTGGAAACAAAAGACATGAATATTCTCGAAACGATCATAGAATATAAAAAGACTGAAGTCGAAAAAAATAAATCGAAATTCAGTGTAGCAGCATTGGAAAATTCCAGGTTCTTTCATAGGAAAACATTATCCCTGAAAGAATTTTTACTGGACGAAAGCAAGACAGGCATCATCGCGGAATTTAAAAGACGCTCGCCTTCAAAAGGAATTATTAACGAAGATTCCGATGTACTGGAAGTTACTTCTGCTTATGATAATCATGGCGCTTCTGCCTTGTCTATATTGACTGACGAATATTTTTTTGGTGGATACAATGAAGATATTTTAGCTGCGAGAATAAACCAGCTTCCCATACTCAGGAAAGATTTTATGATCGATAGTTACCAGTTGGTCGAAGCGAAAGCAATTGGTGCAGATGTGATTTTGTTGATTGCAGCATGTTTGACTCCGCTTCAGGTAAAAGAAATGGCTTCATTTGCAAAAAATATCGGGTTGGAGGTTTTGCTGGAAATTCATAATCACCAGGAACTGGATCATATTTGCGATGAAGTGGATGTTGTTGGAATTAATAACAGGGATTTGAAAACTTTTTCAGTAGATATAAATCGTTCAATTGAATTGAGTCGACACATTCCGCCAGGAAAAATTATCATTGCAGAAAGTGGAATCAGTAATGTTGAAACAATTCACAAGTTGAAAAATTTTGGGTTCAAAGGTTTCCTGATTGGAGAAAATTTTATGAAAGAGCCAGACCCGGCGATTGCTTTTGCCTCATTCGTTAACCAATTAAAAATGATTTCCTCTTAAGAGGAAAATCAAGGAGGGTTTATGAGAGTAAAAGTTTGTGGCATGACACAGCTCGACCAGGTAAAAAAGCTCGATGAAATAGGAATTGATTTTGTCGGTTTTATTTTTTATCAAAAATCTCCGCGATATGCCGGGAAATATATCAAGGGCGAGCAATTGAAAAAAATGAAATTGAAAATGGGGAAGGTGGGCGTTTTTGTAAATGCCAGTTATGACGAAGTGATGAAACATGTGGACGAGTATGGATTGGATATGGTGCAACTGCACGGCGACGAGACCACCAAGCTTTGTGAACAGTTATCAAATTATATTTCTGTAATAAAAGTATTTCGATTGGGAGATAATGATCCTATCGACTGGATCACTCGTCCATACCAGGAATCAAGCGATATGTTTTTATTTGATACGCTGGGCGTTGGATATGGAGGAACCGGGAAAAAATTTAATTGGGATGTTTTGAAAAGTTCCCGGATGGATAAATTATTTTTTCTAAGCGGTGGTATCGAACCAGATGATGTAGAAAAATTAAAAGAATTTTCCAAAGATCCGATAGCAAACAAATTGTTTTCTATCGATATCAATAGCAAATTTGAATTAACAAGCGGGGTAAAGGATTTGGAGAAAATAAAATTGTTTGTGGATAATCTGAACTTGGATTTTTGAGATGA
>JAFDYD010000026.1:54268-64495 GCA_018267615.1 Bacteroidota bacterium | reverse complement strand
TCTCAAAAATCCAAGTTCAGACAAATTATGAACTATGAACACCATTCAATCATACACTCAGCCCAGCGAACAAGGCTATTACGGCAAATTCGGCGGGGCCTATATTCCTGAGATGCTTCATCCGAATGTGGAAGAATTGCGAAAGCATTATCTCGAAATCATGCATGAGTCTTCTTTCCAAAAAGAATATAATGAGTTGCTGAAGGATTATGTCGGTCGTCCCACACCGTTATATCTCGCAAAAAGATTGAGCGCGAAATATAACACCGAAATATTTTTGAAGCGGGAAGATCTTTGTCACACTGGTGCGCACAAAATAAATAACACCATTGGACAAATATTGCTTGCACGCCGACTTGGAAAAACAAGAATCATCGCAGAAACGGGAGCAGGTCAGCATGGTGTTGCCACAGCAACAGTATGCGCGTTGAAAGGAATGCAATGCATCGTGTACATGGGAGAAAAAGATATCGAAAGGCAGGCGCCAAATGTTGCGCGCATGAAAATGCTTGGAGCAAAAGTGATACCTGCGACAAGCGGAAGTAAAACATTAAAAGATGCAACAAACGAAGCGATACGCGATTGGATCAATAACCCGGTAGACACACATTATATTATCGGAAGCGTGGTTGGTCCGCATCCTTATCCTGATATGGTTGCGCGTTTTCAAAGTGTGATCAGCGAAGAGGTAAGAAAACAGTTAAAAGAAAAAACAGGAAATGAATTGCCATCGCATGTCATCGCATGTGTTGGCGGAGGAAGTAATGCGGCAGGAGCATTCTATCATTTCCTGGATGAGTTGAGTGTGGAGCTTGTGGCAGTTGAGGCAGCGGGACATGGTTTGCATAGTGGGATGAGTGCAGCGACAACGCAACTTGGTAAACCCGGTGTGTTACATGGAAGCAGAAGCCTGGTGATGCAAACTGATGATGGGCAGGTGGTAGAACCGCATAGTATTTCCGCTGGTCTTGATTATCCGGGAATAGGTCCATTGCATGCGTATTTATATGATAGCAAACGCGCAACTTTTTTAAATGCTACCGACGATGAAGCATTAACAGCAGCATTTGAGTTGGCAAAACTCGAAGGAATTATTCCGGCACTGGAAAGCGCACATGCATTGGTTGCATTGGATCAATTGCAATTGAATGAAAAAAATACGGTCGTCATTTGTCTGAGTGGCAGAGGCGATAAAGATCTGGCGGCGTATATGAAAGCGATGGAAGAATGATGGGTGAACGGAAAGTGTTATTGGGTGGTTGATTCCTGGCTGCTATATTGAATATTTTTTTGAATAATCAATATTCAACAATCAATATTCAATATACAATGGGCAGACATTATGATCTTGAGGAGAGGCTGATAGAGTTTTCATCCAGGATTATTAATGTGGTTGAAGAACTTCCACAAACACGAACTGGAAATTACATAGCCGGGCAATTAATAAGATGCGGGTTGGCACCATGTCTGTTATATGGAGAAGCGCAGAGTGCAGAATCTAGGACAGACTTCATACATAAGATGAAGATCGTTACAAAGAAGCTGAAAGAAACGAGGGTATGCTTAAAATTAATAAGAAAAAGGGCGCTGATAAAATCGTCGAGACTTAATGATATAATGATGGAAGATGAGTCACTAATTGCCATATTTTCTAAAAGCATCGAGACAGCCAAAAAGAACAATCAAAAAATTAATTAGTAGCAATCTGCCGATTTAATGAATTGAATATTGAATATTGAGTGTTGATTATCGAATATTTAAAAAGTATGACTAGAATTTCAGACCTTTTTAATCAAAGGAAAAATAATATTCTCAACGTTTATTGCACTGCCGGCTATCCAGAGCTAAACAGCACAATAAAAGTGATGAAGGCTTTGCAGGATAACGGTGCGGATATGATTGAATTGGGAATGCCTTATAGCGATCCACTTGCAGATGGTCCGGTTATCCAGGCGAGCGGATCAAAGGCGTTGGCAAATGGAATGACGATCATGAAATTGTTTGATCAGTTGAAAGATTTTAGAAAGGAAATTCAGTTGCCCGTTTTATTGATGGGATATATGAATCCTGTTTTACAATTTGGTTTCGAAAAATTTTGCGAAGCTGCGAAATCAGTCGGTATTGATGGATTGATTCTGCCCGACCTCCCGATGTTTGAGTACGAATCCGAATATGGCGCAATCATTAAAAAAAACGGACTTGATTTTGTTTTCCTGGTTACACCCGAAACATCTGTTGAGCGAATAAAAAAACTGGATGCACTTAGTAGCGGTTTCTTATATGCAGTTTCTTCTTCGTCAACTACGGGAAAAGATAAGAACATGTCTGATCAATCAGGTTATTTCAAAAAGCTAAAAGATATGCAACTGAAGAATCCTGTGTTGGTTGGTTTTGGAATCAAAGACAGGCAGACATTTCAGGAAGCATGCCGCTATGCAAACGGTGCAATTATTGGAACAGCGTATATAAAAGCATTGGAGAATAATGGAGATATTGAAAAGCAAACAAAGAATTTTTTGGCAACAATTTTATAACCGACATAACGAAATTAGTTTTTCCAAAATCATTTGAAAATTATTAACACTGATTCTCTCAATTATAAAATACAACGCAGGTAACATTCAATCCGTGCTCTATGCATTGGAGCGGATCGGCATGGAGGCAACGGTAACGGATGATCATGAAAAAATAATGTCCTCCGATAAAGTAATTTTCCCCGGCGTGGGAGAGGCCAGCAGCGCCATGAAATATTTGAAAGAATTCGGACTTGATTCTGTTATAAAAAATTTGCAGCAACCCGTTTTGGGTATTTGCCTGGGTATGCAACTTATGTGCAAATATTCCGAGGAGAACGATACGGATTGCCTCGGCATTTTTGACGCAGACGTTAAGAAATTTGATCTTG
Organism: Bacteroidota bacterium; assembly: GCA_018267615.1. Lineage (GTDB taxonomy): Bacteria > Bacteroidota > Bacteroidia > Chitinophagales > Chitinophagaceae > Puia. The sequence continues at coordinate 61,590 of JAFDYD010000026.1, read as the reverse complement.
CAAGTCGGCAATTAAAAGTACCACAAATTGGATGGAACCAGTTGTCGGGATTTTCGAAACCGTTGTTTGCCGGAATAAATGAAAAGCCATATTGTTATTTTGTTCATAGTTATTATGCGGAGTTATGTAAAGAAACTGCGGCTGTAACAGAATATGGAATTGAGTTTAGCAGCGCGTTGCAAAAAAATAATTTTTACGGTGTGCAATTTCACCCTGAAAAAAGTGCGACGGTAGGAGAGCAGATTCTTAAAAATTTCATCAGTCTTTAAAAATAGAAATGGAGATTATACCGGCAATAGATGTCATCGAAGGGAAATGTGTACGACTCACGCAGGGAGATTATGCGCAGAAGAAAATTTATAATGAGAATCCGCTCGAAGTGGCGCGTCAATTTGAAGATGCGGCATTGCGCAGGCTACATTTGGTTGACCTCGACGGCGCAAAATCAGGAGCAGTGAAGAACTGGAAAGTGCTGGAGCGAATCGCATCAAAAACATCTTTGCAAGTTGATTTCGGCGGCGGTATCAAGTCCGAAAAAGATATTGATATCGTATTCAACTCGGGTGCAATGCTCGCAACGATTGGAAGTGTTGCTGTGAAAGATGAAAAACTATTTAGTGATTGGATATTGAAATATGGATCTGATAAATTTTTACTCGGCGCCGATGTGAAAGACGAGAAAATCGCTGTTAACGGATGGCAGGAAACAACCAATATCTGGATTTATGATTTTATAGAAAAGTATATTCAGAGAGGGTTGAAACAAATTTTTTGTACCGATGTCAGTAAAGACGGATTGTTAGAAGGACCCTCTGTTGATCTTTATAAAAATATTGTCGGGAAATTTCCTGCATTACATTTTATTGCAAGTGGTGGTGTGAGCAATATGGATGATATATATAGATTAGAAGAAATCGGATGTAAGGGTGCGATCATCGGAAAAGCAATTTATGAAGGCCGGATTACGATTGCGTCGTTATCAAAATTTAAATCATGAGTGTAAATAGTTTTTTGCTTTTTGCTTTAGCAAGTCTGGTATTAAATATTACGCCGGGCAATGACATGATTTATGTTGCATCACGCAGCGCGGGACAAGGAATCAAAGCTGGTATTGTTTCAGCATTTGGTATCATGGCGGGATGTATGGTTCATATTGTCGCGGCTGTTGCCGGACTCTCTGCGATCATTTCCAAATCCGCAACAGCATTTGATATCATCAAATATTTAGGCGCAGCGTATCTTATTTATCTCGGGATAAAATCGCTCCTAAACAAAAAATCTTCATTTCAACTGGCTGAAAAAATTGAGTCGATATCTTATAAAAAGATATTCTGGCAAGGTGTTATCACAAATGTGCTGAATCCAAAAGTTGCATTATTTTTTCTTGCATTCCTTCCGCCGTTCATTGATATCAACGCGCCACATCCGCAATGGCAGATATTGTTTTTGGGAATATGGTTCGACTGTTCGGGTACATTGGTGAATATCATTGTTGCCATTTTATTTGGCAGGATGGGAAACTGGCTGGCCAGATCGCCGCGCTATGTGCGTATGCAGGAAAAAATTACGGGATTGTTATTGATTGCATTGGGAATTAAAGTAGCGCTTACATCAAAAAAATAATCAGTGCTTACAAAAAGAATTATACCATGTCTCGATATTAAAGATGGCAGAACTGTCAAAGGAACAAATTTTGTAAACCTTCGTGATGCCGGTGATCCTGTTGACCTGGGTGCATTATATGCTGCGCAGGGCGCGGATGAACTCGTATTTCTCGATATTACCGCGACCAATGAAAAAAGAAAAACACTCAGTGAATTAGTGAATCGTATTTCACATCATATTAATATTCCTTTTACTGTAGGCGGCGGAATTTCTTCTATTGAGGATGTGAGTGTTTTATTACAGAACGGTGCGGATAAAATTTCCGTAAATACTGCAGCATTCAAAAGACCTGAATTGATTAATGAACTTGCAAGAGAATTCGGAAGTCAATGTGTGGTGCTTGCTATTGATACAAGAAAGGAGGAAGACGGCGAATGGTATGTGTATCTGAATGGAGGCCGGGTAAAAACGGAAACTAAATGTTTTGATTGGGCAAAACGCGGAGTTGAACTCGGCGCAGGGGAAATCTTGTTGACATCCATGAATCACGATGGTACCAAACAAGGTTTTGCATTGGATATTACTTCAAAGCTGGCAACAGCGTTGAGCGTTCCTGTTATAGCATCCGGAGGCGGGGGAACTATGCAGCATTTTGTAGATGTTTTTGAAAAAGGAAAAGCAGACGCCGCGCTCGCTGCAAGTATCTTTCATTTCAAAGAAATTTCTATTCCTGAATTAAAAGGATATTTGCAGGAGAGAAAAATCAATGTAAGACTCTGAACAACTGTGATGAGTTTGAAAAATATGGGAATAAGGGAAATAGAGATGATGTAGAATATTGAAATCTTAAAAACTATGCAAGTAAATTTCGAAAAATACGCCGATGGTCTTGTTCCAGCGATTGTGCAGGATCATATCACTGACAAAGTTCTGATGCTTGGTTTTATGAGCCAGGAGGCGTTAGATAAAACGCTGCAAGAAAAGAAGGTTACTTTTTTTAGCCGTTCGAAAAAAAGACTGTGGACAAAAGGAGAAGAAAGCAGTTATTTTTTATTGCTGAAAGATATTGCCGTTGATTGCGACCAGGATACGCTGCTGATCAAAGCGGAGCCACTCGGACCTGTTTGCCATACGGGCGCCGACACTTGTTGGAATGAAAAAAATCATAAGGAAGATTTTTTAACATATTTGGAGGAAATTATTACTCAGCGGAAAAAAGGTAATGATGAAAAGTCCTATGTGCGACAATTATTCAACAAAGGAATTAATAAAATTGCACAGAAATTGGGAGAGGAAGCCGTAGAAATGGTGATTGAAGCTAAAGATAATGACGAAAAATTGTTTCTCAACGAATCAGCCGACCTCCTTTTCCATTATTTAATTTTGCTTAACGCAAAAGGATATAATTTGCAGGACGTAATTGACGTTCTTAAGGAACGCCATTCAAAATAAATATCATGAAAAAGATTTTTTTGGGTTTGATGTTATTGCCTTTTGTGATGATGGGCCAGGTAAAAAAAACAGCGGCACTTGTGTTGACAGGTTCTATTAAGGGACTTCCCGAAAAAACAAAAGTCTATTTAACGGACGCAAATAATCCGAACGATACAATTGCAAAAACTTTTGCAAAAGCCGGTTCATTTGCAATAAACGCGCATTTGGTTGAACCAAATTTATACGATCTGAATTTTGGCTCGGCAAAAAATAAAATAATGCTTTTTGTTGGGAACGATAACGTGAAGGTTGAAGGTAGTATCAGCAATCCAAAAGATATTAAAGTATCTGGATCGTCTTCTCACCAGGATTTTTTAGAATTTCAACAAACATTCAATCCGCATTTTGCCCGGCTAAATCAATTAAGCCAGTTGGCGAATTCGTCCGCGAATAATATAAAAAGAGATTCAGTTGCGCAGGTATATGCAGCAGAAGCGGCATCTATACAGATTGTCCTTGATCAATTCATCCATGTAAAAAGAACTTCTTACGTAAGCCCTTTTGTACTTGTAGTGATGAGTCAGTTATCGGATGATGTATTGTTGCTTGAAAAAAGATTTAATGACCTCGTGCCCGAGGTTCAGAGTGGGTATTATGGTAAATATTTAAAAGAACAAATTGATAATGGCAAGATTGGAGCCGTGGGAACTGATGCAATTGATTTCACGCAAACAGATACCACGGGCCATCCGGTAACGCTTTCTTCTTTCAAAGGCAAATATGTGTTGGTAGATTTTTGGGCGAGCTGGTGCGGACCGTGCAGAAAAGAGAATCCAAATGTTGTTGCTGCATACGGTAAGTTCAAGGATAAAAATTTCACCATACTCGGAGTTTCACTTGACCGTAGCCGTGAGCCATGGATACAGGCAATACATGATGACAATCTTTATTGGAGCCAGGTAAGTGATTTAAAATTTTGGAACAATGAAGTCGCTGTAAAATATAAGATCCAGCAAATACCGCAGAATTATTTAATAGATCCTTCCGGAAAAATAATTGGGCGCAATCTCCGCGGTGCGGAATTGAATGCGAAGCTTTGTGAATTGTTTGGATGTAACTAGAACTAGGATTTATCTGATTTAAAAAGATTATGAGGAGAGTTGAATGGTTGATTAGGTTGATATGTTTGCTTTGACTTAATAAACTTTCGGACTCAATTAACTATTTAACTCTCCTCTTAATCATTTTAAATCAGACAAATCGTGGTTCTAATTAATATCTTTTCCTTCCTTTAATAATTTTATCGATTTCTCAACATTGGCTTTGTTTACAGGATCAGGCGACTGTGCCTGTGCTTTTGTTATGTATTCCAACGCTTTTTTGTAGTCGCCAACCGCTGAATATCCCCTGGCCAAACCCATATTGGTAGTAAATTCATTAGGGTGCATGTTGTAGTTTGTTTTGAAAACTTCAAGCGCCTGCTTCGCATTTTTCTGCGCGACTAATTGACGGGCATATTGATGCAGCTCAAAAATATTTCCCAAAGGCGTTGCTTTTTTCATGACCTCCAAAGCCTCGTTGCCACGATTTAATTTTTCTAATATCTGAGCCTTGGCGCTCCATGCCTGGAAACTTCTGTCTCCACCAAAAGTGGTACTGGTTGCGGAATCCGCCCAAAGCAATGCTTGATCGAGGTTTGTATTTTTTTGTGCGCACCATTGCGCCGCCTGCATCCAGCTTTCCCACATAAAACCTTTGTTGGTTTGCAATTCTCTTCGGAAAGAAGCAAGCTGGGCTGCCACCACATCTACTTCAATCTTGAAAGGGATCATCAATTTTTCCCATTGCAATGCAACTGTTGCGGTACTGTCCGTTTGATCGATGAATTCATATTTTAACCACTCCACACTTTTATCGATAGCAACAGGTTTTACTTTTACACGAAGCGCATCTTCTGCCGGGTTATAATAAAAGCTTCCCCACGAACTATTATTTTTTGAAAAGATAAGCGTGCATTCATTCGGATCATAGGCTATAAAGAAACCATATTTCCCCGCAGGTAATGTTTGGCCTTCTACTTTTACGTCCGTGCTGAATTCGATTGTTGTATTCTCATTGGAGCCTGCACGCCATGGCGCTTGCTTTGTATTGCCAAATCCCTGGTCGCTATAACCGACGGGGACAAGCGCTCCCCATATCTGCCCTTCTCTTTTTTTAACACCGGGTCTGTCATAGTTGATCAATATATCGGTGAGGCCTATGCGCTCGCCGATAACTGCTTTTTTATTACCACCACTCGGTGTAGTTGTTAGTTGGGCCTCGACCAAATTGATGCAAATACATTGTATCAATGCAAGCAATAAGCATGCGGGGAAAATCCTTTTCATAAACAGTTTTTAGATTAAGAAACAAAATGTAGTCTGCATCAAATATAAATTTGTTTTGAGACGAAGACAGAATTTTTATACCAAAGCGAGACAATAATGACTTAAAGCATTAATGAAGGATGGGTGGCGGGACGGGGAACAAGGAGCAAGGAACAAGGAACAAGGAACAGAGAGAAAATGCAAGGTACAAAATACAACAGATCTTGCTCCATGTACCTTGTTATTTTTACCTTACACCTTACACCTTACACCTTACACCTTACACCCTACACCTTACTCCTTCTACCTCATCCCGGCAATTGTCTTTTGTAAATCTGCACGGCATTTTCATACCCGATATAAAGTGCATCACAGATCAATGCATGTCCGATAGAGACTTCGTCGAGCCAGGGAATATTTTGTGCGAAGTATTTCAGGTTTTGCAAATCGAGATCGTGCCCGGCATTCAATCCCAATCCTAAATCTTTTGCGCGTTTTGCAGCGGCGATATAGGGAGCAATAGCATTTTCTTTGTTTTTTGTATAATTAGTTGCGTAAGCCTCGGTATATAATTCAATGCGATCGGTTCCGGTTGCAGCGGCGCCTTCCACCATTTCAATTACGGGATCAACAAAAATCGAAACGCGGATTTTTGCGCTTTGAAAAACGCGGATCATATCAACCAAATAGCTTTTATTTTTTATCGTGTCCCACCCGTGATTGGATGTGATCTGTCCAAGTGCATCAGGTACCAATGTAACCTGGTCAGGCTTTGCGGCTAAAACGAGATCAACAAATTTTTGCTCCTGGCAATTGCCTTCGATATTAAATTCAGTGGTGATGATTTTTTTTATCGCATATACATCACTGTAACGTATGTGACGTTCGTCGGGGCGGGGGTGAACAGTCACGCCATCAGCTCCGAATAGTTGTGCATCTACTGCCGCTTTCAGCACATCAGGATTGTTACCACCACGGCTATTGCGCAACGTCGCGAATTTGTTGATATTGACGGAGAGTTTTGTCATGCCGCAAAGTTATTGAAGGAAACCGAACGGCGGAAACCAATCGGGGATTCGTATTGGATAATGGGTAATTGGAGGCGGGAAAAATATTCAATAATCAACACTCAATATTCAATGCTCAAGGTTTAAAATCATTTTGTTGGCATTTTTAACTTTAGCATTGAATATTAAGTGTTGATTATTGAATATTCTTTGCACTTACCTCTCCTTTATCTTACCAACAAAAACAAGAAGGAGCCTGGAAAGGCCCCTTCGTAATCCTACGTAAGTATAAGGTTAATTATTATTGTTTGATTAATTCGGTGTTGTATAAAATTTTCGCTTCAGTATTTTTCACTTGCAAATGGTACAAGCCAGTTTCAAGTGTTTCCATTTTGTCCACCACGATATCATTGACTCCTTGTGAAAGATTTACCCCGACCATCACTCTGATTCTCCCTTTCTCATTCGTTAAGCTGATAATGCAGTGTCCTTCACTTTCAGTGACAATTTTGATGTTGATCGATTGATCGAACTGCTGTGGATACGAAGATATCCGCATCTTAAAAAGGTTTAATGGTTAGTGGTTATTTATATTATCTTCTACCGGCATCGCGTAAACGCTGTTCTAATTCACTACGTTCAGGAACTGGAACATAAATCAGTCCGTGACCATATTCATTACTGCTATTATCTGGATTCAGAAATTCGTCTAAGACGTCGAGTAATTCGTTTATAATTTTCATAAGGTTCGGTTTGGCTATATAGAATCCATTAGCTTGCCAGTAATTATAATATTGATTATCAATATTTTATGTCATATGATTGAGCAATATCATTCTCCAAATGGGAAATAATTTGTCGTATTTGGGAAAGGCAGTCTGAACCGGGATTTTATGCGATTTGACTGATT
>JAFDYD010000026.1:15610-54263 GCA_018267615.1 Bacteroidota bacterium | reverse complement strand
AATCAGTCAAATCGCATAAAATCCTGGTCAAAATTTCGCAACTAATTTCAAATTCAACAATCTTGGTGTGAGTCTTTGCGGCATTGCATAAACAGTATTGGAGAAATCTTTGATCAACAAATAGGAAATGGTATTATCGCGGTCGATAACATTAAATATTTCGAGCGTGGCCCAAATGTTTTCGATATTCCGGAACGGACTATGACTTCTTCTATTGCTTTTTTCATTATCCAGTAATAATGCACTTAATCCGATATCAGCGCGGATATATGGATCGATGATTAATGCATTGCGGTATTTTACACTGCCTGGAATATTAAATGGCAAATTACTTCCATACAAAACATTCAAATAGAGTTTGAAATTTTTGTTGGTGGAGAGATAATCCTGGATAAACAATCCGAGTGTAATTAAGCGATCTGTAGGACGACGCACCCATCCTTGTTCAGCGCGGGTACTATCTACCACATGATTTGATGAATCCAGGTTATAGTTATAATAAAATGCATTATTAATTTTTTCTCTTGTTCGCATAATGCCGATACTGATCCAGCTTTCTGCGTCTTTCACCAATTCCCCAAATAAACGCATTTCAACGCCGACTGCATAAGCTTTCGCGCTATTTTCTCCGTAGTAACGGGTTCGGACATTTACGAGATCATAAGGCACAACGTCTGTCATGCCTTTATAATATGCTTCCGTTGTAAGGCGGAAAGGACGATCGCCGGCGTGAAAATTATAATCAAATCCCGCAGTTACCTGCCAGCTTTTTTGTGCTTTGAGATCTGTATTTAGTGTTCCATCCATCTTTCTCATCTCACGATAAAATGGTGGCTGGTTATATATCCCAATAGCTCCCCGATAAATAATATCTTTTTTTGATTTTGCCGGCTTCCATGAAAAGCCAAGACGGGGCGACAACAAGAACTGGTTATTCAACGTGTTGTAATTGTAGCGAACGCCAGCTTGCAATGTAAACTCACTGGCATGTGTAAACGCAATATTGTCTTGCACAAAACCAGTAAACCGGTTGATGTCAAGATCTGCGGAAGAGTGGCGATAATTATTTAGCGTGAGTGCATCTGGATTGTACGGCAGTGAATACCCTGCTGAATCTTGGAATTCCCATTCATGCAATTTGTCGTGCACAATTTGTTTTTCGGCACTCAATCCCCATTGAATATAATGATTACCTAAATCGAGATATCCTTTGTGTGTTGCGTTCCAAACGGTAATGTCTAACCGATTTCTCGCATAATTCTGATAAAGCCCGGCGCCGAGTGGATTTGTTATCAAACCAAAATCTGCACTTCCTTTATCAAAATTCCTTTCACCAAAAAGATAATTACCCGTGATATCGTAAGATTCGTTTTCGTTATCATTAAAACGTGAAATCATCCATTTGAGGCGAAGATTTTTCTTCACCTGTTGATTCCATGTTAGTCCCACCATGTCGGTATAATAGCGATCCTGCTCTTGTCCCGAGAAAAAAACATCAAGCCCGAGATTGGCAGTAAAATAGGGAGAGAACACGGAAGAAGTCAGCTGGCTGAACTGCGGTATCAGCGAAAATTTTGTCTGTGAAAATGTACCTAATAGTTCAAGCGAATTGTTTTGATTGATTTGATAAGTGAACAAAGCTTGTATATCCGAAGAAGATGGAATATAATTTCCCTTTGTATCCTGGCTGCTGAATAGATTTTTGTTCGTGCGATTGCGAACGCCAACAAGATATGTGAATTTATCTTTTGCTGCAGTTCCTTCGAGATGCAGTCCTTGTTCGAGCAAACCGACATACGCTGAACCGCCGAATTTTTTTGGCTTTCGGTATTGGATATCGAGTACAGAGGACATCTTATCTCCATATTTCGCCTGGAATCCGCCGTTGTAAAAACTTACGTTTTTAGTCATTTCAGGATTGATAAAACTCAATCCTTCCTGTTGCGCATTGCTGACAAGATAGGGACGGAATATTTCAAAATCATTTACGTAGACCAGGTTTTCGTCATAATTTCCCCCGCGAACACTATACTGCGAAGTCAGTTCATTATTCGATCCCACAAAAACTTTGATCAGGCTTTCGATTCCACCGACCGGTGATGGGATATTGATTGCGTCTTTTGGATTAATTTTTACGAGACCTGCTTCTTTTCTTTGCTGATCATCCGTTATCACTACCTCTTTCAATTGCTGCGCGTTCTTTTCCATCCGCACGACGATTTTTTCTTCTTCATTTTCATTTAAAAGAAAATTGCGTTGCTGTGTTTTATAACCCGTAAAAGAAAAGACGAGTGCGAAGGCTTTGTCTGCTGGAACTTTTAACCTGAATTCACCCGAGTCTGAAGCGACCAGGCCCGTTTGTCTGCCAAGAATTATAACCGAAACTTTTGCAAGAGGACGATCATTTTCGTCGAAAATTTTCCCCGATACAAAAGCGGCTTTTTTTTGTGCCAATAAGGATTGGGAACAGAGTATTAGCAGTAGTAAAAGGTAACACAAAGCGGCTTTCAAGGAAAGACTTTTTAGAATGACCGAATTTAAACAGATTTTGCTGCAAAGAAAACGTAATAACAGGGAAATTATGTTTATTTGTTCCAAAGAAAAATTTCACAATTAAACCCTTAATCAACTGCATCGAAATGCGCCCACTTTTTTTACTGTTGTGCTATAGAGCTGGACAAAAAATGGATTAATTGCTTTCACTCGGAAGATCAGGCATATCGTGGATATGATATGCTGAAAACATTTCTCGAAACAAAAACTTTGAAATGGCCAAGTCGTAAAGAAGTTGGATGGGTGGGACAAACACAGGCGGTGCTTGAGCAGATGCGTGACAGTTTGTGAGAACGCGGAGAACAAGAGTGAAGAAACAGAGCGGAGAGCGGAGGGAACCTATCCTTCCGCTCTCCGCTCTGTTTCTTCACTCTTGTTCTCCGCGCCCGTTCTTCATTTTCTCACTTTTCCCAGTCGAAGAAATAAAGGAAAGGAAAAAGTTTTTTTGCTTCCATCGTTCCAGTATAATCTCAATTCTTCTGAAAACTGATCGGCGATGTTATAATTATTTGCTTTGATGAAGTGCTGCAAACTTGACCACGTATTGAAATATCCTTTCAGATCTTCCAATGTCCATTCAATATCTTCCTGGAAATTTTTTGAAACCTGTTCAGCAAAATTGAAGGGAACAGTTTTGTATTCTTCATCGACATGCTTGCGTTCAGGATCCCAGTACTTATAGATTCTTTGATAATAAAATTCGCGGATGCGCTCATCCAGTATTTTGTCACTGGCATTTATCAATCCATATCCCCATACAGCAACGGATGATCCGGGTTTACCGACTCTCGTTGCTTCACGGAAAAAACCATCGAAATGAAACCAGTGGTAAGCCTGCGCAACAGTAATCAGGTCGAAACTGTCGTTTTCAAAATTTGTTTTCTCTTCGGTACCTACCGAATAGAAAATATTTGAACTTGGAGATGCCTGGCTGATTTGCTTTTCGCTGATATCAGTTGCAAATATTTTTTTAAAATAAGGCGATAACAATACGGCTGCCTGCCCATTACCTGTCGCACAATCCCAAGCAGTATCTTTTGTGTTCGTATTCGATATTATAAAATCAATAAGCGTTTGAGGATAGCTCGGGCGATATTTTGCGTATAAGGATGCCTGTTGGGAAAAAAGATCTTTCGCCATAGATCAGCACACTATATTTTTTAATTGATGGATGATGTTTTTAGGGTCAGGAGATTTGAAGACAGTGTTTCCTGCAACCAACACATCAGCGCCCGCATGAACAATAGCCTTTGCGTTTTCCAAGGTGACGCCGCCATCAATTTCAATCAATACATGCAGCCCTCTTTCGTGAATGGCGTGTTTCAGTTCACGGATTTTTTTTAATGTGTGAGGAATGAATGATTGTCCGCCAAAACCAGGATTCACGCTCATCATACAAACATGATGAATGTCTTCCAGGATATCGTACAGCATTTCAACAGGTGTGTGCGGATTGATAGCAACACCGGCTTTCATTCCAAGCGATTTGATTTGTTGAATATTGCTGTGAAGATTTCTGCAAGTTTCGATATGAACGATCAGGTGATCGGCGCCGGCTTTCGCAAATGCTTCCGTAAGTTTTTCTGGTTCTTCTATCATCAAATGAACGTCACAGGATTTTTCCGCGACTTTACGAATATGTTCAATCACGGGAATGCCAAAACTGATATTTGGTACAAAGCGGCCATCCATGACATCGAGGTGAAACCAATCCGCTTCACTTTCATTTACCATTTTGCATTCTTCTTCCAATTTTAGAAAATTCGAAGCTAATAATGACGGGGCGACAAGTAGCATAAGTTGAAATTAATAATTCAAAAGTAGTTGTTTGATTGATTCTTTGCGCTTTTGCGCTTTTGCGTGAAAATTCCTCACGCAAAGACGCAAAAGCGCAAAGAATCAATTTCTCAATTCCCCTTCAGTCTCTTCAACGCTGCTTTTGCTTCCGTAAAATTCTTATCGAGAAGGGCTGCTCTTTCATAATAGACAATTGCTTCTTCTTTCTTATTGACCACTTCATAACAACGCCCCACCCAATAGTATGCATCTGCATCGCTGTTAGAAACGGTAGCAGCGAGTTGAAAAATACTCAGGGCCTCATCATAATTTTTTTGTTTATAATAGGCAATCCCTTTTTCTATATATGCGTCTGTGAATTTCCAGTCGCGGCGAATACAGGAATCAAATTGTGCGATTGCCAGGTTATATTGTAAAGTGTTTGCGTAGTAAATTCCTTTTATAAAAAAAGGATCGACCAATTCACGGGCATAATCTTTACTAAGCACTTCATCACAAATTTGGAGTGCTACAGGATTTTTTGTTTCGGCATAGATATGTGCCAACTCCAATGCATAGGTGTTCACTGGTTGCATCTCGTATGCTCTTTTCAAAGCCAAAAGTGCTCGTGCAGTGTCATGCATTTGCTCGAGTACCAATCCTTTTTCATACAGCGCCTCGAAATCCGATGAATCTTTCTTGAGAAGATTTTCATATAAATCGAGCGCCAGTTTTGATTTTCCACCTTCAATATATGCCTCGCCGGTTAAACGTTTGAATTCGGCTACGTCGGGAAATTTTTGAATGCACGCTTCTAATAATTTCAATCGGTCAGACGAGCGCCCTAGGATCGCGAGATTTGCGGCGTATTGTAAAGCATTTTCTTTCGAATCATCCAGCTGCCATGCTTTTTTAAAATCAGCATTTGCATATTCGTGCGCGTCGCTTCGCGAAAGAAGTATGGCCCTTCGCAAATACAGTTCTGCATTTTTTGGAAACCGTCTGATACTGTCATTGATCGAAGCAAGGAATGGTTGTTTTAAAACGTCCGTTTCCGATTGCGAACCTGCATGGTCAGATCCACCGCATCCGGTTCCAATACAACAAAGGATCAGCGAGAAAAAAGCCAATACATATATGGGTAACGATTTGTTCATGGCGCAAAGCTAACAGATTCCTGGAAAGATGCTTTTGACAATATTCTGACAATTTTAAATCATTGTTGACGCAACCTTACAACCAGTTAGTTTTCAAAAACGCAAATGGATGAAAAAACTTATATCATGTTTGTTAATTCTTTGTCCGGCTTTTGCCATCTTTCAGTCTTAAAAAAATATCATTGATACCAGACGGAGATGGGATGAGATCAAATATAGTAATATGGTAGAGAATGTCCGCAGTGAATTTGGGACTGTTCAAGTTCGGAGAGAAACTGATATTTGAAATTGTTATCTATGTGGAACTATGTTTCTATATGCCTATGTGGTGACAAAAAAATTACCATACATTCACATAGAAATTTCAAACTTAGTCACTACCAGAATTTTTCACATTTTCATATTTCCACATTTCCATATTACTTAGATTTGTTTAAAATATAAAATATGCAAACAGGATTGGTTCATCTCCATAATATTTTACGCTGGGTAATTTTGATATTGCTGCTATTATCAATTGCAAGGAGTTATTCCGGTTGGAAAAACAAAAAAATATTTACCAACGGCGATAGAAAAACCTGGCTTTTTACATTGATATTTTCTCATCTTACTCTATTGCTTGGCTTGATCCAGGTTTTCTTCGGGCGTTATGGAATATTCACCAGTTCCTTACCGGAAGGCACAAGCTTGATGAAGAATAAATTCTATCGATTCTTTTGGATCGAGCATCCCACCGCAATGATACTTGCCATTATTTTTATCACGCTCGGATACGGAATGGCAAAGAAACAAGTAAGCGATGAAACCAAATATCGTAAGGCATTTACATTTTTTGTAATTGCACTTATATTGATCTTGGTTGCAATTCCATGGCCTTTCAGGGAAATAGTAGGAAGGCCGTTGTTGCCGGGAATGTAGTTTTGATAACTATTGAATAAAAAGTTATAACGACAAGGTGTAGCCGACATTTAGTGTCCGCTGTAGTCAACGGAAATCAAAAGTTTCATAGTGCACTACGTTGGGTTCAAATTCGGTTAAATATTTTTTGTCTTCTTCGTAGTATTTGGCTTTTTCGAAATCTTCGCCCGCAAAAGATTTGATGCTATCGTAGTCTGTCCACCACGATACTGTAAAAATATGCGTAATATCACCCTCGTCTCTTTGCCAGATCTGGGCGCCAAGATTTCCGTTGATACTTTTGTAATCACTGATACCAACCTCGATTACATATTCACGATACTTTTGAGAATCAGATTTTTTTGTTTTCCCATGCCATATACGAGTGATCATTTGAATAGTTTTTATTGCTAGAGGTGAATGGCTAGTGGCGAGTAGTTAGTGGCTAGTGGTGACTTACCACTAGCCACTCGCTGCTAGTTACTTGCTACAATTTTTTCAGGAATATTTTTATAAGATGGAAGATTCACCAATAATACTCCGGAGAGAATAACCAACAAGGCTATGATTTTGGTTCCTGTAATTTTTTCGCCTGCAATCAATGCGCCAAGAAACACCGCTACTACCGGGTTTGCATATACGTAGGTACTTACTTGCGCGGCAGGTCTCACTTTCAACAAGAATAGGTAGCAGACAAAAGCCACGATGGATCCCATCGTTACCAGATACAATGCAGCGAGCCAAGCATCAGTACTTACGTTTGCAAACTGAAAATTTTTCCATTCGCCGGCGATTATGCTGATAATAAAACTAAGTATGCCGGCGATAAAGAGTTGAATCGCTCCATTCATCAGGATTGAACTGCCGGTGACATGATATTTCGAATATAGAGAACCTGAAGACCAGCATATTCCTCCAAAAAGAATAACCAGTATTCCTGCGAGCTCATTACCTGTTTTGTGAGATGATTGTTGCGGTGAATGATCAAATCCAACCAACAGCATAACGCCGGCAAAACCGACGAGAAGTCCTGCGATGATTATTTTGTTGGAAAAATAAAATGTCCATTTTTTTCTATCGAAAATGACAAACCAAAACGGCAACGCAGTTACGATGATAGCGGCGAGACTACTCGAAATATATTGCTCTGCCCAACAGACGGAACCTACGCCACCGCAAAGCATCAATGCACCGCATATCGAATTAATCCGGATAGAATTCATCGATGGAATTTTTTCTCTTTTTAGCAAACGCCATCCAAATAATAAAATCCCTGCTAATAAAAATCTCAAAGTGCATAATGTCCATGGTGAAAGCCCTCTCAATCCTATCAATATCGCCAGGTAGGTAGAGCCCCAAATAATATATACGGCGGCGAAGGCCAGGAAAATCACCAGTTTGCTATAACGCGGCATAGTTCGATTTTACAAATTGTGATGCAATTTCAGTATTTAAGAACAAGGCGACTTGAGGAATTTTGCTCATTTATGCCATAAATGATCGATAAATTTGCGTTGATGATCGAAGCGGATATTAAAATATTATATCAATCGGATTTCTTCCGGATAATTAATTATAAATGCTATTGCACGATTTGCTCATTAAGTGAACCGGAATACAACAACAGTTTTTGCATTTCATTTATCCGCAAAGGATTTTTCGAGTATGGCGTATTCCGGAACCAATATGAAATGTACGTTGGAAGAATGCTTCTTTCGAAGCCGGGTTATGAACACCGGACGAGACATATTAATAACCACCCGGATATTACAACCGTATTTGAGTTCAGACCTTCTTTTTTTGAGTTGTTGAAAGAACAGTTCCATTCGGTGGCAGGATGGTTTCTTTCAAATAATGATTTGCATGCGCTGATGCACGCGTGTACACTTGATGCAGATTATCTGCACTTGCGCATTGTCGAGAAAATCCAGTCTGGTTCGTTCAACACAATGCAGGTCGATGAAATGGTTATAGAATTGCTGAATAAAATATTTTATGCACTCGGTAACGAAAGTGATTTGCTTTTGTTGAATGATAAGTTCAAGCAACTTCATCTAGGAACCATCGAAAAAGCGGTTGAGTATTTGCGCGAGCATTTCCATGAGGATATTTCCCTGACACAACTGTCTCAATATTGTTTTGCAAGCCCGTTTCATTTCAGTCGTATATTCAAGGCCGTTATGGGAATCCCGCCGCATAAATACCTGCTTGGGCTGCGCTTGCAACACGCGAAATTTTTATTGTTAAATTCCATTAAATCAGTCACAGATATAGCATTTGAATCCGGGTTTCAAAGCCTGGAACATTTCACGACGGGATATAAACAGCATTTTAAAATAAATCCAACGCAACAGCGAAAAGAGAATTCGAAAGTGTGACTATACAGACATGTTTTGTAATTCCACACGCCGGCACATGACTTTCTCAGCGATAAAGCAAGATTCCTAAGACATCTTTTTCTCCAATTCTTTTAATTTGTATCATGCCAAATACAAAAATCCCGAATAATGAAATTAGAATGGAGCCGTTGCAGAAGCGTAATTGGAATATGTTTGAAGATCTGATGGGAGAGAAGGGCGGATGTGGAGGATGCTGGTGTATGCTGTTCCGGCTCTCCTATAAAGAATTTCAGTCCAATAAGCCGCATGGAAATAAATTGCTAATGCAAAAAATCGTTTTCGCCTCAAAGCCGACCGGGTTGATGGCAATTTACAACGACAAAGCAATAGGATGGATCGCGTTTGCGCCAAGAGAAGACTATATCAAGATTGAAAAGGCCCGGACATTAAAAAGGATCGATGATAAACCAGTCTGGTCCATTACCTGTTTTTTTATCAGGAAGGAATTCCGGCGAATGGGCATATCGAAAATAATGATCAAAAGCCTTTTGGATTACGCAAAAAAAAAGAATATTAAAACACTTGAAGCATATCCGGCAATTCCTTACGATGACAAAGTGCCGCCACCTTTTCTGTGGGTCGGAGTGCTTTCTGCATTCTTACAAAATGGATTTAAAATTGTGCAGCAAAATGGAAAAAGTAAAGCGATTGTGAGAATTAGTGAGTGGTGAATGGCGGGTGGTTAGTGGCTAGAAGCTAGTGGGGAGAAATATTGAATCGTGTTGAATAATCATATATCAATAGCTTTTCCCCACTAGCCACTCGCCATTCACTAGCGTCAAGTGTTTTTTGCAGAAGATTTGCCGAATAGATTTTGCATTAACTTTTCAGCATCGGCAATATGTTCTTTCAAAGCATCACCACCTTTTGTTTTCAATTCATTAAAATAATCCTTCGCTTTGCCGGCGGCATTTTCAGCTTCATCTTTGAATTGATGCGCTTTGTCTTTTAGGTTTGCTGCTAATTTTTCTTTTTCTTCCGGAGTCATCGACATATATTTCTGAGCAGCTAAAGCCGCAGCCGCGCCCAGTAAAAAAGTGGCAATATGTTTTGAACCTACACTCATAAAAAAAGTTTTAATAAAAATAGGAACTTCTGATTGATTCCAGGACGATTTATTTTCTTAATCGTTCTGATTAAAATGATGTAGTATGTGAGTAAACTGGGTAACTATCCTGAACATATACTCGGTTTTTTGTCTATAGATGTCATTGCTTGCAGGTATTACATACTAAATCATTTTAATCAGAACGATTAAGAAAATAAATCGTCCGGGAATCAATCAGAAGTTCTTTTTCCCCAACTCAATCACTTCGCAATCTTTTATATTTTTCCCATCGATGCTGAAGCGGATAATGGTTCGCACCAAATGCCAGCCCTGGTTGCCCGCAGCGCCTGGATTCATATGCAGGCAATCGAGTTTTTCGTCGTAAATGATTTTTAAAATATGCGAGTGCCCGCTGATAAATAATTTTATCTTTTCCTGTTGGATCGTATTTTTTACGCCCGGGGCATACCGGCCGGGATATCCGCCAATATGTTTTATCATCACTTTGACATCTTCACAATTAAAAATTAACTGCTCTGGGTATTCACTCCTGATATCGGAGCTATCAATATTTCCATAAACACCTTTGAAAATCGGATGGTGAGAAAGGCCCGGGTGATGTTTTATTTTTTCGGCGATTTCAATTGTTCCGAAATCGCCGGCGTGCCAGATCTCATCACATTCCTTAAAATGTAAGAATATATTTTCATCGAGATAATGATGCGTGTCTGATAATAATCCTATTCTCTTCATCAGTAATAAAAATTAGTCGATCAGGTTGTCTTTTTTTAATTGTTCCATCACCATAATTACGCCGGATACCTGGGCGGGTTCGATTTGGTATTGCGTAGTATCAAAATAATTCAGCGCTTCTATTTCTGCTGCAGGTTTTGGTGTTTGATGAAGATCGTACTGAAAACAATCCTGCTTCATAATGGTATTTTCTTTTTCACCAAAAGCTTGAACACTCACATGCATGTAATATCTCAAATCATCCATGTTCAGATCAATATCCAACTCTTCTTTTATTTCACGAACCAAACCGGCTTTTGTTGTTTCTTCAATATCTGTTTTGCCACCGGGCAAATACCAGGCTTTCTTATTCTTGCTGAATGCCAATAGCAGCTTTCGATTTTTGATAACAATTAATCCAGCGGTTGTAAGAGAGATCATGGTTTGCAAATTACCAAATTGTTTGAAGCAGGATTTTAAACGATCTATCGGATAATGCGTCGTGTCTTGGTGCCTTCGTGGTTCAATTAGTTTAAACCACGAAGTCACCGAGACACAAAGGGTTCGTCTAATAATAATTTAGTTTAATCAGAAAATCGTTTAGAATCCCGGTTATACAACTAACTTTACCTGAACGATCTCTTATGCCATTTTACAGAAATTTTACTTATTGGATCGATAAGCGTAAATGGAAATATTATTTCCTGATGCTTTCTGTTGAGCTGCAAAAATAATTTACTACATATTTTTTTAGCTCTAATTTTTACATAACCCGGGCGCGATTCGGGCGCTCATCATCACATTAATATATGGCTTACTATTATACATTGGGTTCAATTCCCCATAAACGTCACACGCAATTCCGCAAGCCGGATGGCAACTTATATGCGGAACAATTATTTTCTACGGAAGGATTTTCCAATGATTATTCGTTGTTATATCACTGTCATCCACCTACTGAAATTATCAGAACGGATCATGTTGTCGATATGTCGCCAAAAATTGCCGAGGAGAAAATGTTGAAGCATCGAAGTTTGGAAGGATTTAAAATTCGTTCCGAAAAAAATTATCTCGATAGCAGAAAGCCGGTACTTGTGAACAACGATGTACATATCACATTGGCTTCTCCGCAAGAAAGTATGCAGGATTTTTTTTATAAAAATGCCGATGCAGATGAGATGATATTTGTGCATGAAGGAAGCGGTGTTCTCCGAACGATGTATGGTGACCTTGATTTTGGTTACGGTGATTATCTTATCGTTCCAAGGGGAACCATCTATCAAATCATATTCAATAATAGCGTGAACAGGTTGCTGATTGTGGAGTCGTTCAGCCCAATTCGCTTTCCAAAAAAATATTTGAGCAAATATGGGCAGCTGATGGAGCATTCGCCATATTGCGAAAGAGATATTCGTCCACCGAAAAATTTATCAACTATTGATGAGAAAGGTGATTTTTTGATCAAAACAAAAAAGAAAGGAAATCTTTACGGCATTCATTATGCGCACCATCCTTTCGATGTAGTCGGATGGGATGGATGCTGCTATCCTTTTGCTTTTTCTATTCATGATTTCGAACCAATCACAGGACGCGTGCATCAGCCACCGCCTGTTCACCAGACTTTCGAAGGAAATAATTACGTGGTATGTTCATTTTGTCCCCGGTTATTCGATTATCATCCGCAGGCAATCCCGGCTCCATATAATCATAGTAATATTGATAGTGATGAAATGATTTACTATGTGGATGGAGATTTTATGAGCCGGAAAAATGTAACGCGCGGAATGATCACTTTACATCCGGGCGGTATTCCGCACGGACCCCATCCTGGTGCTGTTGAAAAAAGTATTGGCGCAAAAGAAACGAAGGAACTTGCGGTTATGGTCGACACATTTCATCCACTCATGTTGACAGAAGAAGCTTTACGCATTGAAAATCCTGACTATATTATGAGCTGGGCGGAGTAGGGTGCGCGAAGGGATTGTGGATTGGTTGAATAGCTGAATAGTTGATTGGTTGAAAAGTCGATTGGTAGATGAGATGAACAAACATAATACCAAATGAAATGAAACGTAATCCATCACCATATTACCAATTACCGAATCGACCAATCGACTTTTCAACCAATCAACTATTCAACTATTCAACCAGTCAACTACCCATTCGCACATCTGCACATCGGTAAATTTGCACATTAAATATGGTTTCTTTTTTTTAAATTCACTTATCAAAAACGAAATGCCATATGATCAAATTCAACGAAATTAAAGTTGGAGATCTCGTTCTCGCAGATAACGAGGGCCAGCGCATAGAAGGTGAAGTAACAGAACTGAATCATGCGGACAAAGAAATATGTGTGCAAACAGACGTGCAGGATTTTTGGTTTACCGCGGATCAATTATACCCGATCCCATTGGATGACGGGCAACTCCAGAAATTTCATTTCGAAAAAGTGGTGAACGCCGATAATACGGTCAAGTATATGCGCGGACCATTCCGGATACTGCTGCCCAATAAAGACAATTATTCGGATTTTGAAATGTGGTATCGCGAAGACAGGCGGCACATGAACCATCCCGTTAGTGTGCATGAGTTGCAGAATCACTATCGTCAAATGACCAAGGTCGAACTGACTCGATAAAAAATGCCATTCGGCACTTGAGCATTGAATATTGAGTGTTGAATATTGATTATTTGATTCTCCAGAAATATTCAATATTCAACACTCAAGTATTGGCATTCCTTTCTCGATAAGAGCAGCCCATTAGAAACGGCCCGTCGACCCGTCGGTTGATGAATTTCAGCGCCTTATTTTTCCTATCTTGCGGCCTTATTTTGCAAAAAGGCCAATTTTTTAATCGAAATTTTCTTGTTTCGGGTACTTATGCCTATCTTTGCGCTCCCAAAATTGTATGGCTAAACAAGCACTTATTAAACAGGATGGTACGATTGTCGAGGCCTTGTCGAATGCAATGTTCAAAGTGAAGCTGGAAAACGGGCACGAAATCCTTGCTACAATCTCTGGAAAAATGAGAATGCATTATATCAGGATCCTGCCAGGCGACAAAGTAGGAGTTGAGATGAGTCCGTACGATTTAACAAGGGGAAGAATCATTTTCAGGTATAAATAATTAACGCTAAAGGCTAAACGCTAATAGACAAACGCTGAATAAAATGAAAGTCAGGGCATCCATAAAAAAACGCAGTGCGGATTGCAAAATTGTTAGAAGAAAAGGGAGATTGTATGTGATCAACAAGAAGAATCCCCGCTTCAAACAAAGACAGGGATAATTGCATTTCCATACACAAACTCATAACAAATTTTAAATAGAATATGGCACGTATTGCCGGTGTAGATTTACCAAAAAACAAGCGAGGTGAAATAGGTCTTACCTATATTTTCGGAATTGGTCGTTCAACCGCTCAGTATATCCTGAATAAGGCGAATATCAGTTTCGATAAAAAAGTAAGTCAGTGGAATGATGACGAATTGAATGCAATTCGTAACATCATCACGAATGAATTGAAAGTAGAAGGTGCGCTTCGTTCAGAAGTACAAATGAGCATCAAGCGTTTGCTTGATATCGCTTGTTACCGTGGTGTTCGTCATCGTAAGGGTCTTCCTGTTCGTGGTCAGCGTACACGTACTAACAGCCGTACAAGAAAAGGTAAGCGCAGAACAGTAGCTGGTAAGAAGAAGGCACCGAAGAAATAAAATAATTTAAGATAGAAGGATCAAGGTACAAGGCTCAAGCTTGTGCCTTGTACCTTGATCCCTCTGTCTTGATATTGCACCAGATTAAATGAATCAATTACAGAAACCAGGTGCAGGTGGAGGGTTGATTCAGGTTCTCTCGCTGATGGCGAAAGAAAATTAAATAACAAAGATTACCTGTTGACAAATTATGGCAAAAGCACAAGTACCCAGCGCAAAGGCCGCTGCGAAAAAAAGAGTTGTAAAAGTTGATGTTTACGGAGACGCGCATATCACCGCGAGCTTCAATAATATCATCATCAGCATCACTAATAAGAACGGACAAATTATTTCGTGGAGCAGTGCCGGTAAAATGGGTTTCAAAGGTTCCAAGAAAAACACTCCATATGCAGCGCAGATGGCTGCAGCAGATGCGAGTAAAACCGCGGTAGAAGCTGGGTTGAAGAAAGTGGATGTTTTTGTAAAAGGTCCAGGTTCAGGAAGAGAAAGCGCCATCCGTGGAATCGCTAACGGAGGTATCGAAGTAGTGATGATCAAGGATGTTACTCCGTTACCACATAACGGTTGCCGTCCTCCAAAGAAAAGAAGAGTGTAGACAATTGCTGATTTAGTGATGTAGTGATTTAGAGATTTTCTTAGTAAGGAAAAATCTATAAATCCCGAAATCCACAAATCGCAAAATCAATAACCGGGTGTACGATTCATTTTTAAGATTTTTACTGATCGTCCACCGTCACTAAAAAATCGAAATATAAATTATGGCACGTTACAGAGGTCCAAAGACCAAAATCTCCCGCATTTTTGGTGAGCCCATTTTAGGTAGTGGCAAGTATTTAAACAAAAACAGCAATCCTCCAGGTCAGCACGGTGCATCGCGTAAACGTAAAAGTTTAGGCGAATATGCATTGCAGTTAAAGGAGAAACAAAAAGCAAAATACACTTACGGTGTATTGGAGCGCCAGTTCCGCAAAACATTTGAAGAAGCTTCGCGTAGAAAAGGCGTTACCGGTGAAAACCTGATCAGGCTGTTGGAAGCAAGATTGGATAATACGGTTTATCGTCTTGGAATTTCTCCATCACGTCCGGGAGCTCGTCAACTTGTGACGCATAAGCATATCCTGGTGAATGGCGATGTGGTGAATGTTCCTTCTTTTCAATTGAAACCAGGTGATATCGTGACTTTGAAAGACACTACACAAGGAAATACCGGAATCACAAGCCTCATGAAAGGCAAGAGTAATAAATTCAACTGGCTTGATTGGAATGAATCTGAATTCAAAGGTACTTTCATCTCATATCCTGAAAGGGAAAGCGTACCGGAGAACATTAAGGAGCAGTTGATTGTTGAGTTGTACAGTAAATAAAATCTATTCCTGCTAAAAACCAGGGATCATAAAAACGTAAAATCGAAAATTTAAATATGGCCATTTTAAATTTCCAGAAACCAGACAAAATCATATTGCAGAAAGCAACTGATTTTGAAGCACAGTTTGAATTCCGTCCATTAGAACCAGGTTACGGTGTAACCATTGGCAATGCTTTGCGCAGGGTGTTGCTGAACTCTTTGGAAGGATATGCAATCATTGGTGTAAAAATTGAAGGTGCAGATCATGAATTCGCTACATTGAAAGGTGTAACTGAAGATGTAGTAGAAATAATCCTGAACCTGAAACAGGTAAGATTCAAGAAGAAGGTTGAACATGAAGTGTCACAGGAAAAAATCAATCTTAGCCTGAAAAATAAAACTGAATTCACAGCCGGAAATATTGGCGAAGCGACACCCAGC
The DNA here is from genome assembly GCA_018267615.1 of Bacteroidota bacterium. Classification (GTDB taxonomy): domain Bacteria; phylum Bacteroidota; class Bacteroidia; order Chitinophagales; family Chitinophagaceae; genus Puia. Next base: position 38,200 of record JAFDYD010000026.1, on the reverse strand, counting down.
TTTGAAGTGATGAATCCAAATTTGCTGATCTGCACGATGGATCCTTCCGCAAAACTGGATATCGAAATCACAATTGGTAAAGGTCGTGGTTATATTCCTGCAGAAGATAACAAACCCAAAGATGCTCCATTCGGTTATATACCGACTGATGCTATCTTCACGCCGATCAAGAATGTAAAATATTCAATCGAAAATACACGCGTTGAACAGCGCACTGATTTTGAAAAATTATTGATGGAAGTTGGTACCGATGGTACTATTCATCCGGAAGAAGCAGTGAAGCAGGCTTCGCGCATCCTGATTCAACACCTGATGATCATCACTGATGAAAACATCACTTTTGATAATAAGGAAGAGAAGAAGGAAGATTTGGTTGATGAACAAACATTGCAATTGCGTAAGGTATTGAAAACACCACTTGAAGATTTGGATCTTTCTGTGCGTGCGTTCAACTGTCTGAAAGCAGCAAAAATCAACAGCCTGAGTGAATTGGTTACCTACGAACAGGAAGACCTGATGAAGTTCCGCAACTTCGGACAAAAATCTTTGGCTGAAATCGAGCAAGTGCTTGGTGAAAGAGGTTTGCATTTCGGAATGGACCTGAGCAAATTGAAATTGGACGATGAGTAATTAATGTGCGAATGTGCAAATTTGAGAATGTGAGAATGTTCCTGATTTGGACAAGCACGATTTTATAACAAGTCTTGTAATTCCTGACACGGTACAAGGCTATGAATTTGCAAATATGAGCGTTGCGTTTTAAGATGATTCGCACGTTCACACATTGGTAAATTCGCAAATTAAACAGTCATGCGCCACGGAGACAAAATCAAAAATCTAAGCCGAACAGCGTCGCATCGCAGAGCGTTGTTAAGCAATTTAGCTTGTCAGCTTATCGAGCACAAGCGTATCGTTACTACACTCGCCAAGGCAAAAGCGTTGAGAGTGTATGTTGAACCGCTGATCACTAAAGCAAAACAGAATACTACGCATCAACGTCGTGTTGTATTCAGTTACTTGCAGGATAAAGAAGCAATCAATGAGCTTTTCGGAACTGTAGCAGAAAAAATCGCCGGTCGTCCTGGTGGTTACACCCGTGTTATCAAACTTGGAATTCGTGTAGGTGATAACGCAGAAACTGCGATGATAGAATTGGTTGACTTCAATGATGTGTATGGTAAAGGCAAAGGAGAAGTGAAAGAAGCTACGAAGAGAACACGTCGTGGTGGCAAGGGTAAAAAAGCAGTTGCAGAAGCTACGGCTGAACCAGCAAAAAAAGAGGCAGAATAAAATTGAAATCAATTCACTTATACAAGGCAGAACTTTTACAGGTTCTGCCTTTTTGTTTATCGTCATCCGCTGTTCTAAAGTAACTTTTCCAAAGTTTTAAACTTTGGAAAAGTTACTTTAGAACTGCACGGCCCAAAAGGCACTTTAGAAAAGTGGATTAACATGTGAAGAATTAATCGGCTCAAAAAATTTTGAATTTCTTTTCTTTGCAAAACTTTAGAAATACTCTTCGACTATGGCTCAACAACAGGCTATTCTCCTTCTTGAAGACGGCACGATCCATTATGGCAAATTGTTTGGAAAAGCTGGAACCACCACCGGCGAAATATGTTTCAACACGGGCATGACCGGATACCAGGAAGTATTTACCGATCCCAGTTATTTCGGACAAGTGTTGATCATGAACGCTGTGCATATAGGAAATTATGGTGTTAAAGATGATGAAGTCGAGTCGTCCAGCGTGAAAATTCGTGGGTTGATTGGCCGCAACCTTGAAGAACAATTCTCCCGCAAATTGGCAAAAGGTTCACTGGATGATTATCTGAAGGCAAATAATATTGTTTGTATCGAAGGGGTCGATACCAGGTCATTGGTTGCGCATGTGCGGGTGAAAGGGGCTATGAATTGTATCATATCTTCTGAAATAACTGATGTAGAAGAATTGAAAAAAGAGCTGGCCAAAACTCCTTCTATGGATGGGTTGGAACTGGCATCGAAAGTGAGTACTGAAAAAGAATATGAGCTCGGAGATCCAAAATCTGATGTACGAATTGCGGTACTTGATTATGGCATCAAACAACATATTCTCAAATGCATGGTCGATCGAGGAGCTTATGTGAAAGTATATCCCGCAAAAACTACAGCATCTAAATTAAAAGAGTTTAAACCCGACGGATATTTTATATCAAACGGTCCCGGTGATCCTGCTGCAATGGATTATGCAATTGGTACGGTGAAAGAAATCTTGAAAGATAATAAACCATTATTCGGAATTTGCCTGGGTCATCAATTACTCGCACTAGCCAACGGTATTCCAACTTTCAAAATGCACCACGGACATAGAGGATTGAATCATCCGGTTAAAAATCTTATCAGCGGGAAATGTGAAATCACCACCCAAAACCATGGCTTTGGTGTGGATCCTGAATCTGTGAGAAGCAATTCGAATATTGAAGTGACACACATTAACCTCAACGATTCTTCTATCGAAGGAATTCGTTTAAAAGATAAATCTGCTTTCTCCGTGCAATATCATCCGGAATCAACGCCTGGTCCGCACGACAGCAGGTATTTGTTTGATGAGTTTATTGATGTGGTGAGAAAGAAAAAATAAAAGAAACAAGGTTCAAGAAACAAGGTACAAGGTCCAAGGAACAAGATGTGACATGCTCTACATCTTGTTCCTTGTTTCTTGTGCCTTGTCTCTTTAACGTTGTACCTTGATCATTTTTATTTTTTTGTTGCAATCATGATCAGTCTCGGAGAATCCTTCACATGATATGGATTCATTTCATAATCTCCATATACTTCCTGCATTTGTAGTTGATGGAACGCAAACATATCATTGAAATCGCCCAGCGAAAATTTCGCTACACGTTCAACAAACTCTAACGGATCTTTTCTTTTCTCATCTTCAATGACGATCCGTTTATAAAAATGGGTTTCATCATACCATTTCGTGAGGTAATAAATTACACCGTTGATTTCTTTTTGAGACTTGTGGACAAAATGATCTTCAGCATAATGAACGTTCAGATAATCTAAAACCAGTGTTCCTGTTTTTCTCAAAGACTGGCTGATTGTCCGGATTACATTATGATTCTCCCGATCGGTTTTAAAATATCCGAAACTGGTAAAAAAATTAAATGCATAATCAAAATAGTTAATCCAAAAAGGCAAACGCATATCATGTTCAAAAAAATGAAGATGATCGTTTTCAAACTTTTTCGCAAATGCAATACTGTCGGGAGCGATATCAATGCCAGTAGTGTCAAATCCTTTTTCAGCAAGCAGTTTTGCATGACGACCCCTGCCGCACGCTATATCGATCATCAATGAATTTGCTGTGGGATGCAGATGATTAATCAGGCGATCTATAAACATGGCGGCCTCCTTTTCATTATGCTCAAAATAAAGCTGATGATAATATGGAGAATTAAACCATTCCCGAAACCAATTGGTGGGCAGCGTCATGCCGATAAATTTTGTCAAATGTAATGAACCATGATTAATAAGATTTTAGTCGGTCAAAAGAAATCAAAACTTTTATTGTTCAATTGGTTTCAATCAGGTGAATCATGGTTATTTTTGTGATTAAAGTAAACCTTAACAGCAGTGGCATTGATTAAGAGCATAGCGGGAATCAGGGGAACGATTGGCGGAAAACCCGGTGAAAATTTGTCTCCACTTGATATCGTAAAATTTACGGCTGCATATGGCAGTTGGATAAAGGAAAGAAATAAAGGCAAAAAAATTGTGGTCGGCCGCGACGGTCGTATCAGCGGCGAGATGGTTCGTAGCCTTGTTGTCAGTACGATAACAGGACTTGGACTAGATATCGTCGATCTAGGTCTGTCAACAACGCCTACTGTTGAGTTAGCGGTGATCTGGGAACAAGCCGCCGGTGGCATCATCATTACTGCAAGCCATAATCCTACCGAATGGAACGCTTTGAAATTACTCAACGAGCATGGCGAATTTCTAAGTGCTCAGGATGGTAGTATCATTCTTGAAAAAGCAAAAAACGAAAATTTCGTTTTTGCTCCGGTTGAAAAATTGGGGAGTTATTCCGTTAACAATTCTTACTTCCAAAAACATATTGATGCAGTTGCAGGCCATCCGCTGGTGGATATCGATTCAATCAGGCAAAAACATTTTAAAATAGTAATCGATACCATTAACTCAACAGGATCGTTGGTGCTGCCTGATTTGCTGAAAACTTTGGGCGCAGGTGAGGCAATTGTTTTGAATGGTGAAGTGAATGGAAAGTTTGCACACAACCCGGAACCATTGCCGGAAAATCTTTCTGCATTGAGTTCTGCGGTGGTGAAATTAAAAGCCGACCTGGGCATTGCTGTTGACCCCGATGTCGATCGTTTATGTTTTGTGTGTGAAGATGGAAGCATGTTTGGAGAAGAATATACATTGGTGGCTGTTGCAGATTATGTTTTGAGCAAGACACCGGGCAACACCGTTAGCAATATGAGCAGTACGAAAGCGCTGAAAGAAATTACATTGAAGCGTGGCGGACAATACTATCCTTCACCAGTAGGCGAAGTAAACGTTGTGACGAAAATGAAAAATCAAAATGCGGTGATTGGAGGAGAAGGAAATGGAGGCATCATCGTTCCGGATTTTCATTATGGAAGAGACGCATTGATCGGCATCGGACTATTTCTGAGTGCGCTTGCACAACATAAAAATGGGATCAGATCTTTTCGTACAAGATACCCGGACTATTTTATTTCTAAGAATAAAATTGAATTGCAAAACGGAATTGATGTTAACGAGATTTTCGAAAAGATCAAGAATAAATACAAAAATCAACCGGTCAATATTGAAGACGGTTTGAAAATAGAATTCGATAATGACTGGGTTCATCTTCGCACTTCCAATACGGAACCGATAATTCGTATCTATGCCGAAAGCAATTTTGAAACTACTGCAAATAATATTGCGCAGAGACTGATGAAAGACATCAAAGAATTTATTTAAAGAGATTGTAGACAGTAGAATTCTAAAGGATGATCGTAATAAGGAACAATCAATATTCAACACTCAACGCTCAATGTTCAAATCTAAAATTCAGAGACTTTTTTTGTGTTAAGACTTGAATATTGAGTGTTGAATATTGATTGTTGAATGTTCTTCGATCCTCGTCGCTCTTCTATTCTCCCCTTCATCCTAATTTATTATCTTTGCTGCCCGAATGAATATGCAAAAAATTTATTTTGATAATGCCGCAACAACTTCTCTGGATCCCCAGGTCCTGGAGGCGATGATGCCTTATCTCACCGAAAAATTTGGGAATCCTTCTTCGATTTATTCTTACGGACGAGAAACCCGTTTGGGAATTGAGAGTGCAAGAAAAACCGTTGCAAAAATTTTGCATGCGCATTCGGCTGAGATTTTTTTTACCAGTGGAGGAACTGAAAGCAGCAATACCGCAATCACTGCATCCGTGAGAGATCTTGGTTGCAAGCATATTATTACATCCCCACTTGAACATCACGCGACATTACATACTGTGGAGAGTTTGCAAAAAAGAGGAGAGGCAAAACTCAGCTTTTTGAAAGTAATGCCGAATGGACATATCGACATGGAAGATCTGGAAAGATTGCTTGCTGAAAGTGATGAGAAATGTCTTGTCACCCTGATGCATGCAAACAACGAGATCGGTAATATAACGGATATCCACGCCGTGGGTAATTTATGCAAATTGCACGGTGCAATTTTCCATTCTGATACAGTGCAAACAGTAGGTCATTTCCCTTTTGATTTGCGTAACACACCTGTTCATTTTGTTACAGGGGCCAGTCATAAATTTCATGGGCCAAAAGGAGTGGGGTTGTTATACATTAATGAGAATGTAAAAATTCTTCCTTATATCAATGGTGGATCGCAGGAAAGAAATATGCGTGCCGGCACTGAAAACACTTATGGTGTGGTTGGTTTTGCACGTGCATTAGAACTGGCAACGGAACACTATGAAAAGGATAGCGCGTATATCAAGAGTCTGAAATTATATATGCATGATCAACTAAAAAAGCATATCAAATCAATTTCATTCAATGGCGATCCTTTTGGAAATAGTTTGTACACGATATTGAGTGTAAGTTTCCCAAAGACAGAAAAAAGCGAGATGATTCTTTTCAATCTTGATATCAATCATATTTGTGCTTCCGGCGGAAGCGCTTGCACCAGCGGTGTTGAACAGGGTTCTCACGTAATTCGGGCGATCAATAGTAATCCTAACCAGGTGACGGTTCGTTTTTCATTCAGTAAAAACAATACCAAAGAAGAAATCGATACCGTTGTCAACAAGCTGCAGGAGTTTATCTGAAAATAATTTAATTTTCCTTCCGTATTCATTGCGACAAATTGTTGCATTGTCGAAAAGATTCCCTTAATGATATAATGCACTATTTTATTGATGAAATATATTATCGGGGTTGATATCGGCACGTCCGGTACAAAAGCCATTGCTTTTAATGTTGACGGAAGCGTAGTTTACAGCGCTTATATTGCTTATGAATCAATTTCCCCGCAATCGGGCGAAAATGAAATTGACGCAAACATTTTACTAAATGCAACTATAAAAACTATTGGTCGCGTTATAAAGAACACAAAAGCAGAATCTGATTGTCTCGGTATTTCGTTTAGTTGCGCAATGCACAGTCTTGTCGCGATTACGAAAACTGGTTCACCTTTGACAAATATCATTACGTGGGCGGACCTCCGCAGTAAAGATTATGCTGAAAAAATTCGGGATACTCCACTCGGTCAAAAAATTTATGAACATACAGGAACACCGATCCACCCAATGTCGCCTTTATGCAAATTGATGTGGATGAGAGATAATCAACCGGATATTTTTTCGAAGGCATTTAAATTTATTTCGATCAAAGAATATATCTGGTTTCATTTTTTTGGAAAATTCCAAATTGATTATTCAATTGCTTCGGGTACAGGTTTATTTGATATTCGTTCATTTAAATGGTACAAAGAATCGCTAGATGCCGCCGGCATTCGTGAGGATCATCTTTCCGAACCTGTTTCTACTTTGCATATCGAAACAGCGCTCATAAAAAAATATAAATCCAAAATGAATTTGCCAGCCAGTATTCCATTTATTATTGGGGGCAGTGATGGAGTACTTGCAAACCTTGGTAGCGGTGTGATATCACCCGGTGAACTTGCCCTCACCATCGGCACCAGTGGAGCAGTGCGTATGACTTCAGCCCAACCGAAACACGATCCACAAAAAAGAATATTCAATTATATACTCACCCCGCGGTTGTATGTTTCCGGCGGTCCTGTAAATAATGGTGGCAATACGATCAAATGGTATGTTGATAATTTTATGAATAAATCGACGTCGCGAAAAAAAGATTTTTCTGCGAACGTTCAACAAGCTGCAGATATTCCGGCAGGAGCTGCGGGTCTTATTTTTCTTCCTTATATTTTTGGTGAGAGGGCACCCGTGTGGGACGCAAATGCGAAAGGTGTATTTTATGGTATCGGATCGATCCATACATCTCGTCATTTTTTACGCGCAGTGATAGAAGGTATCAGTTTGTCTTTATATCAAATTGGACTGTCGTTGGAAGAAACGATAGGTCCCGCTGAAAAGGTCTATGCAAGTGGTGGTTTTATTCAGTCTGCGTTTTGGCTGCAAATGATTGCAGATATTTTCAACAAAGAGGTTTTGGTGATGAATGTTGCTGACGCATCGGCTATCGGAGCGGCTATGCTCGGTTTGCTTTCTCTTGGTAATATCAACGATCTGCAAGAGACAAAAAAAATGATCAAAGTTCAACATACCTACGCGCCAAATGGAGTTACCCATGCGGCTTACATGAAAAACTTCTCTGCATTTAAGCAGATATATGGACGATTAAAAGGAATCACGAAGTAAAAAAGTTCGATTGCATTTATGGAAAAATGAGAAATGTGAAAATACTTTTATCTAAATTTAAATGCATTTCCACTTTGTCGTATTTTCACATTTCTCACATTTTCGCTGAATCCATTTAAATCGTTCAATCTGCGATATAAAAAAATCCAGTCAACTATTTTGCTGGACTTTTCTATTGAGCTTAGAAGAGTATTTTTCTAAAGGGACAAGAATCGGATCTTGGACCAAAAACGGGCTCTGTTTACAAACACAAATTTAAGATAAATATGAATGTTGAAATATCCGGAAAGGATTTGTTTCTGCTTTTAAAAGCAAACCACGCGTTGAGATCAGTTTCTTAACATTTCATTGGGTAAAATCCCGAATTCTTTTCGGAAAGCTTTCGCAAAATTGCTGAGGTTGGAGAACCCGATATCGTGACCGACTTCTTTCACCGAGTATTTGCCGGATCTAAGCATTTCCTTCGCTTTTTCGAGCCTGTTGCGATTGTAGAATTCATATAATTTCATGCCATATACATTTTTGAATTTTGTTTTGAGCTTCGTTGAGCTCATCATGGCAGTTTTTGACAATGATTCGATAGAGGGAAATTTTTCAAGCTTCTCATCACTTAATATCGATTCAACTTCTTTCAAGGCCTGAATGTCTTTCTCTTTTTCTTTTGAGCGCCTGCCGGTTTCATTGATCGCATATTTCTTTTCTAAAAAAGTATTCAGAAATTTTTCCGTGAGCATGAGCACCCGGTTTTGCAATATCAAATTACTGATAGGCGATTGCGTGTTGGTTTCAAAAATATCATCGAGTAGCTGCCTGTACTCAAAAGTAATGGGAACCTTATTGACATTTTGCAATCTTTGGCCGGTATACAATAGTATATCCAGCAAAATATCTTTCTTAAGACATTTACGAAGAAAAACGGGACCGAATAAAACGCCGACAATTTTAAGAGTCGAATTTTTTGAATAAGTAAGCTCCAAATCATAATTCGTTGATGAAAGGAAAATATTATTTCTTCTCGGGCTTTTATCTGTAATACTATTGACTTGTTCACTCACCTTAAAAAAATCGCTCACTTCCACCTGACTGAATCCGAGACTAAGTCCATAATCAAAACTTTTTTTCCTGAAGAGTACGAGATCATCTTTCAGTGTGAAATTTAAAATCACATAAGATATGTCCTGGTTGATTGACGAAGCGTAGATATATCCTTCGCCTAAATGAGGAGGAATTTGTAATCTTTTTTCAATTACCCGAACGTTCAGCAACCTGGCAAAACCTTTTAGCCAAGTCCGATAGTCCTTTAGAGGATAGGTATAACGAATCATCAGGAAAGGTATTAGAGGCTGTTCGCCTTATCAACATCATCTCTGTAGTAAGTTAAGGAAATTAGAGGAAATAATTCCTGCATTAACGTCAATCGCAGATTAAATTTCTGAAAGATAAGTGTTAGCACTAGTCATAAAATCATGAAACGGCTGCGAGGGCAGCCGTTGATCATGTGCGTTGTCAATGGGTACGAAATATGAAAAGATATCAATATGCTTAGTGCGTTTGGAAAATCATTAATTGACTCACAATCGTTTCACCCTGGGAAGACAAACGTGCAACATAAGTTCCGGTAGCAACTGCTTTCATATTGCTCATTGGTTGCAAACTCTGTCTTCCATCCAAAACTTCCCAATTCGTTTCACCTACTTTCTTACCAGAAAGGTCAAAAAATTCAAGCTTTGCGTTTCTGATTGGTTTGTCTGTTTCTACAAACATGTTGGTGTTACTGATTACGGTTGGATATATTTTAATTCCTTCAATCTGCCTGTTTGAAATTTGAATTACATCTGAATAATTACTGAATCCGTTACGACTTACAATCTGTAACCTGTAATAAGAAGTTCCCGGAACAGCATTCGCATCACTAAAGTCATAATTCAATTCATAACTATTTGTGTTCATCGACATTTTTGAATCAACCTGTCCGATGTTTTCGAAATTCATTCCATCATCGCTTCTCTGTATATTGAAATAATCAATTTTTGTTTCCATCATAGTTTTCCAAATAAGATGGGTATCATGAGAAGAAACTGACTGACCCGTAAATTGGGATATCGTAATCTGTGATAAACCAGTTATTGCAAGAGCCAGGGTGAAGAATAAGGTGAAAATTGTTTTCATAATTTCGGATTTAACGCTGACTAGAATATCCAAGCGATGTGCCAGCTCACAGATCGCTTATAATCAATTAATTATGACTGTGCCGCCTGTCTGAATTTTCCCTATTTGGGAATCTTTTACTGATTTGAGCCTTGACTGGCCGTTGTCAATTTGCTTTTTGTATAAGAAGACTCGTATTTTGTAGTAATCCTTAATTGAGCTCCAGCATGAACAACTTAACTGCGCCCCGAAGTCGTATTACTTCCATTGATCTATTAAGGGGACTTGTTATGATGATCATGGCGCTTGATCATGTGCGAGATTATTTTCACGATCATGCTTTTTTACGTGATCCACTGGATTTAAAGATTACCACACCCGCACTTTATTTCACAAGGTGGGTCACCCATTTTTGCGCACCTACTTTTCTATTACTTGCCGGAACATCTGCATACCTGATGAGTCTAAAAATGTCTAAACCAAAACTGAGTGTTTTTTTAATCAAGCGTGGATTCTGGCTGATTTTTGTTGAAGTGGTAATCATGGCATTTATATTCTCATTCAATCCATCTTATAATGCGCTCATTCTGCAAGTGATCTGGGCAACGGGAATCAGCATGATTATTTTGGGATTGATGGTGCGTCTACCCTTCACCGTTATACTCGTTACAGGATTGATAATTGTATTAGGTCACAATCTTCTCGATTACCCTGAAGCCGCTGAAAAAGGACATATTGGTCTTTTGTGGGATTTGATTCATCACGGAAGATTTACAGTTTATTCGTTGGATCCAAATCACGTTGTTGTAATTGCTTATGCATTTTTACCGTGGACAGGAATTATGTTGATGGGATATTGCATGGGGAAATTATTTGAACGATCATTCGATCCATCACGAAGAAGAAAAATATTAATAACAACCGGAACTGTGCTGACCATTTTTTTTGTGATCATCAGATGGATCAATGCCTATGGAGATCCGTTTCCATGGACTGTTCAGCGCGATCATGTTTTTACATTTTTATCTTTCCTCAATGTAAATAAATATCCTCCATCGTTGGCGTATGTATCGATAACGATTGGTCCGGCGCTTGTTTTCATGGGTCTGGCAGAAAATATCAAGGGAAAAATTTCTTCTTCGATTATTATTTTTGGAAGGGTACCTATGTTTTATTACGTCCTGCATTTTTTTGTTGTTCATGTTTTATCCATGATCGCGAGATTATTTTCCGGAATGTCGGTTAAGGAAGTTTGGGTTGTTAATTTTCCATTCCGCCCGCCCTTCGGTTATGATCTCTGGGCGGTTTACCTTTTCTGGATTTTGGTTTTGATAATTATGTACCCGCTATGCAAAAAATATGATAAGTATAAGAGTACGCATCATTATTGGTGGCTGAGTTATTTATAATAATCCTAACGATTTTATTTTATTAATTTTATTGCAAATTGTTCAGTGAAACATCATCTGCGCAAGGAAAATAATTGTCTCAATTGCGGTTCAATAGTAGCTGAAAGGTATTGCTCTCATTGTGGCCAGGAAAATACGGAGCCAAGGGAAACCGTGGGTCATCTCGTAGGCCATTTCTTCGCTGACATCACCCACTTCGACTCGAAACTTTTTACCACCATAAAATTATTGTTGTTCAAACCGGGTTTTCTGACTACGGAATATTTTGCAGGCAAGCGGACAAAGTACCTCAATCCAATCCGGATGTATGTTTTTATTTCAGCTGTATTCTTTCTTAGTCTGTTTCTCATCAATAACCATGAAGAAACGATAAACGAAGACGAGGGGAATGCGCATGCAATGAATATTTTGAAACAACATCTCGCGGATAGTCTTCGCCAATCCATTCATTGGCCGGCAAAAGCAAATGTTTATGATAGTGCAAGAATACAGGCGCTAAAAGATATATCCACTTCACTGGACACCGTTGCAGCAAAAAAACTGCAGGACGAGGAGATCTCGTTTCATCTGGGTGGAAAAGGCGCCACTTTTGTTTTGCGTGAGGATCGTTTTAATACCGTGAAAGAATATGATTCAGTACAGCTCACACTGCCAGACAGTTCAAAAAATAAAGGATTTCTGAACTGGCTGATTCGAAGTAATGTACGTCTAAAAGAAAAATATGGAAGCAGGAGACAGGTTATGGTTTCCGAAAATTTTCAGCATAGCATTCCAAAAATTATGTTCTTATTGCTGCCTGTGTTTGCGCTGCTCATCTATTTAATGCAGAATAAGAAAAATTATTACTATGCCCAGCATCTTATTTATTCCGTGCATTTCCATTCATTCCTTTTCTTTTTATTATTCGTCTTGCTATTGATTAGCCTGATACCGTTGGGCAACGGTTCCCAGGCTTTCTTAGCGTTGGCCTCGTGGATTTTTTCGTTTATATACCTCGTGATATCTCTCAAAAAAGTATACGGGCAAGCTTACGGTTGGGCCATATTGAAAGGCTTTTTTATTTTGATACTCTACGCAATTATGTTAGTGTTAGGCATTTTGTCGATCGCCATTATCTCATTTTTTACCGCGTGATGAGTTACTATTAGAAGCGGGTAGCCATATCAGTGAGATATTGGTTGAAGCTATCAATCGTTAATTATTTCATTGCCGCGAGTATGGGAGCGTTATCCGCAAAATGCATCTGGTAATCTATTTTTTTATCAAGAGTCAAGTGAATGACATCGTGCGTATGGCCTAGTAATTTCTTTCCGTTTTTAAAATACAAAGTGAAATTGTACCACATCAACAGATAGTTACCGGTTTGCACCTGCTTACTTTCATTTACTTTGATAGGAAGATAAATCGGCGTATTGAAACGTACTGAATCTATACCCGTCATTGTTTTTTTCCAGAAGGCCAAAATATTTGCCTTGCCTGATAAACTGTCTCCACCTGCAAGATCCATGTGACTATCGTCAGCATAGATAGAAATAAAAGAGTCGAGATCTCCGTTTGCAAAATCAGCGAGCGCTTTATTGCCGATTGCATAGTACGAAGTGTCGGTAAGTTCAACAGCGGGCGTTGAAACCGCTTTTACCATGTTTGTCGCATTATTATCCAGAACCTTATCCGTTGAATTATCGTGACAGGCAAAAAGAAGCGAACATGCGGCGATGCAAAGGATCATTTTTTTCATCTTCGTAGTTTTAATATTTGAAGTAAATGGAAATTTTATGGGTGAAACACAGGCTGCGATTCACAAGTCAGGTTAACAAAAGGTAATTATTTTACCCGATACAGGAACGAATCGATCTCAAACTCGTTTATTTGCAAAAGCAAAATTCAGCATAAATCCTGTTTCCATATAAAATTATTATTAACAAGCAACATTCTTCCAACTCTGGCGACTTTATTGCCGGGCAATAAAAATCATGCAGCATGCTAAAAAATTTTTTTAAGGTAGCTTTCAGAAACCTGTGGCGCAATAAAGGCTTTTCCGCAATCAACATCGTCGGACTTGCCATCGGCATGGCAAGCGCTATTATCATTTTACTATGGATACAAAATGAAGTGAGCTACGACCAGTTCCACGAAAAGAAGGATCGTATTTACGAAGTTTGGAACCGCGCAAAAATAGACGGCAAACTAGCTGCATGGAATACCACGCCAAAAATTCTTGCCCGCACTTTGGAAAGAGACCTTCCTGAAGTTGAACAATCGACAAGAGTCAATTGGCAGAATAAGTTTTTGTTCCTGCTCGGCGATAAAAAATTCATGATTGCTGGTAATTATGTCGATTCGAATTTTTTCCAAATGTTCAGTTTTCCTTTGGTTAAAGGTGATCCAAAGACCGTACTGAAAGAAACATATTCTATTGTAATCACTGAGAAACTGGCTAAGAAACTTTTTGGAAATGAAAATCCGATGGGGAAAATGATCAATGTGCGCAATACGGATAATTTCACGGTTACAGGTATCGCTAAGGATGTACCAAATAACACACGTTTTGATTTTGAGTGTTTGTTTCCATGGAGCTATCTAAGAAAAACCGGTGGCGATGATGCGTATTGGGGAAATAACAGTACAAGAACGTATGTGTTGTTGAAACCCAATACCAGCCTGACTTCCGTTGAACCAAAAATAAAAGTGCTCAAACAAAAATATGACGAAGAGGCAAAAAAAGATAATTGGCAAATGTTCTTTTACCCGATGAGTCGCTGGCGCCTTTATTCCTATTTTCAAGATGGTTATGAAAGCGGAGGAGGAAGGATCACATTTGTAAAACTATTCGGAATCATCGCTGCATTTGTTTTGTTGATCGCTTGTATCAACTTCATGAATCTGAGTACAGCACGCAGCGAGAAACGTGCAAAAGAAGTTGGTATTCGCAAAGTGGTTGGCGCGCAGAAATTTTCTTTAATCAGCCAATTCATCGGCGAATCTATTTTGCTGGCTTTTTTTGCCGGTGTTATTGCGATCGGTATTGTGCAATTAAGTATTTCAGGTTTCAATCAGCTCACTGATAAAAATTTATACATACCATATGCAAATCCTTATTTCTGGCTCGGCGGTATTGGGTTTGTTTTATTCACCGGTTTTTTAGCCGGAAGTTACCCGGCATTTTTCTTATCATCTTTTCAACCCGTAAAAGTGTTGAAAGGAACATTCAAAAAATCAAATGCTGCAATCAACCCTCGGAAAGTATTGGTGGTGCTGCAATTCACCTTTGCAATTGTATTGATCATTTGCACCATTATCGTAAAACAGCAAATCGATTATGCAAGGAACCGGCAATCGGGTTATGACCGGAGCAATCTGGTATATATTTATCTCAGCGATAATATCGAAAAAAATTATACGCTTATTAAAAATGATTTGCTGGGATCAGGAACGGCGACGTCTGTAACAAAAACAAGTGCACCGCTAACGCAGAGTTGGAGTGATGGCTGGGGACAAGAATGGGAGGGAAAAGATCCAAACGACAAAACCGATTTCAGAAGATATAATGAAGACGGAAGCCTCGGCACAACCGCCGGCCTCACATTTGTGAACGGACGTGATATCGATGTTCAGAAATATCCTACTGATTCACTGGGGATGATATTAAACGAATCAGCTTTGAAAGTAATGAAATTTAAAAACCCTATCGGACAACTGGTAAAAGACAACGGTCAGCAATGGCACGTGATTGGTGTGATCAAAGATTTTATTTTGGAATCTCCTTATGAGCCCACAAAGCCTATGCTCATCTATGGACCGAAAGCATGGTTCAATACTATCCAGATTAAATTCAATAGCAAAAACACGACCGCAAAAAATTTGAAAACAACAGAAGCGATTGTCAACAAGTACGATCCATCATATCTTTTCACATACAATTTTGTTGATGAAGATTATGCGTCCAAATTTGAAGATGAAAAACGTACCGGAACATTGGCTGGTTTATTTGCCGGTCTCACGATTTTTATTTCCTGTCTGGGTTTGTTCGGTCTCGCTACTTATGTAGCCGAAGCGAGGATTAAAGAGATTGGTGTAAGAAAAGTACTCGGCGCATCAGTTACGAGTATCACTGCCTTACTATCGAAAGATTTCGTGAAGCTGGTCCTTATTTCTCTCATTATTGCATCACCAATTGCATGGGTAGCTATGCACAAATGGCTGGAAAGTTATAATTACCGAATCAATATCAGCGTGTTTGTATTTATTGCTTCCGGTTTGTTGGCAATTGCGATTGCTTTGGCTACAGTAAGTTTCCAGGCGATCAAAGCGGCAGTAACAAACCCAGTGAAGAGTCTTCGTTCGCAGTAATAAATTTTGAAGATAAGGACCCAGGAAATAATCGGCAACGGGTTTAATTTATTTGAGCAGCCCTTTGATCTCATTTAATTTCAACAACGCTTCAACAGGAGTCAACCGGTTGATATCGATATCGTCGAGTAATTTTCTAATGTCCTCAAAAGTCTGCGAATGCGCATCAAAAATTGAAAGTTGCATTTCAGGAGCCGAAAGTTTCTTTAATTGCTGCTGTATTTTTTCATTACTTCCCGAGTTGGAATTTTCATGGCCCTCGCGACTTTCTTCCAATTGCTTTAATATTTCATTGGCTCTTTGAATAAGTACAGGTGGCATGCCGGCCATTTTTGCAACGTGAATGCCAAAACTGTGCGTGCTGCCACCGGTAGCAAGTTTGCGCAGAAAAATTATTTTATTTCCGATTTCTTTATTGGTGATGTGATAATTTTTTACGCGAGGCAATTTATTTTCAAGCTCGTTCAGTTCATGATAATGCGTGGCGAAAAGAGTTTTCGGGGCAAACGAAGTGTTATGCAAATATTCTGCGATACTCCATGCAATAGAAATTCCATCGTAGGTGGAAGTGCCTCGACCAATTTCATCCAGTAGTATCAAGCTTCTGCCAGTGATATTGTTGATGATGCTCGCGGTTTCATTCATCTCCACCATAAAAGTCGATTCTCCTGCGCTGAGATTATCAGAAGCGCCAACCCTCGTAAAAATTTTATCCGTCAACGGAATTTTTGCACTATTCACAGGAACAAAACTTCCCGCGTGCGCCATTAATGTGATCAATCCTGTTTGACGCAACAGCGCACTCTTTCCACTCATGTTCGGCCCGGTGAGAATAATAATTTGTTGTGAAGATGGGTCAAGTAAAATGTCGTTCGCAATATAATTTTCACCCGGTGGCAAATTTCTTTCGATAACGGGATGACGGCTCTCTGTCATTTCCAATTCAAAACCTTCATGTAGTTGTGGTTTTTTATAATTGTATTGAAGCGCATTGTTCGCAAAACAAATAAGGACATCGAGTATTGCAAGCACGTTGCTATTTACCTGGACCGGGGCAATATAATCTTGCAGTTCACGTATCAACTGCTCATATATTTCCATTTCAATCGATAAGATTTTTTCTTCCGCTCCAGTTATTTTCTCTTCATATTCTTTAAGTTCAGGAGTGATATATCTCTCCGCATTAGCGAGCGTTTGTTTTCGCATCCATGTTGAAGGCACTTTGTTTTTGTGGACATTCGTTACCTCGAGATAATAACCAAATACATTATTGAAACTTATTTTCAAAGATGATATGCCTGTTGTTTCGGATTCTTTTTGTTGCAATTCGATCAGGTATTGTTTGCCTCCCATGGCAATCTCTCTCAACTTATCCAGTTCGTTATTGATGCCGGCTCTGATCATGTCGCCCTTAGCAGCAGTGGCAGGTGGATTGTCTGCAATTTCACGCGTAATTTTTTCAACGATATATTGGCATGGATTCAAAGAATCTGCGAGTCGTTTAAGATATTCATTATTGGCGGATGCGCATATCAATTTAATTTCCTGACAATGATGCAACCCTCTTGCAACCTGCAGCACTTCGCGCGGATTTATTTTCTTAACCGGAATTTTGCTGACTAGTCTTTCAATATCGCCGCACTGTTTAATATGCTGCGCGATTTTATTCCTGATATCAACTTCTTTTATAAAAAATTCGACAAGGTCAAGCCGTTCGTTGATTCGTTTCAGATCATTCAACGGCATTACAATCCATCGTTTCAACAATCTCGCACCCATCGGACCAACAGTGTTATCAAGCACTTTTATCAACGTTTGCATATTGTCCGCCCCGCCGAGCAATTCAAGATTTCTTACTGTGAATTTATCCATCCATAAATAGTCATCCCGATCTATTCGTTGAATGGAAGTGATATGTTGCAGATTCGGGTGCTCTGTTTCTTTCAGATAATGTAAAATGGCTCCGGCTGCAACGATCCCTTCATGCAATTCTTCAATACCAAAACCTTTGAGTGAATGTGTCTGAAAATGTTTTAATAAATTTTCTTTTGCAAAAGTCTCATCGAAAATCCAACTCTCTAATGTGTAAGTATAGAATTTTGTTCCAAAAACTTCTTTAAAATGTTTCTGATGATTACGCTGAAAGATAATTTCCGCGGGCTTTAAGGTTTGCAATAATTTATCAACATACTCCTGGTTCCCTTCGCTTGCAAAAAACTCACCGGTTGAAATATCGAGAAAAGCTATCCCTAATTTATTTTCAGAAAAATGAATTGCCGCAAGAAAATTGTTGCTGGAATGTTCAAGCAATTTGTCGTTGGTTGCAATGCCTGGGGTAACCATCTCCGTTACTCCTCGCTTTACAATCCCTTTTACAGATTTCGGATCTTCCAATTGATCACAAACCGCCACGCGATAACCTGCTTTCACAAGC
Organism: Bacteroidota bacterium; assembly: GCA_018267615.1. GTDB lineage: Bacteria > Bacteroidota > Bacteroidia > Chitinophagales > Chitinophagaceae > Puia. Next base: position 19,932 of record JAFDYD010000026.1, on the reverse strand, counting down.
TTGTGCAGGTAAGTATCCAGCGCGTGATAAGGAAACCCGGCGAGATCACTGGAAGCTGCCGCACCGTTATTTCTTTTTGTAAGTGTGATCCCGAGTACACGCGAAGCGGTGATGGCATCTTCACCAAAAGTTTCATAAAAATCACCCACACGAAACAATAGGACGGCGTCAGGATATTTTTGTTTGATTGCCCGATGCTGTTGCATGAGTGGTGTATCCAGCGAATTCTTGGTCATTTATTGTTTGATCATGCCGCAAAGCAAACTACCTCAATATAGGCATGGGCAACAAAAATAAGGAAGTGAACGGCATAAAAAAGGTGGTTTCACCTGATGTGGAAAATGAGGTTGCTATTGGGTATCTTTGCGCCATGCGGAAACTTGGTATGGACGAGCTTAACCGCAAAACGGTAGCTGAATTCAAAGGGTCTGATAAAATTCCCGTTGTTGTTATATTGGATAATATTCGCAGCATGCATAATGTGGGCAGCGTATTTCGTACAGCCGATGCCTTTTTGTTGCAGGCAATTTATCTTTGCGGATATACGCCGCAACCGCCGCATCGCGATATTAACAAAACGGCATTGGGAGCAACGGAAACAGTGGATTGGAAATATTTTGATAATGCAGTAGAAGCAATTGACTGCTTAAAAAAGGATGGTTACACAATTGCGGCAGTCGAACAGGTTGAAAAAAGTATTTCTTTAAAAGATTTTTCGTCGGTACAAAAAGATAAGTTGGCAATTATTTTTGGCAATGAAGTGAGTGGAATCAGTGAAGATGTTTTGAAAATGGCAGACATATTTATTGAGATACCTCAGTTTGGAATGAAGCATTCTTTGAATGTTTCCGTTGCGGCTGGAATTGTTTTATGGGAAGTTGTCAGAACCAGGATCAGTGGGATTTAAATGATTTTTAAGATATAATAAAATGAAATGAGCACAGTAAAAAACTATTTGAGCCTGATAAAATTTTCGCATACCATTTTTGCGATGCCTTTTGCAATGATCGGATTTTTCCTAGGCATACAAGATAGTAGCGGGGCGTGGAATTTGAATAAGAGTGCAGGTTTTTGGTATGCGGGTCCGCTGAAATTTGTGCTTGTCATTTTGTGTATGGTTTTTGCGCGAAGCGCTGCAATGGCTTTCAACAGGTATCTCGACCGGAGTTTCGATGCAAAGAATCCGCGCACTGCTATTCGGGAAATTCCATCCGGAATTATTTCTGCAAATAGCGCGCTCAGATTTACAATTATATCATGTATTTTATTTGTGGTCACTTGTTTCTTTATTAATGGGCTTTGTTTTTTCTTATCGCCCGTTGCTTTATTTGTGATTCTGTTTTATAGTTATACAAAGAGGTTTACTCCGCTTTGTCATTTGGTATTGGGACTGGGATTGTCATTGGCGCCCATCGGTGCATATCTTGCCGTCGTTGGTCATTTCTCTCTTCTTCCGATTTTATTTTCTTTCGCCGTCATATTTTGGGTGAGCGGATTTGATATCATTTATGCATTACAAGACGAGGAATTTGATAAATCGAATCAACTGTATTCGATGCCATCCTGGCTTGGAAAATCAAAAGCACTGCGTGTTTCTGAATTGTTTCATTTGTTGAGCGCGGCTTGTGTAGTGTCCGCCGGATTTTTTGGTGCTTTCGGCTGGTGGTATTGGATAGGCGTTGCGATCTTCATGGGCATGCTGATCTATCAACATTCAATCGTAAAACCAAATGATCTTAGTAAAGTCAATCTTGCATTTATGACAGCGAATGGTATAGCAAGCGTAGTATTTGCAATATTTGTAATTGTAGATATTTTTCTGACTAGTCATTCAGCTAATTTATCTCACCATTATTCTATCTATCGCTAAATTTTCATTAACGTGTCGCGCATTCTTGCTATAGATTATGGTTTAAAACGGACAGGCATTGCTGTTAGCGATCCGTTAAAAATTATTGCAGGTGCGTTGACAACCATCGAATCTTCCAAGCTCATTTCTTTTCTTGAAGAATATTTTAAAAAAGAATCGGTTGAACTGATATTAATTGGTGAACCAAAAAATCTTGACGACTCGGACACACATGCGACGCTTCCGGTAAAACGCATTGTTGAAGAACTAGGAAATAAATTCCCGGCAATTCCAATTAAAATGATCGATGAGCGATTTACTTCCAAGATGGCATCGCGTGCTATGATTGATATGGGTATGAAAAAAAAACAAAGACAAGATAAAGGGATGGTAGATAAAATTGCGGCTACTATCATGCTGCAGGAATATATGCGAGAACATATGTAAGACAGAGCGGAGAAACAGAGCGGAGAGCGCAAAACTCTTCGCTCTCTGCTCTGTTTCTCCGCTCTTGTCTGTGCCGCTACCAACATCTTTGGCAGCCAAAAAATGCTCAAAAATCTTTAATTTTGCGGCAATTCAGTGCATTATGATTTTACCGATTGTGGCATACGGAGCGCCGATTTTAAGAACAGTTTGTAAGGACATTACTCCTGACTATTCCGGTCTCGCAAAACTGATCGAGGATATGTGGGAAACCATGTATTCTAGTAGCGGCGTGGGTTTGGCAGCTCCGCAGATTAATCGCGATATTCGTCTATTCGTGATCGATAGTAGCCAAATATTTGCCAACCAGGACGAAGAAGACAAGGGCAAATATCCTGATGGCCCCGGCTTTAAAAAAGTTTTCATCAATGCCCACATAAAAAAATTAAATGGTCAGCCTTGGGCTTATAATGAAGGATGCCTCAGTATTCCAAAAATCAGGGAAGATGTTGTTCGCGATGAAGAAGTGACAATAGACTATGTAGATGAAAATTTCGAACAACATACGGATACGTTCAATGGAATCACTGCAAGAATCATTCTTCATGAATACGATCATATCGAAGGAAAATTATTCATCGATTATCTTAAACCATTGAAAAGAAAATTGCTCAAAGGCAAATTGGATGATATTTCTAAAGGGAAAATCAGCGTGGATTATAAGATGTCATTTCCGAAAAACTTCTGATGGATGCTCGGAGGGTTTAATTGCTGAATCGCTCTGATTGGTATGATGGGTTATGTAATATTTCCAAATAGTATTTACAGTAAATAGAATTATTCATAATGAATTTTACATAGTTAATTATTTCAAGAAGAACCATTCAAAAATTAAACCGTCTCCGCATCAATCAGAAGTTATATAGCCTCTCCATTTCTCAATTAACTTCTTCATATCATCCGGCAGTTCACTTTCAAATAGCATTTCTTTTTTTGTAGTCGGATGAATAAAGCCGATTGTTTTGGCGTGAAGTGCCTGACGCGGACAAATCTCAAAACAATTTTCAACAAATTGTTTGTATTTACTAAATACAGTTCCTTTCACGATTTTATCGCCGCCATAAGTTTCATCGCTAAATAGTGGATGACCAATATATTTCATGTGAACCCGGATCTGGTGGGTTCTTCCTGTTTCAAGTATACATTGCACCAATGTTACATATCCAAAACGTTCGAGCACTTTATAGTGAGTGATCGCTTCTTTACCATAATCGCCTTCAGGATATGCATCGAATAATTTTCGAAAACGTTTGTGTCTTCCAACATGCGCAATGATTGTCCCGGTTTCTTCCGCGATATCGCCCCACACAACCGCCATGTATTGACGCTTTACCGTGTGATCAAAAAATTGTTTTGCTAAACTGGCTACTGCTTTTTCTGTTTTTGCCAACACCATCAAGCCACTCGTGTTTTTATCGATACGGTGCACCAACCCGAAGCGTGGAAGTGTTTCTTCATTAATGGCGGCGTTTTTTTGCTGAAGATAATAGGCAACACCATTAATTAAAGTACCGGTGTAATTGCCCGAAGCAGGATGCACAACCAGTCCAGCGGGTTTATTGATGATCATTACATCGTCATCTTCATAAACAATATTCAGTGGAATTTTTTCAGGGATGATCTCTTCGCCATGAACCTGCTTTTCGGAATAGATAATGATATTATCCGACGGACGGATCTTATAATTTGCCTGAACGATTTTATTATTGACGAGTATTCTTCCCGCTTCAATGGCTTGTTGAATTTTATTGCGCGAGGCATTTTCCATTCTTCCGGCGAGAAATTTGTCGAGCCGGAAAGGCTCTTGGCCCTTATCCACGGTGATGTTCATGCGCTCATACAACTCCTCCGAAGATTCACCCGATTCTTCCAGTTCATCATTTTGTTTCAGGGCACCTGGCATGCTGGTTGTTTTTGCAAAAATAAGTAAGTTAATATGCAAATGAATGAATGTTTGAATCGAAAGATTTTCTGATTTGTGATGTAG
>JAFDYD010000026.1:0-15596 GCA_018267615.1 Bacteroidota bacterium | reverse complement strand
CTACATCACAAATCAGAAAATCTTGCGATCACAGAACAATCGTGTGTTTAGCTTAAATTTGCCTATGCAAAAGCAAGAAGTCATATTTGAAGATTTGGGAAGAATGGGTTATCGTGAAGCATGGGATTACCAGGAAATGCTAATGCAGAAAAATCTGGCGATTAAATCTGAGCAAAGCAGACTTTCTTTAGCACATCCCCCAAATACAAAAAATTATTTTCTTTTCGTAGAACATGATCCTGTTTATACGCTTGGTAAAAGTGGTCATATGGAAAATATTTTGATCACTGAAGAGGAAATGAATCACCGCGGAATTCAATTTTTTAAAACAAACAGGGGAGGAGACATCACTTTTCATGGCCATGAACAAATTGTAGGTTACCCGATTCTTGATCTCGAAAAATTTGATACTGATATTGGCAAATATATGCGCAACCTGGAAGAAGTTATTATACGCACGCTACGCGATTATCAATTAACTGGTGAGCGCTCGGCCGGCGAAACAGGTGTGTGGATCGATCCGGGTATCAAAGGGCGCGAACGAAAAATTGCCGCACTTGGCGTTCGTTGCAGCCGATGGGTGACCATGCATGGATTTGCGTTGAATGTAAACACGGATCTTTCCTATTTCAATGATATCATACCTTGCGGCATCCAGCAAAAAGAAGTAACATCGATACAAAAGGAACTCGGCGAAAAAATTTCTTTAGATTCAGTAAAACAAAAACTAAAAAAGAATTTTGAAATGGTGTTTGATGTGGATTTGGTAGAAAAGTTTGTTGCCAGTAATTAGAAGCAAGTTGTTGATGAAATTTCCATTCCTTTGCTAGAAATCCTTCGGAATAAAGAGCTTGTTTTTTTCTTTCAACTTTCCATCCTCATACAATTCGAACCGGAACCAACCCGCGTGAATAAAGTTTACTTTATCTACTATCAGTAAAAGATCTTTAATGTCTTTCACTTCCAGCACCAGTGTATTGTCCTGCTCAAAAAATTTCACGCTATATTTCTTCCTGGTAGCATCAGCGAGCGATATGTTTACGTTTCCATCTTTGCCAGTAAATACATAAGTTGAAATTTTGTAAACTTCTTTAACTTCTTTTATCGGCGCAATGTAATTTTTGATAAGAATCGTATCCGCATGAACGAACAGGATCGTGTCCTTTGTTTTTGATAGTACCGAATCCCGAAATGCACTGATCATTTTACCCGATACTTTTCCAATCACTGAATCTTTGATTTTGATATAAACTGTTTTCTCAACTTTGATCGGTGCGGGTGTGCTCAGTTTTAATGGAGTTGTTACCGTAGGATTTTTTTTGTTGCTATTGTCCTGCTGATAAAATATGCGCTGGTTATCTACCTTATTCAACGTAATTTCTTCTTCTTCTGTAGGTGTTTTTTGTACAACGGCTGCCGCCACGGTTTCAGTAACAGCTCTTTTTGCTTTGGTAAAAATATACTTACTATTTCCGAGAAGAATAAAGAGACGATAAAACATCGTCGTTCCTTTGGCTTTGCTATCCACGAAACCATTTTCAGCAATTGTGGGATCGGGGACACTCAGCAGTGTGGTAAAATTTTTCAGACTATCCGAGGAACGCTGGATGCTAATCTGGTTTATGACCGGATAACCATTGCGCCAACTCACAATCACCTTTCCATTATCTTTTAGTATGACTGAGAATCCGGGAAGTGTATCCTGGCCCGCAGCGTCGAGTACGAAAAAAACGATCAGTAAAAGCGGGACGAGAATAAAACGCATGGCACTATAAAGTGTCTTTTGGACTTTTTTGTTGGGACAAAGATAAGGGTAACACTAAATTTTTTACCTATTAAAAGTTTAGCGTTCCCGGTGATAATGAAAGGTTTCCCTGCAACCCACCACTATGGATAAGCAATAATTTACTGCCGCGCGCGAAATAGTTTTTTGTGACTAGATCAACCGCGGCGTAAAACATTTTTGCAGTGTAAACGAAATCTGTCGGTATCCTTGTTTCTGCATATATCCTGTTCATAAAATCAATTAATTCCGGTTTTCTTTTGGCATAACCACCAAAATGGTAGTCGTATTGTATGCTGCAATGCTTTATTTTCTTTGCATCCCTTAAAAACGGGCCGAATTGCTCCAATAGGCTACCAACTCCTTTTAAAACTGGAATACCGACAATATATTGCCCGGAAGTTGAAGCATTGACAAGACCGGCAAACATTGTTCCTGTTCCTATGGCGCATATAATGTGTGAATAGTTGTTTTTCTGAACAAGTTCAAGAATGGCTTCACTACCTGTTACTCCATGTTTTCCCTGGCCACCTTCGGGGATGATATAGGCCCCGGGAAATTTTTGCAGCAGGTCTTCATTATCGGTTACTGATTCACGCATATCCTGGTACTTGTCGCGGTTAATAAATACCAGGCGCATTCCATATTCCCGGGCTTGTGTTAACGTGTGAGACAGTCGTGGAGATTCTTCGCCACGTATAATACCAATTGATTTAAAGCCGGATTCTTTTGCTGCATAAGCAGCAGCAATGACATGATTGGAATATGCGCCTCCAAATGTTATAATGGTTTCATATTCTTTTTGCGCAGCATCATCGAAATAGGTTTTTAATTTAAACCATTTATTTCCGGAAATAATTGGATGAATTTTATCAAGTCTTAATACATCTGCTTCAACGCCTTTTTCTGCAAATTCCGTTAATTCAAGCCTTTCCGTTGGTACGGTTTTTACAGTTGCAGGACTGCCTGATTCATAAAACAGTTTCTGGTAAGGCATTATTATTTATTTTCGTGCACTTATTTAAAATTAAGGTAAATGCAACCAACACTTTTAATATTGGCAGCTGGAATGGCATCAAGGTATGGAAGTATGAAGCAAATTCAGGGATTTGGGCCCAATGGCGAAACTATAATGGATTATTCTATTTACGATGCAATCAGAAGCGGATTTAAAAAGATAGTCTTTATTATCAGGAAGGATTTCGCGGAGGATTTCAAAAATATTTTTGAACCAAAATTGAAAGGCCGCATCGAAGTGGATTATGTGTACCAGGACCTGCATTCATTTGTGGGAAACTACAAAGTGCCGGCGGAACGGACAAAGCCGTGGGGAACTGCTCATGCGGTGCTGTGCGCAAAGAATGCAATTGCAGAACCTTTTGCTGTTATTAATGCTGATGATTTTTATGGACATGATTCATTTAAAAAAGCCTCTAGTTTTTTAACCAATGAATGCAACGAACGTTTATATAGCATCATCGGTTATGAACTTGCAAAGACTTTGTCTGAGAATGGCTCTGTAAGCAGGGGAGTTTGTGAAGTAGATAAGGATAATAACCTGGTGTCGATAGCGGAGCGTGTGAAGATCTATCGCGATACAAATAATAAGATAACTTACGAAGAAGGAGATAAGAAATATGAAGTGGCAGATGATTCAAAAGTGTCGATGAATTTCTGGTGTTTTGCACCGTCTGTGTTTCCTTTCATCGAAAAAATATTTGACGAATTTCTTCAGAAGAACGGTAGCAATCCAAAAGCAGAATTTTTTATCCCGATTATCGGCGACCGGTTTATCGCCGAAGGAAAGGGGAAAATCAAAGTGATTCCTACGGCTGCAAAATGGTTTGGCGTTACTTATAAGGAAGATGCTCCTGAAGTTCAGCAGAGTCTGGATCGACTGATTAATTCCGGAGCGTACCCGGAGAAGTTGTGGAAATAAATTTAAAAGACGGCTTAGAAGTAAGCGATATAATTTTTTGGAGAACCAATGCAAAATGATTCTTACATTTCTCCATCCTCATACGCTTCTCTTCTTATTCTCAATAACTTTTTACGAGAAAAATATAATCAAGAATTTTTTTGATCTGTTGTGTGCGCTCCAATCCCTTTACAGAGGACGCGGCCGAAACCTTGATATAAGAAATAGTACTGTCACTTTTGACGATCGTACTATCGTTTTTAATTTCATCAAGCGTTTTAAAAATGCTTTTTGATTTGATTGCAAACACAGCGCCCTGGGCCTGAATTTGTCTTGCACTCAGCACTCCTATTACATCTCCATTCTTATCTAATACCGGTCCACCGCTATTACCAGGATTTGCTGCTACGGCGATTTGGCATGCAAGTGTATCGCCCTCAAAACCTGTAACTGCGCTCATGTATCCTTCGCCATAAACAATCTCATCACGCGGATAGCCCAGCGTAAAAATTTGTTCTCCCAAATCACCACTAGATTTGCTAATGCCATAAGGCAATGAAGAGAATGGTTTGAAATCGTCGTCTTCGATTTTAAGAAAAGCGAGGTCGGATTTGCTATCGATATAAATAATTTTTGTTTTGAATTCCTGTCCCTTATTATTTTGAACTTTTACTGAGGTCGCATTATTTACTACGTGCGCGTTGGTAACCAGAAATCCTTTTCCGTCAATTAAAAACCCAGTGCCTCCCAATTTTGCAGCAGGTGCCGGCGGTTCCTTTGTGGTTTTGGCCTCATTTAATTTTGCATTGAGAGAATTTGTTCTTACAGTAAGATCAGAAACTTTCCTGCTCAGCGTCTCAACATATGTTTTATCTGCTTTGGGTGAGAGATAGGAAATCAATCCGCTAATTCCTAATGCCGTAATGCCAGCAATAGATGCGGCAACACCCAACACACGTTTGTATTTTCTCCACAGCCTGACGACTTTCGCTTCTGACTTTTCTTGTATTGCACCCGCTTCAAATAATTCATTATGGATATCATGAAGCGTAGTGCTGAAATTTTTTCGCTCGCCGTATTTATTCATTTGATTCAGGAAGATTGTGTGTTCAACAACCATCTGATCAACAGCAGGATTATTTTTACGGAGTTCTTCAAAAAAAACTCTTTCTTCCGGCAACATTTCTCCACGGATGTAGCGTTCAATCGTATCTAACATAACAATTTCTTGCATCACTTCATTTTTTATATTGTTCGAAGAACATTTTTTTTAGTCGCATGAGGCATTTGTACTTTTGGTTTTTTGCATTGTCTGCATTCGTATAGCCAAAGTCGGCGGCAATTTCCACCATGCTTCTTTTTTTTAAGTAGTACGATTCTAACAAACTTTTGCAGGGTTCGCCAAGATTCTGCATCGCGGATTCCATCAGCAGAAAATCTTTGTTTTTTTGGTCGAATGTTTCAAGCTCTTCCTCAACCGGAATTACATCTTCCATATTTTCAGTTTCAGGAGCAAACTTCTGCAGATGATGAAAACGCTTTAACCACAAACGCCTGCAAACGGAGTAGACATACGTCTTTATCTGACAGCTCAATTCAAAATTCCCGGACTTCGCTTTTTCGTATAAAACAATCAAAGCTTCCTGGAAAATATCTTTTGCATCATCAATACTTCCATTGTTATTTACAATCATTGTTTGCACCATGTTATAGTGCTGCTTGTAAATCGTTTCAACGGATTCCCTTTCGTTTTGTGCTAATCCTTTCAGTAAATCTTGTTCGGTGCGATCTGTCCTCACGCGGATGCTTTATTTAGTACCGAAATTAAAGATTCGTAACCCAAATTGTTAGGAAAAATTTTCCGCATAATTAATTGTGTACTTATGGGTAGGCGGTTATACATTAATAAAAAAAATATGTATTTTTTTTATTTTTTCGAGGTTACTTTTTTCTTCTTTCAGTATTAACCTAAAACCAATCACTTTAAAAACAAAAAATGATTACAATGAAAAAACTCTTGTTGGTATTAGCTATAGGCGCATTCGCAGCCTGCTCAAACTCTTCTAGTTCAGCATCAAGTGCTGATAGCGCTGCTAAAGCCGCTACTGATACTGTTAAGGCAACAGTTGATTCAGCTAAAGCTGTAATCGATTCAACCGCTAAAGCCGCTACTGATACAATCAAGGCTAAGGTTGACTCTGCTAAAAAGAAATAACTTTTTTTTCATATGGCAAGCAATCGTTAGAGGCCGTCCTGTTTTCGGGATGGCCTTTTTCTTTCCTTCCGGTTGATTTTTTATTCACTGCTATTTTTTTTGTTAGCCCTTTCTGGCTATTATTGTTCCTTCTTCTCTTCCATATTAAAATGTAAACCCTCTTATGATCTGGGTTCAGTTAATCATCCTGTTCAGCGCCATATTAATCGGTGCAAGAATGAAAGGAATCGGATTGGGTGTGATGGGAATTCTTGGATTATTTCTTTTCATTTCTATTTTTCATATGCGTCCTACTGAACCGCCGCTGGACGTGATGCTGATCATTCTAGCAATCGTTACAACTGCTGCAACGCTTCAGGCTGCAGGAGGACTCGAGTACCTGGTTGGCGTAGCTGAAAAAATAATTAGAAGCCGGCCATCTCAAATAATATTTATCGGTCCAATGGTCGTGTATTTCCTTGCATTATTTGCAGGGACTTCACATATCGTTTATTCTGTACTTCCAATCATTGCAGAAGTATCCGCAAAAAGAAGAATCAGACCCGAAAGGCCATTGAGCATTTCCGTTGTTGCGTCACATATCGCGCTCACCGGAAGTCCAATGTCGGCGGCCACAGCCGCGTTTGCAACTATATTGGCTTATCCTACTGCTGCAGTAGACATTATGAAAATCGGAATTCCTTCTTGCATAATTGGCGTGCTCGCAGGTGCCCTGTCCGTTTTAAAAATGGGTAAAGAGCTTGATGTCGATCCCGAATTCATTGAAAAAATGAAAGATCCCGAATTTGCTGCAAGCATTGATTCTGAAATTACATCTCGGAAAAGGCAAACAAAACCGGGGGCCAAAATTGCTGTCATTATTTTTGGTTGCACGATTTTTTTAGTGATTCTAGCCGGTGCATTTCCTTCTCTGCTTCCAGTTGTAGGCCCGGGCACAGGTAATATCAGTGTCAACGCGAACGGAACGCTAACCATGGGAACCGTTATTGAAATAATAACGTTGAGTGGTGCCGCAGCCATGATGATATTGACAAAAACGACTCCGGCCGATGTTGTTAAGACAAGCCTTTTTACTTCAATGGCGTCAGCAATCGTTTCTGTTTTTGGTGTTGTGTGGATGAGTTCAACATTTATCAATCATAACCAGGCGGCTCTTCGACACATTTTGGGAGATATTGCCAGCGTCTATCCATGGACATTCGCGATTACGATCTTTATTATGGCTGCATTTATATTTAGCCAGGCTGCTACTACAAGAACTATGATGCCATTAGGAATTGCACTCGGAATTGCTCATCCTTCTTTGATTGCAATGTTTCCTGCTGTGAATGCGGATTTTGTTTTGCCTGGTTATCCAACCTTACTTGCTGCAATAAATTTTGATCGCACCGGCACAACAAAGATTGGTCGATATGTCCTCAATCATAGTTTTATCCGGCCGGGAACTGTCGCCGTAACTGTCGCCATTGCCGTTGGATTTTTATTGGCGAAAATATTTTTATAATGTCTACGAAGTAAAAAAAAATGCGAGGAATGTCTAATGGACTTCCTCGCATTTTTTTATGTAGAACTTATTATCCTATTTTCTTTTTCAAATTGCTATCAATTGCATCCAGGAATTCTTCTGTGTAGAGAAAATGTTTTCCATGTTCAACCTTATTTCCATGAACACAAATAGCGAGATCTTTTGTCATCTTGCCGCTTTCCACAGTTTCAATACACACTTCTTCCAAAGCGTTGCTAAACTTAATCAGATCCTGGTTATTATCTAGTTTTCCGCGGAAAGCCAATCCTCTTGTCCACGCAAAAATCGATGCAATGGGATTTGTAGAAGTGGGTTTGCCAGCCTGGTGATCTCTAAAATGCCTGGTAACAGTTCCGTGTGCGGCTTCTGCTTCCATGGTTTTTCCATCGGGAGTAATCAACACGGAAGTCATTAAACCCAATGAACCAAAACCTTGTGCGACAGAGTCACTTTGCACATCACCATCATAATTTTTACATGCCCACACAAAATTTCCATTCCATTTTAATGCGCTTGCAACCATATCATCGATCAGGCGATGCTCGTATACTATGCCGGCGTCTTTAAATTTTTGTTCGAATTCTGCTTTGTATATTTCTTCAAAAATATCCTTGAATCGTCCATCGTATTTTTTAAGAATGGTGTTTTTGGTAGATAGATACAACGGCCATTTTTTATTCAGTGCGATATTAAAACAGCTTCTTGCAAATCCCTTGATGCTTTCATCGGTATTATACATAGACAACGCGACACCGTCTCCTTTGAAATTAAATACTTCAAAAGTTTGCGCAGCGCTGCCGTCTTCAGGAGTAAAGGTCATTGTCAACTTGCCTTTTCCTTTTATTACCGTATCTGTTGCGCGATACTGATCTCCGAATGCGTGACGACCTACGATGATCGGTGCAGTCCAGTTAGTAACCAGTCTCGGAATATTTTTGATAACGATTGGTTCGCGGAAAACAGTTCCATCCAGAATATTTCTGATGGTACCGTTCGGACTCTTCCACATTTGTTTCAGGTTGAATTCTTTTACGCGCGCTTCATCAGGAGTTATTGTTGCGCATTTGATACCAACACCATATTGCCTGATTGCATTGGCAGCATCGACGGTAACCTGGTCATTGGTTTGATCACGGTATTCGACTCCAAGATCATAATATTTGATATCGATGTCGAGATAGGGGAGAATTAATTTATCCTTGATGAATTTCCAGATAATACGTGTCATCTCATCTCCATCTAATTCAACAACGGGATTTGCTACTTTAATTTTTTTTGCCATGATGCGCATTTTTTAATTCGAAAGACAGCAAACCTACATGAATTGCATGAATTTAACAAAGACGAAACAAGTGTAAATGAGACCAATAGGAACCTGGTATCTACCGTTCAGCAATATTTTTTTATCGTAATCATATTACTCGTTACCTTGCTCCGCCTAAACACACCCCTATGCAGCTACTTGATACAGCGAAGCAATATGTATCAAAATTTGTAGCACTGAGCGATAAAGAATTTAGTCATCTTGCTCAGGTGCTTGAAATCCGTGAGTTCGATAAGAAGCAATTGTTGATCAAAGAAGGCGAAGTTGAAACGTATCTGAATTTTGTTGGTAAAGGCCTGGCCCGGAAATTTTTTTATAAGAATAAAGAAGAATTGGTTACACAGATCGCAAAAGAAAATGATCTGATTAGCAGCTACGAATCTTTTTTAACCGGAAACCCTTCCACTTACGCAGTTGAAACAATAGAGCCCACTACATTTATTTCGATCACCAAAGAGAATGTCGATAATTTATATCTCTCGAGTCCTAAGATGGAAAGACTCGGAAGAATGGTTGTCACGCAGCAGTTTTTGATTAAGGAACATTGGGAATATGATCGCATGCGGCTTACCTCGCACGAAAGATTCATCAAGTTCATCCAGGAAAATCGCGACCTGCTTCAGCGTGTGCCGCAAAAATATCTCGCTTCTTATCTCAACATCAAACCGGAAACATTTTCGAGACTGAAACATTTGCTTCGAAAACACAGATGAGAATAGAACGTGGGAAATGTGGAAATGTGAAAATGTGGCAAATGAATTTTCATATTTTCACACTTCTCACATTTCCACATTTGCTACAGGTTTACAATCAGCACAGGAATTTTTAATTCATGTCGGACGGTATTTACTGTTTCGCCATAAATGAAATCTTTAAATCCTGAGTGACCATGTGCGCCGATAACAAGCATATCGGCTTGTTCCTCGGTAACGATCCTAACGATTTCCTTTGTTCGCTGCACATAGCCGAGTCTCGTGCTTGTGCGAAATCCTTTTTGCTCAAGTTGTGCTTTGTATAAATCAAGACGTTCCTGGTCATTCCTCGTTTCAAAATCATCGCTTTGTTTGCCGAGCATTCTTGCCGATGCACTTTCAACAATATGAATCAGCAAATAAAAACTGTCTTTATTTCCCTGACCTACTGCATAAGCGAGTAATTTTTCATCGCGATCACTGAAGTCAAGAGCAACAGCAATTTTCCTGAAGGTTGGAACTTCGAATTCATTGAGTCCGCCGGCTTCACTATGCAAATGAATAGACTTGCCCATTTGCTTTTTTGAAGTCCATGGATGAATAAAAATATACAAGAGTAACGAGGCCGCGAGAGATCCCGCCGCAACAATAACTATTTTCCAAAACAAGTTGCCAGGCTGTGAAAAATAATTTGCCGCTTCTTCATAAACCAATTTTACGTTCAGGTATATAAGTATCGAAGCAACAAGCCATGCAAATATTTTTGTAATCGTATTGATGGAAAATTTTCCCATCGTTTTTTTATCGCTTACGAAATGGATCAGGGGAATAATTGCAAAACCCAACTGAAGACTCAATATCACCTGGCTGAATACAAGGAGTTCATCCACTTCCTGCTCGCCAGAAATAACGATCACTATCACAGCAGGAATAATTGCCAGCAACCGTGTAATCAACCTGCGTAAAAGAGGGTTGATGCGCAGCCTGAGATATCCTTCCATTACTATCTGGCCAGATAGTGTGCCCGTGACTGTTGAACTTTGTCCGGCAGCTATCAATGCAACCGCAAATAATTTTGAGGCGAGTGTTGATCCGAGTAATGGCGCAAGAAGTTGATAAGCCTCTTTTATGGAAGCCACTTCTGTTCTTCCTGATTTAAAAAATACAGTTGCAGCTAAAACGAGAATTGCCGCATTCACAAAAAATGCAAGGTTCAAAGCGATTGCGCTGTCAAGGAAATTCAGGCGCAAGGCCTTTCGCATGTGCTCTTCTCCTTTCTGAATTTTTCGTGTTTGAACCAACGCCGAGTGCAGGTATAAATTATGCGGCATCACAGTAGCGCCTATAATTCCAATCGCAATATATAAGGCATCATTTCCTGGCAAATGCGGGATGAATCCCTTTATCACTTCTCCTGCATTTGGTTTAGCGAACATGATCTCCACAAAAAAAGATAATCCTACCACCGCAATAAGTCCGATGATAAATGCTTCCATCTTTCGCATGCCGAGACGCTGCAGAAATAAAAGCAGGAACGTATCAAATACAGTAATTGCCACTCCCCATGCCAAAGGCAAGCCGGTTAATAGCTGGATACCAATTGCCATGCCTAATACTTCTGCGAGATCACATGCAGCTATTGCTACTTCCGCCAGCACATACAATGGGAGATTTATATATTTCGGATATACTTCTCTGTTAGCCTGCGCCAGATCTCTTCCCCTCACAATGCCCAACCTCGCTGACAAATTCTGTAATAATAAAGCCATCAGATTGCTCATCAGCAATACCCAAATCAATGCATAACCGAATTTGCTTCCGCCGGCAAGGTCGGTTGCCCAGTTTCCTGGATCCATATAACCTACACTTACCAGATAAGCCGGACCAAAAAATGCAAACAATTGTCTCCATTTTGATCCGCGAATTTTTGTTTCTACAGTTCCATGCACTTCGCTTAACGAAACATCTCTTTGTAATTTATTGCTCATCTGTTACTAAAATAATTGCCTTCAGATAAATTCACTATTGATCTTAAATTTTATATTGTCTAATTTTAAATTTAGACAAATCTAAAAATTATATGCGATATATCAAAACTGATGATTTCCTGGTAGTATCTCAGGTTGATTTTAAAGGTGGAAGGTAAGGGTGTAGGGTATGGCGCTGCTTATTTCAACTCGCGATTTTTATTTTTCACCCCAATTAATATTATTATTTAGCAGTTTGCCATACTTTACACCTTTCAAAAAAATCAAACTGAGACACTACCGATTTTCCCAAGTTTTCGGCAGGGGTACAGTTTGAGTCGACCACTCCATGACAGAAACTTGCTTAATTAATAATAAAACTACTTATCGTGGAGTGGCCGACTCAAGTTGTGCCACTACCAAGTTTTCAGGGTTGAAAAAATTCTGCTCATGAATGTTTATTTTTGACTTCTTGAAATAGAATTCAATATTGTCATTGTATGAAAAAGTTTCTGTTGTTTTCCGCATTGATCGTTCTATTTGTTTCATGCGGTCATAAAAAATCTTCGACAGGTGGTCCCGACGAGATTGTCGATGTAAACGATTTTATAAAAATATTTCATTCTATAAACCTGCCTTACCAGTTTACAGACTCCATATTCCGCCATCATGCCAATGACTCAACAATCACCAATAAAACATTTCATCAATTTATTCCAGATAGTGTACTTATTAACTATTTTGGTAAAACAGCCAAACCGAAAATCTATGCGGTGGGAAGAGTTTCGGTGAAAAAAAGTGAAACTTATCTTTTCGCAAAAGCAATCGGTGCATCGAGGAAAATATTTTATGTTTTGTGTTTTGATAAGGATAATAAATTTACTACATCGATGCCGTTGATAAATATTGATGGTGAACAAAATTCTACCTGGATATCCGGTATGGATGCCAAGTACACAATATCCACAACGAAGCAACACAAATCTGCCGAAGGACAAATACTCTACAGTCGTTGGGTATATGTTTATAATGACGCAGGCGTGTTTACATTAATTCTTACGGAGTCGAATGAGTCCAAACCGAAAAGTGTTCAGCTCGTTATCAATCCTATTGACACATTGCCACGCAAGCATAAGTTTACGGGTGATTATATCCAGGACAAACGCAACTTCATTTCATTTCGCGATGGCAAAAGTTCATCGCATGTCTTATTTTTTGTTCATTTCGAAAAAGATGATGGAGAATGCAAGGGCGAACTAAAAGGACAGGCGAAATTCGTTTCTCCCGAAGTTGCACAATACAGAGCAAATGGCGATCCCTGTGCTATTGAATTCAGCTTTAAAGAAAATTCCGTACGCATGAAGGAGTTGGAAGGTTGCGGAAATCACCGTGATATTAAGTGTTTTTTTGACGGTTCCTATGCAAAACACAAAGAGACAAAATCAAAACCGGTCAAAAAGAAAAAGTAAAAAGTGCCGCTTGTCGAATAAAAATAAATTATTTCGTATTTTTTTTTCGACAGATTTTAAATTTCCCGCCCCTTGCGGCTTTCGGGCAATTCAAATCAATTTTATCCGTTATATTGCGTCTTTCTTACACAAAAACGAAAGAAGGGTATAGAAAAAACAGCTTATGAGTTTTAAAAATTTTAATGTCCCTTACGTTGTTGACGAGCGTTATCAAAAAAAAGTGGCATACTTCTCCATGGAATTTGCCGTACATCAGCCATTGAAAATTTACAGCGGCGGACTTGGTTTTTTAGCCGGATCACATTTGCGCAGCGCCTACGAACTTAGGCAAAACATGATTTTTATCGGCATCTTGTGGAAATACGGATATTATGACCAGGCAAGAAACCAGGATCAAACATTACAGGTGACCTGGATGGAAAAACAATATAGTTTTTTAGAAGATACCGGTATCAAGTTTCAAATTATCATTCATGAACATCCGGTATGGGTGAAAGCATGGTATTTAAATCCGGAAACTTTTAAAAGTGCTCCTCTTTTTTTATTGAGCACCGATCTTCCCGAAAACGATTATGTTTCTCAAACAATCACACATCGTTTATATGATGCAAATGTTGCCACTAAAGTCGCGCAATTTATTTTGCTGGGCGTTGGCGGCGCAAAATTGATTGATGAACTTGGCTTTAACCCGGAACTGTATCATTTGAACGAAGCTCACGGAATCAGTTCAGCATTTTATCTATATCAGAAATTCAATAAAAATATTGCGGAAGTAAAAAAGCGGATGGTGTTCACTACGCATACACCTGAAGAAGCGGGAAATGAGAAGCACGATATTTATTTGTGCAACAAAATGAGTTATTTCTGCGGACTGCCTCTCGATGAAGTAAGAAAATTAACAGGCATCGAAGATGATGCATTTAATCATTCTCTCGCCGCATTGCGGTTTGCTCATATTGCAAATGGCGTTTCTCAGTTGCATGGAAATGTGTCGCGCGCGATGTGGAGTAAATACAAAGATATTTGCCCGATTATTTCTATTACGAACGCACAGAACTGGCGATATTGGGCAGATAAAGAATTATACAAACAAAAAGAACAGGGCGATGATTATTGGTGGGATGACCGGAAAAAATATTTAAAGAAAAGAGCTTTTGAAATCATCGCAGATCAAACGGGAAAATTATTTACGCCCAATGTATTTACCATTGTTTGGGCGCGAAGATTCGCCGGATATAAGAGAGCCGAATTTCTTACCAGGGATATTGACAGGTTCAACAAATTAACAAGCAGTACCAAGTATCCGGTACAAATAATCTGGGCTGGTAAACCATATCCCATGGATTATCCCGCTATCAATGAATTCAATCATCTTGTCCACCTTAGTAAAGGATATAAAAATGTTGCGGTCGTAATCGGTTATGAACTTGGACTATCAAAAAGATTAAAACAAGCTGCTGATTGCTGGTTGAATAATCCTCGCGTTCCTCGTGAAGCTTCCGGAACCAGTGGAATGACTGCTGCAATGAATGGCGCTGTAAATTTTTCTACGGATGACGGATGGATACCTGAATTCATCAATCATGGTAATAACGGATTCGTTGTTCCTAAAGCTGATTATGCAAATATGAATACGCAGGAACAGGACGATTATGATTTCAAAAAATTATATGAGATCCTCGAACAGCAAATATTGCCTTTGTATTATGATCAGCACGATACATGGAGACAAATTGCCAAGAATGGTATGAGAGATGTGCAGTTCCAATTTGATTCAGGAAGGATGGCACACGAGTATTATGATTTGTTGTATAAGTAATCTGAACCGGGATTTTTGAGATGTATGGGATTTTTGGGAACATAAACATTGCAAACTATCTCAATCATCCCATACATCTCAAAAATCTCGGTTCAGACTATTTCACTATCTCCAACAACTCCACATCAAATATCAGCGTAGATCCGGGTTTTATTATTGCGCTCGGTTGTTGATCACCGTAAGCAAGATTTGAAGGGATGAATAAACGCCATTTACTTCCTGTCGGCATTAGTTGAAGCGCTTCGGTCCAACCTGCAATCACGCCATTTACGGCAAACTCTATTGGCTGCCCCTGTTTTTCCGAACTGTCAAAAACGGTTCCATCGATCATTTTACCTTCGTAATTACATTTCACTTTATCGGTGGCCGCAGGCTTTGGGCCAGTTCCTTCTTTAAGTACAGTGTATTGAAGCCCGCTTGGCAATGTTACCACTCCCGGTTTTGTTTTGTTAGCCGCTAAAAATTCATCGCCGGCTTTTTTGCCTTCCGCAGCTTTTTCTGTTTTTATTTTTTGTATATAGCCTACGATACAATTGTTCGCCTGTTGTTCATTTAACAGCAGCTTATTATTTTTTAATGCATCATTAATCGCTTTCGATACCAGTGTCGCGTTTAATGACTCAATTCCCTGCTGTTTGCAAAAATTCGCAAAATTCAATCCCAGTGCATAGCTGATCGAATCAGTCGTATTTTTTAAAGAGGGTTGGGAAGCTGCAGGCGCTGGCTTTTTTTTGACCTGCGAAAAGCCAGTCGCACAAATTCCGATTACGAGAACAAATGCTGTAATTTTTTTCATCATTGTGATTTTGAGGAGGCAAAACTAATATAATTGATCCGAATGGCGACAGTGTTTTTATATCTGAACCATGATTTGCATGATTTAG
>JAFDYD010000025.1 GCA_018267615.1 Bacteroidota bacterium | reverse complement strand
AAATCGTTTACAATCCCGGTTCAGACAATATTAATCGCCATTCAACACATTTGTTAAAAAAATAAAAAAAATAAGGTAAAAATTTGTTCGTACGAAAAATTTCCTACCTTTATACCATGAAGCCGGAAAAAAAAGAAACCAGTCAAAAGATAGAACCCACTAAATCTGAATTGGAAATATTACAGGTTTTGTGGAAGCACGGACCTTCTAACGTTCGCTTTGTAAACAACCAACTGAATGAGGAGAAACGTGCTGTTCAATATACTTCTACATTGAAGCTGATGCAGATCATGGTAGAAAAAGGAATATTGAAGAGAGATGAAAGCAATATGAAACATATTTATAGTGCTGCGCTGGAAGAACAGAAAACAAAGAGTTATTTACTGGATCGCTTTGTTGATACAATGTATAATGGTTCGCCGAGTAGTTTGTTGATGCAGTTGCTGGGTAATAAAAAAACTTCGAAGAAAGAATTGCAGGCAATTAAAGACTTGCTCAACAAATTTGATAAAGAATAATCGATCATAATAAATTATTTGTATGAACGCACTAAGACAATTGCTCTCTGATGAAATGATCCAGGCAATTTGCTGGACTTTGATCCATTCATTATGGCAGGGATTGCTGGTTGCCATTGCCTGCGGAATCGTGATTGTGTTTACCAGGAAATCTTCCTCGGCCTTGAGATATAACTTACTTTCGTTTTTGTTTTTTTTATTCCTGGTGATTGCTGGTTTTACATTTAGTAAAGAATTAAAATCTGCTTCAGGTAAGGAGTATCGCGGAACTATTTCGGCCATCGCAAATAATATTGCCCAAACAAATATTACACAACAACAGGAGCAAGTTTCATCCCTGGTAACCCAAGGAAAACATTATATCAGAGAAGTAGCAAATTATTTAAGCGCACATGCATTACTGGTAGTCGTTATCTGGTTTATTATTTTCAGTGTTCGTTTTGTCAAATTGCTCGCAGACATTGGATATGCACATCGAATCAGGCACTACAGAATAAATTCTTCGCCCGCTTACTGGCAGGCAAAAGTAATGGAGCTCTCCGATCGGCTGCAAATCAAAAAAAATATTCTGTTATTGGAATCTGAGATAGTAAAAGTTCCGCTGATGACAGGATTTTTAAAACCAGTAATATTATTTCCTTTCGGTTTGCTCATGAAATTGCCCGCCGAACAAGTGGAGGCTGTTTTATTACATGAGCTTGCACATATCAAGCGTAAGGATTACCTGGTCAATCTTGCGCAAAGTTTTGCTGAAGCAATTTTCTTCTTCAATCCGGGGGTTCTTTGGATATCATCTTTGATCCGGGAAGAAAGAGAAAATTGTTGCGACGATATCGCGATCAATCACACAAAAAATAAAAAACAATTTGTCAGCGCTCTGGTCGCATTCCAGGAATATAATATCAAAAACTCAAGCTACGCGATTGCTTTTCCGGGAAAAAAGAATCAACTGTTGCAAAGAGCGAAACGAATACTTCAAAACGACAATAAAACATTAAACATTATGCAAAAGATTTTTTTAACATCCGGACTCGTTGTAACCGGATTGCTTACTGTAGTATTTGCGCAAAATCACAAAAGACCACCGATGCCTCCGAAGCCGGAAGCAATAACTAAAGAAGCGGTGCAGCCCGTCGCTGCGATCGATGGCATCGCGAATTTTCCAAAAGAGATTGCCGGTGTTCCGCAAAAACCGGAGCCTGTCGAATCCTTTGTGAAAGCGGCGGCATCGTTGCCCCCGGTTGGTGAGGCGCCTGTTGCAGGGCTGCTTAAAAGAGATACATTGCCCTATTCTTACACGGATGATTCTTTTCGCGGCATCATAGAAGAAACTGTAAGCGGGAAAAAATATGAAATCGTTTTCATTCACGGAAAAGTTACTGAGCTATATATAGACGGTAAAAGAATTCCTGATGAAAAAATTCCGGAGTATCAAAATACCATTGATAAAATTGTTAAGGAGACAAGAGAGCGCGCGGCAAAAGGAAAAATAGATGCGGAAAGGGCATATGCCGCAGCAAGTGCAGAAAAAATTTCCGCAGAAAAAGCGATGGCCGATGCAGAAATGCGCAAGAAAAGTGCGGAGGACGAAAAATTACAAGTGGACAGAGCTCTTGGAGAATCTCAAAGCGTAATGCTGGAAGCAAAAGAGGCGAACGAACGCGCAGAAGCAGAAATGGTATTAGCCCGGGATGAAAGAGAAAAAGCAGAAAAGGATAAACTTTTCTCGGATAATGTGATTACCGGAATCGTTTCCGATCTAAAAAAAGATGGTATCGTTAAAAACGAAAAAAATATTTCACTTTCATTGGATAAGACAGGACTTATCGTGAATGGCGTAAAACAGCCACAGCCCGTGTTTTCCCGGTACAAAGAAAAATATCTAAAGAACGAAAATGCACGGATCTCATTTCAGGGATCGGGGCAATCAAGAATTATGTCTCTTCAGATCGACGACAAGCAATAACACTTATTAACAGAGCGTAGAAACAGAGCGGAGTGCGCCTAACCTTCGCTCTGCGCTTTGTTTCTCCGCTCTATTCCTTTCTGCTCGAAATTTTTATATCTTGATATTAACGGCCATCATAAAATTTATCCCTGCCATGGGAAACAAAAATTTTTCAGTGGTTAGCTCGTTGCCGTAATAGTAACTATAAGTATATCCATTTGGTTCATATTTCTTATTGAATACATTATTGAGTTGGAAGACAATATTGGTTTCGCCAACAGGTTTTGTTTTGATCGTGTATATGAACCTCAAATTTTGTACATAGTATCCATCCAGCTTACGATCTTCTTTTTGTGAATTATCAAGATATTCCTTTCCCACGTATTTTCCGATGAGGCTGCATTGAAGATTTTTTACTGGAAAGAAATCTATTGTTGCTGCGCCGACAACTGCAGGCGAAAAAGCAATATCTGTTTTTTTGTAGGTAAAAGTTTTTTGTCCGCCGTTGTCGTAATCATCGATATATTCAGTGTAGTCTAAAACTTTGTTGCTACTCAAAGTGAGATTCGCGTTTATATCAAACCAATTATTCGGTTTTACCATTCCCTGTAATTCTATTCCCGCCCTATAGCTGCGTGGAATATTTGTGCGCGTGTATGATCCTACATCATTGATTTTTCCTGTGAGCACAAGTTGGTCATGATACAACATATAATATAAAGTGGCTCCCCATGAATAGTGTATATTTTTCTGTTGAAGTCCCAATTCAAAATCATGTAGCCTTTCAGGTTTTGGTTGTTCATTTACGCCGGCTTCAAAATCATCCCGGTTTGGTTCATGACTTGCTTGTGAATATGAAAAATATAATTCCCAGTCGCGATTGTTATAAGTGATACCGGCTTTTGGATTTAGAAAATGATATTTTTTATCGATGATGATGGAGGGGTTGTCATCAAAACCATCAATAGAATAATTAATACCACGGTATTGTATATCCGCAAATGCATTCCAATGCTGCGCGAACTGCTGCTGAAATTTCGCATAGATATTAAAATCGGTTTTGTCGGCGGGTTCGTAATAATAGCGATAGTCATTTGGGACGCCGCCATTTTGCGCCCAGATCACATTCCCATAGTGTTTTCCATTATATCGATACCAACCTCCGCCGGTTGTGAACTTTGTATCTGCTTTTTTATATTGAAGTGAAAAAATTCCACCATAAAAATAATTATCCAGCCATTTTTGTCTCACGAGATCAGTTTGAGAAATTGAACTTCCCTGGTAAACAGGATCGGGTAATCCATAATCGGCATAGTTCGCATGTGATTTATATTCTTCATAATATCCTCTTCCGCGCGTTAAAAATCCGGCAGTGTTTAATGAAATTTCTTCGTTGAATTGGTGATTGAAGAATAACTGGTAGTGGTCCTGCTGGTAATTATCAGTTTGATTTTTATAAGTAAAATAATTGTACGTGCGGTTATTCGACTGATATAGATTTAAAGAATCCTGCACGGTGAAATAAAGTGATCCTACATTATCGGCGTAATGTTTGTCGAGTGCAACTTTATCGCCTTCCACTTTTGCCGCGGGAATTCCGTTCCATGCCTGATACGTTTTTTCTGTACCGGAGATGACATTGAACCTGATTGAAGAATTTTTATCGAGCCATGCGGTGGAAATCTGGAAGGATCTTAAAGTAGTCGCGGCTCTGTCTATAAAACCGTCGCTGCTGATACGCGACAGTCTTGCATCGATTGTAAAGTGATCACCAATCAATCCCGATCCTACTTTGATCGTGTTTTTCCATGTATTGAATGAACCATAGCTGTTGTTGAATTCCGCATAAGGATTCGCGTTAAATTCATTCGTAGAAAAATTCATCGAAGCTCCGAATGCGCCGGCGCCATTGGAGGAAGTTCCAACACCGCGCTGGACTTGTATACTGTTTACCGACGAGGCGAAATCAGGAAGATCGACAAAATAAATGCCCTGCGATTCTGCATCGTTATAAGGAAGACCGTTTAAGGTCATATTAATGCGGGTAGCGTCTGTGCCGCGGATATAAATTCCCGTATACCCCACACCGTTACCTGCGTCAGAGTTTATAACTACAGAAGGAGTTTGGTTTAGGATAAAAGGAAGATCCTGGCCAAGATTATTTTTTTCAATGTCTTTTTTTGAAATATTGGTTTTGGTGAAAGGAGTTTTATCTCCGGCGCGGATTGCTCTTACTTCGATCGGTTGCATGAAAAGATCAATTCTCGTAAGCGAAATGATCTGCGGTCCATTCCCTGAAAATTCAATAACGGTGTCCAGTGTACGATAACCAATGTTCGAAATCCTGATATTATATTTACCATCTTTGTTTGCAGGCAATTCAAAAATACCTGCATCGTCAGTGAATGCGCTGCGGGTGTTACCTACTTCGATGCTGGCGCCTGCGAGTGCAACTCTGGTTTTAGCATCTGTAATTTTAACGCTGGGATGGCTTTGCGCAAATACCAAATGAAAACTCATCATCAAAAAAATTCCTAAAAGCAGTTTCATAAAAATTAATTTATTGAGTCAATTAATTTGTTCGGAAACGTAGGGCGATAAACATCAAAATGATGGCTATCTCCGGCATTTCACGATGAATAAAACAATTTGCTTTACGGAAAAATGCATGTACGTGAAGAGGACTTAATAAAGAAAACCACCTCCCTGCGCAGGCATTATCCTGGTCAGGTTCAACGGGTATTATCTCAGCCTTTTCCGCATGTGGCGGAATCAGCACCCCGGTAAACTGAAGATTTAAACTTTCTAAAGTCACTTTTCCAAAGTTTAAAACTTTGGAAAAGTGACTTTAGAAAGCAAAAGCAAGGCAAATATAGTGTAACATTTGAAGATGCAATGCGTCATACTACAAAACGCCGCTTTGCCGGCCAAGCAACATTATTTAAATAACCGTGTCTTTCGTAAAAATTAATTGTATGAAAAGAATCTCTCTGCTGATTGTTTTTGCTTCTATGACTGTGATGTCGATTGCCCAATCTTCGCGCATTATCAACGATAAAAATGTGCAAACCCGCAATGTGAAAGGATTTCATGCTATCCAGGTTTCCGGTGGCATTGACCTCTACCTGAGCCAGGGTGATGAGGCGGTAGCTGTCAGCTCAAACGATCTTGATGTACGCGACCGCATCAGAACGGAAGTGGAAAATGGCGTACTCAAAATTTACCTTGATCACCATGATGGATTTCACTGGGGATGGCATAATTTGAAAATGAAAGCTTATGTGTCCGCAAAAACGCTGGATAAGCTTGGCGCTTCCGGTGGATCAGATATAAACATCGAAGGCAGTATCAAATCTGATAAGCTGGATGTTAACTTATCCGGTGGAAGTGATTTGAAAGGCAAATTGAATGTAACCGATCTTGGTATCGATCAAAGTGGCGGATCGGATGTTGATATTTCAGGAAGCGTTACAAACCTGGATATCGATGCCAGTGGCGGCAGCGATTTTCATGGATATGACCTCGTCACCGACAATTGTCATATTTCTTCCAGCGGTGGTAGCGACGCGCAGTTGAATGTGAATAAAGAACTAAGCGCTCATGCAAGTGGTGGCAGCGATATTTCTTACAAAGGAAATGGAGTGATCAAGGAACTGAAATCAAGTGGATCAAGCAGTGTTTCGAAGAGAGGATAAATTGCAAGTGATAAAACGAGATTGCGTTAGTGAACGTTAAAAAAATAGATAGTTAACAAACAAAAATCAATCAATAATTTAAAAATCATTATGAAGAAATTATTTCTCGCCTTCTCCGCTTGCCTGGTTTTATCGGGAGCGATGGCGCAAAACAAAGTGATACAGGATAAAAATGCGCAGGTGCGTTCGGTAAAAGATTTTCATGCGATCCGCGTATCCAATGGCATTCATTTATATCTTTCACAAGGCAACGAAGAAGCAGTGGCAGTGAGTGCTACTGATCCAGAATACAGGAATCATATCATTACTGAAGTTACCAATGGTGTTTTGAAAATTTATTTTGACAAGAACGGACGTGATTGGGATGACAGGGATAGAAAAAGATTACGCGCGTACGTATCTTGTAAGGTGTTGGATGAATTGAAAGGTAATTCCGGCGCAAATGTAGAAGTAGATGGCTCAATCAAATCAAATGAACTTGCCATGGATTTTACCAGCGGCGCAAATTTTAATGGAGATGTTCGCGTAACAAAATTAAAAATGCAACAGAATAGCGGTGCTGAGACAAACATTTCAGGAACCGCTGTTAATTGTACGATTGAAGCAAGCAGTGGCGCGTCATTTAAAGGTTATGATCTTGCAACTGATAATTGCGATGCAAACACCAGCAGTGGCGCCGATTTGCGGATCACTGTGAATAAAGAATTAAGCGCATCTGCAAGCAGCGGCGGACAAATTCATTACAAGGGAAATGGCGTCATTAAAGAGATCAACACGAGCAGTGGTGGTGAAGTGTCAAAAAGATAAATCGAATTATATTAAACAGTGATCAGCTTTATTATGAAAAAGTTTTTGTTTTTTGTTATCGGCATTTTTGCAGTAGGATCAGGCTTCGCACAAAATACGGTGATTAATGATCCCAATGCAGAAGAGCGTAATGTAAAAGGTTTTCATGCGATAAGGGTTTCTCATGCAATCAATGTTTATCTCACGCAGAGCAATGAAGAAGCAGTTGCTGTAAGTGCGAGCGAAATAAAATATCGTAATCGCATACGCACAGAAGTGAAAGATGGCGTGCTGAATATTTGGTATGATAGAGAAGGTTGGAATTGGGGTAGCGATAACAAAAAATTAAAAGCATATGTATCTGTCAAAACACTCGATAAGCTCAATGCATCAGGTGCGTCGGATATATTTGTTGATGGCACTATTTCCGGTGACAGACTGGACATAGGACTTTCTGGTGCAAGTGATTTTAAAGGAGCGGTCAAAGTAAATGAATTGAATCTTGACCAATCAGGCGCATCCGATTGTACGATCAGCGGCAGTGCTGGAAAAGTAACGATTGGTGTGAGTGGTGCAAGTGATGTAAAAGGATATGATCTTGTAACCGATAATTGTAATGCGCGCGCATCAGGCGCATCTGATATAAAAATTTCAGTGAACAAAGAATTAAGCGCTCACGCGAGTGGCGCCAGTAGTATATACTATAGAGGAACAGCCGTGATCAAAGATCTTCATTCAAATGGAGCGAGCAGTGTGGGGAAAGACTGATATTTAATGTGAAAAATGTGAAAGTGTGGAAATGTGGAAATGCTTCGGTGTTTCTGGCGCATTTCCACATTTTCACACTTTCACATTTTTCACATTATCTAAAGGCCCACACCAAAAATTCCGGAAACACATTTCTCCAATATTCGTATTCATGCTTGCCATCTTTCAGTTCATGGTACACAATGGCATCTGGCGGACAAATATTTTTATGTTGAATAAGCGCGATGATATCTTTTGTATCATCAATGACATCGATCACTCCATCTTTGTCGCGATCGGAAGTTTCTTCTCCCGTACCGGCATAAAACCAATATTCTAATTTGGGCCTTTTTCTCGACGCTTTCAATTTCGCATACATGATCCTGTTATCATCATCGGAATAAGTGCTGTCTTCAATGGCTTTGTCGCGCCACCAGAAAGATCCTGAAAATACGCCAACCTTATCGATTTTGTCGGGATGATTCCAGGCAATATCAAAAGCTGATAGTCCGCCCATCGAAAATCCTGCAATTGCTACCGTATTGAATTTTCTGACACCAGAAGATTTTTTTGCGTACGGGTATAATTCATCATTGATAAATGCATCATAATATCCGGCGCGCGATCCTCTTTTTTCGTAGTCGGGTTTATCGGCAACGCCATATTCCTGCATCCTGTCACCGGCGTGTACTGCCACCACTACCAGCGGTTTAATAGAGCCCGTTTTATATAGGCTGTCAAGTACTTCTTTGAGCATGAGTTTATCGACATCTTGTCCGTCGTTTAGAATCAGCAGGTTTAACTGCGATTTGTCGTTCGGAATAGGGGTGTGGATCACCGTTAGTTTTACCTTTCGCTGAAGATGACGCGAGTATAGTTCATCATCACTTTGTTTGGCGTGCTTGCAGGAGACGATCATAAGGGTTGATAAAAAAAGAAGAAAAAAATATTTCATTTTATAAAAATAAAAAAAGGGAAGGAGAAGCTGTTGAATTAATTATGTAGTGCGTGGCTGAAATAAGATCATAGTACAGAGTGATTTAGAAGCTGCATTCATTCTCAGGCAAACGATAAATCATATTTGGTGCAGAAGCTATTTACTATTAATTTTGCCCCCCACATCGCGAAGTAGAGCAGCGGTAGCTCGTCGGGCTCATAACCCGAAGGTCGGAGGTTCGAACCCTCCCTTCGCAACAAAGGCTTCCTCGAGGAAGCCATTATTTTATGAAGATTTTTCCAGAGGAAATTATCTCGAGGCTTTGAAGGGATCGTATTCGCCCAGAGGCGGACGAAGGTTCGAACCCTCCCTTCGCAACAAAGGCTTCCTTCTTAGGAAGTCATTATTTTATAATTCGGATTTGTGTTTCTCGCGGAAGCTGTTATTTCATGTTTTTGGATTTAAGATATTTATCGCCAAACTCTATGTTTGGCTGTTTAATTTAATTTAGTTCCGCACACAAGCACAAACGATCCCCGTGGCCGAAAACTTTTTATCATGAAAGCTGGTTTCGTCAACATATTTGGAAAGCCGAATGCCGGTAAAAGCACTTTGCTCAATGCGCTTATGGGCGAAAAACTGGCAATCGTTTCCCGTAAAGTGCAAACGACACGTCACAGGATCAAAGGCATTCTCACAACGGATGAGTACCAGATTATTTTTTCAGACACGCCAGGCATTATTCAACCGGAATATAAATTGCACGAAAAGATGATGCAGGTCGTAAAAAATTCCCTGGAAGATGCAGATCTCGCATTGTTGATTCTTGATATCAGGGATGATCTGGACGAAAATGACAAATTGTTTTCTTCTTTGAAATTAAAAGTGCCGGCGATTGTCTTGATTAACAAATGTGAATCTGTTAGTGATACAGAAAAAGAAAAAGCGCTTGATTTTTTTAAATCAAAAAATTATTGCAAAGAAGCAATAGCAATTTCTGCATTAAAAAAGATTAACCTGGATGTAGTGCTGAAAACTATCCTGCGATACGTTCCGGAAGGAGAACCTTTTTTTGACGGCGAAGACATGACCGATCTGCCCACTAAATTTTTTGTCGGAGAATTGATCCGTGAAAAAATATACGATTTTTATGAACAGGAAATTCCGTATCACACAACAGTCCTGATACAGGAATTCAAAGAGAAAACCACTTTGATTAAAATCAGGGCAGATATCATCGTTAATCGTGAAACGCAAAAAGGAATTATTCTCGGCGAAGGTGGTAAGATGATCAAAAAGCTTGGCACGGAAGCCAGAAAAGATATCGAAGCATTTCTCAATCAAAAAGTTTTTCTTGAGCTATTTGTGAAAGTGAAACCGAAATGGAGAGATAATGAGATTTTTTTGAAAGAATATGGGTACTGAGAAGAAGGAACAAGGTACAAGGAAGAAGATACAAGGTGCAAGTCTTGTACCTTGTATCTTCTTCCTTGCATCATGCATCTTGAATCTTACCCCTTGTACCTTACTCCCGAAGGGAGTATAAAATTTTGAATTATTATTTATGTCAGGATTTACAGTGGCAATAGTAGGAAGACCCAATGTTGGGAAAAGTACATTATTCAATCGCCTGCTCGAAGAACGCAAGGCGATCGTGGATGATATGAGCGGGGTTACGCGCGACCGGCAATACGGTGTTACCGACTGGAACGGTAAATCATTTAATGTTGTCGATACCGGCGGCTTTGTTCCGGAGAGTGAAGATGTTTTTGAAAGAGAAATAAAAAAGCAGGTATTAATCGCCGTTGAAGAAGCGAGTGCTATTATTTTCATGACCGATACCGCAACCGGTATTACGAATCTGGACCAATCGATGGCCGATGTATTGCGTCGTTCAACCAAACCGGTTTTTCTTGTCGTTAATAAAGTTGATAATAGCGATAGGCTTCTTGAAGCAACGGAATTTTATAGCATGGGCTTCGAGCATATTTTTTTTATATCTGCGATGACGGGAAGTGGCACCGGAGAATTATTGGATGCAATTGCCGCACTTATTAAAGATGATGATGCAACACCCGTTGATTCGACACTTCCGAAATTTGCCATCATAGGGCAACCGAATGTCGGCAAGTCTTCTCTCCTAAATGCGCTGGTTGGAAAAGAACGCACCATTGTCAGTGACATCGCTGGCACCACGCGCGATACCATCCACACTCATTATAAACTATTCAAAAAAGAATTTGTATTGATCGATACTGCCGGTATCAGGCGCAAAGCAAAAGTGCATGAGGATTTGGAATTTTATTCGGTGATACGGGCTGTTAAAGCGTTGGACGAAGCGGATGTTTGTTTGCTGATGCTTGATGCCGGAAAAGGCATCGCAGCGCAGGACCTGAATATTTTCAGCATGGCCGTAAAAAAAGGAAAAGGCATTGTAGTTCTGGTCAACAAATGGGACCTCGTCGATAAAGAAACAAATACTGCTATCGCATACGAACGCGAACTGAAAAAAAGATTTGCACCATTCTCTGATCTGCCGATACTTTTTATCTCCGCAAAAGATAAGACGCGCATTTTTAAATCGATTGAAACCGCGCTTGAAGTATATGAGAATCGCCAGAGAAAAATACAGACTTCTGCGCTCAATGATGTTATGTTGAAGGCTGTTGAAGCATACCATGCTCCGGTGGTACGCGGCAATTCTGTCAAAATAAAATATGTGGCGCAGCTGCCAACGCAGGTTCCTTCTTTCGCGTTTTTCACGAATTATCCTGATGATATCAAGCAGCCCTATCGTAATTACCTGGAGAACCAATTGCGCCAGCATTTTAATTTCAAAGGCGTTCCATTGCGTATTTATTTTAGAAAAAAATAATTGGAACAAGAAGACAAGAGGCAAGAAACAAGAAGACAAGGAACAAGGAGACAAGGTACAAGAAAGCAAAATGCAAGGCATGAACATTGTACCTTGCATTCTTGTACCTTGTCTTCTTGTTCTATGATATTCACATCATCCCAAGCGATTGTGCTTAAAAATACTTGCGTATTTCAATAATCACTCTAGCTTTGCGCGCAATTAAAATTTCAACAATGAAAAAACTACTCGGTATTTTGGTTATAGCTGCTGCTATGACTGCATGCAACAACAGCACCGAATCTGCTGCAAGTACAGTTGATTCTGCTGCAAAAGCTGCGACAGACACAGTAAAAGCTGTTGTTGACTCAGCAGTTAAAAAAGTTGATTCTACTGTTAAAGCTGCTGTAGACACTGCAAAAACTAAAATCACTGCCGCGAAAGACAGCGTGACAAAAGCTATTAAGAAATAATTTTATTTATTTCTTCCTTTCGAAAAATCCTTCCATACGGAAGGATTTTTTTTTAATGAATTTTAATTCTTGAGCTCCGCCCTAAAGGGCGGAGCTAGTAGCAACTTCGAGTTAGAAATCCCCGATGTAGATAAAAAAACTATTTGATTTTTATTTGAGATGCAGTCACGAACTCCGCCTTTTAGGGCGGAGTTTATAATTTATCAATACACTGGTGCAGAAAACCCATACACATACCGTCAAAACATCTCACCTCAAAATGGTATTTTAATCGCTTCCTACGCATTCTATCTTGCTCATGTATCTGGTGAAAATAATTTTCGGCTGACCGTTTGATATTTTCAGTCAGTCACTAAATAAAATCTTATTCTATGTTTTTGCGTGGGCGTGCATTGTTGCGTAAGAAAACAAGTCTGTATATAATTGGTTGTTTAATATCCTGCGTACATTCTTTTGCGGCAATAAAAACCTGGACTGGAAACGGTACAGATGGGCAATGGTCAAATCCAGTAAATTGGAATAATGGAACGGTTCCTGTTCCTGGTGATGATGTGC
Source organism: Bacteroidota bacterium (assembly GCA_018267615.1). Classification (GTDB taxonomy): domain Bacteria; phylum Bacteroidota; class Bacteroidia; order Chitinophagales; family Chitinophagaceae; genus Puia. The sequence continues at coordinate 47,518 of JAFDYD010000025.1, read as the reverse complement.
TGCTGGATAATACAATCGTGTTGACAGATTATGTAGTCACGCTGCCAAACAGCTCCACAATCATTAAAACAATCACCATAAACCCGGACAATGGAAGAATTATTCAATTGGTTCTGCCTTCCAGCAATATCGTCGCACCGGCGTTAAGCGCTACCGGTCCGGGTTATGGAATATTAATTAACCGGGGAGGAATTTTTCAGAATGCATCGGGACTAACCAGCGGTGAGTCGTTGAATATTGCAGATTCTATTCGGATCAACAATGGCGGTAAATACATTCATCGTACAAGAGCTTCACATGCGAATAATATTACGAGAATATTATCGTCGTCACCGGGCACTGAAAATGGGATATTTGAATTTGACGTGCCGCGGGCATCTTATACCGTGTCCGTGAGTAACCGAATTTATGGATCGATTACATTTAGCTCAGTGGCGGCAGGAGGAGCTATTACATATACGTGTACGGGAAGCAATACCCTTACAGTGAACGGCAATATGCAAATCAATGCAGGGGTAACAGTCAGCGTCGACCTCGCCGGAGCGAACGGCAATATTATTTGCAAAGGCGATTATATCCAGCAGGGTGGAACACTCAACCTGGCCAGCGGAGCTGGCAATTCAACGGTGATGCATATACGCGGGAATTTAGTGCAATCCGTAACTGGTCAAATCACAGAAACGAATACCGGTATTCCTTTTATCGAACTCGATGGATCAACATTGCAATTGGTTTCGCTTGCAGGAACAATTAATAATAGTGTCGGGTTCAGGATGAATAATGTCGAAGGAGCAATTCTTCTCTCACGATTGCAATTGCCATATAAATTGGAATTGCTCAAAGGGAAAATTACCAGTTCTGCGACAAACATGCTGACTTTACAAAATAATTGTAGCATTATCGCAGACAGCATAAATTCAAATATGGCTTTTGTCGATGGACCTTTGCGTAAGGAGGGTTTGTTTGCTACGCAGTTCTTTCTTTTCCCCGTCGGTAAAAATAATTTACTGCGATGGGTTGAATTGAAAAATGTATCCGGAAATTTTGTGGTTGAATATTTGCGCGACAATCCAAGGGTACTAAGTAATTCTTATGGAGCCGGAGTTGCACATATTTCGTCAACGGAGTATTGGATGATCAATGCAGATGCAACTCCAGCCGCGACAGGTAACCTGGAACTTTCCTTTGTTGTTCCCGGAAGTGGCGGAATTACCGATCCTGCATTTTTAAATGTCGCTTCATTATCCTTAGGTATATGGGAAGATGCTGGTCACACAAGCGTGACAGGCACGTTTAATAGCGCAGGTTCTGTAGTCAGTAACCCGATAAATAATTTTTCAGCAACAGGGTACTTTACATTGGCAAGCACCGCTGATCTGCAAAACCCTTTGCCTATCGGAACAATTGATTTTGCCGGGGAAATAGTAAGCAATATATTTTCTTTCAATTGGGAAATCGACATGCCGGAAGAAGCTGACTCATTTCAATTGATGCTTAAATCTGGAAATGATTTTAAATCGATTGCAAAACTACCTGCAATAATCGGTAAAAGACGATACAGTTTTACCTATGATTCGATACAGGACGGGATTAATTTTTTCCGGCTTCGGGTGATCGACAAATACGGCGTTTCATATTTCAGCAAAATAATTTCGATCAATAATAGTAAATCCGATTTCACGATTTCAGTTGCTCCGACAATTATTGCAGGAAGCAGTGTAGCGCTTCATATAAATGCTCCGAGATCCGAGAGGCTTCAATGGCTGATTACTGCTATGGATGGGAAAATCATGAAAATAGGATTCATGCAGGCGGAAGCAGGTAGTAACTCGGTCACGCTACAACTACCACGACTTGCGCCCGGAATTTATCAACTAGTGGCGGTAAACGAAAAACGGGAATTCTATGCTGTGAGATTTGTAAAGCAATAATAAATTCTCAATTGGGCATCGCGCTTTCTCCGGCAATATCTCTTGGAATAATAAAGAAGTTAAACATGACACTATAGCTATCATAATTTCATGTTTGTTATTATTTCTTTGATTTCTTTTTTAAATTTTGCCAGTGCTTCTATTTCCTGTTTGATAAAACTATTTTGCTCTAATGAACCTGTTACAATATTCATCTCGGCTGGATTTGTGTAAACCATTTTCCGGAACGGATTACTATAGTCTTTCGCCCGGGAATCATAAATTCCCTTGGTCATCCACTCTTTGGTGCCAATGCTTTGTTGCAATAAATTTTTAAATTGTACTTTATCTATTTTTCGGATTTGTATTCCATGTACTTCCTTTAACGCGGCAAGTGCGTAATGAAATTTATCGGTCGCATAGCTGTCCGCTTGTTTTTTATAGAAAGCATGCACTTGATCCCAGTCTTTTATTTTCCCTTTATGAATTTGTTCAATAAATGAATCTAATGCGGATTGCGGTATAAGTTGACTGCCAATATTTGTCCACGCTGAAATATTTAATCGTGAAGGGATTTCCGCTTGCAGTTCCGATAGTGTTTTGAACGAACCCGTCTTTATAAAACCCATCAGCTGAACAACCGCATGGAAGCTGACTAATTCTTTGAACAGGTGATAAGCAGCCAACACTTTTACAAGAATTATTTTTCTATCACTATTCTCGACAGCCTCTGCTGTAATTTCCAATTCCCCAATAACGCTATTATGAGCTTCTAATAATTTTTTTCCGAGCGCCGTCAATTCTTCTTCAGAATATTTTTTTCCTTGCTCATATTTTTGCGCATAGGCTTTTCCGGTATATTTCTTAAACAAAGTCAATGAACGGATCATTTCCCCGATACTATCCGGCGCCAAGAAATCATATTCTATTAATTGTGTCTTGTCGGTCCGTTTGTCGCGATCGACATATTTCCAGGAATTCCTGGCAAGCGCATACATATTATGCAAGAACCAATAAGCGGGCATAATGGTCAGTTCATCCTTACTGACATCATTGCTCACCAGTGAAAAAGGAAAAGGGATATCCAGCTCGGCAGGATAATCGCCTTTTGCAAGAATATTGAAAGATGCAAACCTGGAATTATGCTTGAGGCTCACGCATAAACCCGGCCAAAAGCCACGTCCGGCAACCAATTCGCCGTCTGGACTTCTTGAATTATGATTGGATCCAATAGTCGCACCGGCAGCCATATTGGTTTGACCCATCAACAAAGCCGCGCAGAGAAACGAATTATTATGATGCTGTTCGTGCGCGGGAAATATTAAGGAATTCAACACTTCGCAGCATGAAATAGTAGAATTATTTCCAAGATAGGAATTGATAAGCCTGGCACCATATTTCAATTGCGATTGAGAGGCAAGTATAAAACGAACCGCCTTTACTCCATAAAATATCCTGCATCCGTAGCCGATGATGCCATTCACAAGTTCGCAACCTTCGCCGATTTGTGTTTTTTCTTTTGCAGAAGAATTAATCGTAAGATTTTTCAATTTATTAGCGCCCTTGAGATAGGCGTCGCTTCCGATCATTACGTCTTTGATGATCTTGCAATTTTTGATCACGGTTCTTTCGCCTATCTTTCCATAGTAACCCCGGTAGTTATCAAATTTTTTTTCGGTAAACTCTTTTAATTTTTGCTGAAGAATTTCATCATCGCGAAAGCGGCTCCATAGCCATGCATCGCCAGGCAGCATACCATCGAAAGGAATTATACTTCGTCCGCCATTTTCATTGCATATCTCCAACCTTATACGGATAAACTCTGGTTCTCCTTCCTTCAGAATGCCGTTGCCAAATTTTGCGTGATCACTTGTAGTCAGTTCGTTTGTATTTACGATCATAACATCGTTACCAACGATATAGTGAGAGAGATAATTTACATTGTCAATGCAGACATTATCTCCAAAATCCGAACTGATAATGGTACTGTTATAAAGTCCAACCGGGCGGCGAAGATTATGAAACTCCAGGTAGTAAGGTTCCAGTTTGCCAATACGAACCAGCCCGAAAAATTTACAATTCTGTACAAGATCAGGACTAAACGCGTCAGATACTAATATCCTGTTCCAATTGTCGGAGGTATTTCTATTACGCACCAAAGATTCAATTTCGAAAGTTGTGAGTTGGCGATAGACAATTCCATTTTGATTTTGTTTATTGCGCAGCCAGTATTCGTCCTTGCCTTTTGGCAAATATTTTTTTGGAATAAAATTATACCCCAGCTCATCTACATTACTTTTTATGATCTCGTTCATGGGATTGATTGAAGGTGGAAAGTTAAATAAAATGGTTGGTAAGGAATCGGGAGAATAAAATAATAAGAAACGTACAAAACGCCTCTTACCACAAAATGGCATTGGTGTAGTTGAGGCATATTTTTATTTTCAACACCTGCAAAATATTGCGCTGAAAAAATCTAATTCAATATGAAAAAATTTAAAGATTCAATTTTGCCTCCGGACGAAGTCGTTATTGATAAAATATATAAAATCGGCACAAAAAAAGTGATGATCGACCGGGATCTTGCAGAATTGTATGGGGTTGAAACTAAAAGATTAAAGGAAGCAGTAAGGAGAAATATCAGCAGGTTTCCGCCGGATTTTATGTTTGAAATGAGCGCTGAAGAATTCGAAATTTTGAGGACGCAATTTGCGTCCTCAAAATCTGGGATCGGTGGGTTGCGCTATGCGCCCTATTGTTTTACTGAGCAGGGTGTTACTATGCTCTCGTGTATACTCAATAGCGAAAGAGCTATTGCTGTAAACATTCAAATCATCCGGATTTTTACCAAAATGAAAGAGATATTAGTAAGGAACAAACAAATCTTGCTGCAACTGGAAAAAATCGAAAGCAAACTCACTGGCCATGATGAGGATATTAAAGTAATATTTGAATACCTAAAAAAATTATTGCATCCTGAAAGACAAAGAATTGGCTTTAGAAGAAATAATGAATGAAGAGTCGTTGACATGATTTGATCAAGTCTTAGAATTTTTAAGTACTTTAAAATTCTAAAAACTCTTTATGCAGCCATTATCCCTGCCGCTTGGTAAACGCCCGGTAGATATTGCACTCATTATTTTCTTTATCATCAATCTTTTTTTCATCACATATATTGTAGATCTCGAGCAGCTGGTTATTGCAGATCCTAGCAATTTCACATATCCTGCATGGCCGCCCGCAAAACTGGTGGACCTTGTTCACTGGTATGGGAAAAATTTTGATCCGGTTCTGATCGCCCGGCCGGCATGGTGGCGTGCAACCATTTGGATTGATTCATTGTTCTTTGGTCCATTTTATATTTTCGCGATTTATGCTTTTGTAAAAGGAAAAAATTGGATCAGGTTTGGCAGCATTATTTGGGCTTCTGTGATGCTCACCAATGTTTCCATTATTTTGTTTGAAGAAATAAATGGTGAGCATGCAACACCACAATTGTTCCGCGTTCTGCTCGCCAATGCAGCGTGGGCAATTTTTCCGATCGTGGTGTTGTATCGCATGTGGAAATCTATTTATCCTTTTGCTTCACCGGCGGATCAAAATAAATTTCATGCCTGAGTTCAAAGAGAAATATGGACCTGTTGCATTGATTGCCGGCGCATCCGAAGGCTTGGGAGCCGCATGGGCAAAGGCTTTGGCGGCACGTGGATTGGATTTGGTATTGGTGGCCCGGCGAAAAGAATTATTAGATAAGATTGCTACTGAATTAATCAATCAGTATAAAATAAATGTTCAGATCATTCCGTGTGATCTCTCTTTGTCGGATGCTACTCAATTTATTTTGAATGCAACAACGGATATCAAAATAAATTGCCTCGTTTACAATGCGGCATCATCTTATATCGGTCCATTTCGCGGGACGGAATTGACTACGCATCTTGATATTAGTTCTGTAAACATTGTCAATCCTTTGAAACTAGTCTATGCATTGTCAGGATCAATGTTGAAAGATAAAAGGGGCGCCATTATTTTAATGTCGTCATTAGCAGGTTTCCGGGGTTCTGGTTTTCTTGCAACATACGCTGCATCCAAAGCGTTCAGCAGAATTTTTGCTGAAGGCCTTTGGTATGAATGGAAATCAAAAGGGGTTGATGTGATTGCGTGTTGTGCCGGTGCAACGACGACGCCGAACTATATAAATTCAAAACCAGGAAAAATTAATTTCGCGGCACCACGGCCACAGATACCCGAAGATGTGGTAGAAGAATGTTTACGCAAAATTGGAAAAACGCCTTCGTTTACGAGCGGGATGGGAAACAAAATCGCGACTTTTATTATGCAACATATCCTTCCCAGGAAAAAAACGATTCGTATAATGGGAGATACAACCCGGAAGATGTATGGAGTAAAGGATTAGCGATTATGACGAATCTGACTGCTAAATAATTTGCGGAACTATCGATCGTGAGACGTGGGACGCTAAACGTGAATTACTCTCGTTTCACGCCCCACGATTTTTAACACGATCGCTTAACTATAAAATCACCACAAATCAAAAAAACCAAGTTGATGCGTTTTTATTTTCCCTGTTTAACTTTCACTACCGATATTGGCACCAGTCCGTGAGCCTCTTTATGCGTTTTGATCAGCGCATTTGCATCCTTTGCTTCAGCAAGGCACATTACAATTCCCGATTTTTCATCAAACCAATAGTTGATAATATTAACGCCGTACTTGTGTTCTGTCGCAAGATCTTTTACGTGTGCCGCTTCGACATCTTTTGCAGTAACTTTTCCCGCGCCCAACTCATGCATGTCAAGGAACAAATTCTTTTTGCCCATCACATCGGCCCAGTTGCCTTCCGTTACTTTATAAATTTGATCGGGAATCAGTCCATGTGCTTCGGCGTGTGTTTGTCTCAATGCATTACTGTCGCCCGCTGATGCGAGGCAGTACACGAGTCCTTTGTCTGCATTGGCCCAATATCTAAGAATATGGACGCCGTATTTCTTCTCCACCTGCAAATCTTTTGCATGCGCTCCTTCGATATCCTTATAAGTTATTTTGCCCGGCGTCAAATGATGGACGTCGATATAAAGATTTTTTTTGCTCTTATCACTTGTTGTTGAACTGACACTGCCTGTCTGCGCTGATAGTTGCAGCGACATAACAGTAAATGTTATGAGCGCCGCTGTTAAACTGCTCTTCATAATTAATAGTTTTCATTTTTTTGAAATAAATTTTTCGAGAACAAAATAACGACACGAGATTTTGTGAGATGTGAGGAATTCGCCCCATTTTAAAACGAACGCACCCCCAATTTAAAATTGCTGTTATTCGAATCGAGAAGTGACCAGGTTTAAAAACTCAGAACTATTTCGCTCAGAGTAGGCAGAGAAAATGAGTACGCGGAGACCGCTCTCTGTGTACTCATTTTCTCTGCCTGCTCTGCGCGAAATATTTTTAGAAGAAGCTCTAGCCACAAAGAAAGAGCGAAATCATTTTTTAAAAGCGCATAATCACGCTATTAACTAGGGAACTTCTTTCATAAAATAGGGAATAACTCTTATATCCGGGAACTATTTGCTGGCGAGCTTTGTGTATTGATCATAGTAATTATCCTGTTTGAAAAAAATAATTATGGAAGACACAGCAACTGTAAGGGAAAGCGTGAAGACTCCTTTGAAATGGTCGAATAAGGTTTGTTTACCTACACTGAGAGGTTTTACGATTTTGGAATTGGAAGAAATAATTTACTGCGAGGCACAGCGGAGCTATACATCTTTTCGCCTCACCAATCAAAAAACTTTATTGATATCAAAGCCTTTGATTGAATATGAAACCTTGTTGACGAATACTCTCTTTTTTCGCGTGCACAAATCCTATCTCATTAACCTGATGCACGTGCAACAATATACAAAAGGTGAAGGTGGTACCATCATCATGAGTAATGGTAAGGAAGTGGAAGTGAGCCGCAGAAAAAAAGAACAGTTTATGGAGAAGGTGCGCCAGGTTTTCAAATATTAATTGACAAACCTGTGCGTTTTAATTTAACAGCACTTCATCCGTAAAAACCCATCCTGGTTTTTTGGGCGATGTGCCCCACTTCGGTATTTTCTTAATGCTCTCAGCGGTTACCTTCACATACCGGATATTTGTTGGTGAAAATTTGCATTCAACTAAAAACAAAGACGGAATATCTCCTTTAACAGGTGCTGGTGGTTTTACAGTTTGTAGCAATTTCATGTGCGTACTATCCATGCCGCCCCATACTTCAACCGATAGCGGCGGATATATATCGCCGCCGACATTTTTCATCATGTGTAATGCCAATGAACTAAGCTTCACTGGCTTTCCAAATTGCATGAACAAATGCATATCTTTTTGAAAGCCGATCCATTTTCCATTTCCGATCCGTAAATCTCCAGTGATATGATTGATCAATGTTTTTGCTCCATCGGCTTTATATGAATCTGCAGGTGGACTTCCAAAACGTATACTATCCGGCGTGTATGCGCTTTTATAAAAAACATACATGATCGAATCACTGCCGAGCCAGGTGTCTTTGAAAGCTCTTGCCTGAAAAATGGCAGTTTTATCCAACACCAAACCATTATTGAAAACAGGTGCGTGCGCACTATCCGGTTTTGTACCGTCGAGTGTATAATGAATTTGCACGCCCGGAATGGGATGTTTTAAAAATAAATGAATCGTGTCGGTAAAAACATTGTTGACCGTAAGCATTATCGGAGTATTCAGTGGTATCGGCCCTTCATTCTTATAACCTGTTATGAATTGAATATTTTTGTTGACATTTTTTAAAGCGATGATATCTTCTTCGCTCAAATCCGTTTTCCAAACAAATATCTCTTTGAGCGTTTTAATATTTTGAAGTGGTTGAATATTCTTACTATTTATTTTTGTTCCGGCAAGAGAAATGCTTTTTAAATTTTTGAGTGTTACCAATTGCGATAATCCTTCTCCCGTGATATCCGTGAAAGCGAGATTTAATGTGCGTAAATTTTCAAACTGGCTGATCGTTTTCAAATCTGCATCTTTCACCGGCATCTTATCAAGATTCAGGGATACGATCTGTGTTTTTAATGCTGATAATTCTTCCAACGACTTTGCTGAAAATTGACTCCTGTTATAAAAATCTACATTTAACGCAGGAGATTCTTTTGCTACCGGGAAAATGGCGCGATAATTATTATTTAATTTCTTGATTGTTTTTTCATCCGCCTCTGCGAATTCATATTTTTCTTCTCCTGACGGCGCTAAAAATTTTGCAGCGATTATTCTTAATGAATCAGTTTCGGGAAGTTCAATTACCTTCTTTGAAAAATTCGCACCGGATTTTATCCATTGATATAATAATTCAATTTCATCATTGCTAAGCTGGGGTTTGCCGGTTAAGGGCATGTGTTTTTTATCTTCTTCCGGAAGCTGAATGCGATGTATCATCATGCTGCTGTCCGGAAATCCTGCGACAAACAATTTTCCATTCTTCCCACCTTTTAAAATATTTTCCTCGTTATCCAGAATCAATCTTCCTTTTGCTTTGTCGCTATTATGGCAACTAATGCATTTGCTGTTGAGCAGTGGGAGTACAACATCTTTAAAAATTATCGCCTTGTCGATGGAAACTTTTTCAATAACCCGGTTTGCTATTAACGGTGTTGAAATAAAATTTTCTCCATGAGTGATTCCTGCACCAAGATGTCCGGCCACTATTAAAATGATGGTAACAGTAACCGCGCTGATTTTTGCGACAGCAGCTTTGTACCATTTCGCATTTCTGCACCAATACACAAGCGAAGAGAACAACACAATTATTAATCCTGTCCATTTGTGCCATTCTACGGTATCGCCGGTGTATCCTGGTTCTTTTGATAATAATAAACCCATGATCACGGTAATGGAGGCTGACAACACACCCAACAATAAAAAGCTGCTCGTAAAATTTTGATAGAATTCCTGCGAAGAATAATTTGAAGAGAAACGAAAAAATTCCATCACCATCGCGATCAGCAAAATCACAATTGGGAAATGAAGAAACATGGGATGCATTCTTCCAACTGATTGCAACCACGCCGGAAATTCCATTTTACTTTCGAACAGAACCAGGAAAAGAATGAATACATTGGCAGCAAACAACAGACTTTCGGCAACTCGCTTGATTGTAAATTTCATAAGCAGAAAATGATAAGAAGGGTATGGTGTAGGGAGTAAGGTGTAAGGTTTAAGGTGTAAGGTTTAAGGTGTAAGGTGTAAGGTGTAAGGTATAGGGTGTAAGGAGTAAGCAGTAAGGAGTAAGAATACGATATACCCTATATCCTATACCCTATACCTTACACCTCACACCTTACTCCTCTTCAGTCATACTCTTTTAAATTTATACGGATATACTTTCCCCGATGCCCACTGTGCCACATACAGGTTGTTATCATCATCCACACATACATCATGCGGATTTTTGAAAATCTTTTCGGCCTGCGACATCGGTTGTAATATTCCTTCTTTATATATCGGCTCACTGCCACCAATATTCGAAACTACTCTATTGTTTTTATCGAGTATCGTTACGAAACCGCTATTCTCTACACTTAAATTTGGTGAACGTAAAACTGCTGCATATAAGTAATCATCTTTTATTACTGGCCTGCATACGCAAGCGCCGGGCAACTGAATGATATCTATCAATTTTCCGTCGAGGCTAAAACGTTTGAAGCAGTTGCGGGTTCTGTCGGTAACTAATAACGATGGAGTGCTTTGCCTTCTGTCGATAATAATGCCATGGGCATTATCAAGATGCTCATTGCCATCGCCTCTTCCGCCAAAATAATTTTTCAGCTTGCCATCTTTATCATAGTGCAAAACATATTGTGCGCCGTAACCATCAGCAATAAAAAAATCTCCGTTGGTATCCACAATGGTTTCTGTGGGAACAAATTCTTCTTTCTTTTTGTAAGTTCCTGTTTCAAGCGGAGCATCGATCGTCAATAAAATTTTTCCATCCAATGTGGTTTTATATACCTGGTTCTTTACCGTATCTGTAATGAAAAAAAACTCGGTGCCATTTTCATTAACCAGCGTCAATCCGTGGGCCCCTGGAAATTCATGTCCCCAATAGTCAAGTAGTTTGCCGGATTTATTATAGATGAGAATATTATTTTTTGTTTCATTGGTCAAGAGAATGATCCGGCCTTTAGCGTCTTGAACCATCTCATGACAATCATTTACCGGATGCTCAGCAGGATTCAGTTTCCCCCAATCGGCATCCATCGTGTACTGCATACCGTTATGACCATACACAGGGCCTTTTGGTTTTGCAAGGAGATTGCTGGTAATATAAATACCGCCGGCTACTAACGAAGAATGTTTTATAAATTTTCTGCGATTCATGATTGCAGGTTTTGGTTGATGTACAAAATGGTCAATTTAAATTTCATTGCTATGCGATGATTCCATTAACTACTTTACCAGACAAATCAGTCAGCCGATAACGACGCCCCTGGCTTTTGAAAGTAAGTTTTTCATGGTTCAATCCCAACAGGTGCAAACAAGTCGCATGAAAGTCGTGTACGTGTACAGGATCTTTGATGATATTGTATCCGAAGTCATCCGTTTCCCCATGTACAATTCCGCTTTTCACACCGCCACCCGCCATCCAAATGCTGAAGCAACGTGGATGATGATCGCGGCCATAATTTGTTTTTGTCAATTTTCCCTGGCTATAATTCGTGCGTCCAAATTCACCGCCCCATATCACCAATGTTTCATCAAGCAAACCTCTTTGTTTCAAATCTGTGATCAATGCTGCAGATGGCTGATCGACATCTTTTGTTTGGCCAACTATTTCTTTTGGTAAATTATCATGCTGGTCCCATCCCTGGTGATAAAGCTGCACGAATCGAACGCCACTTTCAGAAAGTTTTCTTGCAAGCAAACAATTCGCAGCATAAGTTCCTGGCAGCAGGCAATCCGGTCCATACATTTTTACAATATCATCTGGTTCTTTGGATACATCGGTAATATCCGGCATCGCAGTTTGCATGCGGTAAGCCATTTCATACTGCTGGATCTTTGTTTGAATTTCAGGATCACCAAATTCTTTGTAAGAAATATCATTCATCTCCGCAAGCTTGTCTAGCATTTTTCTTCTTGTCGTTTTGTCGATGCCGCTGTGATCGTTGAGATAAAGTACCGGACTTTCACCACTACTGAATTGAACGCCCTGGTGAATGGAATCCAAAAATCCATTACTCCATAATTTAGAATAAACTCCTTGTCCATTGCCTTTGCCGCGTGAAAGCAAAACGCAAAATGCAGGAAGATTTTTATTCTCACTTCCCAAACCATAACTCATCCATGAACCAAAGCTCGGACGATTCCCCTGCTGCGCACCTGTTTGGAAAAATGTCAGCGCAGGATCATGATTGATGGCTTCCGTGTACATCGATTTGATGATGCAAATATCATCCACTACTTTCGCCGTGTGTGGAAATAATTCGCTTATCCATGCCTGTGATTGTCCATATTGTTTGAAATCATAAATAGAGCCGGCGAGTGGAAAATGTTTTTGACCGGATGTCATTCCCGTTAATCGTTGACCCATGCGTACCGATTCAGGAAGATCTTGTCCCACCATTTCCCTTAGCTTCGGTTTGAAATCAAAAGATTCCAACTGCGAAGGAGCACCGTTTTGAAATAAATAAATCACACGTTTTGCTTTCGGAGCAAAATGTGGAAGTCCGGACATAATGGATGCGGCTTCATCTTCTGCGCTTCCACGGAAAAGATCTGGTATCAGCAAAGAACCGAGCGCCACACTTCCCAATCCAAGACTTAACCTGGATAGAAATCTTCTTCGATTTATGCCGAGACTGGTTTCAATAATTTCTTTTTCCATTATTATGATTTTGTAATGGTCTCTTCCAAATTATAAATAGTTGTGATCACCTGCATCATCGCTGCCGCAGTAACTTTATCTGTTTTTGGAGATAAAGGATATTCACCTACTGATAGTACTTTCTCTGCGTTTTGTTTATTTGTTTTGAATGTTTCCAATTGATCGCTGTAATAATCTTTTAATATTTTTATTTCTTTGTCACTTGGTTTTCGACAAACGATAAGCCTGAATGCTTTTATAATTTTTTCCTCATCCGAAATTTTTTCTGCCAATATTTTTTCTGCCAAAACTCTTGACGCTTCCATTACTGTCGGATCATTCAACATAATCAATGCCTGTAACGGTGTATTTGTTCTGGATCTTTTTACTTCACACTGATCGCGGTTGCTTGCGTCGAATATCATCATGGAAGGCGGCGCCAAGGTGCGTTTGATAAAAGTGTACAACCCCCGACGATAGAGGCTGTCGCCATGATCTTGCTTGTATTCAGTCAGTATCCCACGTCCTGAAGTAGCAGCTTCCCACAAACCCGGCGGCTGATAAATTTTTACACTCGGCCCACCGATTTTTTTTACGAGAAGTCCGCTGCTTGATAAAACGATATCGCGCACAAACTCTGCTTGCACACGAAAGCGCGGACCGCGAGATAAGAATATATTTTCCGGATCTGCTTTTATTTTTTCTGTTGAAGCCACTGCAGATTGACGATAAGTTGCCGACATCAGCATTTTCTTCATCATGTATTTAATATCCCATCCATGATTCATAAAATCTACCGACAACCAATCCAATAAGTCGGGATGAGAAGGCAATTCGCCCTGCATCCCAAAATCACTGGCTGTTTTTACAATCCCCCTTCCAAAAACTTCCTGCCATAATTGGTTAATAAAAACTCTTGCAGTGAGTGGATTGTTTTTATCAAACAACCACTCGGCCAGACCAAAACGATTTTTTGGATAATTATTTAACGCCAGGATTGCTTTCGGTGTGGAAGGTTCGACAGAATCTCCATGCTGATCATAAGCGCCGCGATTTAGAATATACGTCGGCCGCATTTTATTACTGTCACCCATAACCGAAACGATCAACTTGTCGGTATCCTGCTTATTGACGAAACTGAGAACGCCTTTTACATCTTCGTTTTTGATTTGTATCATTGGCCGCTTCGCATAAGTTTCAGGGCCGCCGACAGTTGATTCAAGTCCTCTCTCTTGTACACTGTTAAAGAAAGCGTACATCTGGTAATATTCTTTTTGTGAGAAAGGATCGTATTTGTGATCGTGACAATGCGCGCATTCAAGAGTAACACCAATAAGCGCGCGCCCAAAAGTATTCGTTCTGTCGGTAACATATTCCACTCGATATTCTTCTTCAATCACGCCGCCTTCTTCTGTTATTTTATGATTACGATTAAAACCAGTTGCGAGTAATTGTTCCTTCGTTGCATTTGGAATAAGATCGCCGGCAAGTTGCCAGGTGATGAATTGATCGTACGGAAGATTATTATTGAATGCATGGATCACCCAATCGCGCCAGGGCCATTGCGAACGATAGTTGTCATCTTGGTATCCGTGCGAATCTGCATAACGCGCGATATCCATCCAGTGAACAGCCATCTTTTCACCATAGGCGGGGTTTTGTAAGAGTTCGTCAACCGTTTTTTCATATGCATTTGGTGAAGCATCATTCAAAAATTTATCCATTAGTTCAATGGAAGGAGGAAGGCCGGTGATATCGAGGCAAATTCTTTTCAGTAATCTTTCTTTGTCGGCCTCTTCATTTGGCTTCAGTCCTTTTTGATCGAGTTTATTCAGGATAAAATAATCGATTTCATTTTTCACCCATTTCTGATCAGACACCTGGGGCAGCGCCACTTGTTTAGGTGGAGAAAACGCCCAGTGCTTTTCATACTTCGCGCCCTGGCTGATCCATTTTTTTAATATTTCTATTTGAGGTTCGGTGAGTGTTAGTCCACACGAAGGAGGCGGCATTATTTCCGAAGTATCTTTCGAAGAAATGCGAATATATAATTCCGATTGCTCCGGAGATCCCGGTACCAACACATGTGCATTCGGATTATCTTTTAAAGTTTTGTAGGCTACTTCTGGAATATCTAAACGAAGGCCGGCCTGGCGTTTGTTTGCATCAGGACCGTGACAAGCATAACATTTGTCGGATAGGATGGGACGTACATCAAAATTATAACTCACAGTTTCGGGCAATGCAGCACTATTCTTATGTTCGCATGACTGCGAGAAAAAGATGATTGCAGTAAATAAAATAAAAATTACCCCAAAAGTTTTGAACCTAACCATACAGCAAGTGTTGACACGCTAAAGTTAGATAATTGAGCGCTAAACTCCTTGGGTTTGGGAAACATATGTTGGGCAAAATTGAAGGGCGGAGAAACAGGGCGGAGAGCGCCAGTCCTCCGCTCTTCGCCCTGTTTCTCCGCCCTTCAAAGAAGCTATCTTTCCATTCCATCTATACTCGCTATTCCGACTTTCGCCGTTTTGCCTTTCAGCTGCACCATCCCTAATAAATGTGTCTCGAAGTTTTGACTCAATCCGATTTTTTCAAGAAGATATTCTGAGACAAGAAATTTTTTATTATGATCATTACACACACTCTGAATTCTAGCGGCCGTATTCAATGTGTCGCCATGATAGGCGATATCTCTTTTTATTTCTCCAATCTCTACAACAGTTACTTTGCCCATATGAACTCCTGCTTTGAAAAAAGGAAGACATCCATATTCTCTATTATAATAATCAGCTTTATCACGAAACTGTTTTTCGCAGGCGAAGAAAAATTTGATGCAGGAAAAATCTTTTAGGCCATCGCTGACTCTCCAGGTTAAAACGATTTCATCGCCGACGTACTGGTATATCTCGGCAAAGAAAGGCGACAACACTTCGTTGATATCCGAAAAACTATCCCTGATAAATGAACTGTATTTGAGATGACCAAGATTTTCTACCATCGTTGTGGACGACTGAAGATCCATGAACATGAATATCCTTTCTTCTTCTCTCGGGTTTCTGTATTTGCCGAGTAATAACGGAACCAATATTCCCGGTCCATATTTTTTATTCACCTGGTTGATAAACGTAATGACGAGCGTCATGAAAAAATAATAGACAAGCATCAGGGCATAGAAATAATTCCAGGATTCGGGGTCCAATATAAAGTTTTTGTCCGCAGTTTCGGAGAATTGTGGAGCGATGATACGATCATACAAAATAAAACGCGTGAACATGGCAAGCAGTGTAATCAGGACAAGCGCAATAATTGTTTTCAACAAAATTATTTTCCCGAGTGGCTTTTGTCGGAACATTCTTTTGTCGAGAAAATAATCTACTAATCCAAGACCTACTCCGTATAAAATACCTAAAATAATTGCGATAATAACCAGCGACCATATATTGTTGTGATAATGGAAAGCCATGCTTGAACTCATTGCCAACGCATGCAGATGCATGATGACGCCGAGCAGGATATTTGCGATCACCCAAAAATTAACCTGGATGCTTAGGTAGGTGAGAAGTGGAAATCGAGCAGCAAAACGTTGGGCCCTGGCTGTATATTGAGATTCTTTTGACATGCCTTTACAATTTGCTTGTCTAAGATACAAAAGCATCAGGTATTTTTTGCGCTAGAAAAGAGCGGAGAAACAGAGCGTGAGCGGAGGTTTAGCCGCTCTCCGCTCTGTTTCTCCGCTCTAATCCGTGAAAGAAATTTTTCTTTTAACACCGCGGCTATTTGTGATTTCTGCAGACACAGCGTCTTTGCCAATCGACAGGAATTTTCCGGATTGAGAAAGAAATGATGAGCCATTATAAATTTCTTCTTTCTGAATTTTCCCATTCTTGAAATTGATAACCGCGCGGATATCATCCGGATTTAATTTCACCAGCGACGGCTTTTTATTAAGCGTGTATAATTTAAGTGGACCACGATTTTGACTTGCAGCAACCAAATAATTTCCTGTGCTGCCTTGTAGTTTTACCAATGCTTTTCCGTCACCGGGAATATAAATTCCACTTTGCAATATTGACAATGGCGTGAAGTTTCCATTTCCATCTCCTTTCATCAACAATCCATTCATTGCATCGTAACGACCAGTGCTAACGTCGGTTCCAAAATCATTTGAATTAATAAGCACATCAAGATTTCCATCGTCATCAAAATCATCAACCAACATTGCATCGAGCACCGACATCTGGGCTTCTGCCGGTAACGGGATCATGGTAAATTTTCCGCCGCCTTCATTTCGAAGATAACAGGATTGAAGTGTATTTGCCTGGAGACGCAATGCACCTTTACGTTGTTCTGGCGTAATTATTTCATCCATGGTTGCAACGGCGAAAGGTTTGTAGGTTGCAAATCTTTTTTTAATACCGGGCATTTGCTTCGCGAGATCATCTCTTCCCTGAGCAGGGAATTCTTTTTTCACTCCATGTTCATCCGATAAAAAAACCGAAGGTATCGCGATGTATCTCCCATTGTTATCAAATTCTTTGGCCGTAATATAAACCGGGTTCTGATCGGTTGCTTTATAAAACGTATTCAATCCAACATTGCCGACGATATAATCTGTTCTTCCCGTATGTCTGAAATCGCCGGCTGCAATAGCATTCCACCACCCGGTTTTACCTGCGATACCGGAAGATGCAGTGACATTTTTAAATTTTCCGTTTATATTTTTTAAAAAAGTAACGGGCATCCATTCGCCAATAATGATGAGATCTGTTTGTCCATCATCATCAAAATCTGTAAACAATGCGTCGCATACTAAACCGATCTTTTCCAAATCCGGCGCCACTTCGTGCGTCACATCCGTAAATTTTACATGACCATTTTCTGAATCATTTCTGAATATAAAACTGTTGACGGGCATTGGATATTTTGCAGGTTGAACGCGTCCCGAAACAAAAAGATCCATCTTTCCATCATTATTAAAATCCATTGCGCGAACGCATAATTTACTCGTATAATTTACCGGCAATGCAAATGAGTCGGCTTTAAAATTTCCTTTGCCATCATTGATATATAATCTATCCTGGTAACCGCTGGTATCAGTGGCAGTTTTATAACCGCCACTCGCTATGTATAAGTCCGGACTACCATCACCGTTAGCATCAAAAAGTAAAATGCCTTCGTCTTTATAATTTACCGGCTCGTTTACTGTTTTGGGTAGAAGATCTTTTTGTAAGAATTGTCCGTTCGGCTGTTGGAAAAATAATTTAGCGTGATTGGTTGCATTGCCGCCAACGACAAAATCGTCGATGCCATTTCCATCGATGTCGGCCACGGCTATTGCGGGACAATAATCCGACAGTTTATGTGGCAATAATGTTTGAATATTGAAATCGATCAAATCAAAATCATTATGCCTGTAAGTAATTCCTGAAGCTGTAGTTATTTCTTTGAATAATGTGTTTGCTGCAATCGCGGGATGGTTAATTATATTATCATCCTTGGCGTCGTTGATATTTACGGCCAGAACCTGGTTTGCCTTTACATTCTTTATCGTTTGCTTCTTGCCGTTAGTCCAGCCTATAACCACTGAATCGATTTCTGAAATTTTCCCCAAACCAAAATGAGCCATAGCTGCCATTGATGACAAATAACCGCGATAAGGATTATTATCATACACCTGTTGTTTGCCGTGATCATAATAAATATTCGCACTTGCGCCCAGTCCGTTGATGTTTTGTTTATCGCCTTTGAATTTAACCTGGAGAAAATGTGAAGTCGTGTCGTTATCTCTCGATGTATTCCTATACACAAATGCTTCATCATTGATATTATTGATGACCATGTCCATTGCGCCATCATTATCCAGGTCCGCATAAGCGGCACCGTTAGAAAACGTAGGAATGGATAAACCCCAGTCTGTAGTTTCATCGCTAAAAGTCAGATCACCTTTGTTTTTAAAGGCGTAATTGTGCAATTTTATTTGGGGAATCTGTTCCAGCATTTGCATCGGGCTGGCATAACTGTTAGCTTTTTGCCGGTAGGCCACAAAATCGTGGTCGGATACATCGCGCGGAAAACCATTTGTTATGATCAAATCACGATAGCCGTCATTATCAAAATCGGTTATCAATGGGGTCCAACTCCAATCTGTTTGCGACATGCCACTCATAAAACTGATATCGCTGAACGCAGGAATGCCGATGGAATCATTTTCTTTGATACTTGGTCCCTGGTTCAATTGCAAAGTATTTCTCACGTACTGGTATTGATAACCGTACAAATCAAAATTCTGATAAGTATTGGTGCTGAGAGATCCGGACATCATTTTCTTTCGATAATTATCTTCCGGGTTCATATCGAGTTCTACGACATCAGGCAATCCGTCGTTATTGATATCAACAACATCCTGTCCCATCGAATTAAAAGAAGTGTGCTTGAAATATTCTTTTGCACGGTTTGTAAATGTGCCATCATGATTGTTTATATAAAGGAGATTGCTGGATAAGAAATCATCCGAAACATAAATGTCTTTCCATCCATCACCATTGATATCACAAATAGTTGCAGCGTGCCCGTATCCGTCAAAAATAATTCCCGCCTGATCCGACACATCATGAAAAACGGCGTGACCGAGTTTGGCATCCCAATCATTTCTGTACAGTCTGCCTCTATTGGGCGCAACGGTCTGATCATTCCTGCGTACGAAAACGGAAGATCCGTATCCATTCGAAGCTTCGTTCACGGCGAGATACATATCAAGATCACCATCGTTATCATAATCAAAAAAATATCCCATGGTTGATTGCACATGAATATCCAGTCCATATTCTGCAGCCATGTTTTTGAAATGCGGAACGCCGTTTTTGTCGTTACCCTGATTGATATAAAGAATATTCTGTCGCTTCAGGGAATCTTTATAAATGGTATTGCAAACATAGAGATCCATCAGTCCATCATTATTAATGTCAACAACAGAAACGCCGCGTGCCCATCTACCTAATCCTTCAACGCCTGCTATCTCCGTGACGTCTTCGAATTTGAAATTGCCTTTGTTGAGATATAATTTGGAAGGAACCATATTGCCGGTGAGATAAATATCCATCAATCCATCATTATTAAAATCGCCGATACCGACACCTCCGCCATTATATATATTAACTACGCTGAGCGGATTGATCGAATCGTTTTCTACAATATTATTTTTGAAACTAATGCCGGACTGATCAGATGAGATTTTTTCGAACCTTGTATGTTTCGTGTTGCAGGCAAGAGCGCAGGACACAAATAAAAAAATTAATAACAATCGGAGCTGCTGCATAAAAATCGTTGCTGATATAGTTTGTAAAAATAAAATAGTCTCTCAGTCTTAAAAATAATTTGTTACTCAACAGGCTATTCACTTGAACATTGATTGTTGATTGTTGAATATTGAATATTTATTACCGCGAGGAATATTCAATATTCAACAATCAACAATCAACAATCAACAATCAACAATCAATGTTCAAGTGAAATACATCAAAAATAATCACTCCCATAAAATAAAAAAGCCTTCCCATTCGGGAAAGCCTTTTTTTCTTTCACAGTTTATAAATCAGTAACCATCATTCTGTGTGAGATTCGGATTAAGAGCAATTGCTGCCTGTGGTATCGGCATCACTGTGTGATTTGCAGTAAGCGTGGTGTTATATAGACCATGCTTTTTGCCGTCATGCGTTGGACCAGGAGCAGGATTTGGAATTGGATCATAACTCGCATCCACAGTTCCGTTTGCTGCTTTTATAAAAGCGATCGCTTCGTCTGTGCCTGCACGGCAGAGATTATAGAACAAAGAATATTCACCACTGAGTTCATGCCTGTACTCGCTCAATACCATTTGCAAAGGATCCGTGATTGGTAAACCCGGAGTTCCATCAAAGTTGGCGCTGTCTTGCATGATCGCCGGTGAAGATCCACCCCATGCTCTGTCTCTTACAATTTTGAGATCTGCCATCGCACCAGTCACATCACCGGTACGAACTTTACATTCTGCTCTGCTCAACAAAACTTCTGCGTAGCGAAGCAGAATCTGGTTCTGATCTCCAAAAAGATTACTCTGACCTTTTGAATTGGCATTTCCTCCTGTAAGATTTGGATCTCTCCATTTTTTTGCGCAATAATATCCGGTGCGGCCCTTATCATCGCCGTACCATGGTCTCGTTAATGTTCCCACTGTATTTAAAATTTTTCCATCATCACCGGTATAAATAGAGTTGCCTGCACCAAATCCTTGTATCACCTGGTTGTATCCTTTCAATCCTCCAAGTATTTTGTTGATGCCCGGACTTGCTAAAGTATCACCAGGTCCAACGATCGTTAGTAATTTTCTTAAATCGCCAGATTGATATGAATTCCATAAAGCTGGATTTCCATAATCATAACCCTGACCTGTTAACTCTTGTGGCCAGCTAAAACTGTCGATCCATCCAAGTTCAGCGCCTGGCGGCTGCCAGCTTCCGCCCCAGTCCTGCGTGCCTCCGGGTGGAAGAGAAAATTGAACTTCAAAAAGTGATTCGTCATTATTCTGATGATCGTATTCATTTGCGTCAGCAAAATTTGCCATCAGGTGATAGTTGGAAGTGAGTTCCGTGTTGTTGAAAGCAGCGAGAGCGCCGGTGTAATCTTTTAACCACATACGGGCCGCGCCTTCATAACCGTAGGCTGCTCCTTTTGTGGCTCTTCCTAAATCTCCGGCTGGCAATGCAGTTTTTGACCACAATAATGTTTCAGCTTTTTGCATGTCGGAAACTACTTGGTTAAAGACTGAATCTCTTGATGAACGCGGCGTTAAACCATTTGTCACTGCACTCAACTCCAAAGGCACTCCACCAAAAGATGCAGCGAGATAATAATAAGTCATGCCGCGTAAAAAATATGCTTCACCTGTTAAACGATCTGCGAGTGATCCATCGATGATTCCTTTATCTCTTGCTTTTTCTATTACACCAAATGCTGCGTTTGCTCTCGCGATGCCGATGTAAGACGAAGTCCACATCGTATTGATCGCACCGAACGTAGCAGGAATCTGGTAGTTGTTCCACATCACATCACCACCCCAGTTGAAAAAATCATGCGTTTCAAAATTGGCCCAATACCAAATAGATTTTTTTAAGAAATCACTGTTTTGGTAAGTGTCGTAAATAGCATTCACCAAACTGATCACATCCGCGGGTTTATTGAAAGTTGCATCAGCAGTTCCCTGGAATGTATTTGTTTGATACAAGAAGCTCTTTTTGCATGCAGATGGTATTGATAGCACGGGTACCAATGCAAGGCAACAAGCGACGATAATTGAATTTCTCTTAGTCATTTTCATATCGAAAAAATTTATATCAGCATTCTTTTAATTAAAATGTTACGTTTAAACCGATCGTGAAAAATCTTGACGAAGGATAAGTTCCATTGTCAACTCCATTTTGAGTTGGATTTGCATTCTGTATCCCGATTTCAGGATCAATTCCACTATACTTGGTAATTGTAAACAGGTTTTGAGAGGAAACATAAACTCTCAACTTTGTCAGATAGAATCTCTTCGACAAACTCATTGGCAAAGTGTAACCGATCGTTATGTTTTTCAATTTCACGAAACTTCCATCTTCTACCCATGCGCTCGAAGGAATACTATTGCCGGTTGCATCATCATTTGCAAGCGCTCTTGCGTATTTATTAGAAGGATTGCTTGGTGTCCAGTGACCTTTAAAATATGCGGAGCTTACGTTTTCAACTCCTTCTGATCCTCTTTTCTGGAAACTTTCCAAATCGCTTTCTACGTAATTGAGAATTTTATTTCCGGAAACGGCATAGAAGAAGAGGTTGAAGTCCCAGTTTTTATAAGTTCCATCAAAATTGAGGCTGCCGAAAAATTTCGGTTGTGGGTTACCGATAGCTACACGGTCTTTTGCATTCACCACACCATCTCCATTTACATCAGCATAATAACGATCGCCTGGTTTGGTAGCGGCTCTCCAATATATTCCGCCCGGAGCTTTTGCATTCAAAGCATCGATCTGTGCTTGCGATTGGAAAATTCCCAACGATTTGTATCCGAAAAATTCTCCAACGGGTCCGCCCACGTTTGAGTGTGTGAATTCATCCCATCCTTGTCCTGTTAGTCCAAGTCCACCGAAATTTGTTACGAAGTCTGTTCCGGATGTTATGCTTGTAAGTGTATTCTTAATGGTTGCAAAGGTTACGCCGACGCCCCATTGAAAATCCTTTGCTTTGGTATACCTGTAATTTGCCGCGAATTCAAAACCTTTATTTCTCATGGCGCCTACGTTGCGCGTGATATATGTGTAACCGGTTTGCGCAGGTGCGGCAAGTGTCAATAGAAAATCTTTTGATTCTCTATCAAACCAGTCGGCAGTTATGTTCAATGCTCCATGTAGGAACGATGCATCCATACCGATATTTGTCTGGTAGTCGGTTTCCCATTTCAAATTCGGATTGGCAGGTTGGGTTTGCGCGATGCCATTCTGATATATTTTGTTGAATGGATATCCCAGGTTATCTGCGCCGCCACCATTTACATTCGCGGGGAAATTTCCCGCATACAATGCCTGGTATTGGAACAAGCCGATTGAATTCTGGTTACCTACTGCTCCATAACTTCCTCTCAATTTTAAATCGGATAACCAATCGACATTTTCAAGGAATGATTCATTTTTAATTTTCCATGCTACAGCTCCTGAAGGAAATATTCCCCATTTATTAGCAGTATCGAATTTGGATGAACCATCTCGTCTGATCGTTCCCGTTATAATGTACTTGTCGTTGAACTGGTAAGTTAAGCGCGCGAATTGTGATGCTAACGTATAAATATTTTGCCCGTTACCATATCGGTCGAATTGCAGGTTGGTGACTTGTCCCAAATCCCGAATCAAATTATTTGGAGGTATACCGCCGCCACCTGTTAATGTGTTGGTATTTTTTTGCGCAGAAATACCGCCGACAAAATTGATAGTGTGCAAACCAAAAGTTTTGTCATAAGCGATCGTGTTTTCCCATAGCCATTCAAAAGTATTATTTGTGTTTTGATGATAATAAGCATTTGAAACAATCGATCCCGGATATTGCTGGTTCGCTCTGCTGTCTTCCGGTTGAAGATACCAGCCTGAATAATTATTGACATTCACTCCGGCATTGGTTTTTATTTTCAGTCCATCAAATATGGTGGCCTCCAATGAAGAGTTTGCCAAAATAAAATTGGTGATGTTTTGATATTGATTCGTCTCAATACTATAAACCGGGTTGCTGAATTTAAAGACGTTTGAATTTTGTGGATTGTAAAATCCATAGTTTCCTTTGCCATCTTTAATCAGGTAGGTTAATTTGTTACCACTGTCTAATGTTGGAGGATTTACTACTAGTTGATAAAGAGATCCTGTTCCAAAAGGATTATTTGCATCCTGGTAACTGTACTTCACACTCGTTGAAGATTTCAACCATTTGCTGGGTTCATAATCCAGGTTAAGACCAACACTCACTCTTTTGAAGTAAGAACCCAATACAATTCCTTTTTGGTTATAATATCCTACTGAAAAAGCAGACTGCACTTTATCGCTACCACCCCTGATGCCGAGCGTATAATTTTGGGTTAGCCCCGTGCGATAAAGTGCATCCTGCCAATCCACGCTATGCAAAGCATCAGGTGTGTGCCAAATGGACAATCCATGATAAGTGTGGGTTGAATCTGCTGCTTCAACCTCGTTGGAAAGAGTGGCAAAATCGTGCGCATTTAATATATTATAAAACTTGGGTTTTGATTGCATGCTTTCATACATATCAAAAGAAACCTGCACCCTGTTTCGCAAACCTTTCTTAGTAGTGATGATCACAACTCCGTTTGCAGCGCGGATACCATAGATCGCAGTTGCAGATGCATCTTTCAGCACATCCATCGAAGCAATATCATTTGGATTGATATTATTGATTCCACCGGTTGTTGGATAACCATCTATCACATACAGAGGTTGATTACCCCCACTGGCCAAACTTCCAATACCTCTGATCAACACACTCACATTACCACCGGGCGAAGCATCGTTATTTATAATTTGTACACCTGCCGCGCGACCTTGCATCGACTGCTCCAAAGAAGCAACGGGTACTTTTTCAATTTGATCTGCAGTGATACTGCTGATAGATCCGGTTATATCTTTTCGCTTCACGGTTCCATAACCTACTACAACCACTTCCTGCAATGCATGCTGGTCGGTAGTTAACCTGACATCAAATGTTGCCAGATTTTTTACTGCAACTTCACGACTGGTAAATCCAATCGAGCTGAATACTAAAACTGCATTTGCGGGAACACTGATTGAAAAGGTTCCATCTTTTGAAGTAGATGTGCTGGTTGTTGAACCTTTCACCCTTACGGTGACTCCTTCGAGTGTGCTGTCGCTTTCATTCGCAAAAACTTTTCCGGTCACAGTTCGATTCTGTGCAAGGGCCACCGCGTTTGTGAAAATAGTAAGCAACAAAATCAGCATGAGTCTGCCGTTCGTTCCTTTGTGAAAGAGTGAGTTTTTCTTCATTTTTTTTTGTTTAAGGAGTCCAAATTGCCCGCAGGCAACAAATCAATTTTTAAAATCTGGTTAGCGCTTGAATGCTGTTTTGAAATTCATGCCGACTGCTATATATTGACAATAGTTGAATTTGATATTTGATGCGATTACAAGAAGAACAAAAACGGAGCTTATCGTTTGTGATATCAGCAGCAGTTTGTTCATCATAAAAAGTCTTTTGCAGGAAAATAAATACACAATAACACTTATCAAATAAACCGGAACTATTCGCGTGAATTAGTAGCGATCTCTTTTCATTTTTAAATCGGTGCCTGGGAAAGACGGGATCGGAAAAAAATCAGGTGAAGAAATTGAAGCTTGGTCATAAGCAATCTTTTAAGCAGTTGATAAATAATTGAGAACAAGAAATAAATAAGTCCTTGATCGTGAACTAGCAGTTGACTTATTTATTAACTGTGAAGAAAAGAATATTTTTTATGTCGGACTGATCTATACTCATCAAATTGTTTTCAAAATGTCTCAATTCTCATAACCTTCCGGATGGATGGTTATTTTTTTATTTTTTAATATAATTTGTGTATTCTAATGAAATGCTGCCTGAGAAATAGAATCTTATTGCTAACAGTTGTTGCTTCCTTTTTAATATGCGACATGCACGCGCAGTCTTATTATTTCAGTCACTACCAGGTTGAGAACGGACTTTCCAATAATTCTGTGGAATGTAGTCTACAGGACGACGATGGTTTCTTATGGTTTGGAACAATAAATGGATTGAACCGATTCGATGGTTATACTTTCAAAACTTTTCACAACGATGCTGCGGATTCCACAACGATCGGCAGCAACTTCATCAGGTGTTTGTATAAGGATAACAAGAATACAGTTTGGGTCGGCACGAACAAAGGCATTTACACTTACAATAAGATTGGTGAGAGATTTAATTTAATAAAATCCGTGCCGATTGGAAACAGCACGCAAATAATAAGTGATGCAAGAGGTTATTATTGGTTTATCGTTGACGTATCTGTGTACAGCTACAAACCGGAAACCGGGAAAGTAAAACTATATAAACTGGATGAAAATAAACCGGTGGCCACTTCCATCACCATCACGCCGGATAATGGATTATGGGTCTCTACTTCGAGAGGTGCTATCAAAAAATATATTCCTGAACTGGATTCATTTGTTACATATAGCGTCTATGAAAAAAATGCCGGCAAACTTCCCATCTCTATAGAAAAAATTTCCCCGATTAATAATGAATCATTTCTTGTCGGCACCAATAGAGAAGGCGTAAAAATTTTTGATACAAAAACAAAGCAATACAAGGATATCATCACTTATAATGAAGAAAGAACCGGTATTTATGTGCGGGAATTCATCAAACGCAGTGAAAACGAATATTGGATAGGAACAGAAACCGGCATTTACATTTATAACACTATCGATGGTTCGATAAATCATTTGCAAAAAGAATATGACAATCCTTATTCGATTTCTGATAATGTAATTTTTACTTTTTGCAAAGACAGAGAAGGTGGCTTATGGGTCGGCACTTATTTGGGCGGGATCAATTATTTACCCGAGCCGTATATTTCCTTTCAAAAATTTTTTCCACGTTTGAATGCTCCGTCGATAAGTGGCAATGCTGTTCATGAAATTTGCAAAGATCAATATGGAAATTTCTGGATCGGCACCGAGGATGGTGGCGTGAGTAAAATGAATATTCAGAAAAACAGTTTCACGCATTTCATGCCCACTGGCGCGAAAGGAAGTATCGTCTATCACAATATCCACGGTTTACTTGCAACAGGTAACGAACTCTGGATCGGAACTTTTGAACATGGATTAGATGTTCTGGATATACTAACGGGAAAGGTTATTCGACATTATAATGCCGGACCGGATGAGCACAGTTTGAAAAATAATTTTATCGTCACTATTTTTCAAACCAGGGCGCAGGAAATCCTGGTAGGTACATGGAGCGGATTGTTTAAGTATAACAGGGCTACGGATGATTTTTCTCACGTTGCCGGACTTAATTCTACGCATGTACAAGGGATGTTGGAGGATGATCAAAATATTTTATGGTATTGTACGCAAGGAGATGGAATTTATTATTATAACCCACAGACAAAAGAGTATGGAAACTTTAAATATGAACCGGACAACGAAAGCAGCCTGATAGATAATCACGTCAATGGTGTTTTCCAGGACCGTAGAAAAAATTTGTGGTTTGCTACGGAAGGAGGGCTGTGCAAATATGAGAAAGAAAAAAAGAAATTTACACGATATACAACGAAAAGCGGTCTGCCTGATAATTTGATCTTTCGTGTGTTGGAAGATGAAAAAAATAATTTATGGATCAGTACGTCGAAAGGACTTGTTTGTTTTAATCCGGATACAAAAAGCATCAGAACATATAAACAATCGAATGGATTGTTGAGTGATCAATTCAACTATAACTCTGCTTTCAAAGACACAGACGGCATGATGTATTTTGGAAGTGTGAAAGGAATGATTGGTTTTAATCCTGCGCATTTCATCAAGAACAATGCAGTGCCGCCGGTTTACATAACCGGTTTCCAGGTAAACAATGAAGAACTTTCAGTCAATAATAATTATTCTCCATTGAAGGAATCGATAACTTATACCAAATTGATTTCACTTCCTTATGATAAATCAACCATCAGTATTGATTTCGCGGCGCTCAGCTACACTGTGCCCGACATGAACGAATATGCTTATAAGATGGAGAATCTCGATAAGGATTGGACATATTTGAAAACAAACCGGAAAGCATATTTCACAAAACTTCCTCCTGGTAAATATATATTTAAAGTAAAAGGTGCAAACAGCAGTGGCGTGTGGAATGAAAACCAGGCCAACCTGGAGATTTATATTTCTCCACCAATTTGGGCGAGTAACTGGGCATATTTTATTTATGCATGTGTTATTATAGGCTTGGCCTATTTATTGATTCGATATTATATGGAAAGAGCGTACGAGAAAAATCGCCGGAGAATGGAATTACTCGAAATAGAAAAAGAAAGAGAAATCTATCATGCGAAGATTGAATTTTTCACCAACGTTGCGCATGAAATAAGAACGCCGCTTACTTTGATAAAGATGCCTTTGGATAAACTTATGAAAAAGCAGAACGATCATCCTGAAATAAATGAAAATCTCCGAACAATGGAAAAGAATACCAACCGACTGATTGATCTGACCAATCAATTGCTCGATTTCAGAAAAACCGAGACAGACAAATTCAGTTTGAATTTTGTAAAGACAGATATATCGGATTTGCTGAT
This sequence comes from Bacteroidota bacterium, assembly GCA_018267615.1. Classification (GTDB taxonomy): domain Bacteria; phylum Bacteroidota; class Bacteroidia; order Chitinophagales; family Chitinophagaceae; genus Puia. The sequence continues at coordinate 18,834 of JAFDYD010000025.1, read as the reverse complement.
GGAAACTTTTTCCAATTTTCAGCCGGCAGCCGATCAGAAAAATATCAGTTTCAAATTGGAGATGCCGCGCATCGCATTGCAGGCATTTGTAGATCCTGAAGCGTTGAAAAAAATATTGAGTAACCTGATCAACAACGCCATTAAATATGCGGAGACCAAAGTTTTTGTACAGCTGCTGCCTTTCAGTAGCGAAGACAAAGTATTTGGTATTGAAATAAAAAATGATGGCTTCGTAATTCCTTATGAGCAAAAAGAAAAAATATTCGAACCTTTTTACAGGATGAAGGAAACAGAAAAGCAGGCCGGAACCGGCATTGGGTTGCCTTTATCTCGCTCGCTCGCGGAATCGCATAAAGGAATATTGGATCTAAAAAAGCCGGAAAATAATTTAAATGTTTTTCAACTCACAATCCCGATTCACCAGGATAAAGAATTTAATTTGCAAAATGATGAACCGGAAAATTTGCTAGTAGCAGAAGGTGAATTTTCAGAGGCGGATGAATCTTCATCAAGACCAAAAATTCTTCTTGTAGAAGATAATAAAGAAATACTTGATTTTATCAGCAAGGAATTACATGCCGACTATACAGTACGCAGAGCATACAACGGAAAAGAAGCACTCGATGTACTGAACGATGAAAATATTCAATTGGTGATCAGCGATATCATGATGCCGGTGATGGATGGACTCGAACTTTGCAAAAGAATAAAAACAAATCTTGAATACAGTCATATCCCGATTATCTTGTTGACTGCAAAAAACACGTTGCATTCAAAAATAGAAGGACTGGAAGTAGGAGCGGATGCTTACATAGAAAAACCTTTTGCATTTGAACACCTGCAGGCACAGATTTCAAATCTTCTATCAAACCGGATTAAGATCAAGGAATATTTTGCGAGTTCGCCGCTCGTGCATATCAAAACAATCGGTTATTCAAAAACAGATAAAAATTTTCTCGAAAAACTCAACACGATTATTCACGAAAATCTTACCAATATCGATATCGATGTAGAAAATCTTGCAAAGATCATGAACATGAGCAGAGCGACTTTTTATCGTAAGATAAAAGCGTTGTCGAATCTGACGCCTCATGAGCTGATCAATATCGCGCGTTTGAAAAAAGCGGCGGAATTTTTAGCGGAAGGAAATTATAAAGTATATGAAGTGGCTAATATGGTTGGCTATACGCTGCAAACAAATTTTGCAAGAGATTTTCATAAACAGTTCGGAATGACGCCGACAGATTATGTAAATAATAGAAAATTTGTTGGGAATAGGGAGTGAATCGCCAATGTTTGAACCATGATTAAAGGATTGAAGGATTATCAGGATAGAGTGGAGAAACAGAGTGGAGAGCGATAGTCGTTCGCTCTCCACTCTGTTTCTCCACTCTATCCTGATAATCCTTCAATCCTTTAATCATGGTTCAAACACTACAAATTTCCTTTTCGCAATTCCCTAACAGCAAAATCTGCTGCTCGCGCTGTCAGCGCCATATAAGTTAACGATGGATTTTGACATGCGCTCGATACCATGCATGCGCCATCAGTAACAAATACATTTGGCGCATCCCAAACCTGGTTTTGTTTGTTCAGTACAGAAGTTTTTCTATCCTTTCCCATTCTCGCAGTTCCCATTTCGTGAATGCCCTGGCCGATTGCATATTCTTTGCTATCCCACGAATTGATTTTTTGTACGCCGGTAATTTCAAACATCGCGATCAATTCTTTCACGATATCTTTTCGCATACGAAGTTCATTCTCTCTCAATACTGCGTCCATTGCAAGGACTGGTAACCCCCATTTATCTTTTACATTTTTATCGAGCGAAATTTTATTATCATGATATGGTAAAATTTCTCCGAAGCCTGTTGCGCCGATATGCCAAGGTCCTGGTTCGGTTAAGGCATCTTTTAAATCTGCACCAAGATTTAATTCCGCAACATCACGACTCCATCCTTGCCGACTCGCACTCCCCTGGTATCCATAACCTCTTATGAAATCTCTTTTGTCTCCAAACAAATTTGCAAAACGCGGGATATAAAATCCATTTGCTCTTCTTCCAAAATAATATTTGTCTTCGAAACCATCTACGATTCCCTGAGCGCCGAGCATATAATGATGATCCATCACATTATGACCGAGCTCGCCAGAACTACTTCCAAGTCCATCCGGCCAAATATCCGTTGCAGAATTCATCAACACCCATGTGCTGTTGAGTGAAGACGCATTCAGAAAAATAATTTTTGAAGAAAAAGAATAGGTTTTATTTGTTTCTGCGTCCAATACTTCGACACCGATCGCTTTTTTTCTGTCTTTATCAAAAAGAATTTTTGTAACGATTGAAAAAGGACGAACCGTTAAATTTCCAGTAGCCATTGCAGCCGGAAGTGTAGAAGACTGCGTGCTAAAATAACCACCGAATGGACAACCTTCCCAACACCGGTTTCTAAATTGACATTGTGTTCGTCCCGGAATGGCTGCTGTAAGATTTGCAACGCGTCCGATGAACATATGACGCCGGTCTTTATAAAATGATTTGATTCTCTGTGCCACATCTTTCTCTACACAATTCAAATCCATCGGGGGAAGAAAATGTCCGTCGGGTAATTGGGGTAATCCTTCTTTTGATCCGCTGATGCCCGCAAATTTTTCAACATAGTCGTACCAAGATTCAATATCACGGTAACGTATAGGCCAATCTATTGCGATGCCGTCTTTCAAATTTGCTTCGAAATCCAAATCACTCCAACGATAACTCTGGCGGCCCCATAGCAGTGAACGTCCGCCCATTTGATAACTTCTCCACCAGGTAAAAGGTTTTACTTCTACATATGGACATTCTTTTTCATTCACCCAATAATCCATAATGGGTTCCTGAGCGGCTGTTCCATACATCGCCCAATCTCTTGCGATAACCGGGTCCTCTTTTTTTTGCTGAACAGTTGCTCTTCCGCGATGTGTAAATTCCCAGGGATTTTTATTGGCGGTGAGATAATCTTTTATATGTTCGAGGTTGCGGCCGCGTTCAAGCATCAATACTTTCAAACCTTTTTCTGTGAGTTCTTTTGCGGCCCATCCGCCACTGATTCCCGAACCAATCACAATGGCATCATAAGTATTTTGTTGAATCGCCTTGTTGTTGATGTGTAGCGTATCTCCCGGCATTTTTTTTCAGCATTGAATCAGCTCGTGAAGAACGCAACAATTTTTCTATTAGTATAATCCACGTTGATCAAATTGTTTTCAAACCGTCTCATACTACTCCGTTGAGAAATCAGAATGTCTTTGCGTTTTTGCGTCTTTGCGTGAAATATTTTCTCGCAAAGATGCAAAACTGCGAAGATGTTATGCTGTTGCCAACGAATTTGGTATTTCCGCATCGCCAACTTCCGGACCATCGGCTGCCAGTTCACTTCCTTCTTTTTTTGATTTGAAGAATGGCCACAGAAATTGCGCGTACCATTCTTCTTGCTTATAAAATTTAATCCCGTACGATTTCGGAAATTTTCGGGTGATGATACCCGTTTTGAAAATTACGTCCCACAAAAAAAACATATTCCCGAAATTTCCTTTGTAATTACCAACGCCATCATCGAAGGTATCTGCATGATGTGCATGATGTGTTGCTGGTGTCGATATAAATCTCTCCAACACCCAGGCGATGGGATGTAGTATTTTGTATTTGTAAAAAGGTTTGTCCCACGCGATACTCGAGTGTGCTGATAGAGTAATAAGCGTTTTAAGCACGGTGACGAACAAGGCAGCATAACCTAAACCAAGATATATAAGAGTTGCCGTCAAATATATCTGTGAAAAGAAAACGGTATAGATAAAATTCTGCCTGCTCGCCATTGCCATGCCCATATAGGGTGCGGAATGATGTGTGCGATGAAAGCGCCAGAGAAAATGTACCTGGTGATGCAGACGATGATACCAATATTGTGTAAGATCATCAGCAACGGCGATAATGAACACGCCAGCCCAAAACGGCACCCAGGAAAAATAATTTGCAAGACCAGGAAGCAGCAATGGCAATAATTTCAAACTGAAATAACCGGTGATGGGAACGAGCAAAACTTTTGGCGCAACAAAGCAAACAATATCTATAGCGCGTTCTGTTTTTGTCCATTTGTTATCATACAGTCCAAGTGCAAATTCAAATATTCCAACTACCAATGCAATCACAATAAATCCCCACGACCGCAAATTTTTAAATGCGGGTTCAATAAAATGAAACAGTGCCGGTGCAGCGGCCTGCGGATGCAAATCGCTGTTCCATGGTGTTTCTCCTTTAAATAAAAAGTAGAGATATACGGTAACTATCGGTAATGCATATATGAAAAGGCTGATGACAATATCTCTTCCGATATGCTTTGAAACTGTGGTATCGATTTTCATAAAAATGATTTTATTTATGAATTAAGATTTTGATGAGTAATAGTCCACCACTGATAATAATCAATGGCACTATGTAAATAATAAACCCTACCATTATTTTCTTGCTAAGAATTTCTATATCGTTTAGGTTCATAGAATTAATTTTTTTGATTGATCAGTTATTGCCCGGATGAGCCGGTGCTGTTGCTGTTTTTGGTAACATGGATTCTTGCCTTGAACACATCATCCCAATCTATGAAAGGATAGATATTAAACTTTTTTGCCTGCTCGTCGAAAAGCGTCTGCAGCTCTTTTAATTTTTCGGGATTTTTTTTCGAGAGGTCGATGCGTTCGTTAAAATCATCGGTGATATTATAAAGCTCCCACACATCGTTGTCATAATTTCTGACAAGCTGTTTGCCTGTGCTGGAATCATTGATATCAATATAGTCAGGGTGATGCGCAGTTTCTGCCTTCCATCCATCCTTATATATCGCGCGCGAACCGAATATGTAGTAGTACTGGTCGTGATGTTTAGATAAGGCCTTTGGATCGTTTATGGAATAATATAACGAAGTGCCCTGTAGTGTATCCTGTTTGATTCCTTTGATATATTCCGGCAATGTGAGCCCTGCGAAATCAATAGTGGTTGGAAGTATATCGATTACATGTCCATATTGATTACGAATGCCGCCTTTGTCTTTAATTCCTTTTGGATAAAAAATGATCAACGGGTTATGTGTTCCACCTTCTGCATTCGCATCTTGTTTCCAAAATTTGAATGGCGTGTTTGCGGCCTGCGCCCATCCGAGCGGATAGTTGGTTTGTTTGCCTTGCGGCGTTCCGATTTCTCCGATCTCCGCCAAATTATTTTTCAGTGCTTCTTCCGGCGAAAGTTTTTTTCCGAAAGGTCCACCGGTGTTCACTACGCCCTGGAATGTTCCTTCCTTACTCGCGCCATTATCACCGATGATCAAAAAGATCACCGTGTTTTCAAGTTGATTGGTTTCCTTCAGGTAATTCACAATTCTTCCCACTTCATAATCCGTGTAAGTAAGATATCCGGCATATACTTCCATGAAACGTGCGTACAATTTTTTTTCATCTGCAGAGAGCGAGTTCCATGGCTTCACCGCAGGATTACGCGGAGGAAGTTGTGCATTGGCCGGAATGATGCCAAGCTTTTTTTGATTCGCAATTACTTTTTCGCGATACACATCCCATCCCTCATCAAACTTGCCGATGTATCGATCACTCCATTCTTTGGTTACTTGGTGAGGAGCATGTGTAGCGCCTGGTGCGTAGTATAAAAAGAATGGTTTGTTTGGCGCGGCCTTATGCTGCTTTTCAATATAACTGATAGCCTTATCCGTAATTTGTTCGCTGAGATGGCGGCCATCTGTTTTTACATGCGCATTATCTTCTACGAGATCCGGCGTGTATTGATCTGTTTGCGATCCTAAAAAACCAAGGAAATGATCAAAGCCTTTACCGAGTGGCCAGCGATCAAAAGGTCCGGCATCGGTTGCATCTTCATCTGGTGTTACGCCCCATTTACCCACAGCAAAAGTATTGTAACCATTGCTGCGCAAAATTTCTGCTACGGTTCCTTTATCTTCAGGAATTCTTCCATCGTAACCGGGAAAGCCGGCAGACAAACGTGTATGCGCGAATCCTCCCATGTGTACGTAATGCTGATTTCTTCCTGTGAGCAAAGCAGCGCGTGTCGGCGCACAAATTGCAGAAGTATGAAAGTTCGTGTAACGGAGACCGTTATTAGCGAGACTGTCAAACACCGGCGTACTAATTGGTCCCCCAAATGCACTGGAAGTTCCAAAGCCTACATCATCCAATAATATCCAAATAATATTGGGTGAACCCGCGGGTGCTTTGACTGGTGCAGGCCACCATTCTTTTGATTCGGCAAGTGTTTTACCGATGGTGCCTTGATATTGTTGCTGTGTTTGTTGCGATTGCGCGTGGAAGCTCAGCAAACTGTTTGCTGCTATCCATGCAATCAACCATTTGTTCTTGTTCATGCTTTTGTTTTTTCAATCGTGATCGTTATTTTTTTGTGACTGACTTGTAAATCAAATTGCGCGATGACGGTGCGCATGAGTAGCTTGTGCCGAAAGATGAAATTAATTTCTGCTCAGATGCAATTACGCGTGGATCGAGGTTAACAAAACCATAAGCATGGTTATATTGCTGGCCTTTTGCAAGAATCCATGATAAAAATTCGGTAACATCTTTGCGTGCTGTTTTGCTGAAGAGTGCATGCACATTTTCTGCGAGCAGTTTCGGACTTTTTGTTTTTTCCGCATAGTCGAGCACGTTATCCAGCGTGTTATATATTTTTTCGTCTTCGTCGATCTTTCCGTTTTTGTTGAAGTCGATCGGTACGATGGCGATGCTATCAACTATTTTCCTGGTTTTGATATCATATATAAATCCAAGGTTGTTATAAGAAATTCCACGCACATCTTTTTTTACTGCTTCGAGCAAATCTCTATCATCGCCATTTACACCGATACCATCTATATCTTTTTGCTGGTTGCCGAAATGATTGGCGAATGCGATGGAAGCGCACGCGGATTTTTCTCTTTTGTAAACCACGAAACGATATTCTTGAGGAATCATCGCATCATCACTGATGCCTGAAAAATAGATGCGTTTGAAATCTGTTTCGGTAAAACCTGCCGACTGCAAACCAGCTATGTCGTCGCGGCGGCTGGTCACAATCGGCAGTTGAATATAACGGGTAAGTGCAATGCTGGATTGAGTTTCTTTCACATCCTGAGGACCGAGTATATGCGATACAATAAGAATATCAGCACCCGATGCCGGAATTTTGCTGCTCACAAGAATTTTTACCTGCGGATGCAGCAGCGTATACTCATCGATCCATTTTTGAATGATGGGATAAGTCAATCGCGTGCCGGTAATTTTGATCACCTGGCTTGTCGAATCAGTTTGCGAATGACTTGGCAAAAAGAACGTTGCAGAAAATAATAACAACATAAATAATTTCCGCAGGATCAGTAGATTTTTTTTATTTGTCATCGTGGTTATTTTTTAATGCTATTTGATAGGCCCTTGCGTTTGACTTCCATTCGGATGATGGATATTTTTGTTGTACACATCGAACCAATCGATTAACGGATATAAATGATTTTTCTCTGCCTGCTCGTCAAATACTTTTTTCAGCCCGGCGAGCTTATCAGGATATTTTTTTGCGAGATCATTTATTTCGTTGAAATCTTCATTGAGATTATAGAGTTCCCAAACATCTTCATCAAAACTTTTATCCACGATTTTCTCTCCCGGTTTGAAAATAAAATCGACGTTGTCCGGGCGATGCGCTGCAGCAGCTTTCCAACCCTTATAATAAATCGCGCGCGATCCGAAAATATAATAGTGCTGAACGATGTGCCGCGACGGTGCCTTCGCATCATCAAAAGAATACACAAGTGAAGTGCCTTGTATACTGTCTTGTTTAATGCCGCGGATATATTCCGGTTTTTTGATTCCTATGAATTCGAGGGTAGTTGGTAAAAGGTCGATTACATATCCATATTGTGTACGAATACCGCCTTTATCTTTGATTCCTTTCGGAGAAAAAACGATCAGCGGATTATGTGTTCCTCCTTCGGAATTCGCATCTTGTTTCCATTGTTTGAAAGGAGTATTGGCTGCCTGCGCCCATCCCAATGGATAGTTTGTAGTTGCCTCGGCGGTTCCGATGGAATCGATATCTTCCAAATTTGCCTTGAGGTATTCCGCTTCTGTTTTTTCCCTCGCAGGATTTGTTCTCGGTTCAATCACACCTTCAGACGTTCCTTCTTTACTGGCGCCATTATCACCGACTACAACAAATACGATCGTATTATTGAGCAGATTTGTTTCCCGTAGGTAATTGATCAGTCGGCCGATTTGAAAATCTGTATAGGTGAGATATCCTGCATACACTTCCATGAATCTTGCGAATAATTTTTTCTGATCTCCACTCAGCGAGTTCCATGCCTGTACACGTGGATTGCGCGCGGGCAATTGCGCATATGATGGAATGATGCCCAATTTTTTTTGATTGGCGATCACCCGTTCACGGAACACGTCCCAACCTTCATCGAATTTTCCTTTGTATTGATCACTCCAATATTTATCGACCTGGTGCGGAGCATGTGTTGCGCCAGGCGAGTAGTAAAGAAAGAAAGGTTTGCCCGGCGCTGCTTTTTGCTGACGGGCAATATAACTGATAGCCTTATCCGTAATTTGTTCGTTGAGATGACGACCGTCCGGTGTAACATGCGCGTTATCTTCTACGAGATCCGGTTTGTATTGATCAGTTTGCGATCCTAAAAATCCAAAGAAATGATCAAAGCCTTTACCGCTGGGCCATCGGTCGAACGGACCTGCATCTGTTGCATCTTCATCCGGCGTTAAGCCATATTTGCCGACAGTGAATGTGTTGTATCCGTTGTTGCGCAGAATTTCTGCAATTGTTCCTGCTGAGGAAGGAATCCTTCCGTCGTAACCAGGAAACCCGGCGGACAACGAGATATGTGAGAACCCGCCTTCGTGTACGAAGTGACTATTACGACCGGTGAGGAGCGCCGAGCGGGTAGGAGCGCATATTGCTGCTGTATGGAAATTCGTATAACGAAGACCGTTATTAGCGAGACTATCGAGCGTTGGTGTGCGAATCACTCCACCAAATGCGCTTGTTGCGCCGAATCCCACATCATCCAAAATGATCCATAGCACATTGGGAGCTCCTGCTGGTGGCTTTGGTGGTTGTGCCCACCATTCCTTTGAGTCTGCTAAAGTTTTTCCGATTACTCCCTGGTACGGCTGGTCGGTATTTTGTGCGCGTGTATTCGTTGCCGTTAGTGCAACAATTGCAGCCGCAATTGCACATGCAAATACTTTTTTATTTTTCGATTTTGAAAAGCGTATCATTTTTTATTTAGATTTTTATTGTATCGATGATATTACCAACCTGGATTCTGCTGAAAATTTGGATTGCGCCCTCCATATAAATCAATTTCTGTTTGCGGAATCGGAAACAAAGTGTCTTTTAATGAGGCTGCCGCTTTTGGATTTCCCTGCATGCCATGCACGGCGTTTAAATAATATTGACCAGGACCCAAATCCGTTCTTCTTACAAGATCAAACCATCGCTGGCTTTCCTGGATAAATTCTTTTCTTCTCTCCGTAAAAACTGCATCTCTGAAATCTGCCTGACTCAATCCTGTTGGCAAATCATACGTGTGATCAGTATATACTCCACCAGATGTGTAAGAATGATAAGCCCTGCCTCGCACAATATTGATTGCAGTATAAGCATCAGGCGTTGGGCCATTTAATTCATTCAATGCTTCAGCATACAACAGCAATACTTCCGAATACCTGATAACCGGGAAATCGACTTTACTATTTGCGCCCTGGTTTCCCTGCAACGCAGTAACGAATCCCGTGCTTTGATCAACGAATTTTAAAAAATTGAAGAATGGCCACTTAACCCATTTATTGGTGGTTTGGTTGAAGAGAGAATCATAGAAAGTTGCACTTCGCCTTTGATCTGCAATATCAAATATGTGAACCACTGTGCTGTCGGCAGGGATATCCGCCGTGTATGCAGAATTGCTCCATGTAAAAGAACTCAATGTATTTGTGCTGGTAAATCCTCCTACAGTTCCGTTGAACTGCGCAGAGAACACATGTTCCTTTCCATTTTTTGTGGAAGGTTGAAATGCATCTGAGAAATTGCTGAAGAGATCATATCCATAATTACCAGTGGTTGCATCCACAAGATTTGCAGTGCCCGCAGTAATCACTTTTTTTAATTCACTCACTGCATCATTCCATTGCTGAACCGTAACAAAAACTTTTGCAAGCAAGGCATGAGCCGCTCCTGATGTTACTCTGCCAATATTAGCTCCCGTATAACTTGTAGGTAAAGAAGTGGCGTCAGTGAGATCCTGTACGATCTGCGCATAAACAGCAGCTCTTGGCGCTCTGTCGACGAGCGCACCTGCATTGGCAACTGTTGCCGGGTCATGTAAAATCAGTGGCACATCTCCAAACAAACGCACAAGATTAAAATATAATAACGCCCGGATAAATTTTGCCTCACGGACAAGGTTATCCGCAGAATGAGATGGATCGACAAATTTTGCCGGATTGATTGCGGGAATTTTATCAATGGCAATATTGGCCCTGTTGATTCCCCAATATAATTGCGCGTAAATTTTATGTACTCGATCATTTGTACTCACATAAGTAGCCGTACCAAGTGCGCGAACATCGGGATTGGTATTCGATGGACTGTAAACCTGGTTATCACTCGGATTATCTACGATGAGATTTAAATTTCGACCATAGATCGGAAAATCATTATTGATATCTGTCGTCAATGTGCTGTACACGGCTGTAACCGCAGCAACAGCGTCGCTTTGTGTTGCATAAAAATTTTCCGGGGTCAGGCTTCCCTGTGGATTTTCATTTAATTTTTTGCAGGAAAACTGTGACACTGCAATTGTGAAAATGATGGATGATATAAATGTTTTTTTCATTTTTTAATTTTTTGTTCAACTAGAAAGTGACATTAAGACCTACTGTATAGCTTCGGTAATTGGGATAAACTCCGTAGTCAATTCCTGGCTGCAGATTATTCTGATCATAAAAATTTGTCTCTGGATCGAGACCTTTATAGTTGGTGATTGTGAAAAGATTTTGAGCAGATACATATATTCTAACCTGCTTTGCTAAAATTTTTGAAGCAAGTCCTTTTGAGAAATTATAACCGATCGTGATATTTTTTAATCGTATATAAGATCCGTCTTCGATATAGATGTCGGCTACCTGCACAACCGGCGCGTTTACGACCTTTGGCGTTTTTCCGTTTGGATTTTTAAGTGAATCCCATCTGTCGAGCAAAGAGGTTGAAACGTTAGTCGTGGTCGTTGTTTTTTCCAATTGCTGTTGTAACAGGTTAAATATTTTGTTTCCAAAAGATCCCTGGAAGAAAAATGAGAAATCGAAATTCTTATAAGTAATCGTGTTGCTAAAGCTTGCAGTAAATTTCGGTTGTGCATTACCGAGATCATGCTTGTCGGCTGTAGTAACGACTCCGTCCCCATTGATATCAATATATTTTCTGTCACCCGTCACCTGCGACACGCCTGATAATTTTGGCGCCGCTTTCGATCCATACACATCTGCAGTAGTTAGCAGACCACTTGTGCTATATCCCCAAAAAGTTCCTACAGGCAACCCCACTTTTACAATCACCGGAGAAACTTGTCCTGTCGGCGCTATCGGGAAAAAAGACTTGCTAGGTCCGAGACTTAGAACTTTATTAGCATTCACTGCGTAGATTAATGTTGATTTCCAGCTAAAATCTTTGTTACGAATATTTTCAGAATTCAATGTCAATTCAAATCCTTTATTCTCGAGGCTTCCGATATTTTCTGATGCGGATGCATAACCGGAAGATAATGGAACGAGTCCCGCGCCGCTGATGAACAAATTGGTCGTTTTCTTATAGTAAACATCTCCGATCAGGTTAATGCGGTTTCCAAATAGGCCGACATCGACACCTGCATTGTATTGAGTTGTTGTTTCCCAAGTCAGATCCGGGTTTGATAATTGCGAGGGTGCGAGACCGTTAGTTCCTGTAAGCGGACTACCAAAATAATATCCATAAGAAGTTATCGTGGCCAATGAACTATATGCGGGGAAATTTGCATTGCCTACCTGACCTGCAGTCAATCTTAATTTCAGGCTATTAATTGTTTTAGCGAACCTGTTGAAGAAATCTTCATCCGATACATTCCAGGAAAAACCAACTGAAGGAAAAAACCCCCATTTTTTATTCGCGCCCGCAGGAGAAGCTCCATCGGCTCTACCGGTGATGGTCAGGTTATATTTATGCAAGTATGAATAGGATAATCTTCCAAGCCAGGAGTTTCTTGTCTGTTGTGCCTCTCCCGAACCAACAACTTTATTTGCCGAGGCATTATAAAGATTGTTATAAGTAGTCGCATCTGATGGGAAGGACTGTCCTGCAGAAAAAGCAATATCAGATTTTTGATATTGAGTAGTAAATCCGGCCAACAGATTTATAAAATGTTTATCTCTGAAAGCATGATCGTAGTTAATTGTATTCTCATTCAGCCAGCTTAAATAATTAATTGTCCCGACGGAACCCGAGCCCGTTATTGTGCCGCCATTATTTCCCAGGCTGGTGTAGGATGGTGCATAATAATTCAAACGTGTATTGAGAAGATCTGCACCAAAAGTTGTTTTGAAAGTGATCCCGCTCGAGATTTTGTATTCACCGGAAATATTTCCGAGTATGCGGGATAATTTTGTCTCATTGATCGTGGACGCGATATCTAATATTGAATTATCAGAAAACTGCTGCCCGCTGATCGTGTTGAGTGTCGGATTAATCGCAGGTTGCGCGGTTGTATTGTATGAGCCATCCGGATTTTTTACAGTTTGAAGTGGGTTATTGATGTATAATGAAGAAAATGCATTGCCAAAACCGATTCCATTAAATGCGGTCCCTGTCAATTTATTTTCGTCAGAATTGCTTCCGAAAATACTTGTGGACAACCTGAAATTTTTGGAGTAATTTTTTTCATAGTTAATTCTCGCAGAGTAGCGGGTAAAATCAGTTCCTAATACAATTCCCTTTTGGTTGAAATAATTTCCGGAAACTGAATACCTTGATTTTTCATCACCCCCATAAATACTCAACTGGTGATTTTGCTGGTATCCGTCTCTCAACGCAGCACCGGGCCAGTCTCCGCTAACACCGGAAGCGCCGAGTGAATCGATGTATTTTTTATTTGCGGCAAGTCCGGCTTGTATAGAAGGTGTAGCAGCATAAAGATCATCGAACAAAGAAGCCCATTGCGGACCATTCAGCACATTCAGTTTTTTTCCTACCTGTTGCAATCCAAAAGAACCGGCGTAAGAAATATTATTGCTGCTTTTTGTTCCTCTCTTTGTAGTAATGATAACAACGCCATTCGCGCCGCGCGAACCATAGATTGCCGTTGCAGAAGCATCTTTCAAAACATCGATCGATTCGATATCGGATGGGTTGATGGTTGACAATCCATTTGAAGTAACACCGGTTACAGAAGGGACCGTTCCCGAAGGAGGCGCAAGATTCGTAAGACTATTATCATTATAGTAAATGAAACCATCAATCACATACAATGGATCGTTGCCGAAGCTCAAAGAATTACCACCACGGATCCTTATCGTTGCAGTTGCTCCAGGCTGACCAGAACTCTGGTTCACCACAACGCCTGCAACAGCACCTTGTAAAAGATTATCGAATGAAGATGCTGGCCGTGTTAAATTTTCTTTTGGAACAGTTGCTACAGAACCAGTCACATCGCTTCTTCTTTGCGAACCATAGCCCACAACAACGACTTCACTTAAATTTGAATTTCCGCCTTTTAGTTGGATATCGACGTGACCGAAATTATTCACTATAATTTCCCGCCCCTGGTAACCAACATAACTCACCTCATATACAAGAGGAATTTTTTGAGCGGTTATAAATTTGAATTCGCCATTCCCATCTGTTAATACTTCATGGGTCGTGTTCTTAATGTGCACCACGGCGCCTGCCAGTGGTTCTTTGGTTTTTTCGTCAATTACTCTTCCAAATAACGCGACGTTATTCGTTTGTGCATTGGAAAAAAACGACAAGATGCTAAAGAAAAAAATGATTGAAGTAGCTACTAAAAAATTGGCCTTTTTTTGTTTGGAAGATTTTGTGTTTTTCTTGTTGGCAGATAGTGCGCCCCTAGTATAAATTATATACCTTTGAATTTGATTCATGTTAATGATATTTTTCGTTAATGTAATCAGGACAGAAATCAGTAAGTGATTCGCAGTTACTGGACTGATTTTATCCTTCTCCCCGGTAAAATGAATTTTTTACCGGGTTTTTTATGTCATTGTTTTTTTCATTGCTGTTTAATTTTTTTTGATGGAATGGGTTTTCTGCAGGGAAACGGGTATGCGCGGAGTTCAATCCCCTTATAAAATCTTATGACAGAAAAGTTGGTGAGAAATTAACAACAGCAGCACTCTTTCAATAAGATGCCACCATATAGCGATTCATTGGAAATTGCCTTCGACGAGAATGACTTGTATCGAGATAAATATTTCATAAGCGTATCAGCCGGTTTGACCAGCGTTGGTTCTCTTCTTAATATTTTCCCGCGAGGGAAAACATTATCTAAATTTTCACAAATATAGTAGAAAAGATATTAGTCTACAAAAATAGTAGGGAATTATTTTTTGAAAAAATTTTAAATAAACACTGCCATAAACATATTCGCTGAAACTGAAAGACACAAAAACCATCAAAAACGAATTAGTATTCAACCCGAAATATATTTCAGCAATTTGCTTATATTAACAGGTGGAATTAGTTTTCAGTGTGGGATTTAAGACGATTGATCAACATCTTTTAGTGCCAGGCGCTACCGAAATAGTGGTATTATTAAAATCGAATTCAGAAAACTCGCGATATGAAATCAAAATTAATCTGCTCTGCCATTTTTTTGTGCGTCACTTTTTATGTAGGCGCACAACAAGTAACGCTCACAAATGAACAAATCAAAGCATTGACACCCGATTGGAAGGGAGAACGTTTTCCTGACGGAAGACCAAAAGCGTCAGACCGATTACTAACCCGACTAAAAAATGTTTCGCTCGAAGAAGCTTGGGGCTATCTGCGAAATAAGGGTTTTCAAAATCAGTTTGAAGGAGATTGGATGATCATCGTTCCGGATTCTGTGATGGTAGGAAGAGCCGTGACTGCGCAATACCTCCCTTTACGACCTGACTATGATAAAATAATAAAAGATAAAGGCAAAGCCGAAGGACGCATTGGTGCTACCAACTCATGGCCGATCGATGTTTTGAAAGAAGGTGATATTTATGTCGCCGATAGCTACGGAAAAATAGTTGATGGCACTTTGATCGGTGACAATCTCGGCAATTCAATTTTCGCGAAATCACATAGAGGTGTTGTGTTCTTCGGTTCCGTAAGAGATATCGAAGGACTCGAAGAAATCAAAGGATTTAATGGTTGGGTGAAAGGATACGATCCATCTTATATACAACAGATGATGTTGGGCGGAATTAATGTGCCAATAAGAATCGGAAGAGCGACTGTATTACCCGGTGATGTGGTGCTTGCAAAAAAAGGAGGCATCGTTTTTATCCCGGCGCAATTCTTAGAGGACCTGGTACAAAATTCGGAGTTTGTGCAATTGAGGGATGCGTTTGGCCATCAACGTTTGCGGGAAGGGAAATACACTCCCGGACAAATCGATCAGCAATGGAGTGAAGAAATCAAAAAAGATTTCCTGCAATGGCTGGATGCTCAAAAAAATCTCCCGATGACAAGAAAAGAATTAGATGATTATTTAAAAGACAGAACGTGGTAGTTAGTCCAATAATAAATATTCAATAATCAACACTCAATATTCAATACTCAAGTTGAGGTCTATCAGCGATTTTGAAATTCGGACTTGAACATTGAATATTTTTTCCTCTTTCACCAGAAAAAAATATAAACAATTCGCCATGACTCCTTCTCAAAAATTTTTAAAGCGAATCGGGTTGATCGATCCGGTCGTTTCCGCGCCTGAAGTCAACAGTCGCAGATCTTTCTTCAAATCGGCTATCGGTGGTATTAGTCTTGGTGGTGCATTGATGCATTCTCCCATCGAACAGTTGATCGAAAGAACTACGCATAAGGTTCCCCGTTATTCAAGTCCCTCGGATTTGAAAATAACCGACATGCGTTATTGCATCATCCAAAATGTAGGACGCACACCGATCATTCGCATCGACACCAATCAAGGTATTTATGGGTTAGGAGAAGTGCGTGACGGAGCCGATGAGCGATATGCATTGATGTTGAAGAGCAGAATTCTCGGACAAAATCCATGCAACGTGGAAATGCTTTTTAAAACAATTAAACAATTTGGCGGTGATGCGCGCCAGGGAGGGGGAGTATGCGCAGTTGAAATGGCGCTCTGGGATCTTTGCGGAAAAGCGTACAATGTACCGGCCTGGCAATTATTGGGTGGGCGTTACCGTGATACTGTGAGAATGTATGCCGATACACCAGAGGCGCCGACACTTGACGAATTCAAAGCAAAAATTAAACATCGTCTCGAAGTGCAGGGAATGACATGGTTGAAAATGGATATTTCCATTGGAGAAGTAAAAGATATTCCCGGCGCGTTGAACAATAATAAATTCTGGGGAAAAAATCTGGGTCAATGGAATGGCGGATATATGGATTATGCCAATACAAAACATCCATTTACTGCAATTCAAATAACCGACAAAGGTTTGGATGAGATGGCAAAAATTATCAGCGAAGTGCGCGACGTAGTTGGATATGAAATTCCACTTTCATCCGATCACTATGGGCATTTTGATTTGAATAATGCAATTCGATTTGGAAAAAAAGTAGAGCCTTATCGTTTGGCGTGGCTGGAGGATATGGTTCCGTGGCAATACACCGATCAATACAAAACAATATCCGATGCGTTGGAAACACCAATTCTTACAGGAGAAGATATTTATTTATTGAAAGGATTCAAACCGTTAATTGATATTCATGCGGTAGATATCATTCATCCTGATCTTGCAACATCCGGCGGATTGTTGGAAACAAAACGCATCGGCGATTACGCGGAAGAACATGGCGTTGCTATGGCGATGCATTTTGCAGGAAGCCCGGTGTCATTCATGGCCAATGTACATTGTGCTGCGGCCACGCAAAATTTTCTTGCACTCGAACATCATTCGCTGGATAGCCCTTGGTGGGATACCTTGGTAAAAACTACAGACGGACGCAAATTATTTGAAAAAGGATTTGCAAATGTTCCCCTTACTGCACCGGGATTGGGAATCGAATTGGTGGAAGAAGAAATCAAAAAGCATTTGCTGCCTTCTGATAAATCCTATTTTGTTCCCACTCCGGAATGGGATGATAAGCGTTCACATGATAGACCGTGGAGCTAGATAAAGTAGAGCGAGCGTGGAGGAGCGAAGTCTGAAAAGAACAAATGCATAATAAGTGATGTCAAGTGATGAATGAAGTCAGGTGGTGAGCGTAGTTGAGCCCCTCACAAAAATTTTAAACCCGCTGCGGGATATCCGAGCGGGTTTTATTTTTACCTACCGTCCATGTTTATACTTAATATTCTGGTCACAACTGAATGCGCTCACTAATTATTCACAGCAAGATTATTTTCCGTGTTGACATTCGAGCGCACGGCAGTATTATTCAGCGCCGGCGCTTTTTTTGTTCCTTCAAAAAAATAACGAGTAGCGATAAATTTTTTTACATGGTCTCTCGACTCACGCGGAAGATAAGCCTGAAGAGACCAGAAATTATGGCTTCCGGATTTTCGCATGGCGGCATAAACGGGACCAGGGCCACCATTATAGGCTGCCAACACAAGAAACCAATCGCCAAATTCCTGGTACAAATCTTTCAGGTATCTAGCTGCGGCACGCGTACTCTTGTAATAGTTTTTTCGCTCGTCTACTTTTTTGGAAACTTTCAGACCCAAAATTTTTGCAGTTGCTGGCATTAGTTGCCAGGGACCAACAGCGCCGACCCGGGATCTGGCAGATGATTTGAGTTCCGATTCAACAACGGCAAGATATTTAAGTTCCAGAGGTAAGCCCTGAATACGGAAGATGGAATCGATAATATTGAATGGAATATCACTCTTACTTTTTACATTGTTAAGATCATCTCCACTCGTTTTGAGATAGTTTTTGACAAATTGTTTCCCATGTTTATTCAAATGTGCCTTGGGCACACTCGACATTATCCTGGGTGCTTTATCTTCCTTATGAAAATCAGCATTCGCCTGGACATGTAATGACAAAAACGTAATTACAATAACCAAATAAAAATTCACTGCTTTCAACATCGTTTAATTTTTTGAATTAAAACAATGCCGAACCCAGGCTTTGGATTACAGATATTTTCGCAGAATATTGGAGGGATTTTACAGCATTTCCGGGGTACGGTCAAACGGGTTTTTCAAATGCGGAATGATGTAAATGAAGAGCTAAAAATAATAGCCGATGCTGGTAAATCATAAGGTAAATTACTAGGAAATATACTATGGGCTAAGGGCATGGTTATCAGTGAAATTTTGGTATCGATCCGGATTTGAAAATCCAAACAAATTTCGCGCAGAGTACGCAGAGAAAAAGAGTGCGCAGAGGATTTCTTCTCTGCGTACTCTGCGCAAAATTTGTTTAAGAAGCAATCATGATCTTACAATAAAACCTTAGAAATTAAATTAGTTTTGAAACTAACGCCGCATTAAAGTGAATGAAGTATTGATAATTACTAAGTTCAACTAATAAATG
>JAFDYD010000024.1:125939-188489 GCA_018267615.1 Bacteroidota bacterium | reverse complement strand
ACAGAATCTATGTGGTGAAAAAAATCTCGACTGTATAGGTTTTTTTTCAAACATAGGAGGCACATAGAAACATAGGTACACATAGAAATCTTAAAGTGACATATATTAAAAAAGTCACGGTTAAGAGGCAAAGGTTTTATTCAGCCATGCAACAATTTCCTCCCAATCTTCAAGCGGAATTTTGGCATGCGTGGCATTTTTCATTATCAAAAATTCTTTTTTGTTGCCCGGTATCAAATCGTAAAATTCTTTCACTTTATCAATTTCAAACAATTCATCTTTATCACCAACGCCCACCAATACTGGAATATTCATATCCGCTGGCAGCCTGAGTTTTTTTACGTCGAGCATCATCACGAATCGTGGCGTATATCTAAAATTAAAGAGTGTGTCGTCTGATACAATCATTCCTTCCCTGTAATATTCAACCGCTCTATAGGAAGGGCGAAAGACTGCACTCGAAAGCAGTTTCGCTTTTTGAAAAAAAGTGAGCGGTTTCGAAACGCCTTTGCGACCCTCGTAGGCACCCGACAACAAAACCAACCCCGCAATATCATTTGGAACTGCATCGCTAGCACATATTGCCGCTGCGACGCCGAGGCTATGTCCCAATACAATCACTTTTGAAAAGCCAAGTCCTTTAATATATTTCACAGACTCTGCTAAATCAGCAATCCACCTTTCTTTCCCTGGGTTGTCGCCACGGTTACCGCCTGATAAACCATGTCCTCGGTAATCAAGTCCGAAAGTTGTATATCCACCTTTGGAAAATGGAATACCGGCCATGCTGTATGGACCGCTGTATGCGGTGAAACCATGAAAAATCAATACAGCAATATTTTTTTTTGCAGGTTCTACACTATCAGGATTCCATCTGCGTAAAAAAAGTGTTTCGCCGTCGCTGGTTGTAAACACGTGATGCGGACCTGTGAATTTTTGCCGCAGTTCAGCCGCCTCTTCTGTTGTGATTCCTTTATTTTTTATTTTCCATGTGGTTGGCAAAAATGCTAGTACCAATCCAATAATAACTATTGCCAACACCAAAAAAAATATTGAATAGAGAATTCGTTTTATTATTTTTTTCATTGCAAAAGATTGAAATAAATAAAGGTGCGGTTGTGAAATATTTAATCATTGTATTACTGAAGTTAATAGCTTTTCCCGAGTTTTATTTTGCCTCAGCTGAAAAGCTTTATGTGCACCTATGTGTTTTTCGTGAGAATCTTGAATCACGCATTATTTGGTAGTGGGTCAATTGAAAACTGACTCGCGTCTCTTTGCGCCTTTGCGTCTTTGTGGTTCAAAAAAATTGAACCACAAAGACGCAAAGGCACAAAGAAAAATCCCTCGCGATATATTTCTGAGTTTTCAAACTGACCCACTACATATTATTTACTACTCGGAGACATAAATATTTTTACGAACCAAAAATGTGGTAAAAAAACCCGATTTAATTGTAGAATGAAATACCACCTCATTTTTTAATGACGCCATCATTAGTTGAAAATTTTGGCAACCAACGTTTTAATCAGTTTGATACTGTCTTGGCAAATCTTTTGAATCATTCCTGCTGGTTGAGACTTTCAAAAACGTAAACCTCAAAAATGTTAATTATGAAAAAGCTAAGTATCGCCAGATTGGCCATTGTTCTGTTGCTAATGTCCGGATTGTTCCTACCAGGAATGGTCAAAGCGCAGGCGCAGGAAGAAAAAAAAGAAAAAATAATGGATGATAGTAAGGAAGCCAAAGAGAAGTTTCTGAAGGGAGATGCTTCCATGGAAAATCTCTTTAAACATTCATACGGTTATGTAGTATTTCCTAACATCGGCAAGGGCGCCGCAGGCGTTGGCGGAGCTGCAGGCTGGGGAACCGTATATGAAAAAGGCAAAATCATCGGAACTGCACATATGACGCAAATATCTATTGGCGCACAAGCAGGAGGTGCAGCTTATCGTGAAGTCATTTTCTTCCAAAGTAAAAATGCATTGGATCGTTTTACTAACAGCAAGTTTGAGTTTAGTGCTGAAACTTCCGCAATAGCCGTTAAATCCGGCGCATCAGCCAATGCAAATTATCGCGATGGCGTGGTTGTATTTTCGCAGGAAAAAGGTGGCTTGATATTAGACGCATCTCTCGGCGGACAAAAATTTAGTTACAGACCTCTTTAAAATTGTTTCTTAAAACGAGAGGACCAATCGGGCAGCTTGCATGTGATTTGAAACTTAATGCAAAAAGCCTGATTGGTCATTTATTTTTCCAAAGAAAATAATTTTGAAAAGATTGGTCGTCGTTTAAATCATATCGTTTCTTAATAAACTTTATTAGTCTTTTTACTTCTTCACTTTTTGTAAGCGACTAAACGTTACCACCCTGATGATGTGGCAATGATGGCTCCGCCCAAAATTGTCAGCCAAGACAAAATAATCCAAGCCTGCGATATTGCATTTGAAAGTATCTTAGGTAGAATTACCATTAAGGCGATTCCAACGATTAATCCCCAAATATTTCTATTGATATTCATCCGTCACAAAATAGTAACGGGTTCGTGTAACCGAATTACCGTTTGAAGTAAATTTACTTAACTTCTATCAATTGACTTCTTTAGCTTATTCAAGGAAGAACGAGCAACAGATCTTAGAGTCTGCCATTTATCAAATCTTGATTTAGATATTATCTTAAAAGAATTAACTTACCAGATTTTTAAAAGCAGCTTAATTGTTCTATTCTTTAGTCTGCCGATTTTATACAGTGTTGGCTTTGTAAAATTTCTTAAAAAACGCTTATGAATAAGTTTCTCTACGGATTTTTAGGTTTAGTCATATTTAGTGGATGCAATAATCCAGCTCCTGCTCCATCTAAAAAAGTATTTGTCGACGTGAGCGGAATTGACTCTTCCATAAAACCCGGCGACAATTTCTTCCGCTATGTAAATGGCCGCTGGTACGATACGGCGAAAATTGCTGACGATCAATCGGGAGTCGGTTCTTACAGCTTCCTGAACATTCCGCAAAAACAATTACTGCAAAATATTCTCGATAGTGTTTCAAAAAGTCAAAATGCTGTCGGAACTCTTGATCAGAAAGTAGGCGACTTTTATGCTTCCGGCATGGACACTACAACGATCAACAGTAGAGGGTTTGAACCTATACAACCCATGCTTGCAAATATTGATGCTATCAGTGATGTACCATCGCTCATAAAATTCGCAGCAAATGAACTAAAAACAGGAGACGGTTCTCTACTCAGTTTTGGAATAGCACCCGATGATAAAAACAGCGGTATAAATATCGCCCATGTTTACCAGACTGGAATTGGCTTGCCGGACAGAGATTATTATTTTAAAACAGATTCATCAACACGAAAAATTCAGGACGCATACAAAAACTATATCAGCACACTATTTCAATTAACAGGAATCGACGCGGCAACAGCCAAAAAAAATGCTGAAATTGTTTACGGTATCGAAAAACAAATCGCCGGATCACATAAAACAAATATTGAACTCAGAGATATCAAAGCCAATTATAATAAAACAGCTGTTGCATCTATCGATCAGAAACAACCCAATATCGGTTGGTCAGCAGTGCTTAATTCTTTAAATGCAAAAACCGATTCTATTGATATGGCGCAAACCGCCTATTACGATAAACTAAATGAGCTGCTGAAATCGATTCCCATCAATGACTGGAAGATTTATGAAAAGGCGATAACTATGGAATCACACGCTGGAGAACTTAGCAAACCATTCGTAGACGCTTCATTTGAATTTGTAAAATTATTAACTGGACAGACTGTTCAAAAATCACGCAGGCAGATCATGACAGAATATGTTGATGGTTACCTGGGACAGGCTTTGGGACAACTCTATGTAAAAAGATATTTCAACGAAGATGCAAAAAAACGCGTACTCGATTTGGTAAACAACTTGCAAAAGTCTTTTGAAAATAGAATTAACCATCTCGACTGGATGAGTGATAGCACCAAACAAAAAGCAAAAGAAAAATTGTATGCGATCACAAAAAAAATTGGTTATCCCGAAAAATGGAGAGATTATGATAAAGTGCAGATCGACAGAACTAAATATTTCGAAAATCTGGTGGCGCTCAAAAAAAATCAATACGAATATCAATTGGCAAAATTGAACAAGCCAGTTGATAGAACGGAGTGGGATGTAACGCCATCTACCGTTACAGCGTATTATAACCCTGCCTATAATGAAATCGTTTTTCCTGCCGGCATTTTGCAATTTCCTTATTTTGATTTTGATGCAGATGATGCAATCAATTATGGAGGAATCGGAATGGTGATTGGTCACGAGATGACACATGCATTTGATGACCAGGGCGCGCAATACGATAAAGACGGGAACGTAAAAAATTGGTGGACAAAAGAGGACTACGAAAAGTTTAAAGCAAAAACAAAAATGGTGATCGACTTATACAGTTCATTTACTGTGCTGGATACTGTCCATATCAAAGGCGCTCTCACAGTTGGCGAGAATACTGCAGACAATGGTGGAATTGCAATTGCTTATGATGCATTCAAGATGACTCAAGAGGGGCAGGATTCTACGAACATTGATGGGTTCACACCCGATCAACGTTTTATATTGTCTATTGCCAGGATATGGAGAGTAAAAACAAGAGATGCGTTTCTGCGCACTTATGTAAATACGAATCCGCATTCACCCGCTATGTGGCGTGTGAATGGGCCGCTGATGAGCTTCCCTCCATTTTATAAATATTTCAATGTACAGCCTGGTGATAAAAATTACAAACCGGAAGATCAACGGATAAAGATTTGGTAACACGCGTTCAAAACTTTTTTGCAATCAGTAATTTTAGATAAGTTTATTCAATTTCATATTTGTCTATACGTAGACACAAGATTCTTGAACTATGAATAATTATTTACCAGGGAAACTTCGGCATGTCTTGATACTGTTTGCAATTATATGCTGCAGTTCTATGTCACCACGAGTGATTCCAGTTTCAACGTTGCATCACTATCTCTATGTTGCAGTACCTGGAGTTCGTAACCTGCTTGAATATGGTGGACATGGTCTGTTAGTATTTGACATGGACAATGGATTTAAATTTATAAAAAGAATTCCGACCGGTGGATTGGATGAAAAAGGCGATCCATCCAATGTAAAAGGGATTGCCGTCAGCTTATATACTCATTGTATTTATATCAGCACCATTAGATCGATGCTATGCCTGGACCTGCTCACTGAAAAACTGGTTTGGGAAAAATTTTATGAAGGCGGTTGCGACCGGATGTCAATTTCTCCCGATGGTAGAACCATATATCTCCCGTCTTTTGAAGGACCTGATTGGAAAGTTGTCGACGCACAAACAGGGAATGTGCTAAACCGCATCGTATTGAATTCGCATGCACATAATACCGTTTATGGAATGGATGGAAAAAAAGTTTATCTCGAAGGTTTGAAATCAGAATATCTAACGGTGGTGAATACCGCAAGTCAAACTGTTGCTTCTACTGTTGGACCATTTGCAAATCATGTCAGGCCATTTACAATCGATGCGAATCAAAGTCACTGTTATGTAAATGTAGACAGCCTCCTGGGTTTTGAAGTCGGTGATCTTAAAACCGGAAAAAAAATTGCACATATTGAAGTGAAGGGTTTTCATATGGGTGATGTAAAAAGACATGGATGCCCGAGTCATGGCATTGCGCTTACACCGACGGAAAACGAAATCTGGCTTGCCGATGCGTTCAATGAATCCATTCATATTTTTGATATCAGCAAAGAAAAAATAAATCAAACAAAATCTATCAAAGTGAGTGATCAACCAGGATGGATCACTTTCAGCATTGATGGAAAATATGCGATGCCTTCTACCGGCGATATCATCGATGCAAATAAAAAAGAAATAATCGCGAGATTAAAAGATGAGACCGGTGCTTATGTGCAAAGTGAAAAAATGGTAGAAGTGCAATTTGAAGGAACGAACTTATTGAAGGCCGGCGATCAGTTTGGAGTTGGCAGAGGACATTGATAAGCTGATCGTGCAATTGGTATAATCGAATTGTTGATTGTAATTCTCATTTTATTTTTTTTAAAAATTTTCCCCGGCCGATTCATATTAGGCACGAGTAAGTCGCCTTGCCTGCTTTGTGTGCAACTTGTACTTATTTCTCTGGCGACACACTCGCGCCAGTTTCATGGGCCTACATGGTAAAATTTTTTTCCCTCACCCCAACCCCTCTCCTTAAGGAGAGGGGCATGGGGTGAGGGCCGCGTTGTAAAAAAGACCCTATTGTTCAATTAAGCCAAAAGAAATATATATTTAGTAAAGGAAACAGCCTTGGTGAATGCAGACAAGCAAAAAAATAATTTCGGCTGAAATCATTCGATGAACTGGACCCAACTTATCGATCCATTCCATAATCTCGGCTTCTCATTATTGGTCGCCGTTGTTCCCATCTTATTTATTTTTTGGGCATTGATCATCAAAAAAATGAAAGGATATCAGGCTAGCCTATGCGCTACTCTGTTGGCCGTACTGATTGCAATTTTCGTGTATGGCATGCCGGTAAAACTCGCGTTGCTTTCCACTGCAAATGGCGCTTTGTATGGACTGTTTCCTATTTGCTGGATCGTTATCACTGCCGTTTTTCTTTTTAATATCACAGTCAGAAGTGGAAAGTTCGAGATCATTAAATATTTCATGGCTTCGATAACGCCCGATAGAAGATTGCAGGCACTCCTCATTGCATTTTCATTTGGTTCTTTCCTGGAAGGAACGGCTGGTTTTGGCGCGCCGGTTGCAATTACTGCGGCTATGCTTGTGGGTTTGGGATTTAATCCGTTGTATGCATCGGGTATTTGTCTTATTGCAAATACAGCACCGGTTGCATTTGGTGCAGTAGGTATTCCAATTACGGTTGCATCACAACTAACATCAATTCCGGAACTGGCGATTTCACAAATGGCAGGAAGAACACTTCCTATTTTATCGCTCATGCTTCCATTTTATTTGGTGATGCTGATGGCGGGATATAAAAAAACCAAAGAAGTATTACCAGCAATATTGGTATCGGGAATTTCTTTTGCGGTCATGCAGTGGCTTACGTCAAATGTTTTGGGTCCGGCACTGCCGGATGTGATCGCCGGAATCAGTTCTATTTTATCTCTTGTGATTTTTTTAAAATTCTGGAAACCAAAAAATATCTGGAGCTTTCCCAATGAACCGGCTCCCACTATCATCCTCAAAAAAAAATATTCCGCCGGGCAAATAGCAAGGGCCTGGGCTCCTTTTATTTTACTAACGGTGATGATCCTTACCTGGGGACTGCAACCCGTGAAAGAATTACTCAATTCTGTTGGACAGGTTCAATTTGAATTTCCCGCTCTTCATAATGCAATCATCGATACCAGCGGTAACCCGATACCGCATATTTTCAAATTCAATTATTTGTCTGCATCAGGAACTGCTATTTTGTTGTCATCAATCATAGCGATACCATTGATCGGGTTGAAAATTAGTGAAGTAGTAAAAGTTTTTTTTGAAACGCTAAAACAACTCTGCTTTCCGATCATCACCATTGCATCGGTTTTGGCATTTGCGTATATCGTCAATGACTCTGGCATCACACTCACCATCGCGCGACCACTCGCGAGTACAGGTGTCTTGTTCCCATTTTTTGCTCCGATACTTGGATGGCTTGGTGTCTTTATCACCGGGTCGGATACTTCTTCGAACGCTTTGTTTGGAAGACTGCAATCTTCTGCCGCCTCATCGATCGGCGTAGATCCGGTAGTGACGGTTGCAGCCAATGCCTCCGGTGGCGTAATCGGCAAAATGATTTCTCCTCAATCTATCGCGATTGCTGCCGCTGCAGGAAACCTGGTGGGTAAAGAATCCGATCTTTTCAGATTTACTTTCAAGCACAGCCTGATCATGCTTTTTTTTATCTGCCTTCTTGTATTGGGACAAGCCTATCTGTTTAGTTGGGTGATTCCCCAATATCATCACGTCGCGGCTACAACTATTCCCGCTTCATCTCCAGGTACTCCAAACAAAAATATTTACCTGCTGCTGTTGGCTGCTGCGCTGGCTGTTGTTTTTTTTATCATACTGATGATGCGAAAAAAAAATAAAAATACAAACTAGCAAATCGCTTTTCTCAAAGTTTGATAATTTGCAAAAGAGAAAGATGAGTATAGAAAATGAGTATCGCCAATAATATTAATTCGATTTATTGTGCTTAACTTATGCGGGCGACCAAGCTAATATTAAATTCATTATGACCGTTGGACTTTTTATACCGTGCTACGTTGACCAATTTTATCCAAGCGCGGCAAAAGCGACCTTGGAACTTTTACAAAAATTGGGTGTTGATGTGGTTTATCCGCTCAATCAAACCTGCTGCGGTCAGCCAATGGCCAATTCGGGTTTCGAATATCTCTCCCAGGATTGCAATGATCTTTTCATAAAAAATTTTTCTTCTTTTGATTATATCGTTGGCCCGTCGGCCAGTTGTATCCTGCACATCAAAGAACATTTACATGCTGATAAAAATGAAGAGCAGGCTACTAATATCCGGACAAAAGTGTATGAGCTGGTTGAATTTTTAACCGATGTACTGAAGATAGAAAAGCTGGATGCTGTTTTTCCGCACAAGGTTGGATTGCATCATAGTTGTCATGGATTGCGTGGACTTCATCTTTCACAAATGAGCGAACTTAATGCGCCTCCATTTTCCAAGCCGCAACATTTATTGAATATGGTGAGTGGTCTCGAACAAATTAAATTGGACCGCCTCGATGAGTGCTGTGGATTTGGCGGTGCTTTTTGTGTTTCAGAAGAAGCGGTCTCAGTAAAAATGGGAAAGGATAGAGTAAAAGATCATACAAAAAATGGAGCGGAGTATATCACATCATCTGATCTTTCCTGCCTCATGCATCTGGAAGGTATCCTTCACAGAAATAAAAGTTCTGTAAAAATTATTCACATTGCTGAAATCTTAAATGCTACACGATGAGCCAAACAAAAACGAAGGACCATGCGGCAATGGCAAGAGCATTCATCAAAGATGAAGAGCGTGTCGATTGGCATGATGGCGCGCTTTGGTATATCCGGGAGAAACGTGACTTGGCCGCAAAACAAATTCCCGAATGGGAACAACTTCGCGAAACAGCGTCGATGATCAAAAACAATGTGATTTCAAATCTGCATGATTACTTGTTGCAGTTCGAAGCAAATCTTACAAAAAATGGCGTTGTTGTTCATTGGGCCGACAGCGCAGAGGAGCATAATGAAATTGTTTATTCTATTTTAAAGGCAAAGGAAATAAACCAGATGGTGAAAAGTAAGTCGATGCTTACGGAAGAATGCCATCTGAACGAATATCTTGAAGAACGTGGCATAGAAGTGATCAATTCTGATCTTGGAGAATATATCCAACAGATCGATCAGGAACCGCCGAGTCATATTGTACTTCCGTGTATTCACAAAAGAAAAGAAGAGATCGGAGAATTATTTCATGAACATCTTGGAACCGAAAAAGGATTGTCAGATCCCACTTTGCTCACCCGCGTCGCGCGTAAACATTTGCGAAATATTTTTCTTACAAGACGCGGCGCATTGACCGGTGTTAACTTTGCCGTAGCTGAAACCGGCGAATATGTTGTATGCACGAATGAAGGAAACGCAGATATGGGAGCGCATTTATCAGAAGTGCAGATCGCTTCGATGGGACTCGAAAAAATTATCCCTCAAAAAAAACATCTTGGAATTTTTTTACGATTACTGGCAAGAAGCGCTACCGGTCAGCCTATAACTATTTATTCAAGCCATTATAAAAAACCACGCAAAGGCCAGGAGATGCATTTAATTCTTGTCGACGCTGGCAGAACGCGTCAATTAGGTCGACCGGATTTCAGGGATTCATTAAAATGTATCAAATGTGGCGGCTGTATGAATACCTGCCCGGTTTACAGAAAGAGCGGCGGCTTAAGTTATCAAAATACAATCTCCGGTCCTATCGGTGCTATCTTGGCTCCCAACCTCGATATGAAAAAGCATGCAGACTTGCCCTATGCATCGACGTTATGTGGGTCGTGTTCGAATGTTTGTCCCGTAAAAATTAATATTCACGAACAATTATATAAATGGCGACAGGAAATCGTGAAAGAAGGATATGCTCCAACTACAAAGACCCTGGGGATGAAAACAATGGCATGGACATTATCATCGCCTGAAAAATTATCTACAGCAGGCAAAGCAGGCAGATGGTTCCTGCATAATGTTCCATTTGTTGTTAATAATAAACTCAATCCATGGTATCGACAACGGGATATGCCCGAAGGACCAAAAGAATCTTTTGCAGAATGGTTCACCAAAAACAGTGTTAAAAAGTGATGACAACGCGCGAAAAAATATTGCAAGCTACTTTGAATAATCAGCCAGCAGCAAGCGCTTTGCCGGATATATCCGTATTTAAAGGAGAGGATAAGGACCTCGTTCAAAAATATATGACGGTATTTAAAACGATTGGCGGCAATTGTTTTTTAGTAGATGATGTTGCCGGCATTCAGTCTCTCATTACACAAAATTACGATGCTACCAGGCGAATCGTAACTACCGTTGCCGAACTAAGTGATAAGTTCGAATTGATATCGAATGAAGCAGATCCACATTCATATGAAAATATTGAAGTGGCAATTATTAAAGCCCATTTTTCGGTTGCGGAAAATGGCGCCGTGTGGCTGACAGAAGAAGTGATGGGTCAGCGTATCATTCCATATATCTGTCAACACCTGGCTGTCATTGTACAAGCTGATACCATTGTGCCCACTTTACATGAAGCTTATGAAAAAATTGGAGCTGGTGAATATGGCTTTGGCGCTTTCATCGGTGGGCCATCAAAAACGGCAGACATTGAACAGGCACTTGTATTGGGTGCGCATGGTCCGTTGACAATGACAGTTTTCATCATGAAATAACACTCGAATCTATTTTTATATACAACTTGACATTGAATATAGATTGTTGATTTATTGGTAGTGATTCATTTTGAAATTTCAGTGTCGCTATATGGTAATTTTTTTTCACCACATAGGCACAGTAGGCACATAGGTACACATAGTAGTATAGAAGTGTTTATGAAAAGGAAAAATTTGTGGATGTCAGGTAATGACTCATTTTGAAATTTCTCTGTGCAACTATGTGCCTACTGTGCCTATGTGGTGAAAAAAAATTTACAACATAGAGATATAGAAATTTCAAAATGACTCACTACCGATTTATTGAATATTTTTTACCAACAACCTTGTAACAACAATGAATAATGATTTTAAGATCCACGGAAACATACAGGAAAAATATAGCGATGTTTATACTCCGGAAGTGTTGACAGCACTTTCCGCTTTAGCGCATTTTAATAAAGAAGTAAAAGATGCGATGAAGGCAAGAATCAATAGACGCGCCGAGCGGCAACAAACAAAAACACGCATTCATTTTTTAGACGCCGAAGCGCTTATCCCCCGCACAAAAATCAAAGTGCAGGATGCAAGAGATGGAAAATTCGAAGGCGCCGTTATTCCGGCAGATTTACAAAGGCAATGGATACAGGGCACCGGCCCGGCCGCAAAACCCAATGCTATAACGGAGAGCAGTATTCGAAATGTCGCGTACGCCTTATTATCCGGCGCTGATGGATGGATGTTCGATGGCGAAGACGCGTTGGGACAAATCACCACCATGTCACTCGATAACCAACGCAATTTAAAACTAGCGATAAAAAAAGATCCAATCTTTTTAAAAGTTGCAGAGACTGTTGCAGCAGAAATGAATAAATGGTCATCGCAGTTTTTTGGTCATGATGTTGTTCGTGATTGGAAAGAACAATTAAATTTTACGACGAAAATTTTTCGGGCCCGCGGTCTTCATCTCGACGATCGCCATATTCGTCACGCTGATGGAACAGGAATGGCTGCGAGCATCGTGGACATCACACTATATGTCGTGAACAATTACCAGCAATTACAAAAAGCAGGATCTTCTATTGTTTTGTATCTCCCAAAAATTCAAACAGCAGGAGAAGCAGCATTGTGGAATGATATGCTCACAGCACTTGAAACACATCTTCATCTCGCGGTTGGAACGATAAAGGTTTATGTGTTGGTTGAACAACTCGAAGCAACATTTCAGTTAATGGAAATCCGCGCCGCTCTCGGAAAACATTTTGTTGGATACAATACGGGTCGTTGGGATTATATCAACAGTGTGGCTGATGCCATGGCATGGGATAATCATTTTATCAATCCGGATATAGAAACGATCACGATGACTTATGGATATATGCGAAACTATGAAAATCGTGTGAGATGTGCGGTGAATACGCCCGATATCAATGGAAATTTTGCGCTTTGGCAAGGTGGTATGGAACCAAATATCCCGGTGGGATCAGCAGAAGGCGTATCAGCCGGAATGAAAAAAGCGGTCGCAGGTGCGCAGCGCGAACAACGAGAAGGCGCCAGTGGAAAATGGGTAGCGCATTGGAAGATGGTTAACATTGTGCGACCCGTATGGGAAAATATTGGAGACGCAAATCAATTGGGAAGAAAATTTCCGCGGCTTACATACACGCAGCAGGATGCAGATGGATTGACATTACTTGAAAATGGTCCGACCACTATTCGCGGCGCAAGAAATTTATTAAGTGTCGCGCTACAATATGGAAATGCTTTTGAACAGGGCATGCAGGCTGCCGCACTAAAACCTGCCGACTTTTTCGGCAATGATGATATTTTGTACCTGATGGAAGATATGGCAACGGGCGAGATCCGTCTCAGCATTCTTTGGGAATGGATTCACAAAGGAGCTATATTAACTGAAGACGATGCACCAACAGCCACGAAAGCTGGCGATACATTTTCAATGAATCTTTTTGAGAAACTGCTCAGGGAGGAATATGAAAAATTGTTGCAGGCAAATACAAAAGATGTATTTGATTCATCCAAAACAACCACGCTGCCCATCTCCAAAGAAATTGTCATCAACTATATGCAGAGCAAAGAAAAATTTCCCTGGTTTATTGACTTGCTGAATATCAATCTTGACAATGCAGATCTTTCTGTAGCTAAGAAGAGAATCAATTTGTATATGGAGGCTTTTAAAAAAGATGGGACGCGAATTACGGAGAATATGGATTTTTGAAATGAATGAATCTTACTAGCCAGGATGGTTAGCTAATAGTGACTCGTTTTAAAATTTCAACATGCCTATGCAGTAAATTTTTTTTTCACCACATAGGCACAGTAGGCACATAGGTGCACATAGACATTTCGAAATGAGTTGCTACTTAATTTCTGGCGATGTTGTTGGAGTAGCCGCAAAAGCCCGGATCATCTCAAACGAAAGATGTTAACATCAGAAAAAAAAATTTGGCGGGAAATCTAATCTACCTACTTTTATTATCACTTTACCCCTTGTGACTTCTTTCCTCTGCTGCCCCTCTTTTTATTAATCACTAAAATTTAAAACCATGAATCACTCCCGGTTTATCGGCTTGCTATCTAGCGTAGCCTTAGTATTTTTTTTAAGTTCATGTGGAGGAAATAACTCGGAAAAAACCTCCACTGTAGATTCTGCTGCAGTCGCTGATTCCGCCGCGAAGGCCGAGGCAGCAGCCAAAGCAGCACGCAACATCATAACAACGCCTCAAAACATGGTGATGGTAATGCACAAGGTGGCCAACTACACAAAATGGCTGCCGGGTTATGATGCTCATGATTCTGTAAGGCTGTCTCATGGCGTACACAGCTATGTAATTGGCCGCGGTTTTCTGGATTCTAACACATTATTGGTTGCGTTGAAAATAGACGATACCGCCAAAGCAAAGGCCTTTATGAAAGATCCCAGCTTGAAGAAAGCCATGGAAAAAAGTGGCGTCGTTGGCGCACCTACGATTTCGATGGTTGTCGCAACCTGGCAAGACACGACGATGATTGATACAAAACTTCGTTCCATGACAACATTCACGGTTAAGGATTGGGACGCCTGGGTGAAGGGATTTTTAGATGGCAAGCAGGAAAGGATGGACAATGGAATTACCGACAGAGTCATCGGCCACGATCTGAGTGATAATAAAAAAGTGGTTCTCGTAACTGCCGTATCGGATACTGCCAAGGCTTTTGCATATTATAAATCCGATGCATTGAAAAAAAGAAGAGAAGCAACCGGAGTAATCGGCGAACCTGTAAGATTTCTTTTCAGGATTGCAAAACGATATTGATTCGAACAACAATAATTATTTAAAGAAAGATGAAGTGAAAGCTTCATCTTTTTTTCTTCCTGAGTGCGTCTTGTTTGGTGTTTGAAATAAAAGCATCTCACCGAGCAACAACAACGGCGAGAAGGATGAGACAGTGCCCATTATTAAAAAGAATTAATGGCAACCATAATTGATCGATTTATTTCGTGATAGAGTCTGGCCGATATATCATTGTATTTTTGATTATCTTCCTGCTTCTCAAACCACATGTCATTCCAGGATCCCATTCCACCAAAAACAAAAGCCGCAGCCGCAGCAAATAAAAGTTGCCGTGCATCTAATGAATAATTTTCTCGAACAATTAAGTCCTGGTGATAATACGCGTGGCCCGGAAGTTCTTCGGTAAGTACATCTTGCGACTTTCGAAAAACATCACCCCAACTGGTGAGATTTTTTGAATAGGCGAATTCTGTAACTTCTTGAAGAGATGCCTGAAGTAAAGATCTTTGCTTACTAATATCAATTTGAACTCTACTAATTATTTGTTTTTTGTGGGATTTGATATATTTAACGGACCAAATTTTCCTATCTTTCGCGTTTTGATTACCCGCAGTCCAATAATTCCACCAATAGTTCGCATAGTCATCGTGTATTGTTTGAATAATCCAGTCGCCACCACCACCTACCATCCCTGCTAACTCATGTTCTGGTTTTAATTTCGGATCAACTGAATATTGATAGATAAGGCTAATCTTTTTACAATTTTTTGATTTCAACCAATGAAGCCAATCGTAAGGATTATTGGCCACAATCTTTTCCCTTTTCTTAAAAAATGTTGAAGCTTCTTTGAAGTCCCTAAAATCAACAGTATTGCAAAACTGAAACGTTGAATTTGTAAGATAAAAATCGCTTGATAATTTGCCCGTATGCAAATATTCATTTCCATAAGACGTCAAAGAAATGACTTGAGCCAAAATTCCCGTCATCGTTGTACATTAAATAATTTATCAAACATAACCCTTCTTTCAAACAGGAGGCAATCCCAACTCTTTCAAAAACTCATTATGCCTGTTCGCGGCATCGGCAACTTTTTTTTCAATATCGACTAACTTATCATGCACTTTTTTCAAATCAACTGTTTCTTCAGATACGGCTGTACTAACATAACGTGAAATATTTAAGTTGAAATCGTTTTTCTCAATCTCTTCCAACTTTACACGACGCGAATAACGTTCTTCCTCTTTTCTAAATTGGTAGGTATCTACGATTTTATGTATGTCATCCGGGCCGCCGTCTTCCCCATCTCTTAACCGATTTTGGCGTTTGCCTTTTTCAAAATGTTCAGAAGCATTTATGAATAATATGTCATCAAATTTTTTACACTTCTTCAACACAACGATACAAACGGGAATACCGGTCGAATAAAAAAGATTTGCGGGCAATCCTATCACCGTATCAATATTGTTATCTTTTATTAATTTGGTTCTGATGCGTTCTTCTGCTCCTCCACGAAATAGCACACCATGTGGTAAGATGATGGCCATTGTTGCTTCCTTACCGAGAAAATGAAAACCATGAAGCAGGAAAGCAAAATCCGCTGCCGATTTTGGAGCAAGCCCAAAATTCTTAAAGCGAAAATCTTCTCCCAATGTTTCCGAAGGTTCCCAACGATAACTAAATGGTGGATTGGCTACAACCGCCGCGAATTCCATTTTTTTGGCCGGGTTCATTTCATTGAGTATGTCCCAATCATTCAACAAAGAATCGCCGTGATGAATTTCAAACTCTGTATCCTTTACACCATGCAATAACATATTCATGCGCGCTAAATTGTAAGTAGTAATATTTTTTTCCTGGCCATAAATTTTACCAATACCATGAGCGCCCATTTGCTTGCGCACATTCAGCAACAGAGAGCCAGAACCACATGCAAAATCCAATACCTTATCCAGTTTTTTTATTTTACCCGAAGCGGGGTCCTGCGCATCGAGTGTTACAATTGTAGAAAGAATCGTAGATATCTGTTGCGGTGTATAAAACTCACCTGCTTTTTTTCCCGACCCTGCAGCAAACTGGCCAATCAGGTATTCATATGCGTCGCCGAGAATATCCGTGTTTGTAGAAAATTTCGCAATGCCTTCGGCAATTTTTGTAATAATAGTGCATAGTCTTGCATTGCGCTCCGTATAACCTCTTCCGAGTTTTTCTGAATTCAGGTTGATTTCAGAAAACAAACCCTGGAAATTACTTTCAAAAGATTGTTCTTCGATGTATTTAAAACCCTTTTGAAGTATGTGTAGTAACTCGCCATTTTGTGTACGCGCCATTTCAGCAATATTGCTCCACAAATATTGTGGCTCGACGACATAATGTATTTTCCGGCGCATTTGCTTTTCAAATTCCTCAACATCTCGTTCGTTGTTTGCATACCACAGCGATAATGGTATCCGCTTGTCACCTTTTTCTACACTTGGATATTCCGCGCCAAGTTCTTTTTTTGCCGCTGTTTCATAGTTGTCCGACAAATAACGCAAAAACAAAAATGACAGCATATAATCGCGAAAATCATCTGCATTCATCGCGCCACGCAAATCATCTGCGATTGCCCAAAGTGTTTTTCCTAATTGTTGTTGTTCGATGGCTGTCATATTCTCTAATGAAGTATAAAATTGTATTTAATTAGCATTTTTTCAAAAACTTCTTTGAACGGCATTTCTTCCTGGGTTGACATTTCATTAAACTGAAAGCGGTAGGCATTTTGGTGCGACAATGAATTGACTCTATTCATTGCTTCTTCCACATTGGCAACACCTATTTGTGTCAACACATAGTTCACGCTTCCAGAACCCAAAAAAGAAGAAATGTTTTCCAGTAATTGCCTGAGCATTACAAAATGGTAAAGATATAATTGATTTTTAACCGCATGCTCCAAAGTTTGCAGTAAATGAAGGTGAAATAAAAACACTTCTTTATCGTGGTGCCTGAGCACTAATTCATCTTGCCGTTTGCTCAGTATATATGGCCTGGTTAAATTTTTATACCTGCTGCTTTTTTCTCCTTTTCTCAGCCTGTCGAATAACATTGAAAAAAGACCGATATGATGCGTTGTTACAATAATACGTTTTGTAAGATAGTTTGATTCAACAATATTAAATATCGAGTCGGCTGTTATAAAAATATTATGCTCATCCAGACTGGAAACCGGGTCGTCGATAAAATAATGTGCATCCTGCTCGCCGGACCAGGCATCTACTTCAAACAACGCGAGGAAAAAGCCCCACACAAAAATTCTTTCTTCACCCCTGGATATTTTTATTGGTTTATCGCCTTCATTATTTTTCAAAACAAAAGTGATGGACTCGATTCCTTTTTCCGGATCTCTATGTAGATTAAAAAAGAAATCATAATTTGGATTGTAAGGCCCTAATTTTTCTTTCACCAATTCAACGGAAAGAAAACTGTGAAATTGATTCAAACTGCTGTGAATAATATTTAACCTGATATTATTATTATCATTTTCCTCATCATTATCCCACACAAAAAGATCTTCACTGAATGCATTATAATAAACGCCTGTGTGTTCTTCCGTGCCTTGGTTCTTGGTGATGTTTTTATACTCAACACAAAGTCTTGTTTTGCCGGTTGCATTAAAAGCGTAAATGAGAATAATATTCTCGTCGGCGTCTTTTAGTTGCTTGGCAATTTCAACAAGGTTCATTATTTAGTCTGTTGTATTAATATTACTTATTGCAGGAAATAATTGCTGCATTAAACCTTTTTTGTGGAGTTTAAGTGTTTCTATTTTTTCGGTTTGAGAAGTTATTAGTTCATCTAATGAAGAAAGGCAGTCGGCGATTTTTTGCTGTTCTTCAAATTTAGGGATGCAAATATTTAGCTTTTTTAGTTGCTCAGAATAAAGATGCACGACTGAATAACCTTGCGCTAATTGAGCTATTTCTCTTTTTTTAGCATTGTTCAAAAAATATGATAAGAAAACGCCGTTCATCTTTGAACGAATAATATGTAAGTCACCACCTAGTGCAATACCACTGTTGAGTACGCATGCGGCAGTAGCAATATCTTCTTTAGTTTCACCCGAAGCAGGAATTATTACATCATTCCCTGTGCTTAATACTAATTCATCAGGTGATAAATTTGTATAAGATTTTATAGAATCGATAGTTTCTTTGTAATAAGTGTAAAGTTCTCCATATCTAATACATGGTAGATTTCCATTTTGAACGATATCTATTTTAGAAATTCCCTTTCCTTTTAAAAATGTTGCAACATCACCAAAGATTTTTTCTTCCCATGTAACGGATCCTTCGAACTCGGGAAACCTCAACCTCGGCACAGTCTCTCCTTCGCCAGGAAAAAGCTGTTGCATCAAACCTTTTTTATGTTCTTTGAGGGCTTCGAGTTTTTGTGTCAGTGCAGTGATTAATTCATCTAAAGAAAAAAGGCAGTCGGCGATTTTTTGTTGTTCTTCTAATTGTTTGGGGAACTGAAGTTGCAAACCTCGAAGATCCGAACCGTAAATTCTTGTAATCGTTGTAGAATTGAGTCTACCCCAGTTTACATTAGTAAGTAAAAGGAAAATCATTTCATTACTGACATCTAATCTCGGATTATCAATCCAAACTATATTAGAATCTTGATAATAGGCATCACCCCCATTATAAATAAAACATTTTCCGATTGTACCACTACAAGTGATTAAAACTTCGCCCTTTCTTGGAAAATTATATTTGGACTTATATTCGTTAAAAAGTTCTTTACTGATATATGCGTCTGAATTACCCCCTAGTGTACCAATTTTAAAGAAAGGAACTCCCTCTTTTTCGTTAGTTTCTTCAGCAAAGATTCTTTTGCACATTAAAACATTTCCAATTTGTCCTAATGTCTTACTTTCCCATTCTCCAACATTCTCAAACTCCGGAAACCTTAATTTAGGAATTATTTTATTTTGCTTTTCATTACTCATACGCAGATAATCCAGATATTTCACGCCCTTGTGTTAATTTTTTTAATTGCTCTACTAAGTCTTTCATCAGGGCCAGTTCTTTTTTTGTTCTTTCTTTCCATCCCAAATTTAAAGGCGCTAATAATATGTTCAATTGTTCGCCGTCAAATATCATCCGGTTCACAATGCCATCCACAAAATTTTGCAATGCTGCTTTTTCCAAATTATATTTTTGAGCGATTTTCTCCAATTCCTTTGCAAACTTTTCAGCCTTAAAAACAAGGTAGCCATCGCGCACTTCTTTTTCGGTTAAGCTTTTTCCAGTTTCCAGGTTATTAATATAGGCTACAATATCATTTCTTTCCTCCATCAGGTTGGCGCTGGAACTAAGCAGGCTGATCACCTGCTCACGCGTCATTTTTTGCTTAGCTGGTTTGTTTTGCGTGTACCTCGCAATCAGGGCCATGATATAATCATAATCGATAACAGCGGAAGCAAACAATACAAATTCAAAATCCAACTGCTGGACAGCAGGATCAGCGTTGTTTTTCTCCCGTTGTTTTTCTTGCAAACGCTGCGCAGTTTCCAGGTAAGAACTTTTAAAGGAACGGAATTTTTCTTTCGGAAAAACTTCTTCTATTCTTTTTTTCTCCGCATCATTTAAATCGGTGTATTGGTCCAATTGTGTTTTCAGCCTTTGCACTTCTTTAAACCGGTTGATAAATGTGATGCGCGCTGTATTACCTCTTATATTATACACTGCTTCCGGCTCATTCAACAAATTGCTTTCTGCCATAAAAACACCCAGTGCAGCTACTGCTTTTTCGTATTTGGCAATGACGACCGGTGCAGGATCAACAAGCCAGATTTCTTTGGCTTTGCCGGCATCTTCGCCGGAGAATAATGCAATGGCTTCATCAACGGCAGACTGTTGCTGACGAAAATCGAGTATGTTGCCATAAGGCTTACTATCATTTAAAATACGGTTGGTCCGGGAAAATGCTTGAATAAGCCCATGATATTTCAAATTCTTATCAACATACAATGTATTGAGATATTTTGAATCGAAGCCTGTGAGCAACATATCTACCACGATGATTACATCTATTTTGTTGATATGAGGATAATCCGCATTCGTGTATTTGTGATTTTTGATACGCTGTTGCACATCCTGGTAATACAAATCAAATTCGTTGATGGTATGATTGGTATGATATTGCCGGTTATAATCTTCAATAATAATTTTTAATGCACGTTTTTTTTCATCAGGCGCTTCTTCATTGTCGTTTTTTTCCTGTGGCAAATCTTCCTGGATTTGCTGAACATCCTTATTGCCTTCCGCAGGAGGAGAAAACACGCAGGCAATATTTAATGGTATAAAGTTTTCATCTTCAGCTTTACGCTGAGCTTGTATTTCTTTAAACAAGTTGTAATATTCAATAGCATTGTTGATGGAGGCGGTTGCTAATATGGCATTGAAGCGTTTGGAATTTGTTGCGCCATCATGCTTGGATAGTATTGCATCTACAATAGCCTGCTGAGTCAGCGTTTCACCCAGTTTGGGTTTGTAGTTGCCTTCCGGTTTAAAATATTCTATATGAAAACGCAAAACATTGCGGTCTTCAATAGCGTGTGTGATGGTGTATGCATGCAATTCTTTTTGGAAAATATCCCTGGTAGTTCTGTAAGAGCCAACAGTGCCATCCACTTTTTTATAATTTGCATTTACGTCAAAAATAGGCGTACCAGTAAAACCGAAAAGTTGAGCGTTGGGGAAAAAATCTTTAATGGCCTGGTGGTTTTCTCCAAACTGGGAGCGATGACATTCGTCGAAAATAAAAACGATACGTTTGTTGCGCAAAGGCATTAAACGCTCTTTGTAATTTTTTCTATGATCAGGATCGAGCGCTAAACCAAGTTTCTGAATCGTGGTTACAATTACTTTATCTGCATAATCTTCCGACAACATTCTCCTGACAAGCGTTTCTGTATTTGTATTTTCTTCCACGCAACCTTCCTGGAATTTATTAAACTCATCGCGTGTTTGTTTGTCGAGATCTTTACGGTCAACCACGAACAAACATTTTTCAATATCCGGATTGTCTTTTAATAATGTGGAAGCTTTGAATGATGTAAGTGTTTTACCACTACCCGTAGTATGCCATATATAACCGTTGCCCCTGTTTTGATGTATGCAGTCGACGATCGTTTTTACAGCATAAATCTGGTAAGGACGCATCACCAAAAGTTTTTGTTCACTGGCCACCAACACCATGTAGCGACTGATCATTTGCCCCAAAGCACATTTAGAAAAGAATTTATCTGCAAAGTCGTCTAAGTGTGTAATCTTTTTATTGTCCTCACTGGCAAATTGATATACGGGTAAAAATTGTTCGTCGGCATTGAAGTTGAAATGCTGGTTCTCGTTATTCGCAAAGTAATATGTATTGGTCCGGTTGCTTACAACAAAAAGCTGCACAAAACAAAGCAAGGTATTGGTATATCCATTGCCTGCGTCTTTTTTGTAATCAACGATCTGTTGCATGGCGCGGCGTGGGCTAACTTCTAAAGTCTTTAATTCAATTTGAACAACCGGGATGCCATTGATCAATAAGATAACATCATAACGGTGATGGCTGTTATCGGTATTGATACGAAGCTGATGTATAACTTCAAAATCATTTTTGCACCATTCTTTGATATCAACAAGCGTGTATTGGAGCGACGATTCATCTTCACGTTGGAAGGTATTGCGCTCCCGCAGTTTTTTAGAAGAAATATATACATCGGCATTTATGATTTCATCCCGAAGACGATTGAACTCGGAGTCTGACAATCTCACCCTGTTTAGAACTTCAAACTTTTGACGAAAATTTTTCTCCAAACTATCCCTATCCCGAATATCCGGTCGATAAGTATATTTCAGGTCGGTTAGTTTAGTTACCAGCCTTTCTTCTATTTGGGTTTCTTTGGTCATTAAGAATTTTAGGATTTACATTTTTATTCCGGATTGGAATTATTTTTATCCATTACATTTAAAATTACTTCCTCGTTATTGGCATTTGAATTTAGACAATTTTACGAAGCAAAATCTTATTAAACAACAGCGATTTTTCTTTAGTGCACGAACCATGTGTATAACTGAACGATGTTGTTACTTTTTAACTTTTATTGCATGCACATAAGTGTAATTACTTCCTACCTCTTCCAGCATAGTCCGCGCCATATGATCTGCGATTCTTCGCACTGCTATTGCGGGACTTTGCGGATACCAATTTGCAAATTTATTTAAGAAAATAATTTTCGTCCCCCAGGAGTCACCGCCATGCGCATTTAGAAGTGTCACACTGCAATTGCGGGACAATTCTAAGTGCGTATTGCGGTGAGTCCGCGGGGACAGCCAAATTCCACATTATTTTCGCTAGTTAATATTTGCAATGGAATAAATATTATTTCCCCGATACAAAGGCGCACAAAGATGATTCCCAGTCGCACTCATTTTATTTGCAGGAACTAACCAGGCTTTTGTCTTTCTAATTTTTTCATTTTTGGCAAGCACCGCGAGTCCGTGATACTCTTTGTGAATGGAAGTTGTTGCTACGAAACTCACCTGAGAAACTAAAGATTGCGCATACTCACGCTAGAATGCGAATCCGATATTCGTTTTCATATTAGTATTAACAATGTATCAAAAATTAGCATATTGGGGATTGGTATAGGTTAGGTATAGGCTATCTATGGGTTATCTATAGGGCATCTATGGGTTTGATACAGGTTAGGTATTGATTACCGACCTGGATATTCCCGATTCGGGAAGAAGTTTATAGGTAAAAAATTCTCTGTCGTTAAAAATTCTTCCCGCCTTAATTTTCTTGTTAGCAACAACTTATCCTCCCAAATATTAAATCATATGTAAGAAGGCAATAGACCCATTAATTTGGCAGTTATTTTGCCTGATTCGTGATAGTCCTGTGAATCATTTCACATCTTATTAATCCGATACCATGAAAAACAAAATTCTAAAAACGCTCGGGCTTATTCTGCTCGTTATGATCACTCTTATCACTGTGGGGTTTTACATATTCAAAAGCAATATCAGTCGCATTGCAAAAACCCGGCTCAATGAAAAACTACTTGCACATGTCAGCTTCTCAGATGTTGACATATCATGGGTTCGCGATTTCCCACATATATCCGTCGGTCTGAATAACTTTCAAATCATTGGTGCGGGAGAATTTGAAGGGGATACACTGCTTACCAGTAAACAATTTGATTTTTCGTGCAACCCATTTCATTTTATTTTGGCCGACAGCTTAAGTATTTATTCCATCAGCATCAGCGACCCAAAATTACATGCATTCATTCTAAAGAATGGACACCGCAACTGGGACATTCTAAGGAACGAAAATTCCTCCACAACGGCAGCATCCGGTAAACCATTTAAATGGGATTTAAAAAAATATGCTATCCACAATGGATATATAAATTATGAAGATGAAACCAGGGATATTCATATCGAAACAGCCGGTTTGGAACAAGAAGGAAAAGGACATTTTAACAGCGAGCAGTTTAAAGTGAAAACAAAGATCAATGCGGATGCCATTGAATTTATGAACGGTGGTTCTATTCCGTATCAACTCAGTGCCAAAACCCGGATCGATGTTGATATGAAAATCAACCGTAAAGCGCGCACGATTTCTTTCATTACTGACAACGTCTATTTGAACGACCTGAAACTGCGCTCAGAATTTTATTTCAGGTGGATCAATGATAGCAGTTATGACATGAATATTAATTTTAAATCACTCAACACCGAATTCAAAAATGTTCTTTCCTTGTTATCGCCGGTTTATCAGCATGACTATGAAAGTCTCAATTCCAGTGGTTCTGTTGTGCTGCATGCGTTTGTAGTCGGCAAGTATGATTCCAAGCACTTACCTGCTTACTATTTGAATCTCGATGTGAAGAATGGTTTTTTCCAATATCCTGATCTGCCCATTCCGGTGAAGAACATAAATCTTGTAGTAAATATCTCCAACCCGGATGGCGCAGTGGATCATTTCCTATTCAATATTCCAAGGGCCCATCTTGAAATTGATAGTAACGCGTTGGATTTTCATTTGCTGATAAAAAATCCGAAGTCAAATCCATTTATTGATATGGCTTTTTCCGGAAAAATGGATCTTGCAAACATCACGAGACTGATGAAATTGGAAACGGGTACAAGATTTCATGGAATGCTCGATGCAGATATTTACGCAAAAGGAAATACCTCCGTTGCAAGTAAGCAGCAGAAAAATAAATTTACTGCCGGCGGAAATTTTTCACTCAAAGACTTTTTATATTTCTCAAAA
Source organism: Bacteroidota bacterium (assembly GCA_018267615.1). Lineage (GTDB taxonomy): Bacteria > Bacteroidota > Bacteroidia > Chitinophagales > Chitinophagaceae > Puia. Next base: position 163,925 of record JAFDYD010000024.1, on the reverse strand, counting down.
GATTATCCGGGTGGAATCGTATTGACTAATCTGCTGCTCACGCTAAATTCAAAAAATACCCAGATCAACGAATTAAAGGGCGGATATCTCTCGACAAATTTTGCTGCTACCGGCACTTTTAATAATGTTTTCGATTTTGCAATGAAAAATAATCCATTGCAGGCTTCAATAGATCTGCAGGCCGATAAAATCAATCTCGGTGAATGGTTGACAGGCGGTGATAGCACAAAATCGCAAGCAACGGCGTTGCGAGTACCCGCGAATATCAACTTTATTATAAAAGCATCAGTTGATGATTTCCACCAAGGCAATTTGGATATGCATAATCTTTCAGGCACCATGACTGTATCCGATGAGACCTTGCATTTTAAACAGGTGAAAGCAGACGCTCTGGATGGTACGATGTTGATCAACGGAACTTATTCGACCAAAGAAGGAAGAGAACATCCAACAATCGCAATGACCTACGATGTAAACGGTGTGGATATGCAGAAAACATTTTTGTCTTTTAATGCACTGCAGAAAATGATGCCTGTAGGCAGGTTCATGTCTGGTAAATTTAATGCACATATGAATGTGAGCGCAACCCTCAATCAAGATATGCAACCCAATTACCCCACCGTACATGGTGATGGAAATGTTGTACTGACAGAAGGATCATTAAAAGCTTTTGGTCCCATTGACAAACTCTCTCAAACACTCGACATCAAAAAACTAAAAGATATTTCATTAAAAGATGTACATGCAAACTTCTCCGTTGAAGGAGGTAGAGTAGTGTTGGATGCGTTCCCGGCACACGCAGATGATATCGATATGGAAATATTTGGATCGCATGGTTTCGATCAGACCCTTGCATATAATATCAACCTGAAAGTGCCGCGCAATGATCTAGGACAAAAGGGAACCGCTTTTGTAAAAAATGTGGTAACGGATGCTGCTGATAAAGGAATTCCAGTCAAGCTGGATGAATCGGTGAACATATTGGTGAAACTAAACGGTACAATCGATAATCCTGATGTCAAAACAGATATGAGTGCCGTTGTTGAAAAGGCTTCTGAAGATTTGCAAAAAGAAATGAATGATTTTGTAAATGCCAAGCTGGATACTGCCCGGCAACAATTGCACAAATCGACGCATTCAAAAAAATCAATGGTTGTACAAACCAATTACAAACCTAAAAAGAATGTAAAGTCAAAAAAGTCGAATACATATGCTCATTATAAAAGCAACTCTTCAAAATCAAAAAAGAAAACAAGGTCAAAGAAAAAATATGAGACTGCGTCGCTGAAAAAATCACGGAGCATTGCGAGCATCAAAAAGTAGCGTGTCCTAGTCTAGTCCTGAAATAGGTTTTTTAGTCCCCAAGGAGTCACCGCCATGCGCATTTAGAACTATCACGCAGTAATGGCGGGACTCCTCGGTCAGTGATTACCCCTTCCAATTTTTATTGAAAGCGAAAAACAAAAAACACATCGCATTTTAGATGCTCTCAGCACTGAAAATTCTATGTCGCCAAAATCCAGGAAGACAAAATGTAACGAATTATATAGAACTGAATCCAGTTGATTTTACTAACTGTGATGGTTAGTCGCTGACCGAGGAGTACCGCAATTACTGCGTGCCGCTTCTAAGTGCGTATGGCGGTGACTCCCCGGTGACAGAAAAGAAAAAATATGAGACCGCGTCGCTGAAAAGATTGCAGAGCATTGCGAGTAGCAGAAAGTAGCGGGTCGTTTTCGTCCCGAGGGGTCGCCTAAGAACCAAAAGCCGGTTATATCTAACATTTGATAAGATCTTTGAGGGCCAAAAAATGTAATATTTTATTTGATTTATCGGATTTTTTCCGATAAATTATTTTAAATTTGACATCAATTAGTGATAAATTTAATAATTTGTCGGAAAATTTCCGATAAATGATCAAATAAATAGCAGATATGGATTTCCCAGAACAAGTTATAGCATACGCAGAAGAGCCTCTTACAAGACAGATCATTCTGAGCATGCTGAAAGACTATAAGAGACCATACGATAAAATCAGTGAACTGGTTAAAAAAGGGATGTTGATTCCGGTTAAGAGAGGAATCTACGCACCGGGGCCGAAACTAAAGATACCAGGTCCCGAACCGATGTTACTGGCCAATCATATATTGGGCCCAAGTTACGTCTCCATGGAAACTGCACTCTCCCATTGGGGAATGATCCCAGAAAAAGTTTTTGAAATCACCTCCGTCACAATCCGTGCAAGCAAAACATACCGGACACAAACGGGCAGGTTCAGCTATATTCATCTACCGCTCCCGTATTACGCATTCGGAATCCAGCAGGTGGCACTGACGCAAAAACAAACGGTACTCATCGCCAGCCCCGAAAAGGCACTCTGTGACAAGATTATCTGTACACCCGGGCTTTTACTCCGCAGCATTAGCCGTACGTTGAAAACGCTTACCGAAGATTTGAGAATTGACGAAGATTCCCTGCGCAAATTAGACCTTAATCAAATTCGAGCATGGAGAAACAATGCGCCTAAAAATGAAAGCATCGACATTCTTGTCAGAACAATTCAACAATTATGATCAAAGAATGGCTCGAATCATATAATCCAAAAAACCAGGCCCAGGCCGAACAGGCATTACGGGAAATCATGCAGGAAATTGCTCTCGCTGGCCTACAACGAAGCGGATTTTTCGAACATGCTGCATTCTATGGCGGCACCGCCCTTCGCATATTTCATGACCTCGAACGATTTTCCGAAGACTTGGATTTTTCTTTACTAGGAAAAAATCCGGAATTCTCTCTGCAGCCTTATACCGAAGGAATTATTTCGGAATTTGCTGCTGCTGGAATGAAAATCAATATTCGCGAAAAAAAGAAAACTGCGCAGACCCAGATCGAATCCGCCTTTTTAAAACCTGATACAGTATGGAACGAACTTGAACTAAAAAAAATCATTCCGCAAAATGAGCTTGGGCTGAGACCATCTGTCATGATTAAACTGGAAGTTGACAAAAATCCGCCACTAGGCTTTGACACGGAAGAAAAATTACTATTGCGGCCATTTTCATTTTATGTAAAATGTTTTGTGTTATCTGATTTGTTTGCCGGAAAAATGCATGCGTTGCTTTTTCGTAAATGGGGACGGCGTGTTAAAGGAAGAGACTGGTTTGATATGGAATGGTACATCAAAAAACGGGTTCCGCTCAACTTGTCGCATTTTATCATCCGCGCCAACGACAGCGGTAGTTACAAAGAAAAAAAGATAACTGAAAAGGCGTTCATGGAGCTCCTGGAACAAAAAATCGACACGGTATCTTTTAAAGCTATTCGTGAAGACATCGTGCGTTTTATCCCTGATGACAAAATGATCGCTATCTGGGATAAAAAGTATTTCAAAGACTTGGTGACAAAAATCAAATTTACATAGACACTACACAAGCTTGACAATTACTCATTGTTTTTATTATTTTTTTTATTATCAATTTTTTCTTCGCAGGCCAGTCTCGTATCAGCGACTCGCTAATCATTAAATAACCCGATGGCGGAACTCGGCGCATGTTTATCTTACAGCGATTCGTTTTGCAAAACTATCGTCAGCTCTTCTACTATTTATCAATACAGCGATAGTAAATTTTAGACGAAAACATACATCATGGATTTTCAGTTACAATACAGTAACGGTGATGTACAACCGAATTGATTTGGTTAATGAATGTAATTAATTTCTCCCTGTTAACTTGACTTAACTTAAAATATCTTCGGGCCGAAATAATGCCCAAATCCAGGGAAATATTGTTTCATTAAAAATTTAAAACTATCCAATGCAACGAATATTTAAAACAGTAACTTTAAACAAAGCAATATTTAATGCTAACATTCGCCACATACTCTCATTTTCTTAACTATAAATAAATATGGCCATGAATAAAGAAAGTGTTACCAGGAGAGATTTTATTGGTAAATCTGTTGCAGGATTAGCCACAGTAGCGGCAACAGGCAGTATCGCTTCCACAACTAGTGCTGCCTCTTACAATAGAATTCTTGGCGCCAACGACCGAATCAATATCGGATTTCTTGGTTGTGGTGATCGTAGCAGGGATCATCAAAGCATAGTGAATGCAGCCAAAACAAACAAAAATCTGGGAGTGGTGGCGGTGTGCGACATTTGGAAACATAATAAAGAAAAAGCTGCAGCCAACTGTAAGAGATTGTTCGGAACAGATGTAAAACAGTTTAAATATTCCGAAGAAATGTTGAAAATGCCGGAGCTCGACGCGGTGATGATTGGCGCAGGAGATTTTCAACATGCAAAACTTTTGGTGGAAGTTGTCAAGGCGGGTAAAGATTGCTATTGTGAAAAACCCATGGCCATAGATATTGAAGATGCTAAACTGGCAAGAAATACTGTCCTCTCCTCCAAACAAGTTGTGCAGCAAGGATCGCAATGGCTAAGCGATCCGATACAATTGAAAGTGCGCGAGATTATTCGTTCCGGTAAAATTGGTCAGATCACAAAAATAGAACAGGTGTGGGGTGATAATGAACCACGCTGGCATGTTCCAACGGATCCCGATGTGGCAGCAATTCGTGAAGAGGACACCGATTGGAACAGGTGGCTGTTGGGAAAACCTTTTGAACCGTTCGATCCGTGGAAATATTTTGAATTCAGAATATTTCGTGATTACTCCGGAGGCATCACGTCGCAATGGATGAGCCATGGTGCAGGATTGGTGCATTTTTATACCGACACTGCGATTCCCGATACGATGGTAGCAAGCGGAGGAATATTTGGCTGGCCAGACATCCGGCAGAACCCTGACACATTCCAGGCACTCGCAACTTTTGAGAAGGAAAGGTTTTTGTATTCATACGCTACAAACTTTGGAAACATGTTTGGCGATTATACTTGCATTCGCGGGAAAGAAGGAACATTATTCGCGGCAGGAGGAGAAGGCAGTCCCCGTTGGTTTCTTATTCCCGAACAAATGAACCATCCTGCCGGATTTAATTTTTACGACGGCATGCAAGAGGCAATCAAAAACGGGAAAGCAGAAATAATAACAACACCGGAATACGGGATGAAAATGGGCCCCGCTTATGTGAATGATAACGCGCCCTACCACCTCAGCAACTGGGTTGATTGCATGCGGAACAGAAGTCTGGTTCCTAACGGTCATATACACACGGGATTCTGGCATTCGATAGCCACCATCATGGCAACGCGTGCATACCGGGAAGGAAAAAAATTATATTGGGATCGAAAAGCGGAGGAAATAGTGGATTCGATGCCTTCTTCGTAATTTATATTCATTCGAAATAATTATGAAATACTTACTGATCTTGTATGTGTGCAGTGCTGTTTTGTCTCCCCATATTGCTGTATCGAAAAATTTTGGCGATGAAATTTTTGATTGGCATCATGAAAAAAAAATAATATTCATTGCGGACACATTGCCTAAAGTTTTTCCAAAAAATCATGCTGATCTAATTGCAGATAAATTAACACTTGACGCCGCAGTAGGATTTGGAATTAATCAATTGCCCGGTGATATGAAAGACTGGGAAAAACGCAGGACGCAACTGAAGACAGAGATCATAAAAAAAACAGGCGTTGTAATAAATCACAACCTGGATTTAAACATAAAGGAAACGGGTACTATTCAAATGAAAGGGTATGCAATTAAGAAAATAACTTTTCAAACTCGTCCGGGAATTTATGCGACAGCCAATCTATATATCCCTGAAGGCAAAGGGCCATTTCCGGCAGTAATTTTTATGATTGGGCATTGGCCCAAAGGCAAGATTGATCCGGAGGGGCCGCAAGCAGTAGGACATAGTTTGGCGCTTAATGGTTATGTGTGCCTGAGCATTGATCCATGGGGTTCCGGGGAACGAACTACAATCCATGGTATATTCGAAGATCACGGAGATGAAAATAATCTTGGATCGTCGCTGTTGAATATCGGCGAAACATTGATGGGCATCGAAATTTCAGACAATATGAGAGGTGTTGATCTGCTCTGTTCATTGCCTTATGTTGATTCAAAAAATATCGGAGCAACGGGAGCCAGTGGAGGCGGGAACCAAACGATGTGGCTAACGGCAATGGATGAACGCATTAAAGCGGCGATGCCTGTAGTAAGCGTCGGCACCTTTCAATCCTACATCATGGGAACGCCTTGTATTTGCGAAGTAGTGCCTGATGCATTTGATATGACTGAAGAAGCAGGCATTCTCGCTCTTATTGCACCGCGCGCAATAAAGATGTGCAATCATAAAAAAGATGACAATCCTGCTTTTTTCCCATCTGAAATGATACGCAGTTATACGAATGCCAAACCGATATTTAAATTGTACGGAGTGGAGGATAATATAGCTTACCAGTTATTCGATCTTCGTCACGGATATATGGCTGAAGACCGGGAGGCCGTTCTCGGATGGTTTGACTTGCATTTAAAAGGTAACGGTAACGGATATCCGAAAAAGGAAATTCAATTTGATTTACTACCAGAGAAACAACTCATGGTATTCCCGAAAGGACAAAGAGATGCTAATGTATCAGGAACCGTTGAATACTGCAAACGAAGAGGGAACGAATTGAGATCTGCTTTTCTGAATGCGAGTTCCACGGATACAGCGATAAAGAGAAAAGAATTGAGAAATTTATTGGGAGTCAGCGACACATCCATATTGAATCATGTGTACGAATACCAGCAAATAAACGAATGGAACCGTTTCGCTTTAGCAACTTCTGATAATAAATTGATTCCGGTTCTGGTGCGCACTCCAAAGAATAATTCAAACGAATTTGTTATTGTTTGCAATCCCGAAGGTAAAGACAGTATCTCCGCGAACTTCATTGATGAACTCATTAAATCGGGCAAAGGCATCGCCATTGTTGATCTTTCAGGAACAGGAGAAGCTTCGTCAACTGCAATAGGAAATAATTATCGATTCGGAAGGCTTCGCACCATTGCCAGATCGGAGTTATGGTTTGGAAGAACCATGATTGGTGAATGGGTAAAAGAACTTACAACCGTTTCTCAATTCCTGAACTCCAAATACAAAGCTGCGAAACTAAGCATCGATGGAAGTAAAGAAGCCGGACTAGCCGGATTATTTTTTAGCGTACTCGGAGGCAACATCGATCATGTTACGCTGCGTAAATCCCCTGTCAGTTATTTATTTGATACTCGTGAAGGCATTGACTTCTTCAGCGCTGCAATCCATCTACCAGGTTTTCTTGAATGGGGAGATGTTTCATTAGCTGCTGCTTTGAGCGGTAAAAATATTCTATTCAATGATCCGGTCACTATATCAGGACAAAAGATAACGGGGATCAAACTGGAAGAATATCAAAGAGAATTTGCAAATGTAAGACTACACTATATGCAACCGGGAAACACAGTATTCAAATAATAAACAAATGGGCCGTTACCGTTACCGAATCCTCGCATTGGTATTTATGGCTACTACGATTAATTATTTTGATCGTAGTATAATAGGTGTAATGGCGCCAACGCTCCAAAAACTTTTTCATTGGTCAAATAAGGATTACGCAGCAATCATCATTTCGTTCAAAATTGCTTACGGTGTAGGATTGTTATTCATGGGTAGTATCATCGACCGGATTGGAACAAGGATAGGATATACTATTTCAATTATTACATGGAGCATTTTCGGAATGCTGCATGCTGTTATCAGACCAGCTTTTAGTTTAGTTGGATTTATTGTTGCGCGTTTTGGTTTGGGAATTGGTGAGTCTGGAAATTTTCCTGCAGCCATTAAAGCAGTAGCAGAGTGGTTTCCAAAAAAGGACCGCGCATTTGCCACGGGCATTTTTGATGCATCGACAAGCATCGGCGCCATCTTAGCCCCGTTTATCGTTGGAGCCATCGTTTCAGTGGATGGGGATCACTGGCAAATACCATTCTTGATCACGGGTATTCTTAGTGCCCTCTGGGTTTTTTTATGGATGAGAACCTATCAAAAACCGGAAGAACATTCAAAATTATCAAGAGCGGAGTTAGCATATATCAATAGTGACTCCGAAGAAGAAACGAAAGAAAAAATTCCCTGGTTAAAATTATTACCAAAGGGAGAAACCTGGGCATTCTCTTTAACGACGATCACTGATGGAGTTTGGTGGTTTTATCTTTTCTGGGGAGCCAAATTTTTGTCGGAGCAGTTTGGCCTCGATATAAAAAATATTGGTCCGCCATTCCTGGTTATTTTTATTATGGCGGATGCCGGAAGTCTCCTTGGAGGATACGCTTCAGGTGCATTGATAAAAAAAGGCTGTTCAATCAACAAAGCCCGAAAAATAACCATGCTGGTTTGTGCGATTATCATTTTACCTGTCAGTCTTGTGCCTATTATTGCGAGCAAATGGATGGCAGTTTTTTTAATTGGTCTCGCTGCTGCCGGTCATCAATCATGGTCGATCAATGGATACACGTTGGTTCCGGATGTTTTTCCAAAGAAAGCAATTGCATCTGTAATAGGAATAGGAAAAATGATTGGAGTAGCTTTCGCGATCATCGCAGATATTGCCTTAGGAGCAGTACTGGATACCGCCGGCAATTCGGGTTATTTCTGGGCATTCATGATCGCAGGTTTTTCTTATATCCTCATATTGGTATTTGTGCAACTATTGATGCCGAGGATGACTCCGCTGGATGATAATTTGAATTATGTGGCGGGAAATAATGCTCAAGTTAGTGTCTCGTCCTAAAATAAATTTACAATGGGTAAACCCATTCCAGGACGAGACATGGAAGTTGCTGCGAAACTCGCCTGAGAAAATAAGAAAATTTAAAATGCCCAGGTCATCGCGTTTTGACTCCTGCTGCCATATGGAACATTGTACTCTGTTTCGATTCGGTATACCCGGATGGTATCTCAAACAAGGAAGCTGGTAAATTTTTTTCTCCTGCTTTGATAAGAACATTCGTCATAGAATAATCTTTGTTATGACTTTCCATTTTAACAAGGAATCCGCCACAACCTGCTTTTTCGAGCGCTTGTAACATTTGAGGTTTAATATTTGAAGTCAACAGCATTTTTTTATACAGCGCATAACCGGGAACGTCAGTGCTCGTCCATATCTCCATTGTTGTGGTAGATTTAAACATGCCGCTGCCAAATACAGAAGTCAGCTTTGCGTGCGTACAGGAATAACCGGCCACCGTTTCGTTTCCTAATTTTACAACTTCATATTGATCACGTTCGCCGTCATTGATCAATGAAGTATCGATGATATTTAACGAATAGGTTTTATTATCAGGAAACAGTGATATGGTGTATTCAGGTTTATCTGCATGGCCAATTGTGATCATTTCGTTGGTTGCTACTCCCGGGAAACTCATTTTCATTTCAACACGTCCGTTACCATTGTTCGTCATATAGTGATAAGAAGTGTCCTTGCTCGTTCCTTTTTTTGTGATGGAGGTCATCACATATTGATAATATTCTCCGCTGCCACCGCTGGCGGACATATAACTTTTAATGATCGCGGCTGAATCTGCTGCGGAAATTTCTTTTCCAGCTACCATAATTCCTAATGCCTTCATGGTTAGATCCGCAGCAGAAGTATCATTGGGGTTTTGTTGCGCAGCTTTTGCAAACGCGCCGAGCACACGATTGGTACTTGCAGTATCGCGCGGTGTAGTAGATGTAGCAGATGAATTTCCTGATTTGGATTTTATCTGCGTGCTGCTATCAACCTTGTCCAACACCTTATTAGTAGTTTGACTAGCCTTGCTATTGGCCCTGTTCTGAGCTGTTTGCTGCACAGTATTCAATATGTTTTTTAAAAATTGTGCTCGTGATGAAAGGGAACAAATCAACATCATACAAACCATCGCGGCAATACCAGGTAACCTTTTCATAAAAATTTTTTTGGTGTTCAATGTAGTAGTGATTGAAAATCGTTTTTTGATTTCTACGTAAAGTTTCTGGGCCTTGAATGGAATTTTATTGGATGGCGGTTAAAATTGTAAACATGTTTACATCTTGACTCTTACCAAAGTTGCTTTGTCGGCACTGGATCTTCGCCCGGAACAAGAGTCTTCGATCACCGTCGAATAAATAGAATCGTTCGTGAAAAAAGTTTCTTTATACTTTCCCCAATAATTTTTATTGCAACTGGTATCGCTGATCGAAAGGATGTCATTCTCCAACTTGTATTCGCCGCCAACTACGAAATGCTCCGCGGGAATTTCAGCGACAAACGTTCCATTGGATTTGAAATGTATCGATACCTTTTCGTTCCCTGAACGGTAGTGTACCGCCCAATGACCGGTAATATTTTTTTTATTTGGGTTCGTAAAGGCAAAAAGAAGACAAATGAATAGTGCGGATAATGCGATGATACTTTTCATAAATTGATGTTTTAAAATCAAAATTGACTTACCTGCTTAACGATTATCTGAATAATCGACAAACGGCAAACTAGAATCGACAGACATTTTCGAAAACATCTTTTTAAAAATTCGCTTTCATCATCATCAGTTCCTTCTTTATATTCCTTGCGCTGCTTGTAGACTGTGCAAAATAAAACCCGACTAGGTCGGGTCTTTAGTTTTCAGGAATAAGGTTTAAGGGCCGGAAATTTATTAGTATCTCAGTTTGGTTTTTTGAAAGGTGGAAGGTATGGGGTGTATGGTATGGCTGAGCTTTTAATTAATAATGTTGCTTAGGATAAAAAATAAAAATCGTAAATTAAAATAAGCTCTGCCATACCATACACCCCATACCCTCCACCGTTCAAAAAAACCAAACTGAAACACTACGGGAAATTTTTATATGTAGCACATTGTACGATTTGAAATCGATCTTTATATTTCTATTTAAAAAATGATTGAATCAATAAAATAATCGCAGCCAAAAGACAGATGACCGATACCACAAGGAAAACTGATTGTATCCATTTTGTGTTTCGCATCCTTCCCATAGTTCACACACGGTTTTATTTGTCAAAGATGTTTATAAAAAAAAAATATTCTCCACTTACTCGACGAACAACAGCCTTAAATCGTCTAATTAAAAAGGAGAATATTTTGCTGGAACAAAATGTAGAAGATTGGTTTGAATTCAGCAACAGGAATAAGCAAGGAAATAATCAACAATCAATATTCAATGCTCAAGTTTGAAATTTAATAAACGTTTTTGCATTTATACTTAAATATTGAATGTTGATTGTTGATTATTGAATATTTCCTTGCTCATGGCCATTGTAAAATCGCAATAATCCTGTCGCCTTTTTCCTGCTGAAAGGAAATATTTGCTCCAATCGCAACAGCCAGGTCGCGCGCAATTTGCAAACCAAGCCCTGAATTTTTACTATCGACGGAATTAGACGTGAGCCGATCATTCATTGCCGCAGCATCCGCTGTGCGCGATTCATTGGAGACTGACAATTGCCGGCCATCTGCCGCAATTTGTATAACGCTATTCTCTGTGCCGTACTTGACCGCATTTTGCAGAAGGTTTCTGAAAATAATTGTAATAAAATTTTCGTCCGTTTTCTTTTCCAGTGCATCAGACACTTGCACGTCTACCGATAATTTTTTATCATCGAGTTGGTCTTGCAGCAGCCCGATTTCCATATGTAGCAACGGAGTGATTTCGACTGTTGAAAGTACCGGTTCAAAATGCTGCATCTGGCTCTTGCTCCAAAGTAACAAGTCTTCCATTGTTTCAAGCACATTTTCCGACGCAGTCTTTAGTTGCGCCTCGTGTCTTTTTCGGCTTGCTTCGTCGAGTGCTTGTGGATTTTCTTTTTGTAACTGTAACAACTGAACGATTTTGCCAACAGGCGATCTTAAATCATGACCGATGATGCCAAATAATTTTGCTTTGGTTTCATTGGCGATAGCGAGCTGCGCATTCAATTTGCCCAATTGTTCATTCTGGCTATTCAATACCGTGTTCAGCTTTTCTTTGTTGCGATAAATAAAATATAATAGCAGTGTGATGATGCCAAGTGCACCCAATCCCAACACCAGCAACAATCGTGTGCGCGAAGCATTTTGTAACTCCAATGCGTCGAGTTGATTTTGTTTGCCAAGCGCTACAATGCGCTGTTCTTTCTGACTGGTCTGATAACGCGTTTCCTGGTCGGCGAGATTCCGTGATAATTTTTCTTTTGTGATGGAATCTGTTACCTCAGCATATTGTTCATAATATTGCATTGCAACATTCATATTGCCTTTTCCCTTTTGGGCGAGCGCCATGTACTTCAGATCATTTGCATATAATTCTTTGTTCAATTGTTTGGCAACAGGAATCGATTTCGATAAAACTGCGATGGCTTGGTCATATTTTCCCGTTTCTTCGTACCATCTTCCCCTGATCATCTCCGTTTGAAAAAGTAGTAATGGTGATTGAACACGATTGGCAATCGTATCACTCTTGTTGATATAAGGAAGTGCCTGGTCATATTTTTTGTGATCGATATAATATATGCCGATATTAAGATCCGACGACATGATCTCGGAAGAAAATGCAAGATCATTTTTCGTGCGGCTCTCTAATTTTTTATTGTACGAAAGTGCAGAATCGATATTACCCGCGCTCGTATATGCCTCCACGAAAGAACTGATGAGCCGGTTACCGACATTGGGTGACACATCCATAAACCGCGCTGCCTGTCGCAATACATCGATACTTTTATCCGTCATTCCTGTGTTCAGGTATAATTTAGAAAGCATATCGCACTGTATGGCGTAATCAAATTTCTTTTTTGGATCATTGGTTGTATCAACCTGTTTCTCGCGTAATTCAAGGCTCTTGATAAAATAATCCTGCGCAGAACTGTAGTATGATTTGAATTGATAATAACTGCCCAACGCGTAGTAGCCGTCTTGCAATACATTTTTATCGCGCGTTGTGTCTACAATCGACTGGAGAATATTTTTGCATTCATCGGCTTTGGTTTCCTGCTGCAATTGGAAGTTCACGGGTATCAACGCAACGCAAGCCTTGGTGATTTGTTTTGGTTCCTTTCCTTGTTGCGCCGCATGAAGGCTCTCATAAAAATAATATTGTGCGCTGTCGAATTTTACCTGGTAATAGTTGCCCAGCGCTGCGTAGAAAAAAAACCTTGCACGTTCATTGTATTGATCACGCCTGGTGAAAGTCAATCCTTTTAGCGCAACCTGTAACAATGCGGGATAATTGCCGGCCACACCGCGCTGGTTAATACGCAAAGTTTCGCAATAAGATAAAAGGCTGTCTATTTTTTCTTTGTCGTTATGCAAATGGGACAGGTCAGGAATCTGCGACATCACAGTGCAAAATCGTGTTGTCAATAAAATCAGTAAGAGCAAGCTTTTACAATTCATCCCGCGCAACATTAAATCATGATTAAGGTGTCATGGAAAACTTTTCCGGAGGTCAGCCGAATAGTGATTTTACCGAATCCCTGTAGGATTTGCCAACGGGTAGCGTTTGTGCCTGTACGTGAATCGTATTTTTTTTCACTGCATCCACTTTCTCGCAGTTCACAACATAACTGCGATGCACACGCACAAAAATATCTCGCGGCAACTTATCTAAGATACCAATTAAGGTGGTTAACACCAAATATTGACCGCTGTTGGTTTTGATCTTCGTATAATCTTTCATCGCCTCCAAGTATAAAATTTCATTGATGGGTAATTTATATTTATCGTGTCCCTGCTTCACGACGATGCAGTCGGCCTCCTGTTCATTTTCAAAGGCCCATGCTTTGGTACGCATCTCACAAAAACTTTGCAAACGTTGTGCGCAGCGTGCAAACCGTTCTGCGGAAATAGGTTTTATCAAATAATCAAATGCATCGAGGTCATAGCTCTCAACCGCAAATTCAGGATGGGACGTAATCAGGACCGGGAGTGCATTATGTAGATATTTCATCCGGATCATTTCCAAACCGGAAACGTCGGGCATTTCAATATCCAGGAAAACAATATCCGGGTGTGAAGTATTAATGATTTCTGCAGCTTCGAGCGGATGTGCGCATGACGCGATTTTCTCAAGGAAAGAATATTTTCTTGCTTCCGTTTCTATCGCCAGCCGGGCAAGCTCATCATCATCCAGGATTAGGTATCGAAGCAATGAATCGTTCATATTATATCAGTCGTCGTTTACAATAATTTAATTCACGTAGATATGTATACGAAAGAATGTTCCTGCGCAATATGAATATACAAAAAACTTTACTCATTCATCGAAGCTATAATACTGGTCGAATAATTGGCCGAAATAATGTAGATCATAGTGGACCCGATATAAGTGCGTTTATCCTTTTGCGTTAGTTACTAGCATTGCTTCCATCATTCAAAGACCTGCAGTGGAAATTCATTTCCTTCATTCGAAGAAATTATTTATTGGGAAAAGTTATTTTACGAATCAAACTGTTCCCATTGTCGCTTACATATAGAATATTATTCCCTCCTGAAGTGGTGAACGCAATGCCGCTGGGACCCGCAAATTCGGCTTTGTCGCCCGGGCCATTTACAAATCCCGAATGTCCATCACCGGCAATGGTAGTTACCTGTCCATTCGGACTCACCGCACGTATTTTGTTATTGTACGTATCCGCAACATAAATAGTGCCGTCGCTTCCAGTGCAAATTGACATAGCCCCTCCAAACGAAGCGGCTGCTCCTACACCGTCACGATCTCCCAGACTATCTCCTGCAATTGTTGTGGCTTGACCACTGTAAATTCTTATTATGGAATGCTTCGCCGAAACATATACATTCTCTGCACCCGGACCCATGGCCATTGAACTGATGATGCCGGTTTCAGTTCCATTGATCACACTCACCAACACCTGGTCGGAGGCGCGTATTTCGTATACTCCATCGTAAGTCCCTGCTAAAAATATATTGCCGACCGGGTCCTGTGTAATTGCACTAACATCCGGAAAAAGATTGTTTGGGTTGTTATAGTCCAATGTAGAAAGCATGCCTGTTGTGTTTGCAACTTTAAGTTTTGCGCAGCCATAATCACCGATAAAAATCTGGTCATCCTTATTTATAAATAAATTGCCCGGGAAAGTGAGTGAAGGAGTTCCCGATCCAAAAGGATCATCTGCACAACCTGGGTTGTCATACAGACCTGCAAAAAGTCCGATGGTCTGCAATACCGGATCAATTTTTTTGATGCAATTATGTCCCGTTTCCGAAACATACAAAACACCTTTTGAATCGATGCATAATTGTTGAGGATCTGAAATGGTTCCCTGTATGCCATCGCCGGCATAAGTATCCACCACATATTTTGACGGCGGACTGATGATGGTATCATTCCCGCCATTCCCGGAATTATTATTGGTAGGACTGCTTTTGCTACAGGATTGAAAAAAAATATTCAAGATCAACAACAACAGCGGAAAAAATATTTTGTAGCGCATAACTTTAATTTTGGCAATGTACAAAGTGAAAGATTTACCAAAATTATTGCACTGCGTATGTTGGGTAGCTGAATAAACGACAAACGGATTTATAAAATCGACGGACATCCATAGGGAATGAGAAAGGCTTGTTAGCTAATTCAACTTCTTCGCCGCTGATTCACGGCCGCACCTTATCCAATTCTTTGTACTTTTATTGCGGCACTATGCGGATACTGAGTCGCAAATTTATTTAAGAAAATAATTTATTAAACCCATGATACCTGCAACACAACTACATATTATTTCCCAATACAAAAGCGTCCGAAGATAACCCCCAACTGTTCCTCATTGGTCACCTCACCAGTGATCTCTCCCAAATAATGCAAACAACGCCGGATATCGAGCGCCAGCAAATCGCCAGAGAGTTTTTCATCCAGCCCTTTTCGTATATCCATCAACGATAGTGATACCTGCTGTAGCGCATGGTAGTGACGTGCATTGGTGATGATGGTTCCTTCGGGTTGGGATTTGCCATGAAGCACATGTGCGGCAAGTGCTTTTTTTAATGTATCTATTCCGGCTCCTTCTCGCGCGGAAATAAAAATAGCGCCGGGGATATTACTGAATTTTTTTTGTGCCGCTTCACTGCCGATGGTATCGGTTTTGTTGCCGACATAAATAAATTTATCGGACTTGTCGTTTGCTATCACTGTATGATCATCCAACTCACTATTCACCATCGCCAATTGCCTATTGCCCATTGCTAATAGCTCATCGCGTACATGATTCGCCACTAGCCACTCGCCACTTACTGCTTCATCATTCACATCAAACAAATGTATCACCACATCTGCCTGTTCAATTTTTTCCATGCTGCGTGCAACGCCCATGCTTTCGATATCACTGCTGGTATGCTGGCGAATTCCTGCGGTATCGATCAACCGGAATAAAATGCCTTCGATATTGATGAGTTCTTCGATGGTATCGCGGGTGGTGCCGGCGATTTCGCTGACGATGGCGCGGTCTTCATTCAACAATGCATTGAGTAATGTCGATTTTCCTGCGTTGGGTTTGCCAACAATCGCTGCTTGCACACCATTGCGTATCACGTTGCCAAGTTGGAATGATTCCAATAGTCTATTGGTTGTAGTTTCTGCTTCGTTGATAAGTTGATAGAATTGTTTTCTATCGGCGAACTCGACATCTTCCTGCGAAAAATCCAATTCCAATTCAATGAGTGCGGAGAAATTCAAAAGTCTTTCTCTCAGTTGTTGCAACTCGTGCGAGAATCCACCGCGCATGGTATGCAATGCGGATTTGCGCGCGGCTTCTGCATTGCTGGCGATTAAATCGGCGACTGCTTCTGCCTGCGCGAGATCTAATTTTCCGTGCAGGAATGCTCTTTGTGTAAATTCTCCGGGTTTGGCCATGCGTGCTCCCTGTTTCAAAAGTGATTCGAGAATTTTTTCCTGCACAAAGGGTGAACCGTGACAGGATACTTCTACTACATCTTCTCCTGTATATGATTTGGGTGATTTGTACAATGACACCACTACTTCATCCAAAATATTTTTTCCTTCTTTTAAAGTACCGACGTGTAATGTATGTGAGGCTTGTTGTGTCAAATCTTTTGCGTGGAATAACTCATTGACGATTTCAATACTTTTTTTTCCGCTGAGACGAATAACGCCGATGGCGCCCACTCCTGGTGGTGTGGCGAGTGCGACGATGGTATCATCCCAACCGGAAAGTTTGCCGAGCATGCAGAGAATTTTGTTGCAAACTTAGGAAATGTAGGGCGTTTGAACCGTGATGAAAGGATTAGAGGATTGTCATGAACGTCTACGGGATTTTGAATCCGTTGCCTGCATTTTGTTGGGAAAGGAAATGGCGCGCAAAGACGCAAAGGCGCAAAGGATCGTAGAACGAACGTCATTTCGAATCCGCCAGCAGCGGCTTCACATGAATGCATATTTCGGCGGATGAGAAATCCCCGGCTAATTAGTTGGAAAATTCCAATGTATAGCTGGGGATTTCTCATCCGCCATAACATTAAAAATAATGTTAGTCGCTGCTGGCGGATTCGAAATGACGCGCTATTTTTTACGGCGAGCCATCGCGATCATTCATTCTCTTTATTTATGCGAACTCTTATCATGCTAATCCTTCAATCCTTTAATCATGGTTCAAACCTTCTAATTTTCACTTGCCAGCCGAAATTTTATCGGTTGCTTTTTATATGATTTTACCTGGTGTCCATTTTGAATGGCGACAGTCCACTTGCCGCTTTTTTTGATGACGCGGATTGCTTCATCTCTGAGTTCATCCGGTCCGCTGAGAGCCTGCACATCACTTACGTTTCCTTCTTTGTCAACAACGAATTGCACCAAGACATCACCTTGTATATTATCTTGTATTGCCTGATCAGGATATTGCAAATTTTTACTGAGATATCGCATCCATGCCGCAATGCCTCCGGGATATTCGGATTGAACCTGCACACCAATGAATATACCATTATCGTAATCAGCATTATCTTTTGGTGCTTCTATCACTCCTTTTCCATCTATACCGGGCGGGGCAACGATATCTTTATCTATATCGCCTGCAACATTTATATTGCCAATTTTTGAGTTTTCAATTTCTTTTATTTCGGGTGGACGCTCATCTTGTTTCACATCTTCCTTAACAATTTTCGGAACATTAAATTTTACAGTTTGCACTGGTGGCTTTTCAATTTTTACTGCAGGGGGCATTTCAATTTTTTTATCCGGGGGAAAAACTTCCAGTGTAACGTCTGGTCCGATCAACGCGATTTTTGTTCCGCCTTTATGCATTCCCCTGATCAGCCATCCTGCACATAATAATGCAACGACAGATGCGGTTCCGATTAATGCATTGCGCAATCGCCTGTCGTATGTTTTTCTTAATTGGTAGGCACCATAATCTTTGTTGCGTCCTTCGAAAATAATATCGAGGACATCGGCTTGTAGAATTTTATTTACTTCCATAGTTAGTGGTTTTGTAAATAAGATTCTGCGCAAAAAAATTTCCACAACGTTTTTCTGAATTTAACTTTCCTCTACTTTGCGTCTTCGCGCCTTTGCGAGAACATTTTTCTCGCAAAGGCGCGAATTCGCAAAGTAGAACGCAAAAAAAATGTGCGAACTTTTTTGAGTTCGCACATTGAAAAATTTTCAACAATAATTTTTATTACTGCGCTTCCAATCTGAATTTGATCGGCTGCTTCTTGTAAGATTTTACCTGGCGTCCATTTTGAATGGCTGGTGTCCATTTACCACTTTTCTTAATTACGCGCACCGCTTCATCTCTCAATTCAGCAGGGCCGCTGATGGCTTCTACATCACTCACATTTCCTTCTTTATCCACGATGAACTGCACAACTACATCTCCCTGGATTTCGTTGTTCACTGCTTCATCTGGATAGTGAAGATTTTTACTGAGATAACGTTGCCATGCACCGGGACCGCCGGGATAATCAGATTCGATTTCCACTTTTGTAAAAGTCTTATCATAATCTTCATTATCCTTCGGAGCTTCCACTACACCTTTGTTATCAGAAACAGGTGGAGCAGTGATGCCTTCATCTTTAATACCTTCCTGGTTAACGGTACCGATTTTGGTATCTTCCAGTTTTTCCACTTCCGGTGGCTTTTCTTCTTCTTTCACTTCCTCATCTTTTACGATTTTCGGAGGTGTGAATTTTGCCATTTCCACTTTCGGTGGTTCTACTTTTGGAGGAGGAGGCGGAGGAGGTTCATTTTTCTTTTCCTCTTTGATATCTTCCAATTGCACGTCCTGCACAACCATTGCTGCCTTTTTATTTCCACCGGATAAATGGCTCACCAAAAATCCAATGAAGAGCAAGGCTACAACGGAAGCAGTGCCAAGCAGTGCAGCACGCAGGCGCCGATTGTAAGTTTTCCGCAGCTCGTACGCTCCATAGTCTTTGTTACGTCCCTCGAATATGATATCGAGAATGTCTGCGTTCAAAATTTTATTAATGTCCATCGTAAAATGGTTTATTGCTTAACTCAAAATAATTAAATTCTTTCTACAAGCCCCGCAATCCTTACTTCACACCATTTGCTGCTTCGGTGGCAGTGATCAACTGGTATTCAGGAGCAGAGATATCAACCATTGCATATCTTTTTACAGCGTCTATCGTCATTTCGTCGAGGATATTCACTGTGTTTTTGTAACTCGCATCCTGTGTAGGTTTGAGTACCACTACAAAATCTTTCGGATCTGTTCTCTTCTTTTTATCGATGATAACATCACGGATTGCTTTGTAGTTGGAAGATTGCAATTTGGTTGGATCATCACCTTCATAATAATACACGAGATCATTTTTACCGAGCATGATGGTGAGAACAGCGGACGATTTTACTTTATTCTGCTCTTCGGGTTTATCAACATCCTTTGGCAGGAATAAGCGCATCGCTGTGGGCTGGCTCATGGTTGTGGTAAAAATAAAGAAGGTAATCAAAAGGAAACCCAGATCCACCATTGGTGTAAGGTCGATCCTGGTTGAAAGTTTCTTTCCTTTTTTTACGCCTGGTCCTTTTTTATGTCCCCCACCACCCGAGGTATCCATTTCAGCCATAAAAAAACTTTTTTAAAAAATGATTAAAATTGTTTTACTCTGTCGAACCTTTTGTACCTGTTGCTTCATTGATCTTAAATAATTCAGTTCCTTTAGGAACCGCAACGGGATTGGTTACGATCTGAAATTTCATCTGGTCATTTTTCTTAAATGCATTGATCACTCCCTGGAAGGAAGGATATTTCGCCGCATCATCACCGCGAACAACAATATTCATTTTGCCTCCCTGGAAAGCGCTTGCTGCTGCTCTCATCCATTCAATCAGTTCATTGTTCGTAGAATCTTTAACAGGTATACCGGGCAACACGATTTTTTTCAATTCTTCAGCATCTTTTGAAAGATATGATTTCAGCTGGCTGAATGGTGTTCCGATATAGGAAGCCGGGTTGTTCGCGAAACTTGCTTTTTCCGGATCCGTCAATCCAAGATTTTTTGCTGAATTGATGGAGTTGATGATTTCCGTTTTCTGAGATTTGTTGACATCAGAAACGGAAAAATATACTTTGCCTTCTTTATCGATGGTGATCATGACCACATCTTTTTCCGGAGCCACTTTCGTGGAAACAGAAGTAGGAGTCGTTACCGTTAAATTTTCCGGTGGTTTAAATTTCGCCACCAGGATGAAGAACGATAAAAGCAGGAAAGCCACATCACACATAGCCGTCATGTCGATGGCCGTACTTTTACGTGGTAATTTGACTTTTGGCATTGTTCAGAAATTATTTAATATAATAAGATTCATTATTCCTGCAATTCCATAACAAATTTTACTAAAAATTTGCCGCTTGGCAAAATCAGTTATTTGTATAGAGAAGCGAAGCTTTGTGTTAATGTAAATCCACTTTCATCGATACCATAAGTGATGCCATCGATTTTTGTTGTGAATACGTTGTACATGATGATGGACACGGCAGAAGTACCGATACCCAATGCTGTATTGTACAATGCTTCGGAGATACCTTGAGACAATCTCTGCGCTGCTTCACCACCACCTGCTTCACCAAGTGCGGAGAAAGAACGAATCATCCCGATTACCGTACCAAGCAATCCCATCAGGGTTGCAACGGATGCGATGGTAGAAAGGAACACGAGATTTTTTTCAAGCATCGGAAGTTCGAGCGAAGTTGCTTCTTCTACTTCCTTCTGGATCGCTAACACTTTTTGATCTGTATCGAGATCAGTTGTTGTGATCATTTCTTTGTATTTGCGGAGACCGGCTTTCATTACATTTCCAACGCTACCTTTTTGTTTATCGCATTCTGTAATTGCTGCATCCACATTTTTGTTTGCAAGATGATATTGCACTTTGCGGATGAACTCTGCAATATTTCCACTACCAGTTGCTTTGCTGATTGTCAAAAAACGTTCAATAACGAAAGTCAACACAGTAAGCAATGCACCGATCAGGATTGGAACGATGATTCCTCCCAAGTACATTTTTGGAAGACCGCCTTTTGGATCTTTGTGGTCGGGCCAGAAACCGCCGGCAGGATCAGGGTGCGCAAAGTTGCTATCGGCTCCAATAATAAAACGCCAGATTACGTATCCGGCAATTATGCACGACAACGGTGCAAGCCAGGAAATTGCATTGCTCTTTTTTTTCGGTTGAACAGAAGTAGAACTTTTACCGGCAACCGTCGCAGTTGGTCTTGTCTCAGCCATGATCTTTGTTTTTAGTGTTTAAAAAATTGAAGTATGTAATAGCCAAAAAATAATTACACAATTGTAATAAAAAAAAATTTCAATAGGAAAAAACGGTATTGGGATTTTTCGTAGGACGCACAATATAGGAAATTTATCCAAAGTGAAAATGAAATTATTGTTTCCTTCAAATAGGTCAGGGATCGCGCTCCGCATCAATTTTTATGCCTCTCAAATGATAAACCCGGGAGATTTATTCAAGGAGGGAAATTTCCAAAATGGATACTAAAATATGGATTTTTTGAACAAATATCACTCGTATCGTAAAGCTTCGATCGGATTTAAGCGAGATGCTTTCAACGATGGATATAACCCGGCCAGTAACCCTACAATTGTACAAATGACAATTCCGCCAATCAGCCATTGCCAGGGGAAAACAAAGCCGGTACTAAGTACAAGTGAAAACGAATTGCCCACGATAATACCGAGGATAATACCAAAAACGGCTCCCATCAGGCTGATCATAATAGACTCGTATAAAAATTGCTGCCTGATGTTTTTTTGCCTGCCACCGATCGCTTTTACAAGGCCTATTTCTTTGGTTCTTTCGGTAACTGATACCAGCATGATGTTCATCAGTCCAACCGCCGCACCGATTAATGTAATGAACCCGATCACGAGGGCGCTGCCCGTAATAAATCCGAGATTGCGCAGGAGCTCCTCTACAAAACGATCGCTCTTGTCGATTACAAAATTGCTTGCTTCCGTTGTTGAAAGTCTGCGTATGGGTCTGAATATTCCTTCTGCTTCGCCGATCGCCTGATCCACCTGTCGAACATCCGGCACTTTTACCTGGATATTGAAAGATGAATTATTGCTATTGAAAAACCGACGTACGTTATTATAACTGACGAGCGCCATATTATCCCAGCTTCTTCCGAGTGTTGAACCTTTTTCATCGAGTGTGCCGATAACGCGATAGGGAATGCCGTTGATTTTAATAATTTTTTCCAAGGCCGATTCTGCATGGCCATTGAAAAAGCGCTTTACGATATCACTTCCGATCACGGTTACATTTCTTCCGGAACTGATATCAATATCATTCAGATTTCTTCCTGCTAATAATGAATATCCATTCAGCTCTGCCCAATTATCATCACCACCATTGATCCAGACTGTAGGCGTTGTCTTTTTTTCTCCCAATGAAACGATAGCGTCATTGGTGCCACGAAGGCTGGTGGAAATTTTTGATGGATATCTAAAACTTTTTTTGAAATTTTCTGCTTCGTCTTTGGTGATCTTTTTTTTGATGTTGGATTTTTTCTCTCTAAGCGCTCCTTTTTTTTCTTTCTGCACGGAATTGTCTCTTCCGAAAAAATTAAAATCACGATAGTGGATAGTAAATCCATTGGCGCCCATCGACGCAAAACTCTCAGTGAATTTTTGTTTCATTGCATCGATGGCTGTATTAATTCCAACCAATGCCATGATACCAAAAGCGATGATAGCAACGGTAATGCCTGTACGAAGTTTGTTACTGCGAACCGTTCGAAAAGCGAGAGAAAGTACATCCTGCATCCTCATGGCTCTAAATTAAACATTCTAGGCGGGATAGCAAAAGAAGAGCGGAGGATGAAGAGCGGAGAGCGAATGATCTATCGCTCTCCGCACTTCATCCTCCGCTCTATCTCAACCGTAAATATTGATATTATACAACGTATCAATCAGCCACTGTGGAAATATACCAAGCAGTATTACGATAATGGCTATAATAATTAATAATGCCTTGAAGGTGGGGCTTGTTTCGTGGATCTGTGCGGCTCCTTCTTTAAAATACATGGCCTGGATAACGCGGAAATAATAATACACGCTTACTGCGGCGCATAAGATCGCGAATATGACGAGCCACAAAAATTTACCGGTCTGTAATACTGCGGCCAGCATATAATATTTTGCAAAGAACCCTGCGGTTAGCGGTATTCCCGCAAGCGATAATAAGAAGATGGTATTCACGGCTGCAAGCACGGGCTGGTGCTTGGCTAGTCCGTTAAAACCGTCGAATGTATAATCCTTCATTTTGATGAGGATCGCGAAAATGCCGATGGTAGCGATACTATATGCGGCCGTATATAAAAGAATTCCTTCCTGTGATGTTGAATTCAGTGTGAGCAATGCAAAGAGCATAAAGCCCGCCTGCGCGATACTCGAATAGGCAAGCATGCGTTTCACGCTTTGCTGAAAGACCGCGGTGAGGTTTCCTATCAATAAAGTGGCGGCCGTTATTATCGCGATGAATATTTGCCAGTCTGGTTTGATATCATTGAATGAATCATGAAACAACCGGATAAATGCGATGAATGCAGCGGCTTTCACGATGGTTGCCATAAAAGAAGTAAAGACCGTCGGCGCACCATCATACACATCGGGTGTCCAGAAATGAAAAGGTGCTGCAGATACTTTGAAGGCCATCGACACCATCAGCAAAATCAATCCAACAATAAACAAAGGCGATGCAACTGCTTTTCCGATTGCGAGATCATCGATAAAAAATGTGCCTTTCTCGCTGGCGCCATATAAAAAAGCGATGCCAAGCAACATGAGCCCGGTGGAGAAAGAACCCATGAGCAAATATTTCAGCGAAGCTTCATTGCTTTTCAAATCGCGCTTATCGCTGCCCGTTAGAATGTATAATGGTATGGAAAGAATTTCAATTCCAAGAAACAACATCAGCAATGTATTGAAAGAGCTGATGATGCTGACTCCGCAAAGCACGAAGAAGATCAATGCGAAATATTCTCCCACATTTGTTCCTACTTTTTCTATATCCTTCGCCGATAACAAAAAGTAAAACAGTGTGCTTCCGAAAGCGATTGAATTGAATAATAATCCGAATGATTCGAAGTATAGCATGTTGTGCACGTCAATATCGAATAGACGAGATCCGCGCATTTCCATGATATTTCCGATAAGCAGCAACAGAAGTCCGAGAATGGCTGTAAACCGGATAGTATCATTCTTTTTAAAAATGATTCCGCTAAACATCATCACCGCTCCCCAAACTGCTGTAATTATAATTGCATTCATATCTTCGTATAGACTTACTCGTTATTATTTATAACTCATCTTTCCCAGTATCGAATCCACTGTTCCTTTTGTCAGTTCGAATATTGGTTGCGGATAAACGCCCATCACCAATATCAATACTACGATCACAGCGAGAATAATTTTTTCATTGGCCTTGATATCATAACCATTCGCCGTGAGCGCATTCGTATTTCCGTAAAAAACTTTCTGTATCATATTCAGCATATACACCGCAGAGAGAATAATACTGATCGCAGCAATAGCAGTGAACACCACATTGTACTGCGTGGCCCCTGAACTATACACACCATTAAACATCATGAACTCCCCGATAAAGGCATTGGTGAGTGGCAATGCAACATTTGCCAAAGCAATAATCACAAGTAACAGTGCGAGAGATGGAGACTGTAAAGCGAGCCCACCGAGTTCACTGATCTTACGTGTATGATATTGGCGCTCGATCAATTCGACCACAATCCACAGCCCGATGATATTGATTCCGTGATTGAACATTTGTATCATCACTCCCTGCATACCGCTTTGCGTGGTAGCGAATACAGCCAAACACATCAGTCCGATATGCGCAATGGACGAATATGCCACCATTCTTTTCAAATCATTCTGACGAATGGCAACGAGAGATGCGTATATCATTCCAATAACACAAAGCAAGGAAACTGTGTCGCCCCATGCCCAGGTGCCGACGGCTAACACTGGCGCAAGCCAACGGATCAAACCAAATAATCCCATCTTCACCATGATGCCACTGAGCACCATTGTGACTGCAGTCGGTGATTGTTCGTACGTATCGGGCTGCCATGTATGAAATGGAAATATCGGCATCTTGATGGCAAAGGCGATGAAGAATAACCAGAACAACCATGATTGCTCCTGTGAACTGATGATCGATCTCAACGAGTAAAAAGATGTGATGGAGAAAGAGTGATCCTTTGTATGATAATACAAATAGATGATTCCGATCAGCATGAATAAGGATCCGATGAATGTATAAATGAAAAATTTGAAAGTGGCGTGTATTCTTTTTTCACCGCCCCATTGCGAGCACAGAAAATAAACGGGTATCAATGCGAGTTCCCAGAAAAAATAAAATAACAAAGCATCCATCGCAAGAAATACACCCATCAATCCGGCCTGTGATAATAACATCAACGCAAAAAAACTTCCGGGATTTTTATAGCTGCTGCGCCAGGTGGCTATAAAAATGATAGGGAATGAAATTGCTGTCAGCAATGTTAATATTTTCCCCATGCCGTCCATTTCCACGCTAAAGTGGCTGTTCAACGATGGTAACCATTCCGTATCAAACTTCAGGTGTGGGTTACCGTTAGTTAATGCAACACCGGCAAAAGTGATGACCATAGTAACAATGGAAGAAAACAATGACCAGCTTTTCGAACCGTTATCACTTTTTATAAAGAAACCAATCAGCCCGGTTACTAAAGGAATTAATATTAATAAAACAGGGATCATAATATTTTAATGTGGAAATGTGGAAATGTGATAAATGTGGAAATGCTTCAAACCTGGCTTGCATTTTAATTTCCATATTTTCATATTTCCCACATTTTCATATTTGTTTGCTTACATTTTTTTCAAAAACAACTGCACAATAAACAACAACACCAAACCAATCACCATCAGTAAAACATATCCGCCTACTTGTCCGCTTTGTAATAATCTTATCTGCCGGCTTCCATATTGAACCAGTCTTCCTACACCATTCACGATCCAATCTATGATTGATTTCTCCATTACATTATTAAAGAATTTTGCCAGTGCATTAATGGGACGAACGATGATGGCTTCATACAACTCATCGACATACCATTTGTTGGCCAATATTTTCCCGAGGCCCTGCGGTTCTCCCAGTTCAGGGTTCTTGCTAAAACGTCCCCAGGCAAATATCACCGCAATCAATGCGAGTCCGGCAGACACCGCCATCAACATCCATTCGGTGGACGCATGCACTTCATGTGGTCCCTGCACTTTTGCAGAAAGCGAAAAAATCGGATTCAGATATTCTCCTAGTAAATGAGAGTTGGGTTTTATCACTTCAGGAATACCTACAAAACCTCCAATAACTGCGAGTATAGCAAGTATGATCAATGGAATTGTAATGGCAGCGGGACTTTCATGCAATGCATTTTTTTGTTGTGATGTGCCGCGGAATGATCCGAGAAATGTTGTTGCATATAACCGGAACATATAAAATGCAGTCATCATGGCACCAGCAACTCCGATAATATAATACGCCGGACTTTTTTCATAAGCAGCCGCTAATATTTCATCCTTTGAAAAGAATCCAGAGAAAGGAGGAATACCTGCGATGGCAAAACATGCCAGTAGAAAAGTAATATGTGTAATGGGTAAATGTTTTTTCAAATCGCCCATTTTGCGAATATCCTGTTCGCCGTGCATTGCGTGAATCACGGAACCTGCGCCAAGGAATAGAAGCGCTTTAAAAAATGCGTGCGTCATCACATGAAAAACTGCGCCGGTGTAAGCACCAACACCGAGGCCAAGAAACATATAGCCGAGCTGACTAACCGTTGAATAGGCGAGTACTTTTTTAATATCATTCTGTTTGATCGCAATAGTTGCTGCGAGAATTGCTGTTGCCAATCCGATAACTGCAACTACTGTTTGCGTTGTTGGCGCCAATGTGTACATGATATTTGCGCGCGCAATCATATAGATGCCGGCAGTAACCATCGTTGCGGCGTGGATCAAAGCAGATACAGGAGTTGGACCGGCCATTGCATCGGGCAACCAAGTATATAACGGGATTTGCGCCGACTTACCTGTAGCTCCAACAAAAAGCAACAAGGTAATTCCAGTCAATATCGATGTAGAAGTGCTTGGCGTTTTTGAAAATACTTCCACAAAATTTGCGGAACCGAATTGGCTGAACATCCAGAATATCGCAATCAGAAATCCAACATCACCGATACGATTCATGATGAATGCTTTTTTTGCAGCATTACCGTAATCGATATTTTTAAACCAGTAACCGATGAGCAAATAAGAACATAATCCAACACCTTCCCAACCGATAAACATGATCACGAAATTTGCTCCCATCACGAGCAGCAGCATTGAAAAAACAAAGAGGTTGAGATAGGAAAAATATCTTGCATAATGCTGACTCGATTCTTCATGCATGTATGAAGTGGAATACAAATGGATCAAAAATCCAACACCGGTAATGATCAACATAAACAAAACAGAAAGCTGATCCACCTGAAAAGCAAATGGAATGTTGATTTTTCCGGTATGAATAAAATCAAAAAGATTAACGATAATAGGTTCGAAGCCTTCTTTTCTCACATCCAGAAAAATAACCAGGCTCACTACAAATGAAGCAAGAAGAACACCACAACCAATAACTCCGGCGAGTGATTTGGATAAACTTTTCCGCAGCAAACCATTCAACAGGAAGCCGATCAACGGAAACAAAGGAACCAGGTAAACTATTTTGCTCATAAGTTGTGACGCTGAATGAGAAACGCCGAACGCCTAACGCTAAACGCTAAACGCTGAACGCAACTGCGTTTAGCGTTGGGCGTTATGCGTTATGCGTTATGTGTTAAGCATTAGCTTAATGTTTTAGCCTGTTTAAAAAATTCACATCCACTGAATGTGTATTCCGGTACATCATAGAAATAATGGCGAGACCCACACTCACTTCCGCCGCTGCAACCACCATGATAAAAAATACGAATATCTGTCCGTCGATGCCAGCATTTGGATTGGTTACCTGCATGGCTGCATGATGCATTTTTGAAAATGCAACAAGCAACAAATTGACGGCATTCAACATCAGTTCAATGCACATGAAAATAATAATAGCATTGCGTCTTGTCAGTACACCAGCAACGCCGATGCAAAAAAGCGCAATGGATAGAAATATGTAATAGTTTATGGGCATAATTGTAATTAAAGAATCAATGTACAAGATTCAAGGTACAAGATTTGAAAGTCCGATTTAAAGAACAAGTTTCTATTTTTCAGTCTTGTGCCTTGTCCCTTGTATCTTGTACCTTGTACCTTGACTTATTTTCAACTTTATTTCTTCCCGATCACCACGGCTCCTACCATTGCACTCAGGAATAATATACTGCTTATTTCAAATGGCACCACATAATCATTGAACAAAGCCATACCGAGATTATGAATGAGCCCGATTTGACCGCTACCGGTTTGTGCCAATTGATTTTTTATATCCGCATCTTTCAGTGCCGCGACTAATACCAACAATAGCGCGCCGCCGCCAATCACTCCTGCAATTTTCAACCATTTATTTTTTTGCGGTTCACTGTCTGCGTTGAGATCCATCAACATGATAACATATAAGAACAATACCATGATTGCACCTGCATACACGATGAGATTCACAATGAAAAGAAATTGTGCATTCATCAAAATATAATGACCGGAAATAGTTATGAAAACGATGATAAGCCACAGTACACTGTGCACAGGATTTTTGCTGACCACAACCATGATCGCGCTAAATATGGCCAAGACACTTAAAAACCAAAACAAGAAATGCGTGGTGCTCATTGAAGCAGTTGGTTGTTTTAATATTATTTCGGGTTAACTCTTAAACCTTTTGCTCTTTCGTATTCTTCGGGCTGCAATTTAGGATGAGGTATCAACATATCCTTTTTTCCATAGATAAAAGATTGTCGGTTATAGTTCGCCGTTGCAAAGGTTTCGGATAAATAAACAGCATCC
Organism: Bacteroidota bacterium; assembly: GCA_018267615.1. Classification (GTDB taxonomy): domain Bacteria; phylum Bacteroidota; class Bacteroidia; order Chitinophagales; family Chitinophagaceae; genus Puia. Next base: position 134,436 of record JAFDYD010000024.1, on the reverse strand, counting down.
TTTGGACAAGCTTCTTCGCACAATCCACAAAAAATACAACGCAGCATGTTGATCTCATATTTCGCGGCATATTTTTCTTCTCTGTATAAATTTTCTTCACCAGGCAGGCGTTCTGCAGCTTCCATGGTGATGGCTTCTGCGGGACATGCAACTGCGCACAATCCGCATGCTGTACAACGCTCTCTTCCTTCTTCATCTCTATTCAATACCTGTAGCCCACGAAATACCGGGCTGAAAGGACGCGTTTGTTCCGGGTAATTAATAGTAGGCTTTTTCTTGAAGATATGACTGAATGTAATCGACATACCCTTCGCAATAGCCGGGAGATATATTTTCTCCCAAAATGTCATCGGCTTGCGTTCTACTGTTTTCGACCTGTTTGTTAATGCATTCATATCAAAACTTTTTTCCGCTTCAAATCTTTTTCAACACTTCGCAAAATTATTTTTATCAAACCAACCTTCCAAGAAATTTATGGATCGTGAAACGTGAAACGACAGAAATGAGAATTAAAACACTTTCTGTCTCACGTTTCACGTCTCACCTTTCACGTTTCAAAAATGCCAATTATTCTGTTTCAACAATATCACAAAACCAGTCACCAGCATATTCAACAATGCAAGAGGGATCAATCCTTTCCACCCGAGATTCATCAATTGATCATAACGGAAACGTGGAATGGTCCATCTTACCCAGATAAAAAAGAATATAAAGATCACCACTTTAATAAATAAACTGAGTCCCTGTAATGTTGCTAAGAGATTTTGTCCATGTTGCGCACCAAAGTTTGCATCATTCACAAAGGGAATATCATATCCACCAAAGAAAATGGTTGCCATCACAGCGCTGCTGATAAACATATTCACATATTCGGCAAATAGATAAAATCCCAATTTCATGGAGGAATATTCCTGGTGATATCCAAAATTCAATTCGCTTTCGGCTTCGGATAAATCGAAAGGTGTGCGATTACATTCTGCAAATGCACAAACAAGAAAAATTAAAAAACCGAGCGGCTGATAAAAAACATAATACCATCCGTCCTGCTGTTGTTCAACGATTGTGCGCAAACTCAACGAACCACTCAACATCAACAATGCAATCAGGGAAAGTCCCATGGCCAATTCATAAGAAATGATCTGCGACGCTCCGCGAATGGCAGCGAGTAAAGAAAATTTATTATTAGATGCCCATCCACCAATCATCACACCATATACACCCATACTCACAACGCCGAAAATATACAGGATACCAATATTTACGTCGGCAATTTGCAGATCGATATCTCTTCCAAATGCATGAAGATGACTGCTCCAGGGAACAACGGCGCTCGTCATCATTGCCGTGAGCATCGCCAAACCCGGACCGATCACAAATAAAAATTTATTGGAAAGATTTGGAACGATTTCTTCTTTCATGAATAGTTTTAATCCGTCCGCCAATGGTTGAAGAATTCCAAATGGACCCGCTCTGCTTGGGCCACGACGGTCTTGTATAAACGCTGCGATTTTTCTTTCCGCATATGTTTCATACATCGCAACCACCAATGAAAGTGAAACGATCACCGCGATCAATACTAATTTCTCAATGGCTATGGCCCAATCAATGATCAAAAACATTTCGTGCATGGTTGGATTTTATTCGTTTTTATCTATGCTTTTCGTGAGACGTGAGACGTGAACCGTCAGACGTTCAGGTAAAATTTATTTTTTATTCTATTACTATCCCAACCTATCGACCTATCGACATTTCAACTCATCGACCAATCAACTCCCATTCTTCGCCTCGACAAAATCCGTCGAGTGCGCAGGCCCTTCGATTTTTGAAAGATCGATTCCCGGTCTGTTCACTTCGCTCACACTATGGATATTCATTAATAATTTCGGTTTACGTCCGCCCATGACATCCGGCAACGTTTCTTTTGGCACTTCCATTCCCACATAATGATTTGCAGAAATAACAGAATGCCTGCTGATTTTTGTCGGGCCCTCTATTACCCAATCTGCTGTTTTCTTTTTTTCGAAACGACATTCATTACAAATCCAATCCTGCACTTCGCCCCACTGATCTTTGCGCGCCGTAACGCGAAACACTTCATCACCACGATACCATAGCGTTACTTTGCCGTTGCATTTTGGACAATCACGATGTGCATCTTCGGGTTTCAAAAACCAAACACGATTTTTAAAACGGAATGTACGATCTGTGAGTGCACCTACGGGACAAACATCAATAATATTTCCAATGAAATCGTGGTCGAGTGATTTTTGAATGTAGGTGGCAATTTCGGAATGATCACCGCGATCGAGTATTCCATGTTCGCGTTTGTCTGTCAGTTGATCTGCTGCAAACACACATCGATAACATAAAATACATCTCGTCATGTGCAATTGAATAAAAGGACCCATGTCATGTTTTTCAAAAGTCCTTCTCTTGAATTCATAACGGGTTGCTTCTTTGCCATGTTCGTAACTGAGATCCTGTAATGAACATTCTCCTGCCTGGTCGCATATCGGGCAATCTAATGGGTGGTTGATCAACAAAAATTCAACAACACCGTTTCTAGCGTCGATCACTTTTTCGCTCGTAATATTTTTTACGATCATGCCATCCATTACATTGGTTCTGCAGCTCGCAACCAATTTTGGCATTGGGCGAGGATCTGCTGTTGAACCTGCCGCAACTTCCACGAGGCATGTACGACATTTTCCACCGCTGCCTTTTAATTTGGTGTAATAACACATCGCAGGAGGTGCCACATCGCCACCGATTTTTCGTGCAGCATTCAGGATACTTGTTCCCGGCTCCACTTCGATGGTGATATTATCGATCGTTACCTTAAATAATTTTTTTTCTTCAGCCATAAATAATTTTTCTCGCAAAGGCGCTAAGGCGCCAAGTATGGAATTTATAAATTATTTCTACATTTTCTTCTTTGCGTTTTCGCGTCTTTGCGCGAAAATTTTACGCAGTAACGCTTTCCAACGGATCGGCATAATGAGCCAACCCGAAGTTTCTCTTTTGTGATTCTAGCGGATTTGCAACATGCCATTCAAACTCATCACGGAAATGCCTGATCGCCGCTGCAACGGGCCATGCTGCTGCATCACCCAATGGACAAATGGTATTTCCTTCAATCTTACGCTGAATATCCCACAACAAATCTATATCACTTGATTTACCTTTTCCGTATTCAATATTTTTCAGAATTTTTTCCATCCATCCTGTTCCTTCGCGACATGGCGAACATTGTCCGCAACTTTCATGACGATAAAATCTTGCAAGTGTCAATGTATTTCTAACCACACATTGATCTTCATCCAACACAATAAATCCACCCGAACCCATCATCGAACCTTTTGCAAAGCCACCGTCGGAGAGACTTTCATAATTCATGATTCTTGTTTCGCCCTTCACAGTTTTCAATAATAAATTGGCCGGAAGAATCGGAACGGAAGAACCACCGGGAATACATGCTTTTAGTTTTTTTCCATTAGGAATACCACCGCAATATTCATCACTGTAAATAAAATCTTCGACAGAAATCGTCATATCGATTTCATATACGCCGGGCTTGTTGATATTACCACACGCGGAAATCAATTTTGTTCCGGTCGATTTTCCGATACCAATTTTTGCATATTCCTCCGCGCCGATATTAATGATAGGAACAACAGCGGCGAGCGTTTCTACATTGTTGACCACGGTTGGACGATCCCACGCTCCTTTCACCGCAGGGAACGGAGGTTTGATGCGCGGATTACCGCGTTTGCCTTCCAGACTTTCCAGCAGTGCTGTTTCTTCACCGCATATATAAGCACCAGCTCCGCGATGAACATATATTTCACAATTGAATCCGGTACCAAGAATATTGTTTCCGAGCCATCCATTTTGTTTTGCCTCTGCAATGGCCTGTTCGAGAATATCCACGATCCATGCATACTCTCCGCGTATATAGATATACGTTACATTACTGCCCAGGGCAAAAGAGGAAACGATCAACCCTTCGATTAAAAGATGCGGAAGAAATTCCATGAGGTACCTGTCTTTGAAAGTTCCTGGCTCACTTTCATCCGCGTTGCAAACAAGGTGACGAGGTACTCCTTCTGGTTTCGCAATGAAACTCCATTTCATACCCGTTGGAAAACCCGCGCCACCGCGACCACGCAATCCGCTTTTTTTAACTTCATCCGTGATTTGGTCGGGTGTCATCGTTTTCAAAGCCTTTTCCACGCTACGATAACCACCTTCGCGGCGATACACTTCGTATGTGCGGATGCCTTCAACATGTGCTTTCTCTAATAATAATTTTCTACCCATCTCAATAATATTATTCCTGTTGTGACGACTTATCGTTAAAAAGTCTTGGCTTAATCAGATATAAAATACCCAGGATCGCTACGCCCCCCATCATTGTAAAACTGAGATACATCAACATATCTCGCTCTTGTTCGTTAACTACATTACGCCGATAAAAAATTATCGCCAGCGCACCCATCGCCAACAAACGGTTTACCAACATAAAGTATCGTTTCGACATAATCATTATCAATTATTCTGCGCCGCCGTTTTTCTGCACTCTTCAATAATTGCGTCCACTTTTTCTTTCGTCAAATGCTCACGATAAAATTTTCCCAGTTGCATCATCGGTGCATAACCACAGGCACCGAGACATTCAACTGTCTTCAAACTAAACAATCCATCTGCTGTCGTTTCTCCAACTTCGATTCCAAGTTTTTGTTTGATATATTCAATGATATCATCACTTCCTTTTAACATGCATGGACCGGTTTGACAAACTTCAAACATATACTTGCCCATCGGTTTGAGATTGTACATCGAATAGAAAGTAGCTACTTCATATACTTCTATGGGTTCAATATTCAACAAGCCGGCGACATAATCCATCACTTCCGGGCTCAGCCACCCGCCAAAACTCTCCTGCGCGATATGCAATACCGGTAGTAACGCGCTTTTTTGTTTTCCTTCCGGATAATGCGTGATGAGCTCTTTTACCTTCGCTAATTTTTCGTCAGAAAATTTTATCATACTCTGCCCCTGAAGGGAAATTATTTTAATTTTTATTTAAACATAGCTTTCATTCCACACCTTGCACCTTGTACCTTGTACCTTGTACCTTATTCTTTGTATCTTATCAAGCATCCATTTCTCCCGCAATCAAATTCAAACTACTCATCGTGATTACCGCGTCGCTCAGCATTGAACCTTTTGTCAATTCAGAATAAGCCTGGTAATAAATAAAACAAGGTCTGCGGAAATGCAAACGATAAGGACTTCTTCCGCCATCGCTGATCAAATAAAAACCAAGTTCACCGTTTCCACCTTCTACGCTTTGATATACTTCTCCCGGAGGAATTTCCGTTTCACCCATTACAATTTTAAAATGCCAGATCAATGCTTCCATCTTCGTATATACATCCTGTTTAGGAGGCAGGAAATATTCCGGTGCATCGGCATGATATACTTCTGCCTCGGTTCCCTTGAACTCCTGAATTTTCTGATATGCTTGTTGGATGATGCTGATGGACTGCCACATTTCTGCGTCGCGTACAAGAAAGCGATCATAGTTATCCCCGGTTTTGCCGACAGGCACCGAGAAATTAAAATCTTCGTAGCTGCTATATGGGGTGTGAACCCGAACGTCATAATCAACACCTGTGGCGCGCAAATTTGGACCAGTGAATCCATAATTCAATGCACGTTCTGCACTGATGCCACCGCAACCCATCGTTCTTTCCATAAAAATGCGATTGCGCATAAAGAGATTTCCGAATTCTTTGAGCACACCCGGATATTCCTTCAAAAATTTTTCTATTTTTTCGAACGCGGTGTTGTTGAAATTTCTTTCGAAGCCGCCGATGCGTCCCATATTTGTCGTCAAGCGTGATCCGCATACTTCTTCATAAATTTCATAGATCAACTCGCGATACTGCATCACATAAAGAAATCCGGTAAAAGCGCCTGAGTCAACACCCACGACAGAATTACAAATCAGGTGATCCGAAATGCGTGCAAGCTCCATGATAATGATGCGGAGATAATCAACACGCTTCGGGGTTTTCACCCCCAATAATTTTTCGCAGGTGAGATGCCAGCCCATATTGTTGATGGGTGAAGAACAATAATTCAACCTGTCCGTGAGCGGCGTGATTTGATATAAAGGTCTTCTTTCTGCAATCTTTTCAAAAGCACGATGAATATACCCAACAGTTTGCTCTGCAGAAACGATACGCTCACCATCCAATTCAAGAATATTCTGGAACACACCATGTGTAGCGGGATGCGTTGGACCAAGATTCAACGTAGTCGTTGTCTTTTCAATACTTCTTTCTGGTAGTTTAATATGATGCTCCATAAATCAAATGTGAAACCAAATATGAAAATGTGGAAATATGGAAATGTGAAAATGCTTCTGTTCGAGTGGCATTATCTGTTCCAATATCACAACTTTCAAAATTCATAAACCTATTTTGCAAAAGAACATTTTATAATTTCTTCATGATTTTCATATTTCCACATTTGCCACATTTCCACATTTGCCGTTCATCGTCCAAACATCGCATCGTCCTTATCGATTCTTGTTTGGTCTTCTAATGGAAATTCCTTGCGCATGGGAAAATAAGTCATCTCGTCAACATTTAATATTCTCTTTAGATTCGGATGGCCGACAAAATTCACTCCGTAAAAATCAAAGGTTTCTCTTTCCATCCAGTTGGCAGATTCAAATAATTTAGTTGCAGTAAATACATCCGGTTTTTCCACTGCTGTAAAAACTTTAAAGCGAATACGGACATTATCAACCAGGTTATGTAAATGGTAAACAACAGCGAGTTCTTTACCTTGTTTATTCGGGTAATGTACTGCGGTGAGATCTGTTAAAAACTGGAAACGCAACTCTTCATCGTCGAAAAGAAATTGCATTACTTTCAAATTATTATCCTTGTCAGATTCGAAGGTCAGCATGCCATAAGGTTCTTCAAAATTAAAAACCTGGTCGCCGAATTTTTGTATTAGTCTTTCTTTTATAGTCTGGTTAGAAAGCATAGAAAGAAAATGTGAAAATATGAAAATGTGGAAATGTGAAAATGCTTTTATGTAAAAAAGCACCATGAAAATATGGAAAGATTAATTCAGGATTTTACACAATTCATTTTCACATTTCCACATTTTCATATTTTCACATTTGCTATTGTATTCCGTAACTCTGCAATAAGGTTTTATACTGTTCGCTGTTTCTTCTGCGCAAACTCTCCTGTCCAACGAGATCCTGAATCCTGAGAAATCCATCAAGAATTCCTTCGGGGCGCGGAGGGCAACCTGGCACATACACATCCACCGGAACAACCTGGTCGATTCCCTGTAATACAGAATAAGAATCAAATATTCCACCGCTGCTGGCGCATGCACCAACGGCCATCACCCAACGTGGTTCGGCCATTTGTAAATACACTTGTTTTACAATAGGTCCCATTTTTTTTGCAATCGTTCCCATTACCATCAGCAGATCGCATTGACGTGGAGAAAAACCAAGTCGCTCTGCACCGAATCTTGCGAAATCATAATGCGAAGCCATGGTAGCCATGAATTCAATACCGCAACAAGAAGTTGCAAATGGCAGTGGCCATATTGAATTCTTTCTTGCTAATCCAACAACATCGCTGAGCTTGGTTGCAAAAAACCCTTCGCCGGTATAGCCGTCTGGCATATCGACGAGACTGATATTATCTTTTGTATCAGCTTTTTTTGCAAATATGTTAAATCGAACTGGACGAGGCATAAGACAAATTTGAAAATGTGAAGATGTGGAAATGTGAAAATTTCCTTCTTCAGATTCTTGATAAAAAATTAAACTCTTTACTCATTCACTACACACTAGTCAAAATCAATTTTGCTATTTATTAATTATAACAAATGTCGGCTTGCAAAGTTTCATTTTCACATCTTCACATTTGCACATTTTCACATTTCCTCAGTCTTCCCAAGTCAGCGCTCCCTTCTTGATGATATAAACAAATCCTACCAGAAAAAATCCTACAAATAATAATACAGCTTCAAAACCCTTCCAACCGAGTTCACGAAAATTGATAGCATATGGATAGAAAAAGATCACTTCCACATCGAACAAAACAAAAAGTATCGCGACCAGAAAATATTTGATGGCCATTGGCTGACGCGCATTACCAATACCTTCAATACCACTTTCAAAATTGCGTAATTTTTCTTCCGTTTTTCGTTTTGGGCCGAGGAGATGAGTAACTCCGAGAATAGTAAATACAAAACCGGCGGCAAATAACAATTGAATTCCTATCGGAAAATAATTATATGAACTATTTGCATTGGAAACTACCGGAGCGGCCTGTAACAGAAATAAATCCATCATAGTTTAATTGCCTGATCAGCAAAAATAAGACAGCAATATCAAATTCCATTATTTATATCGGAACATTCGGTAAGTTCAAGAGTCGGCCACTCCAAA
>JAFDYD010000024.1:12233-125840 GCA_018267615.1 Bacteroidota bacterium | reverse complement strand
ACTAGCTTCTTACCACTCACCACTCGCCTTTTTTTGTCCCCGAATATTTTTATATTGTAAATTTATTATTTCGTTCCCGATTTCGGTTTGGTAGCTGCCTGCTTTGGAGGTTTTGTTAAAGCTTCAATGATTTTTGGAGCACTAGCATTAGACGGATCAACTTCCAATACTTTTTGCATGTAGGTAACTGCTTTCGGCTTGTCTTTTTTTACATCGTTATAATAACTGGCGAGATAGAAAAGCCCTTGCACCACTTGTGTTTTATATTTTGCAGAATCAGGTAATGTTCTGCCCATTTGCACCAATTTTTCGTAGGCATCAACGGCCAATCCTTTTGAATTTAAAGAATCATCTTGCGCCTGCAGACTTCGTGCGCACCACAGATATCCGAAAATTTCATTTGGATATTTTGATTCATACTGCTCACAAAAAATAGTGCCTGCATTTTTATAATTTCCTGCCTGGTAATTGGCCATGCCTAAATTATAAAGATCTGCATTGCTCGGGTCTTTCTTTGTTTTATATAAAGCGGCTGCCAAATCAGCGGCTGCTGCTTTATTACCCAGTTTTTTCGCAAGCTCTATTCCTTCGTTTGCATATTTCGCTTTGTTCTCAGGCAAAGTATCGCGAGCGATGGCCATTCCAAAATATTTAAACGCTTCATTTTTGGTGGCACTGTCAGGCATCTTGGAATTAATTTTCGCCAATGCTTCGTAATCAGTTCCCATAATGATAGACGTATCTGCTTTCGTGAAGAAAGTTGTGATTGCCTGTTTAGCCGCCTGGATATCGCCGAGTGTATCGGCTGTGTAAGCAACCATCCTGTACATTCTGGGGCTCACTTTATCGCCATACTGACTAATCAGTTCCTGCGCTTTTGTTTTTGCTTCTGCGTTTTTACCCGATGCATATAAGAAATCTGTTTTGAGATATTCAACTTCTGGTCCCTGGTCTGCATTTGCAACATATTTATCGAGATAGGTTGCAGCTTTATTTACATCCCTGAAATACCAGTAATAAAATAATTGATAGTATGCGGGTGCGTACGCCGGGTCGATTTGTATTGCGTCTTCAAAAGCAGGGAGGAAATAATCTTTATTATTCTGCGTATAGTAGATCATCCCGATTTTGAATTTTGCTTCGGCAAGTTTTGGATCGGCGCCCAATGCTTTTGTATAATTTGTCACGGCGTTTCCTCCATCAATTAGTTTTCTATATGCATCACCGAGGTAAATATATGTCTGTGCGTTGTTGAAATTTTTTGTTTGTGTGGCGAGATTTAATTTTTCGATTGCGTAGTTTGCATCTCCGGCTTTTGCGTCTGTATTCGCATAACCAACGGCGTTAAGTACGTTGATGTCTTTTGCTTTGGTGAGACTGATCGCTGTTTCGAAACGCTGTTTTGCATCCGCAGTGTTTCCCTGCATCAATTCGATATGTCCCATGCCCGCAAGTAGTAGCGGAGCGCTGCCATTGGTAGCGAGCATTTTTTGATACAACGCTTTGGCACCTGCAGTATCGCGGGTGTCTTTGCGATGTACCATCGTTTGACCAAGCCAATAAACGGCATCTATATTATTCGGATTGGCTGCAAGTACTTTTTCAAATGCGTCCTGTGCGCTTTTATATCTTTCATAATATAAAAACTTTTTGCCTTGCTCAACGGTCTGCGCAAAGCTGATATTCGTGATTACCGCAGCAGCCGCTAGCAAACTGAATCGGATTTTTCTCATTTTCTTAATCGCTGTTTAAAGTTTGTAAATATAGAAAACTACTTAATTACTTTTTCATTTGTACATCACGAATTTCAAACGACATCCTGGCGGGTACTAAATAAGCTCTCCTGAAAATCAATTGCCCCCTCTCATAGATCAGAAAATTCACAAAATTGTTGCCTATTCCACTAAAATTCTCCTTCAATATATAATACAATCCGCGTACCATTGGATATCTTTTATAAACGATATCGGATTGTAAAGGCAGCACATAATCCGGCGGCACACATGCATCACATTTAATAGCAGCCACTTTTACTTTCTGCAAAAAATTCAACTGCTTCGGATCATCCTGGTCAGCAATCCAGCTCACTCCTATAAACCCAACCGCATTTTCATTATTAGCAACGAAGTTAATGACCTGCTCACTGGATCTTGCTGCGAACACATTTTTTCCTAGTTGACCACCTTTCAATACCGAGTCTATCGCATATCGAACCGTGCTCGTTGCCGTCACCCCATCCATCACTACCTGCACATGTTTCTTACTGCTATCCCGCAATATCGACCGCACGTCATTCATCGTTAAAACAGTATCTGCCGATTTATTATTCACGATTACTGCAATCGCATCGTAAGCCAGCAGATCATAGGTTGGTATATAGGAAAATGAATTCTTATAAAATTTTATTTCCTGGTTGTTCAACTCTCGTGTTACAATAATCATTCTCGCACTATCCGCCGCCAGGTCGCGAAAGCAATCCGCCTCTGATTTATAGTGGACGTTCACTTTTGCATCCGGAAACGACGATTCAAATACTTTGATCTCTTCATCGATGATAGGTTTAAAGGACTCATCCACGCTAATATCAATAGAACCGGAAGTAGGCGATTCTTGTAGAGCTTTTTTCCCATCATGGCTGGCGCATCCACAAACCAAACTTAGAACAAAACAAGAAAGAGTAAGGGACTTCAACCCTCTAAATTTCACGGGTGTCAACGGTAATAATTTTTTTTATATCCTCTATAAAACCGAAAGGCTCCATATACCAGGCAAAGTCCTGAAAAAAAATAACGATACAAATCATCTACATTAAAATCAAATCCCAGCTTGCGCGACAACAGGAAGAAAATACCAATACAGAAAATGATTATGCCCATTCCATAATCCATAATGGTGCGCATCAATATATATCCTTTCGATCTCCTGTCTGGTTCCTGATTTTCCATTTAACAGAAATTTAATAGGGACGGGCAATTTACAGAATAAGGCCAAAATAATGAGATAAACGATATTTTAATTTTCCAATGCATCGCTGGTATCGGGCAACGGCAATCAATCAGAAATAAGATGCACCGGGATGCTGATTCCATACGAAGTCTGAACCGGGATTTTAAACGATTTTACTGATTTTGCAGATGCTTCACATTTTCTATTATGTATTTATCCTTTGTGCCTTGGTGGTTCAAAAGAAAATTGAACCACCAAGGCACAAAGGCACGAAGGTTGAAGTTATTAATACAATCAGTAAGAGCGTTTAAAATCCCGGTTCTGACTTCTTTTATATTATTTTTGCAGCCATGAAAATTTTAATGGTTTGTTTGGGAAATATCTGCCGTAGTCCGCTCGCGGAGGGAATCTTGCAACATAAGGCAAGAAGAGCGGGATTACATTGGAATCTTGATAGCGCCGGTACCAATAACGGCTATCACGTGGGGGAACAACCTCATCAACTATCTCAAAAGGTTGCAAAATTGAATTCAATCGATATCAGTCACCAGCGTGCAAGGTCCTTTACTGCCGATGATTTTGATCGTTTCGATAAAATATATGCCATGTCGAAAGATGTTTTGGAAGATATGAGGTCGATTGCTAAAAGAAAATTCGACGCTGGTAAAGCGGATCTCTTGATGAATGAGGTATATCCGGGTAGAGATTTGGATGTTCCCGATCCCTGGTATGGATCCGAACCCGGCTATCATGAAGTATTCAAAATGATTGACACCGCCTGCGATAAGATTATCGAAAGATATGGAGTGAAGAAAGAAGATAGGGCATAAGGAGTTGAATTGTTGATTGGTCGATAAGTCGATTGGTCGTTAGGCTTTAACGAATCGACTTATCGACCTCTCGACTTATCGACCAATAACGCGTCAGACACCAAAACAAATTATGACAAAAGTCAAAGCAGGAATTCCTCAAGGCACACGTGATTTCTCCGCAGAAGTTGTAAAGAAGAGGGATTATATCGTTAACACCATCAAAACTGTTTTTGAACTCTACGGGTTTCAGCCGTTGGAAACCCCTGCCATGGAAAACCTGGAAACACTAATGGGAAAATATGGTGAGGAAGGTGACAGATTGATTTTTAAAATACTGAATAACGGACTCGATAATCCGGCAAAACATCAGCAGGTAAAAGAAGATTTTGAAAAAGTACTGGAAGGCAAAAGTGTAAAATCAATTACGGAAAGAGCGCTGCGTTATGATCTTACTATTCCTTTTGCCAGATATGTATCAATGAATCACGGGCAACTAACGTTTCCGTTCAAACGCTACCAAGTTCAACCGGTATGGCGCGCTGATCGTCCGCAGAAAGGCCGTTACCGCGAGTTTTTTCAGTGTGATGTCGATATTGTTGGAAGCTATTCATTATTGAATGAAGTAGAACTTTCAAATATCTATGCAACCGTTTTTAAAAAGCTCGGACTCGCTGTCGAAATAAAAATCAATAGTCGCAAATTACTACAGGCGCTCGCGGAAATTTGTGGCGGTGCGGAGAAGATGATGGATATAACCATCGCAATCGACAAACTGGATAAAATCGGGATAGAAAAAGTAAAGGAAGAACTGGAGCAAAAAAATCTAACCAAAGATCAGATCGCGATCATAGAAAAATATCTTTCTATATCCGGAACCAGCAACGAGAAATTGGAAGATATCAAATCCCTATTCGGAAATAATGATAACGGCAAAAAGGGAATTGAAGAGATTGAATTTGTTTTGAATTACCAGGATGGAAATCAAAATGAATTGCCTCTTTCAATAGACCTCACGCTTGCAAGAGGTCTTAATTATTATACCGGTATCATCCTGGAGGTAAAATCAACAGAAGTTCAGATGGGAAGTATCGGCGGGGGCGGCAGGTATGACGATCTCACGGGATTATTTGGCGTGCCGAATATTCCTGGTGTAGGCATTTCATTTGGACTCGACAGGATTTATGATGTCATCGAGGAACTGAATAAATTTCCGGAGGAAGTGGGAACTGGTACGCAAGTTTTATTTTTTAATCTCGGTGATGTAGAATGCAAAAAAGCTTTTGGGTTGATGCAACAGCTTCGTGATAACAATATCCGCTGCGAAATATATCACGAACAGGCAAAATTTGATAAGCAATTCAAATATGCTGAAAAAAAGAAAATCGGGTTTGTTGTTATTATCGGGAGTGAAGAACTCAAGTCAGGAAATTGCTCCATAAAAAATCTGTTAACAGGCGAGCAGCAAACAATTTCATCATCATCAATTTTGAAATACAATTTTCACCAATGAGTTCCTTCATATTACTGATAATAATGGGTTTGATCATGAGCTTCGCTATCTATTCGATTAAGTTCAAATATAAAGCACTGACCCGGGGAGGCGTGAAAGTAAAAGGAACACTAACAGATTACGAGGAAACAAAATCGAATAACAAGATTGAAAAAATCCCTGTGGTTCAATTCTCAACTATAAAAAAGGAATTGGTGGAAAAGAAAACGGACAAATATTATTTATCCTCGGAAAAGAAAGGCTCGAAGGTGATTGTCTTCTATAATCCTGATACTCCGGATGAATTTCTTGTTATTGGGAAAAATTTCGACGCAGTATCAAGAATAATGATTGGAGTCGGGATTCTATTTTCATTGACAGGAATTATCCTGCTTTTAAATTATACCGGAGTGCTAAAACTTTTTAAATAAACTTTCCTGCAAACGAAGGACTGATAATAGTTTCTTTTTCACGCCTCAAGGGTTGCTTCTTCCAATATGTCAAACTTCTCCATAACCACTCAAATGGTCCAAACTTAAAATACTGCAACCATATATTGCTGAAGATAATTTGGAATACCCAGATGCATACCACCACGTAATAGAGTTGGTGTCGTTGCAACATGCCGAACATTTTAAAACCATATCCATAAAATATCATACTGCATATAATGGATTGCATCAGGTAGTTTGTCAATGTCATTCTTCCAACATTTGAAAAAACTTTTAGCAAACCATCTGCCACATGATATTTATATAACAACATTACCACGCTAAGATGTCCCATTGCCATGAATAGTCTTTTCTCCTGGTAAAAATCAACGCGGATGATATCTGCGAGTTTTGAATCATCAAATTTTGTCAGGATATCTGCGTGAATTAGTTTGTACGCTAAGGTTAGTCCCACGATATATCCCACCGACATCGTGATCCAATAAAACCGGGCTGACTGTCCCCCACTCAAAATATTCCATTTGAAAAAAGCCATACCTATAAAAAAGAATGCGAGGATATCCCAAAAATCATTGTTGTAAAAATTAACGGTCTCCAATGCCTCGTTGATGACCTTATAATATTTTAAGATGTCAAAATATCCTTTATGTAAAACTTTGTATTGTTTGTTGGCCTGCTTGCGGAGTGTTTCCGTATTGTTCATATCAGTATAATCCTGCCAGTTTTTTTTGTCGACCGCCTGCTCATCTGTCAATACGATTCCATTTTTTTCCTGTTGCAAAGCATACTCACCTTTTGTGCGCATATCTTTTAAAAGATATAAATGTCTTGTCGATTTTACGCCGGACAATATCATCAATGCGATGCCACAAACAAACAAATGTTTTGCTTTCAAATTGCGGAATGGAAACAAAAAGAATCCGCACAAGGCATAAGAATAAAGAATATCACCGGGCCACAATAGCATAAAGGCATTCACAAAACCAAAAATCAATAACCACATCAAACGTCGGTAATAGAAATCAGCGGGAGAAAGTGTTCCGGGTTTTTTTTCCATTTTACTGATCAACAAAATGGTAGAAGCACCAAAAAGCATAGAGAAGATGGCACGTTGACTTCCTTCAAACAATGAATTCACGAGCCACCAGCCAATATAATTTGGACCTGAATATTCATTATGCAGGTTCAGGTTCATGTTGTACTGGAATGGCATGCCGAACCAGTTTATATTAACCAGTAAAATGCCGAGCACGGCAAATCCCCTGAGCGTATCGATGATAGCGATACGTTCTTTCTTCCCATTATTCAGGGCAACAATATCCGCGGCTTGATTTCCGAAACGAGGAAATGCAGACTGAAGTCCAGACATAAACAGTTTTAGTGATTGAGGCATGCAATCATGTTTATTGGGATATAACCTGTTTGGTAAATCAGTTAGGGAGGACTTCTTTTGGGGGATTAAATGTAGATATCTTTTTTTTAAGATACAAGCTCATTAACAAATGATGTCTGAACCGGGATTGTCTGAACTGAGATTTTTGGGATGCATGGGATTTCTGGGAAAATCAAATGTTTCTCGATTTTCAGAAATCCTATGCATCCCAAAAATCTCAGTTCAGACGATCCGGTTCAGACACTCATTCCTTTATAAACGATCGCCGCACCCTGGCCAACTCCTACGCACATCGTAGCGAGACCGTATTTAGACTGGCGCCTTTCCATTTCATGCAATAAAGTAGCCGATATCCTAACACCACTGCATCCGAGCGGATGACCGATGGCGATAGAGCCGCCATTTACATTTACTCTTTCGAGATCGAGGCCAAGTTCGTGAATGCAGGCTATCGATTGGGAAGCGAAGGCCTCATTCAATTCTACGAGATCCATATCATTTACGGTTAGCCCTGCCCGTTGTAAAGCTTTTTTGGAAGCGGGTACGGGACCAAGTCCCATGATTGCAGGATCCACACCCGCTACTGCCATCGAGACAATCGTACCCATTGGTTGTAAATTATATTTTGCAACAGCGCTTTCGCTGGCGAGCAGCATAGCAGCGGCACCGTCATTAATACCAGCAGAATTACCAGCCGTAACAGTTCCATCTTTTTCGAACGCAGGTTTCAGTCGCGATAGTTTCTCCATTGAAGTATCCCTGGGATGTTCATCTTTTGTGAACCATGTTACCAGCCGGTCATTCATCATTTCTACAGCAACAATTTCATGACCCCATTTCTCTGCGTTCAATGCGGCAAAATATTTCTCCTGTGAAGCCAAAGCAAATTCATCTTGTGCAATGCGTGATATCTTCCATTGCCTCGCTACATTTTCCGCAGTTTCTCCCATGGAATAAGGATAATATTGATCAGCAAGTTTTTGATTGATGAATCGCCATCCAATCGTTGAATCATAAATTTCCGTATCGCGTTTGAATGGCTCGGAAGATTTACCCATTACAAAAGGAGCTCTTGTCATGCTTTCAACACCGGCGGCGATATATAAGTCGCCCTCGCCACATTTAATCGCCCTGGCTGCATCCATAATTGCCTGCAGTCCTGATGCACAAAGCCGATTGACGGTGTTGCCAGCAACAGAAACGGGTAATCCGGCTAGCAGCGCGGCCATACGGGCCACGTTGCGATTATCTTCTCCGGCCTGGTTAGCGTCGCCGGCAATTACATCTTCGATAGCACCTACATCGACGCCGGGATTTCTTTCCAATACAGCCCTAATTACATAAGCAAGAAGGTCATCCGGACGAAAAGAACTCAAAGCACCGCCATATTTCCCGATAGGAGTTCTGACTACATCGACAATATAAACCTGGTTCATAAGAATGTTTTAGATTTTTCGCGGTTGGCAAAATGCATAAAATATTCAATATTCAACACTCCATGTTCAATTTTCAACTGTTAAAACCAATAGTATCTTTCAATTTTGACTTGATTATTGAATATTGAGTGTTGAATATTGATTATTTGTTCCTTTACAGGTATCCAATCAATAATTCTCCAAATTCCATTTAATTCCCTCATTCCGCGATTATCTTTGCAGCCTGATGAAAACAGATAAGAAAAACATACGGCACCTGAGTTTGAGCGAACTGGAAGATTATTTCAACCATATCGGTGAAAAAAAGTTCAGAACCAAGCAAGTATATGAATGGCTTTGGCTGAAGCATGCGCACAGTTTTGAGGCCATGACGAATATCAGCAAGGAATTGAGAGCGCTGCTTTCAGATACATTCACCCTGCCGGCACTGTCGGTTGATGCGACGCAATACAGCGAAGATGGAACAGTAAAGAGCCGTTTCAAAACCTTTGACGGTCATCTCGTAGAAGGCGTATTGATTCCAACTGAAGATCGAAGAACTGCTTGCGTGTCTTCACAAATTGGTTGCTCGTTGAGTTGCAAATTCTGCGCAACTGGTTATATGGAACGCGAACGCAATTTGGATTTTGATGAGATATATGATGAAGTGGTTTTGATCAATCAACAATCAGAGCGCATCTATGAAAAAAAATTGACCAATATTGTTTTCATGGGTATGGGTGAGCCATTGCTGAATTATAAAAATGTGCTGAAAGCGATTGAAAAAATTTCTTCTCCCGATGGTTTGGGAATGAGTGCGAGAAGAATTACAGTTTCAACTGCCGGTGTCGCAAAAATGATAAAACAATTGGGCGATGATAAAGTGAGATTCAAACTTGCGTTGTCGTTGCATGCAGCCAACGATCAGAAACGTCATGAGATCATGCCGATTAACGACACGAATAATATCAAATCATTGATCGAGGCATTGAATTATTTTTATAAACAAACAGAGAACGAGATCACGTTGGAATATATTCTTTTCCATGATTTTAATGATAGTTTAAAAGATGCAGAAGAACTTGTAAAAATTTATCGCCAGGTTCCTGCTGATCTGGTCAACATCATCGAATACAATCCGATCGATAATGCGGCTTTTGAAAAACCAGATGATGTAACAGTTGAAAAATTCATGAAGTTTTTAGAAAAAAATAAAGTGAATGCCAGGCTAAGAAAGAGCAGGGGAAAAGATATTGATGCTGCATGTGGGCAACTTGCAAATAAAGTGGGGCACTAAAAAGAATCAAGGTACAAGAATCAAGGTACAAGGCTCAAGATACAAGGCTCAAGGTTTGACACATCTTGAGCTTTATTCCTTGTCCCTTGTACCTTGTCCCTTGTCCCTTGTCCCTTGCCCCTTGAACCCTTCATCTTAACATTATGAAACGGAAGACAGATAATTTCAACAAATTCTACAACAAGAAAAGCAATAGCGCTGTCAAGGAACAATTTCGCCAGGAAAAAAAAGCGGCGAAGAAGGAGAGAAAGGAAGCCATTGACAAACGCTTTGAAGAAAAAAGAAGATTGAAAGCGGCGAAAGAAAATCCGCAGGCAGCAAAATCACCTCAGGTTAACACCGTTCAACAATCCGTTGATAGCCGTGATTTAATTCCACTCAATAAATATATCGCGCACAGTGGTATCTGTTCACGCCGTGATGCGGCTGACTTGGTGAAACAGGGAAAGGTAACTGTGAATGGAAGATTAATTACCGATCCGGGAACAAAAGTTTTATCCAAAGATGAAGTCAAAGTCAATGATAAGAAAGTGGTGATGTCGCGTAATTTTGTTTATATCCTTTTGAATAAACCAAAAGATTATATCACAACTACTGACGATCCTCAAGGCAGAAAAACGGTACTCGATCTTATCAGGTCCGCTACATCCGAAAGAGTTTATCCTGTAGGAAGATTAGATAGAAACACTTCCGGCGTTTTGTTATTAACGAATGATGGTGAACTTTCACAAAAGCTGGCTCATCCAAAACATGAAATAAAAAAAGTGTATCATGTCGGACTTGATAAGCCTCTTACCAAAGCACATTTTGATAAAATTATTGCCGGCGTAGAATTGGAAGACGGACTTGCAAAAGTGGATGCATTGGCTTATGCAGATGCAAAAGATAAAACGCAAATCGGAATCGAAATACATAATGGAAAGAACCGCATCGTGCGCAGAATTTTTGAATCATTCGGTTATGATGTAAGAATGCTTGACCGCGTGATGTATGCCGGACTTACCAAAAAAAATGTTCAGCGCGGCAAATGGCGATTCCTGCAGGAAAAAGAAGTGCGCATTTTAAAATACCTGAATTCCTCCCTGAAATAATTTGCAGAAAAATTTTGTCTTCATTTATTGTGATTCATGAAAAAACCAGAGGTCATATTCGAAAACGAAGATTTTATTACCATCAATAAACCTGCTGGCTTACTATCCATTCCAGATCGAACTCAATCCGCCGAATCATTAAAAGATATTTTGATAAAACAATACGGACAGATTTTCACCGTGCATCGTTTGGATAAAGAGACAAGTGGATTGATCGTGTTTGCAAAAAATGAAATCGCGCATAAACATCTGTCAAAAGCATTCGAAGAAAGATCGGTAGAAAAAATATATGTTGGTATTGTGCAGGGAACATTGACGGAGGAAGAAGGTGTGGTTGATGCTGAGATCATGGAACATCCTGCAAAAAACGGAACAATGATCACGCATAAAAAAGGAAAGGCTGCTTCAACAGAATACAAGGTGCTGGAATCATTGGGACCTTACTCGCTTTTACAATTTCAAATTCATACCGGCCGCACACACCAGATCCGTGTGCATATGAAACATATTGGCCATCCTATTGTTTGCGATCCGCTATATGGTAATCCACAACCGATTTTTATTTCTTCATTCAAGAGAAAATACAAACTGTCGAAATCCGAGGAAGAAGAGAAACCCATTCTCCATCGCCTCGGCCTGCACGCGCATCAACTAAAATTTAAAGACGAAAAAGAAAAAGAATATTTATTTGAGGCTGAGTTACCAAAAGATATGAGAGCGTTGGTAAATCAGTTGAAGAAGAACTTCTGATTTGAATGATTGAAATGATTGACTATGTGAGATAATTGAGAAAGGATATTGATCTGTAGCGGAGTTATAAAAAGATGTAGCGGTAAGTATGATATATGAAAGAAGAACTTCTTATAAGAATAATTGGAATGATTAGAATGATTTAGCATGACGAATTACGTCATAGTAAATCATTTTAATCATTCCAATCAGAAGTTCAGTTTATTTATTCGGTTGCGGCGTATACCTCAAATAAGGTTTTACCACTTTAACTCCTTTAGGGAATTTCTTGATTGCATCTTCCGTTGAAACAGCGGGCACAACGATTACATCTTCGCCTTCTTTCCAATCAGCTGGAGTAGCAACACTGAAATTTGCAGTGAGCTGCAATGAATCGATCACTCTCAATACTTCAATGAAATTTCTTCCTGTAGAAGCAGGATAAGTGATTGTTAATTTAACTTTTTTATCTGGTCCGATCACAAACAAAGAACGCACGGTGAAAGTTTCAGATGCGTTTGGATGAATCATGCCATACAGGTTAGCAACTGTTTTGTCGCTATCCGCGATAATTGGAAAACCAACAGTGACGTGTTGTGTTTCATTAATATCTTTTACCCATCCGAGATGTTTATCGAGTGGATCCACACTTACAGCCAATACTTTTACATTGCGTTTCGCAAATTCGTCCTGTAATAAAGCCGTCTTACCCAATTCAGTTGTACAAACAGGTGTATAATCTGCGGGATGAGAAAATAAAACACCCCAACCAGTTCCCAGGTATTCATAAAAATCGATGTTGCCAGCGGTTGTCGTTGCTTTAAAATTTGGAGCTGTATCTCCTAAACGTAAGCTCATATACTGAAATTTTTTGGTTAAAAAATAAAACCCATCCTAAAAAAGGATCACGAAGATATTGATTCCTACTTAAATTCTCTAGTGATATTGTAGACTTTATAAAAAAATTATACGCCGGTGGCTTTGGTAATGGAATATTTACCAAAACGGTTCTTTACATCGTCGATGGCTTTGTAGAGCTCCGTTTTCCGCTCAACATTCTCAAACAGATTGGTTTGTATCGCATCGCCGGTCAGTTCGGCGAGCCTTACACCGAGCAGGCGCACGGGTTGGCCCTTCCGATATAATTTATGAAACAGGTCCTTGGCATGATGGATCAGTTCATCATCATAAAACGTATAAGAGATAGCAGTTTGCTTCGACGTAGTTTCAAAATCCGGGTAACGGATTTTCACTGCAATGCAACCCGCTGTTTTATTATCCTGACGTAATTCATAAGAAATTTTTTCCGTCATCCGCACCAACTCCGACATCAGGAAATCAATGTCTGTCTTATTCTCCTCAAAAGTGTTTTCGGTGGAAATCGATTTCGCTTCATGATAAGGAACTACTTCGCCTTCATGAATGCCTTGCGCCTTATGCCATAGATCCCATCCATATTTCCCCAGCCTGCTCTCCAATAGTTCAATTGATTTTTCACTCAGGTCTTTTATCGTTTGAATTTCCAACTCCATCAGAGCATTCTTTGTATGCTCACCGACGCCTGGTATTTTACTGACTTTTAAAGGTGCCAGAAAATCTTTTTCTCTACCGGCAGGTATATATAAATAACCGTTTGGCTTGGCTTCATCCGTGGCAATTTTTGCAACCATTTTATTGGGAGCCAAACCAAATGAGACAGGAAGTTTTGTTTCGTTGATAATTTTTTCGCGTAGGTCGATGGTCCATTGATAAGGATCGAAATATTTATCCATGCCTGTCAGATCGAGATAAAATTCATCAATCGATGCCTTTTCGAAAAGCGGTGCATTGGCGGCAATGATTTCTGTTACCATTCTCGAATACTTGCTGTACTCACCACGCATGCCACCGACGACAGTTGCGTGCGGACATAATTTCATCGCGGTGCGCATCGGCATGGCAGAGTGGATGCCGTATTTTCTTGCTTCATAACTACAAGCCGCAACAACTCCCCGATCGCTATGTCCACCAACCAGCAAAGGTTTTCCTTTCAACGACGGATCGTTCAGACATTCCACAGATACAAAAAAAGCATCCATATCAAAATGCGCAATGATCCTTTGAGGAGATTTCACGATTTAATTTAAATAGTTTTCAAATGTACTAAAAAAATTAGTAATTTCCTGCTTTCATTTCTTCCTTCTACTTTCCCGTTTAAGTTCCAAAAAAATTAAATTTAGCATATGGAATGGTTGAATACCAGCATTGCCCCTTTAAAGGATCTGCTTGCTTTTTTGTATAAAAAATCAAAGACGAACGACGTTCATAAAAAACAAGTGATCATGGAACTGCGCAATAACCTGAACGTTTTCAAAAATGGTTTTTTGAACAATACCCCTTATGACATGATGATCGATTTATTGGCGAACGATGCAATACAAACCGCCATCAAAGAAAATTTTTCTTTTAAGAAATTAAAATCCGGAGTTGTTCCGGCGAACTATGTTTTTGATGAACGTAATAAAAAATATATCGGTTGGACTGCAGAAAGACTGATCGATAAGATTGATGAAAAAATTGTGGAATTAAAAAACATAAAAAAAATGAACAATAACTCGGTGAAAGATGTAAAAAACAATATTACACTGATGATGGGCAATTTATATTTCAGGATGAAATTGATGGCAGATTTTATTCAATCAGGTGCATAACAATCTCAGCAATGATCGAAGAAAAAATAAAAAAATATTCCGCAACGTTTAACCAGGTTGTTCCTTTTGAACCCGGTAAGGATAAATTATACCCTTTCGATTTTACGGAGAATAATAAAGATTTGTCAGTAGAGATAATTGCCGACACAGAAAAATTTGCCAACTATATTAACCGTGCATTGAAAATGAGTGGATGTAGGTATGGCATCGGTGGCTACAATGAACACCGCACTTTATATGCGCGCAGCAAACATTTCGATATAGTTCATTCTGTATTTCAGGATGCAAAAGAAATAATTGAAGAAGCAGAACCGCGACGTTTGCATTTAGGTATCGATGTCTGGGGACCATCAGGAACAAAAGTGATGTCGCCAATGGATGGCATCGTGCACAGTTTTGCTTTTAATAATAATGATAGCGATTACGGTGCAACGATTATCTTAACACACAACCTGGAAGGTGAAAGTTTTCACACCTTATATGGCCATCTGAGTTTGAATTCCATAAAAAATCTTTTTGAAGGAAAAAGAATCAGAAAGGGTGAAGTATTTACTGAATTCGGAATGCGATTTGAAAACGGCAACTGGCCACCTCATTTACACTTTCAACTGATCAAAGACATGCAGGGATGGGAAGGAGATTATCCAGGTGTTTGCAGGTATTCTGAAAAAGAACAATGGTTGCAAAATTGTCCCGATCCAGATTTGATTCTCCAGTTGAATCAATACATTTAAGCAAGGGTTTGTCTCAGTTTAATTTTAGAGGTGGAAGGTATGTTGTGTAGGGCATGGCAGAGCTTATTTCAATTCACGATTTTTATTTTTCACCCTAAGCAACATTATTAATTAACAGCTTACCGTACCCTACCCCCTATACCTACCACCTTTCAAAATAATCAAATAGAGACACTACCTAAGCAAGTTGGTTTTTCGAAATTTCTTCCCATTCTTTTTCGAATGAAAAAGATGGTCTTTGTTTACCGGCGCGACTGTACCAATAATCTGCGTTTGAGATATCACCTTCTTTGCGATGCAGGTAAGCATGAATCCATGATCCCGTTTTCGTTTCAAGATCCTGGATAATATTGTGTGATTTATCCCAGTCACCTTTTGCATCATACCATAATGCTATTAGATAATCCGAAATCGATGCCGGTGGAGTATCCGATGATAACGATGATTTGAATTCTTCGAATGTCATTTTATTATTTTTCTTCTTTGCGCCTTTGCGTCTTTGCGTCTTTGCGAGAACATTTTTCTCGCAAAGACGCCAAGGCGCAAAGAATTAAACCTTCAATAATTTAAAAGCATGCGTCCACTGATTGCGGATGAATCCCGGAATGCACCACAACATACACAGCGGCTCGATCGCTCTTGCTGCTTCCACTTTACCCATGTCCTCAGTTTCCCATCCAAACGCATTTAATATGTCCGTTACTGTTTTTTTTGCGCCGTCATCATTACCGCAAATAAACATTGTTGGTTTTCCCTCTTTGTACGAGGGTTTGTACATCGCCCCATTTCCAACCGAGTTGAACGCTTTGACAAATTTTGCTTTGCCGGCCAATCGCTGCAATCTTTCCATCAGTGAATCATCAAGCGAGGTAAAAAATTTCAACACGCCATTTACTGGCGGAGCTGCCGCTATCGGATTGGTAGCGTCGATAACAACTTTATTTGAGAATTGATCAATGCCCGCCAGTTTTATAGCTTCTTCCGCAGCAGAGCCAGCAGTAGCTAACACAAGCAACTCGCCGAATTTCGCAGTCTCTGCAAAATTTCCTGTTTTGCCCAAGGGATTTTCTTTTTGCCATTTTATTACTTCCGCTTTTGAAGTATTTCTTGTACCTAACATCGCTTCATGACCTTCATTGATGAATGCTGTGGCCAACACACGGCCAACAATGCCCGAACCTATAATACCAATTTTCATGACTGTTAGTTTGAGTAGTTTATATAACCGGTAAAAAAGTTTGGTGCGCAATTATTACATGCGACTCAGATCACCCTATATCAAAATTACCCCAATAATATTCATTTTCCTTCCCAATCCCATTTTAGGTATTAGATATAAATTCTAAAAAATGTACTGGTCCCAGATTTCATCTGCACAACTGTAAATATTACTTTAACCAACAACATCTATTCTTGTTCTGTTCACAGGATAATTATTTATTAATTTTACTCCATGTCTAATCTTAACCTGAATTCGGATAAAAATGGGCTGGGTGCCGCGGACCGCGAGTTTGAAAACAGCATTCGTCCATCTAACATCGAGGATTTTTCGGGACAACCGCAGTTAATAGAAAATTTAAAAATTTTTATCAAGGCCGCAAAAATGCGCGGTGAAGCGCTTGATCATATTCTTTTTCACGGACCGCCGGGACTTGGTAAAACAACTTTAAGCAGAATTGTTGCCAATGAACTCAATGTGCATATTAAGGAAACTTCGGGACCAGTAATCGAGAAGCCTGGCGATCTTGCCGGACTTCTTACAAATCTCAACACAAACGATGTATTGTTCATTGACGAAATTCATCGGCTGAGCACAGTGGTTGAAGAATATTTGTACGCAGCGATGGAAGATTATCGTATCGATATCATGATCGATAGCGGACCAAATGCAAGGAGTGTACAACTGACTTTAAATCCTTTTACATTGATTGGTGCAACTACGCGAAGCGGATTATTAACAGCTCCACTTCTTTCGCGTTTTGCGATCAAATCGCGGCTCGAATATTATGACAGCGCAACGCTTCAAAAAATAATTAATCGTTCCACTTCCATACTCGCTACAAAAATTACTTCGGATGCATGTGCGGAGATAGCAAGGCGCAGCCGCGGAACTCCTCGTATTGCCAATGGACTTCTTCGTCGCGTACGCGATTTTGCACAAGTGCTCGGAAATGGTTCTATTGATCTCGGCATAACACAACATGCATTGCGTGCATTGAATGTAGATGAACATGGATTGGACGAAATGGATAATCGTATTCTCTCTACCATCATCGAAAAATTCAAAGGTGGCCCGGTAGGAATCACAACAATCTCAACAGCAGTTGGCGAAGAAACAGGAACCATCGAAGAAGTATATGAACCATTCCTGATACAGGAAGGGTTTATTATGCGCACACCAAGAGGTAGAGAAGCAACTGCAAAGGCATATGATCACATGGGGAAAAAACCGGGTGGTGGGCATTTGTTATTTTAGTCGATTAAGTCGATAAGTTGAAAAGTCGATACGTCGATATCTCGCTTTTATATGTCGACATATCGACTTTTCAACTTATCGACTCAATCGACTAAATTAACTAAAACGACAGAGGCACATCAATCTTAAAACTCACATTCCTTCCCATATTATAAATCCCATGATATGGGCGTGGATCGTTGGGATATGGTTCAAAATATTTTAAGCGGCTGAGATGATCCTGGTAGGCGATATCGAAAATATTATTCGCCATGATATACAAATTCAGGATCTTTTTATTTTTTTTGTTGGTGAAACCAGCTCCAATCCCTGCGTTCACCAATGCATATCCTGGCGTTTCTGTTTCCGTGTTGTCAGTAAGATAAACCCGATTCTGCGTTGCATAATAAGCCAACTGAATTTTTACAAACCCATCAACCATATGCGCAGATTTAATATCCAAGTCATACTTCAACTCGGAAACTCCATGCAGCGGCGGAACAAACGGAACATATTTATTACTATCCGATTTTAATTTTGGGTCGATTCCCTGGTTCATACCATACACTACGGAAACACTATTTTCAAAATGCAAAGGTTTAATGAGATGAATATCGATACTCAATTCCCCGCCGTATAAATCAACTTTTCCCTGTTGAAATTTATAAGTCTGGTTACCGGGCACGATCACTGAATCCGCACCCTGTGCATTCAATAGTCGCTGATTAAAAATATAATTGGTGATGGTATTATTAAATATACTGAGATTGATGACAGCATATTTTGAAGAAAATGCAAGACCAATATCTTCCTGCAAACTAAATTCCGGTTTGAACGCAGAATTGCCGATCTGGTAAATATTTGTACCGGGATGCACGCCATTTGAAGATATCTCTGAAATATTCGGCGAACGGTATCCTCTCGAAATATTTGCTTTCGCAGAAATCTTATCCGTAAAATTATAGGTAGCGCCAAGGCTTCCCGACATGCCGGAAAACACATGACTATAATTATAAAAAGGTTTACTGCCACCAACCGTATCTTGTCCGTACACCGGCCTGTCAAATCCGGTAACCGGATCTGGTTTCGTGTATAGTTCATCGTTATGAAACGAACGGCTGTCGAATCGAATGCCTCCGGCAATATCAAGTTTCCCAAATGTTTTTTTCAACAGAGCAAATGGGCCGATGTCGAATTGACGATAAGATGGAACTACAAATTCTGTCCCACTGGTAACATTATTATCTTGGTACATTCCATTTACACCTAATGCAAGTTCCCATCCGTGAAGAGATTGGAAATAATATTTCAGATCGTAAGAATAGGTGCTCAATTTTAAATACAAACCTGCGACGTCAGACATCTCCGGGTGACTAAATTCGCGACGAATACTATTTTGATAGCCGAGGTTTAGCACGACGCGTCCTTTTCCGATTGTAAAATTATTGGTAGAATAAATCCGGTAATGTTGCACGTGTTGATGCAATGGCGTCATTGCATATGATCTCAATTCCTGCGGTGTAACAATCGGACGGAAAGAATCAATTTCCGTGATTTGTTTTGTGAATTTCCTGGTTGCAGAATCTCTGCTACCATCGGGTATTTCCTGCAAATCATCAAACAACGAAAAACTGATATGCGAATATCCCCAACTCCGGTGCAAACCAAAAGAAAGACTCGCATCCGTTTCCTGGAAAGCAGTATTGTAAACTCTTCCATCAATTTTATTTTGATAATTGGTGGCCTGTTTGTGAGAAATTCTTCCCATCCATTCAAAATCATTTTTTGTTGCGCCGAGCATTGCTGAACCACCGAACATTCCATTGTTGCTTTGATATTCCGTTGTGACGTTACCAACAAATTTTCCATCGGGCGCTGGAGGCGTAGGAATTAAATTCACAACACCGGCCAATGCATCAGACCCGTAAGTGAGACTCGCGGGACCTTTAATCACCTCTATCCTATCCACACCATATTGATCTACTTCGATTCCATGTTCATCACCCCATTGCTGTCCCTCTTGTCTAACGCCGTCGTATAGGGTAAGTATGCGATTATAGCCAAGCCCCCTGATAAAAGGTTTTGAAACATTCGGTCCGGTTGTCAGTGCAGTAACGCCGGGAACTTTTGCAATAGCATCAATGATATTGGTACTTAAATTCGTCGTGATATAAGCGTGATTGATCGCAACAATAGGAACCGGACTTCTTTTTATTTGTGTTGCTTTTGATAATCCGGTAACGACAACCGGGCTCTCTTCAAAATACTCGTCTACCAATCCGAAATTGACTACAGTTGATCCGTTAATCGTTACATTCTCAGTGAATGTTTTAAATCCGACTGAATGCACTTCGATGAGATAAGTGCCGGATGGCAAACTATTAAACTGGTACCGGCCATTTGAATCGGCGATTGCGCCGATTTTGAGATCGGGAATATATACCGATGCTCCGGCTAATGGTAAGCCCTTTTCTTTTTCGGTGACTTTGCCCGATAGCGAACCATCTCCGGGTAAACTATTTCTAATTGGCTTTGTGTCGCCGAGATTCTGTGAAAATGCCAGTTGATGCAAACCCGGCGAAAAAAATAAAAATATATAAAGAGTAAAGCTTTTCATTAAATCATTTTTATACATTTCAAGTATTGATCGTTTGTTTCGTTTAACCTGTGACGTTAGTAAAGCCGGAAAGAATAATAACAAGCGATCTTTTCAGAAACCTCGTTAGGAGATAGAAGGAGGTCCGCGTAACTCAAAATAAAAATGATGAAAGAACTTAAAATTTTCAGCGTAAAGAACGGTATGTATTGTATGAGCCGCCGCTGGAGCAACTTCGATCGGGATAAAATCACTCACGAAAGGAGATTCAACGACAAGATCATCACAATTACAACGAAATCCCGAATTACTGCTCAGTTGCTGTGCCGATGTGTTGGATGCAAATGGTGAATCTTGGTGATTGGCAATTAAATCATGCAAAGTCTTTTTGGGAGTGACGCATAGCACGAACAGTAGAAGCAGAAAACCTGCTGATATTCTTCGTATGATATTGTTGCCCGACAAATTTTTGTTACAATGTTGCAAATATAAACCTTCGCGATTTGATCCGGGCAAAAAGTTTTTATTTAATTGTTATCAAAACGTCAATATAATTAATTGATATTTTCAATAATACCAGCAATTCCTTGTCCACCTCCAACGCAAGCAGTAACGATCCCATATTTTTTGTTCAGCCTTTTCATATCGTGCGTGATTTGGATGGTGAGTTTGCAACCTGTACATCCCAACGGATGTCCAAGCGCGATGGCACCGCCATTAATATTTACAATATCGGGATTCATTTCGAGCTTCCTGATAACAGCGATTGACTGTGATGCAAATGCTTCATTCAATTCAACCAAATCAATTTGGCCGAGACTCATATTCGCTTGCTTCAATGCTTTTGGAACGGCTTCAACAGGACCAATTCCCATGATACGCGGATGCACACCTGCACTCGCACAAGCAACAAGCCGAGCGATTGGTTTTAATCCGAGCTTATTCACCATTTGCTCACTCATCACAATTACAAACGCTGCGCCATCGCTTGTTTGAGAAGAATTGCCTGCAGTTACGGAACCACCAGCGGCAAAAACAGGTTTTAATTTTGCCAATGCTTCGAGAGAAGTATCTGCCCTGGGTCCTTCATCAGTATCAACTACAAAATTTCTTTTTTGTTTTTTTCCTTTATTATCAAGATAAACTTCTTCCACATTCATCGGAAGAATTCCGTTTTTGAAATATCCATTTTTAATTGCGTTCAACGCTTTCTGATGTGAGTTGTAAGAAAAAAGATCCTGATCTTCTCTGTTGACATTATATTCTTTGGCAACTGCTTCTGCAGTCAATCCCATACTCAAATAATAATCCGGCTCTTCAGCAGCAATAGAATATGCCGGCACAACTTTCCATCCTGCTGTAGGAACCATGCTCATACTTTCTGTTCCGCCAGCGATGATGCATTCAGCTTGCCTGGAGCGAATTTTTGCAGTAGCAATAGCAATCGTTTCAAGTCCACTGGCACAATAACGATTTACCGTTACACCCGGTGCATGAATACCGACGGCTCTCGCTGCGATAATCCGACCCACCTGCAATCCCTGCTCTGCTTCAGGCACAGCATTACCGACAATAACATCATCTACTTGCTTCGGATCCAATTGTGGCACCGACGCGAGCAAACTTTTTATAACATCTATGGCTAAATCATCCGGGCGATAAAAACGAAGTCCGCCTCTTTTTGATTTTCCAACAGCAGTACGATAACCGGCTACGATATACGCTTCTTGCATAAAAATTTTTTTGTTATTCTTGAAGGCCGAAATACTAAATATAAATTCCGCCAGTTCATTTACAAAGTTGTCTATGCAACTTTCAACATCAAAGTTAAAAAAACACCTGAATTATCGCAAAAAACATCTGCCTGTAGGCGTTCAGTTTGAAAATTCAGAAATATTTCGCGCAGAGCACACAGAGAAAAGGAGTGCGCAGAGTAACCTATCTCTGCGCACTCCTTTTCTCTGTGTGCTCTGCGCGAAATATCGTCCGAAGAAGCGAATTAGTTTTCAATTTGACCCCTACCATCTGTCAAACTACTTGTATCTTCGCAGCGCATTATGTACAACCTGCTTCGAAACATTCTGTTTTTATTTCCTGCCGAGTCTGTCCATTATTTTTCAATGAATTCGTTGAAACTGTTTTGCAAAATCGGGTTTATAAAAAAAATAATCATATCTGCTTTTTCAGTTAATGATAAACGTTATGAAAGACGGTTCTTCAATTTAACTTTCAAAAATTTTGTGGGACTTGGAGCCGGATTTGATAAGAATGCAAGATATCTATCGGAACTGGATGCACTGGGATTCGGATTTATTGAAATCGGGACTGTCACGCCAATTGCTCAACCTGGTAATGATAAGCCAAGACTTTTCAGGTTGCCGATGGATAGAGCACTGATCAATCGCATGGGATTTAATAATGATGGAGTGAAAGTTGTTGCTGAGAGATTGAGAAAATGGAGAAGCAAACATCCGGCGTCCAATCCGCAAACCACCACGCTGATTATCGGGGGAAATATTGGCAAAAATAAAAACACCCCCAACGAAGATGCTTGGAAGGATTATGAAAAATGTTTTGAAGAATTGTTTGATTGCGTAGATTATTTTGTTGTGAACGTGAGTTCTCCAAATACACCTGACTTGCGTGCGTTGCAGGAAAAAGAAGCACTGAAAAAAATTCTTACCCATTTACAAAAGCTCAATCAGCAAAAATTCGTGGAAACCGGCAAAATTTTAAAACCATTATTATTAAAAATTGCACCGGATCTTAACCGGAATCAGGTAGACGATATCATTGACCTGGCACTGGAAATTAAACTCGACGGCCTGGTAGCAACCAACACAACCATCAGCCGTGAAAATCTTCTCACTTCAACTGGGGAAATCTCATCGATTGGTGCAGGTGGACTGAGTGGTTTGCCAGTCAAAGAAAAATCTACCAGCATTGTTCGATACATTCATCAAAAAGCACCATCGATTCCGATTATTGCCTCAGGTGGAATTTTCACGGCAAGCGATGCAGCGGAAAAATTAGCCGCCGGCGCCTCGCTGGTACAGGTATGGACCGGATTTATTTATGAAGGTCCTTCAATTTCAAAAAAAATACTAAAAGGAATTTCAGGAAAAACAAATTAATAAGCGGAAAATTATTGAAATGTTATTTTTGATTTCTCGAATTAAAAATTATGGAATCTCTTTTCACCGTTGATTCGCTGATAAGTTTAGTAACGCTCACTATCCTGGAAGTTGTGCTCGGCATTGACAACGTGATATTCGTGTCCATACTGATGAGTGGTTTGAATAAAAAGCAGCAATCGAGCGCGAGAAAAATTTGGATGATCGCGGGTATTTTAGTGCGATCCCTACTCCTTCTTCTAATTGGGTGGTTGGTAAATAATGGGAACAAAAATCTTTTTACCGTATTTGGATATGGTTTTAATATCCGCAACCTGATCCTTCTTGTCGGTGGATTATTCCTGCTATATAAAACTGTAAAAGAAATTCACGGAAAACTTGAAGGAGATGATGAAGGGAAATTGAAGAAGAGCACTTCGTTTGCTTCTGCGATCACACAGATCATTATCATCGACATGGTTTTTTCTTTTGACAGTATCATCACTGCCGTGGGACTTGCCCGAAAAGTTCCGGTAATGATTGTTGCGGTTATCATTGCCATGTTCATCATGTTCTTTTTTGCACAAAAAATTTCTGTGTTCATTCATAAGCATCCCACGCTGAAAATGCTTGCGCTGGCATTCTTATTAATGATCGGATTCAGTTTATTTTTTGAAGGATTGGAACCGCTGCATCATACGCATATCGATAAAGGTTATATTTATTTTGCCATGGCTTTTTCTTTTGGTGTTGAATTGCTGAACTTATGGATGAGAAAGAAAGAAAAGAAACGCCAACCCGTCGAATTGAAAGAACCGATGTTGGAAGAAACTCAATCGAAAGAAAAATAACTTATGGCAAAACTTCCTGCACCATTCAATCTTTAAAAATAGCGAACGCATTATCATAAACTGAAATCATTTCAGTAATTCTATCCTTTAATTGCGGAATCGATTTTAACGACAGAAGCGTTTTTCTGATCGTTGGTACTTCATCAATATAACCGTTGAGATATTCTATGAATAGTTCACAAGCTTTCGGATTTGTTTTTACATTAGATCTTATATAGGTAACCAAAGATTTCTGCAGATATGCAGAGGGAACCCGATTTTTAATGGCAACATATAACCAAGAGGTGCTTGCACTATCAGGCTTTTTTGATAACTCCGTCACCAGTAAACTGTCTGCTTTTGTTGAACGCATAAATCTCAATGCATACAAAGACTCTTTCCTGATTTCACCATTGTCGTTATGGATAAAAGCTGAAATATTTTTTAGATATACTTCATCTCCACTATTACCTGCTTCAAGTAAAAACTGAATAATATTTTCATTGGTTTTATTATGCGCGGTATAATAAGCATACAGGACCCTTGCAATGCTATCATATAAAAAAGAATGATCTTTTGAAATGGAGTGGAGCAGGTTTGACAAACCAAGACCGCTCATAGATGCTATCTCATTATTATCCGAATTTATTTTTAATGCAAGCAATGTTCTTAATAGAAGATCTGTAGGCAATGCGACACCCGATGCTTTTGGAATTAATAGTCGCATCATTTCTTCGGATGTCTTATTCTGCTCGATAATTTTTGCAAACATATCCTGAGCATCTGCTGAATAGGTGTTAACAATTGCATCGATCAATAAATTATATTCATCACTGCTACCAACAAATGATTCCAACAAAGTCTTTATGTCGTTATTTTTATCCGGATGCAAAAATATCCATGCTCTAAATTGGGAGGATAGATGGACCCGCTGCTCGAAGGACATATTGGACGTCTTCGATAATTTCTCTTTCAAACTGTCCAGGTTATCATTTTGAATGATTCTTTGGCTGATCAATTTACTTCGCAAAAAAATATCGATCGGATTAAAAATTCTTGTGCCCACAACTTTTCTATTACCGAACGACACCATTTGTTTGTTATCGTTTATCGTATCTGCATTGGCCAGTTTTAGATCGAATTTAGATTTTATAAAAGCGATGATCTTATTCTGAATCTTCTGATGTTTTTTTGAGGAGATTTGAAGCTGATTCAGGAAACCAGTTGACTTGCTGAATCGATAAGTCGCCAAAAACGCGTCGACAATTATTTTTTGCGTAAGACTATTATCTGTCTCAGCAGTAGATATTTCTTTCTTAATCTTTACGAACTTCGAATTACCTGTCGCATTCTTATTATTTTTTTCGAAGAAATAACGCGAGTTGTATTTACCATCAATAAATTCTTCTTCGCTTTTTTTATTGACTGCTATATCTCGATAATTCAAATATTGGATGGCTGATAGGATGAGTTTAGCGCGAATCTCCTGCTCTCTCGTTACTGTTGTGTCAAAAAACAGGCTGTCGATTTTTTTTTGTTTGTCAAGTGTCAGCATCACGCCATAATAAGAACCGGCCACGGCATTAGATGTGCTATCCGTATTAACAAATTTGATCGCGATATGATTTCTATCTAAAAAAGAAATAGCAACCCGCGTAAAGAAAATTGTATTGTAGTGTTTGAAAGATTCATTCTTTGACACACTCAATATATTGTAGTTTGCATATACATCCTCGCTATATGTTGCAAAATACGCTACATCTTGCGCGTTGACCGCATTGAGATCCCATGCGAACAGAATAACTATAAAAATAAAATTTCGGAGCATGACTGTAAGATTGAAAAACAGGTAAGATTTTTTATTGGTTCGTTCGTGTCGATTGGTCGAAAAATTGATACGTCAGTCAGCAGGAAGCCGAGATTTTATTTACAATTACGCTCATCATTTTGTGCAATCAACGTATCGACTTCCCGACCAATCGACTCAAACGGAGCCATTACCTAAAACATACATCTACTTTTTTATTACCAATTCAAATCAACATTTTGATTGTCGTCAGCAAGTGTCAATTGAAATTGAGTAGCAGCGCTGGTCGAGAACAGATTATTTTCAATCCTTCTTATACCCCAACAATTAGGATCCGCTGCTGAAAAAATACTGTTACATAAATAAGCGGGATAGCTTACATATGTATATAATCTTCCCTGCAGCAAAGCCAGATCGAATGAAGTATATACATCGTTCAACAGTTGAATTTTTTTGTTGACTGCTGTAATTCCAGTCGAGCCTGCAAAGTTGAGCGTGCCTTGAATTAATTTCAATTCTCCGCCAACGCCTGCATCCAACGCATTATTTTGAAGTGCACCTGCTCCGATAGCATCGAGTACCGACGATTCCAATATAATAGATTGTCCTATTGTTGGTCCCATTTGGCCGGTAATACCGGTGCGTGAAATATCCACGTCAAAACTTCCACCGACTGTTCCTGTCATATAAAAATTCACCGGAGAAACAAGGTTGAGTCCGTACATGAAAATATCAGCAGTGCCAATCAATTTGTTGAGATTATAACTTCTTTGCTGTGTGAACGAATAATTATCGGTTGTGATCTTTTTGTTTTCCAATATGAGCACCTGCTCCAACACTTTTAATTTTACAGTGCTGTGATGAGAAGAGTCTTTACTGGATCTCGCCTGAAAATCCGATTGCAAACTATACACCGTCACATTTCCGAGTACAGGTATGTTGGTACTAAGATCAATATTAAGCCCGAGTGAATACGTGTTATTTTTATTTTTCACAAATGCTGTCAGCGTGTCTTTGTTTCGCTGATTATCATTTGAGAAATTGATAACATCTGTATTTCCTGTCATCGTAAATGACGGCGCGAATTTGACATTATAATCGCCAACCGTAAAACTATATGGGTCCGGCGTTTCATTGCGATTGACCACCTGGGCGATTTTTAATTGTTTTATCAAGACATTCCTCGTTGGTATGATGAGGCTGTTATTGATGCTCGCAGTGGTAAATCTTTGTTGTACGGTAGCTGTCGACAAGGGCTGCAATTTATCTGTCGTTAATTGAGCAGGGAGAGCAACCGCCAATTTTGGTTTGTATTGCGCAACCAGCGTTGTGCCTTTTATCTGTTTTGCATCATAACCGATATCTGCGAGATTTTTTTCAACTGTGTTGATCATATTCAGATAATCGGAAAGTTTGATCTGCTTTTTATTTGGCAAGGTTATTAAATCATTTTCTGTTTTCTTAGGATCGGAATTAAAATCCTTGGCGGTGTAAGGTTTGAAAGCGACTGTTCCTGTTTTGAGGACAACGAAATCAGTTTTCGCAATTTGTTTTGTCTGTGCCCAAATTGCCGGCGAAATTCCAGCTGCAAGCATGACCAGCATGCCGTGCCTAACGAATTGATTTTTTTTCATAATAAAATTTTGATTGAATGAAGAAATATTGATTAACGCATCATACACGAAATAGAGACTACAGGAGTGAACGTTCTAAATTTCCAGTGGCTGTCGAAAACGCAACGCATTCCATAATTCAAAATCAGGTTGCGGTTTACCCGCCAGTCGCCACCGAAATTCAAAGTATTTGGTTCCACAACATTCCACTTGACAGAAGAAGCAACTATTTGCTGACTATCCGGAACCGTAAAAGTTTTTTCCAATGCTTGAACGGGTGTTTTTAATCCCTTCTTTTCATACAAGAGCTCAACAAAGAAATTATATATCGCTCCTCCATAACGGATATTAATACCCGCAGAATAAAGATTATTTTCAGCAACTGCTTGTTGAGTTGATTGCTCGCCGGTTATCTTATCCTGCACTAAAAAGTTTAATTGTTCTTCATACCAGGTGGTGCGAAAAAGTCCGGACACCAATATTTTTTTTCCAATACCAAAAGATCCGTTGAGCCACATACCCCAACCTGTATTTCGATTTAGTCGAAGGGAAGTCAATGATCCTGCACTATCGGTTCCATATGTGTATATTCTTCCCATTGCAAAATCAAGTGAAGAAGCATTCCAGTTTTCTTCCACAAAAATTTTTGCGCGGCGATTGATTTCATCCATACGTCTTGTGCCTATTGATGCAAGCTGTTCTTCGGTAGATCTGATCTGGCTGCGCAAATCAGGCTTCAACAAAATATTCTGCGTGGTATCCAGTTTGTTTTCGAGTTCTTTCAATTGAGATTCGAGATCGGATTTCTCTTTACGGAATTTTACCAATACATCCTGGTACAATTCTTTTTGAAGAAGAGGATCTCTATTATTAAATAGATTAATCTTTGCAGCGAAACCTATTCTTCTGTCGTTATCCTCATTCTGCACTGTTCCGACAGAAATATCAAGAGATGACAAGCGCCGCATGAATGATGAAGCCTGTTGATATTTTGTAACTTCTTTTCGGTTATAAAATAATTCCCACACGGGTTGAGCCTGTATTGCCAGGTTTGGATTCAGCTTCCATGATTTGAATGACCAGTCGACTTTAAAATCTTTGATATCTGATGTTCGGGTAACTTGTGAAGGAACGACTCCCATTAAGTCGAACACAGGAGATGCAGGAATTGCAAGTTCCTTCGGAGATATTCTTCCCGATTTCGGATCGTCGTGAAGAAGATCCTGAGCGGAAGCAACGCGCATGATCGTTAATAATAATGCGGTGCATTGATATAGTTTTTTAAATGCCGGTCCCATGTGAAGTGATTAAAAAATGATTAAGAGATTCGACCAGACAAAACTATCCTCGAACATAAGCGATCACAATACCTGTGTTTAGTGAATTTGACAGGAAATAAATACCTAAAATCCGGTAGATTTTTTCTTAAAGGATTGAGTAATTTAACATGTCGGTTACCTGTAGCCGAAGCATTCAACTCCAAAAAACCATCGATGATTTTGAATAATAAAATAATAAAGATTGTCCTGTTTGTTTTCTTGTCCCAGGTTTTTTTGGCGAATATGATTCATGCGCAAATGACAAGGGCGCAGGTCGACAGCCTGAAAAAAGTATTGTCGACATCAAAGGAAGATACTAACCGTTTTAACCTGTTGATAAAACTTGTTGATGAAGTAGGTTACTATGACAGTAAAGAAGCTTCACGATATGCGAAAGAGGGTTATGCACTTGCGGAAAAAATAAAATACACGTATGGAGTTGGTTTGGCCGCATATTTAATCGGCCAAACTGATATGTATTCCGAAAATTATTCTTCGTCTGATTCTTTCTTAACAATTGCAGAGAACACAAAAATATATAGTAGCAAAAAACAGAACGCGGGCAAGATATATAACGAGCGTGGATATTTAAATTATATGCAAGGCAATTATTATGCGGCCTCTATGCTCTGGGCAAAATCTTCCGAAATATTTGAGGAACTGAAAGACACCACTTCGGAATTAATTGCCTATCAAAATCTGATTGGTGCCCTGGCATTTGTAAAAAATTATGAACGAGCTGTGGAACTTGGAAAAAAAGTTTTGCCGCTTGCTGAACTGAGAAAGGATACCCTACAAATCGGATATACTTTACAAGGGCTCACGACGGATTTACTGTATTTGAACCGCGTAGATGAAGCGGGAAAATATATTGCGGAATTAATGGTCATCACGGAAACAACCGTTGATAACAATTTAGCGGCCGATTCTTACAATACAATCGGAATGTTTTTCGATAGAAAAAAAGATTTTGAAAAAGCTTTATCCTTTTATTTAAAATCGCTTGATAAAGCAACAACGTTTGGGTTTAAATTTCAGATTGCGAGTCAAAAAAAATCGGTTGGCTCCGCTTATCTTCAGTTGAACAATCTTCCGATGGCCTGGAAATATTTAAATGAAGCGTACCAGATGGTACAGGACCATCGCAATGTTATGGCCGAATCTAATATTGCTATTGCGCTGAGCGATTACTACGAGAAGCTGGGAGATTATAAAAAAGCATTGCTTCATTTAAGAAAGTATGTTGAATTAAAAGACAGCATCACCGGCACCGACATACGCAATCATACTTCCTATCTGGAAGCGCAATTTGAATCGAAGAAAAAGGAAACGGAAATAGCGGCACTGCAAAAAAGCCAGGAAGAAAAAGACCGGGCCATTCAAAAAAGAAATTTATATATAGCAATCGGGATTGGTTTGTTGATCCTGATGGGAATTATTTTCTTGTTGCTATACCGCAACTACAACAACAAACAAAAAATCGCTTTGCAAGAAAAAGCTTTACAAGATGAACAAATAAAGATCATGGAAAAACAGCAACAAGTTTTGTCTTTGCAATCGATGATCAACGGACAGGAGACGGAGAGAACGAGAATTGCGAGGGATTTGCATGACGGTTTGGGCGGATTATTTTCCACAGTAAAAATGCATTTTAGCACATTGCAACATAATTATCCTTTGCTGAAAGACGATCCACTCTATCATAAAACTTTTGATCTTGTAAGCAGTGCATCGAGCCAGCTTCGCGAAATCGCGCACAATATGATGCCTGAAGTTTTGATGAAACTCGGACTCGTAGAAGCGATGAAAGATTTCTGCAATAATATCAATGCGGGTAAACTTTTGAACATTACGCTACAGGCTTATGGAATGGAAAAAAGACTGAACACTTCTACGGAAATTATGTTGTTCCGTATACTCCAGGAATTGGTTAATAATATTATCAAACATGCGTACGCATCAGAAGCTATTATCCAATTCAACAGGGATGGAAACAGGTTGAATATAACGGTAGAGGATAATGGAAGAGGGTTTGATATAAAAGACATCGAAGAAAAAAGAGCGATGGGAATAGAAGCGGTAAAAAGCCGTATCGTTTATTTAAATGGAAAAATCGCCATCGACTCGCGGGAAAATATCGGCACAACAGTGATGATCGATCTACTCATAAACGAAATATAACCTGGTCTATAGGAATTTTTCTTTTAAAAGAGTAAATTTATCGTCACCAGCAAAACATGATTAAGCTCCTTATCGTAGATGATCATCCACTAGTCATCGATGGCCTGAAGACCATGCTTACGGATGTAGGCTATATTTCCATTAGTAAAACTGTTAAAAACGGTAAAGATGCGATTGCATTCTTGAAGGAAAATAATCATGTCGATATTATTTTGCTTGATATCAATCTTCCCGATATTGACGGACTAAGACTTTGCGAAATGATCAGGCAGGATAATAAAGAAGTAAAAATTATTGGCCTTACATATGTGAATGAAGCGGGCATCATCACCCAACTCATAAAGAAAGGCGCGAATGGATATTTGCTGAAGAATATGGAGCGTGAAGAACTTTTAAAAGCAATCGACCAAGTGATGAATGGATCGATTTATTTAAGTAAGGAAGCAAACGAAAAAATCATACAACAACTGCAGGCATTCGGATTGGAAGGGAACAAACTTCCAGCGTTAACACGACGCGAAAAAGAAATCCTTCACCTGCTTGCGAAAGGCCTTACCAGCACTGAAATTGCGGGCAAACTTTTTCTAAGCAATTTCACCATAGACACTCACAGAAAAAACATGTTGCAAAAATTCAATGCGCACAATACACATGCATTGATAAATATTGCTAACGAAATGCGGTTGTTGGATTAAATCATTTTTAAAATTGTTGCGGCAACGATTGCTGCCGTTTCTGAACGCAATCTTGTTTCTCCCAAAGCAACCGGCGTAAAATGATGTTCAAGCGCAGTGGATATTTCTTCATCAGTAAAATCGCCCTCGGGACCAATCAAAATAATTTTGGGAAAGGAATACTTATCGATCTTTTCTGAGAGATCCGACTTATTCCCGGGGACGCAATGAGCGATAAATTTTTGTTGTTGTTCAGATTGATGAATTGTTTTCTTAAATGAAACAGGTTCGTGAAGAAAAGGCAACCAGCATTGTTGCGACTGCAACATGGCGCTTATCAAAATATTTTTCATTCTCTCCAATCGGAAATGTTGTTTTTCTGTACGCTCACAAAGCAGTGGAATGATTTCAGCAACTCCGATCTCGGTAGCTTTCTCCAAAAACCATTCAAACCGGCTGGTATTTTTCAATAATGACACGGCAATGGAAATTTTCTTTTCATAAGGTGCATGAAAATTATTTTGTTCCTTTTTTACGATGCATTTTTTCTTGTGATCATCGACAATTTTTGCAATTAATAAATTTCCGATTCCGTCTGTGAGTTGCAAAGTTTCGCCCTTCTTCATACGCAATACTTGTACAACATGTTTTGAAGTGTCTTCGTCGAGTGCAAATTCATCCGCTGAAGAAACTATTGACGGAATATAGAAATAAGGAAACTGAGCCATGAGGCAAAGATGTAGTAAAAATTAAATCCATGGAAGCAGAAACAATTCTTTTCAAACCTTAAAAAATAAAAAAGCTCCGGTTTGCACCGGAGCTGACTCAGAATTAGCGACCTCAAACTAGCTTATTAAAATGGACTTTCTTCTTCATCGTTATAAGGCAGGTCATTCATTTTGCTACCTGCTTGTATATATACTTTTGGACCACCTTCCACATCCGGAACAGGTTTCCAATTGCCTGGCGGCAACGCACCGCCTCCAAAATCATTTC
This sequence comes from Bacteroidota bacterium, assembly GCA_018267615.1. GTDB lineage: Bacteria > Bacteroidota > Bacteroidia > Chitinophagales > Chitinophagaceae > Puia. Next base: position 93,208 of record JAFDYD010000024.1, on the reverse strand, counting down.
CTTCATCCTCTACAAATTTCTGAATATGCAACAAGGCTTTTAGCTTTATTGTTTCGAGTGAACCGTTTCTATGCTTGGCGATGCGCACGTGCGTTTCACCCTTGTTATTTTCTCCAAATTCGTTTGCAGTGATGTCATAGTATTCCGGACGATACAGGAACATAACCATATCTGCATCCTGTTCGATGGCGCCCGATTCGCGAAGATCGCTCAACTGCGGCATCTTGTTTCCTTCTTTTCTTTTTTCAACTTCACGACTCAACTGAGAAAGAGCAATGATCGGCACTTGCAATTCTTTTGCGAGTCCTTTAAGATCACGTGAAATGCGACTGATTTCCTGTTCGCGATTTCCGTTGCGATTTTCTCCGGTTCCACTCATCAATTGCAAATAGTCTATAATAATCAGACCGACGTTATGTTTGTTTTTTAACCGGCGGCATTTTGCACGCAATTCAAAAATATTTAGTGCCGGAGTATCGTCGATGAATATCGGTGCCTGTGCAAGTTTCTGTATCCCTTTCGCATAAAGTTGTTTCATTTCATGCTCTTCCAATTTACCTCGCGCAATTTTTTCCAACCATATCTCACTTTCTGCCGAGAGTATACGCTGCACCAATTGGCTTGCACTCATTTCAAGGCTGAAAACCGCTACCGGCGTGGCTTTGGTAGGATGTAATGACGCGCTCCGCGCAAGGTTTAACGCAAAAGCTGTTTTACCGACAGACGGACGTGCAGCCAGAATAATTAGATCAGTAGGTTGCCAACCATATGTTATACGATCCAGCGTAGCGAATCCACTCGGCACACCCGATATGTCTTCATTTTTATGGCGAAGATCTTCGATGCGTTGAATTGTTTTCACCAAAACTGTATCGATGCTGTCGAAGTTTTTCCGAAGGTGATTATTGGTGATCTCAAATAATTTGCTCTCGGCATCATCCAATAAGTCGAACACATCAGTGCTGTCTTCATACGCATCGCCAATTATTTCTCCACTAATGCGAATCAATTCACGCTGAATAAATTTTTGAAGAACGATGCGTGAGTGCGCATCGATATTTGCGGACGAAACAACGGCGTTGGTTAAACGGGTTATATAATAAGCGCCGCCCACCATTTCCAACTCTTCTCTTGTCTTCAATTCTTCTACCACGGTTAAAATATCAATCGGCTGGCTTTTCTGCGCAAGGGACTGCATCGCGCGAAAAATGCGCTGGTTGCTTTCTACATAAAAGCATTCCGGTTTTAATATTTCTACTACTGTATCGAAGGCGCTTTTTTCAAGCATGATTGCGCCGAGAATTGCTTCTTCCAGGTCTTTCGCCTGCGGGGGTACTTTTCCATATACCATCGTGCCCAGGTCTGATGGTGCTGTGCGCCTGAGCTTTCGGTCCTTGTTCAAATTTGTTAAATCCATGAATAACCGTCCATAAAAAGTTTAAAATATTGTACCCGGATTTCAATAACCACACATTTTCCGATTGCTATCGATGAACAAATCTCACGTGAATAAGTAACGTGTCTTCACCTAATCACATAGCAAAACAACAAAGCCAATTGGTTAAATCATCTATTTTTAACCAGGCTCATCGGGTCAGTATTCCAGCCTTGTATTAAGAAATTGTTACAGCACTATGAACGCAATGTTATCCCTTTGAGTCAGGACGGCGAATATAAATCGCATTTATCCGTTCGAAACAATATTTCTTTTTTTATATTTATCCCTACCCCATGCACAGGTTTATCTACTTTATTTTGTGGCTTGTCCACACTAACCGATAAGCTTTCCACAATTTAAAAAAGTTTTGCGCTCTTTGGCATTTTAAATTCACACATTCTGTGCAGAAAGATTTTCACCATAAAATTTTGTCACATTGTGAAGATTACAATATGGGTTTTCATCAAATTTTTATACGTGAAAACATCAGGCATATAAGAGAAAACCCGCTGTTAGAGCGGGTTTTTCTTGTATTTCTTAATGATGGAATTTTTTATTCTTCTTTTTTTATAGTTGGACGGCCGGCCTTACCATCAGTTGTATTTGGTTTTCTCATCTGGTTCAACTGATTTGCATTCCTGTTATTATTCTGCGACGAGTTATTGTTATTGACAGCACTGTTGATTCTAACATTATTACTGCTGTTGCTATTGTTTCTGATATTGTTATTTGCAGGAGCATTATTGTTATTACCAGGATTATTCGTCCTAATGTTATTAGCCGGGCGACCGTCATTAGCCGGAGGTCTTGTATTTACCGTTCTTACATTCGCTGGTGAATTCGTATTGTTCAGGTTATTGTTATTGGCGTTGCTGCTACTATTATTGTTATTATTAAACCTGTTATTTACCGGCGGATTATTATTTACATTTTGTTGCTGCCTGATATTGGTTGTAGGTGGATTTTCAGAAGGCCTGTTGTTGCTATTATTGTTATTAAAACTATTATTGTTCGTATTCGATGGTGTTATCGAGCTATTATTGTTATTGCTACTCCTGATTGCGGGTTGATTATTACTACTATTGTTATTATTGATATTATTCATTCTTTCCGCATTCAAATTAGCTGCAGATGATGCTGGTCTCATGTCTCTCAACGATTCAACCCTGGATGGAGCCACTCTTACCTGTTGATTATTGGCGGTCCTGGTTGCTTCAGCATTCACCCTCGGCCTGTAAATTGTATATTGACCATTATTTACCTGTTCACCAGGCCTGTTATTCTCTCTAATCACAGCAGGCCTGATCGCAGTACCCGTAGCTCTTTCCACTTCTTGCCTGTCCGGACCATACACATTTATGTTTCTCGTGGTATTATTGTTCGTCACATTCACAACTCGTGTATTGATGACCGTTGTATTGTTGATGATAGTCACATTTCTTGATTCATTCACGTAATAATTGCTTACGCGTGGACTTGAAATATATTGGTGAGGAACGAAACACCAGTAATTAGATGGAGGATTGTAAGCACCTCCATAAGCGTCCATTCGCACGTTTGGTCCCAATGGAGCCCAGCCATAATAATCGTTGTTACTTCTCCAGCTTACCCATGCAGGAGACCACTCATTACCCGGCATCCACATCCATCCATAACCGCCTTCATAAAACCATCTTCCGTAATGGAAAGGAGCCCATCCCCAACTGTAATTGGAAGTCCAGGTCCATCCCATATCAGTATAAATCCAATTACCATTCGTTGAATAAGGTCTGAAATCCGGACCAGCAGATGGCATCCATACGTAACCGTAACCGGGATAATCTATCCAGTGGCCGTAAGGCGATAGTTCATCATAAAAATTCTGGTATGATACTTCCTGTGCTACTGGCTGAGGAGCTACTGCAGGTTGATTGCTTTGTTCAACAATATAAGTCGGGTGACATGCTCCAAGCATCAGTGATGCTGTTACTAAAGTGTAAAAAATGTTTTTCATAAATTCTAAATTGTATTGTCAAGAGTTGTCTCTTTGACTGAACTTTCCTTGCTAAGTACAAACGCGTTTATACGATTAACATTTTATTGTGAGTGCAAAAATCGTGCTTGTTCGGTCCTGTTTTTACACCTATAAAACGCGCTAAACATTCAAAAAGTATTATTTTAAGCCAAGCTGCCTTTGCTTCAAAAAACTATCTTTGCAGCTAATCAAAAATCACGTTTGTTAGATGACGATCAGTTATAATTGGCTTTGTGAATATTTGCCTGGCAGTAAAGAAGGATTGCTTATAAAACCATCCCCGGATCAACTTTCTACAATTCTTACATCAATCGGACTTGAAGTAGAACATGTTTCAAAATACGAATCTGTAAAAGGCGGCTTACACGGATTAGTTATTGGCGAAGTAGTTTCTGCAGAAAAACATCCGAATGCGGATAAACTAAAACTTACAAAAGTCAATATTGGTAAACCAGACCTTTTGCAAATAGTTTGTGGTGCAACAAACGTTGCAGCGGGGCAAAAAGTAATTGTGGCGCCACCGGGTACAACAATTTATCCGGTTAAAGGAGAACCTTTCACTATTAATATTGTCAAGATTCGTGGCGTAGAAAGCCAGGGGATGATTTGTGCAGAAGATGAAATTGGATTGGGCAATGATCATGCAGGAATTATTGTATTACCGAATGAGTCATCAGTCGGAGACCTGGCAACTTCATATTTTCATCCATACGAAGATCATATTATTGAAATTGGGCTAACGCCAAATCATATGGACGCGATGAGCCATCTGGGTATTGCGCGTGATGTTTGCGCTTATTTATCTCATCACCATAAAAAAACTTATTCGGTTAATAAGCCACTTATAGAAAAATTGGTCGCTGCCAATAATAGCTTACCCATTGCCGTGAGTATCGAAAATAAAATCGATTGCGAAAGGTATTCCGGCGTAAGTATCAAAGGAATTTCGATTAAACAGTCGCCCGAATGGATGCAGCAAAAATTAAAAGCCATTGGTGTACGGCCGATCAACAATATTGTGGATATCACAAATTTTGTTTTGCATGAAACGGGTCAGCCTTTACATGCCTACGATGCCGACGCGATTAAAGGAAATCAGATAATCGTAAAGAACCTTCCCGCAGGAACAAAATTTATCACACTGGATGAAAAAGAAAGAACACTGAATGAAGAGGATCTCATGATTTGCAATAAAGAGGAAGGTATGTGCATTGCCGGTGTTTTTGGGGGATTAAAAAGCGGCGTCAGCAGCACTACGAAAAATATTTTCCTGGAAGCGGCCTGGTTTAATCCACTCAGCATAAGAAAAACATCTATTCGTCACGGATTAAGGACCGATGCCGCTACTCATTTCGAGAAAGGAATGGATATATCCGGAACCGTAGCTGCTATAAAAAGAGCATCGCTTCTGATCAAAGAATTGGCAGATGGGGAAATTGCTTCTGATATTATCGATGTGTATCCATCACCCAAACCAAAGACTAGGATTGGATTGAAATTTGATTATCTAAAAAAATTAAGCGGGAAAAAATATCAGCCGGATGCAGTTAAAAACATCCTGATCAATCTTGGATTCGATATCATAAAAGAAACATCTGAAGAAATATTTGTCGATACACCGTATCATAAAACGGATATTAGTCTGCCCGCAGATATCGTGGAAGAAATTATGCGTATTGACGGACTGGATAATATCGAAATCCCTGCTTCCATCAACATTTCGCCTTCAATAGAAACAGACCGGGATAAATTTTCATACCAGGAAAAAATTGCTAATTACCTGACAGGATCCGGTTTTAATGAAATTTTTACCAACTCGATTACGAACAGTGCATATTATTCTGATAAAGAATTGGAGAAAACGGTGAGGATGATCAATAACCTGAGCACAGAGTTAAACATCATGCGACCCTCTTTATTAGAAACAGGTCTTGAAACGATTTCTTATAACATAAATAGAAAGAATAGCAACCTGCGATTTTTTGAGTTTGGAAAAACATATAGCACTTCTGGAGTTGGAAAATATCAGGAAGAAAATCACTTGTGCATGTACGTTACCGGTAATTTATCGGACGACTCATGGAATGCAAAAGGCAAGCAGTCCGATCTTTATTATTTGAAAGGAATATGTGTGAAAATATTTCAGATGCTCGGCATTTCAGCTTCATTCGATATTGTCGAAGAAAATAGTAAATTAAAAAATACCGTGCGGGTTGCGGTCAACAACAATATCATTTTAAAAGCAGGCGTAGCGGACGTTTCTGTGCTAAAAAGTTTTGACATTCGCCAGCCTGTTTTCTTTGCAGACTTTTATTGGGACAAGCTGATGCATTTAATAGCGGGTCACAAAATAGAATTTAGGGAATTGCCAAAGCAATTACCGGTTTATCGTGATTTGGCAATGGTGGTGAACAGCTCGCTACCTTATGCCGAAGTTGAAAAAACTACACATCAAATCGGCCTCGATAAATTGCAGAAGGTTCAATTATTTGATATTTTTGAAAGCGAAAAGTTGGGAAAAGATAAAAAGTCTTTAGCGATTAGTTTTACCTTTATGGATGAAGAGAAAACTTTGACGGATAAGGAAATTGATGGGATGATGAATCAGATCATGAAAACTTTTGAAGAAAAGCTCAGTGCTGAAATCAGGAAATAAATAAATCTGCGGTCAATTCAAAAAAAAATGCAATGAGTCAACTCGATCAACAACTAAAACGGATGAACGAAAAGCTACAGCAATTGTTGAAGCAATATCATTCATTGCAAAAAGAAAACGAAAGACTAAAGCAGGAATTTCAGCAGATGACTTCCCGGTATAACGAAGCGTCTGTTGAATCGCAAAAATGGCAGCAGCAAACAGAGATATTGAAATTGTCTAAGGAAGAGATGAACGAGACGGAGAAAAAGGTTTTCGAAAAAAGATTAAATCAATATGTGAAAGAGATAGATCGCTGTATTGCATTATTGAACGAGTAGTCAGATTCTTTTTACCAATTTCATTTTTATTTCATCCACTCCTTTCGATACTTCCAACGTGTATTCACCGTACGGCAATTCATCGAGCCCATCCCAATTTATCATTTGTTGTCCGGAAATTATTTCCTTTTCAAGTGCGCTGCACACGAGTCCGCTGTCATCTTTTAAAACGGCGCGAAGAATACACTGTTGAGGATGATTAATCTCAAATGTCAGGCTGTTGATAAATAAGAGGGACTTTAATTTTAAAGACATGGTTTTCAGGATATTTGAAGTAATTGCGAGAACTTTGAGAATGCTTTCAAAACTTGCTTAACTTCGAAAAACACTGTGTCACTAAAACAGCTTCTAAATTTAAAATAAGATATTGAACAATGCAAGAGTTAATACCAATAAATGTGCTAATAGGAGATCGTACTTATAGAGTAAAAATCGATCCCATTGACGAGGAACCAGTGCGCAAGACACTTAAGATCATAAACGATAAGGTTATCGAATTCAAAACGCACTTTTCCGGAAAAGATATGCAGGATTATATTGCCATGGTCTTATTGTGGTATGCAACCCAATTGCCCGCGCTGGATGAACAATCAACTCCCGGTAAAGATATACTGGAAACTCTCCGAAAAATGGAAGATCAGTTGGATAAAGCATTGTAATCACAGGAACCCTTAAACCCTTGTGACAAAAATCCTTATCTTCGCCAACTAACAAAAATTTCCAAGCTAAAGACATGCGCCTGGATAAAACAAATACGATTGTGAACTTTTTAAATTTTAGATTCAATGGATCCAAATATTATCTCCATTATAGTTGGTGTTATCGCTCTTATAGTCGGAGTTATAGTGGGTAAACTGATTTTCGCAAAGAATACCCAGAAACAAATTGAGGAGGCGAGACAACAAGCAGAAAAACTGATCTCGGATGCACAGACTTCATCTGAAACACTTAAAAAAGAAAAAATTTTAGAAGCAAAAGAAAAGTTTGTTCAGCTAAAGGCAGAGTATGACAAAGATGTTTTAGAGAGAAACCGCAGACTGGGTGATATAGAAACCAGGGTGAAACAAAAAGAGCAGGGCATCAATCAAAAAATGGATCTTTTAGACAGACAGTCAAAAGAAAATGATGCAATCAAGGAGAACCTGAATAGGCAAATTGACGTCGTTAATCAAAAAAGAACTGAGCTTGAAAAGCATCAGGAAGAACATATCAGGAGGCTGGAAAAAATCGCGGCGCTCACTGCTGACGAAGCTAAAGCGCAATTGATAGAAAGCTTAAAGCACGAGGCGCAAACGCAGGCGCTCGCACTTCAGCAGGAAATTATTGATGACGCGAGAGGAAAGGCAAATAAAGAAGCCAGGAAAATTATCATACAAAGCATCCAGCGCACAGCAGCTGAACAGGCAATTGAAAATTCCATTACGGTATTTAATCTTGAAAGCGATGAGATCAAAGGCCAGATCATCGGAAGAGAAGGCCGTAATATCCGTGCGATAGAAGCCGCAACCGGTGTTGATCTAATCGTGGATGATACTCCTGAAGCGATTGTATTGTCTTCTTTTGATCCACTCCGTCGAGAAATTGCAAGGTTGTCGCTGCAAAGACTCGTTGCTGATGGACGTATTCACCCCGCACGTATTGAGGAAATCGTTGATAAAACACGTAAGCAGATCGAAGAGCAGGTGATGGAAATTGGTGAGAGAACGGTTATAGAACTCGGCATTCATGGTTTGCATAAAGAACTGGTTAGAATTGTTGGAAAAATGCGGTTCCGCTCCTCATATGGACAAAATCTTTTAATGCATAGCCGGGAAGTTGCCAATCTGTGTGCGATCATGGCCTCCGAATTAGGCATGAATCCGAAACTTGCTAAGAGAGCCGGGTTGCTTCATGATATTGGCAAAGTACCCGATGAAGAAACTGAATTGAGCCATGCATTACTTGGAATGAAACTGGCGGAGAAATATGGAGAGAATCCAGCAGTCGTGAATGCAATTGGCGCCCATCACGACGAAGTAGAGATGCAGTATGTAATCGCTCCCGTTATCCAGGCTTGTGACGCTATTAGCGGTGCGAGACCGGGTGCACGAAGAGAAATCATGCAGCAATACCTTCAACGTATTAAGGATCTCGAAAATCTGGCGATGACTTACCCCGGCGTTGAAAAGGCGTACGCTATACAGGCAGGTCGCGAGTTGCGTGTAATTGTTGAGGCAGATAAGGTTACCGACGGAGACAGCGATAAATTGAGTTTTGAAATAGCGCAAAAAATACAAACGGAAATGACTTATCCCGGTCAGATTAAAGTGACCGTGATAAGGGAGAAAAGAGCCGTAAATGTAGCGAGATAATAATAAGAAAAACAAGACACAAGGAACAAGAGATAAAATATCACGCCTCTTATTCCTTGTGTCTTGTTTTTTGTACATTCTCTCGAAGCTTTTTTTGCGATTTCCCCAAAAGCTTCTTACTTTTGCCTCCCCAAAAATTTATGTTATGAACGCGGCAGTAGCATTTGTACACGAACAGTTGACTGGAAAAAAAGAATTTCCTAAATTCAAGTCCGGAGATAATATCACCGTTAATTATAAAATTCTTGAAGGTAATAAAGAGAGAATTCAAAGTTTTAAAGGTGACGTAATAAAACGCCAGGGTGTGGGTCATACGGCTACTTTTACTGTCCGCAAAATTTCTGACGCGGTTGGTGTCGAAAGAACTTTTCCTCTTTTCTCTCCTAATATAGAATCTATTGAGGTCAATAAAGTGGGTCGTGTTCGTCGTTCTAAATTATTCTTCCAGCGTGAAAGAAGTGGTAAGAGTGCACGTATCAAAGAAAAAAGAACAATTACTGAGTAACCATCCCACCGGATTGTTAAGACCAAGTTATAAGCTATTGTCAGTTCTTTCAACATTAAAATATTGGAGTAGGTTTGGAGAAATCTACCCTTAAAAAGTGCATTCCTCGGTAAAACTGTTAACTTTGTATTTCTAAATAGTCCAGATTATGTCTACTAATTTTTTGCAATCCTTTTTGTTGATATCAGCGCCTGGTGGTACTGAGTGGATATTAATTATTCTTGCGGTGCTGATTCTATTTGGCGGTCGCAAAATTCCTGAGTTCATGCGCGGTTTGGGTCGCGGTATTCGCGAGTTCAATGACGCCAAGGACAATGTGAAGAAGGAACTGGAAGAAGGTATTAAAGAAAAAGATAAGCAACCTTCTTCGACTCAGCCATAATTTCATCCATCACATTTTACTAGAACGATTTTTTGCAATACAGAAATCGTAACTCGGATTGTTTACATTCCATTCGATAGAAGATTATCAGACCGCATTGCAACGCGGATCAACTTCCTGTTTTGAAGCTGTAGAATTTTATTTAAACAAAATAGAAACTGCAAGACATTTGAATGCTTACACAAACGTGTATGCACAGGAAGCGCTGATAATAGCCAAAAAACTCGATATACAAAGAAAATCGGGAAAGCCTATTGGTAAATTACATGGCGTAGTAATAGGATTGAAAGATGTGATCTGTTATAAAGATCATCCCGTTTCCGCCGCATCTAAAAGTCTACAAAATTTTATTTCCATCTATAATGCGACAGTAGTCGATCGGCTTCTACGTGAAGAAGCAATTATTATCGGTCATCAAAATTGCGATGAGTTTGCAATGGGTTCCACCAATGAGAACTCTGTATATGGAAATGTGCTGAATGCAATTGATAATACAAGGGTGCCCGGTGGTTCATCTGGTGGCCCAGCCGTAGCAATTCAAGCGGATTTATGCATGATTAGTTTGGGTAGCGATACAGGAGGTTCGGTCCGCCAACCGGCCGACTTTTGCGGGATAGTTGGCTTAAAACCCACCTATGGCAGAATATCGAGACATGGTTTGATTGCATACGCCTCGTCTTTCGACCAAATAGGAATTTTTGGAAAGAATGTTCCAGATGTTGCTTTGACGTTGGAAGTAATTTCGGGTAATGACCCTTTTGATGCTACTTCTTCGCATACACCGGTACCAGAATTTCGTAAGCTAGCTAAGCTAGCAAACGGAGACAAAACACCAACGCGACGAATCGCTTATTTTAAAGAGGCAATTCAACACCAATCACTGGATCCGGAGATAAAATCGGCTTTCCTTCAATTTGTAGATGGCCTCAAATTAAAGGGATTTACAGTGGAGGAAATCGACTTTGAATATCTCGAATACGTTGTACCTGCCTACTATATCCTGACCACCGCCGAAGCATCCTCCAACTTATCGCGTTACGATGGCGTTAAATATGGTTATCGCTCGGCAAATTCTTCAAATGGCTTGACGGAGTTTTATAAAAAAAATCGTTCCGATGGTTTCGGGAAAGAAGTAAAACGACGTATCTTATTGGGAACCTTTGTATTAAGTGCTGGCTATTACGATGCTTACTTTACAAAGGCCCAGCAGGTCCGAAAAATTCTTATTGACAAAACCAAACTGATTTTCAATAACTTCGATGTGATTCTCTCTCCAAGTTCACCCACTACAGCCTTCAAACTGGGCGAAAAAATGGACGATCCAATTGCGATGTATCTTGCTGATATCTATACAGTTTACGCAAATTTGGTGGGTATCCCGGGCATTTCTGTCCCACTTTTCCAACACACAAATGGCATGCCTTTTGGTATTCAGGCTATGACGAACCAATTTAAAGAATTACCTTTGCTTCAGTTCTCGCACTACCTGATGCAACAATTTAAGTCCTACGAAAATCCGACTTTATGAAAATTCGGAATTAATTAGCTCGTCGTTTCCGAAAATTATCCGTAATCCATCCCCTTGAAAAATTTATGAGCCAGATATCTGGTTTATAAATCTTTTAAACACTAAAAGAATGAAACGACTTTTATTGTTGGGCATCCTTTGCATTGGATCGATATCTGGAATGCATGCGGACAATGGGGCGAAAGGCAAAAAAGCTAAATCCTCAATTCGTTCAGGCAATGACACCAGTTACAATGAGTCAGGATTTAATGACCTGTTTATTACAGCTTCAAATAACACCACCAACGGAGCGCGTCTGAATCCTAGGGCAATCAGCTTTGTACAAGATTATTTCGTTAAGAATGGTAAGGACCTCCAGGATATGAAGGATTGGGGAAGACCTTATTTCAATCTTATCGATGGTATCCTTAGTCAATATGGTCTGCCTACAGAATTGAAATACCTCGCAGTCATTGAATCAAATCTTAAGCCTACGGCACTTTCATGGGTAGGTGCGGTTGGTCCTTGGCAATTAATGCCGGCCACTGCCCGTATTTTAGGCTTGAGAGTGAGCCGCAAACATGATGAAAGAACCAATTATTATAAGAGCACACGCGCCGCTGCTATTTATCTGCGTGACCTTTATTCAGAACTAGGTGATTGGTTATTGGTTATTGCTGCCTATAACGGCGGAACAGCGAATGTATACAAGGCTATCAAAAGAAGTCATAGCAGGAATTTCTGGGATCTCCAGTATTACCTGCCAACAGAATCCAGAAATCACGTCAAGAAATTTATCGGTACCCATTATGTTTTTGAAGGACAAGGCGGAGTAACAACGCTTACGAAAGATGAAGCCACTCAGCAATTATCTGGCTCATCGATGTATGTATTCAACAGAAAACTTACTCCGGAAGAATTAAATAATTCAAAAACGATTTCCATTTCCGGTAAATATCATTCTGCTATTGTTGCAAAATATGTGGTTATGGATCCTAATGAATTCAATCGTTACAATCCTGAATTTGATAAGGTAATGGCGAGCAGCAATAATACTTATGATCTTAAATTACCGGCAGAGAAAATGGATCTGTTCGCTGCAAATAAATATCAAATATTGAATGAATCTGTGCAGTTGCTTTTGAACGAAGATGCCGCCGATACAGCTCAGAAAAATTTTGGCGAGATTGCAAAGACTAAATAACTCAAAATATTATCAGGCAAATAGAAAGGAAGTGATAAAATCACTTCCTTTTTTTATGATTTATCTGTCAACACTTTCTTTATTGCTTCGGCCTTCAACATACATTCCTCAAATTCTTTTTCTGCATCACTGTAAAAAGTAATTCCAGAACCTACCTGATAGGAAATATATTTCTCATTATGATTATACAGCAGGCTTCTAATGACGACGTTAAAATCAAAGTCTTTATCAGGTTTTACATATCCAAGTGCTCCTGAAAATAATCCTCTTTTTGTTTTTTCATATTGCTCGATCAGTTTTAGCACTTTAATTTTAGGAGCACCAGTCATTGATCCCATTGGGAAAGTTGCTTCGATAATATCGACCCAATTCAATTCACCGAGCGCAGTTCCAGTAATTGTCGATACCATTTGATGCACTTGCGGAAATGTATAAATGCCATACAGCTCATCTACATGTACCGTTCCTTCTTTTGATACTTTCGATAAATCGTTTCTCACGAGATCAACAACCATCACATTTTCTGAGCGATCCTTTGCACTTGCAAACAATTCGTTTTTTGAATCGGCATCCAATTGCGCATTGTATTTATTTCTTGATGAGGTCCCTTTCATTGGCTGTGTCAAAAGAAGGGATCCATTTTTTTTCAGATATCTTTCAGGACTCGCACACAAAAGATATTTGTCATCAAGTTTATAGAAAGACCCGAACGGAGTTGGAGAAATATTACTGAGATGGTAATAAGTTGTTATCGGTTCAAGCAAAACATCCTCAGCGAAAAATTCCTGACAGAAATTAATCTCGTAACAATCTCCACGCAAAATATGCTGCTTTAATTTTTCAACAGTGTCTATATATTCTTTTTTTGAAAATCGCGAGTTGATTTGCAAAGACTTTTCTTGCATGATCGTTGGAACAAATACAGTTTCCAGAATTGCATTGAATATTTTTTCATGATTGGAACCGAATAAGCCAATGCTGATTTCATTTTTCTTTAATTCAAGAATTATTTCAGGGACGAAAAAAAACAAATCAGGAAATTGAATATGATCAGGATGAGAAGACGAAAGTGATTCAATTTCGTTTTTAAGATCAAATGCAAAATGACCGAAAAACCAGTCATTATTCAAAAGAGAAAATTCTTTGAGTTGCCCGAAAGCGTTGCCCACATTGGTTTTCACACTTTCCAAAACACCTGCACCGACCAGGCATTCATAAACATGTTCTTTAGAAGCATATTCATGATTATCCAAAAAACAACAGGTATTGAACCGGTTTGCCCAGTACAATACCTGTAACTTGGTTTTGTAAAAATCATTTATGCGAAAAGAAACAAAAACTCTGCTCACTAAATTGAATTAGTCCAACTATCAAAAGTCGTCCTCTTCTTCTTCAAAACCTCTGTCATTAAACAAATCGAGGTTTTTGAAATCGTCATCTAATCCAAGATCATCTTCATCACCACCCTTAGCACCTTTTTTGGGCGCACCGGCCGTTCCACCTTTCTTTGATTTAGATCTCGGGATATCAAATTCGTCGAAGTCAGGATCCCATTCCTCTTCTTCTTCCACTTTATCCCATTCGTCTACTTCATCAGCTTCATCATCGCCAATGTCGTCATCGTCGTCTTCATCATCTTCTTTTTTCTTACTTTTCGGCGATGCTTTGCCTGCTTTTTTTGTTGCTTTAGGAGTATCAAAATCATCATCATCTTCCTCTTCATCATCATCTTCTTTTTTCTTGGGTTTGGATGATGCTTTCCCGGAAGTTTCTTTCGATGATTCAGGTGCGGATTTTTTTGAATCCTTTTTCTCCTTATCAGATTTTGGTGCCATATTCCAATAAGATTAATATTGTAAAATTTCAGCGAAGTTTTTAATTAGCCAAATTTTTTTAAAATAATTTTTCCGGATAATTGAATTACAAGTTTTCAATTAGCTGGTCGCGTGCTGGTCCATTCGAAATATAAGAAACATTCACTTTGAGATAGCCATTGATAAAATGAATGTAATTCTTCATCTGTTCAGGCAATCCCCCATAGTTCTTCAAACCAGTAATGTCTGACTGCCAGCCTGGAAATGATTTTAACACTGGGTCTATTTTTACCCTGGTCATTTGGAATGGAACTTCATCCGTTGCTTGCCCATCAATTTTATATGAGGTACACACTTTTAATTCCGCGAACGCATCCAGAACATCTGCTTTGGTCATCACCAGTTGGGTGACGCCATTTATCATACAAGCAAATTTGAGCGCCACCAGATCAATCCATCCACAACGCCGAGGCCTTCCGGTTGTTGCACCAAATTCGTTTCCTGTTTTTCGTAGTTCTTCTCCGGTGGCATCCGACAGTTCGGTTGGAAATGGACCGCCTCCTACTCGGGTACAATAAGCTTTTGTAACACCGATCACGTCTCTGATTTTCTGCGGCGCAATTCCAAGCCCGGTACAAACACCAGCAGATATCGTGTTTGATGATGTAACAAAAGGAAAAGTACCAAAGTCAACATCAAGCATACTTCCTTGTGCACCTTCTGCCAATACCTTTTTTCCTTGTTGAATTTTATCGTTGATAAAATATTCGCCGTTCACAATTTTAAACTGCCGCATAAACTCCAGCGCTTCAAAAAATTCTTCTTCCCATGCCGACATGTCTTCTTTGAAATGAAAACCATCCAACAGCTGCTGATGCTTTAATCGCAATTTTATATATTCAGTTGTAAAACTTTTGTCGAGCAGATCACCCACACGCAAACCGTTCCGACCGGTTTTATCCATATAAGCCGGGCCTATTCCTTTTAGTGTTGAACCAATTTTTTCGACCCCTTTAGACATTTCCGATGCTTTATCCAATGCACGATGTGTAGGTAGAATAAGATGAGCTCGTTGGGAAATGTAGAGATTTTTTCTGTAATCGACACCAAATCCGGCAACGGATTCACATTCTCTCTTTAAAGTAACCGGATCCAGCACGACTCCGTTTCCAATCAGATTAATTGTGGATTCATGGAAAATACCGGAAGGTATTTGGTGTAAAACTATTTTCTTGTCATTTACATATAAGGTATGACCGGCATTTGGGCCGCCCTGGAATCGGGCTATGATATCATATCTCGGAGCGAAGTAATCAACTATTTTACCTTTTCCTTCATCACCCCATTGCATCCCTAAAATTACATCAACCATTAATTCTGATTTGCAGGTTTATTTATTTGGAAGCAGCAAAAATAAGTGAATTGATATTGCAATGCCAAAGGATTTTCTGTTAACCTTAAAGTAATAGTGATATGGGTTATTGTTTGTTTTCTGCATCAATGGGTTGCGATCATCCATTTTCCGTATCATACCTGTCTACAGATTGTATTCCATTTAATTGTTTTAATCTTTTTACAGATTCATCCAACTCTTCTTTATCGTGTACATAAATTTTTATATTCCCTTCAAAAATTCCTTCTTTCGCTTCAATTGTAAGTGCGTTAATATTTAATCTCAATTCTCCGGAAATAAGATTCGTGATTTTATTGATGACACCAACATCATCCAATCCCACGATGCGTATCCCTGTTAAGAAAGATATCTCTTTATTCTTTGCCCATTTTGTTTTTACTACACGATGACCATAATTAGATAATAGTTTTGCTGCATTTGGACAATTGGTTCGGTGAATTGTCAATCCTTTTCCGGTGGAAACAAAACCAAAAACGTCATCACCAGGAATCGGCTTACAACAATTTGCCAATGTGTAAACAATTCTATCGCTGCTCTCTCCAAAAATAATCAACTCTGCGTCCTTGCGCTGAGCCGCACCCTGATCAACTTTTACATCAGCGATTGGCCTAATCGGTTTCGGCGCTTCCAACCTGTCGCCAAGCAAATGGAATTCATTTAACTCTCTCAGGTCGATACTTTTTACCGCCACCTGGTAAAAAAAATCAAGTGATGAATTGAATTTATAATAAGATGTGAGTACGTCGATATTATGTTGATTGTATGCTGCTCCGAAATTTTCTAATTTTCTTTGAATGATATATTTTCCTTCATCGGCAATTTTTCTTTTTTCTTCCTTCAACGCGTCTTTTACTTTACTCTTTGCCTTTGCTGTCACTACAATGTTCACCCAATCCTCACTTGGTTTTTGTTTGCTGGATGTAATGATCTCAACCTGGTCGCCGCTTCTTAATTTATGACTGATTGGAACAAGTTTGTGATTCACTTTTGCGCCGATACACTGTACACCGATCGCGCTGTGAATCGAAAAAGCAAAGTCCAATGCTGTTGATCCAACTGGAAGCATTTTTACATCTCCTTTTGGTGTGTACACATAAATTTCTTCAACAAGAAAACTTGTTTTAAAATCCTGCAGAAAATTGATTGAATCATTGTCTTCCGTACTCAGCACTTCCCGGATTTGTTGAAACCATTTATCAAAACGGCTTTCATCATTGCCACCTTCTTTATATTTCCAATGGGCAGCTAATCCTTTTTCGGCGATTTCATTCATTCTCTTTGATCGAATCTGCACTTCAACCCATTTACCCTGTGGGCCCATCACGGTCGTATGCAAAGCTTCATAACCGTTAGACTTCGGATTGCTAAGCCAATCACGTAAACGTTCTGGTGATGGAGTGTATTCATCCGTTATTAAAGAATATACTTTCCAACAATCTTCTTTCTCTCTCTCGGGTGGAGCGTTGATAATAATTCTGATGGCAAAAAGATCATACACTTCTTCGAATGCTACGGCCTTTTTTCGCATTTTGTTCCAGATAGAGTGAATACTTTTTGGCCGTCCGTATATTTCAAATTCAAATTGTCCCTTGTCGAGTTTTTCTTTAAGTGGCTTGATAAATTCGTTGATGTATCTCGATCGCTCGCGTTTTGTTTCTGAAAGTTTTCGCGCGATCTCTTTGTATTCATCGGGCTCGAGATATTTCATCGCCAGGTCTTCCAATTCCGTTTTGATATTATAAAGACCCATTCGATGAGCAAGCGGTGCATATACATAAACCGTTTCGGAGGAGATTTTCAATTGCTTTTCCCTTTTCATGCTGTCGAGCGTTCGCATATTATGCACACGATCGGCCAATTTGATCAGGATCACACGTGGATCATCTGTGAGCGTCAGCAAAATTTTCTTAAAATTTTCTGCCTGCTGCGATGCATTTACATCGATGACATTCGAAATTTTTGTAAGTCCATCTACAATTCTTGCGATTTCACTTCCAAAATCGCGTTCAATATCTTCCAATGTGATATCGGTGTCCTCAACCGTATCATGCAACAATGCGCAAATGGTTGAACGAATTCCCAAACCTATTTCTTCCACGCATATTCTTGCAACCGCCAATGGATGCAGAATATAAGGTTCGCCACTTTTTCTACGCATGGTTTTATGAGCTTCAGCGGCCATCTCAAATGCATCTCGCACCAGCTCCTTATCGCCGGACTTAAGTTTGGGTTTAAGTGAGCGCAACAAGCCGCGATACTCCCTTAAAATGAGCTTTTTTTCCTGTTCCCCGGTCAAGTTATACTTCGGTATTGCAGCTACTGTTTCCATTCATACGAATTTACGAAATAGCATCGGTAATTAAGCGTCGTTAAGCGTTTAACGTTCAATGTCTAACGTTTAATGTCTTTGTGTACAAGATATTAATGATTCTGGATCGTGTCTCCATTTAATTTTTTTGAGAGGTGTAAGGTTTGGGCATAAGGCATAGCAGCTGTTAATCAATATTGTTGCTTAGGCTGAAAATAAAAACCGTGAGAAACTGATCTCTGCCATATTTTACACCCTACAGCTTACACCTTACACCTCTCAAAAAAATCAAACTGATTCACTATCAGGTTCTGAACCTTGTGTTTTCTTAATTAAAATATGCTACTTTTGCAGCCGTTTTCAGAATTAGTATTGAAGCTGAAGAATTTCATAATAAGCGATTGCGGGTGTGGCGAAATTGGCAGACGCATCAGACTTAGGATCTGACGCCGCGAGGCATGTAGGTTCGAGTCCTATCACCCGCACAAAAAAAGATGACGATTAGAGGATGACAGTTGACAGCACGTTTGAGTTTGTCAACTGTCATTCGTCATCTATCACCTCAATTAGATCAATTTTAAATAACTCAGTTATGGGTACAGTGTTAAGAGAAAACATCGGGCTGTTGAATGATAAGATCATCGTTAAAGTTGAAAAAAATGATTATCTCCCTTCATTCGAAAAAGCATTAAAAGACTACAGCAAAAAAGCAAATATCCCTGGTTTTAGAAAAGGCATGGTTCCAGCAGGCCTTATAAAAAAAATGTACGGCAATTCCGTTTTTACTGACGAGGTTTTAAAGAGCGTAGAAAAAGAATTGACTGATTACATGACAAAAGAAAAGCTGGATATTTTTGCGCAGCCATTGCCTCTTCCGGAGAACGATGCGCGCCAAATCAATATGGGCAAACCCGAAGAATATTCCTTTGCATTCGAAGTTGGATTAAAACCTGAATTCACTTTGCCAGAATTGGATAAACTGACTCCTACCAGATATAAGATCACTGTTACTGATCAGATGTTGAACGAAGAGATTGAAAGATTGCAATTGCGTAACGGCAAAATGACTGAACCTGAAACCGTAACCGGTGATGACAACGTTCTCAATATTAGTTTTACGGAATCTGATGAGAATGGTAATCCCATTGAAGGCGGAGTACACAAAGAAAATTCCGTACTTGTAAAATATTTCAATGAATCTTTTCGGAAGGAATGGATTGGCAAAAAGAAAGATGACAGCGTAGTGTTACAATTGTCAAAAGCTTTCGATGAAAAAGAAAGAGATTGGATCACTCATGATCTTGGATTCGCCAAAGACGATATTGCGGCAGCCGATAAATTTTTCAAAGTTTTAATTACTAAAATTGGATTGGTTGAAAAATCTGAATTGAACGAAACATTTTTTAAGACTGTTTACCCCGATAAGGACATCACTACTGAAGAAGCGTTTCGTGCAACGGTAAAAGAAGAAATTGAGCAGTATTGGAATAATCAAAGTCGCAGTCAGCTTCAACATACACTTTATCACGAACTATTGAATCATACAAAAATAGATTTTCCAGAATCTTTCTTAAAACGTTGGTTGTTGAATGGTGGAGAAAAACCAAAAACACAGGAAGAAGTGGAACAGGAATTTCCTTCGTTTACAGATCAATTAAAATGGACATTAATACTCGATAAAGTTGCTCGCGAAAATAATATCGAAGTTGCGGCGGATGATATCAAAAATTTTGCACGCCAGCAATTGTTGGGTTATATGGGTGCGCAAGCCGTTGATGAAACACAGCCATGGGTAGCCGATTATATCAGCCGCATGATGCAGGACAGAAGATTTGTGGAAGATGCTGTTCACAGAATAAGAACTGATAAAATTCTGGCATGGACGGAATCGCAGGTGAAGCCGGTGGAGAAGCAAATCGGCAGCGAGGAATTCACCAAGATGCAAGAGGAACACCATCATCATCATTGATAAATAAATCAAAATTTTTAAAAATCCTGCCATGCAGGATTTTTTATTTCTGCAACTCTGTCAGTTTTTTGGAAGTTTAAAAGTTTGGACGGAGATTTGAAAGATATATTCCTACTTCAAATTAAATCACATTCCATTTTTTCGAAAGGAAGAAAAATTGAAAAATACTATGAATCCAGAAGCCGAATTTCAGAAGTATGCTGTAAAACATAGGGGCATTTCCAGCAATACATTGTATGATTACAACAAATATTTAGTAACAAGCCTTACACCGAATATCATTGAAGAACGTCCCATGAACGTAGCCGTTATGGACGTTTATAGCCGTTTGATGATGGATCGAATCATCTTCCTCGGTTATCCAATCAATGATGAGGTAGCAAATATTATTACCGCACAGTTATTGTTTTTAGACAGCACCGATCGTCACAGAGATATTCAAATGTACATTAACAGCCCGGGCGGAAGCGTGTACTCAGGTCTCGGTGTTTATGACACGATGCAATATGTTACACCTGATGTTGCTACCATATGCATCGGCATGGCGGCATCCATGGCAGCCACATTGATGTGCGCCGGCACCAAAGGAAAACGAACCGCATTAAAACATAGTCGGGTTATGATGCACCAGCCGAGCGGCAGCATCGGTGGACAAGCTAGTGATATCGAAATTACAGTCAACGAAATAAAAAAGATCAAGAAAGAACTTTATGAAATATATTCAGTTCACACGGGGAAAACTGCAAAGCAGGTAGAAAAAGATTGTGATCGTGATTACTGGCTCACTGCAACGGAAGCAAAAGAGTATGGATTGGTTGACGAAGTGCTTGTGCTCAATCCAAAAAAAGAAAAGAAAGAAAGTTAATAGGTCAGGCATTATTTTATTCGTAACGTTTCAACATAAAATCTATATGATGAATTATTCAAAATATTTTTTTAAACCATTACGTTCCGACGATGAACCGGAAGAACAAGAACCAAAAGAAGAAAAGAGTTCTGATCTTGGAATGTTGTCAAAGAAACTAGAGAAATATTTTTTTGAAAGCAGGGCGGTGCAATTATGGGGACCTGTAGAAGACCGTTCAGCAAAAGAAATCGTAAACAAATTTTTATTACTCGATGCTGATAAGCCAGGCGAAGAAATAAAATTTTTCATCAATAGCCCTGGTGGGGTTGTGACAAGTGGTATGGCAATCTACGACACCATGAAGATGCTCAAGAGTCCGGTAAGCACAGTATGTATCGGATTGGCCGCTTCGATGGGCTCTATATTGTTAAGTGGTGGTGTGAAAGGAAAACGTTTTATTTATCCGCATGCCGAAGTGATGATTCATCAGCCAAGCCTTGGTGGATATATTCAGGGTGTGAGTGTAGATCTGGAAATTCAAGCGAAACAAACTAAGAGAGTAAAGGAAATTGGCGCGAGAATTCTTGCGGAGAATTGCGGAAAAAAAGTTGACCAGATCATGAAGGATTTTGATCGCGATTATTGGATGGATGCGATTGAATCTGTAGAATATGGCATCGTTGATCATATCATGACCAACTTATAATTGTTCCAAAATAGAGACATAAAAACTCCCGGTTATTGGGAGTTTTTATTGTTTTTCCTTGGGATTTGGCATATAAGTTGACTAAATTTGTAGTAATCCAACTAAATATAGATGGCAAAAAATACCCTGCATTGCTCGTTTTGTGGCCGCAGCCGTGATGAGGTGAAAATTCTTATCGCCGGACAGGAAGGTCATATTTGTGAAAACTGTGTAGAACATGCGCAGGAAATTATTCAACAGGAATTAATCATCAGGGAAGATAACGCTCCCGCATCCCAATTCAAGCTCACAGTAAAAAAGCCAATCGAGATAAAAAGATTTCTTGATGAATATGTGATTGGTCAGGATGAAGCAAAAAAAGTATTGGCAGTTGCTGTTTACAATCACTATAAACGCCTGCAACAAAAAGTGGCGGATAATGATGTTGAAATTGAAAAGAGTAACATCATCATGGTTGGCGAAACAGGTACCGGAAAAACATTGCTTGCAAAAACAATCGCCAAATTATTGAATGTTCCTTTCGCAATTGTTGATGCGACTGTTTTCACTGAAGCTGGTTATGTTGGTGAAGATGTGGAAAGTATTCTTACCAGGTTACTGCAGGTTTGCAACTATGATGTGGTTGCGGCCGAAAGAGGAATTGTATATATCGATGAAATAGATAAGATCGCGAGAAAAGGTGATAACCCTTCTATCACGCGTGATGTAAGTGGTGAAGGTGTTCAACAAGGTTTGTTGAAATTACTCGAAGGAACAGATGTTCTTGTGCCACCTCAGGGTGGAAGAAAACATCCTGAACAAAAGCTTATCAAGATCAATACGCAGAATATTTTATTTGTTTGTGGTGGTGCTTTTGATGGCGTGGACAAAATCATTGCACGCAGAGTCAATACAAACGCCATCGGTTTCAATGTAAACAAGGAGCAACAGGAATTCACAAAAAAGAATCTTTTGCAATATGTGAATGCACCGGATCTTAAATCGTTTGGATTGATTCCTGAATTGCTTGGCCGTTTGCCGGTGGTTACGCATTTGAATCCGTTAGACAGAACAACACTGCGTTCCATTCTTACTGAGCCGAAAAATTCCTTGATACGCCAGTATAAAAAATTATTCGAGCTGGAAGGAATTCAACTGAGCATCGAAGACAACGTGTTGGACTTTATGGTTGACAAAGCGGTTGAATATAAACTCGGCGCACGTGGATTGCGTAGTATCTGTGAAAGCATATTGACTGACGCTATGTTTGAATTACCATCTTCCAAGGAAAATAAATTCAATTTAAGTCTCGAATATGCCAGGAAGAAATTCGATACAAGCAAGATGAGTCTTTTGAAAGTGGCATAATTCTTTTACTTAATAAGTTTTTAGGATATTTGAGCCGGATAATTTTATCCGGCTTTTAATTTTATTATAATGAAAGAATTGATAGATCGTTTGAAGGCAGAAGGCCTCACAGAACAACAGGCTTACAAGGCCATCGAGATCATAAAAAATTTTGCAAGAGAAAAATTTCCTTTATTCGGAGGAGCAATTGATAAATTATTCGATAAATACAGTAAGAAAGATGAAGATGATTTCATGCCATAATTAGGAAGGTGTAAGGCATGTCATACCTTACAGCCTTATACCCTCTACCTTTCAAGCACTTCCCTGGCAATAACTATTTTTTGAATTTCTGAGGTCCCCTCTCCGATGGTGCAGAGTTTGCTATCGCGATAAAATTTCTCGACGGGGAAATCTTTCGTATATCCATAACCGCCAAAAATCTGAACGGCGTCAGTTGCAACTTTTACTGCCACTTCACTGGCGTAATATTTTGCCATTGCCGATTCTTTTGTCATCGGTAAGTTTCTATTTTTTTTATCGCCGGCCTGCATGGTTAGCAATTCTGCTGCCATGATTTCTGTGGCCATATCGGCGAGCTTAAAAGAAATTCCCTGGAAATTAGAAATCGGCTGATCGAACTGGTGACGTTCTTTTGAATATTGAAGAGCGGCCTCATAAGCGCCTTTAGCAATACCAATCGAAAGAGCCGCAATAGAAATACGGCCGCCATCTAACACATATAATGATTGTTTGAATCCCGAGCCAACTTCTCCCATGCGATTACTATCCGGTATTCTGCAATTATCGAATATCATTTCTGCCGTTTCACTGGCACGCATGCCAAGCTTGTTTTCTTTTTTTCCGCCCGAGAAACCCGGTGTACCACGCTCTACAATAAAAGCCGTTGCATTATTTCTTGTGCGCGGTTCTCCTGTTCGTGCAATCACCACCGTTACATCACTGCTGATACCATGAGTGATCCAGTTTTTTGTTCCGTTGAGGATCCAATCGTTTCCATCCTTTGTTGCAACACATCTCATATTCGCAGCATCGCTTCCGGTATTGGCTTCGGTCAATCCCCACGATCCTATCCATTCTGCTGTTGCTAATTTCGGCAGATATTTTTTCTTTTGATCTTCATTACCAAAAGCGAGAATATGTCCCGTGCAAAGCGAATTATGCGCCGCAACACTTAACCCGATTGAACCACACACTTTGGATATTTCACGAATGATACTGATGTATTCAATATAGCTGAGTCCCGCTCCGTCATATTTCTCCGGAACCAATACGCCCATCA
This sequence comes from Bacteroidota bacterium, assembly GCA_018267615.1. Classification (GTDB taxonomy): domain Bacteria; phylum Bacteroidota; class Bacteroidia; order Chitinophagales; family Chitinophagaceae; genus Puia. Next base: position 69,144 of record JAFDYD010000024.1, on the reverse strand, counting down.
TTCCCAATTTTCCTAATTCTTTAAAAACAGAAACAGGAAATTCCTGGGACTCATCCCATTTCATGACATTTGGTTTGATATGCTGAATGGCGAAATCATGCGCTGTTTGAGCAACCTGGAGGGTTAATTCGTCTGTCTGAAAATTCATAGGTTAAAATTAATATTCATTATTATTAAAAAAAACAGGCAACAACCATTTAGATTATTGCCTGAAAAATGCAAACAATCATTGGAAATAAACTATCCGTGCTAAAGACCAATGCAAGAGCAAGATAAAAAGAATTATTTAATTAAACTAACAAACGTTAGTTAATTTGATAGGCAGCTATAACTAATCAGGGACAAGTGCCCCCCATAGGTGATCGTTACACAGAACAACAAGGATACCTCCAGGGCCTTAATAATGGCATTGCTACCATTTTATATAGGGAGTCATTTTTTTATAGTTATCTGTAGTAATGATTGCTATCTGCAACAAATCTTCTGGTTTTTTGAACATGCCATGCTGGTTTCGATATTGCACAATTGCCTTTGCCAGTTCCCAACGGATATATGGATGTTGTTTTAATGTTTCGATATCAGCAGCGTTGATATCTATTTTTCGAACAGAATCATTTCTAATACTAAGAAAAGGCTTTAGCAAACGAAATACTGAATCGCTCAATCCATAAATTTCGGCGATCTGCTCAATCGCATAAAACCCACCGAGCCGTTCGCGAAAATGGATAATACGCGAAGCAAGTTTATTACCAATACCCGGAAGTGAAGTGAAATCTACTGAGTCTGCAGTGTTAATATCGATTATTGAAAAACGCTTTGCGCTGTAAATATTCGCCGTGTTTTCTTTTCTTATAACCTTATCATACATATAGGAACGATCATGACTCTTTGAATCTTTAATCTGAATAAAAGGAGCAAGCCGATTAAAATCTTCTTCTCTTATTCCGTACACTTTTTTTAAATCTGCTGCAACTTTAAATTTCCCTCCCTTAGCAAGATAATTTTGAATGGTATGAATTGTCTTGTCTCTTATACCAAATTGCTTCCATTGATTCTGAGAAATAGTATTAGGATCAAAATCATGCAACGAATATTTTCTATCAACTTCAGACGAATTCTTATCCTCATAATAATTTTTGCGATGCTCGTTATCACTATTATTTTCTGTGTTGCTCAAACCCGCAGCATCATTTCCCTGCGCGTCTTTTAGCCGATCGATTTCTTTTTTGAATTGATCCAATTCAGCCTGGTCAATTCTATTTTTCTTCAATTCAAAAAAATGGGGAAGTATAAAAATCAAAATAACAAGCGCAACTAATATTGAAATACCAATGCGTTCTTTCCGGGTAAATGAAAAATAATCCCGCAACTTTTCACAAATCATAAAATGAATTATGCATTCAAGGTAAGTGCGGGTGAATGTGAAAAAAATACCATTTATCGTGTAGGATAAAATGAGTATAGCAAAGGGTGTTTAAACCCTCTGCCATACTCCTCAAACCTCAATACGGTGGATACGGTGAATAATAGTATCTTCTAGGAGGCGGACGACGATGAATGATCACTCGATGCTTTGGTGCGGGTAAAATATTTCCAAGTCCAATAATCAATCCTCCGCTAAAACCAAACTGATATATGGAAGAATATGTTGAATTACCAACTCCCGAGCCGAAGCTGCCAAAATAAAATCCTCCATTCCCTGTCTCAACCGGAGATAATAATTGCGCTTTCAACCTGATTCCAATGCGTGGACTAACATAAACATTCGCGCCGAGCTGTGCACCCCAAGCGAATTTTGTATTGCTGGAATAATCATCTGGTCCCGGATTAAAAACGGCCGCGCCCAATAACGCCCCAATAAAGGGATGAACCGATCCTGCGGGATTGAATGATTGAACAGGACCTGCCATAATATAATTAATGCCTACATCTGTTGTCTTGAATGGAGGATGATATGTATTTCCATAATCATACAGTCCCGAAGAGGCATCTATTCTTTGATACATGAGTTCAATACCAAAGTTCCGATTTACATTAAACATCAGTGAGCCGCCCCAGTTGGGTGCGCTTTCAATTCTTCCATAATAATTATAAAAATTCACCTGGTCGGCAAACGTATATCCACCGCTGGGAATTATTTCAATGGTGGTTTGGGCCGTAGAATTCATTCGGATAATCACCAATGTCATTGATAGCAGGAATAATTTTTTCATAAAACAAATTTTCACGAGGTCACATTAAGACCAAGCAAAAAAACAAAAGTTTAAAACGAAAATCGGGAAGATAGAAGGAGATATGTTAATGACTGGTAAACGACGGAGTAATGCGCCGACTAAACATGCAAAACCAATCCATCGTATGCGAGGTATATTCCGGGAGGCAAATTGGCGCTTACAGCATCGTGTTTACCCAACTGGTGACTGATATGTGTGAAGTATGCCTGCGGAACCTGGAGATCTCTTACCAAGTGAATTGCTTCTTCCAAATTATAATGCGAAACATGTTTTTCATTGCGCAAAGCATTTACAACAACGATTTCGCTGCCGCGAATTTTTTCTTTTTCGATTTCATCAACACGATTCGCGTCTGTGATATATGTAAACTTTCCAAATCGAAATGCCAACACCGGCATTTTTAAATGCCATACCAGAATAGGTGTTACAGGTATATCTCCTACTACAAACGGATCCATCGCAATTGTATTCAAAGCAATTTCTGGAAGACCCGGATATTTGGTGTCCGTAAACGCATATGGAAATTCCCTGATGATCACTTCCTGGGTCATCTCATTTGCATATATCTGCATCGGCCTCTTGGAAAAATAATTAAATGCCCTGATATCATCGAGTCCCGCAATATGGTCTTTATGAGGATGCGTAAAAATAATTGCATCAAGATGCTTAACTTTTCCCCGAAGCATTTGATATCTGAAATCGGGTGTGGAATCAACAACAAGCACAGTATTTTTCGATTCCACGATGATGCTTGAACGAAGTCGCTTATCTTTTTTATTGGTAGATGTACATACCTCACAATCGCAGGCAATCATTGGCACTCCGCTGCTGGTACCGGTTCCTAAAAAAGTTATTTTCAGAGAAGGATAAGTCATGTATCAAAAATAAGAAACAAATATCTGAACCGGGATTTTAAACGATTATCATGATTCAACTGATGTGTGAGATGAAATAATTAAGCTCAGAATAATGAGTTGAATCGTTTAAAATCCCGGTTCAGACATTTATCATTGCGCTGCTTCATACCTGGCAATCACTTCATCATAAATTTTTTTGCCTTCGGGAGAAAGTAATTCCGGCTGAATTGAAAGTTGGGGAATGATATCGATAAGCGTATTGATTCTGCCTTCTACAGGAAGAAATTTATTAAGCACTACAACTTTTTTCTGTTCCAGGATGCAATAACCACTTTGAAATGTGCCGCGTTCATAACGGATGATATAATCTGTTTCGTCCATCAATTTCTCTATCCTATCTAAACTGGATTGATTGTATTTCATAATCTACATTGTAACTACGGCTACAAATTTAACCTATTCACAAGCATAATAAATTTCATGGGAATTAAATTATCCACAGAGAATTCGATCGAGGGGGATAATAAATTATTATTTGTTTGTCATTCTTATCACCGGCACGATCATTTCTTCCATACTGATACCGCCGTGTTGAAATGTGTTGCGATAATAGTTCGCGTAATAATTGTAGTTGTTGGGGTAACATAGAAATCCATCACCACGTGCGAATATAAAAGATGAATTCACGGTGGGTACCGGCAATCCTGCTTCTTTGGGATCACGAAAAGCCAATACGTCTTTGGCTTCGTAATTCAAATTACGACCATGTTTATAGCGAAGATTTGTGGTTGTTTGTTTATCCCCGATCACTTTATACGGCGTTTTAACACGAACCGTTCCATGATCCGTAGCAAGTACGATATTGATTTTTTTATCTGCAATTTTTTTCAAGGCCTGGTGCAAGGGCGAATGTTCAAACCAGCTTGCAGTGATGCTACGATAACTGGTTTCATCACTCGCCAGTTCTTTCAATACTTCCATTTCTGTGCGCGCATGACTAAGCATATCCACAAAATTATACACGATGATATTTAAATCATTATTCATCATGTTATGGATATTATTCACAAGATCCTGGCCCGCCTGGTGATTTAAAACTTTTGTATAAGAAAAACGCAGATTGTCTTTTTTCAACCTCTTCAACTGACCCCTGAAAAATTCTTCTTCATGCAAATTCTTTCCACCTTCTTCGTCGTCATTTTTCCATTGCGTTGGTGACTGCTTTTCTATATCAACAGGCAGTAACCCAGCGAACACGGCATTGCGGCTATATTGCGTTGCAGTTGGCAATATGCTATAAAAACTATCTTCACTGATTATCCGAAAACTCTCCGCAAAAATCGGTTGGATTGCTTTCCACTGATCGAAACGCAAATTATCGATCAATACAAAAAATAAAGGCGTTCCTTTTTCAAGATGCGGAAATACTTTCGATTGAAATAATGAGTGAGACAGCACAGGTGCATCACCCGATTTTATCCAACGCGAATAATTTTTAGAAATGAATTTAAAAAATTCATTATTCGCTTCCTGTTTCTGTGACTGCAATATCTCCCGCATTTCGGGGCTATCACTTTTTTCCATTTCCAATTCCCAAAAAACAAGTTTTTTGTAGATATCCATCCACTGATTATAGTCAGGATTATCATTCAACGCCATGAACAAATCACGGAACTGCTGCTGATATGCAGTCGTCGTTTTTTCAGCAACAAGTCTTTTGTTATCGATTATTTTTTTCAGGCTTAATAAAACCTGGTTGGGATTTACTGGTTTGATAAGATAGTCGCTGATCTGGCTGCCGATCGCTTCATCCATCAAATTCTCCGTTTCATTTTTTGTGATCAGCACAACAGGTACCTGTTGATATAATTCTTTGATCTTTGCAAGTGTTTCAAGGCCGGTGATGCCTGGCATCGTTTCATCCAGTAACACAACATCCACGGGATTCTCTTTAACAAATTCAATGGCGTCAAAACCATTGGTCATTGCATTTACTTCGTATCCTTTGTTCTGAAGAAATAATATCTGCGATTGCAAACTTTCAATTTCATCATCTACCCAAAGTATTCTTGCTAAAGCCATGTCGTGTTTTTCGTTTGTAATGTCCCCGATTTTGAAGTGCCTGTTTGAGTTGACTGTTGACAGATGGGAGTTGACAGACTTCCAGGCAAAACTACTTTATGAGTCTGTCAACTGCCATCTGTCATCTCAAACAGATCAATTATTTTTCATCTGCGATTCAAATTTAATTTATCCGTTGTGCATTTGTAGATTTGCCTGCGCTTTTGTTTCGTTTTAACAAATTTAAAACAGGATGCCTGCAGCACTTAGCAAAATCATCAACGACCCGGTGTATGGATTTATTACTGTGGATCATCCATTATTATTACAAATCATCGCGCATCCATATTATCAACGACTGAGGCGCATCCATCAAATGGCCTTTGCGCACCTTGTTTATCCGGGTGCGGTTCATACCAGGTTACACCATTCTCTCGGCGCATATCACCTAATGTGTAACGCACTTGATGTTTTGAAAAACAAAGGAGTTGATATCACGCCGGAAGAAGATCTCAGCACAAAGGTTGCAATACTATTGCATGATATCGGCCATGGTCCATATTCGCATGCTTTGGAAAATATTTTGATCAGGGGTGTACGACATGAAGCCATCTCCATTTTGATCATGCGTATTATGAATGAGGAATTTCACGGGCAATTGAAAACGACCATTGATATCTTCACCAATAATCATCCAAAAAAATTTTTATACCAGTTGATATCCGGACAACTCGATGTTGATCGAATGGATTATCTGAACCGGGACAGTTTTTTTACCGGCGTTTCCGAAGGAGTAATTGGATACGATCGTATTATCAAAATGCTTACGGTTCATGAAGGTGTATTGATGGTAGAAGAAAAAGCAATTTATTCGATAGAAAAATTTTTGGTCGCGCGCCGGCTCATGTATTGGCAGGTATATCTCCACAAAGCTGTAGTAAGCGCCGAAAAAATGCTTATCAAAATTATTCAACGCGCGAAGCAACTGTTGACAGCAGGAAAAAAACTCAATACCTGCTCTGCCATATTGGATTTTTTTCTTTCAGAAAATTACACAGACCCAGAAACCTATCTACCCAAATTCTGTCTGCTTGACGACTACGATGTGATGGGTGCTGTAAAAAGCTGGATGTTTGCGGAAGATAAAATATTGTCGCTGCTCTGCACTTCTCTTATCAACAGACGTTTATTAAAAGTTAAATTTCAGGCAAATCCTTTTGATGAATATGAAGTAAAAAAAATGCGCGTTAATGTTGCTGAGCAACTAAAGATTTCAGAAACAGAAGCGGAGTATTTTGTGTTTACGGGCGAAGCAAGTAACACGACATACGATCCGTCTGACGAGCGCATAAATATTTTGTTCAAGGACAGAAGTGTAAAAGATATATCGCAGGTTGACAATGCGCTTATTCATCAAACATTATCGAGCCCCGTGAAAAAATTTTATATTTGTTACCTGAAATAGAATTCTAACCGAATTTAAAACTTGGGAAGGGCTCAAAAAGCAATCAAACTTATTAAACCATGCAATTCACTGCCACGCAAATAGCATTTATGATAAATGGTAAGGTTGAAGGAAATGCTGATGTGGCCGTTGCTTCTTTTGGAAAAATTGAAGAAGCTGTTGCTGGGCAATTATCATTTCTAGCCAATCCCAAATACGAAGAATATATTTATACCACTGGCGCTTCTATTGTTATCGTAAATGATACACTCGAGCTGAAGCAAAAAGTGAATGCCTCTTTGATACGAGTGCCTGATGCATATTCCGCATTTGCCGCACTACTTTCAAAATACCAGGAAATATTATCGCAGCAGATGGTTGGCATCCAAGAACCGTCTTATATTTCTAAAACGGCAAAACTCGGAGAGAAAATTTTTGTTGGTGCGTTTGCATATATCGGCGAACAGGTGGTGATTGGTAATCATGTAAAAATTTATCCGCAGGTTTTTTTGGGTGATAATGTGAAAGTAGATGATAACTGTACTTTGCTTCCAGGTGTCAGAATTTATCATGATTGTGTGATCGGGAAAAATGTTACGATCCACGCAGGAAGTGTAATTGGGAGTGATGGATTTGGTTTTGCACCGCAGGCTGATGGCAGTTTTAAAAAAGTGCCGCAGATGGGAAATGTCGTCATTGAAGATAATGTGGAGATAGGTTCCAATGCAACGATCGATCGCGCAACAATTGGATCCACGATAATCAGATCGGGAGCCAAGCTGGATAATCTCATCCAGGTAGCGCATAATGTGGAAGTGGGGCAGAATACTGTGATAGCAGCCCAGGCTGGCGTAAGTGGAAGCACGAAGATTGGTAGCAATGTTATGATCGGCGGACAAGCAGGTATTGTAGGTCATATCCAGATCGCAGATGGAAGTAAGATCAATGCACAAAGTGGAGTAAGCAAATCAATCAAAATTCCAAATTCAGCCGTTACCGGTTCGCCGGCTTTCGACTATACAAGCGCGTTACGAAGCCAGGCAATCAGCCGCAAACTACCTGATCTTGAAAAAAGAATCCTCGAGCTGGAGAATTTGATACGCCAATTATTAGGTGAGAAAGTTTAGTTGATTGGTTGAAGAGTTGATTGGTCGATACATCGATATGTCCTTAGCGTTTTTGAGAAGTTGTTTCGAACCACGCCTATTAACAAGTCAACTAACCGACTTATCGACCAATCAACTTTTCAACAAATCAACAAATCAACCAAACAATCCAACTCGCACATTTTCTCCGTAACTTCCCATCAAATTTTTTTCTCATGGCAGACCAATCAAAATTTCTTGAAGCAGTTAAGAGTGGCTATACATTCAAAAGTGAATCAGTAAAGATCGGCATCGGTATGTTAGATGGACAGCCAGTGACTGGCGCGGATATTAATTTACCACTGAAGACAATGAATCGTCATGGACTGATTGCGGGCGCTACAGGTACAGGTAAAACAAAAACCCTGCAAATGATCAGTGAAGCATTGAGTGATGCAAGCGTTCCGGTATTGCTAATGGATATCAAAGGTGATTTGAGTGGCATCGCAGCCGCAGGAACTGCAAATGATAAAGTAAAAGATCGCTGTGACAAAATCGGTATACAATATAAACCCGCTGCCTACCCGGTAGAGTTTTTGACTTTGAGTAACGAAAAAGGAGTTCGGTTAAGGGCCACCGTTAGTGAGTTCGGTCCAATATTGCTTTCCAAGATTCTTGAATTGAATGATGTGCAGGGAGGACTGGTTGCGATGATCTTCAAATATTGCGACGATAATAAACTTCCATTGCTAGATCTGAAAGATTTTACAAAAGTGTTGCAGTACATCAGCGATCAGGGGAAAGATGACATCGAAAAAACATATGGGAAAGTGGCAACCACTTCCACCGGAACCATTCTTCGTAAAGTAATAGAATTGCAGCAACAAGGTGCAGATGTTTTTTTTGGTGAAAAAAGTTTTGAAGTGAGTGATCTGATGCGCATCAGCGATGATGGCAGAGGGATGGTAAGTGTCTTGCGTGTGACGGACTTGCAGGATCGTCCAAAATTATTTTCGACTTTCATGTTGCAAATGCTGGCAGAATTATATGCATCATGTCCTGAAGAAGGTGATCTCGATAAACCAAAACTGGTGATGTTTATCGATGAAGCGCATCTTGTGTTTCAGGAAGCTAGTGATGCATTGCTCAAACAAATCGAAACCATTGTAAAACTCATTCGTTCGAAGGGAATTGGTATTTTCTTTTGTACACAAAACCCGATGGATGTTCCTTCAGGTGTGTTGGCACAATTAGGATTGAAAGTGCAACATGCATTGAGAGCATTCACTGCCGTAGATAGAAAAACAATTAAGCAGACTGCTGAAAATTATCCTGAAACAGCTTTCTATAAAACGGAAGACCTCATCACACAACTTGGTATTGGTGAAGCGCTGGTAACCATGCTCGACGAAAAAGGTGTTCCCACTCCGCTTGTACATTGCATGATGTCTCCTCCGAAAAGCCGCATGGATATTCTTTCTCCAGCGGAGATAGATGCGATCACCGGCAAATCAAAACTCGTTGCAAAATATAACCAGGTCATCGATAGTCAGAGCGCATATGAAATTCTTACTGCAAAACTCCAGGAAGCCGATGAAAAAGGCGGTGGCGCCAAACAACAACCGGGTGCTAAACCAGAACCATCAACCATCGAAAAAATTCTCAACAGCGGCGCTGCCAAACAAGTTGAACGAACAGCGGCCAGTATGATTACACGCAGTTTGCTCGGTGCATTGGGATTGGGGGGAAGAAGTAGTAGCAGTAAAAAATCGGGATGGTTTTAAAAACCTGCGTTCGTAAAAAGTTCATTTAAGGAAGGGTAATACTGATATGTATTTCTTTGTGTACCTATGTGTCTATGGGGTAATTTTTTTTTCACCACATAGGCACATAGACACATAGGCACACATAGAAAGCATCTCTGAAAATAAAATTATATGCAATTAATTTTTTACGGAATATTTTTATTTCTTGCTGTCTTCACAGCAGGAATTATAACTGCACTGCATATTCAGCATTATAGTATTTATAACCTTGTTGGCAAAGAGCATTTTAAAGATTACATGCGAGCCAATAATAAAGCGGGCATCATTTCCTCTTTAATACCATCCATCTTGTTGATACTTGTAAATTTTATTCTCGTTTTTTCCAGGCCCGCGTTTATGACAATAACAGAGACAATATTTTGTTTGATATTAAACATCATCGGGTTGACATCAACCTTGATAGGTCAGCGAAAAATTCAAACTGAAATGGAGGAGACGGGTTACAATGAAGAAAGAATCAGCTTCCTGATATCTACGAATTGGATCAGAATTTTTTTATACTTCACAGTTGCACTGATGGCTGTTATATTTATTGTGATTGGTGTGAGTTAGTCTGCGCGATGAATAAAAAATAATTATGTTTTCTTCGTGCTTTTGTGCCTTAGTGGTTCAATTTAACCTGAACCACTAAGGCACAAAGGCACGAAGAAAATTTTAGTTTGCAGATATCTTTTTTAATAAGATATGTCATCGTATCAACACCACAAATCCCTTCTTGAATTTTTTCTGTTGTGTATCTGAATTGATATAGGTGGCCATCCACACATAAGTTCCATTGGATACTTTTAAGCCATTGAATGTACCATCCCATCCTTTCGAGAAGTCGGAAGATTGGAAAACGAGTTCTCCGTAACGATCAAATATTTTGAAAGTAAAATCTGTCATCTTACAAGGATGTAGTGGTCTGAACGTTTCGTTGCGTCCATCACCGTTAGGCGTAAACGCATTTGGTACGGTCAGCTCACACTCACAATGACGCATATCTATTTTCACACTCACAGTATCAAGTCCACAACCATTTTGCGAAACAAGCGTGTACGTTCCAGGGCCGGTTACTAAATACGAAGTGGCTACGCTTCCATCCTGCCATGAGAATGTATTGGCATTTGATTTTACATGTAAAATATATTCTTCACCAATACATAATGAAGTATCGCGTCCGATGTCTGTTTTCAAACTATCATCAAAAGCAACATGCAGACTGTCGGTATAAACGCATTGTCCAACCGAAGCGATCACTTTATACAACCCGGGTTCATACACATAATAAGTCGATTGACCAGTTTGATTCTGATCATTTCGCTGCGGCGGGTCAGATGTCCAGTTATAAGTTCCTGTACCAAAATCTGCATTCAGAATTAAAGTACTTCCTTTACATACTGCAGTGTCATGGAAATCGAGATTTTTATCTCCTCTGTAAGTGACTTCGACGGTATCCACTACTTCACATTGTCCACTCACAGTTACAAATGCCCAATACACACCGGGATCTGTAATTTGGATTGTGCTGTCTCTCGCACCTGTACTCCAATTATAAGCAGTTGCTCCGGCTACTGATGCTGTTAAAGGATATATTTGTTTTGGGCATAATAATGTATCTGGTCCCAAGGAAAAAGGTGGTGCGGGCAAAGATGCGAAAGTGATATTTGCAGTGTCAGAAAAAGTTCCGCATCCTGGAACGGTTACAACAACTATATATTGACCACCGGGATCAACAACGGGCAGTTGCCCGGTTGTGTCTGACAAAATGGTTCCATTCAATCTCCATGTATAAGTTCCATTCTGACTTGTGGCATTCAATGTAAGAATTTCGTTTGCACAGAGCACATGATCATCTCCCAATTTTATTTTTGGCTGTTCACTGAAGTAAACACCAATACTGTCAGTAACAGCGCAGCCATCAATCTTCAAAGTGTATTCACCTGTTTTCGTTACATGAAGCGACGGAGTTTTTGTCAGGCTATCATCATTCCATTCATACACAGCTCCGGGAATCGTGGGACCTACGATTGTCGTGTCGCCCTTTTCACATAAAAAAATATCCGGGCCGAAATTATACGCTAAAGGAGCAACCACTGTGATAGTATCCTGCAATTTTGTTGTATCGCCAGCATTTATTACCGCTACGTTTATATAGTAAGAGCCGGGACTCGCAAAAGCATGTGTCGGATATTTTGTAGCAGCGGTATTATAGAAGCCAGAAGCAGGATCACCAAAATTCCAAATCACTTTATCTGGAAATTCAATCATGGCGTATATGGAAGTGCTGAATTGTATTTTATAATTCACGCAAGTTGAATTATAGGTGATACTATCTTTTTGTTGCGCATGAACATGCACACTTAAAAAGAGTATGAGCATACCCGTTATGAATCGCCTGATATATTGAATATGCCGATATTGAATCATAAATTAATGTCCTGACCTTATTTTTAACATCGTTCTTACCTGTTGCGTTGATCCGTTCTGCAAGCGTCCATAATAAACACCGCCGGCTAATTGTCCAGCATAAAATGTGATAGTATATTCACCGGGACCGTCGTAATTTTTATCGATCGGCACCGCAATCAATCTACCTGCAGTATCAAATATCTGGATGAGTGTATGTCCGCCGTTTGTCTTGAATGTAATTGTAGTCGACTGATCAAATGGATTTGGATAATTGGTGATCAGGTTAAATCCTAACACATCCGGGTTGATAACTTTACAAGCTGTTCCCTGGATGAATGGCAAGTATTGATAATTTTTGAAGAGCATTGTGGTGATATCGTTAGGATCAACACAAAACCAATCACGAAGAATCGAAGAATACACGGAACGAAAATCATACTGCATCGGTAGACTATCCTCTACGCCTATCTGCGAAGATAAGTCGGGAGGATTTCCCAATACACCTTGTTTAATATAATCACCAAATACAAACACCGGTTGTGCGGCACCGTGATCTGTTCCTGCACTACCATTTGATTTAATACGTCGGCCGAATTCTGAAAATGTCATTCCCATTACGCGCTTACTTGCTCCGAGACCAGCCAGATCGGTTTGAAATGCAGTGATTGCGTCTGAAAGTTGTTTGAGTAAACCCGCATGATTACCTGCAATCGTATTGCCAGCCTGCACTTGTCCACCATGCGTATCAAAACCTCCCATACTCACCATATAAACTCTTGTTTTCAATCCGCCACCGATCAATCTTGCTACAGTTTTTAATTGAGCCGCGAGATAATTATTAGCAGGATATGTACTTTGATTAGTTACTTTTTTTGCAGCGTTGATAATTGCATCTGCATATTTATTTGTTTGTCGCGCGATGGCACGCAAGTATGTCAACTCAGTTCCCATTGGTGAATCTGGTGCAGGATCAGCGATTCCGTTGATGAGATTATAAAAATCAGTGTCGGTCGGAACAGCCATCGCCGTAAATCCTCCGGGCCCCATAAACACTGGTGATAATACCGAACCAATCTGAATAGCTAATGGATCCGGCATTTCTGCATTTGGATATCCGATGGGATAATTAGAATATGTGTTGGCTAAAAATCTTCCGGTCCATCCGGTATTTAAATACTGATTTTCATCTGCACCTGTCAGCCAAATATCTGTTGATCGAAAATGTGATTGATTGGGAGAAGGATATCCAACAGAAGTCAGAACACCTAACTTTTCCTCGTTGTATAATTTTTGCATTCCCGTCATCGACGGATGAAGTCCTGCCTTTTCATAATTATCGAGTCGGAGAATTTTATCTTGCGGAATAGCAATATTGGTTCGGACATTATTATAATCGCCGTAATTGCTGATTGGAACCAATGTATTCAATCCGTCATTCCCACCAGACAATTGTATTAATACCAGCACATGATCGTTATCTGCGGCTCCAGTCAACGCTTCAAAAAAACCAGCTCCATAAGCTTTTACAGTAAATCCATTCAATAGAGAAGGAAAAATTGCTGACGCAGGAAGCAGGTTTTTTAAAAATTTTCTTCTTTCCATAGGTATCAGTTGGTTGGTTATGATAAATGGTATTCTGGCAAATTCATCAAATATTTATACAAACTCTGCAAGCGTGTAAGCACGGTTTCCTTTGCCACCATATCACTGGGGTTGGCGATATAATCGTTCCATGCCTGCGTCCAATAATAATCTGTTGTTTGGCCGGTTAATAATATCGTTTGTTTGAGATATAATTTCGAATCATCAGATAAAGGCACACGATATAAGATATTCAATGAATCTTCGATGAGTAATGTGGGATCGGAAGGATTCGGCAATTTTGCAGCGAATGCAAGCGGGTCGATAATCATTGTAATCATGCTCATCATATCGCCAACGGTAATCATGACGTCGGTATATGCATTTCGTTCGGAGTAGGTAACCGAATTGATCCATAGTTCGTGATAAACCGGACCTTCATAGTAAGGGAACCAGCCAGCCACTTGTTCAATTCCCAAAATCTGCTGTTGCAAAGTAGCCGAATGCTGATTCAGCATTCCCCATGCTGTATAACTGGAAGGCATATCCGTAGAGTCAGGAAGCTTCACTTCAAATTCCCGTGTTAATCCGAGAACAAAATCGAGAGGACTTTTAATAATACAAGCACTCGAATAAGCAAGGTTATAAAAATGTTCGCTTTTAAAAAGAACAGAAAGTACAGTTGGTATATCATAACCGCTATCACGAAAAACCTGTGCAAGTGGTGTGATGATCGTGTTCTCTATTGAATCATCGATTTTATAATACACGAAGAAGCTATATATTTTTCTGCAGATGAATTTTGCACATTCGGTAGTTGCAAAGAGCATCGTGATCAAATCGTCCAGTTCATTGGCACCTGCTGCGCCCGAGCGACCGGTAATCATAGTGCCGCCATAGAAGTTGGAGAAAGATTTGTTTTTATCTTCATGCCCGCCGGCGTCAAAATAATACGCAAAATTTGTATCAACTGCATGTCCTGTTAAAACAATTGCAGCAGAGCGAACATCATCTTCCGTATAATGCGAACCGGATCCTTTTCCGATAGTGTACAATTCCTGCAACTCACGCCCGTAGTTTTCGTTGGGTGCAGTTTTTTTATTTGTATTACCATTGAGGTAAATAAGCATTGCAGGATTCAGCGTAATTGCTTTTACAAGTTGCTTCAAATTACCCAATGCATTTGCGCGTAATGTATGATAATGATCAAACCAGAGTTTTGCAGGAATATCCGCGAGATGCTGACCAGCATCAACACCAAAATGGTTATGCCAGAAGATGGTCATCTTTTCATGAATGCTTCTTTGTTGATTCACCAATTGCCCCGTCCACCAGCATTGCATTGAATTAACTCTTTTCTGATTCATTTCATCATCCGGATAATCGATACCCGTGTTGATCCATGTATCCCATGCAGCAACACCAGTAGGATCTGTATATCCATCCGAACTATAATTATTAAGAGGAAGAGAAGTTGGAGCTGGAGTAGGTGTCAATAATTCATCAACCGCCTGCGACATGGTTAATGATTTAAAATAATTGACATTGTCAATCGTAGCGCCGAACATGGTTCTTTTAAGAAGATGTACAACATCGGTTGTGTCCCATGAACCGGTATATTCATTCAGGCCATTACCATCAAAAAATGATTTTTTAACCCGACTGTTTTCAAGACTGGTAGAAACTATTTTTTCCATAGATCGGTTAGTTTTGAAGGAATGGATTTTACGCTGCTGTATCTGCAATTAATGTTCCAAATTGCTTCACACATTAACAAAAACGTAACGACCTGAAAATAATTTTACAGAATTAGAAATATTACTTGGCGTTTATCGGGAAAATACTGCAAGCATTGCCGTTAGTTTACTATGGCAAGTGCTCTACAAGTTGATCATCTATATGGTAGGCTTCAATTTCGGCCATCGATGTATTAGCTTTTTGATCGTCAATGACAATACCGATTTTTGAGATATTGATCGCCGGAAAAGTTATTATTTTTTTTCTCCCGATTGTAGTTCCGTCGATTCGCTTGACTAATTCACCTTTTTCATTTCGCAACATCATATGGAACCTGGCGCAATATTGTCCTTTGATTAAATTTTCTTTTAATATTATACAATTGACTGGTTGATCTTTTTCAAATATAATTTCTGCCGGTTCGAATTTTGTCAATTCGATCGACTCGAAAGTATTTGTATTGTTATCATTCAAAGCAGGAGCCAGCCTTCGTCCATCTTGTCCCAGGAAATATGGTTTAGCTTTTATTGAAAGGTTAGTATTGAAACTCTGATCTCGTAATTTTTTGAAACCAATCAAATTAATACTATCATGCTCATTAATCAAACCGCGCCGATCCGGAGGGACATTTAATATTAAATGTGCTCCACGGCCAATTGACTTCAAGTACAAATCAAATAGTGTTTCAGGCGTTTTCACTTTACCGTCTTCCTGCTGATGATAAAACCATCCCGGGCGAATACTCACATCGCATTCTGCCGGAATCCAATTCTTCCCATATGCATTACCGTGATTCAATGTATCATTTGGCGGCGCCCCTTCACCGCGTTTGAATCCTGCCGTGTCTAACAAATTCCAATTTGGATCTCCCGCAATACCGTTTTCATTTCCAACCCAACGGATATCCGGACCGATATCGCTGAACACAACTGTTTGCGGAGAAAGATCGCGCATGGTTTTTTCAAACCGGTGCCAGTCATAAATTTGTTTCTTTCCGTTCGGACCTTCACCATTTGCACCGTCCCACCAAAATTCAAACAACGGTCCGTAATTCGTGACGATCTCTTTCATCATATTTACAAATACATCATTATATTCGGGCGTGCCGTATTTAGGATGATTGCGATCCCACGGTGATAAGTAAACGCCGAACTTCAATCCATACTCCTTACATGCTTCTGATAGTTCTTTCAACACATCTCCTTTTCCATTTCTCCATTTACTTTCGCGAACCGTGTGTGTTGAATATTTGCTTGGCCACAAACAAAATCCATCATGATGCTTTGCTGTGATGATGATACCTTCCGCACCGGCGGCTTTCGCGATACGGCACCATTGCCGGCAATCCAATTGCGAAGGATCAAACACTTCTTCATGTTCCGTTCCTTTTCCCCATTCCAAATCAGTAAATGTATTCGGACCGAAATGCACAAAGAAATAATATTCCATTTTATTCCATTCCAATTGTCGATCGGATGGAACAGGATTTTTTAAATCACTCGTCTGTGCAAACGATATTAAAAAGAAAAAAACAATGCAAGTGGTAATGATCAGTGTTTTCATTTTCTATTTTTCAATGGTGAACCATGTGAAGCTTTCCGGCGCTATTGTAAAATCAAGTTGAATATTATATTCTCTGTTTAATTTATAAACTTTAGGATTCGATGCTTTTTCACTCACAATCGCCTGGTCATTCAATCCTGTATAATATAAAGGTATATCAACCTTGCGCTCAATTTTATTTTTTGATGGATTGAAAAGAAACATAATTCCTTTTGTTTTCAATGTTGGGTTTACATGCATCCAGCCATCCCAGTCCCTGCCGTCCGCACGACGCAAATGAATGATATCAGCATTTAATATCTCCCTGTATTCTTTATACCATTTGATAACTTGAATTACCAATTGTTTTGTTTTCTCGGTATCATACAAACGTGGACCGCGATAACATGCCTGCACACCCGCGCCATAATATTGCATCATCAATGCCTCATATTCTTTTAAATGTTCGTTGAGTGGTTCGAGCACTGCTTCTGGTCCACCACCCTGATATTTCGTCAATGGTACAAAGCCCCAACTCATCGAAGGAGTTTTTTCCCAGGTTCCATCAAAAATATTCTGACGATTCAAAACAAGTTGCTGTTCTCTTGGCAAAGAAAAATTTACCTCACGATATCCAAGAGCGATCTTATTTGTTCCATCCAAAAAATACCAATCGGGTGCATTTACATAAATTCCATTTTCATTGCACCAGTGATAAAGACTTTTCTGCAGTTCCATTTGCTTCCATTGAGAATCGTCGAGTCCATGGTGTCCCGGATGAGTTGTCGAAGCGCAAACGTCACCGGGATATGGTCCATCATTTTCAAAAATATTAAAGCCGGTTTTCTCGAAGAAGAATTTAATTTTAGCAAGATAAGTAAGTCCCCATTTGCTGCCGTAACACGGAGCATGGCCAAAAAAAGCCCCGGCATCCGGTTTTCCCGTTACGGGATCTATCACATCATCCTCATCACTAATGCGCCGGCTGCTGAATAAAGAATATCCTCCAATCAAAATATTTTTTCGATGCGCATAATCTGCAAGTGATTTCCATTTTGCAATATTTCTTGCCGAAGTATCTTCTATATCGCAATGACTCCCGAAACTTAAAATCAAAGCTTCATAGCCAGTATTTGCGCATTGATCAACTGCAGTTTTCACTTCTTCATCATTTTTGCTCACCAGGTGCATGAAGATTGGATTCTGCGTTGTCCACGGAACAATGGTGTTATACATTTTGCGAATACTCAATCCTCTTCGTTCGCGATCATAGCTATCCAATAACAATTCATATGTTTTGATAGAATTAAAAACATCACCCAATTTCAATTCAACACCGGGTCCCCTCTCTACATACACTTCCAATAAGCATGGCGTTTGAAAATTATAATTCACCTGCGAAGTATAAGAGCTGTCGATGCGCCAATGTGTGGTTTGATCTGAAATATCATAACGCATGGCGTTATTAAAAGCATAATTACTTTCAATATAAATACCCTGAGGCTTTTTCATTTGCTCGACGCTACCGACAACGGCACTTTCTTCCTCGGGTGTAGCGAGTATTTCGTTTACGACACGGTTTAATTTAATTTTTTTATTTCCATTATTGGTTACCGTTATAGATTTACTGATCAATGGCAATCCATCATACAATACATAATGAACCTGAACATGCAGACCTTCCAATTCCTGGAGGGGAGAATGATAATTAAAAATGATTTCTATTCCTGTCGCCTGTTGTTTGTTCAACGTCCATGTTGTCGGTTTCCATCGGAGAGAGGCTTGTGCAGGTTGAATCGCATAATCATCGTACATAAAATCTTGCGAGCCGGATTTCATGCTATCGATCCACTCTGTTTGCAGATATGCATTTTCTTTTTGTCCGTATAAACCGCCAATATTATAAACCCTATCATTGATGTATAATCGACCTTCTGGTTTTATTGCCCGAATCATCTGCTCTCCATTAACCAGGTTTTTAAATTCGGTGCAAGCCATATTGGGTTTTAAACGAAAAACTCTTTGTAATAAGCCATTCGACAAGATGATGGATTTGTTGTCGATACTTTTATATACTTCAGCCTTTATAGAAACCGGGTAGAGCAACCAGTCTTTTGTTACTTGCGGCGCATCCGGATTATATACCGGGAGTGGCAACTGATGGGTTTGTGAAAAACAATAAGGAGCATATAGTAAGGCGACGAATATGTATTTCCGCATACTTGTTATTTCTTCAGTAAAATAAATATTCCTTGGCACTTATCGCTTAATTTTGGTCCTTTATTATCTGTGCGTGATCGCGCAGCCAGCAGTTCATCATTTTCTCTTTCAAAAAAACAATATGGAATACAGAATAGAAAAAGACACCATGGGTGAAGTAAAAGTGCCCGTTGAAGCTTATTATGGAGCGCAAACCCAGCGCAGTATTGATAATTTTCGCATTGCCGAAGACATCAACAAAATGCCGAAAGAAATTATCAGGGCTTTTGCTTACCTGAAAAAAGCGGCAGCGATAACCAATTTGGATGCAGGCGTTCTGCCAAAAGAAAAATCAGATTTGATCGGAAAGGTCTGCGATGAAATATTAGAAGGCAAACTGGATGAATATTTTCCGCTTGTTGTATGGCAAACAGGAAGTGGCACGCAAAGCAATATGAATGTAAATGAAGTGGTCGCTTATCGCGGACATGTGATCAATGGAGGCAAGTTGACTGACAAAGAAAAATTTTTGCATCCAAATGATGATGTCAACAAATCACAATCATCGAATGATACTTTTCCAACAGCAATGCATATTGCCGCGTATAAAATACTGATAGAAAAAACAATTCCCGGTATTGAATTACTCAGGAACACTTTATCAGCAAAGAGCAAGGAGTTTATGCGTGTAGTGAAGATCGGGCGAACACATTTTATGGATGCAACTCCGCTTACAGTTGGACAGGAATTCAGCGGTTATGTTTCACAGTTAGATCACGGATTGAAAGCTATCAAAAATACGCTAGCGCATCTTTCAGAGCTCGCGCTTGGCGGAACTGCTGTGGGTACTGGCATCAATACTCCTCCAGGCTATTCGGAAAATGTTGCAAAAAATATTGCAAAACTCACTGGGCTTCCATTTGTAACTGCCGAAAATAAATTTGAAGCACTTGCGGCACATGATGCGATTGTAGAATCGCACGGGGCGCTGAAAACAGTAGCAGTAAGTTTGATGAAAATTGCAAATGATATTCGCATGTTATCATCCGGCCCACGCAGTGGTATTGGAGAAATTTTTATTCCGGATAATGAACCTGGTTCTTCTATCATGCCAGGAAAAGTAAATCCGACACAGTGCGAAGCGCTTACCATGATTGCAGCACAGGTTTTGGGCAATGATGTTGCGATTAATGTAGGAGGTGCAATGGGGCATTTTGAATTGAATGTTTTTAAACCGGTGATGATTTATAATTTCCTCCACAGCGCCAGATTGATCGGAGATGGTTGTGTGAGCTTTAATAATAAATGCGCCATTGGACTTGCACCTATCGAAGCAAATATTAAAAAGCATGTTGACAATTCACTGATGCTGGTGACTGCACTCAATACAAAAATTGGTTATTATAAAGCTGCCGAGATCGCGCAAAAAGCACACAAAGAAAATACTACGCTGAAAGAAATGGCTGTGAAATTAGGCTATGTAACTCCGGAAGAATTTGATCAATGGGTTGATCCGAGCAAGATGGTTGGATTTTGAGGAGAGTTGAGTAGTTGATTGGTTGATAAGTCGATAAGTTGAGAACCATGATTAAAAGGATTGAAGGATTATCATGAAGTTTACAAACGACATTCTGATCATTGACGTATACTTTCGAAATTAATAGAACTTCATGGCAATCCTTCAATCCTTTTAATCATGGTTCTCAACTTATCGACTTATCAACCAATCAACCACTCACTGGATAATTATTTTCTGCGTGTTTATATTCACATCATACCCATTATATATTCGCAGAATATAAACGCCTGCTCTGAAATTTCCCACATCGAGCGCAAAGTTTTCCTGGTCGGTTGTGTATTGTAAAACGGTGCGACCCGATATATCATAAAGCTGTGCAAAAAATGGCTTATGCAATCCGCTTCTTACAATAACATGAATATATTTTGACGTTGGATTTGGATACACTACAGTCGCTTCACGATTATTTACAGCCTTGGCAGGAATATAATTATTTGTATAAGGAAGCGTTTGCAAAAAAACCATTCGCAAAATATGCCCCGGTGTTTTTGTTGCAGATTGCGCACCGCTAAATCCACCGGTTGGACCTGAAGTTGATCCGGAACTATCAATCGCCAAAAAAATAGTGTCCCCTGTTGGCGCAATTGCAATATCTCTTATGCGATATTCGTGCAGGTATGCAATCGTATCTGTTATCTGCGGAGTACTTGAACTATCGATAGCGCTTCCATCCGTTTTTAATTTCAACCTGTACAATCCTAATTTTAATGAAGTAACGAGCAGGGAATTATTCCATCCGGGAATGTACATCTTATCATAATAGTCGATACTCGACGGAGCAATAGTTGGCCATGTAAAATTGCTTGCACCACTCGATGGTACTTTTGGTCCATCTACATTAAAAAAAGAAAAAGCCGGTTCCTTTACATTATTTGCTGCACAAAAAGATGTCTCGTTATGGATTACCTGGTTGGCGAGTTTATCATTGTTAGAATTCGCATCTGTATCGTTGTAATTGTCATCACACATACCGGCGACTTTTGGCCATCCATAATTTCTTCCTGCTTCGATGATATTTACTTCATCATCTGATTTATCTCCATGTTCAGAATTATACAATCTCCAACTTCCATTTACATTCGCCCATACAAGTCCCTGGCTATTTCTATGGCCATATGAATAAACTGCATTTACTTTTCCTGATACTGAGTTCGTGATCGGATTGTCATTCGGTATCCATTGGCTGTAAGCGCCGTCATCAGCATCACCGTCTGGTTCTGTATTCAGTCGAAGAATTTTTCCTTCATAAATATCTTTATTCTGCGCATTATTTGTTCGGAATGCGTTGTTGAATTGCCCCGCACCCTGATCGCCGATTGTATAATACAAATGATACTCGCCGTCGCTTTCCGGAACAGGACTAATTTTCAAACGACCGGAATTATGGTCATTGCTTCCCATCAGGTCATCAATTACAATTGTTGGTGAACCCAGCGAGTGGGTCGATAAATTATAAGTGTACCTGATAATTTTTGTTTTATAATAACAAGGCTGATTGGTTAACGAACCACTTCCCGAGCAACTGCTATTATTCGGTGAACCGGTATTTGGATATACATCATACACCAACGCGATATAAACATAAGGCTTGCCAGATAACAAATTCGGATGAATGGCCATACCCATCAATCCACCTTGTGGTGCGGCGTAAGATCCGGGTGGATCATAATAATTAAAAGTTAATAAGCTACTAACGTCGAGCAATACACGATTTCCCTTATCACCCGGATGAATTTTCCATATTCGATATCGATGCGCCTCTGTGATCCACAATGAATCATCTGGTCCATAAGTTATTTCCCAGGGGAAGCTCAATCCTTTATTATGTGAAGGGATATCGTATAATGGGTAAAGGGTGTCAATTTTAAAGCTCTGTCCATTATAAGTATAGATCTGCGTGTATCCATCACAAGCAAAAAAAATCAGCAATGAAATAAGTAGAGAGCACCTTTTCATTCGGGTATCGGATTTAGTTTCCAGTGTAATATGATCAATACTTATACCAGAAGCAATAAAATTTATTAGCAAAAATACAAGCGATCAGCCGTAGACTCACAGCTCTACCGGTGGGATATATACGAAGAGGAGTGAGGTATAGGGTATAGCGCGTAAGGTACAAGGCACAAGAAAAAAAGTACAAGGGTCGTAATTCCTTGTACCTTTTTTCTTGTGCCTTGTACCTTATATCTTATACCTAACTCCTTTCATCATAACACCTGCACTTTATCATCAACCGTAGAATTAGTTTCGACGGTGATGTGTTGATTTTCGGGAAGTTTTTTAAAAAATCTTTTTTGAAAAAAGAGAATAGCGATAACACCAACAGAAATGGATGCATCGGCAATATTAAATACCGGGCTGAAAAATTCGAAATCATCGCCGCCGACAAATGGCATCCATTGCGGATAGTGTGTACGCACAAGCGGGAAATACAACATATCAACTACTCGCCCATGCAAAAAACTTGCATATCCTTTTGCGGGGAAAAATTTCGCGACGTGATCGAACGTACTTTCTTCAAATATCAACCCGTAAAACATGCTGTCAATTAAATTGCCGAGAGCCCCTGCAAAAATCAAAGCTGCACAAATAATAAATCCCTTGTGATATTTTTTTTGAATAATGCTGCGAATATAAAATACACCGAATATAACGGCAGCGAGACGAAATAAAGTGAGTGCCATTTTTCCAAGCCCGCCGCCAAATTTCCAACCCCAGGCCATTCCTTCGTTTTCAACAAAATAAATTTGAAACTTGTTTCCGAATATTTTTATACCGTTGTCGTATGGCGTCACAGGATTATGATAATAAACATCCCATGAATGACTCAGCGGCATGTGCGTTTTAACCCAAATTTTCAGCGCCTGGTCTGCAACAATGATCAACAAAACAATAAAAAAAATTTTTCTGGCCTTCACAATATTCAGTTTAAGTTAAGGGGCAAATATACTTCATTTAAGATTCCGCACAGCAGGTCAGTTAGAGATGACAGATGATAGTTGACAGTTGACAGATTTGAATGTAAAACACTTTTAAAGTCTGTCAACTGTCATCTATCATCTGTCATCTCTAACCATACACTATCGAAATTCATGTATTGAACAATAGCTATTCTCCTTCATAGTAAATCCTCTTTACCCGCTGCGAAATTCCTGTTAAAATTTCATAGGCAATTGTGCCTGCCCACTCAGCGAGTTGTTGAATGCTTAGTTCATTTCCAAAAACAATGATATCGTCTCCTTCATGAACATCCGGAACATTTGTTATATCAACCATCGTCATATCCATACATATACTGCCGATCGTTGGAACAAGATGCCCATTCAACCACATTTTTCCCGCGCCGCTACCCAGGCTTCTCGGATACCCATCGGCATAACCGATACGGATAGTCGCCATTCTTATTTTACCTGTCGCCAAACCCTTGCGGTTATACCCCACCGTTTCATTTTCATCAAGCTCTTTTATTTGCGCAATGGTTGATTTCAATACAGCTACCTGTTTTAATTCGAGATGATTCGACATGGCAGTATCGATTCCATACAAACCTATACCAAGTCGAACCATATCCAATTGCAATTGAGGATGACGTATAATGGCCGCTGTATTCGCAATATGTTTTAGAAAAACATAATTCATCGAGTGCTGCAATTTCTCTGCGGCATCTAAAAAAAGTGCGGCCTGATGTTTTGTGAATTCATCTTGTTGATGTTCTTCACTCGCGGCGAGATGGCTGAACACACTTTGCAATTTGAATGAGGACAATTTTAATTTATCGATCAGCGCAGAAATATCTTTTGTAGAAAATCCAAGCCTGTTCATACCGGTTTCGATTTCGATATGTACAGGTATTTCGCGGATGCCTTCTTTCTTAAAAAAATTATCGATCGAATCCAACAAACGAAACGAATAAATTACCGGTTCGAGGTTATATTGTACAAGTGCATCGAGACTATGCTCTTCGGTGTTCATCACCATAATCGGCATTTTGATACCTGCTTTTCGCAATTCCACTCCTTCATCAACATAAGCTACTGCCAGATAATCGACCTTGTGAAATTGTAAAAGCCTGGCGATTTCATAACTGCCCGTTCCATATGCAAATGCTTTTACCATTGCCATTAGTTTGGTGGATGGCTTTAGCAATTGCTGATATTGTTTTAGATTATGCGCCATTGCATCTAAACTTATTTCCATAACAGTTTGATGCACCTGTTGTGACAATAACCGATCGATCTTTTCAAACTGAAACATTCTTGCACCCTTGATCAAAATCGTTTCGTCTCTAAAATGAATGCGCGGAAAATCATGGATAAAATTTTCTGTAGATGGATAGAAAAGTATTTCGTCCGCTTTCAATTTTTCAAACGCGTCTCTATTCGCGCTGATTCTTTCCCCAATACCAATCAACCTGTTTATTTTTTTTTGCTGGAGAAGGCCTGCCATTTCATGGTACAATTTCTTTTCAGTTTTGCCACTTTCCAAAATATCCGATAAGATAACCGTGTGCTTTGGATGCTGTTGTTGCTGAGACAAGAAATCAAGGGCAATTTTTAATGAACTCATATCTGCGCTATAACTATCATTGATAACCGAACAGTGATTGATTCCATATTTCAATTCAAGTCGCATGGCAATTGATGTTAATCGCTGCAACCTGTTCTGTAGTTCTGATATGGGCACACCGAGATATAACAGCACGCAAACGCATGTGATGATATTTTCAATAGCAGCATCGTCGGTATAAGCTATATTGAATGAAAAGGAATTATTGTTGTAGTCAGCCTTTACGGATGTGTCTTCAGCATTTTTTTTAATGGAACTGATCTTGACTGTTGCTTCGCTTGATTTTCCCCAGGAGAATAGTTCTAATTTTTTATTGGCAGTTTTGGGAGAAAAATCTTTTTGAAAATTTAAAACTGCCTGGTCAATCTCTTTGTGATTTTTGCAATATATCAACACTTCTGATCTTTTGAACAATTGCAATTTCTCAGCAATCTTCTGTTGCCTGTTTTCAAAACCTTCGTTGTGTGCTTCGCCAATATTTGTAAAAACGCCAATGGTTGGGTGAATAATATCTTCCAATTTTTCCATTTCGTTTTTCTGCGAAATCCCTGCTTCAAAAATTCCCAGTCCGTGTTTATCATTTATTTGCCAAACGCTCAAAGGAACACCTATTTGCGAGTTGTAACTTTTCGGACTACGCACAATGTTGTAATTGTCTTCAAGAAGTTGATTTAGCCATTCCTTCACGATTGTTTTCCCGTTGCTTCCTGTAATTCCAATTATAGGTATATCAAATTGCTGACGATGATATGCGGTCAATTGCTGAAGCGATTGCAGCGTGTCGGCAACGAGCATAATATTTGCATCGGGAAATGGATCAATTTGAATTTCTTTATAAACTAGAAAGTTTCTTACACCCCTTTGATATAATTCCTCAATAAATAAATGCCCATCGCGGCGAGGCCCGGGCAGTGCAAAAAATAAAGATGTGTCGGGAAAGATCAGCCGCCTGCTATCTAGTAAAAGATGTTCAATTGCATCGTCATGATGAAACTGGGTGAAATGTCCATTCAAAATAGCAGCGATGCGATTGATCGAATATGTCACGCTTTCTTATTTACTGTTGAGACGGGTTAATGTTCTTTTGCTTAATAACGGAATAAATGATAGAAAATGTTATGCAGACCACTATAACAGACAAAGAAACCAAAACCGAAATCCGTATTTCAAACATTTCTGCGAGCATCTTCAAACCGATGAACACAAGTACCACTGCGATTCCCTGTTGCAAGTAACCGAATTTGTTTACCGCTCCATGTAATAAGAAGAACAATGAGCGCAATCCTAACACGGCAAAAATATTAGAAGTATAGATGACCTGTTTGTTTTGGGTGATACCAAATACAGCAGGTATAGAATCGACGGCAAAAACGATATCCGTTGTAGCAAGCAGAATAACCACAACAAAAATACTGGTGTAAAATTTTTTTCCGTCTTTTATGATAGTAAACCGACCGTTTCCATCTTCTGCAGTTATCGGGACAATACGTTTTAAAAATTTATAAACCCGATTCGTATCGAGATCTTCCTGTCCACCCTCTTTTGTGATAAACATTCTAATACCTGTGAAAATTAAAATGCCTCCAAAAACATATAATAGCCAGTGAAATTCATTGACCAATACGATCCCGACCGTAATAAATATTACCCGGAAAAAAATTGCCAGTAGAATTCCGATGATCAATACGCGGGCATAATGTTTTTCCTTCACGCCAAAAAAAGAAAAAATGAGAATGAAAACAAAAATATTATCGATACTCAAACTCCATTCCATCAGGTAAGCGCTAAAATATTCGAGTGCCATTTTATGACCGTTCTCGAACCATAGGAAAACAAAAAAAGCCAATGCGAGGCAAACCCAGAATATGGTTTGATATAATGCTTTCCTGATTGTGATAACAGTTCCTTTTTTGCTCAAGAGTCCGAGATCAAAAGTAATCGCCAGGACTAAAACAACGCCGAAGATTAAATATGTTATTTGAGAAGGAGTCAATGGAGTTTTTTTTGAAACTTAGAGATCACGTGTTATTATTAGTTGACAAGTTGAATTGTTGATCGGTCGATTAAAAATTTTAATACGTTTCAACTTTTCAACGGATCAACCTTTCAACCGTTCTGATATTTTCTTTTCCGCACGTACTGGTAAATAAATCCAAAAACAACAACTATTAATATAGGCACGATGATATTGACCAATTGCCATGTGCTTTTGTCTTCTTCAAGTTTTTTCTTATCGAGAAGACGTAGCGTATAATCTTTACTGCGCAGTTCCAACATTCCTGAATTATCGACAAGATACTCGATTGAGTTCATCACAAAATCAGCATTTGCATATTTATATTTTGTGTATGGATCCATTCCCATTTGCAATCTTCCTTCTTGCCGGGTAACTGCATTTGAAGCAATATCTCCGTCTGACACAACAATCATTTTATTATCACTCGGGCATTGCGCAAGAAAAGGCTGATGTGCCGCTTCCAGCGAATCGTGCATAGCAGTGCTAAGCCTGTTTGTAAATACAGAATTGAATTTGCCTTCCAACAAAACAGCTATGGGAATAAAAGGCTGATTGAATTTTTTAATGTCCTCTTCCGTTTTAATGGAATTCCATGAAACGATTGCCGGCGTGTTCAATATTCTCGATGTTTCGCCTGTTGTTAGCAGAAAAGTCTTTTCTATTCCCGGGGCTTTGACGGTGTCTATGCTATTGGGAAATTGAGAAAGCACATAGTCGAGGTTTTTTGCGATGGGATGGCCATTGTAATTGCGCAGCAAAGGAAAATATGGCCATGGCAATAATTGAATTTGAGGTTTGCCGCCGACAGTGCCGACGACTGAAGGCGTTTTTGCACAGTTTAGATCCTGCACCAAATCCTGGTTAATACGCACACCGTATTTGAATAGCTGGTCTTCGAGATTTAGTCCGCGATCAAATGCAACAAATTCATTTTGTGAACGGCGAAGACTGTCCATCTCAGCGTATAAATTATCAATCATCCACAATATTTTTCCACCGTGCATCACATATTGGTCAATTTTTAATTTTTGCTCGTCATTGAATTTTTGTGTGGGCTTTACAATCACAATAGCGTTGAAGACGGAAGGAATTGTGCGTACAGAATCAAGTGGCAATGCCGCAAATCCATAATTCTTTTTGATATTCCGTTCAACAAGATCATATACGTTATCGTAAGCTCCCTCTCCATTTCCTATCAGATAACCCACAACCGGCACACTATCCAAGGTAAGTTTATGAATTGCATTTGCAATTTTGTATTCCAGCAAAGCCTCAGCATTATTCAATGAATTGACTCCGTCAACGGAGCTTTGTCCCTGTAAAAAATCTACAGCCGTTACACGGTCTTTGTAAGAGATAATAGCGCCGGGATAAATAAAACGCTGTTCCTGTCCCTCGCCTTCTTTGGTTTGCGCTTTTACATTCATCGGACTTAATCCTAATTGCTGCAACGAATCCATAAAATATGCTCTTGCAGAATCGTTTAAATCTTCAAATGGCTTTTTGAAATTAAAACGGATATTGTTTTTTCCAACTTCTTTAAAACTTTCCAGTAATTCTTTTGTACTATTCGCAAGTTTTTTAAATCCTGCAGGCATATCTCCATCCAAAAAAACATCGATATTCACCTTGGCGTCGAGGTTGCGCAACATTCTTTTAACCGGCTTGCTGATCGTATATCTTTTCTCCTGCGTGAGATCCAAACTATAATGCCATTGAGACGCGATAAAAGTTACCACGACAATAATGATCAACAAAAAAATCATTCCATATTTTGAAGAAAGCAATTTATTCATTGTCGTATTCAGCGTTTATCGAGATTCCGTTTGGTTATTGTGAGAAAGAAAAATATTACACATAAAAAATAAATAAGATCGCGGGTATCGATAACTCCACGGCTTATGCTATGATAATGAAAATCTATTCCCAGCATTTCGATATAATAATCAGCGCCCGCAGCAAATACAGGAATTTTGCTAATAGCATTAAATCCACTGTATAATAAAAAGCAAACAAAGGCAGCGGCAATGAATGCTGCTACTGCATTATTGGAAAAACTGCTGCAACAAATACCAATGGATGCAAACACGGCTCCCAAAAAAAACAGTCCGATGTACGACCCGATGGTTGCACCGGTATCCAGTCCGCCTTCAGAAGAAAGTTGTTGCAATGAAAAAAAATAAATCAGCGTGGGTAATAGTGCAATTGTGATTACCAACAAACCTGCAAAATATTTTCCTTCCACAATCTGCCAGTTGCTAAGTGGTTTTGTTTGAAGTATCTCGAATGTGCCCGCTCTGAATTCATCAGACAAACTGCGCATCGTAATGGCTGGAATCAACAATAACAATATCCAGGGAGACAACTCGAAAAATTTATCAAGTGTGGCATAACCGAAATCCAAAATGCTTGTATCGGTAAAAACAAAAAGCAATAACCCATTTAATAACAGGAAAACAATAATTGCAATATATCCCGTGAGGCTACTGAAGAATTGCCTGATTTCTTTTTTACAAACTGCCCACATATATGCGCGAAAATAATAGATATAATCCTTAGCCTCGTATCGAATATTAAAATCGGCGAACCAGACAAGGAGTTACCCTGTTAAAAAACTTGAAAATAAATTTTTTTTAACAAATCATTTTCTCCTATATTCGCCATTCAAAAAGATGCAAACCTCTCCTTCAGAAAAATATTTACGGTTCAGGTATAATTAATATATAACCAAAACCAACTGCATGAAAAATCCCGCTCAATAGCGGGATTTTTGTTTTGATCAGGGGAACGAGTGGGGCTTGCTGTTCTAAAAATATTATTCAATTCTTTTGATGACACGTTTTGTGATCATTTTATCGGCATAACGAATCTGCAATATGTAAATTCCAGTTGGCATAGATTCGAGTCCATAAATTCTAATGCTGTTGAAGCCTTTACTTACCGGCTGAATTTCCTGTTTTACAATTCTTCCCAAGGCGTCGTTCAATACAAAACTCGCTGTTTGATTTTCCGGAACAACCATATCAAAAGATATTGTGTTTGTAAACGGATTGACCAATGACCTAACGTCAAAAATAATTGTACTGTTACTTAATAAGACAATCTTACTATAAGCATATTTATCATTTTCGATTATACGGATACGGTAGAATGACTGCGTATTGACAGGTTGGGGATCGATGAAATTATAGGTATCTCCCGATCCGTCCGGAGCGTGGCCATACATTGTGGCAATAGGTTTAAAACTTGACTGATCATTATCACTACGCTCAACGATATACTTGATATTTCCGGTTTCGTGAGTGCTCGTCCACTGAAGCATAGCGGTTCCTTCCTGTAACTGCGCTCCAAAAACAATAGTTGTTGGTAAAGTAATCAAACAGTTTACAGCAAATACAATTTTTGGAGAAGAAGTTATATAAGCACAACTCGCATTATTCAAACTTGCAGCGGTAGACGCAACGGTCAAACGATAAATAATTTTTGTATCGATTACATTCAATCTATAATAGCGTGTAACAAGATATTCGTACAGATTAGTTGAAGCGTTGTAGACAGGAGTAGCAGATCCAGAAGAAGGATTACCCAATGTATCGAGCCCCGGTGATGACCATGTGGCTCCATTATCGATACTTCTTTCTAATCTCCATTCGGTATAGTTGGCGAAGAAAGCAGTTACTTTAAAACGAACCGTATCATCGGAACCCTGGCATAAAGTATCAGGTTTGTTCGGGGTCAAAGAAATATTAGGAATGCAGGATGCGATTCCGATATCATCGATGGCCCAGTCGTTACCACCACCACCAGGAGCATTGTTACGGATATATATGATCATGCTGGTTTGAGTAGGACCGGTTAAATAAGTAAATCCCTTTCTCACCCACTGACCCGAATATGCTATATCACCAGTGGTATAATAATCATATCCATTAACATTAAAAGTAAGATTGGGGTGCACACCGGATGAGTCTCCAGGTCCTGTTGGAATATAACCAGTATTACTTGGACCTTTTCCTGAAGAGTCACAAGCACATTTTGAACAGATGTTTCTAAACCATGCGTAATACTGGTAATAAGTATTTGGACAAAGATTACTTACCGTATCCAAAAAGGCGATGTCTGTTTTATAAGAAGCATTAATTACAGCCATATAACCACCGGTGCTATTTATAGTATCTGTGGGCGGATTACCCAAAGCAGGGTTTACTGCGCCGGTGTGGTCGCCAATAATATCCCAAACACCGAATACTCTATGCGAAGTGGGCGAATTATCAGGTATTGGCCAGGCGTTGGATGTAGAATAACCGGCGCCACCTGTACTGGTATTATTTGAAATATTATAGTAATAGTCATTCGGCATGTTCGAAGAAAAATTCGCGTAGGTATAACTGTTAGAAATCTTTCCTGAAGGTCCTCTATTCTTTGCTTTTCCC
The DNA here is from genome assembly GCA_018267615.1 of Bacteroidota bacterium. Classification (GTDB taxonomy): domain Bacteria; phylum Bacteroidota; class Bacteroidia; order Chitinophagales; family Chitinophagaceae; genus Puia. The sequence continues at coordinate 37,592 of JAFDYD010000024.1, read as the reverse complement.
GAACCGAAAGTTCCGCCCGATTCAGAGATGATCGCATTGGTTGGTGATGTGTTGGTACAAATGCCAAGATTCTTAAATACCATGATAGAATCGATTGGAAAAGTGATCGATGTCAACGAAGCACCAAAAGGAAGATAACTGATAGTACCACCACCTATGCTTACCTTAGTTCCATATGCACCTGTAACCTGCACCCTGTAGGAAGCTACCATAATACATGTACCACCGAAAAAAGAGGGCTTATCATTATATTTAATTCTGCCTCTGCGTGTAGCTGTAGCTGTTGGAGCATTCTTGTAACCCAGGTTAATTTGCACATTACTTCCGCTTATCCAACCAGCGTCATCACCAATAATATCAGTAAAACTTTTATAAACTTTCCCTTCATTTGTAAGAATGGCCAGTGAATTGGGGATATAAGTAGTATTTGCCGGAATTGCATCGAAATAGGCACAACTATCAGCATAGTCGTTAACGCCTGAACCGCCCACCACAAAGGTTGCCCTGATCTCGAGAATATCACCAGGTTCGATCGTACCACCCGTTGTACCCTTTGTGACGTTTACATAACTCTTACCATAGTCAATTTTAAGCTGGGCCTCAGACCTGGTCGAGAAAAACAATGACACAGTAATCAGAGCACAGATTCGAACAGCAATACCCAACTGAAGTATAATTGTTCTCATGGGGTTTGGAAGTTTTCAGTGATTTGGATTATCGTAACCAAGTAAATGTAGATAAAGAATAGACCTTTTCAAATCGTAAAACCTCAAGCAAATAAGCCTAGTATCTTTTCCAAATAATAGTAATTCCTGCAACCCAAAACGTAACTTTTTTTAAGGGTAACTATTGACCCTATCTACCATAACTATCTATAAATAAAATAGTTGCCATTTCAAATAAAAAAGCCCTCCTCGTTGAGCGAGGAGGGCCTTCCTGTGTATATTCCTACAGCTAAACCGCGAAACTTTCACCGCATCCGCAAGTACGCGTGGCGTTCGGATTGCTGAAATAAAATCCCTTTCCGTTGAGTCCGTCTGAGAAATCCAAGGTCGTATTTACGAGGTATAAAAAACTCTTTAAATCCGTTACCACCTTTACGCCATTGTCCTCGAATACCTGGTCCATTGGTTTTTGCTCGTTGTCAAAATCGAGTTTGTAACTCAGGCCCGAACATCCTCCTCCAACAACGGACACGCGCAAAAAATAACCTGCGTTTTCAACCGCCGCTTCCTGCATCAGGTGCTTTACTTTTTCTTTTGCTTTATCGCTAACGTATATCATAATTCAATTTTTAATATGTTTTCAAATGCCTACATAGGCAGTTTTTCTTCTTTATAGATTTCCGACAATGGATTGCTCTCACGCAAATGACTAACGGTATCGATTACACGCCCAATAGTGAAATCAATTTCTTCTTCGTTTGTAAATCTTCCTAAGCCAAACCGCAATGAACCATACGCCAAATCGTCTTCTAGTCCCAATGCTTTTAATACATAGCTTGGTTCGACTGATGCCGATGTGCAAGCCGACCCGGAAGACACGGCGATATCCTTATTAATACCTGCGATCAGATTATCACTATTAACATTCTTAAAAGATATATTAGTTATCTGCGGTAACCGATGTATCCTACTTCCATTCAAATACGATTGTGCTGTTTGCAGCAATGCGCCTTCTAATTTGTCGCGCAATGTACTGACACGTTTCATCTCTGAATCCATTTCTTGCATACACAACTCGCAAGCTTTGCCGAAACCTACTATGCCTGGTACATTCAGTGTGCCGCTACGCATTCCGCGTTCATGACCGCCTCCATCCATCTGGGCATATAATCTCACTCTCGGATTTTTTCTGCGCACATACAATGCGCCAACACCTTTCGGCCCGTACATCTTATGTGCATTGAAAGCCATCAGGTCGATTCCGTCATTATTTACATCCACAGGAATTTTCCCAACTGCTTGTGTTGCGTCACTAAAAAAAATCACTCCATGTTTTTTTGCGAGCGCGCTTATCTCTTTTATTGGTTGAATAACGCCAATTTCATTGTTCGCATACATCAATGCAATCAATATTGTGGAAGATTTGATAGCAGTCTCCAATTTTTTCAAATCAATCAAACCATCTTCATTTACTTCGAGCCATGTTATCTCGGCTCCTGATTTTTCAAGATGCTTGCAGGTATCAAGAACTGCTTTGTGCTCTGTAACCGCGGTGATAATATGATTGCCTTTCGAGGCATATGCTTCGAAAACACCTTTAATAGCGAGGTTATCCGATTCAGTAGCACCCGATGTAAAAACGATTTCGTTTGGCTCGGCACCAATCAATGCCGCGATTTGCTCTCGGGCAATATCCACTCCTGCTTTAGCCTGCCATCCAAATGAATGCGTCCTGCTTGCCGGGTTGCCAAAATATTCCGAGAAATACGGAATCATGGCTTCCACAACCCTCGGATCGCAAGGAGTGGTTGCATTATGATCCATATAAACCGGCAATTTCAGCATGTTGTAAACGCTTTAATATTATAACGCAAATTTATCACGGATTGGTGAATTTTTATGTATCCGGCTGATAGATTAACAGGACTTATATAACAACGAAAATCAGTAAAGGTTATCCGGGAATACTTTGAATTATTCCTAATTTCAAGCATGAATTGTTTGATTCGGCTGTCAAATACTTTAAGTATTGTTTAATTTGTCCTTATGCGTAAAGTTGAACATATAGGAATTGCTGTTAAAAACCTGGAGGCATCCATTTCATTGTTTGAGAAGTTGCTCGATACCGCTTGCTATAAAATTGAGAAAGTTGAAAGCGAAAAAGTAACCACCGGATTTTTTCAAAAAGGAGAAACAAAAATTGAACTTCTCGAAAGCAGCGACAAAGAAGGAGTGATCGCAAAATATATTGATAAACGCGGGGAGGGCATACATCATATCGCGTTTGCCGTTGACGATATAGAATCAGAAATGAAAAGATTGAAAGCGGCCGGATTTGTTTTGCTGAATGAAAAACCGACGCCGGGGGCGGACAATAAACTCGTGTGTTTTCTTCACCCAAAAAACACCAATGGGGTATTGATTGAATTATGCATGGAAAAATCCTGAGCCCGATAAAAAATTCTTTTATTATATTTTCATAACAATTGTCTACGCATTCCCGCGTAGCAAAAATTTTTCTTCGTGCGCATTATCCGGGCGATTGCCTTCTTGTTTATTTGTCTGCGGGTGTCAGCGCAACCAGGCGATGCAATTTCTCCTGTTGTAAATATTCATGGCTTCGCGGGCAAACTTGTTACTACGAGTAAAATTTCATTCCTGGTAGATTCATTGAATGGTCTGGATATTTCCCAGGTCCGGCAAAAAAATTTCTCAACACCCATTTCTGCATTTACTGACCTGCTGAATAACGATCCACTTCATCATGCGTTCTGGGCCAAATTTGGCCTGCAAAATAATTCCGATAGTACTTTACTATTACATATTTACTGTGGCGACCTGGATAATATTGATATATATTTTATTTCAGGAAATCACCTGCAACTGATACAAGGAGGCTCGTTGAAAAGAGCGCCGGTCAACGGTTCATTCATCGAAAAAAATTATGGCACAACTACACTTTCTGTAGGTCCATCACAATCCGGTAATGTATTCATTAAAATAATTCAGAGAACACAGGAATATGATTTCGCAGGTATCGATATCTATGACAAGGAGAATTTATATGCATCCTATGCAAGTGATCATGAAAACAACAGGCATTTCGTTTTGTTCCAGGTAATTTTTCAGGGCTTTTTATTGTGTCAATTATTCTACATGCTTTTTCAATGGGTCATCATTCGCCGGGCAGAATACTTTTATTATTCGATATACCTGCTTCTAATATCGCTTTACTTTTTAAGTAAGTATGAGTCGGTATATGGATTGGATTTTTTATTTGCACGATATCCGCTGCTTAAAATTTATTTGAATAAAACCCTGATCATATTTCCCTATTATTTTTATTTTCGTTTTGTGAGGAGTTTTTTGGAAATGCGTGTCAATTACCCCGTGCTGAATAAATGGATTATCCGGATAGAATATTTTCTGCTAATATATCTTGCTTTTGATCTCGCATTTATTCTCACCACTTTTAATATTCAATTACAAAGGGTATTTTATACTTATATCCTGCTCGGTGTATTTGTGATCGCCGCATCATTTATTTTCTATCTATTTCAAAAAAAACAGATCCTGATCTATTATATCTTGTCGGGAAGTTTGTTCGTAGGACTTGGAAATATAACAGGTCTTGTTTTAACCTACCTCGATGAAAACAAACATGTAGATTTTGGATTTCACAATATGCTGATTTTTTCACAAGTGGGAATATTGTTGGAAATTTTTTGTTTCACCGCGGGATTGAGTTATAAGAGCAAGGCTGCCGAACAGGAGAAAATAAAAAGCCAGGAAAAATTGATCGAACAATTAAAAGCAAATGAATTACTCCAATCGAAAATGCAAAATATCCGCAACAAAATTGCGCAGGATTTGCACGATGATATTGGATCAACACTAAGCTCCATTTCAATCCTGAGTAATCTTGCATTAAAAGAAAAGGATACGACTCAAACATTCGAAGCGATCAATGAGATTAAGGACAGCTCTATAAACCTGATGGAAAAAATGGACGATATTGTGTGGAGCATCAACCCTAGAAATGACTCACTGGACAATCTTTTATTACGGGTGAAACGTTTCGCAACGACATTATTCGAAGCAAAAAATATTGATTATAACATCACGATACAAGAAAATATCAGCGAAGTAAAGCTGCCAATGGATTATAGACAGCATATTTACCTGATATTGAAAGAAGCGATTAATAACCTCGTTAAATACGCGAATGCAACGAAAGCATATATTGAAGTAAATTTTAAAGAGGGTGTGCTGGAAATTCTTGTAAATGACAATGGCAAAGGATTTATCATGCAGGAATATTTTACCGGGAATGGACTATTGGGAATGAAAAACCGGGCTGAATTGATGCACGCATCGTTGCACATAGACGCGGCTCTCAATAAAGGCACAACAATTCGCTTACGAATAAAAATCAATAAAACATCCGATTGACATGATCTGTATTATCAACCAATTTTGAATAAATGATCCGAGTAGCAATCATAGAAGACAATAATAATTTGCGTAGCAGCCTGGAAAATCTTTTCAACAAAATCGAAGGGATGAAATGTGTTGTATCGCTGACAAATTTATTAAATGTTGTAAGCGAAATCAGCAAGGCTTTGCCAGACATTGTATTGATGGATATCGGTTTGCCACATATATCAGGAATCGAGGGGGTAAGGACTGTAAAGACAAACTTTCCACAGATACTGGTGATGATGTTTACCGTTTTCGAAGACGATGAAAAAATTTTTGATGCAATTCGCGCTGGCGCTTCAGGATATATTCTCAAAAAAACGCCACCCGAAGAAATTGTTGAGGCTATCAGGGATTTATATCACGGTGGTGCACCCATGTCGGCCAGCATTGCAAGAAAAGTGATTCAATCATTCCAGTCAGAAAGACCCGCAGCGATACAGGATTACGAACTAACTGCAAGAGAAAAAGAAATTCTTTATTCGTTGGTTGACGGTTTAAGTTATAAGAAGATTGCTGAAAAACATTTTGTAAGTATCAGTACGATCCGAACCCATATTTGCAATATCTATGAAAAACTCCATGTCAATTCAAAATCCCAGGCAGTAGCAAAAGTGCTGCAAAACAAATCTCAGAATTCCTGACAAACTAGTAGTGACTGACTTCCTCACCCCTTGCCACTCTCCTAAAGGAGAGGGGTTGGGGTGAGGGCTGACTCGTAATAATTTTCGAAATAGAAAAGTATCCAGTCACATAAAAATGTAATTACACATGGAAATTTCAAAATAAGTCTCTACTGACAAACTAGTCTCCGATATAAAATCATATATTCATCCGATTGTCCTGGTTTTATTTTTCTCTTCTCTTTGTAAGGTTTATTCAATCTCCCAACGCCCCTACGGCATCGACATTATTTTAAAATAAAAAATATGAAAAAGATTATCCTGATGACTGCTGCGTGCATCTGTCTGCAAACGATTCGTGCTCAAGTGAACGATCCAAACCAGGTTGCGAAGGATGCAGCAACCAATCATGCCAACAACGATATGGATAACGCAGCTAATAAAGGTGTTGACAAAGCAGAGCAGAGTATTGGAAATCTATTTAAGAAAAAAAATAAAGATAAGAAGCAGGAAACGACAAACACCAATAACCAGGCGACAGGGAAAAACGCGAATCAGACCAATACACAAGACACCAATAGCGCACCAGCGGCTTCAATAAAAACTTATCAGAATTATGATTTCGTACCGGGAGATAAAATTTTGTTTGAAGATAATTTTGCAGATGAGCAGGACGGCGAATTTCCCAGTCACTGGAAATTGCAAAGTGGTCAGGCCGTGATCAATAAACTCAATAATGAACAAGCATTTTTTCTAACCGAAGGGAATTACGTCAAAGTTTCGCCGAGGATGAAAAACATGGAAAATTATCTTCCGGAAAATTTCACGATTGAATTCGATTTTTATGCAACGGAGGGATCTTACACACCTGGCATTCTTTTTAAGACTTCAGAAACTGGTGATCGTTATATTTTTTTCGGGAAAGAAGTATCTACAAGTTATTTCCCAAACAATCTAAGTGCAACCTATCCCGGCGACCAGGATAATTTTGTGGGCAAATGGCATCACGCCGCTGTTATTAAAACAGGTAATCAAATCAAATGTTATGAAGACCAATTCCGGGTATTGGTAATGCCCGATTGCGAAGACTGCAAAGTCACAACGCTGGATATGGGTGGAATCGGAAGCATCAATGATCCTATTATTTTAAAAAATTTCAGACTGGCAGAAGGTGGAAATATGAATATGATCGGAAAAAAATTCACGGATGCAAAAATCATTACGCACGGAATCAATTTCGATATCGATAAAGCCACGATCAGACCCGAAAGCATGGGCACCCTGAATATGATTGTGCAAATTCTAAAAGACAATCCTGATGTGAAATTTGAAATTGATGGCCATACGGATAATAGCGGAACTGCTTCGCATAATCTCACTTTATCGCAACAAAGATCCGACGCAGTAAAATTACAGTTACTCAATATGGGTGTTGACGCCGCAAGATTAAGCAGCAAAGGTTTTGGAGATACAAAACCGATTGCAGACAATAATACACCAGAAGGAAAAGCCAATAATCGCAGGGTTGAATTTGTAAGACAATAAAAATATGCTGTTGCCCGGACCCATCAATTCCACTAATCATTAAACCTGATCCTGAAAAAAGTATCGAGATGAAATAGTCATTTATCCACTGAATTGTAAACAATATGAAAAAGTCAATTTTATTTTTGGCCGGTTATTTTATTTTTTCTTCATCACACGCGCAAAAGTGTATGGAAATTAATATTACAGCCCTAATGGGAAAACTGGAGCCTCCAGGCCAATCGGCATCATCTTTCAGTAAATGCAATCTTACCAAGAATGACGAGAAGCAAACTGTAATTGTGAACTATGGAACGGATTTAGTTGAACTGGATACATTCATAGCACGTACAGCCCAGGATTTTAATATGGCTTCGCTCGGCGGCATCAATGCACAAATGCCTTCTCAGCAGGATATCGCAAGCGGCAAAGACCTTGCTGAGAAATTAAAAAATATGACGCCTGAGCAGCAAAAACAATGGGCCATGCAGATGGTGCAAGAGAAGCAAAGAGGTGGAAGCGCCGCTACCATTCAGGATAATGCAGACGTTACAAAACTTGTTTTTCAGACGCAGGATGCAGGAGTGAATCAACTGAGAAGAGTGAACGAAGAATTTGCTGCTAAATTGAGAGATCTTAATTCGGCGATGTCGGCGGAAAAGGCCAAAATAAAACCCGGAGATAAATCAGGATGTCCACAAGATAAAACAGGATTGCCTTCGTGTGCATGCGCTAATGAGATCGATGGAAAATATTGGGAGCAGATTGTAAAAATTACAGACAGTTACAACAGCCAACGAACGGCATTACTGCAAGCATATATACCAAAAATAAAAGCGCTGGTAGCAACTGTTGACGACAATGTTGTAAAACTGAAACACGGCGATGCCGTTAATTCAAAAGATTTAAAAAGAACATTATTCAGCGCGCAGGCAAGTGCATTTAGTAATGCCTTTGACATTACCAAAAGTTGTATTGACCTGGAGCGCAAAGATGGCTCTAATGCTTACGTCAATAAATTCAATTGCGATAACAAGGTCTATAACCTTTCTTGTTTTCACTGACGTTAAATTATTTATGCTGCCGCTTTTTTACCGCACCACAAAAGATAAAAGATGTGTTTTTAATGTTTGTTTGTCGGTAGCACGGACAAAATAAGTACCTGCAGCCAGCCTGTGTTGAAAATCGATATGTGCGGTGAGAACATTGGAGAAAATATTTTTCTGGATCAGCGAGCCGTTTACCGAAAAAATATCTACCAACCAATTTTTTGGATCTGGTTGATTGAAAACAATATTTATAAATTGATCTGAAGGATTAGGATAGAGATAAATATTTCCCAAGGCAGAGTCTTTCATGTCTACCATTTTTACAGAAGAATATTTTACCATTCCCGAAGCATCTTTTATCTTCAATCGAAACCATATTTTTGTTTTTTCACCAGCAGATACCAGGTAGTGAAAAATATAATTATCATTTTGATTTTCCTCTAGCGACGAAACATTTCCTGCGGTAACAAATTTTTCTCCGTCAATACTTTTTTCGATTTCGTATATGCGAGCCCGTTGTTCGTTGGCCGTTGTCCATAATAATTTTGCAGTCTCACTGTTTTCTTTCTGCGCGGAAAAATTGGTGATGTCTTGGCTTAGAACAATTCCACTGCAATAAAAATAAGTAATTGAAAAATGGATGGTATCGTTTGCAGTTGCGCTATAATTGAATGTAGAAGCTCCCGAATTATTCGCATATGTGCGAGGCGCATAATTAAATCCCAAAGTTCCGGACCCCATGAAGTCAACCACATTACTTGTAATATTCATCTCATTGTTATACCTGTCTATAACTGTAGTTTCTGCTTCGCTGATTGTTTGATTTGGCGCTAATGTAAAAGTTCCGATCGTTTCTGTAATTGTATTATTGTAAGCCGTTGTTAACGCAGCACTTTGGATATTGTCTTTTCTTCCGACACCAACAGTAAAAGTGATCGGCGTACTTATTACATTAGTCAGAACAAATCCATAGTTAACTGAAACCACAGAACTAATATTTACAGAAGTCAGCGTACCGATTGACGGATCAAATTTCGGTAATGTAAAAACATGAGCATCGTTTCCTGTTCCCGAAACAAGTGTATCGTAGGTAATACTTTGAGTTGAACTGAGGCATTGTGCCTGGAGTAAAGAGGAAATGAATGATAGGCACCCAGCAAGGCATGCAATTTTCCACCAGGATATTATTCGATCGGCTTTCACACGGAAATTGGATTATCGGGTTCGATACTAATAACTCCCAAAGACCCGGATTTATTATATTGACATCTCACCAAATTCACAATTGGCTTGCATCTAAGAGGATCCAGTTAGTAAAAAAAGATCCCGCATTTGCGCGGGATCTTTTGTGATATCAGTAAAAGGGAATTTGTTACTGTTGACTATTAACGGCTTATTAAAACTTTCCTGGTTTCTATACTTCCATTCTCTCCGGTGATCTGAAGTATATAATTACCCTGCGGGTAGTTTTGAACCGGCAACGTTTGCGTTGTACCAGCTGCACGTGTCAATTTTCTTTCCTGTAATATTTGTCCAAATTGGTTAAGAAGCCTGATTGTTGTGTTGGTACTCATATCAATTCCCAGTGTAACATTTACGAAGTTGTTAGCCGGATTTGGAAATACACTCAGTCCCTTTGTTGATGTACCATTTACCACTTTGATCGGAGAATATTTATATCTTCCATCTCTATCCATCACCAGTAGGCGATAGTAATTTGCATTAGAAGAAGGAGATTCATCCGCATATGAATAATTAACCGCAGTGCTCGAAAATCCTTTTGCATACACAACTCCGATATCCTGCCAACTTGCTCCATCGTTACTATGCTGGACTCCAAAATAACCTGCGTTGATTTCCTGAGCCGTTGTCCATGACAAATTCACCTTATCCCCATTTAAAACCGCGTTGAAACTTGTCAATGACACCGGCAAAGTTCCATCCGAATTCAAAGTAAATGGCGCTGGGTTCGCCGCATTTGGTAAGGACGTAGAATAGAAGGGAGGAAGATTTTGTGAAACGGTAGTGCTGTCGGAGCCTATTAAATTCGGCTTAATACCTACGATCTTGGAATAAGCAAGATCCGGCAGATTTTGTGTAAATACTCCATCATACTTTCCCACTGTCGGTCCGCTTATCGTTACTCGCAAACTTGATAAGGCGCTTACAATTTTGACAGTTGGGTTTCCTCCTGCCTGGTTTGACAAAATAAAATTATGCCCTCCCGCAATATTGACTGCCGTTGTGCCTGTTATTGTTAATGAAGAAGCAGTAGCGCCCGAAGAACCGATCAAAACCTTACTGGTTCCGAGCATGGTGAAAGAAATGTCAAGCGTTACATCGACCCCATCATTGATTGTGGTTGTACAATTATTGCAATTGTTAGGTGGTGGGCCGCTTGGTCCCCAAATGGAGTTGTCGCTCCAATTGCCAGAGAAAATTGCATTGTGAGTTTGTGCCGTCACCCCTTGCACAAAACAAAATAAAGCAGCAAGGCAAACCGCGTAAAACTTTTTCATAAAAGAAACAATTTGATGATTGAATGTGGTTACGGTAAACCATAGTCAACGGATTATGTAGGGAAGAAAGGTTTCTTTCACGAATGGATTTTACTCAGAGGTGGGCACGATTGATTATTAAAAACTAGGATAGCAACAAAAAAATTGAATAAAGTGTAAAGGGGTGGATCACTAAGCCATCATTAAATCTTCATCGGAATGGAACATAAAAGTAGAAAGTTTTTTTGGACTTATCAACATAGAAGATGATAAATGTTAATAACTTTTGCGGGTTTTTACGCTCTAGTAGAATGCACTTATGAAGTTTTTTTGGGAGATAGTGGAAAGAAATTCTATTCTTCTTCGGCTTCGAGTTTGGTAAGGCCCAATTTCTCCATGGCCATTTGGGCCGCTATTTGGCTGGCATCTTTTTTATTATAAGCTCTTCCTTGTGCGATCAATTCTCCGTCAACAACGGCACCAACGGTAAACAAACGGCGGCCTCCTTCTATGCGCTCATCAAGCGTTTCAAATTCAAGGTTCTTTCCGTTTTTATTTGCCCAGCCGTAAAGTTTATTTTTATGATTGATTTCAAGATTTTCGAGGTCGTCCATGAACAGGTATGGCTGAATAATTCTTTCAATAACCCACTGGCGCGTCTTATCATAACCTTTATCCAGGTAAATAGCGCCAACAACGGCTTCGAGGGTATTGCCGAAAATCTGGCTCATTTTCAATGAGCCATCAAACTTATTGAAATAACTGATTTTCTTCAATCCCATTTTAATCGCAATCTCATTTAACTGATTACGATTAACCATTTTACTTCTCATTTCTGTCAGAAATCCTTCTTCCTTGTATGGGTATTTTTTGAAAAGGAAATCGGCGATGATTGCGCTTAGAACGGCATCTCCCAGGTATTCCAGGCGCTCATTATTTTGATCAGATCCTTCTTTTACGGAACGATGTGTAAGTGCAGTCTTATATAACACAGCTTTACCGGGAACAAAGCCCAGCACATTACGTAGTTGCTTCCTGAAAGAAACAACTGAAGAGTCACTTTTTAAAATTCGGTCTAAAAGTCCCACACTAACAAGCTACAATTTTTTTATTCAGAGAAAAAATAAAACCATTCAGGTTATAAAAAATATCGGGATCATTCAAAATTACGAAGGTTTGGACATTCTGGTTTTAACCTTTGTACTTTTTTACGATAACGCAGGCATTATGACCGCCAAAACCAAAAGTGTTACTCAGGGCGGCCCTCACTGTTCTTTGTTGTGGTTTCGTGAAGGTAAAATTGAGCCGCGAATCGAGGTCCGGGTCGTCAGTAAAATGATTGATAGTAGGCGGGACGATATCGTTGCAAACACTCATAATGCAAGCAATAGCCTCTACAACGCCAGCCGCGCCCAGACAATGACCCGTCATAGATTTTGTGGAACTTATGTTCAAATTAAAAGCATGTTGTCCGAACACTTCCATGATTGCTCTTACTTCGGAAACGTCGCCGAGTTGTGTAGATGTTCCGTGCGTATTGATATAATCAAGATCTTCAGCTTTCATCCCCGCGTCTCTCAATGCTGCGTTCATTACATTTTTTGCGCCCAGTCCTTCCGGATGTGGAGCCGTAATATGATAAGCATCTGCGGTTGCACCGGCACCGGCAATCTCACAATAAATGTGGGCGCCACGGGCTTTTGCATGTTCCATTTCTTCCAATATCAATGCGCCTGCCGCTTCACCGATAACAAATCCATCCCTGTTTTTGTCATAAGGTCTGCTTGCAGTTTTGGGATCGTCGTTACGTTCGCTCAATGCCTTCATGGCATTGAATCCGCCAACACCGGCTTCTTTGATTACACTTTCAGCACCTCCGCTTAGCACTATATCGGCCATGCCTAACCGAATAATATTATAGGCTTCCATAATGGCATTGGTAGAAGATGCGCAAGCACTTACAACTGCAAAATTGGGACCGCGAAAACCATGTCGCATCGAGATATGACCCGCAGCAATATCGAGGATCATTTTTGGTATGAAGAAAGGATTGAAACGTGGAGTTCCATCGCCCATCGCGAAGTTTGTAACTTCCTCCTGGAAAGTGATTAATCCGCCGATACCACTCGCAAAAATAACACCCACCCTGTCGGTATTGACATTATCTTTATTGATACCAGCATCAGCTACGGCCTGATCACTTGCAACCAACGCTGTTTGCGTAAACCTGTCTATTTTTCTTGCTTCTTTTTTTTCCAGAAAATTAAGCGGATCGAAATTTTTCAATTCGCATGCGAATCTGGTTTTGAATTTAGAAGCGTCGAAGAGGGTAATATGATCCGCGCCGGAAACACCATTGAGGAGACCGTTCCAATAATCATTCAAATTATTGCCCAAAGGTGTTAAAGCACCAATTCCTGTTACAACAACTCTTTTCAATTCCATATGACTTGCCCGGAAAATGTGTGAAGTGATAAATCCGCCTTCTAAGCCCACAGCTATCGAAAGGCGGATCAAACAAATTTATCGCACAGAACAGGATTCACTTATTTAGCGTGCTCTTCCAGGTATGCAACAGCCTGACCTACAGTAGTAATTGTTTCGGCCTGCTCGTCTGGAATAGAAATATTAAATTCTTTTTCAAATTCCATGATCAGTTCTACTGTATCGAGGGAATCTGCACCCAGATCGTTCGTAAAAGAAGCCTCGTTGGTAACTTCTGCTTCCTCAACTCCTAATTTATCAACTATAATCTTTTTTACTCTTGTAGCGATGTCTGACATTTTTGTAAAGTTTAGTTACGGCTGCAAAAATATAATTTTTGAGTTAAACCGAGCAAACAAGCCATTTTTAATTTTTTATCGGAAAACAGCCATTTTCAATAAAGTTTGTTCATTTAAAAAAAATGTCATAAAAGCCGTTGGGCAAGTGCACCACGATTTATTAATTTTTGATCGCGATTTATATACCAGAATGTGTATATTTAATACCTTCGGAAAAAGGGAGTTTAAAACTATTTACGCGAATGGCACTTAAGATTATCGATCACGGATCTGCAGAATACCAGCAAATGGTGCGTTTGCGTAACGATATGTTGCGCAAACCACTCGGACTACATTTTGAACCAAGCGAGTTGGAAATGGAAAAGCAGGACGTGTTGATGGGAGCTTTTGAAGATGACCGCATTCTCGGCTGCTGCCTGCTTACAAAAGTGGATGAAAAAACGGTCAGGCTCAGACAAATGGCTGTGCCTAACAACCTGCAGGGAAAAGGAATAGGAAGGGCCTTGATGATCTTCGCCGAAAATATAGCACGGGATATGGGCTATCGAACATTGATCATGCATGCGCGCAAAACTGCACTGGGATTTTATAAAAAATTGGGTTATTACGCCAAAGGCGAAGAGTTCGAGGAAGTAACGATCCCGCATTATATCATGGAAAAATCTCTATAGTTTTTTTATACTCTTGCTTTTTCTTTTTCACCAGTTCCTTTCACCGATACCAGCATTCGTTGAAAAAATTGCAACAATTCCTGCATCGATCCCATATGTTCAATTACCAATAAAAAAGATTTTCCCGTTTGTTTCAATCTTGCTTTGTTGGTTTGTTTCTGTATAAAATTTAAAATATTATTAAAAATATCCGATTCAAAATAGGGTGAATCGGGACGATTGATAAAATAACATTTTACCAATTCATCCTTCAAAATAATTTTTTCGAAACCAAGTTCGACTGCGAGTTTACGAATACGTACCGTATCAAAAAGATCTTCCACCTGAGATGGCACAGGGCCAAAACGATCATTCAATTCAGTGTGAAAATGTTTCAATTCTTCTTCTGTTTCACAACTATCCAATCGAGTATATAACGATAGTCTTTCCGTAATACTTTCTACATAACTATCGGGAATCAGAATTTCCAGATCGGTGTCAATCGTACAGTCCTGCACATAATCTTCCTGCTTTGCAATTTCTTCTTTGAATAAATCTCTGAATTCAGTTCTTTTTAATTCTTTGATGGCTTCATCCAATATTTTCTGATACATTTCAAAACCGATCTCTGCCATAAATCCGCTTTGCTCGCCACCGAGCATATTTCCCGCGCCACGTATATCAAGATCACGCATGGCTATTTGGAAACCACTTCCAAGATCGCTATGCTGCTCCAATGTTTGCAAACGTTTTCTTGAGTCTGCCGGAAGTGTCGCAAGTGATGGCGCCAACAAATAACAAAAAGCTTTCCGGTTACTTCTTCCTGCTCTTCCTCGCAACTGGTGCAAATCGCTCAGACCAAAATGATGCGCATTATTAACGATAATCGTATTTACATTGGGGATATCCACTCCGCTCTCCACAATATTTGTACATACCAGTATATCATATTTCTTGTCGATAAAATCGAGAATGTGCTCCTCCAATTCATTCCCTTCCATCTGCCCATGTGCATAACCGATAGAAAGATCAGGACATAATGCCTGGATAATACCTGCCATTTCCTTCAATCCCTGCACACGATTGTAAATAAAAAAAACCTGTCCTCCTCTTTCCGTTTCATAATAGATCGCATCCCGGATAAAATCCTCGTTGTAAACATGCATTTCGGTTTGAATGGGTTGCCTATTGGGAGGCGGCGTGTTGATGATACTGAGATCTCTCGCTCCCATCAAACTAAATTGCAATGTTCTGGGGATAGGCGTCGCCGTTAGTGTCAGGCAATCTACATTCGTGCGGAGTGTTTTGATTTTTTCTTTATGAGCAACACCAAATTTTTGCTCTTCGTCGATAATCAGAAGACCAAGATTTTTAAATTTTACATCCTTTCCCAACAATGCATGCGTTCCTATAATAATATCGATTTTGCCTTCCTGTAATTTGATGAGTGTTTCTTTTTTTTCTTTGGATGATTTAAACCTGTTTACATAATCGACAGTAACCGGGAAATCTTTTAGCCGGTCACTGAAAGTCTTATAATGTTGAAATGCAAGGATGGTAGTTGGAACAAGTATAGCCGCCTGTTTTCCGTCGCAACAAGCTTTGAAAGCGGCTCGTATTGCTATTTCGGTTTTACCAAATCCCACATCACCACACACGAGCCTGTCCATCGGAGATGTCAACTCCATATCTTTCTTTACATCAGCGGTCGCCTTGCTTTGATCCGGAGTATCTTCATAAATAAAAGAGGCTTCCAATTCAGTCTGCATATAATTATCCGGCGAAAATGCAAATCCCTGCTGGGCTTTTCTTTGTGCATATAATTTAATCAGATCGAAGGCGATTTCTTTGACTTTCGTTTTTGTTTTTTCTTTCAAACGTTGCCAAACATCGCTTCCGAGTTTATTTATTTTCGGAACAGTTCCTTCCTTTCCTGTGTATTTCGAAATTTTATGGAGTGAATTAATATTGACATATAAAATGTCGCTGTCCTTGTAAATAATCCGAACGGCCTCCTGCAATTTTCCATTCGCTTCAATTTTTTGTAACCCACTATATCGTCCAACGCCATGATCGATATGAGTTACATAATCACCGGGCTGCAATTCGCGAAGCGTTCGCAGTGTCAGCGCTTTATTTTTGTTATAAGCCTGTTTGATCTTGTACTTATGGTAACGCTGAAATATCTGGTGATCTGTATAACAAACTATTTTGAGATCTTCATCAATAAATCCTTCATGGATGGATGTGGCGATCGGCGTAAAATGTATATCTGATTTGAGATCGGCAAAAATTGTATGCAGTCTCTCCAATTGAACTGGATTTTCTGCAAAAAGATATAAAGCATATTTTTTTGCTTCCCAGTTTTTGAGATCTTTTATCAGCAATTCAAACTGCCTGTTAAATGCGGGCTGTGGCATCGTCTTGAATTCGATTGTTGTCCACGAACCGGCATAAAGCACCGGAGCTTGTTTTCCAAATTCGATCAAATGTTTTTCGCGTAAAGAGTTTTCAAAAGAAGAAGCCGTGATGAATTCATCCTTTGTCACCATTTTTGTTTGCGTGATCTCCTCCGAATTCGACGCAGCGTTATCATTTCCCCCAGCGTCAATGAATGATTGCAGTTCGTCTTCCTGGATCAATAATCTTTCCTGGATATATTGCGCGTCCTGCGTCCATATAACCGTGTTTTCAGCAATGAAATCGAAAAGCGATACTTTCTGCGCGTCATCAAATTGCGTTTCAATGTTGGGAATGATATTTACTTGCAATAACCTTCGCTCACTTAATTGTGTTTCCGGATCGAATATGCGAATCGAATCCACTTCATTCCCGAATAGCTCTACACGATAAGGTTTTTCATTGCCGAAAGAATATATATCGAGTATGCCTCCACGCAATGCAAACTGGCCCGGTTCATATACAAAATCCGTTCTTTCAAAACCATATTCAACAAATTTTTCCATCAGTGAATCAGGATTGATTGTGTCACCGGTTTTGATAGAAATAATATTTCCTGATAAAGTTTCAGGCAATACTACTTTTTCGAATATTGCTTCGGGATATGTAACGACTATTTTTTTATTTCCTTCAACGCCTAATTTGGTTAGCGCCTCGGTGCGGAGCATCACGTGGCTGCTATTTAGCAAGCGGTAATTTTTTTTGCTTTTGAAGGAAGAAGGAAAATAAAAAATATTTAATCCCTTCGTAAGATTTTCAATGGTATTATGCAGATACGCCGCTGATTCTTCATCTTCGCAAATTACAAGGTGATTGTACTGGCTGGTGATACTATTATTAAAAATGGCGCCAATTACAAACGCCGGAGAACTTCCTTGAAGATTTTTGAGGAAGACTTTTTGAGGGCCGGACATAGTAATCCTGTCCGCTAGCTGAAAAAGGCGGGGGGAACGTACAAACAATTCTAATAACGCCTCATTGTTCATTCAGTCTGCAAATATAGGAATAAGCTACAAGGCACAAGACACAAGGTACAAGATATGAAAGACTTCGAATCTTGTACCTTGTACCTTGTACCTCGTGCCTTGCCTCTTGCACCTTGAGACTTACATGCGATATCGTTAACAGCTCCAAAGCAACCCGCCGTTGAAAAGAAAAGTATTACTAAAATAAGGGCTAATAGTAAGCGTCGTAGTCTATTTTTAATTCTACTTTGGAAAATTTTTGAGGGTGAACCTGAACCGGTGCGATATTATTTTTTCCATCGAACGAATTAGCATAAAACAGGCTGTCCTTTTTTGTGAAGAGTGAATAATATCCGACAGGTAATTTAACCTTGAAATAACCATTACTATCAGTTTCTACTTTTTTGACGAGATTTGTTTTAACAGCAGAATAAAACGGCGATTGATCCTTCCTGATAGTTTGGTTAAGATTTGTGAGGTCGTAGATATAAACAGTTGTTTTTATTCCCTTAGGAGCTGCAGGTTTTACGTCGGGAGAAGGCATTTGATTGCCCGAAATTCTGTAAACATGCCCTTCGATACCCTGGCTTTTATGAATGGATTCAATGCCACTATGCATAACCGGTACCAATGCAATAAACAAACCCGCAAAATTCATTTTTACCATAAAAAACCGTGTTTATTGTCCTCAATAGTAAGTTATGACAAAAAGGATTCGGATTGGAAAAAAATGTAATTTTAAAAGCTATATAATTATATTAATGAATCGTATGAGGCAGAAAAAATTTGTACCCCTTGCGCTGAGTATATTTTTGATTGTTGTGTGTATTCAGGTAAAAGGACAGGTTTCTACGAATACTTCTATTCTTCGCAAAGCAAGTTTGGACGCGGCATTGAAAGAAAAAGATCTCGCCAGAAAATTACTTACACTTTCGCAACAGAAAGGATGGCCGCTTACAATCGCCAATAAAAAAGGAAGTCGTGCTGTGTTGGTTGGTATTGATCCGAAAGGGTATCCCCTATATGTACGCGTGAACGATAATATTATTTCTGCTGCAACCATCAAAACGAATTTGCTTTGGCCCGGGGGTAGTACTGGTTTGAATTTGGATGGATCTACCATCGCCAAGGGCAAACTGGCTATATGGGATGAAGGCAAACCAAGACCTACTCATATTGAATTGGTAAATCGTATTGTACAAAAAGATAATACGGTTACGCTTGCTGATCACTCTACGCACGTTGCAGGAACTATGATAGCAACAGGTGTTAATCCTGCTGCGAAAGGAATGGCTTTCGGCGCTCTCCAACTTTCTGCATACGATTTCAATAATCATTTATCAGAAATGCTCGGAGAATCCCCCAATTTACTTGTGTCGAATCACTCGTACGGAAGTATTGCGGGATGGAATTTTAATAGCGATCAAAATCGCTGGGAATTCTGGGGAAACTTTGGAGACACGGTCGATTATAAATTCGGATACTATTCAAGTGACGCACAGGTTTGGGATTCCATTGCATATAACGCGCCTTTTTACCTGATCGTAAAATCGGTTGGTAATAACCGTGAGGAAACCGGTCCGGCAGTCGGACAACCTTATTATCGTTTCAATGCAAGTCATGTGATGGCAAGTGCCGGTAACAGGCCGAATGGTATCAGCAATAATGATGGATACGATATCATCCCAACATATGGTGTCGCAAAAAATATTTTAAGTGTAGGAGCGGTGTATCCGATTCCCAGCGGTTATACGCAACCGTCAGATGTAGTATTGGCAGAATTCAGCAGTTGGGGTCCTACTGACGACGGTCGCATAAAACCAGATGTTGTTACTGATGGTGTTGATGTGCTTTCAAGTGTAGCAACATCAGATAATGCCTACGCAAGTTTTAGTGGAACTTCCATGTCAACTCCAGCAGCATCGGGTTCATCCTATTTATTACAGGAATATTATGCAAAACTACATGCAGGCGCGTTTATGCGCTCCGCTACATTGAAAGGAATTATTATTCATACTGCTGACGAAGCAGGCCCTTCAGCAGGTCCGGATTATCAATACGGATGGGGATTGATCAATATGGAAAAAGCCGCATCGGTAATTACTTCCAATAATACTGACCAGTTGATTTATGAAAATAATCTTCTCAATGGAAATTCATTTACGCTTCCGGTTGTTGCTTCAGGAAAAGGTCCATTAATTGCGACAATTTCCTGGACAGATCCAAAGGGACCTGTGGATGATGTAAATATTCTCAATAATCCCGCAAAGAAACTCGTCAATGATTTAGACATACGGATTACTTCGGGTGCAACCACATTTACTCCATGGGTATTAGATCGCACACATCCCGGCAATGCGGCAACGAATGGAGACGATACATTGAATAATGTGGAAAAAATAGTTATCAATAACGCGATACCAGGTCAAACCTATACAATCAAAGTAACACATAAGGGAACACTCGACAGAGGACAACAAGCATATTCATTACTCGTGAGTGGTGTTGGCGGACAAGCATATTGCGCTTCTGGTGCTACCAGCAGTGCAGGAACAAGAATCGATAGTGTGATCATGAGCAATGTTCAAAATGGAAATCCTCCGGGATGTACCACGTACACGAATTATGCAAATGTTACTGCACAAATTCAATCAGACCAAACACTACCATTTACCATTAAATTGAGCGGTTGCGATGGAACAACCAATTCAAGAATTGTAAAAATTTTTATTGACTATAATAATAACGGATTGTTTACAGACCCAGGTGAACAAGTTGCTCAAAGCGCTGTGTTAAGCGGAGGTGCTGCGACTTTCACCGGAAATATTGTGACACCTGCAGGTCTCAAAACAGGTAATTTCACATTGATGCGTGTTGTTGCCATGGAAACAACAAATCCAGCCAGTGTTACACCTTGCGGCACTTACGGTAATGGTGAAACGCAGGATTATCGAGTGCAGATTATTGCTGCTTCCAATGATGTTGGTGTTTCTCAGTTGGTGGATCCACTTGGAGCAATTTGCGCAAATGATTCGCAAAGAGTTTCTATAAGAATTAAAAATTTCGGAACGTCTAATCAGTTGAATGTACCGATAACCACTACCGTTCAAAATGGCGCAACCACAATTCTTACAATCAACACCATTTGCCCGGATACGATTCCTGCACTTGGAGAAATTATTTATACTTTCCAGGCTCCTTTCCAGGCTGTTGTTGGAAATAGTTATACGATCACAAGCAAAACAAATCTTGTGGGTGATCAGGATCCAACGAATGATCAAAATGTAACAACGATTACGGTTGGTTCGGGAGTGAATAACGCAAAGGGACTCGCAGAAATTTGCAGCGACAATCCTGTTAGCGTTGCATTGGCGGCTGATCTCGCTGACACAAATGATTTACCAGTTTGGTATGATAGTCCAACTTCAACAACACCGATTGCGGCAGGGGCGAAAACATCCACTACGGTTCTTCCATCAAACAAAGTCTATTATCTTTCATTGAATGAGATCAACACATTTGTCGGACCAAAAAATAAAATGGTTTTCCCGGAAGGTGGTTATAACGAGTTCAATGGTAATTTTATAAAATTCACAAACCAGGTTCCGCTGACAATACAAAGTGCAAGAATGTATATTGGTCACGGAGGAAAAATAAAATTCACCGTTGCAGATATTGTAAATTATAATCCTACTAACGGATCATTCAGTTATTTCCCGATTTCCAGCAATACACTCGATGTATATCCTACAACGCCAAATCCACAATCAGGTGCTGTTACTGGCAATAATGCGTCTGACACCGGCGCGGTATTTTTATTGAATCTTCCTGTTCCTTTCGCAGGAAACCATGCGATCATCATCGAATGCCAGGATGGAGCAAGCATATTCAGAAATAACAATATTCCAACGAATCCGTATTCATTTGCCATTCCAGGCGCTTTTTATATTACTGGAAATAGCGCGGTAAATACTGCGAATACAAGTGATACGACTTATTATCGCAAGTACTATTACTTCTTCTATGACATGCAGGTGTTATTGACAAATTGCCCAAGCCCAAGAAAGGCTGTGATTGCTACGAACTCTACCGCTCCTGTGATCACACTGGATGGAAAAATTTTGACAAGTAGTGTGGCAAACGGAAATCAATGGTATGTAAATGACACAGCGATTGCGGGTGCAACAGGACAAACAGATACAGTATCTGTTCCGGGTGTATATAAGACGGTAGTTACCGACAGCATAGGTTGCGCAATCAGTTCTAACGAGATCGTGTATACGCCGGGCAGTGGCATTGGGTTAACTGTCGGACCAAATCCCAGTAACGGTAACTTCACGGTGCAATTCTATCTTGCCGAAGCAAGTAATGTTTACATCAATTTTGTAAATGCAATCGGACAAAAAATTTATAGCGCCAGTTATCCGAATTATTCGGGTGTATTCTCGAAACAACTCAGGATACCAAGCCTGAGTGCTGGAATATATTTCTTAAGTATCCAGATTGGAAACAATAAATATGCAAGGAATATCATGATCAAGTAGTGGCGGAAATACAAAAAAAATATTTTCAAACCATTAGAATAAAAAAAACTATAAATTAGCTGATTCGATTGCTTGCTATAAAGAGGCAAACCTCGGGAGCGGATTGTTACAATCCGCTCTTTCTTTGCCTACTGGTGAGTGAAAAAATAAGATCGTTGATAAGTTGAATGAATACTAATTTGCATTCAGATTAATGATCCATATTCGCCTTATCGATTGTTCAACTCAAATCCTTTAAAAAAATAACTGCATGGTGCAGCCTTGGCAAACCGGGAAAATAGTCCGCATAGAAAACGAAACACCCACTACACGAAGATTTTGGATTGAAATGTCTTCTATGCAATCTTTTGATTTCAAGCCGGGACAATTTGTTACAATCGATCTTCCCATTCACGAAAAACCAAATAAACGTTGGCGCAGTTATTCAATTGCTTCATGGCCCGACGGTACAAATACTTTCGAATTGGTGATTGTTTACCTTGAAGGCGGTGCAGGAACTAATTATCTTTTTAATGAAGTCGGTATCGGCAGTGAATTGACAATACGTGGCCCGCAGGGTGTTTTTGTATTGCCGGAAGAAATTCAACATGATCTTTTCTTTATTTGCACGGGTACAGGTATAGCTCCTTTTCGTTCAATGGCTCATCATATCTTCAATCATAACATTCCTCACGGCAATGTGTACCTGATTTTTGGATGCCGCAAATTTGAAGACTGTTTATATCGGGATGAATTAGAAAAATTAGCTGAGCGTCTTCCGGGTTTCGAATATATTCCAACATTTTCAAGAGAAGAACCGGATAATGCAAACCATCTTTTCCGCACAGGTTATGTACATCCCGTTTATGAAGAAATCTGTAAAATTAATGCTGGTTCAGCGGAAGAAGAAACGAAAGCGAATTTAACTCCGGCCCGTTTCTATTTGTGTGGATGGAAAAATATGATCGATGAGGCCAAGCAACGAATACAAGCGATGGGATACGATAGAAAAGCGATTCACCAAGAACTCTATGGTTAATGCGCAAATTTACTAATTTACCGATGTGCGNNCGCACATCGGTAAATTAGTAAATTCGCACATTAGCTTATTTTCCTGTTGCTATTTGCTTCTGTAAATTTTCTTTGCTGAGTAATTGCTTTCTTAACGTGATATCAGGAACTTTTTGATTGGTATCCTGCTGTTCATCGCGAACTGGCGCCTTCATCGGAATCACAGGTATTTTTATATCCTGAAGTTTAATTTCCAAAGCGGTATTTTCTTTTTCCAGTTCTAATATTTGTGCATAATTGGCAAGAACTTCTCGCTCAAGTTCGTCAATCTTTATAAGCTTCTTCGTCATTTGCCGGCTTCGTAACAAATAACCTATTGCGGCAGCGACTACAATAATCAGAGCTAAAACAAAAATGTTGATAGTAAACTCATTCCAAAGGAGCATGACGAAATAATTAAAGTTTGTTGGTGTAATCAACTTTCACGTGGTACTGCTTAATCAGGAAGGAATTTCATAGATGGAAATTCTTATTTGTTCATAAGATATTCTATCTCACCCAAAAATAAGGGAGAAGTTTGAATAAAGTCTTATAAAATTTGTTTTTCTATAATTTCTTTTATCCGGTCAATTGGTACCCGTTCCTGCTGCATGGAATCCCGATAACGGATTGTTAACGTACCATCTTCTTTCGACTCATGATCAACGGTAACGCAAAAAGGAGTTCCGATGGCGTCCATTCTACGATAGCGCTTACCAATCGCATCTTTTTCTTCATAAAAGCATTTGAAATGCGGTTTGCATTTGTCGATAATATCTCTGGCGATTTCGGGAAGGCCGTCTTTTTTTAACAAAGGCAGCACTGCCAATTTTATCGGCGCGAGACGAGGCGGGAACTTCAACAATACACGGCTATCAGTTTTATCCGCCGTGCTTAGATCCTCTTCCATGTATGCATCGCTTAAAATCATCAGCACAGTCCTGTCTAATCCAACAGAAGTTTCTACAACATAAGGAATATAATTTTGATTGATTTCTGGATCAAAATATTGCAACTTTTTCTTGCTGTATTGTTGATGATTGCGTAAATCAAAATCCGTTCTTGAGTGAATGCCTTCCACTTCTTTAAAGCCGATTGGGAACTCATATTCTATGTCGCAGGCCGCATCTGCATAATGCGCCAGCTTAACATGATCATGAAAGCGGAATTTGTCGGCCGTTATTCCCAAACTTAGATGCCATTTCATTCTTTCCTCTTTCCAAAACGAATACCATTCCTGTTGCGTGCCGGGCCTGATAAAAAATTGCATTTCCATCTGCTCAAATTCACGCATGCGAAAAATAAACTGACGTGCCACAATTTCATTACGAAATGCCTTACCTGTTTGTGCAATACCAAAAGGGATCTTCATACGTCCTGTTTTTTGCACGTTCAAAAAATTTACAAAAATACCTTGCGCGGTTTCCGGCCTTAAATAAATCTCGTTGGCTTCTTCGGATATGCTTCCCAGTTGGGTTGAAAACATCAGGTTGAACTGACGGATATCAGTCCAGTTAGACGTGCCACTGACACTGCATTTGATTTTGTTTTCGTCGATGAGTTTTTTTAATTCGTCAAAATCACTGGTTGCCAATAAACGGTCCATCTGAGCTAGCAATTCCGTTGCTCTCGCGCCTTCACCTTTTGTTTCCAATTCGTCCGCAAATCCTTCAATCAAATGATCAACCCTATATCTTTTTTTGCTGTCTTTATTGTCGATCATCGGATCGCTGAAATTATCAACGTGACCTGAAGCCTTCCACGTTGTAGGATGCATAAAAATTGCGGCATCGATGCCTACAATATTTTCACGCAGTTGCGTCATATTCTTCCACCAATAATCCCTGATATTTTTTTTTAATTCACTACCCCACTGACCATAATCATATACAGCGCTTAACCCGTCATAAATTTCACTCGAAGGAAAAATAAATCCATACTCTTTACAATGAGAAATAATTGCCTGGAATTTCTTGTTATCATTTGCCATAGGGTGCAAAAGTAAAGAAATAAGCGAATGTGCGGGTAGGTTGATCAGTTGAAAGGTTGATTGGTCGATAGGTCGATAGGTCGATAAGTCGATAGGTTGA
>JAFDYD010000024.1:0-12190 GCA_018267615.1 Bacteroidota bacterium | reverse complement strand
TTTCAACCTATCGACTTATCGACCAATCAACCAATCAACCTTTCAACCATTCAACCATTCAATCAACCAACCCGCCTACTTATTCAACTTATCATTCTCCCTATGCCTCTCACCATCGCGAATATTTTTTTTCTGAAGATTTTTTGTCAATGCTTCCGTAAGGTCTATTCCTGTTTGATTGGCAATGCACATTAACACCCATAATACATCAGCCAACTCATCAGCAAGTTCTTTTTCTTTATCAGATTTTTTAAATGACTGATCGCCGTATAACCTGCTCATCAACCGCGCGACTTCTCCCACTTCTTCTGTTAATATGGCCATGTTTGTTAATTCACTGAAATATCGCACACCCGTTGTTTTGATCCACTGATCTATCAACTGCTGCGCCTGCCTGATTGAAATTTCTTCTTTCGCCATAGCATGATATATAAAAAAAAAGAGGAAGAGAAATGAGAAAGCACTAAGTTAATTCACTTTCTTATTTCTTTTCCTCATCGCTCTTGTCATGTTTCGTCAGATCAAAATATCTCCCACGAGATAAGTGACCGCATACCCGCTCATCAACACCCTGTCGCCTGCCATTTCACAATCCAGGTATCCTTTTCGCTCTGACAATTGAATGGCCGATAATTTTGATTTGCCCAGTTTCTTCGCCCAATAAGGAACAGTAACTGTATGTGCAGAACCCGTTACCGGATCTTCATCTATTCCTGACTGCGGAAAAAAACATCTCGACACAAAATCCGATTCATTTCCTTTTGCAGTTGCGATTACTCCTCTTGAAGGAACTTGTGCAAGCGTTTTAAAATCCGGGTTGAGATCTTCAATCGCCTGTTGATTTTCTAACAATACCATA
Organism: Bacteroidota bacterium; assembly: GCA_018267615.1. Taxonomy (GTDB): domain Bacteria; phylum Bacteroidota; class Bacteroidia; order Chitinophagales; family Chitinophagaceae; genus Puia. The sequence goes on along the minus strand of JAFDYD010000024.1, from coordinate 11,331 downwards.
TAGTCGAAGGTAGACGTATAAACTTCCAAAGGTTTTACCTGCAAACCTTTTTCGATTGCCTGCACAGAAGTAGTCTCTGTAGGCGCATTCGCCGGAAAATCAAGCATGATCTTTCCTCCATCTAATTTTGAAACATGCAAAGAACCGCTTCGCGAATAAAATACCATCTTATCATTTTTATAATTCAGATGATTGAAGTACACATGTGCGGAAGCAAGTGTAGCATGACCGCACAAATCCACTTCAACAGTTGGAGTGAACCAACGAATCTCAAACTCATTCCCTCTTGGAATTATAAATGCTGTTTCTGCCAGGTTGTGCTGCGCTGCAATATTTTGCATCAGCTCCTTGCTTAACCACTTCTCTAATGGAACCACCGCCGCGGGATTACCGCCGAATTTTTCTTTGGTGAAGGCATTGACCACATATACTTTCATAATCTGATTTTTTAGGAACTTTTGTGATAGAAATTTTAATTCCACAAACACAAAACTCCAACATATTCATCATAAAAAACAGATTCAGATTTTTTAAAATCGACTATATCAGATTGTAACAGGTGTCTGGATCTCCGTGTGCCTTGTCCCTTGTTCTCTTATTCCTTATTTTTTGTGTCCACTATGATGGTGACTGGCCCATCATTAAGCAGGCTCACTTTCATATCGGCGCCAAATTCCCCAGTGGAAATCGTTTTTCCCAAATCGTTTTCCAATTGCCTGATCATTTTTTCATAAATAGGAATTGCGATATCCGGCTTACTCGCACGTATATACGATGGACGATTGCCTTTTTTGGTAGAAGCATGAAGTGTAAACTGGCTCACCAATAAAATATCACCACCAGTTTCTTTGATAGAAATATTCATAATTCCATTCACATCATTGAATACGCGTAGTGCGACAATTTTATTACTCAACCAAACTATGTCATCATCTCCGTCGCTGTCCTCAATACCAAGTAATATGAGTAATCCCTGGCCTATAGAAGATTTCAACTTTCCTTCGATATGAACATTTGCCTGAGATACCCGCTGTATTACGACCCGCATTTTTCGTTATCGCTTTAGTTTGTAATTTTAAACAATGAAGGTAGATGTTTCCAAAGAAATTATTTTTCAGACAGCACGTAGTGGCGGCAAGGGCGGGCAAAATGTGAACAAGGTAGAAACAATGGTGGAAGGATATTTTCATGTTGGCAATTCACAATTATTTTCCGAGGAGCAAAAAAATATCATCCGCGAAAAACTTGAAAACAGGATTAATGCCGAAGGCTATCTGCAAGTGAGGTCACAGATACACCGTTCGCAATTGAGCAACAAAGAAGAAGTGATTGAAAAAATGAATGACTTGATCACACTGGCTTTAAAAAAAGAAAAGAAACGTGTCGCTACAAAACCTTCGCGCGTTTCGAAAGAAAAAAGAATTGAATCAAAAAAGAAAACCTCTCAGCTCAAAGATGCACGCAGAAAAATCCGCCGTGGAGATTTTTGAATAATTATTATCAATGCAATAAGCTGAATAAAATCAAAGAGCAGGCTTCCCCCGAAACCTGCTCCGATTGTTTGCAACCATAGACTATCCCGACTATTACTTGAGCATTCATCGTTGAATATTGATTATTTATGGTGAATAAAATATCCAATACTCAACAATCAATATTCAACAGATTTTCCGATCACTTAAAATTCTTTTTGTGAGGCGGAGTTCTTAAAGGGTACGCGTTGAAATCAGGGCTAAAAGATTATCAATTTCAAAAGGCGCTGGATTAACATTAACTAACTAACTGCGGTTTTCATAAAAGTCAGCGTAAATAATTTCATCCTATCATGAATAACATTTTTATAAAAAAGGGGTACGGCGGAAAAATCGCGGCCGAGAAGTTGACAGAGGTAGCAAGACCGCTTGTATCCTGAAGCTGGGATGTTTTCAGCAACCACGAATACTGGGTAGTAACAATGGTATCACTGTGATTTCTCCAATATTTGATTTCGGTTTCATAACGATTATTTTTTGATCGCAACTAATTCCATTTGTGTGTTTGCAATAAGGGCAATCGCAACAAACATTTCTTTCTCCGGATTTAAATACATCATGCTCTTCAATGTACGGTACGGAATCATGTACAACATGCATCATAGTAGGTTTAATGATTAGCGGCTTTGATCGGCAGCCGGATGTTTTCAAAATTCAAGTTCAGGGTTTAGGGTCGAACAATTTGGTTACTGCAGTCCGAATTGCTGATACAAAGTTGCAGTGATCCGGGTGTCGTACCTAGAGCACTGATACTGAAATAACACAGGTATTAGTACGTAAATTTTTACGTAACTATTACGTGCGTTTCTTAATTTACTATCTGTTACTTTGCTTTTTAATTAACTAACATTAAAAAACTTATCATGAAAACAACACACAAATCCTGGTCAGCTTTTTTGTTAATGATTCCCTTGGTGGCGGGAATCGCTGGTTGTAATCAACAACCTCCGAGAGATGGCGGTGGCGGAGGAACCGGTTCAATTCCTTATAATGAGGACAGCGTTCGCTCGCACATCATCAAAATTGAAGAAGCTCGCAAGTATGCCGCTAAGTATCGGACCTACGACACCGGAACCAACAAACAATTGGATCGTCGCACAGGTATTGGCGGATTAGATTTTGGCCGCGCCGAAGCATTTAATCGCGATGCAATTATCGTATTGCTGAATCAAAAAGATTCATTGGGAAATCCTGCCGCGGGCGTAAGAGTTTATTATGGCGTGGACGAAGGTGATCGCGTGAAACTGATATTGGTACCGTACGATTCAAAAGGAAATGATATTATTCATACACTCGTCAAAGAAAGCGCTGTAAAAATTCCGGGGATATCAAATGCAAATGCTTTCTGGGATGGCGGACAGGCAATCGATAATGGCCAACGTTGTCCAACAGTTTGCTCAAGTCCCCCACTATAATATAGCTTTCTGTATAAAAATATTTCCGAAATAATCGATGAAGCCTGTTATACTTTTCCTGATAACGCAGTCCATATGGATCCCGATAATTATTGGACTCGTAAGGTTTAAAACTATTAAAGAGGAACTACAACCATTTTTTTGGACATTGGTTGCAGGTCTGTTTACGGAAGTGAGCAGCTTTATCATTATTTCTAATAAAGCATACGCATCGAATGCTATCCCATCAAATATTTTTGTGGTTGTTGAATGGATACTATTATCATATCAATTTCATATTTGGGGATTTTTGAAAAAAAGAAAAAGGCTCTTTTACCTGTTGTTGACGATACCGACATTGATTTGGGTGATCGAAAATCTTGTTTTCGGAAAGATCACCGCTTTTAGCCCTTACTTCAGGATATTATATTCCTTTTTACTCACGTTAATGAGCATCACGGAAATCAATTTCAAGATTACCCATGATAACAAAAACCTTTTCAGGAATCCGCGATTTATCATTTGCATCGGTTTCATTTTGTTTTTTGTTTACCAGCTCCTGTACGAATGGTCGTACCAGGTAAGCCTGGTAGAGGAACCAAGCAAATTCACCAGTATCATTATCTCCTTGTTTACATACATGGACGCAGCTACGAATATTATTTTTGGGATAGCATTTTTAGTAATCCCCCGGCATAAAGAATATAAACTTGAATAAAATATGATGATGATTTCCTGATTGTCCGTTACGCCATGCAAAATCAACTTTTATATATCAGTATTATTTTTGCGGTAGTTATCACCGTAATTCTTATCTATTTTTTTGCGTCGATCATACGCTATCACAGGCGTTACATGAAATTACAACGCGAAAGAATTTTTGCAGAGATCACGATCCAGGAAAACGAACGTAAAAGAATTGCTACAGATTTACATGATAGTCTCGGCCCACTCCTTTCCGCAGTTAAACTAAATATCAATAGCCTCGATATTCAACCCGAAGACAAGGCCATCGTTGACCGTGCGGGTAAATCCATTGATGAAATCATTGGTAGCATGCGCCAGATATCCTACGATCTTTTACCAAATACACTTGCTTTAAAAGGGCTCACCGAAGCAGTTCGCGAGTTCGTCGGTAATATCGGATACAAAAAAGGAATCAATATCCAATTGTACGTTGTAAAAGACATCAATGTTCCCAGAGAAAAGGAAATTCATATTTTTCGCATGTTGCAGGAAATTATTCACAACACGATCAAACATGCGAAAGCCCAAAATATGCAAATCGGATTTAGTGAAGAAGATAATAGCTTGTTACTTTTGGCGAAGGACGACGGAATCGGTTTTAACGTAGAAATAGAGAAAGAGAAATCCAGCGGACTCGGTCTGAAAAGCCTGGAGAGCCGCTGCGAAATATTAAACGGCATATTAAACATAGAATCGAAACCGGGGTTCGGAACGAATTATTTTGTAAAGATTCCGTTGCGCGGTTAACCCTTCCCCCTCAACCTTAAACCGCTATTTTCCTTTTGCCCCTGGCTCTATCTGCCTTAATAGTTATTTTCTTCCATGTTATGTTTTTTAATGGATAAAAAATAACTACAAATGAATTTATTTATAAAAATTTCAATGGTTTTAATTTAATTTTGACCGTTAGCAAATGTGAGAAATGTGGAAATATGAAAATTGACGATGAATTCCATAATTTTCATATTTCCATACGCTCACATTTATCACATTTATCGCAAGTGAACTACAACATTAGCCTCATCATTGCCGATGACCACGAAATCTTCAGGGATGGACTTGCTTTAATGCTATCCAAGCAGGAGAATATTTCCCTACTGGGACAAGCTGAAAATGGTAAGGAGTTGATCGAACTGGTGAATCAGTTGCATCCGGATATTGTTATCACGGATATCAAAATGCCCCATCTCGACGGGATCAAAGCGACAAAGTTGTTGCTTGAAAAAAATCCGGATCTAAAAATCATCGCCCTATCCATGTTCGATGAGGAGAATCTGATTGTTGAAATGCTGGAGGCCGGCGCGAAAGGATATCTTCTAAAAAATGCAGATAAAAAAGAAATACTCGAAGCGATCAATTCGGTTTGGGAAGATAATATCTTTTACTGCCGTCATACTTCGGCAAAGCTCGCATCAATGATCGTTAAAAGCAAGTTTGATCCTCACAAGAAAAAACAGGAAATTGTTTTTACGGATCGTGAAAAAGAAATCATCCGTTTAATCTGCAGACAACTCACTGCTCAACAAATCGGCAACCAACTCTTTTTGAGCAAACGGACCGTAGAAGGTTATCGCACTAAGATCATGGAGAAAATGGATGTAAAAAACACAGCCGGTGTTGTGATCTTTGCTTTGAAGAATAATATGATCAAAGAAGAAGAAATTGTGTAATTTTTCGTTTATTCGAACCAGTGTTGGTTTAATCGTGAGACGTGAAACGATAGACGTGAGGCTTTCACTTCTATCATTTCACGTCTCACGATTAAATCAGCAGCTCAACGTTTACTTTTGTTCATTAAACCGATAGATTGAGTAGCATAAAAAAATTAGCCGGACAAACGATATGGTATGGAGCCAGCAGTATTTTCGCAAGGTTCCTTTATTATATGCTGACGCCGTATCTCACTTTGAAATTTAGCGGCACAATCCAATACGGGCAAATGACGCTTGTATATTCACTCATTCCATTTTTAAATACGCTGGTTCTTTTTGGGTTTGAAACCGCTTACTTTAAATATGTACTTCGAAAAGGCCAGGAGCAGGATGTGTACAACACAATAACCACATCGCTGATAACAAGCACATTTTTTTTCACGTTACTAACGATCTTGTTTAACCGACAAATCGCCAACTTCATCGGCATTCCAAAATATCCTGAATACATAACAATCAGTGCATTCATCATCGCATGCGACGCGATTTCCGCGATTCCATTTGCGAAGCTCAGGCACGATTCAAAACCCAGAAAATTTGCGTTTATACGTATTACAGGAATTCTTTTGAATATCGCAGTTGCCTATTTCTTTTTAACCATTTGCCCGGCTCTTCAAAAAAAACATCCGAATAGTGTTTTTCTGATCTTGTATAGTGCCGGTTTCGGTGTTGGTTATGTACTCATCGCAAATCTTGTTCAATCTTTTTTCCAGGTGATAGCGCTATCAAAAGAATTATCGCAATTCCAGTGGAAATTAAATAAAGTGTTGTGGAAAGAGATTTTGATTTACTCGCTTCCACTTACCATTGCCGGATTTGGAGGAATGATCAATGAAACTTTTGATCGCATCATGCTTGAAAAAAGATCGTCCCTGCATGGCGATGCCGCAACGTACGAAGTTGGTATTTATGGGGCATGTTATAAATTATCGATCCTGATCAGTTTGTTTGTACAGGCTTTTCGTATGGGCGCAGAGCCATTCTTCTTCAAGCAATCGACTGAAGAAAATGCGCCGAAGACTTATGCACGCGTGATGAAATTTTTTGTGATCACTGTTTGCTGCATGTTTCTTTTTGTTGCGCTTTACCTGGACGTGTGGAAATATTTTATTCGTGATGAAAAAATGTGGGAGGGTTTGAAAGTTGTGCCCATTCTTCTTTTCGCAAATATGTTTCTCGGAATTTATTATAATTTATCCATCTGGTACAGGCTATCACACAAAACGACTGCTGGAGCATACATCACTTTGATAGGTGCAGCCATTACACTTCTCGTCAATTTTATTTTTATTCCCTCGTTCAGTTATATGGCTTGCGCCTGGGCAACATTTCTTTGTTATGGAAGCATGATGGTCATATCTTATATATGGGGACAAAAGCAATACAAAATACCATATGCATGGAAAAAATTGGTAGCATATATGGTGATCGTTGCACTTATCTATTTCTTATATCATTTTATCAGCAGTATGTTCACCAACACATGGATCAATATTTCAATCGCAACTATTTTTCTATTGCTTTATATACTTTTCGTACTACGCGTGGAGAAAAAAGAATTTCAGAAGTTGCCTTATATTGGAAAATTTATTTGAACCGAATGCAGAACGCGAAACGCTGAAGGCATAACGCAAGTTTCCTGCGTTCAGCGTTTTGCGTTACGCGTTACGCCTTCAAAAACGGATTATTCTTTTTTTCAAATCCAATCGTTGTCGGTTCACCATGACCGGGATATACGATCACTTCATCGGGCAATACAAATAATTTTTCTCGGATACTTTTGATAAGTGTTTCGAAATCGCCACCCGGCAAATCGGATCTTCCGATACTCAATCTAAATAACACATCGCCGCCGATGACGAATTGCTGGGCTTCACAGTAAAAACAAATGCTACCCGGCGAATGACCAGGTGTCAACAAAACTTTTAATTGATCCTCGTCGATAGTAACGATGTCGCCTTCTTTTAAAAATATTAATTCACCCCTATAATTTTCAAAAGGCATATTCCAACGCAATCCGGCGGCAGGCGCATTATCCAGAACTATTTTTTCTTTTTCATGAAGATGAAGTGCCAGTCCATAACTGTCATGGATAAACTTATTACCGAAAACATGGTCGAGGTGGCAATGGGTATTTAACAAATATTTAGGGTTCAATTTCTGCTCCTGTATAAATTCTTCGAGCGTTCTTCGTTCATTACCAAAATAGCAGCCTGGATCGATGATACAGCAAGCATCTTTTTCATTAAATAATACGTATGTATTTTCTTGTACGGGGTTGAATGTAAATTGTTTTATCTGCAGCATACAATAACGTTTTCATTCCAAAATGAATTTCACCGATTATATGGATTGTTATAACTTTAAAAATTCAAAGAATTGGTATGCAAGATCAGAATAAGTTGAAGTCCAAAGAATTTTTTTTATTTTTCGCCAGTTTGTTTTTCTTGTTCTCGCAAAGTAGCGCTCAGGTTAATACGGTTGAATTTGGTCAGAATCGCTTACAATTCAAAAATTTCAAGTGGAAATATTATCAAACTCCTAATTTCAATTCATACTTCAATCAAAACGGTCAGCCTCTCGCAAAATTTGTTGCTCAGCTTGCTGAAAAAGAGTTGACTTCTATCGAACAACAGGTTGAATATGGTTTGCAGCGCCGCGCCAATATCGTTATCTATAATACCTATAACGATATGGAACAGTCGAATATCGGTTTGGGCATCGACTGGCAAACAACAGGTGGTATTACCAAGTTGGTGAACAATAAAATGATTGTTTATTACACCGACGATCATAATAAACTTCGCATACAGGTCAGACAAGGTATTGCTCGCATACTCGTTGAAAATATTTTATTCGGAGATGATCTCGGAGAATTTGCGGCGAATCAAACGCTGCTGGATCTCCCGCAATGGTTAACGGATGGTTATGTAGAATATATTGCTGAGAACTGGAATACAGAGCTCGATGATCAATTGAAATCCGCGATACTATCCGGCCGATACACGAATTTTTATAATATGGCTTTTGAAAAGCCGAATCTTGCTGGTCATTCATTCTGGTATTATTTCGCAAATAAATACAAAAAAGAAAACGTCACCTATTTCTTATACCTCGCGAGAGTATATCGCAATTTGAACAGCGCTTCTCAACGTATCTGTAAAAAGAAATTCAAGGAAGTGTTGAAAGATTTTATGCAGGAGGAAGAAGAAAAATATTCAAAAGATATTCGCGGCAGAAGAAATTTCCCAAAAGGAACCGTTTCAGTGGTGGAAGCAGTGAATGACAACAAAGATTTTTTTCATTTTTCTCCCAATCCTGCTCCACGCAGTCAAACCTATGCAGTCGTTGAATTTAATCACGGCCAATATTGCGTCGTATTGCATGAAAACTTTATCAATAAAAAAATATTGTTGAAAAGCGGTGTTCGCACCAATGACAAACAGATCAATCCGCATTACCCGTTAATTGCATGGGATGGAAAAGGTACACGACTCGCGGTTGTATATTGGAAAGAAGGAAAAATTCGGTTATTCGTGTACGATATAGTTTCGAAGTACAAACGCGTGGTACAGGACCTGGATATGTTTGACCAGATCCAGGATATGAAATATATGCTGGACAATAATACGCTTGTATTGAGTGCGGTGAAAAATGGGCAGTCAGATATTTTTGTTTATAAGATCGACAATCAAAATGTCGATCAAATTACAAATGATGTGTATGATGATTTAGATGCGACATTTGTAACCTTTCCCAACAAAACTGGAATCATCTATTCTTCTAATCGACCTTCGGCACATGCGCCCACGGGCGATACGGTGTTGCCATCCAATTATCATTATAATATATTTCTTGTCGATAACTGGAACAGAAGTGAATTCAAACAAATTTCTCAGCTCACTCATTTAAAATATGGTGACGCTCGTTTTCCAACGCAATACAATGTTTATCACTTCACGTATATCAGTGATGAAAACGGTATCAACAATCGCTACGCGGGTTTCTTTACAACGCAAAAAGCGGGTATTGATACTGTTTATAGAATCGGTGACGAAATTCTTCATAACCCTGATCCGAAAGAATTGGATTCTACTTTACAGGCATTGAAAAAAACTGAGCCCGATACACTTTACACTTTCGCAATTACAAATGACTCGGCATATACATTTGCATTGACCAATTATCAAAGTGGTTTGAAAGAAACAAAAATTGCCGGGGATAATGGACAGGTTAGTGAAGTAAGACAGGAAGGCGATTTGAAATTTTTATATAAGTTGAAGGTTGATGAATCTGCGTTGAAGAAAAGAAATATCAATCCAAGACTTACGGATTATCGAAAGCAAACGATAACTACAGCGCAGCTTGTCGGAGGACAAGCACTTCGCTTCCAGCAGAAGGGCGCTGATTCCGCCAAAAAGCAACAAGACTTTTTTGAAAGTGAATTTGATAAGGAGAAAAAAGACTCTGCGGCAGTAACACCCGGACCTATCCTCGAGCCACAGGAAGAACCTTTGCTGAAGAAAGCAAAATTGTTTGATTATAAACTTAAATTTTCCGCAGACAATTTTACTGCAGGATTCAACAACGATGTATTGGTAACCAAATACCAACCGTACACAGGTTCGTTGCCAATTCAATTAGGCGGGGGACAAGCATTCAACGCGATGTTCAAGGCTTCTGTGTATGATTTGTTCGAGGACCTGCGATTTACTGGTGCTATGCGTTTGCCATTATTTGGTGGAAGCGGTGGTGGCGCGGTCGGTATTGGTACTGGTGGAACAAGCGCATTCATTCCTGCGAATTCATCTTTCTTTGATGGCGGCGGACAATGGTACGGACGTGTTGATTACCTGAAAAAACGCGTTGATTATTCATTAGTCTATTATAGACAGACTGATGTTGGGCAAGTTTATGCGCAAGTTGATGACAGCGGACCGCATGTGTTTGATGCGAAATCCTTTACCAATTTATACCAGGCGATTATAAAATATCCATTTGACAAAGTAAGAAGTTTGCGTTTATCCCTGGGAGTTAGAACAGATAAAATGGTGGTAAGGCCCGGTGAAGATCCTTCACTAGATACGATTTCATTAAAAGCGCCAGATGTAAACAAACAAACATTTGCATTGGCGAGGCTTGAATATGTATACGACAACACCGTGTTGAAAGCAACAAATATCTACAATGGCCTCCGCTGGAAAGTATATATGGATTTTAATTATCAAATCAACAAACCACAAACCGCGGAAGGACGCAAAATGCTGAACTTTGGATTTGATGCGCGTAATTATTATCCGATCTTCCGCAATTTTATTTGGGCATTGCGTGCAGCTGGAGATTTTTCGTGGGGCAATCAAAAAGTTATTTACTATCTAGGTGGTACCGACGGATGGTTATTTCCTAAAGCAAATCAGTTACCATCACCAGCGCCTGATCAAGCTTATGCGTATCAGTCGCTGGCCGTCAATATGCGTGGATTCAAGCAGAATGTCGCCAATGGAAATAATGCCGTTATTATAAACAGTGAGTTTCGCTTGCCTGTATTCACAACACTTTTTAACAAGCCAATTAACAATGCATTCCTTCGCAATTTTGAAGTAATACAATTCTTCGACCTGGGATCAGCATGGAATGGATCATATGATAAAATTGCAAGACCAGTAGTACATTACACCGACCCGAATAACCCATACCTGGACGTGCAAATAAAAGCCGGAGGTATTGGACCATTTGTAGGTAGTTATGGATTTGGAATCCGCAGTACACTGCTTGGATATTTTCTCAGGCTTGATGCCGGATGGGAGATGAATGGATTCTTTAGCGGTAAGCCACTTTGGCAATTCTCAATGGGAGTTGATTTCTAATTGTCTGAACCGGGACTAATCTTTGCGTTTTTGCGCCTTTGCGAGAAAATTATCTCTCGCAAAGGCGCAAAAACGCAAA
>JAFDYD010000023.1:52273-62268 GCA_018267615.1 Bacteroidota bacterium | reverse complement strand
CAGAGAAAAGGAGTGCGCAGAGTGATCACTCTGCGCACTCCTTTTCTCTGCGTGCTCTGCGCGAAATATTCTGAATTTTTTAACTGACTTCACTACCAGACTTCGTTCGAATTGGCGCCTATTCAAGCCATCCGTCTCTTTATCAAAGAAACCAGCCAAACCAAAATAATCCAGATCACCAGGAACCATTTTGCATAACTGGCATACATAGACGAAATATAATACTCGCCTGGATAATAATTCGTAAGGTTATAAAGCATGATGACATTTTCGAAAACATCCAGCACGCCGGTAACAATAGCAAGTATGATATTGAGACGAAGTAAATTTTTGAAAAAGGAACTATTCTCTTTTTCCAGAATTTTCCAGGAGATAATACGCATCAATGATACATAAGCGATGATGAACAAAAAATCGACGAAGGTATTGATCCTCGCATGTTGAATCGTCATTGCCCCATTATTTCCCATCCCCCACCAATTGTAAAGAATCATGCCGCCGTCTGCCCTGTCGGCGACTTCAAGACCCAGAATATTCAGATTGGTTTTGTACACCGCGTGTACATAAAATTCCTGTCCGACGAGAAACAGCAGGATGACTACAAAAAAAATAATAACGGTCTTGGTTTTTCTCATTCAAAAATTAATTTCTGGTCTTACGAAGATAAGCAATGCATTAACGTCATTTCGAACGAAGTCTCGTAGCGAAGCGAAGAGACGAAGTGAGAAATCCCCTGCTATCTATAGGAAATTTCCAATTAGTTAGCTGGGGATTTGTCACCCCGCCTTATCATTGCTATATGATTAATCGCCGCTGGCGGGATTCGAAATGACGATGCTCTGATATCAAACTCTGCCACTACTTTTCTTCCTCACCTTTTTTAATTCAATTTTCTGCGCATTCTCTGATACTTTGAATTTTATGATCCTACGAATTAAATCAACAGGAATCGGTTTGTCGAGCGGAAACTTGATGGTACCCTGCGAAATTTCGTATCCAGATAATTCATTTTTGAATGCTTCGATAACAGAAGCTCTTGAATAAACACCGATATGTTCTTTTCGTGCAGCGAACCAAACGAGGATGATTCCGCTCCATTTGTATGCAGGCAAATTATAACTTAATATTTCTTCCGCTGAGGGAGCGGCCTGCCGGATGGCTTTCCGCAATAATTTTAAATTGGTTCTGACTTTGGCGTCTTGTGCAGATATATACTCATCAACGGTTTTAAATCTGATGGCTGGCATAAATTATTTTCATTGCCTCAGAAAGTTATCGCGTTATTTTTGCTTTTTTTGTTTTCATTTTCAATTCACTTTTCTTCATATTTTCCTGCACACGGAATTTTACAATTTTTGTAATCAACTTTAACGGAAGCGGTTTATCAAGCGGCAGCCTGATCGTTCCTTTTGATAATTCATAACCCGCAAGATCTTCTTTGAATTCCCGGATCGCTGACGACACCGGATAAAAACCGATATGACCCGCATATCCAGCATAATAAACCAGCATCCCTTCTTGTTTGAATGCGGGCATGTTGTAACTAATCAATTCTTCCGCATCCGGAGCGGCTGCCTTAATCGTCTTCCTCATTTCCTTCAACATCTTTTTTGTACTTGCAGGAAAAACAGATAAATATTGATCCACCGATTCGAATTTGTCGCCTGGTTTCATTTTTCTTGATTTAGTTTGATGATACAAACATAACCAGAGTTTTCAAAAGAAGAATATGTCAATCACGACAAATAAGAGGAGTTTTGCGACCGTGCTAGAGGTAGGTTGATTTATCGTGAAATGCAAGAGGAAAGAAATATTCAATAATCAACAATCAATATTCAATAGTCAAGTATTAATGCAAAACCTCTATCAGTTCAGAACTTGAATATTGAATATTGATTGTTGATTATTGAATATTTCTTTCGCCCCACTCTCACGAATGTTATTAATGTACAACTTTCGGCGCCAACAATTTGTAAAGCACCGGCGTAACGACTCTCGTCAATAGAGTGGAACTTATCAATCCACCAATAATCACCAATGCAAGGGGCGAATACAAAGGATTGTGTTCAAGAACCAATGGTGTTAGTCCCCCGATTGCAGTGAGCGTTGTGAGGATAATTGGCACGAACCTGGTTTCTCCTGCTTCCTGGATCGCGTCTTCAAGCTTCATCCCATTTCTTCGCAACTGATCTGTATAGTCCACCAATAAAATAGAATTCTTCACCTCGATACCGATCAATGCGATTACTCCGATAATCGCCACAAAAGAAAAAGTATTTCCAGATATCAATAAAGCCGCAACAGCACCGATGATTCCCAAAGGCACAACCGACAATACGATCAGTATTCCTTTGAAAGTTTTGAATTCAAGAATGAGCGTGCCCAATATGCCGAATACAGTGATCAGGATAATCGTTCCCAATCCACCGAAACTTTCCTTGCTCGCCTCGATATCACCGGCAGCTACATACGAAGATCCTTTTGGAAATTTCATCGCATTTAATTCTTTCAATATACCATCAGTCACTTTCACAGTATTGAAACCGCTTTTTACAAAAGCTGTCACCACTGTATATCGATCCTTATCGTAATGTTTGATCGTCGTCGGTGATGCCTGGAATTGAATATCGGCTACCTGGTTCAAAGGAATCAATGCACCGTTATAACTACTCACAAAAATTTTCCTGAATACATCAAAATTCTGTTTGTTATCACGAGGTAAAGTGACATTGATATTGTATTCATCGCCATTTTCCTTCCTGAATGTTCCAATATTGAGCCCCGTTACTGCCATGCGAATCGTTCTGTCAATCTCACTGATTGCAACGCCAAGCAATCCCGCCTTATCTTTATTCACGTTTATTTTGATATCCGTTTTTAATGTGGTGAGATCATTGTTCACATACATAGTGCCCTGCGTTTTTCTCAATAAATCTTCGACTCTGAATGATAGCGCTCTTAACGTATCCAAATCTTCACTGAATAAACGGATAGCAATTGGCGCCTCAATAGGCGGACCCTGTTCAAAATCTTTCACTTCAATTTTTGCATTTGGATAGTCCTTGAATTTTGCCCTGAGTTCATCGATCAATTTTCTTTTTTTATCGGGAGGTGTTTCTTTAAGCTGAACAAACAACTGCGCGTTGTTATCTGCGTTACCGACTGGTACAACGTTATAGTATATGCGCGGATTACCATGCCCGACGTTCGTCGTATAATTTTTCAGGTCGGGAATGTTTTTGATATTCTCTTCCACATATCTCGCCACAGAATCTGTTGCTCCGAGACTCGTGCCTAATGGTGTTTCAATATTTACAAGAAACATCGGTTTTTCAGAGGCTGGAAAAATACTGAATCCAACAACCGGTATCAAAGCAACCGATCCAATGAAGATTGCGAAGGCAACGCCAAGTGTTACGATAGGTCTTTCGATAGCTGCATGCAATAATTTTCTATAGGAACCGCTTATCATTCTTTTCAATCCACGTAAGAAGAAATTGCCTTCAGGATTTTCGTGGCCGCTCAATATCCTGCTGGATAAAAACGGAATGATCGTCAATGAAACAAATAATGAAGCGAGTACAGTTGTTACCACCGCGGCAGGCAAACTTCTGATAAAATCTCCTGCTCCTTCCGGCAAAAAAAGCAAAGGCAAAAATGAAAAGATTAATGTAGCCGTACAACCCAATACCGCAAGCCCGATTTGTTTTGTTGCCGCCATCGCAGCTTCGCGCCGATTATAGCCCATGCGTAAATACCTTTCAATATTTTCGACAACCACGATGCTATCATCCACCAACAATCCAAGTGCGACTACAAAGCCTACGATGCTGAGCTGGTTGATGGTGAACCCAAAAATATCGAGTAAAAATAATCCGATAGCCAGCGATAAAGGAATGGATACCATCACTACAACACTTGCGCGCACACCGAGTGGCAACAGCGTAAGCAACACCAAAAAAATAGCGATGGCAAAATCTCCAGCAAAACCACCTAGTCTGTGTCGCACACTTTCAGCATTATTAAAACTTTGATCGAATGAAATATTTTTTGGCAGCTCTTTTTTAAATTGATCGAGGACGGCGTTCATTTCTTTTTCTACATCAAAAATATTTGTGCCCATTTTCCGGCTGGCTGTTACAAAGACAGCTCTTTTTCCATTCAATCTTCCTATATAGTTCTGTTCTTCATAGTCGAATTGTACATCGGCAATATCTTTCACGTAAACAATCTTTCCATCAATGCTTGTTACAATTGTATTTTTAATTTCATCGACAGATTTATAATCACCACTTGTTTTGATATTGAATTTTTTTGTTCCCATCTCTACACTACCGCCCGGAATATTTACATTCTCGCTTTGAATCGCATTCATCACCCGGTTCAATGGAATTTTATTCTGCGCCATTTTTTCAAGGTTCAGACTCAATCGCACTTGTTGCTGGGGAAAGGCCCAATTATCAACGTTCTTGAGTGACTTAATTTTTTCGAGGCGCTTTTTTAATTCTTTACTCCATTCTTCCATATCACGGTACGGCATCGTTTCACTCATCAAAGCGATTTGCGAAATATTTACATCACTTGGACTGAATTTTAAAATATCGATACTCAAAATATCTTTTGGAAGGTTGCCACGAAGCGCGTCCATTTCGCGAACGAGGTCCTGGTATTTTTTATCCGGATCAGTTTGATATTTGAATTCGATATTGAGGATCGCCAATCCATCTTCGATGCGCGACCTGATGCGTTTGATATCGTCGAGCTCGTTGACTTTTTTCTCGATATTATCGACGACCAGATCTTCCATATCCTTTGGACTGGTGCCAGGATAAATCACCACAACATTAAATTGCGGCGCCTGGAAGTCCGGATCTTCGCCACGGGGCATGTGCAATAACGAATTCACCCCAATCACAGCCAACATGATGAATACAATCAATGTGAACTGGTAATTTTTTACTGAGAAATCGGTTATTTTCATTGCGAAAGTTTTGCGCCCGGATTTTAATTTACCGGAGCATTTATAAAAAATGATTTGATGGTAAGAATTAGTTATTAGAAAAATCAGGGATTGCTCATTTGTTCTTTCACAACTGTATTTTCGGTGATATAACTCACCCCTTCTTTGATCACGTGATTTATATTATCCAATCCCCCGGCAACACCGACAGAATCTTTATTGATAAAAGCGATTTGCACTTTATGTTTGGCCACTGTCTTCTTATCATTGTTCAGCGTGTACACATAACCGGTTTTGCGATCTGCTTCAGCCAACGCTTCGATTGGGATTACACTCAATGACTGCGTCGCATTCCCGGCGTTGATATGAACGGTTGCAAACAATCCTGGGGCAAGTTTTTTATCACCCGGTAAAATTTTCACTTCAATTTCATAAGTACCATTTAAAGGATCCGCCGACTGTTCAATTTTACTGATAAGCCCATTGAATATTTTTCCCGGGTATGCATCCACGAAAACAGTTGCCCGATCATTTTTTTGAAGTATCGCCCAATCTTTATCACTCACACCAAAACGAATAACCCAATCATCTGCAGAAGTACCATTCAATATCAACACAGCGGCCCCGGTACTCGCGAGTTCACCTTCGTTCATCAATTTTTTTGTGATGATGCCATTGGCCGAAGACCTTATTTGCGCATATTCCTGGTTGAATTGAGCGATACGCAGGTTTTCTTTTCCAACATTTAATTGAGTTTGTGCATTCTGATATTGTTCCAAAGTAGCAGCAGTGTCATCTAATAAATTTTTGATGCGACGTTCATCCCTGTTTAATTTTTCTACATTTTGAGATGCTTGTTTCACCTGTGCATTGATTTCCGTAAGATCAAGCGTGGCGAGCAATTGTCCTTTGACAACACGGTCGCCTTCTTTTACATAAATCCTCGAAATGATTCCACCAATCTTAAAAGATAATTTCGCTTCATTAACAGATGCAATAGTGCCTGAATATTCTAACTTCGGTGAATAAGTAGAAAAAGACACGGGCACTGTTTTAACAACCACGGTATCTTCCGTGGCAACCGCCGTTTTTTTCTTTTCCGAACAGCCAATAATAATTGCGGAAGAAAGGCCGATAAGAATCGATGCTGCATGAATATTTTTCATAAAACAGTTTTATTTTTTTTGAATAATTTAAATTGGTTTATCTCTTTGCTGTTTGGCCGATATTATAGGTTGCCATCACTCTTTCTAATTCTGCTGTCTTTGTCAACACGGCGAGTTGTGCCAGTGAATACCTGATCTCCGCGTTTGTCATTTGTGTGCGCGCATCGATCAATTCTATTTGTAATGCTTGTCCTTCACGATAGCGGCTTTGTGCGAGACGAAAAACTTCTCTGGTGCTCATCACTTCATCGTAAGAACTGTGCATTGCTTCTAATGCCGACTCATAAGTATTGTATGTGGTGGTGATTTGTAATAATATCTGGCTCTCGGTGTTGCTATATTGATTTTTGATCGATTCGATATCGATTTGGTTCTGCTTCGCTTTTAATTTATTGTCATTGCCCTTGAAAATATTAAACTGCAATTGCAGTCCGCCGAGCTGATAGAATTGTTTGTCATTGAATTTATATCCATAACCCTGGAAGCCTATATTGTAAAATCCATTGACGACAGGGAGTTTATAAGTTTCGTTGAGTTTTTGGTTTATCTCTAATGCACGTTTTGAACTTTTCAATTGTTTTAATTCTTCACGACCGGCAGGAACATCTGCGACGAGTTGCATTTTATTTTCAACCGATTGTAAGATAGTACTGTCGAATTCGATACCAGTTTCAAACGGCCGGTTGAGTAAGAAGTTAAAATAAGCGGCTGCATTTTTTTCATTTTGCACTGCACCTGCCATGGATGTTTGCACCTGGCTCACTTCTGCTTTTGCTTTGAAAACAACTTCTTTGGTTGCTGCATTATTTTTTACAAGCTTTTCAGCGAAGCGAAGATTTTCATTCACCGTTGCAAGTGCGTTACCATAAATAGAAACTGCTTTGCGTGATTGAAGAAATTGGTAATATGCCTGTTTGATATTATTTACAAGATCACGCCGGTATAAATCGACTTGTTGTTGCTGGTTATTGATCAATTCTTCTTTGATCATCTTATTATACCAAAGCGACGGATTATAAATCGGAAGCGTTACTTCAATCTTCGTATCATGGTAATCGTTAGGAAGGAACTGAATGCTTTGATTTTGTACCTGCGGAAATTTTGAGGAAGAAGTAAGTTGATTGAGCGAGGAATAAACGCTGTTTAGTAAATCTCCAATTGGAACTTCGATTGTTCTGCCACCTTGTGCCAATGTGTACTGAGCGTTTAGGCCTACCTGTGGATAAAATAAAGCCCTCGCACGATCCAGGTCGAGTGTGGCTTTCCGCAGATCAAAATTTTTTTGCTTTACGGCGAGATTGCTATCCAATCCGATTCTCACATAATTATCGAGGATAGTTTGTGCACCTGCTTTTTCCCACAACGCATACAACAAGAGGAATGCGGCAATAACAACAGCTGTTTTTTTGTTCATACGTAATGTTTATAAATAATGTTTAAATAATTAACATTGTTAACCTATAGGGCAAAAAAATTTATTTCCTTAATGAGAGATCAATAGAGCTCAGCAACCAATTCACCGACTGATGCATCAACGCTTTCAAATCTTTAATTTCAGTAAGCTTGTCAAAACGATCGCGCGTTGCGAGACTCACCAGGCCATGCACCATTCCCCAAATTGCCATGGCGACTGCAACGACATTTGCACGTTTGATCAAACCTTTTTCCATGGCTTCTTCAATGGTAATCTTTAGTGCATTCAATGCAGATTCGCCGTGCGTCCAATCGCATTCTGTCATTTCTGAAAGCACCTGCATCGGCGCGCGCTGGATGAACATTACATCGTAGAATTCAGGATTGGCCATACCAAAATCAATATAGTTCTCACCCATCTTATGCAATCTTGTGATTGGATTTGCAATCTCAGCAAGATTCTGATTCCGCTCCGCTAATTTTTGAAAACCGAGTTCATGCAGATTGTAAAATATTTCGTTCTTGTCTTTGAAATAGAGATAAACAGTAGTGGGGCTATATTCAATCAGATCAGCAATTTTTCGGATGGTCACATTTTCGAAGCCTTCTTCTACAAAAAGTTTAATTGATGCGTCCAGGATCATTTTTTTGATCTCAAGCTTTTGCTTTTCTTTTCGTTCCGTTATCCCCATAATGAATTAATTACGGTGTAAAAATACTTAACAATGTTAATTTTCCAAATTTTTGGACAACTTTTTTAAAAAAAATTCAAATCGCCTGTTTGGGATCAAATAATATGTTGTAGAGAAGAACAAGGAACAAGGTAAAATAAAACGACAGCATTGAGCAAGAAACAAACATATACTTTCCCACAAAACCATCACGAAAAAAGCTTTACCGGATTCGAATTTGTATATGAAATGGACTATCTGCAAATCTCGTCCCGTAGGGACGACTGATTGGTAGAATGCTATGCATAACACCTTGCGTTCCGTAGGAACGGCTGATAATCCGTCAATATCAAACGTTCCTACGGAACGACTGATTCCATGTAAAATATTTCTACCGATGAGATGTCCCTACGGGACATAAGCATTTATCGCGCCTATTGTCTAACTGTACAACTTACTCTTATGACTTTATCAAAAAGCAACTTAAAAAGACTTGCACCAGCGCAGCCCAATTGATCATAAATTTCTTCTATTATTGTCCAATTCACGAATGTTCGCTTGTTACATAGTTGTAACCATCATTCAAAAAATTAAAATTAAAAAAGATGAAAGAGTATGCATTAATCTTCAGACACCAGGACGGCGCGAAATTTGCCACTCCCGAACAGGTACAAGCCTGGATGAAACAAACCATGGACTGGATCGGATCGATTGCAGCAAAAAATAAATTTGTGAGTGGCATCGGTTTGCCTTTCGCTGACGCCCGTGTAGTGAGACCAAACAATGTCGTTACCAAAGGTGCGTTTGGCGCGCTCAATGAAACACTCGGCGGATATGTTATCGTAAAAGCAGATTCAATAGATGAAGCGGTTGAATTTGCAAAAGGCAGCCCGGTCTTACAAGGACCTGATAATAGCGTTGAAGTGAGAGAGATTTCGAGAAGCGGAGAATAATTTTTTTATTCTTTGCGGCTTAGCGTCTTTGCGAGAAAAAATAATCACGCAAAGACGCTAAGCCGCAAAGAATGTTTTCTGATTTTATTTGATTGCACAGTACGCCGCGAAGCAAACATTCTTATGCAAAATTTCGATATTGGAAAATCCGATTTTTTTCATCAGCTCCATCTGAAAATTCAATGATCGTGGCGAATCTTCTTTCGCAACATAATCAAGTACTTTTTGCCGGTATTCTTTTCCGCCAATTTTTTCGATATAGTCTCCGTATTTCGTCCAAATAAAATCATTTACTAAAACAGAATCCTGTGCTACCAGATCAGAAATCATCAGGCAGCCGCCTCGTGTCAACGCATTGAATAATTTTTTGAAAACAAATTCCCAGTCGGCATCCTCTCTTAAATGATGCAGAACAGCGCCGGCAAGTATGATGTCGAAATGATTTTCTTGCAAATCAATTTCTCGAATATCACCTTGAATGATTTCAATTTTATTTTTTGAAACCTTTGAAACTCTTTCTTGCGCTCTATCCAGCATCGGCTTGCTTAAATCGATCACCGTGCATTTCAACTGCGGCAGCTTCGATAACATTTTCAACGTATAATTCCCCGCACCACATCCGATATCCAACAGTTGAATCGCATCTGGTTTTATTATTTTAGCACATTCAGTGATCAACTCGAGAGATATTTCTGCATCGACAGTGGTTACCTGCCCTGTGTCGAGATTTGAAAAACGTTCGACATCTTTATCAAAGCGCTCGCGGATTTCGCTGACGGTGGATTTGTTCATTGTTAGAATTATATATGAATTTTTTGATTTCTGAATTTAG
>JAFDYD010000023.1:0-52258 GCA_018267615.1 Bacteroidota bacterium | reverse complement strand
CTAAATTCAGAAATCAAAAAATTCTGCTCAATTATTTTGCCGAAAATCTATAAAGCGATGTTGACTTATACACTTCCCCAGGTTTTAACACCGGCGATGGAAAATTTGGTTTGTTCGGCGCATCTGGAAAATGTTGTGTCTCGAGACAAAAAGCAGTTCTGAATTCATCTTTGCTTCCGCCTTTCATTGTATTTTTTCCACGCATAAAATTACCAGTATAGAATTGCAATCCCGGTTCCACTGTATAAACATCCATAATAATTCCCGATTTATCACCGGTAACAGTTGCTGCATGCCTGAATTGTTTTGATACGTTCATGCCCAACACATAATTGATATCATACCCATTTCCATTTTTCAATTGCTCATTTTTATCTTCGATACGCGCACCGATGGCTGTTGGTTTTGTAAAATCATATGGTGTGTTGGCAACAGGATCTATTTTTCCAGTAGCAATCAATGTAGAATCTGCCGGCGTATACTTGTCAGCATTAATTTGCAAAACATGATTCAAAATTGAACCACTCCCTTGTCCATTCAAATTAAAAAATGCATGATTGGTGAGATTGATAATTGTTTTTTTATCTGTCTTTGCTTCGTAATCGATTTTCAAAGTATTATCGTCCTGTAAAGTATAGGTAACATTCACGGTCAGATTACCGGGAAAATTTTCTTCTCCGTCTTTCGACAAATAAGATAATTGAATCGACGAATCATTCGAGCCAACAACATCCCACACCACATCCTGGAAACCTTTTTTCCCTCCATGCAAAGTGTTTGGACCGTTGTTGGTAAACAAAGAATAAGATTTACCGTCCAAAACAAATTTTCCCTTCGCGATCCTGTTTCCAAATCGGCCAATCGTTGCGCCGAAATAAGCTTCTGTCGATGCCCGATATTGTTGCACGCTGTCAAAACCAAGGACAACATCTGTCATTTTATTATTTTTATCCGGCACAATCAGGCTCACCAGCCTGCCACCGTAGTTGGTGACCATCGCCTGCATATTATTTTTATTTTTTAAAAAATAAAGATCAACCTGCTTCCCATCCATCACCTGGTGAAAAGACTCTTTGGATGGTAATGTCGCTTCCACTTTTTTTACGGCCGTGGTATCCGTTTCAGTTTTTGCTTCTTTATCTGATGCATTGTTGCATGCAGCAAATATGATAACCGATAAAATTGCAGTTGCTTGTTTCAAAATATTCATATTGTTGTTCATTTTATTTTTTAGTGCCTCTCCATCTCCTTAAGGAGACAGCGGGTGAGCTTATTTTTTCCATTTATCTGCTAACACTTTTATAAAATATCCTCCTACCACACTTCTCGCCTGGAATCCAACCTGGGTTCCGTCTGTTGTCTCATGCCAGTCGCACAATGGAACGCGTGTAGGCGTTGACGTTGCATAATGATAAATCGGTTCAACCAATTTATCAAAATCCTGTTGGTTATTTGTGAGCGTGGCGGTCCACATGATCCAATCCGATTTTGTATATGTCTTCCTGCTATCTAATGGCAGTCCGAAAGCATTTTGTTTTGTCAGATAGTACGCGATTTCTTTACTATACACGTCAGCAGGAAAAAGATCAAGCTGCATGATCTTATCCCAAACCAAATTATATTTCTGGCTCCAGGTGTTTTTATCATTGTATGTTAAAGCAAAATGATCTCCGGCATTAGCAAGCTCCTGCCATTTTACCGCCATGTCTTTTGCCATTGCATGATATTTTTCATAGGTTGCATGATCTCCCAACATATCGGCCATCATTGCATAACATGCAACACCAACAATTGCCTTTACAGAAAGATTTGCATTACGTGCAAGATGTCCTGCAAAATCATCGGTGCACAGTTGATTTGCGGGATCCAAACCTTCTTTCTCCAAATAACCTACCCACTGTGTCAGTGTTTTCCAATGCTGCTTTGCAAAATTCGCATTGCCTTCAGCTTTTGCAACTGCCGCCGTAAGAATAATCATATTACCAGATTCTTCTACCGGCATTCCCTCCCCATATGCCTGACCGTTAGCAAGCGGATATGTGCCGAGATCATGTGCAGCATATGGATATTTGTATAAACCACTTTTGTCGCAGAAATAAAATATGCCGCTCAGCATACCCGCCATCAATTTAGGATTGTAGGCAAGATATAATGGAGCGGAAGGATACGTAACATCCACGGTGTTGATACAACCATTGCTGAAATTTTCTTTAGAGAACCATAATAATTCTCCCTGCGGACTCTTTACCAATGAATGCGCCGCGACCGACTGCCTGTATGCGGTAATGCAAAGTTTCGCATAAGTTTCCCCACCGGCTTTTACCGCATCGTCATAAATCATTTTGTTCAATGCCTCGCATTTTGATAACACGGAATTATATTCTTTGTATGATTGGTTGAGCACATTTTCAATCGTTGTTCCTGGTTTTAACTTCCACCATCCCTTGAGGTTTGATTTAAAATATTGAATCGCATATAAATCATCATACCCGATCATCACTAGTCTTTCTACTTCCTTTGAATTCACTTTTCCCAATGCAAACGTTGTATTCAGAACTAAACTTTTACCACTCGCAGGATTTGGTTTGGCCGAAGAATTAGCTGTGAAAAATGTTTTTACCGCTGAAGCCGCTGAAGAAATATTTTGAACTGCTTTTTGTGCAAGTGGAACTGCAACAAAAGCATAACCCCAATCGATACGGAGGTCGTCTCCTTTCTTCTTTAATATGGGCTGCTCGACAGTTCCCGCTTTTAATAATGATAAATTTCCCGATTGATATTGTTGCACATTTACGACCTGCGACGGCATATCAACCGCAAGATCAGTGGATGCACCGAAATATAATCGCACTTCATGTGCCGCTTCATCATTTGATTTTACTTTGAAAGATATATATGAAACGGGTCTTGATAGTATATCCAGATCGTTAATGAGCAATGGTGATGTGAATGTCAATGTAAGATCAACTTTTCCACATGCAAATTGATAAATCGTTTGCGTAGCATTCATATCAACACTTTTTTGCTCGGCAGCTATTATTAAATCATCATCGGCAGAAGGTTTTGGATCGGTGCTTAATCCTGCGTCAAGCCATGCATCTCCGCCTGTATTCTCGCAATGAATTGCTAAAAGATTTTTTCCTTTGCGTAATTTATTTTTTATGGATTCATCGAGCTCGATATAAGTTGCTTTGTGATTTACGCAAACGCAGTTATAAATTTTTTCTCCGTTGAGATAAACATCCACTCCGTCGTCATTATGCAATTTCAGATACAATTTGCCGGAAGGAATTTCATTCACTGAAAAAAATCTGCGCATCCAAACATCTTTTGTTTTCCATATTGTTTTTGCATAACTGATATCATTGCTGAACGGTGCGGTCCCGGTTTTCCATCTGCTATCGTCGAATGATTCGTTCATCCATCCTTCTTGTAATGTCTCCGTGTATTTACATTGATATGGTTTTTCATCGGCAGCCGCAAGAATTGCTTCCCTGGGTTTTTCTGATTTTCCTAAAAAACGAAATGTTTTTCCATCCACCTTTATCAATCCTAACAATGATTGATCGGAGCCGGTCCAGTGTTTTGTTGTCGAAGCATTCAATTCATCCGTAAATGACCACACGCTTAAATAAGGGTTATGTGTGATGAGCGGATATGCCGGCGCCTTATTTACCTGTGCGAATATTTGATTGGCAAGAAACAGAAAAAAAATCGTGATCGTTCTCATGCATTTATTTTTTCGATGAAATTGTTTGATATTATTTTACAACCGGGAAAGATGAGATCCGCAATTTTGCAGCACCCATCGGGATCAATTCAATATTTTGTTCTTTGGTTGAAACAGCAACCGGGCTTTGCGGCAATACATCACACAAACCATATTTATCCAGACCCCATTCAGGAATTATTTTTCCTTTCGCTTTTACAACAAATGGAACTGCATCCTGTGTGAAAGGAAAATCGTTTGCCGGCCATGGTCTTTTCATCAATTCAAATTGATCCGTCAGCGCTTTATCCGATAATATCAATCCGTAGTTCCACATGCTTGCCGGATAAATTTCATACGATGGCCATTTCGTTTGATCAGCATTTGGCTGCCATTTTGAATCCCACATGACGGTTTTTTTACTGTCCATTTGCTTGTAGTATTCATCGATCTTCAAAGAAAAAGTAAGCGGACCGTAATTTAGACTCACACTATTTTTATTTTTCTGCCATTCACGAATTTTGAAGGTCATTGGCAAATTCAACTCGATGATATCACCATCTCTCCATTTGTTTTCTATTCTAATATATGATGCTGCCATTGTCCGGGCGTCGACTTTTTTTCCATTCACCATCAGCGTTGCGCCGTCACACCAGCCCGGAACACGCAAGTACAGAGGAAAATTTATAGGAGTTGATGCACTGACCTGAATTTTTATATGTTCATCGAATGGATAATTCGTGGTTTGTTTCAGGCTGATGATATTTCCTTTTTTATCACCGACACGCAATTCCACTTCATTATTATTATAAAAAATCGCAGCAACTCCATTATCAGGCGTTGCCATCCAAAGATGTTCGGCATAATATGGCCAACCTTGCGAATGATTGTGTTGACAACAACGACTGTTGAATGGATTCATCATCAAAAAAGGTCCTTCGTTCTGAATTCCCGGCGCATGATTTTTACTATCACTCACTACCATATTTGGAGCGGTGAGATAACGAAGTCCGCGAAAATCAGGCATCACCGCAGCGGGATAAGTATTGAAAGCAACATCTTCGCAATTATCGGCCCACATCGGATCCCCGGAGATCGCAGTCAGAATTTCATCGGATGCCATCTGCTCAACCATGCCACAAGTTTCTACACCCTGGCGCGGATCATCAAATCCCACACGCGCATTTTCATCGGCACCAAACATCCCACCCGGAACTTGTCCATATAAATTTCTTATCAAATAAAAATCATTATACGTTGCATGCAAAAATGATGTGTCTTTTGTTTGCATAAAGTATGTCGCAGGCTCTCGGAAACATTGCGCAATATTTACATTATGCCAATTTGGTAGACTATCTTTCAGCGTCCAGTCGGCAGTGCGTTTATGAATTTTATTGGCAAGATCCAATAACCATTTTTCACCGGTGCGATTATAAAGCCAATAAATACTGTAGAGATTATCACCACCGCGACTATTCTCCCAATATAATCGCAACAATTGATCGTCGGGCACTGTCATTTGCCATTTGAAATATTTTGTCATGAATGGAAGAACGCGCGCATCGTGGTTATAGTCATAATAAGATTGCATGGTCCAGAGCATGATCATATTTGGCCAGAGATCGGGCGTATTGCCTTGATTTGCCTGGTGATCATTTTCAACAATACGCGGACCGAAATATCCATCGGGAGTTTGACTTTGAAAAACTTTCTCCAGCCATATTTTTGTTTCCGCAATTATTTTTTCATCATGGAGGATATATCCAAGATCGCCATATCCCTTCAACCAATATGGAACTTCTTCCCAGCCATGAGATCCTTTACCATTTCCACTGAACCATGCATTGTCATTTTTGTCGAGCCATGCGCTGATCTCACCAAGATGACCGGTTAATCCATCGCGCTGGAGTTCGAGATATTTCAATACCCATCCACCAGGTTTAATAGAGCCGATCGGCAATTTGATAAAACGAAGAGGCGCCAGTGGAGATTTGTTTCCTGTATAAAATGCATTTGCTGAAGTAACGGCGGGCCTTTGTATAACGGTGACCAATATACTTTCCTGCTGGGAGAATAATTCTTTACAGTAAAACAGCGTCAAAAAAAGTAAGCAGGCAAACGTCTTTCTCAATTTGGCATGTTTGATGAAAATAAGGTAAAAGATATTGCAATTGTCCGAAGATTTGAAAATAAAATCATCGTTTGAACAAATTTATTAGACTGGGTGTTTTAGGAGATTAACTTTGCGACGAAATGCTGAGAGAAGAGCGGAGAAACAGAGCGGAGAGCGAAAGGTTATCCGCTCTCCGCTCTGTTTCTCCGCTCTTCTCTCAGCCACAACAATCTCAAACAAAACACACCAGCAATGGAAATTGGAATCAGCACTTTTGTAGAAAGAACTCCCGATCCCACAACAAAACAAACCGTGTCCGCCAATCAGCGTTTACATGATTTGTTGGAAGAAGCAGTGTTGGCGGATCAGTTAGGTTTGGATGTATTCGCAGTAGGAGAACATCATCGCCCAGATTTTGTAGCATCGTCCCCGGCGGTTATTTTGGGCGCGATCGCTTCCGTTACTAAAAAAATAAAATTGTCGAGTGCAGTGACGGTGCTCAGCTCGGATGATCCCGTTCGCGTGTTCCAGGATTTTGCGACGATCGATTTATTATCTGATGGAAGAGCGGAGATCATGGCAGGCCGCGGTTCGTTTATTGAATCCTTCCCACTTTTCGGATATGACCTCGATGATTATGATGAGTTGTTTGCAGAAAAATTGGATCTGCTCGTGAAGTTGAATGAAAGTGAAAAGATCAGTTGGAAAGGAAAACATCGTGCGTCTATTAATAATCTCGGCATTTATCCAAGACCTTATCAAAAAGAATTACCGATTTGGGTCGCAGTTGGAGGAACGCCGCAATCCGTTGTACGCGCAGCTACCTATGGACTTCCTTTGGCACTTGCTATTATTGGCGGCAGTCCCGATCATTTTAAACCACTTACCGAACTCTATCGCAATTCTTATAAGAAAGCGAAGCATGATGAAAGCAAATTACAATTGAGCGTACACTCACATGGATATATAGCCGATAATTCGAAACAAGCGGCCGACGAATTTTATCCATCATATCATCATGTGATGACGCAAATCGGAAGAGAGCGCGGCTGGCCGCCAATGAGCCGTGAACAATATGAAGGAATGCGTTCAAAGGGTGGTTCACTTTTGGTTGGCAGTGCTGCGGAAGTAACGGATAAAATTTTATATGAAACAGAAATGTTCGGACTAACTCGCTTCCTGCTACATATCAGCGTCGGCACCATGCCGCATGCCCAGGTAATGCGCTCGATTGAATTACTGGGGACGAAAGTGATGCCGGAGGTGAAGAAAAGCGTAACGCGGAACGCATAACGCTGAACGCTTAACGCAAAACGCCGAATGCACAACGCCGCATCCGATTCAAGCAGCGTTCAGCGTTATGCGCTCAGCATAAAACAAAACAGTTATGCACCCACAAACAATACTCATCACCGGCGCAACAGAAGGAATTGGAAAGTTAGCAGCGATTGATCTTGCAAAAAAAAACAGCAACGCAACGATTCTTATTCATGGAAGAAATAAAAATAAGTTAGATAAATCTGTCGCGGAGATAAAGGCTGCTACAAATAATTTGCGCATCGAAGGGTACCTGGCAGATTTTTCTTCGATGGAAGAAGTTCGATCGATGGCGAAAGAAATATTATCCAAGCATGATTCCATCGATCTGCTCATCAATAATGCAGGTGCTGGTTTTGCGGCGCCGCGTTATGGTAAGGATAAAACAGAAACAAGATTTGCGGTAAATTATCTCGCTCCTTTTTTGTTGACATATCTTTTGCTTCCTGCCATCAAAAAAGCAGCTCCGGCGAGAATAGTAAATGTTGCATCTGGCGGACAATCACCGATTCATTTTGATGATATCATGTGCGAAGAAAATTTTAATGGCGTTACGGCATACACGAGGAGCAAACTTGCAATTATCATGTTCACCATCGATCTTGCTGAAGAATTAAAAAGCAGCGGTATAACGGTGAACAGTCTTCATCCCGGAACTTACCTTGACACAGGTATGGTTCGTGAATCCGGCATCAAGCCATTGGGTACTGCGCAAAGCGGGGCAGATGCTGAATTGTATCTTGCACTATCGCCTGAATTAAATAATGTAACCGGGAAATATTTTAATGTGATGAAAGAATCGAAAGCCATCGCGCAAGCGTATGATGCGGACTCGAGAAAGAAGTTGAAAGAAGTTGGGTTGAAGTTGACTGGCTTGAACGATGATTTTGTCTGAACTGTGATTTTTGGGATTAATAGGATGGATGGGATAATTAAATAAATTTTATTTAAATTTCGATAGTGGCTTACTTTGAAATTTCTATGTGCCCGTGTGGCAAATTTTTTTCACCACATAGGCACAGTAGGTAGATAGTTGCACATAGAAATTTCCCATCCATCATATTAATCCAAAAAATCACAGTTCAGACAATCATGGCAAAAAAAATCACCACTCTATTCCTCGATATCGGCGGCGTATTACTTACTGACGGCTGGGGGCGCGACAGTCGCGAGTTGGCGGCTGAAAAATTCAAATTGAATTTACCTGAAATGGAATTGCGGCATACGCTAACATTCGACACGTATGAATTAGGAAAACTCACGCTCGATGAATATTTGGATCGAACCGTATTCTACGAGAAAAGAGCATTCACAAAAAAAGAGTTCAGGGATTTTATGTTTGCACGTTCTCGGCCTTTTCCCGATATGATCAATTTTATCACTACATTAAAAAAGAAACACAATTTAAAAATTGCCGTGGTGAGTAATGAAGGAAGGGAATTGAATGCATATAGAATCAAAGAATTTCGTCTCGCGGATTTCATCGACTTTTTTGTTTCATCATGCTTTGTGCATTTTCGAAAACCTGATGCGGACATTTTTAAAGTAGCTTTGGATATTGCACACGTAAACCCGGAAGAAGTAATTTATATAGAAGACCGGCCGATGTTTGTCAGCATCGCCGAAAGTCTCGGTATAAAAGGAATTCATCATACCAATTGTGAATCTACAATAACAATATTAAAACCGTTTGGATTGACATTATAAATCTTTACGCGCAAAATGGTTCAAACAAAATAGAAAAACAAAATCATGAACCTGCAGATACTGACAGATACGATAAAAGAAATGCTTGCTGAAGGTAAAGGACTGCTCGCTATGGATGAGAGTACAGGCACCTGCACCAAAAGATTTGCGGCGCTGGGAATTCCACAAACAATAGAAATGAGGCGGAAGTTCAGGCAATGGATCATTACAACGCCTGGACTCAATGAAAGCATTAGCGGGGCAATTCTTTTTGATGAAACCATACGGCAATGCACAGACGAAGGAATTCCTTTTACCGATGTATTAAAAAAAGCTGGAATTGTTCCCGGAATTAAAGTAGATGAAGGCACGGTGCCGATGCCTGCCTTTCCAAATGAAGAAATTACGGAAGGACTGGACAGGCTTCGAAACCGTCTCGATGAATATAAAAAACTCGGGGCAAGATTTGCAAAATGGCGCGCGGTGATCAGGATCGCTGAAAATATTCCAACCGATGGATGCATCGATGCAAATGTCCATGCGCTATCAAGATATGCGGCATTGTGCCAGGAAGCAGGGGTTGTTCCTGTAGTGGAGCCCGAAGTGTTGATGGATGGAAATCATTCGCTGGAACGTTGTTTTGAAGTAACTGAAAAAGTATTGAAATCATTATTTCTCCAATTACATATTCAACGAATAGCTCTTGAAGGAATGATCTTGAAACCAAATATGGTGATACAAGGTGCTGATGCCATAAAAAAAAGTACGGTTGAAGAAGTTGCAGAAGCGACGATCCAATGTTTTTTGGAAAGTGTACCTGCCGCTGTACCCGGAGTTGCTTTTTTATCCGGGGGACAATCTCCGCAACTCGCTACCCAGCATTTAAATGAAATGAATAGAAGATTTAAAAATAAATTACCGTGGGTTGTTACTTTTTCTTTTTCCCGTGCCATCGAATATCCTGCCATTGAAATATGGAACGGAAAAGATGAGCATGTTGAAAAGGCGCAAAAGTTTTTATACCATCGTGCGAAATTAAATTCAGCAGCGAGAAAGGGTGAGTATAAGATTGAAATGGAATAATAAATTTTCACTCGCAGTGCATCATTTTGAATCCGCCAGCAGAGATTTATCCTATCATAATGATAAGGCGGATTCGAAATGACGTGCTACCATCTCGCCGCTCGCCGCTAAAGCCCGTTTAGAAATTCTCGTACAATGATCGCCGTTACCTCCGGCAGCCTGCTTTTTTGCTGAGCCTCTATTTCACCAATAAAAGATCCATGTGTTCCTGGCAAAATCACCAGCCTCGAATTTGAAATCAGGTGCGACATTTTTACTACATGCTCGGATGTAACTACATCGCGATCCGCGACCATCAATAATGCAGGGGCTTTTATAGATTTGATATCGTCGTCATTTATATCTTTGAAATCTGCCATGCGCTGCCGGTCTTTTTCAAACATCGTTTGCAAATTATTTACCGGCGCTACTTTGAGATATGCTGCTTGCAGTGCAGCAGGCATGTCTTTCAACGTTGCATTTTGTAATCCTTCAAAAAAACCTGGCACCATTCCTTCTCTTTTATAATTGGAAGAAACGACGACAATTTTGTTGACAATCGCAGGATGTCTTATCGCGATTGTAAGCGTGGTGGTTCCGCCATTGCTAAAACCTAAAAAATTCGCTTTATCTATTTTGAGATATTTCAGCAGACCTATAACATCATCGGCATCCTGTGCAAAAGATTCCGGGGCATCGCGATCTGTCGTGCGGCCATGGGCCTGCAATTCGACAGCGATCAACTTAC
This sequence comes from Bacteroidota bacterium, assembly GCA_018267615.1. Classification (GTDB taxonomy): domain Bacteria; phylum Bacteroidota; class Bacteroidia; order Chitinophagales; family Chitinophagaceae; genus Puia. The sequence continues at coordinate 41,623 of JAFDYD010000023.1, read as the reverse complement.
CATAACCGGAAATCAGCGGGATCAAATTACCAAAACTGCTTTCGATCGTGGAGCCGCCGCCATGTATCAACACCAATGGAATATCACCTTTGCCATATATTTCATAATACATCTTCAAACCATTTACCGGCGCATACCCGGAAATTTTTGTTTTTTTTACGTCGCTCTTTTTTTGCGCATGTGCCGATATCGCCGACCCAAATGAAAACACAGCTATTAATATGAAAATTCGTTTCTGTATCATTTGTTGATTTTTTTATTGTATGATATTCTTTTCGAAAAAAATTTCAGACAAAAAGATTATTAGATGTAGTGACTTCTGCATTTAGACGATTCAGCATTTGTATCCAACTCGGATGCGCTCCTGTTTTCTTTGCGATTTTTTCCGAAACGGTTTGATGAAGCGTAATGCGTGTTCCTCCCTCGTGTTTTGAAAACGTAACGGTGACGATTGTTTTTTCCGGCCATTCAGGATCCATTCCCTTTTCTACCGGCGGCTTAGCGGGATTTCCTTGTTCATCTGCAAACTCCAATGAAAAAACAAGTTTTTCGGGCTTGATGAATTCCAAGTAAATACCGATACACCAGCAATCATAGAACTTTGGATTTTTTATACAGTATTGAAATGATCCGCCTTTACGCGCATCCATATCTTTTATGATGACGTCGCAACCATCCGGTGCAAACCAGCGTGCAAGTAATTCCGGGTTCGTCCATGCTTTAAATACGGTTTCCGGTTTCGCATTGATATGATGCGTGATCAAAACATCTTTATCGTTCGCCTGGCGGTTATTGCTTTTTTCTGCCATATTTTTTTTGTTTTCGTTTAGCAATATTTTCTTTCTCGATATCGATCACAAGCTTCTCTAATTTTTTAAACCTTTGTGCCCAGATTTTTTTCGAGTCGCTTATCCAGTCCGACACTTCATCCAATTGTTCCATTTTCGCTTCGCAATACCTTTCTCTCCCTTGTTTTTTTATGGATATGAGTCCGCACTCAGATAAAATTTTTATATGCTGCGATATCGTAGGACGACTCTGATCAAAATTTCCGGCAATCGCATTCAGGTTTAATGGCTTTCCGGCGAGGAGTTTAATGATATCTCTTCTTGTCGGATCGGCAATGGCCTGGAAAACATCTCTTCTTATTTCCATAAATAGTCTAAATGTAGGTATCTGGCTACAAATATATATGTAGTCAAGTACCTACACAAATTTTTTGGAAAGAATTTTAAAAATATTTTGAGAGACAAGTATCTTGCCGCTAAATAAAAGCAGTCAGTTCAAAACTCCTATGTGTACCTATGTGCCTATGTGGTGAAAAAAAATCTCGACTATGAAGGTTTTTTTTCACCACATAGGCACATAGACACATAGGTGCACATAGGGATTTCAAAACGCCTCAATAAAAAGGATTCCAGTCACATAACGATTTTCATGTCCTGCGAGAAACTTGAAATTTGCAGAACCAGCAACATTCCAAACAACAGATATTTTTTCATGCAGTTAATTCTAAAGATGCAAACGTACAACATGAATCTGCATAAATTCTGAACCACGATTTTAAACGATTAAACTGATTATACTTAAAAACCTTTGTGCCCTAGTGTCTTCGCCGTTCAATTTTTTTTGAACCACGAAGACACTAGGGCACAAAGGTTTTTAAGTATAATCAGTTTAATCGTTTAAAATCGTGGTTCAGACAATGAATTATTTATTTGCTCACAACAATCACCTGGAAAGTTCCCGGAATCATGTTTGGTCTTTGGCCCGCAACAGGATTTGGTTGCATATCGGCCGCAGGCAAAAACACATCATGTGTTTGCTCGTCAAGAGCTATTGTTCTCGCACTTCTTTTTGTAGGAACATTATCTACAACCTTGAATTCATCTCCTGACACTTCATGAATCACCGTCAATTTCCCTTCACCACATGATGCGAAAACATATTTCAATTCGTTGTCGAATGCTACACCATCACATCCGTCGGCTATAGCAAGTTTATCAACAACTTTTCCATTTGTTGCGTCCACAACGATTAACATTTTTTCGCAGCCCGCAAAAAGTCTATTTGTCTTCAGATCGATGGCCAAACCTGTTGGACTTTCACCCGGCGCAGTGGACCAACTGTTGATGACCTTATTACTTTTCAAATCAACCACTGCTATCTTGTTCTTGTCTTCTATATTCACAAAAATTTTTCCCATCCCATCCGACACGGCCGTTTCCGGTTTTCCTTCGAGCGGAATTGTAGATGTAACTGTTTCGCTCGTAGCATCTACAATTGAAAGATCATGACTTCTTCCATTGCATGTAATAATTTTATTCGTTGACTTATCATACATGATCGCATCCGGATTTTCTCCGACTGCAATTTGCTTCAACACTTGGTTTGTCTTGAGATCGAAAACAGTAATATTATTTATCCTGCCATTACTTGTATAACCTTTGCCGGCAGATTCGTTGAATGCGATGCCATGTACACCTGTTGTGTTCGGAATATACCCGAGCGAGTCACCGGTTTTTGCATCGAGGATATTTACTTGTGTACCATGCGACACATATACTTTGCCGGACCAAACAGCAATATAATCCCATCCGCCGCTGCTCGCTATCTTAAATGTCTTGGATAATTTATATCCGCTTTGTCCTTGCGCTGATGCGCTGTAGATAAAGCAAAAAGAAAATAGACAAGCAATTGCGTGACAAAAAAGATTTTTCATGATTAAAATATTTTGGGCAGAAATAAAATGATACGCAAACATAACAGACAATTCTGTTGGAAAATTGAAGGTGTATCATTCTTTGCGTCTTTGCGCCTTTGCGAGAAAATTATTTCTCGCAAAGGCGCAAAGACGCAAAGAAATAGGCTCTCACGAGTTTCAAATTGAAGGATCAACAATTTTTTTATGCCTATTTCTAAAAAGCAAACGCAACATCGAAGGAAACACAATCAACAGAATCGGCAACGCAACAATAAATCCACCGATCACGGCGATGGCCAGAGGCTGGTGCAACTGCGCACCTTTCCCGATATTCAATGCGAGTGGCAACAATGCGATGATCGCGCCCAATGCTGTCATTAATTTTGGTCTTAGTCGCGTTGAAATTGCATAGATCACTGAATCATCCACGCTGCTATTTTTTAACGACTCTCTGAATTGTAGAAAAGTAAAAATGGCATTTTCTCCTATGATACCGACGATCATAATGAGCCCGGTGTAACTTCCAACATTGAGTGGAGTATGTGTGAAATATAATGCAAGATAGCTACCGGATACGCCAGTCACCGCCAACAAAATAATTACCAGCGCAACGCTCACATCGCGGAAAAGAAAAAGCATCACAGCAAAAACCAACATGCTGGATGCAATCAGAATCATGAGTAATTCTTTGAACGATTGTTGCTGCTCGGCATAAGCGCCGCCGTATTCAATATGATAACCGCTTGGAAGCGCAATATCAGTAGATAATTTCTGTTGAATTTCTTTCATTACACTTCCTAAGTCGCGATTCTCAAGTCTCGCCGTCACCTCTCCCATCGCCTGAAGATTTTCTCTTTTAATTTCCGCATCACCAACATTTACTGACACGCTTGCAAGTTGGGTAATTGGTTTTAGTTTACCGGAAGGAAGAAAAATTTGCATGCGTGCGATATCCGCAACCGTGCTTCTTCTGCTGTCGGGATAAACCAACCTGATAGCAGATAACTGCTCTTTCTCGAGAATATTTCCGACTATATTTCCTTCCAGTCTCGATTGCATTTGAAATTGCAACCCAGATGGATTGATTCCAAACTGCAACAATTTATTATTATCAGGTTCAACACGAACCGAAGGTCCAGCAATAACAATTCCATTAAAAACATCCGCAGTACCATCGATTTTTTTCAGAGACTCTGCAACCTGGTCCGACAACTCTTCCAATTTCGCTTTATCGTTGCCAAAAATTTTTATAGCTATCGGTTGCACCGAAGTCATCAAATCTCCCAGCATGTCTCCGATTACCTGTCCAAAATCAATTCGCAATGCCGGTTGTGAACTTTCAACTTGTTTACGAATATCTGCAATCACTTCTTCCGTGGACCTGCTCCGGTCTTTTTTCAATTGGATCAGGTAATCACCCCTGTTCGGCTCCGTGATAAAAAATCCCATCTCTGTACCTGTGCGCCGCGAATAGCCGGACACTTCCGGAACTGCAACGATAATTTTTTCAACCTGTCGCAAGATTCTGTCCGTCTCGTCCAATGAAGTGCCGGGTGGAGAATTATAATCCAATACGATACTTCCCTCATCCATCTCTGGCAAAAATCCTGTTTCCAGTTTCGGAAGAATAAAATATATGGAAGCGATCAACCCGGCGACAATCATCATACTGATGATAGGCTTGCGAATAAAAAATGAAACCCAACGTTGCTGCCTAACCGAATGAGATTCTTTCTCCTTCGCAATATTTTTCTTTTTATTTACACTGAATAATATGTATATGACGGGCAGGCCTATCCACGTAACAAAAAAAGAACAAATCAAAGAAATGATCATCGTATTGGTGAGCACTTTGAAATACGCACCGGCAACGCCGCTCATCCATTCAAACGGAATAAAAATCACAATGGTACTTAGGGAAGATCCAACCATGGCCGGGAATAAATAATGAATTGCTTTTTTAACAAGAGAGCCGGCTGGTTCCATTGGATTTTCTTCGCGCGTTCGCTGGATTTGTTCAACAACAACAATTGCGTCGTCAATAATCAAACCTATCGATGCGGCGATAGCGCCGAGTGTCATGATATTGAAAGTATATCCCAAGGAGTAGACCACAATCAGTGTTAAACAAATTGTAACGGGAATAGTAACCAGGATTGTCAGACTTGCTTTAAATGATCGCAGAAAAATAATCGCGACAATAATAGCAAGCAGCAGACCGATCCATAAACTATCCGTCACCGAATTCACAGAATCTTTTACGAAATCCGCTTGCTTGTAATAAGGCTTGAGATGGACATCTTTCGGAAGAATCTTCTGAAGCTCAGCGATTTTCCTGCTCATCTGATCAGATAAATCGATCAGGTTGGCATTGGGTTGTTTGATAACTGCCACTAAAATCGCATCTTTCCCATTTGCATTGATCCTGGTGTATTCAACAGCTTCTTGTATGGATACATCGGCGATGTCTTTCAAAAAAACAATTCGCTTTCCATTATTGCTTACGATGATTTCTTTTAATTGATCCAGGCTTCGGACAGTTGCGTCGGTAACCGTCAGATATAAGAGATTATAATCCGAGAGATATCCGTTCGATTTGATAAAATTCGTTTGTGCGATGGTGTTAGAGAGCATTTCAGGCGTTATGCCGAGTGTGCTCATCTTTTGAAGATCCAGGGTGAGCCAGTATTCTTTTTGTCTTCCACCAATGATTCGTACTTCAGACACTCCACTTACCTGCGATAAAAATGGTTTTATTGTATAAAGCGCCAATTGTTTCATATCGATTGGCGACCTGTTATTCTTCGATTCGATAGAATACCCGAGTACGGGAAGAATGGAAGGATTCATTTTTTCAACAGTGATCTGCACGCCTGCCGGTAAATTATTATTTACCTGAGCAATTTTTGATTCTATACGCTGCAAAGCCAAGTCAATATTAGCACTCCAATCTATGAATGCAGAAATTTCGCAGGTACCCCTGCTCGTTATACTCCTTATGTTTGTGAGATCAGGAATTTGTTTCACTGCATTCTCCAGTGGTTTGGTGACCGTCACCATCATTTTATCAACCGGTTGCAACCCTGCATCTGCGATAATTTTTATTTTGGGAAACGTGATTTCGGGAAACAAAGATGTTTTCAACTGACTGTACACAAATAAGCCACCCATGATAATGATCAGGAGCAAGGCGCTCACCGGGTTTTTATAAGAAACAAAAATATTCTTCATGGGATTATTGTTTCTCGATGATTACTTTAGCAGTGTCAGGCAATCCATAATTCCCGGTCAGCAGGATTTGATCTTTTGGAGAAAATGCAGGTTCCATGATCTCTACTTTACCATTTAATTCTATTCCTTTTTTTATATCCACTTTCACTGCGGTTATTGAGTCGATCATTTTCATTATCCAAAATTTCGTCTGTGCTTCATCGGAAAGTACTGCCGATTTTGGAAGTGTAGCCACATTATTGCGAATCGTTTTTATAACATTGACTTTTGCAATCAGGTTTTGTGGAATGGGATTTTGGGAAGATACTTTAATAACAACCGGCTGTGTCTGCGAGAGCGAATCGACGGTTGGCATTACCGAAGCAATGTTTCCCTGCAAATGAGTGCCATCAGGCAAAGTCAGGTTTACCGTTTTCTTATTTAACACAAAAGGACGCAATTCATAAGGAAGGTTCAATAAAAAAGCAAAACTATTCATATCGCTTACAACGGCGAGTTGATCTCCGTCTTGTACATAATCACCGGGCTGATGATCCAGTTGCGTAATAAATCCGGTAACCGATGCTTTAATCGTATTTACCCCACTAAATCTGAATGAAGTATCAAGCGATGAAATCGAATTTCCAATTACCTGCGATTCTTTTGTTTCGATGGTAAATAAAATTTTCCCGCTATTTACATAGTCACCTGGTTTTATCGTAACAGATTTTACATATCCTGTTGCCGTTGATTTTACATAACTGTTTTGCAAAAAAACGGAAGTAGCATTTAATCCGATGGAATCGTAAAATGTGAGCCTCTCAATATTTGTCAACGTCACTGGCGTTTTAACATCATCAGCTTTGGCCTGCTCCTCTGCCGGGGCCGCTTCCTGGTGATTGCAGCCAATTGCAATGGCTAGTATGGATATGATTAGAGAAAAATTTGATCCTTTCATGCGTTGGTAATTACATTGCCTGCCAGTAATTGATCTGGTTAATGATTTGCAATCGATTAATATAATTTTGATTCAATAAATGTCTTGCATTCAAATAAGTGTTGATCGCTAAAATAAAATCAGTAATACGCACGGTACCAGTTTCCAGCAATTTGCCATTCACTTCTATTAATGTATTCGAATATTTAACCTGGTTGTTGATTTCGTTGATAAGCGATTCCGTGGATTGCAATTGTTGTTTCAACTGTGCAATCTGCTGCTGGTATTGCGTCAGAAAAAAATCCCGGTAAGCGGTTCTTGTCCTTTCCGCGATTTCAATCTTTCTATATTTTAATTGCCGTTGCTTTCCGTCATAAATCGGAATAGTGAGTGAAAGTCCTGCACTAACTCCAAAATTTCTGTACGCCGCATAAGAGAAACTTGAAATAAAACCTGCATCACCATATATGTTCAATTTGGGTTTATAACTGAAATCGATGATCGAGTGCTGGTTTAAATTTTTTAAACTATCAATGATATATGAACGATACAATACCGAATTATATATATCGGGTAAATTCGAAAGTTGTAAACCGGGATCTGCCAATTGAACGGCGGCAGTATCTACAATACCGCACAAATAATTGAGCATCGCATAGTCGTTCTTAAATTGAATATCGGATTGCCGCAAACTTAATTGTTGTTGTTGCACGGAAACATAAAATGTGAGATAATCTGTTTGCTTGTAAATATTGCTTTGGGTAAGCTTTTTTAATATCTCTCCTTCTTTTTGAAGCAGGTCAAGAATCTCTTTATTGAAATTCAAAGCGACAATATCTCCATACACCAGTATGTACTGAGACGTGATCGTTTTATTCAAATCTTTTTCTGCTATCTGCGAAGTATTTCCAATCGATTCATTTTGTAAATGTACAGTCTGAAATTGCGAAGCGAGATTATTTTTACTCACGAAAGACTTGTTTGCCTGCACCAATGCCGACAATTGTCCGCCGTTCGTAATCACATTATCATACCCAACTCCACCGATAACGGGAGAATAAGAATTGTTGCTGATTGCGTTTACCTGTGGCCGGTAGCTTGCCCTTATCATTTCACTATCGACCTTGCCCGCAGCAATCTGGTTTTGATAATCTTTTAATAATGGGCTTTTACTTTTTGCCGATTGCAGATAATATTCCAGCGTATGATCCTGTGCATAGCCGAAACCACTTATCAAGGCGAATGTATAAGACAGGATAAATTTCATTTGACCAGGGAGGAATCTTTTAATGATGTAATATTAATATTTAATTCTGTGTAGATTCTGAATTAAATCGAAGTCGCAGAGAAGAGTGGAGAAACAGATCGGAGAGCGAAGGATTGTACGCTCTCCGCTCTGTTTCTCCACTCTTATTACGCGTGCTCTGCGCGAAACTTTCGGATTTTCATGCCGACCGAATATCAAAAAAGGATTTCGAACAAATGCTTCGACTCAATATTTCGATAACTTATTTTAAAAGAATACATATCGCAGATTTTTTTTGCAATAGCCAGGCCAAGTCCGATACCGTCTGTCCCATCGGTTACGTTTTCCTTATGAAAACGTTCAAATATTTTCTCTGGAGAAAGCGAATTGGTCACTCCCGTATTTTGAACGATCAAACGGCTATTATCAATTTCGATAAAAACTTCTCCTTGCGGAATATTGTGGCGAATAGCGTTGGAAATAATATTGCTGATCAATATTTCAATTAAGGTTTGATTGGCTTTTATGTGAACGCTCTCTTTGAATTCAGTTCTTATACTCAACGATTTTTGATCAGCATACATGCTATACTGCTCGATGATTTTATTCGTAATCGTTACCAGGTTCACATCGTCTGTGGTGGTATATTGACTGTTTTCAATTTTAGAAAGTAACACCAAAGATTTATTCAAACGGATGAGTCGCTGGTTAGCATTTTCAAGCGAATCGATTAAGGACGCCTGCAATTCGGTTAAGGGGCTGGTTTGCATCAGCAATTCCAATTTACTTTGAAAAATAGCCAGCGGAGTCTGCATTTCATGCGACGCATTTTCTGTAAATTCTTTTTGCTGAAGATATATTTGGTAATTTTTATCGTACAAATGCCTGATGGATTGATTGAGCTCATTGAATTCGTCCGTATTGCTGTCTTTGAAAGGCAGCTTTGTATTTTTATTCAACTCATATTGTTGCATATTATTCAGCGCAACATAAAAAGGCTTCCAAACTGTTTTTGAAATTTTATAGTTGATCCAAAGAAGTCCCACGATCAGAAATACAACCAAAATACTCAGCACGGCCAATATACTTCCCAGCAAATCTTCATTCTCAACAAGCGAACTGCTAATAATTAATTTATATTTTTTTTCTCCAACTTCGATGATCCCTGATATTTCCCGAAGTGGTTCTGCATCGGGCCTGTGGTGCCTATAAAAAACCCGTTCCACCGTGTAGATGCTGTCGTTTTCCATTCCAGTGGCGGGAGTAAGCGAAATATCCTTATCTAATTTTGACCAGGCAGACAATTCGCTTTCTGATCGTATCGAAAATAAATTTGCGCGGATTTCATGGAGTTGCGTACGAAGAGATCTGTCAACGGAATGGAGAAGTACCGATCTAAAAACAAAATAAAAAATAGGGATCGTTACCAACAAGATCGCAAGCGAATAAATCATGTACGGCCGGATGGTCTTGTTGAGCAATTTCATGATTACACTTCTAATTTATATCCCATACCGTAAACTGATTTAATATATTCCTGGCAACCCGCCTGGTGCAATTTCTTTTTTAAGTTTTTCATGTGGGTATAGATGAAATCAAAATTATTATATATTTCTTCATCACCGGACAAATGTTCTGCGATGGCATATTTTGACAATACTCTATTTTTATTATACGCCAGGTAAAGCAGTAAATCGTATTCTTTCCGCGTTAAATCCACAATTTTATTATTCACCAAAATCGTTTTCGCAGCGAGGTCAATCGTCAATTCATGCAATACGATTATTTTATTTCCTTCAAATCTTCGTCTGCGGATCACCGCAGTAATTCGGGCATTGAGTTCGGACAAATGAAAAGGTTTTACTAGATAATCGTCTGCCCCGGTATTTAAACCGCGAATACGATCATCGATAGAATTTTTCGCGGAGATGATGATGACACCGTCCGTTTTTTTATCAGCTTTCAATTCTTCCAGCAAACCAAGTCCATTGCCATCGGGCAATGATACATCGAGTAAAATACAATCGTAATCAAATAATTCAATTTTTTGCAGAGCGGTTTTGTAATCGCGTGCCACTTCACACAAATAATTTTCAGCCTTCAGATAAGTAATGATACTTTCTGAAAGTTCCTTTTCATCCTCCACAACCAATATTTTCATTACCGGATTTTTAGTGTAAAAAAACCTAGTCAAACTGAAGAAAAACTGATTTTAATCTCTATGTGAACCTATGTGTCTATGTGGTTATGTGGTTAAAAAAAACTAGCATACTTGAGATTTTTTTTCACCACATAGGCACATAGACACATAGGTTCACATAGAGAGCGTCTTTAAATATCAGTTCTTCTACAGGCCGTGACATAACTTGTTCTTCCAATTTCCTAAATTAGCCTTGCCGACTTAAATTACATATATTTTGCTTAGAACCTGTTTAAATATTCAGTAGTCACTCAATATGCCACCATGCGGAAAATTTTGTTTTCTTTCTCGCCTGTATGTTTATTTCAAATAATATTCCTGATGACTCCAGCGCTCAAATCGAATGCACAGGTGGCTGCCTATTCATTTTCGAATTTGACGTATTTGAAAACAGACAGCACGATCCCACGTGAATCAACTGAAAATATTACCGCACATCGAACACATTTCTCAAAATTATTACTAATTCCGGCTACCATGATTGTATATGGCGTTGTTGCAATCAAAAATCCTACGTTGCGACAAGTGAACCACGAATTCAAAGACGAAGCATATTTAGAAGCACCGCATGCTCCTTTTCACCTTGATAATTATTTGATGTATGTACCTGCAGCTTCGGTGTATGCATTGAATGCGGTCGGCATTAAAGGAAAAAATAATTTCTTTGACAGATCGATGATCTATATATTGTCAAATGTGATCCTCGCTACTACTGTCACTTCCGTAAAAAATATTTCGCACCAACTCAGACCCGATAGCTCCGATTATCTTTCGTTTCCCAGCGGACATACCGCCGAAGCCTTCGCAAGCGCCGAATTTATGAGAATGGAATATAAAGACGTATCGCTTTGGTATGGAGTGGCGGGTTATGCAATGGCAGCATTCACAGGATATTTGCGGATGTATAATAACAAACATTGGTTTAGTGATGTAGTCGCCGGCGCGGGAGTTGGAATTCTATCAACTGATCTATCATATTTTCTTTATCCCAAAATAAAAAAACTCTTCACCAAAAAAAATAAAGTCTCCAGTTTTGCTTTTCCTTTTTATCATGAAAGCGTTGCAGGAATTGTGTATGTGCATCATTTTTGAAAAGTCGGAACCGGGGTTTGGGGATTATGGGATAGATGGGAACGGAAAAAAAATATTCAATAGCCGTCACTGCAAAAGCATTTTCTGCTTTTCAATTACAAATTTTTCTAAAATAATTTCCCAAATTTATACTCCAATTTTCTTCAGATTCGTTTCGTAAACTACTCCTTATTAAAACCAATTTATGAAATTAAAAATTTTATTTGCAGCCTTGTTATAGGATCAATCAAAAATCAGATAATCATTATTAAGAAAGTATTTCTTCGATTTTTTCCTGGATGGCCTGCAATAACATCCTGTCGATTCTTATTAAATCTTTTTCGTCTTGCCAAGGCATTTTTATAGCCCGATAGCTGCCTTCTTCATCGGGCTCGAAGAATACCTCTGTATCGTCAATCAATACTTTAAATTTATGCGAGTAACCCAGCGGAAGAAGTTGGGCGATAAAATCCCGCTCATGAGATTTATAAAAAACCGTCAGTGTAAATGGATCGGTCATGGATTTGCCTTCGCTTTTATCGAAAGCTACAACTTGATTGAATTTTAACGCATCCAAAGTTACATGATAAAACTTATGATTTCCTTGTGTAAAGCTGCACGTTCACAATTTCTCCACCCAATTCTTTTACGCTTAAAAGTTTTTGATTAAACTGTTTGTCAACTTTCTTTTCTAAAAAAATATGATACTTTGAAGCCAATACTCCTTTCGAACGAAATGTTTTTCTGTTTACATCGTTCTGTACAATTTTGAATGTTTTGCCAGTCGATGGTTTCATTTTAAAATCAGCAATTATTCTATCGAGATTTCTCTTTGTCTTTTTTCCTACCACCAGTTTCTTCCCTGCTTCTACTTTGTTTACATAACTGCCCAATGCGGTTCCTTTCGACAAAAGATATTTTCTGCGTTCTTTTCGCGAATTGTCCTCATGATTTTTTTCCTGGATAATGCCGGCAGTCTTCTTTTCTTTTTCCTTTCCACTTAATACGAGATGAATGGATGGATCGCCTAACAAATTAAATTGGGAGATCGTTTTTAAATCTGTGGGTGACAGATCCGGTCCATGGTTCCATATATATTTATGTTTCGCTTCCAAAAGCGCTCTCCCTATCGAGGCACCGGACAATACATACATAAAAAAATATTGCGTGATAAAATCCGCCTGGTCATTTGTGGTTAAATTTCCGTAGGCAATCGTGGTACTACCCAAAAATGCAATCGCCCCATTCTTGAAATAGGCATTGCAAATCGGCATCGTTTCTTCCAGATCATCCTTTGCCGGATGATAAAGCTGCGCGCCATAACAACATTCTGCGGCAACAATGGTATTTTTCTGAATCTCACCATCCAGTATAGCCGAAGTCATCGATTTAGGATACCTGCCGCCTTTTTGTCCCATCCAATAAGGAGTCTTATCATCACCATGACAATTAAAAAAATGACTGAGTGGTTTAAGTTGTGATCTTTTCCAATGATATTTTGAAGGAGGAACCAATTTTACACGCGATCGCCCCGAAAAAATACCCTCGATACTTTTTTCTGTTGATTTACGCCAGACTTCCGCACTCACTGCAAAATATGCTTCGTAATCCTTCTTCGATTTTGATTTGAAGCCAATAATATTTTCGATCATGGTCGACACGAGTTTCATATCGTTTACACCATTGATATCCGGCAGTCGTCCTATGACGCGAACAGGTTTGAGAAATTTATTCGGATCTGTGCTATAAGGTTCGTTGCAGGCATATGGAAGATCACTAGGTACAAATTTGTCTTCTTCATTATCGCCGGGCGACAATAGATTTTTTAATTTTTGATGAGGTATTACATCGATTGCGCCAAAAATCATGATATAATCCGGATCATAATTTTTATATAAGGCATCGACGCAGTTTTTATAATCCCTGTCAACAGCTGTCGACGGATTGATCGATTTTATGCGCAAGGATTTAAATTTTCTATCATCATCCAGGAAGATGAGTAAACTGTTTAGACCTTTTTGCTTGTCAGATTCTACCAACTGGTTTAATAATAAAAGAAGTTCGGGAAAATCTTCATCATACTTTTTTTTCAAGACAGATTTTACTGTGAGGATAAGTTTATCAACTTTTGGCATAACATAAATTTTAGAAGGTGATTCGATTTCAAAGGGGAGAATAGCAATGCAAGAGCAACATGAAATCAGAGTTTGTAATAAAGTTAGGATCAACTTTGGTTCAAGGAAAATATATGTTTTGATTTGCTTAAACAAACCATCTTTTTATGAAGATTTCGCGCAGGGCACGCAGAGAAAAGGAGTGCGGTGAGGAAACTTTCCTCAGCGCACTCCTTTTCTCTTGCCGTTGTTGGTGTTTGAAATAGAAGCGTCTTACCGAGCAGTGACAACACCAACAACACACTTAACTCTTATGTCAAAAAACGTTGTTGGTGTTGTCGATGCTCGGCAAGATGATTCATTTGCAAACACCAACAACGGCGTGGCGTGTTAGAGCTTATGATAAAGTTAGGATCGCCTTTGGTTCAAGTAAAATACTCGTTTTGATTTACTTGAACAAACCGTCTTTTTATGAAGATTTCGCACAGAGCACGCAGAGAAAAAGAGTGCGCAGAGAAAAGTTCCCTCTGCGCACTCCTTTTCTCTGCGTGCTCTGCGCGAAATATCTCCAAACATCTGTTTCGTCAATGCGAGAATTTTTACCGTAAAAATCCCTGGGTTCACCGCAGATAATCCCCGGATAATCTATTTGGCTTTGCCACAAACACGTGACGGGTTTAGTTTTGTTCCATAAACAAATCAAAATGCTCAGAAGAATTTTATCAAGCTTTTACAAAAGCTGGCAAGAACTCATCAAACAGGCTTATAACGACAATGTATACCTCGTAGAATAAATAATCCGGGAAATATTTGTAAAGTAAGCGAACATTCACTTATTTTACAGAAAAATAAATCCCGATGAGAACCAGGGACGCAGATAAAGAAAAACTGGTAAAGCAAAAGGCGATTGAAATGCTGGTGCAGGACGGATTCCAGGGTTTTAGTATGAACAAACTGGCAAAGGCTGCGGATATTTCTGTTGCTACACTGTATATATATTATAAAGACAAGGATGACCTCATCAAAAAAATAGGTGCAGATATAGGAAAGGAATTTATGTCTATGACATTAAAAGACTTTTCGGCTGACATGCATTTTGCCGAGGGACTTAAAAAACAATGGGAAAACAGGTCTGCATTTGCTTTGAAATATCCAAAAGAAGTTGCCTGTTATGAAATCATCAGGCATTCGGCACACGGCGAATACGTCGCCGAAACCAGTTGGAAAGGATTCAGAGATGTTATGGGAGAATTCTGCGCGAAGGCGATAAAAAATAAAGAATTGATTTCCGTTCCGACCGATGTATTCTGGAGTGTAGCATACGGTCCGCTCTACACTTTGCTTCGCTTTCATGACGAAGGCAAAAGTATCGGTGGACGCACATTCAAATTCTCAAAAAAAATAATGGACGAAGCCTTTGAACTTGTTTTGAAAGCATTGACTCCGAAAAAAAATAAATAACATGGAAAAATCAAAACAACCTGCTGCTGCTTTTACGGGGTATCAAAAATTCGCCATTTTTATTTTGGCCATCACGCAGTTCACCGTTATCCTCGATTTCATGGTGATGTCGCCGTTGGGTGATATCCTGATGAAATCAATGAATATTAAACCATCGCATTTCGGATTTGCAGTATCTGCATATGCATTCAGCGCCGGGATTTCAGGATTGCTCACTGCAGGATTCGCTGACAAATTCGACAGAAAAAAATTATTGCTTTTCTTTTATACTGGTTTTATCGCAGGAACGGTTTTGTGCGGTATCGCAACTTCTTATCCTTTGCTGGTTGGCGCAAGAATTATCACGGGATTATTTGGAGGAGTGATTGGTTCTATCTCGATGGCGATCATCGCTGATTTATTTGACCTGCAACATCGCGGACGTGTGATGGGTTTTGTGCAAATGGGTTTTGGCGCGAGCCAGGTTCTTGGTATTCCTATCGGACTTTATCTCGCCAATGCATGGGGATGGCATGCGCCGTTTTTATGGGTGGCATTTATGGCGCTGATTGTCGCAGGTATGATCGCTGTAAAAATGTTGCCGCTTACAAAACATCTCGCGATACAAAGAGACAGATCCGCCGTCAGCCATTTGTTTCATACCATATCAAAAAAAGATTATCGCATTGGCTTCACTGCGACGGCTCTGCTCTCCGTGGGTGGTTTTATGATGATGCCTTTTGGTAGCGCGTTTGCCGTAAATAATTTGCATATCACACAACAACAGCTGCCGATTCTATTTATGATTTCAGGGTTGAGTACATTGGTGATCATGCCGCTGATTGGAAAACTGAGCGATAAGATCGACAAGTTTGTCATTTTCGCAATTGCATCGGCGTGGATGATGGCGATGGTTGTGATCTATACGAATCTTTCAGCAACTCCACTCTGGATGGTAGTTGGCTTTAATATATTGATGATGGCGGGCGTGATGAGTCGCATGATTCCGTCTACTGCACTCATCACCGGCATTCCGGCCATGCAAGATCGCGGAGCTTTTATGAGTATCAATTCATCGTTGCAACAAATTTCCGGAGGTATCGCTGCCGCTTTTGCGGGCATGATCGTTGTACAAAAAGACAAATTCAGTCCGCTTGAACACTATAATACACTTGGATATATTATTGTTTGTATATCGGTGATCAGCGTGTTTCTTATTTATAGAGTGAGCAATATGGTCAAGAGCAGAGCGAAGAGCGTAGCGCAACAAAAAGAACATCAGGCGTATAATAAGGAAGTCGAAGTATTGCTTGAGAATTAAAGTTGCTAACTTTTTACAAATTAGCCCTCACCCCTCTCCTTCAGGAGAGGGGTTGGGGTGAGGTAAAAAACCTTATAGCAACATTGATATATAGCTGCAAATAAAGCGGGCAACTTCAAATAACAGTTTGCATCTATGAATTCCTTAGGTCCGCGAATATTTTTTCAAAGTCTTCTTCTCAGCCCTCACCCCTTGCCCCTCTCCTTCAGGAGAGGGGTTGGGGTGAGGTAAAAAACCTTATAGCAACATAGATATATAGCTGCACATAAAGCGGGCAACTTCAAATAACAGTTTGCATCTATGAATTCCTTAGGTCCGCGAATATTTTTTCAAAGTCTCCTTCTCGGTTTTACTCAAACTTGACATTCCCTTTTTACTGATCTTATCAAGTATCCTGTCGATTTCCTGTTGTTGGTTATGTTTTTCTTCGTTGTACTTGTGATCTATCGAGTAATAGTCTTTGTGTGTCTTGAAATAAAAATTATCGACGAGTAAAAGATATGGCCTTGTAATGACCAGGTAAATAAAAATGATTGATGGAACAGCGATGACAAGAATAATAATATAGTTATTGATAAGTGCAGACGGCACCATCAGAATGGCAACGATCATCCCGATCAACGCACCGCCGAGATGAGCTTCGTGCCCAATGTTTCGTTTATTTGACCGTATACCATAAATAGAAAAACCGATAAAAGCGATTCCAAAAATCCAACTCGGAATAGAAATAGGAATGAAGAATAAACCCATGCCTACTCCCGGGAACAATGCTATCGATGCGAACATAACTCCGCAAATAGCACCGGATGCTCCCACCGAAACATAATCGGGATGTTCACGATGAACGACCAGTGAAAATAAATTTCCTCCTATCAGGCTTGCAAAATAAATGATGAGAAATCTTATTCCACCGAGACTACCTTCTATCAACCCGCTAAATGCATATAAGCTAAACATGTTAAAGATTAAATGCATCCAGCTCACGTGCAAAAAGCCTGATGTAAGCAAACGTTTGTAGTCTTTATATAAAATAACTTTTTCGACCTCGAATTCATAACGCGCAAAAAACATTTCGCTCGTAAATCCGCGATACGAGATTAAGACATTTGCGAAAATCAATATAAGGCCAATAAATCCTGTACCTGTCATGGATCAGATGTTGAATGATAAGAGCGAACCAGAATCGTGAAAATTGTTCTATGCAATTTACAAAGCCTGCGTTTCGATAAAAAATGCAATTTTATTCGGTTATGCATCAAATTCAGAAATATTTCGCGCAGAGCACGCAGAGAAAATGAGTACGCAGAGGCTCTCTGCGTACTCATTTTCTCTGCGTGCTCTGCGCGAAATACTTCCCGAATTTCAAACTGACTTTTTTCATTGTATACCCTGACCAAAGTCATGATTTTTTGCGGGTATTTTTTAAAAATTTGCTCATTAAAATCAAAATCATGTCATACACAATTTCACATCAGACCGGTTCTTATCAACATCGCGAAGCAGTACGCCGCACATCAGTCATCACCCGCTTTTTTCAGTGGGCTGAAAGCGAAGATAAAATCAACCATGTTGCATGGGTAGGTATTTCGGTAACACTAATGTCAGCCGTATTATTTCCGGGTACAATGGCCGCAATTCTTTTTAACGGCGCTTCATTTAATTTGATTATTGCAGCTATGTCGGCCTTTGTTTTTGTTGTTGTCACCAATCTCGCTGCACTACCGACCAAGTACACCATACCATTTTTCTTTTTTGCTGCTTTGATTGATGTTGCAGTGGTCATCGCCAGCTTTTTTATCAGGTAAATTTATTTTGTAGCTGCTATCCAATATCAAAAACCAATATTGGCATATCATGAAAGGAGCCATTGTATATAAAAGTAAATACGGCGCCACACGGCAATACGCCGATTGGCTCGGCTCAAAATTCAAATTGCCCGTAATGAATGCCGATAACCTCGATTCCGAAAAATTAGATAAGTATGATTTTATCGTCATCGGCAGCTCTACATATGTCGGCAGACTATTGCTGGCAGATTGGATAAGAAAGAACGTTGCCATATTGCAGGAAAAAATATTATTCCTTTTTATCGTGGGAGCCACTGCTCCCACCGACAATGAAAGACGAGACCAAATACTTAGAGATAATATTCCGGATTCTCTTTTGAATAAGCATGAAATTTTCTTCCTCCCGGGAAGACTGGACCTCAAAATGCTTTCATGGCAACACCGGGTAATGATTAAACTGGCAGCATTTGTTGAAAAAGATCCTGAGAAAAAGAAAATTATGCAATTTGGAACCGATGCTGTAAAAAAAGAAAATCTAGATAGTTTGGAAGAAGCAATCTCCCATCTTATATCGAAGGAAAATAAAATGGTGGAAACAGGAATCTCCGACTGAACGATTCAGTCTTCAATACGCAATGACGATCCCACGCTTGTTGTCTCTTTCCTCAGTCCTTTATACAATTCAAACCACGCCGTACAAATAATGCTGGTGACTATGCAAATAAAATAATGCAGGAAGCTAATACTCGTCAACTCAAAAATTGTTTGTAAAGGCTTGATAAAATAAATCGAGCTCAAAAAAATGACAGAAATGAGCAGCACATAACCAGCGAGCGAATTTTTATAACGTATGGTTTTATTAAAAGTTTCTTCGAATGAGCGGTTGATCAGCGTCAGAAATATATTGCTTAAGATAAGTGTAGTAAAGACAATAGTGCGGATATATTTAATAGGATAATCCTTTTGCATGAAATAATAATAGAGACCAAGTATTCCCAGCATAATAATAAGACCTTGTATAATACTTACGAGTAATTCGTTCCAAGAAAAAATATTTTGCGTCCGCGACCTGGGCTGCTTTCTCATAATATTATTCTCTACCGGTTCACGTTCATAAAAAATTGAACAGGTCGGTCCCATAATTAATTCCAGGAAAATAATATGAATTGGTGTAAAGATATTTGGGAATTTCCATCCTAATAATAAAGGCATTGATGCTGTAAAAATGATCGGGATATGAATAGAAATGATATAGCGAATTGCTTTTTTAAGATTGCTGTAAATTTTTCTTCCCTGCTGAATGGCGCTTGTAATTTTATCGAGATCATCGTCTGTGATGATTAAATCCGCTGCTTCTTTTGCAATTTCAGTTCCTTTATCGCCCATGGCAATACCGATCTGGGCCGACTTAAGCGCCGGGCCATCATTCACTCCGTCGCCAGTCATTGCAACAATATTACCGCTTGTTTTTAGAACGTCTACGATTTTTAATTTCGCATCCGGGAACATGCGGGCATAGATGCTTATTTTTTTTACAGTCTGCTGCAGTTCTTCAATCGACATCTGCATCACTTCCGCACCCGTTATGTATTTTCCATTGTGATTGATACCGGCCTGCGTTGCGATATTCATGGCAGTTTCTGCATAGTCTCCTGTGATGAGTTTGATATCAATACCTGCATCGTACCATTTTCGAAAAACATTTTCTACATTTTTCTTGGGAGAATCATACAAAGCCAACAAACCTTCGAATTCCCAGTTGAAATCATCCTGCCGTTCCGGAAAATCGCCGACATGATTTGCTACACTGCAAACGCCCAGCACACGATAACCGGATGAAGTCATCTGCTTAATCATTTCTTCTATTTTTTGTTTGGTGAAATCATCCAAGTTGCAAACCCGAAGAATTCTTTCGGGCGCTCCTTTGGCTGCAACCAATTGATTCCCTTCCGAGAAATACACATGCGTCATCATCGGTGGCACACCTTCCAATGGATATTCATGTATCATACTAAAATCATAGTTTGCGCGCGAAGCATCCTGGGATTGGTATGCTTCGACAATGGCCTTCTCCATCGCGTCAAAAGGATCAAGCTCACTTGCAAGACGCGCATATTGCAGCACGTTAGTATTAGCCGGTTTACCATGATCGACGATTTCTTCGAATTGGTTGTTTCTAAAATCGAAGATTTCCTTTACCTGCATTTTATTTTCTGTGATGGTACCGGTTTTATCCAAACATATCACACTCACGGCTCCAAGATTTTCTATGGTTTGCGGCTGACGCGTGATAATACCAAGCTTTGCCATATGAGATGCACCCAGCGCCATAAACGAGGAAAAGGCGACTGGTATTTCTTCGGGCACTGCAGACATTGCAAGTGTGAGTCCCAATAAAAGGCTTTGAACAATATCATCACTATTTATATAATTGATCAACCATATCAATGCAAATGCACTGATACCAAAAACCGCCATGATTTTTACAAAGCGCCCGATCTGCTGCTGCAATAATGTTTTTGATGAATTGATCGTAGCAATAGATTTTCCCAGCCTACCCAGCATCGTTCTGTTTCCGGTTGCCGTAACTTTTGCATAGCACATGCCGGAATTAATGGTTGTTCCTTGCAAGAGTTGATGAAAATCCTTGTTTGCATTTTTCTCCACGGGAATCGATTCGCCTGTTATGATCGATTCGTTAACAGTCAGATCATTTGATTGCAATATCTCTGCATCAGCGGGAATTCTGTTTCCTTCTTCCAATATCATCACATCGCCGGGCAACAATTCTTCGGAGAAAATAATTTGCTCCTCGCCATCGCGCACTACCGTAATTTTTGGTTCGGTATATTGTTTCAATGCGGACAACGCGCGGGAGCTTTTAACTTCCTGGTACAATGAGATCGCTGCAACAAAAAACATCGCTGCCAGCATTAGGAAACCTTCGCTCGATTCACCCAGGATAAAATAAAGACAGCATGCAGCGAATAACATAAGGAACATCGGCTCCGTCAAAATATCCCATATCATGCGCAGGTAGCCACGCTGATTATCGGCCTTGAAAATATTTTTCCCGAATTGTTTTATCAGCGAAGGAACATCTGATTTTTTTAGTCCAAAGAATTTATCCGTATAAGAAATATGATCCTGCATAGAGTTTAAAAAGACGAAACTTAATATAAAGATGGTAAAATAGAGCGGGGAAACAGGGCGAAGAGCGCATAAATCTTAGCTCTCCGCCCTGTTTCTCCACGCTGTTCCTCCGCCCTATCCTCTATAGCCTTCATTTCGATTCAACAGAATATTTAAAGTTGCCAAATAGCAGTGGCACGAACAAACTCTTACCGAAATATGATAGTATTGAGGAAAATAATATAACCTGTACATATTTCATCAAAAGTTGTAAGAAGTTTTGATGACCAGTTTGTATCGGCATGAGGGACCATATTAGATGCAGGCAAAAATATTAAGTGGAAAAAGAGCAGTAGATTACTGCAATCATAGGGATTGATGATAATAGTCAAGTTGTCTGAACCGGGATTTGTCTGAACTTGGATGTGTGAGATTATTGGGATAGATGAGATAGTGATCAGTAATCAATCATCACTATCTCATCTATCCCAATAATCTCACACATCCAAGTTCAGACAAATCGCGGTTCAGACAGTTATCTAAAAATATGCCGGAGCAAGTTGCTCGGAAACCATTCCGCGCATTAAATGAAGTTGCGCAAATTCATTAAAAATCTGCCGCCTGGAATTATCTCTTTCTTCTTCCCATTGTTTCTTAATATTCATTAGCAAAATGAGTTCGTTCTCATTGTAGATTTTATCGAGTGAACCGGGGTCCAGCAAATTCAAACCGGTGGATAGATCATGAAATTCACCCAACAAATCTGTCATTTCTTTGATATAATTATTTTTTGCGAGTGATAGCGGAAGGACCGATTCAATATTATTACCAACATAAGAAAGCGTAAAAAGTATGTCCTTTAAAAGCTTACGATCATTGTGTAAAGACTCATCGGTTTTTTGGGTTGACAATAAAAAGTCCAGTTGATCCAATTCCTTTTGAATAAATTTCTTTATAGATGCTGAAGACATTTTGCCGGGTATTTTTTTCAGTATTGATTTTTTTTCTTTATTAAAATCCTTTTTATACTTCATGAGGTCCTCTGCTATGATCATATTAGAAGCGGCTTGCATTCTTAGCATGTTGAGGTAGGTTGCTGGAGGAGCTTCATTTTCCTGTCTCGCAATTCTCTTTATTTTTTCCTGTTGAATTTGGGAAACACGAATCACACCTAACACTTTATAAAATTCCTTCAATCGCTTCGGCATCTTCCACGAAGAAAGATGCTTTGAGCCAGCTTTCATCAACCTCAATAATGAGAAAAGTTTTTTTGCCTGCACTCTAAATTGATGAATATCCTCTGATTTAAAACTGACAAGAATGTCCGCTGAAATCGAATTCAGTTTTTGGAACCTTTTCTTAATAATATCGGTGATGTCTTTTCGCTTCATGTCCGTCAATATGCAAAAGAAATCAAAATGGATGCCGGATAAACTGACAAGGATCATTTGAGGTGATGATAGTTGTCTGAACCAGGATTTTAAACGATTTTACTGATTCGGCTGAGCGTGAGACGTGAGACGTGAAACGACAAATATGCGTGGTTTATTTTTTAACGTTTGATGTCTGACTTTTCACGTCTCACGTTTCACTTCTCACGCTCAGCCGAATCAGTAAAATCGTTCACAATCCCGGTTCAGACTGACTACTATCATGCTCCCTTATGAAATAACTCATTTTCCCGGTTTCTTTTCACTTGTATTTTTACCTCTCAAAATAAAAAATATCATGAAAAAAATACTTTTCTTATCTGATGCTGAGAATTTCCCCAAAGGCGCGATGCGTTTTGTGAGGCTTCTTCATGAAAGCGAGCACTTTCTTGTGAAGGGCATATTTTATTCCCCAATCGGTTTTGAGCAGGTGCTGCCTGTCGGTTTTCCCCCCACTCCGCCTTTGTATGTCGTGGACAGGCTGGAGGAAGTGAAAGCGTTGAAAGAAAGTAAAGAACAATTTATGCATCAATGCGAAAATCGGGGAATTAGGTTCCGCGTGGATGAAAAAGAAGAGGTATGGGATAAGGACCGGTTTGCAAAAGAAAGCAGGTTTGCCGATCTCGTTATAATAGGCGAGCAATTTTTCTCTTCCAGTTTTTTTACCGGCCGGCCGAATTATTTTTTAGAGGAGGTCCTTCATTTCTCCGAATGCCCTGTAATTGTAGTTCCCGAAGCATTTGAAAATATCAGCAGGCTGGCGATCGCTTACGACGGCAAGAAAGAAAGTATGTTTGCTTTGAAACAATTGACGAATCTCCTGCCGGATTTCGCCGATTTACCTTGCGAAATTGTTTACATAAAAAATGATAAGAAGTCCGACATCCCTGATATTGACCTGTTAAAAGAATATGCATCGGCACATTTCGACTGCCTCGCGGAAAGAAAATTAAACTTCGAGAATAAATATTTCGCGACCTGGCTGGAGGAAAAAAGAAACGTAATGTTGATTACCGGTTCCTATTCAAGATCTACGATCTCTAATTTACTAAAACAGAGTTTTACAGACGGGATCATCCGTGATAGTACATGTCCGATTTTTATCGCGCACACTGTTTAAAATCACAGGATTCAAATTTCAATGTCAGAAAAAATCGTCTGCAAATAAGTCAATTCATTTAAAATGTATTCAACCATCGGCGACGCGATCAGCATCATCAAACCCGGAAGTAATTTATTTATACAAACCGCTGCAGCAGCACCGCAGCAATTGATTAATGAATTGGTAAATAAGGCGCATCAACTTCACGATATCACCATTTATCAAATGCATACAGAAGGTGCTGCGCCTTATGCCAACCCGGAATTCAAGGATATATTTAAAGTCAATTGCTTTTTTATCGGCGCCAATCTTCGAAAAGCTGTACAGGAAAAACGAGCCGACTATATCCCTGTTTTTCTCAGTGAGATCCCGGCGCTGTTTCGGAAAAAAATTATCGGTATCGACTACGCGCTGATTCATGTGTCGTTACCCGACGCGCATGGATATTGTTCTCTCGGTACTTCGGTGGATATTGCGCCTGCTGTTTTGGAAAATGCGCGTCATATTATTGCGCAGGTAAATCCAAATATGCCGCGGACTTACGGTGATGGACTTATCCATATCAGTAAGATCGATAAGATGGTGGAAGTAAACGATCCGATTCATACCGTAACGATCGAAACACCGGATGAGCTCAATCGTAAAATCGCTGAGCATGTTGCATCGCTCATCGAAGACGGGGCCACATTACAAATGGGGATCGGCAAAATACCCAATGCAGTACTGAGTATGCTCAGTTCGCATAAGCGCCTGGGGATTCATACCGAAATGTTTTCCGATGGCGTGATCGATTTGATTGAATCCGGTGTGATAACCGGGGAGATGAAGAAAAAAAGAAAATATAAAATCGTGTCCAGTTTTTTGCTTGGAACAAAACGCTTGTATGATTTTGTAAATGATAATCCCATGGTTGAAATGCTGGACATCGCTTATGTAAATGACGTACACGTCATTCGTCAAAATCCAAAAGTAACTGCGATCAATAGCGCGCTGGAAGTGGATATAACGGGACAAGTATGCGCTGATTCTATCGGAACAAAAATGTATTCGGGAGTAGGCGGACAAATAGATTTTATACGCGGTGCATCGTTATCGGAAGGCGGAAAACCAATTATTGCAATGCCTTCTACAACAGCCGGCGGACAAAGTAAAATTGTTGCCACATTAAAAACCGGCGCGGGTGTTGTGACAACCAGGGCAAATGTTCATTATATCGTGACTGAATTCGGGATCGCCAATTTGTATGGGAAAAATTTACAAGAAAGAGCAAAAGCGCTTATCAAAATTGCACACCCTGCACACCGCGAGCAATTGGAAGCTGCATGTTTTGGTGTTAGCAGAAGTAAGGAATATTCGTTATAGAAAATATCTCGAAGGCGAATCTCTTATAATATTTCGCGCAGAGCACGCAGAGAAAAGGAGTACGCAGAGGGTGATTTCTCTGCGTACTCCTTTTCTCTGCGTGCTCTGCGCGAAATACTAGCAAAGAAGCAAAGGGAAAAATTTGAAATCATTTCGCGCGCTTATCCAAAACATGTGAAATTTTTTTCTGAATCGTTTTCTCTGCCCGTTCCAATATTTTATGGGTCAATGACGATGCTGCGACATTCAGCCCATTAACCAGCCAGTGCGTTTTTGACTGATCACGTGATTCACTTCCCGCTCCGAATTTTTCTTTGATCTCTTTCCAATCTTTATGAAGTGCTTGCTCCAATTCCAGCTCCTGCAGCCGCAATTCGATTTTTGTTTGATGCAGTTGTGATCTGTTTTTAATTTTTCTCATGATTTTTGATTTCATCAATGAATAATCGATTGATCAGCCCATTCAGAATTGGAATACGAAGCACGCGTTCACGCGAAAGCCATATCACAATACCCACAAGAAAATAAAATCCGGCTACGATCAGGCATCCCAACCACATTTTTCCGAAATAAGCACCCAATGCATACGCCGCGGCTGCACTACCGAATAACACTGCAAAATAAATCACAAAAGCAATAATTGTTTTTGCAATAATAATCGAAAGCACATCCGACACTTTTTCGGCAACACCAACCTTGACCTGCGTAATTTTATTATTCACATAACTTTTAAAATGCCCGGCCGCTTCTTCCACTTTTTTAAATTCTTCGTGCATATACTCAATTTATGATTGAACATTATTGTTTTCCAATTCTCCGAGCCTCGTATTGATTTTTTGCAAATGATGCTCGAGTCTTTGCCTATGTTCTTCGAGCTTTTCTTTCACCATAATCAGGCTCTCTTTTGTGCATTTATGATGTAAGGAATCCATCAGCTTCTTTGCTTCTTTCCTCAATTTTTTCCTGGCTTCAGAACCTTTATCAGTGCCAAACAATGCGCCGAGTGTGCCGCCTGCAGCCATTCCAACGGCGACGGCAGTGAGGACTTTGGATGAGTTTTTCATTATAATTTGTTTTAATTGATTGTTTGATATGATACCAAAAGTATTTTTTGTATCACCCAATAACAATGACCTGGCTCACCTGTTCCGATGATTACTATCAAAGTCTATTCACCAGTTGATAGTGATGACATCTGTACAGAAAATATTTGCTTAGCAATATCTGTTGGCTGCATTGGAAAAGATGGAAGGCTATTTCAATCGAGCGCATCACGATCATACTCCGGTTGATCGTATTTGGGTCCATCGTCTCCTGTTTTGCTGATGAACTCCCCCTCCCTATTTTGTTTGTCCAGCGTCCAGTTATCTGTCAATGATGTTTCAATCCACAGTTTTCCGGATTTGCGAAACACCTGGGCCGACAATCCAAATTTCTCCGACAGTTGCTGCTCGAGAACAGCGACCGTAGTTTTTTCGTCGATGTTGATGGTTGAAGATTTATCGATATTGACCAAATCGTTTATTCGTTTGTGCGGATCGATCCTGTCCGCTTTAGCGGATAATTTAAACGCCTGATGATTATTCTTAAAAAATTCAATTTTCAAATAAGGATAATATGTGTTGAACTGATCCTGAATATCACGGATGGATGAATCGCTGTCTATTTTTAGTTTCATAGCTTGAGGTTTCGGCGGTATCTATTAAAATAAATACCTTCCTTTTTTGAGATAAATTTTTATTCCTATTAAAAATGGTTTTGATCACGCGACTCCTGCGAATGATTTGATCCGATCATACTCTTTTGTTGACGAACTATGAATCAATAAATACTCGATGATATATCGAAAGTTCACTACGCCGGCAAATTGGTTCTTCTGCATTACCGGGTACAACCGATCTTCCCTGCCCGCTAATTTTTCGATAACATTTTCGACTTTCATGTCTGCATCCAGGTATTCGAGATTTTTCTTCATCAGGTCTTTTATTTTCAGATCATAATTTTTTTCCGCAATCGATTTAATAATCTTCATCCTGTTGATTGTGCCGACAGGCTTCCCTTCTTCCATTACCACAAAATATTTACTATGATTATTTGTAAGCATGAAAGCAACTTCATTCACCGAAGCATCAGCGTTTAGTCCACTGTACTCGTGCATTACCACGTCCAGCAAAGTGAGACCGTATGCCATCGTTTTTAACTGCAGGTAATATTTTTCCGCAGATGCTGCGAAAATGATAAACACTCCTGCGAGTAACAACAAAGGACGCGCAATGATTATGCCCCACGCAACCATCGCATATCCAATCACCATGCTAATCACTCCGGTGATATGAGTTGCTTTCACGATATTCATTTTAATAGCGAGCAGGTTTCTTAGAATTCTACCACCATCCAGCGGAAAAGCGGGGATCAAATTAAAAATTGCTAAAGAAAGATTAATGACCTGCAATTGAAATAAAAAATCTGCGGGATTAACAACACCGATATTCTCAGCTTCATTCCAATAAGCGCGATATGGATCGATGAATAAAAGCAACAAAGCTGAAATGATCAGATTCGTAAAAGGGCCGGCCAACATGATCAGCAATTCTTTTCTCGGATTTTTTGGCAATGAAGGCACACTTGCAACTGCGCCAATTGGCATCAGTATAATTCCGGATGCCTGTACACCGAAATATCTTGCTACTACGGCATGACCAAATTCATGCGCCAATATGGAAAGTAATATTGAGACAAAGAGAATCACACTCCATATTATACTTTCGATGGTGAAATCGGACAAGTAGTTCACCAAAACCATCCACGATATGAGAAAGAAAAACGTCCAATGAATAGAAATATCTATTCCTCCGAGTCTGCCTATTTTATACACACCTTTCATGACTGTTGCAATTTATAGTGTAAATATATTTTCCCGGGATGGGCAAAGTCAGGACTAGGGTCAGTTAGTGAGATGAATTTTATCAGGAATCTTCAGATTGAATCTAATTCGGAAAGGAAATGGCGCACGAAGACGCAAAGGCACAAAGAATGGAATAACCTTGGTCAATCAACAAAACCCCGACGGCGGTTTTCATCCAGGTGACGATCATGTAAAAGACTGTTGAATTATTTATTTAATACAACACCCCGTCAGGGTCTTCGACCGCTGACGGGGTGGAGTTTTATATTTTTCAATCACCCATTGATAAGGATTACCTTCAACGCTTTTTCTCTCGCTGCATTTTGAAATGTGTCGTATGCTTTGATTATTTCCGATAAATTAAAATGGTGTGTGATGAGTTGTTTCGAATTAAGTCTTTTTGATTGAACCGTTTTGAGTAACATCGGCGTAGAAACGGTATCTACCAACCGGGTGGTGATGGTAATATTATGTGCCCACAAAGATTCCAGGTGAAGCTCGGCACTTTTTCCATGCACACCGATATTTGCAATAGTTCCTCCGGCTGCAACTAACTGCTGACACAATTCAAAAGTTGCAGGAATACCAACGGCTTCAATCACGGTATCGGCGCCTTTGTTCGACGTCAATTGCTTTGTCTTCTTCACAGCATCTTCTTTCGTATTGTTGATCGTGTGCGTTGCTCCCATCGTTTTTGAAACCTCAAGCCTATTATCATCCGGATCGATCATAATAATTTCTGCAGGTGCATAAAATTGTGCGGTGAGTAATGAAGCCAGTCCTATCGGTCCGGAGCCAACAATCGCAACCGAGTCCCCAGGTTTTATTTTTCCATTTAATACGCCGCATTCAAAACCGGTTGGCAAAATATCGCTCAGCATCACGAGCGCTTCTTCATCGCTTTTTTCAGGAATATGATAGAGACTATTATCTGCGAGTGGAATTCTTACATATTCCGCCTGTGTTCCGTCAATGAGATGACCGAGTATCCATCCGCCTTTTTCACAATGCGAATACATACCACGTTTGCAATATTCGCATTTACCGCATGAAGAAATACAAGAGATCAGTACATGATCTCCTTTTTTAAAATTCGTGACCGCTCCTCCCACTTCTTCGATGATGCCAACACCTTCATGACCGAGTATTCTTCCGTCTGTTACCTCGGGCACATCGCCTTTCATGATATGCAAATCCGTTCCGCATATCGTCGTTTTTGTTATCCTCACAATTGCATCCGTGGATTCGAGTATCACCGGTTTCGGTTTTTCTTCCCATGATTTTTTATTCGGACCATGATATACTAAAGCTTTCATAATTTTTAGTTTTAAAGTGCAACTTACACTCTTCGTTTATACTTGAGAATGACCCCGATTAGGAACTGGAGTGATTAATATCATCCAATCGATAAAGCGATAGTGACTGAGTTCGATTTTTGAAAGTTGTAGGGTTAGGCGCAGAAGGTATGGCACGCTTTATTTCGTCTCACGGTGTTTATTTTTCACACGTAGTAGCATTATTGATTTTGTAAACGGCTATAACCTACACCCTCAACCTTACACCCGTAAAAAATCAAACCGGTACACCACCGGGAGAACGACTACACTGAAAATTGTTCTCTCATTCTTTTTTATCATCGTGAAGAATTTTGATCTGCATGATGTTTGAGATACTGAGCGCTCTTTGTTTTGCCAGCAAAGCTTTTTCACCGGAAAACAAATCATCGACAGTAGACATAAATAATTTTGTCCATTGTTGAAAATGTTCCGGTTTCAATGTTGCAAAATGATGTAATCTTTTGTGCATCTCCATCGGGTTCCCTGTATAATTTCCTGTATAAAAAAGTGCGTTCTCCCAAAAATCATACATCACAGGAAGATGTTTTTCCCAGTTCACCTTAACCAAATCAACAAAAATATACCCGATGACAGGATCTTGCTTCACCTTATCGTAGAAGCTATTTACGAGTACTTCAATATCATGTTTTGTTTCGATATCTTTTTTCATCCGACTGTTTGTTGTACTAACAGTGACTCAATTTTCTTCAACTGGTGCAGCTGATATTTTATTATCATCATTTCCAATCCCGCCATTGGAGACTAACAATACTTTAATGTTACGGCGGATGAGAAATCCCCAGCCAACTAATTTGAAAATTCCTTTCAATAGCCGGGGATTTCTCACTTCGTCTCTTCGCCTCGCTACGAGACTTCGTTCGAAATGACGCTGATGAAATATTAAATTATATTGCTACCGAACATTATGTCTTTTCATGATTACAAATCTTTTTTATTGAATTTTCTCAGAGACAACCAGGTCGGTATAATCATCCACAAAAATAATATCGCCAAAGAAATGGAAAAACCCAAGCCGGTTCCAAAAAAATCTTTGAAGATTGCGCCGGTATATCCCATCAACGCAGAAATATCCATCTTCAATAAAATCAATATTCTTCCCAAATCGATCGGGTTAAAAGCACTGACTACTACCATGGCTTTCTCCAATGGATAATCCTGGAATTGAAAAAGGAGGAACAATACGATTCCATCAAACAACAATGAAAAATAAAGCCATAACAAAATCGAAATGCCAATGCCTTTTGCTTTATCTCTTGTGATGACTGCAGCCAGCATTGCAATCGCGACAAAAATTACAGACAATATCAAACCCATCGCAAGCATGATCATCCCGGTGGCAGATGGTGCGTATAGTATAATTGGAATTCCTACGCCCGCAAAAAAAGCAAATGCTAGTGACGAAACAAGACCGGTAAACAGGCTGATCCAAATATTTCTTCTATGCAAAGGCTGACTAACCAGCAGCTCCACAAATTCCGAGCTGTTATAAATATAAATTGTGGAGAAAATAATACAAACCAGCGGTACGATGATCAATATAATATTTAAAAGACTTAGCAATCCTTTTGTGCTGTTATCTTCCAGGTTAAAAACGCTTAGAGAAATCACCAGCAGGAATGCGGTATATCCAATCACGATTTTATTCCGCAAAATATCTGCTATCACATATTTGGTAATTTTTTTCATCTAACTATTTCTTTTGCATGACACTGGCAATCGCCTTGGCTAATTTTTCCTCGCCGGTATCCTTCCGCAAATTTTCAATGGTTTTGTGAAATACCAGGCTACCATCCTGCATATAAATCACCTGCGTCACAAGTCCGTCAAGCTCACTCAATATATGCGAGGTAATCAGAATCAATTTTCCTTTTTGTTTTTCATTTATTATTTTCTCTTTTAAAATTTCCGATGCAACAGGATCAAGACCGGCAGTGGGCTCGTCGAGAATGAGTACAGCAGGATTAAATAAAAATGCAAGTGCTGCACTTACTTTTTGCCTTGTTCCGCCGGATAATGTGCGCATGCGTTTATGCATTAGCTGATCCAATCCAAATGCGGTTATCAACTCCTCATCGCAATTCGTGTTTGATTTATTTTTTCGAATATCTTTTATCATACCAAATAATTGGCCGATGGTCATTTGTTCCGGGTAATTCCCGATTTGCGGCATATAGCCAATTTGTTCTCGGTACAACCAGTCGTGTGAAATATTTTTTCCATTGAACGTGATGAAACCACTGTCGGGCACAACCATGCCCAGGATACTTTTTATGAATGTTGTTTTGCCGCTTCCATTCGGACCGATCAGCGCAATGCATTCCCCCCGGTTGCAAGTAACAGATACGTTATTCAACGCTTGCAATTTGGAAAACCGTTTTGATACATTATTTGCGATGATCATAATGGTAATGGTTTCATGTATGGGAAATCATCTTTCAAATTTTCCGGTGTGAGACTTGGCAAAATTTTTTCTGCTTTATCCATCAACGAAGTCATAAAACTTCTGAACAGCATCATCGACGGCGGATTTTTCTCGACGATCACGGAGAACAAGCTCACAGGATGATATGGAATATCTCCCCTATTGTCTTTATTCAGATCATATCCTTCATATTTATCCCAATAATTACCATCGAAACTATTTAAAACCAATGATCCGTTTGTGCCGACATCGAAGGTGTTGGCGAGAAAATTATTTTCCGCAATTTTATTATCCATGCAACTCGCCTGGATCTTCATTCCCCATCCATTTTTTTTAAATTCATTTCTTTCTATTTGCACGCGGCTCACTCCTTCCATAAAAATTCCACTGGTATTATCGATGAATTTGTTGCCGATCACATAGCTGTCGGAAATTTCTTTCAGCAATAATCCGAAAGCGCCATCACCCCAATTATCTTCAAAGCGATTGTTGAACATCTTCACGCCACGCGTAAACATGACCGATACACCCGCGCCATTATTTTGAAATACGTTTGTAATGTACGCGTCGTTATTTGAAAACATGAAATGAAGTCCATACCGTATATTATGCGTAGAAATATTTCGCCAGATAATGGAATTGGTCACGAACTCAAAATAAATTCCGTCGCGATGCCCGGAAATATTGTTTCCTGTAATCTGCATGCTGTCGCATTTCCAACAGTGAATACCATTACCACTTTGCTGCTCGGTTTGTGAAGAAGCTTTGAGTTGATTGTTCGTAATAATACAATTCTTTCCTCCCTGTACATAAATACCGAAGAATGTATTCTGTAAAATATTACTATCAACTACCACACCGCTAACATTATAAATTTTTAATCCTGCAATATCTTCAAGACTGGAAATACCCGAGTTCATCAGCTTAAATCCTTTGATAGTTACGTTGGGTGCTTTTACCGAGAGGATTTCATAATGATGTTCTCCATCCAAAACCGGATAATGATCTCCTGATAAGAAAATGGATTTTTTGATGACAATATTTTTTTCACGATAAACACCAGCTTCAACCCAAACAGTATCTCCGGGAACCGATGCATCGATCGCCTGCTGAATAGATGGATAAGCTTGATGTTTCCCGGCCTTGATTACCCTTGCCGAAACAGCAATGCACGCGAAGAAAAAACAAGCTGATATAAATATTTTCTTTCTCATTCTTTATACAAATCACTCCAGAGAAGAATTGAACCTTCGTATTGTTTCATTGCGTTCTTTAAACTATCCATATTATTGAACGCGGCGATATTCCCACCCATCGGAGTTCTTAATCCTTCGCTGTGCAAGAGCATGGCCTTGGTTGCTTTGAGCAGCGAATGATCACCGTCGAAGTCCGTTAGATAAATTTCTCCGACAGTTTTCCGATCAAAATTATCTCTCTGCAAAAAAGAAATTATGCAATGTGCATCATCAAATTTGTAAACTTTACCTTTTTTTGTGATGATCTCTGCGCCAAATCTGTTATCGCTTACTTTCATCTTGCAAAAATCGCAATTATCTCTGCCGACAATAATCGGCCTGGGTGCTGTATTACATGAGCTGAAAAAAAACAACAAAGCAATTGTCGCCAATCCGCCCATAGATTTCGCAAGACGATTTTTTTTCTTTACAGCGCGCCATTCGATCAATACTAAAAAAAGAAGGATACAACCTACCGCAACAAACAACCAGCCGCCAATATCCGGAATCGAATACGCACCGAAATTCAGCAATTGCTTAAAGCCGATCAAGGGAGGTTGATACGCCATACCGGGCACGATGATAGCAGCATCCGGGTTGAGATTATGACCATAATTATATTCCCATTTCCAAAAATCAATCATCGCAATTACACCAAAACAAACAAAGAGGATGAAGATAATATTGAGCAGTTTTCTTTTCCCGATTATCCCGATCAATAAAAATGATGCCGAAAAAAATACAATGATGTAAGGCAAAATCGTAAACTCAAAAAAGTCTTTCGAATGAAGCGTCTTCATTCCGATATAATGATTCAACCCATTAATAATATCGACATTGCCTCCCAGTTTACCTGGGAAAATAAGTAGTACAAGTCCCTCTGGATATTGTGGAGCCGCTAATTGAATCTGCCACATTGGGAAAAATAGCACCGTCAGCAACAAAGCGCTGCTGATGATGATCATCACTCTTCCTAAAATTGATAGATTATTATTTTTCATAAATAAACATCATGAGAAATTTTAAAATCGATCAGTACTATTTTTTCTTCTCTGGCGGCAACAACACGCCATCAATCACGTGCACCATTCCATTGGATGCAGGAATGGAAGCGACTATCGTAGCGGAATTATTCAACATGATCTTGCCGTCCTTCACTGTTACAGTTACGTTATCGCCATTGACCATTCCCAAAACTTGTCCATCATGCAAAGCATCTGCCTTTAATGCGGATAATGTGACATGGTATTGCAAAATGTTCTGAAGATCTTCTTTCTTTTCATTCTTCATCAATCCATCTACCGTTCCTGCGGGCAGTTTATCGAATGCTGCATTGGTTGGCGCAAAAACAGTAAAAGGTCCGGCATTCGAAAGTGAAGTCACGAGATCAGCTTGCTTCAGCGCTGCAACCAATGTTGTATGATCTTTGGAAGATACCGCGACTTTCACGATATCTTTTTCCGATTCATTGTCTTTTACTTTTTCTTGTCCACCTGATGCAGATATCGTATCTGCAGATACTGTTTTTGTAGTAGTAGTCTCCGGCGCATTGTTACACGAAACAATTCCTGCGCATAATATGACGAGAAATAATCTGGATGTATTTTTCATACAAATTTTTTTTTGATTAAACCAAGTAACGCCAAAGGATATTTAATTTTTAAAATTTCTTCAGATGTTATTTGCTTACAGCAGAATCTACCGGCGCAACATTTTTTCCAGTGCTGAACAATAGCGCAGTGCTGCTATTTGCCGGGGAAACTCTAACATAACCTTGCATTTCCTGGTGCAGGGCGCTGCAGAAATCCGTACAGTAGAATGGAAATATTCCTGGTTTTTCCGGTGTCCATTTCAATGTTTGCGTTTCACCGGGCATGACCAGCAATTCTCCGTTCGATGCATTTTTGATGGCAAATCCATGCGGAACATCCCAATCCTGTTCCAGATTTGTAACATGCCAGTACACATCGTCTCCCATTTTTATTCCTTCAATATTATCCGGCGCAAAATGAGAACGGATAGCGGTGATGTATATATCCACGCGCTTATCTTTCCGAACTACTTTTGCGGATGATTCGCCTTTTGTTACAAAAGCATTTGTATTTTCTTCGATCTTATAAAATTTCAGCGAATTATTTTTTATCACATCCGCGGAAACTGCCTGCGCATAGTGTGGTTCACCGATTGTCGGGAAGTCGAGAATCAATTGCATTTTATCGCCGGTGATATCAAATATCTGTGCACTCTGTGCCAACTCCGGACCAGTAGGTAAATAGCGATCCTTGGTGATTTTGTTATAGACAATCACATATTTCGCATTGGGCTTTTTGCTATCGCCACCAGGAATACACAAGTGACCAGGAGAATAGTAAGTAGACGCGCGATCCAAAACTTTTAAATCTTTGATATTCCATTTTACAATTTCAGAAGAAACAAAAAATGTAGTGATCGCATTGCCTTTGCCATCAAACTCGGTATGCAAAGGTCCGAGTCCGGGTTTCTTCACTTCTCCATACAAAGCGGATTCATATTTTACCACAGGTATGCCGTCATAATCACCGATAAAATCTTTTGCAGTAATTGCATTCATTAATTTATCAAAACTGAATACAGGAATAAGCGCAGCCAGTTTTCCACTGCCGACAATATATTCGCCGGTCGGATCAACATCACATCCATGTGGAGATTTTGGACATGGAATGAAATAACAAATATCTTTCAGCTCTTTTGTATCGAGTACAATCACTTCTGTTTTCAATTCTGAAGTAGCAGTATGATTTTTTTCATCATAAATATTATGCGCATACTTCACAGTTTCTTTTTGGCCTTTGCCTGCTTTCAAATATTCTTCGGCTTTTTTCCAATTTACAGCCATAATAAAATCCTTGTCTCTCTGCGAAGCATTTACTTCCAGTAAAGTATTTGCCTGCTCCGTATTGTAGCACGAGAAAAAGAACCAGCCATGCGATTTTCCTTTACCAGCATGACTCAAATCAAAATTTACGCCGGGACATTTCAATTGAAATGCGATATTCATATTACCGGTGGCTTTATCAACGCTGATAAAACTGATCGTACCTTTGAAATTCTTTTTGTACGAGTTGATGGGCACATCGCCATTCACATTATCCGGTGGCACGCTGAAACGCGTACCGGCAACAACATATTCCGTGTTTTCAGTGATGAATGGTGACGAGTGATTTCCTGCACTGTTAGGCAATTCTATAATTTCTGCGGTGCGAAAAGTGGACAGATCAATTCTTGCAACACGCGGCGTGTTGTTTGCATTTGCAAAAACCCATCTGCCGTCTATTTCTCCGTTTGTTTGCGATAGTTCCGAGTGGTGAAGATCATCCCATGGAACAAATCCGCGTGATGTATTTAACATTGGTTTTGTTTCCTCGCTATATCCGTATCCCTTTTCCGGGTCTACGGAAAATACAGGAACAACACGCAACAGGCGACCTGACGGTAACCCATATACGCTCATTTGTCCGCTAAATCCTCCGGAAACAAAATTGTAGAATTCATCATATTTTCCGGGGGCCACATATGATTTGGACGCGGCATCAGCGGTTACTGCGTTGCCCGCATTTTTGGGTTTACAAGAATCAACGAAGAGCAATGATACAATCGACACAAAAAGTGCGACAGGAAATAATTTAAAATTTTTCATATTAGTTATTATTAGAGGGATAAACTTGATTTTATTTTACGCCATCATTCTTACGC
This sequence comes from Bacteroidota bacterium, assembly GCA_018267615.1. Taxonomy (GTDB): domain Bacteria; phylum Bacteroidota; class Bacteroidia; order Chitinophagales; family Chitinophagaceae; genus Puia. The sequence continues at coordinate 4,915 of JAFDYD010000023.1, read as the reverse complement.
ATGAATTCGAAAATATCTCTTGCATCTTCATCCGTTAAATTCTGGTTAGGCATACGCACGAGACATATTTCGAGCATTGCCTGCGCCTTTGGATCCTTATCGAGCATCGCGTCGGGGTTGGTGGCAAAATTCATGATCCATTCAGGAGTGTGCCTGCTGGTTACACCTTTCCAGCCAGGTCCGACTAATTTTTCTTCCGTCAGTTTATGGCAGGAACTGCATTTAACGGTGAATACTTTATTGCCAGCATCGGCTTTTGAGACGTCGAGGGTGGAACTGATATCCACCTTGGAAAATTTTCCTTCGCCCCTATTGGGATCATAGGAAGGATTTCCGTTTGCTTCTTTTTGCTCAGGAGCAGAAGCAGTTTGTTTTTTTTCATCAGAACTATTACTGCCGCAGGCAGCGATAATCAAAGTGATTAGACCGGTAATAATCAGCTTTTTCATAAAAAATTATTTTGAGTAATGTTGATTAACGGCACAAGATTAGCAAGTCATTCTACCCTATTTTATGCGTAGAATCATAATTGCCGGACCGAACTTTTGAGGCCATTTATTCAAAAACTACAGAAACCGCCACCAGCAAGCATTTCAGGGCATAACACGGAATAGGGAAAACCAAAACATGATTTTAATCATGTGGTTTTCGTATCAAGATCATCGATCTGCACTATCCACAATTCTAGTTTTGGTGATCCTCAAAATCAATAGCAACTCTTATGATCATCAATATCGATACGCTGCTCGCATGGGGCGCTACTTATAAAAAAGTATCAGCGGAAGAAATAATTTTCAGAGAAGATGCCGAGGGCCATTTCTATTACCAGTTGGTGAGCGGTTCCATTCGTTGGTTAAATATCAACGAAGATGGAGGTGAATTCATACAAGATTTTATAGAACCGGGTGAAAGCTTCGGAGAATTTCCGCTATTCGATAACAGCACATACGCTGCTACTGCCATCGCGAATAAAGAGTCGATCATAATCCGTTTGCACAAAGCAAAATTCCTTCAACTGCTCAAAGAAAATCCTGATATCCAGTTTGCATTCACAAAATTATTTACCGAAAGACTGCGTGTCAAATTCCTGTTCCTAAAAGAACTTTCTTGTTTTGGACCGGAACATAGAATCTCTACTTTATTTTCCCATTTCAAAGGAGCGAAAAAAAATATCTGCGACAGTTGCTCGCAGGTACAGCTCACCCGCCAGCAAATCGCCAATATGACTGGTTTGCGTGTGGAAACCGTAATACGAAGTATCAAACATCTACAAAACAAAGGTCTTGTTGTGATCGATAAAGGGAAAGTGTATTGCTAGAGCATCGTGAGGGTAAGAGGTGGATCGTGAGACGTGAAACGTGAGACGTCAGACGTGAAACGAGAGATGTCAGACAACTGACGCATCTATTTCACTTTTCACGTTTCACGTCTCACGTCTCACGATTGACGTCTCACGATTATGATCGAAATCATAGAATCTATTTTTTTCCGTCACTACTTTGCTTTAAAAAATGCAAGCTTCATTGCGCCGCTGGCTGAAGATCTCATTATTCAATTTAATGCTTGTTGCTTTTATTGGGGTGATCCTCCGGTATAAAATTGCTTATTCGCTTCCGTTCATAGATCAGAAATTTTTATTGCATGCACATTCGCATTTTGCTTTTTCGGGATGGATAACGCAAGCATTGATGACTTTGCTGGTTTCGTATTTGGCAGAAAAATCCGGTGAAGGTATTATCAAAAAATATTCGCCGATCTTATATGCGAACCTGCTGACAGCTTATGGCATGCTGTTCACGTTTCCCTTCCAGGGATATGGATTTCTTTCGATTTCCTTCTCCACGTTATCCATTTTCGTTTCTTATATCTTCGCGTGGGTATATTGGAGAGATTTGGGAAAAATAAATTCAGGAAATATTTGTCATCCCTGGTTCAAAGCAGCAGTCATTTTCAATGTAGTATCGTCCGCCGGGCCTTTCACCCTTGCGTTTATGATGGCCACAAAAAATATACACCAGAATTTATATCTCGCGTCGGTTTATTTCTTTCTGCATTTTCAATATAATGGATGGTTTTTCTTTTCATGCATGGGACTTTTATGTCACCAATTTGTTAAATACGGAATAAAGGCTGATCGATTAAAACTGGTTTACAAATTATTTGTGATGGCCTGTGTACCGGCCTATTTTTTATCCGCATTGTGGTTGGCGATCCCGCAATGGATATACGCGATTGTAATATTATCGGTGTTGTTACAAATAATCGGATGGATATTACTGGTGCAATTGACAAGACAAAATATCTCTCAAGTAAAGAAAAATCTACCCGTATTATCACAACGACTTTTTTTATTGGCCGCGATCGCGCTTTCAATAAAACTTTGTCTGCAAGCTGGCTCTGTAATTCCTTCATTAAGTAAACTCGCTTTTGGTTTCAGGCCAATTGTCATCGGGTATCTGCATCTCGTATTACTTGGAGTGATCAGTCTTTTTATCATCGCGTATGCATTCACGTTCAAATTCATCTCGATTAACAGTTTGACGAAAAGAGGGCTGACCGTTTTCACTGTTGGAATTTTACTAAACGAAATTTTGTTGATGGTACAGGGCGTGAGAGATCTCAATTACCAGGGAGTTCCATTCATCAATGAATCACTTTTCATTATAGCTATCTTGCTGTTTGCAGGAATTTTGATATTAAACTGTGGGCAAGTTAGTCGGGAAGATGATCTAAATCATAATACATAAAAAAGTTTTTTACAAATTTTGTAAATAAAAAAATGACAAATCTTTCCCAACAAACACTGGCGTCTATCGTATCCGAAAATCATCACGCAGTTCCGGTGTTTGAAAAATATAATCTTGATTTTTGTTGCAAAGGCAAAAGAGCGCTTGCGGATGCATGTGGTGAAAAGGGATTGGAGCTTGATAAAATTATACAGGAGCTGGAATCGGCCGCTACAAAAGAAAAGGACAAGGGCATACCCTTCGATGAAATGGAACCCGCACAGTTGATAAATTACATCATTATCAATCACCATTATTACACAAAAAAAATGATGCCGTTGATCTGGAGTCATCTTGAAAAAGTATCATTCAAACATGGCGACAGGTTCCCTTACATGAACGAAGTGTTCCATTTATTCACGGGCCTAAAAGATGAGATGTACGAGCATATGCAAAAAGAGGAATTGGTATTGTTCCCGCGGATCGTTGAAATAGAGAGAAGTTATTCAAACAATAACTATGGAGCTCTTCCTGATAAATATGTGACGGACCCAATCCGGATAATGGAAATGGAACATGAACATGCAGGTGATATCATGTGGAAAATAAAAGCACTGACGGATAACTATACTGCTCCTGATAGTGCCTGTGCAACATTCCGCGTTAGCATGGCCGAATTGAAAGAATTTGAAAATGACCTGCATCAACATGTACACCTGGAAAATAATATTTTATTTCCTAAAGTGAAATCATTGGTTGCACCACCAGAAAACCTGCTGATGACTTAATTGATTCTTATGACAATCGATATTAAACTGTTGGACAAATATAATGTCCCCGTACCTAGATACACGAGCTATCCCACAGTTCCGTACTGGGAAGAAAAGATTAACAAAAGTGATTGGGAAAAATCTTTTTTGGAACAACACCAACAAGACAAGGGCAAGGAAGGAATCAGTCTGTATATTCATCTTCCATTTTGTGAATCTCTTTGTACCTATTGCGGCTGTAATAAAAAAATAACGACCAATCATAGTGTTGAAAAAGAATATATCCAAACGCTCCTGAAAGAATGGGACATCTACCTGCAATTGATGAGTAGCCGGCCTGTAATACGCGAATTACATCTTGGCGGCGGCACTCCTACTTTTTTTTCGCCGGAAAATCTTGAATTATTATTGAATGGAATTTTTACCAGGTCCACTATTCATGACAAGCATGAATTCAGTTTTGAGGGACATCCGAACAACACGACCATCGAACACCTGCGGACATTATTCAATCTCGGTTTTCGGCGCGTGAGTTATGGCGTGCAGGATCATGATATCGAAGTGCAGCGAATCATCAATCGCATTCAACCGGTCGAATCAGTAAAACGAGCGACTGACAATGCGAGAGAAATTGGTTATCGGTCCGTCAATTTCGATTTGATATATGGATTGCCCTTGCAGAACATGCAAAGAATGGAAAAAACAATTGAGCAGACGATTGAATTAAATCCGGATAGAATCGCATTCTATAGTTATGCGCATGTTCCATGGACCAGCAAGGGCCAACGCTTGTTCGACGAAAATGATCTGCCTTCGACCTCAGAAAAAATAAATTTATTACAGCTTGGTAAAAAATTGTTCGCCGAAAATAATTATCACAATATTGGCATGGATCATTTTGCATTACCTGAAGACGATTTATATGTTGCATGGACACAAGGAAGGCTCCATCGCAATTTTATGGGTTATACCACGCAACATGCAGCGATGATGCTGGGTTTGGGTGTTTCGAGTATCAGCGATACCGGATCTGCTTTTGTGCAGAATGAAAAAACACTGCACGACTATACCGCCTCGATCAATAAGAACGTACTTGCAACAAGAAAGGGATATTTTTTATCAGAGGAAGACATTGCATTTCGAAAATATATTCTCGATATAAGCTGCCAGGGAAAAACTTCTTTTAAAGACGAACATCACACAGTTCTAAATAAATATACTTTCCCTGCACTTGAGGAAATGCAAACCGATGGACTCATAAATTTCGATGAACATGAATTGACGGTAACAGCGCTTGGAAATAATTTTACGAGAAATATTTGCAGCGCGTTTGATTTGAAATTGCGGGCGAGCAAAGAAAATGCGGTCAAGTTCAGCAAAGCGATTTGAGGATATTTCGCGCAGAGCACGCAGAGAAAA
>JAFDYD010000022.1:89127-108511 GCA_018267615.1 Bacteroidota bacterium | reverse complement strand
CTATGTGGTGAAAAAAAACCTGCACAACTACATCTATACACCTTCGAGTCCATACTGTTTCAAAACATCTTCGGGCACGCCTTCCCATTTACCGGGAGAATTTCCTTTATATCCCAAATCCTGGATACCCATTTTGCTGGTGAAAAAACCGATCGCAGTTAAGTCGCGTATCTTGTTGAAGAATGATACACCTTGCTCCAATCCCGGTTTTGCCTTGAACGGATAAGCAATATCATCGATGATCGCAGTTTGCTGTTGCGCCGTGCAGGATTTAAATTCATTATTGTATCGATTCAGGCATTGTATATCGAGCCATCGAAGTCCGCCGCGCATCGGCACCTGATGCTGCGGTTCATCTTTCACAATGAACTCGATAAATTCAGGAACCTTTGCGTCCGTTGCACTACCGCTCGTTTCATCTTTTGGAATGATGATATCGACAAGCACAGTGATCGTCGCCATTTCATGCGCGTTGAAAAAAGTTTCAGCATGCAAAGATTTGTCGCGCGCAATTTCAAAATCTTGTCGACCCAAATCAGCAGGATTGATTGTCACTTGTTGTTCCTGGCTTTTATCTTTACAAGCTTCTATCAGTACACTTGTAGAAATTGTACCGATACCAATTGCTTTTAAAGTTTCTCTTCTGTTCATAACTGATCAGATATTTTGTTTACTTTTTTGATCGAGAATATATTCCGCCGTGCGCATCGAAAGCGCTAGAATTGTCCATGTAGGATTTTTTTCCGATTGCTGCACGAATACCGAACCATCTGTCACAAAAAGATTTTTACAATCGTGCGCCTGTCCCCATTTATTCAACGCAGATTTTTTCGGATCATCGCCCATACGAACGGTACCCACTTCATGAATTCCTTTTCCCGGTTTATCCAGTCCATATTTTTTCTCCGGACCAACAGGCTGGCTCAATGGTATTCCATTCATCGCCTTCATCACCGCCTGCACCGTTTCCTGCATATGCTTCGCCTGTTTTATTTCTTCGTCGCGCCATGTATATTGAAAACGCAAAACAGGAATGCCGTATTTATCAACCGTAGTAGGATCGATCTCGCATAAGTTATCTTCACGCGCAATGGCGGTGCCATGACATCCAACACCAGCCATCGTTCCATAAAAACGACGATAATCATTTTTTAAAGAAGCACCATAACCACCCGCATCTTTCATCTTTCCATTTTGATCAGGAACAAATCCATTGAGAAAAGGAACCCACGCACCTTCAAAACCAAAATAACCACCGTGAGTCGGCATCATCATGCCACCAAAAAGTTCGAGATGATATCCGCGCGGAAAATCGAGTTTCTTATTATCGAGCCACCAGGGAGAATATACATGCAGGCTTCCCGCACCATCTTCATTGAATCTTTTTCTGCCGAGTAATTGTGGTAATACTGCTAGTCCGCCTCCTTGTGTTGAATCATGCAAATATTTTCCGACTACATTGCTGCTATTCGCTAAACCATTTGGATGCGCCGCAGATTTTGAGTTCATTAAAATTCTCGCCGACTCACAAGTACTTGCAGCGAGAATAACAGTCTTAGCTTTTACCTGGTATTCCTGCAGATCATCTCTGCCGACATAAGACACTCCATTAGCAAGACCATTATTATCCGTAAGAATTTCACGAACCACTGCATTCGTGATCAATTCCAGATTACCTGTTTTGATAGCAGGAATCACAAGACAAGATGAAGCGGAAAAATCTCCGTAGATCTTACAGGAACGATTACACTGTCCACAATAGAAACATGCTTTTCTATCATTGTTTCCCGGAAGCGCCTCCGTTAATATGGAACCGCGACCCGGTATAACGGGAATGCCTATCCCTTTTATCGCTTTCTTCACAAACAACTCATTCAATCTTGGCTTTGGCGCAGGAAGAAAAATTCCATCAGGATCATTTTCTAATCCTTCATTCGTGCCATAGACGCCGATGAGTTTGTCCACCTTATCATAATATGGTTTGATGTCTTCGTAAGATATCGGCCAGTCGTCCCCCACACCATAACTTGTTTTCCCTTTGAAGTCTTTTGGCCCCATGCGCAACGATATGCGCGCCCAGTGATTGGTTCTTCCACCGAGCATACGCGAACGGAACCACTGAAATTCCGATCCCTCCCTCTGCGTGTATGGCTCACCGTTAATTTCCCATCCGCCAAATGCTGCATCGAAATCTCCCATTGGACGAGTAGCATTTCCACCGCGGCGGGGCGACTCATAGGGCCATTTCAATTGCTGGGAATCCTTTGCGGGGTCAAAATAAGGTCCCATTTCCAACATCAATACTTTGATTCCCGCTTTTGCCAACACATACGCTGCCATTCCCCCACCCGCTCCTGATCCGATAACTACCACATCATACACCGTTGGATTCTTTTTGATCTGAAGTGCACCCATAAATTATTTTTAAAAAATATGATTGTTATCAGGCGACGGCAGCCCCAACTTTCTCCACTAATTTTTTTGTTGCCATCACACCCTGGTCATCATCGAGGTATTTATCATCTTTCTTATACATTCTCATCACACCACCTTCATATTCTATACTACACCATCCGGTGAACCCGGAATCTTTGATGATCTTAAACATGCGCATGAAATCTGTTTCCGTATCATTGCCATTCGCATCGAAGATGTGCGTCTTGGCGTGAATACCTTTTGCATAAGGCATCAATTCAGCAATGCCTTTGTAACGATCATATTCTTCGAGGCATTTTGTTTTCATATATGCATCGATGGTTTGCGCTTCCGGTTTCGTGCGGTTCACACAAAAATTTCCGAAGTCGGCAAGCGTACCGCAATGTGGACTGTTCACCTGCTTCATCACACCCGCGAGCCATGCACCATTACATGAAATACCAATATGATTTTCGACAATCACATCCACATTCTGTTTGCTTCCATATTCAATCAATCTACCAAGACTATCGACAGAAGCTTTGGCAACATCTTCCGGTTTGCCATCACCTTCCACATTCACGCGGATCATCGGGCAACCGAGCGCAGCAGCGGCATCCATCCACTTGTAATGATTCTCGATTGCCTTTGTTCTTACCGTATTATCCAAATCACCCAATACGCCTTCGCCGTCGATCATGATGCGCAGGTTATATGCGCCGACATCGCTCGCGCGCTTTTTTAATTCAGCGAGATATTTCTGATCCTTTGCTTTGTCTGCAAAAAACATAGAGCAATAATCAAGACCGGGAATTCCAAATTCATTTTTTGCTTTTGCAGGGAAATCAAGCGGATCAAGTTTCTTCATCCAGAACTGGCTCGCCAACGAGAACTGCGAAATAGCCATTTTAAAAAACAATGCTTTTGGTTCCGCCTGTAAAAAAGATGGAAGAGAGGAAGCGATACCGACACCCGCAGCGCCCATGGCAGCGGATTTTATAAATGCCCTTCTTGATTTCATATAACAATTTTTTTCGTTTGGGGAATACTATTTTGTAAAATTTACCAAATAAAGATAGGGGAATATTTTCCATTTGGTAAAATTTACCAAATAAAAATTTTTTCTGGGCCCATGCCCTTGCACTCTGAATGATTCGATTTATTTTCACACCATGAATACACAGCGGGAGATCAATGATTTTTTTAATACTGGTTACAAACGCTATGTGCCACATGTGTCGATTGACTGTGCCATCTTCGGTTATCATGAACGGCAGTTGAAGATTTTACTGATCAATATAAAATCCGTTGAAGGCATGTGCTTGCCGGGAGGATATATTAAAAGAACCGAAACACTCACAGAAGCCGCCGGACGAATTGTAGAAGAGAGAACGGGTATTAAAAATCTTTTCCTGCAGCAATTCAAAACTTTTGGTGATCCGGGTCGCGCCACGGTTCGCGGTATGGATGAAAAAAAACTTTCCAAAATTTTCGGTGTGCGCATAGAAAAAAATAACTGGATCATGGATCAGACCATCTCCATCGGTTTCTATGCCATCACCGATTTTTCACAGGTGAAACCCAAACCGGATTTTATGTCGGAGTTTTGTAAGTGGTACGATATCGATCAGTTGCCGCATCTTCTTTTCGACCACGATGAAATGGTAAAAGAAGCTTTGCATACGATGAGACTGCAATTGTATCATTACCCGATAGGCATTAATCTTCTTCCTGAAAAATTTACACTCACAGAAATTCATGCACTGTATGAAACACTGCTTGGAAAAAAACTCGATATCAGGAATTTTCCGAAAAAACTCATGTTCCTCGGCGTGATTAAAAAGCTAAATGAAAAAATCAATATCGGTCCGCATCGGTCTCCGTTTCTTTATAAGTTTGATAAGGTAAAATATAATAAGGCGCTGAAGGAGGGAATTATTTTGGATTAGTTGGTGTTATGCTTGTACCTAAGTTCGAGACTTGTCGCATGGGTGGTATTTTATAACTTTCCGCACGGCAACCGAACGCGATAATTACTGATGCTGAAGTTAACAATTAGAAGCTAGATAGAATTCGGTCTGGCCCGATATTAGCTGACAGTACTACAACAGCTGATTGTTGTTTATTCCTCAAGCATTGATGCAAACCTGATGTTGCACGCAGGCACGAACTATTTGAGCTGATTTATTTCATTTAAAATATTGTCAACTGGAACAATGACTGCATATCCTGAATTATAAACATTTGTATTAAAATACCCGTAAGCCTGATTTATCCAATGCTCCTCGAATGGGACAAACTGAGATACGATCCCAATTAAATATGTATTTGGGTTAAACAAGATTGCTTGGAATACAGCGCCGCCGCTGTTTCCCTGATAAACTGGCAAATCAGCTATTATTCTGTCTTTTTGCAAGTCTACTCCCGCAATTATGCCTTTCCGAACTAGAGGTCGATTATAATCAAAATTAACATTGAGCGATAAAGATTTTGGATAGCCGACCGTAAATATGTCGCTCATTGTTTCAACTTCGCCAATTTTTTTTATTAAATGTGCTTCGAATTGATTTAGATATGTATTTGATAAAGTTATTTTTGTTACGAATGGTTGATAAATTATCGCTCTGTTTTTGGTTATTGCAATTTTCAGAACTGCTACGTCCTTCTGACTGTTGTATCGAAACATTCCCATACGATATGCAGACATTAATGAGATACGAAAACTGTCTCGACTATCTCTTTGGCTATTTTTCTTGTAGGAAATTAAAAGTATTGAATCGGAATATAGTTGATTAGTTTGCGGGTCAACCAAAACATGAGAAGCTGTGACAAAGCACATATAATCTTTAGTACTATCAGTCAAATAAAAACCACTTCCCGAGCCATTTCCGGATTGCACTAACACTGCTAAAGAACCTACATCAATTTGATTAGTATTTTGAGAATAACAATTCCCGAATAAAATTAGAAAAAAAATAAAAAGATAAAATCTCATTTTATAGTATTTCGGTTTTTACGAGTAGAGTGCAAGGTTAAAGCATTGGCGATGTAACGACCTCAATCTGGCGCGAGTGTTTCGACGGAGTAAGGGCGAAGTTATCCAAAGATATCATCTAACACATTTTTCATCAGTTCGTCCTCACGTTTTTGTAACTCGGTGGGCGTCCATTTATCAAATCCCAAAACTCCGATACTACGTGGGTAGTCGCTAACTTTGGATCTCAAATATTTATCTTTCTTTTCGTCAAAGTCATAATTTTTGGCAGAAGAATTTTTGCTTTTACTAAGTAATACCAGATTTGCTAATCGATTAATCCAGAATTTGTGTTGTTCCGATGAAAAATCCTTTAACCATTGCGATCCGTCTTTTGGGTTTTGCGGCAAAACGTGCTCAATCGATTTCGCTTTAATTTTCTTTTCCACCTCATTTTCGCTTGATAGAAGTTCAAGTCTTGATAATATATATTTACAATATTGACTATTGTAAATATCTTCTTTTAACTTACTCAAAAGGTTTTGTTTATCAAATTTTAATGTATCGGAATCAATTACCTCGTTTGCTTTTTTTGCAGCATTTATCGCCTTAATAATATTTCCAAACCCGACAATTCGAATATCTTTTGAAGAGCCAGAAAGCCATCCTTCAAGATATTTCATCTCAAGTTTGTACAACAATTGCTCAATATTTTTTTGCTTAAATTTTTTCAAATAAAGAAGAAGAACAGCTTTCCATTCATTTGATTTAAACTCGTTATCCATAATATATAGGAGTCCATTAATTCTCACTTTTGATGGGCTCGAATCAAAGTAAGTATAATCTTCAAAAATATCGCTGTACATAGATGCACAGTCGCAGACTAAGTCAATAAACTTTTCTCCTTTAGCAACAATTCCTTTTTTAAATATTTTTTCTTCAAATTCAACTAGAAGGTCACTTTGTGGCTTTTCTCCTATAAGCATAAAACGCAATAAAAATATAATTTGCTCGAAAATCTCTCCACCCAAACTTTTCTCCCATTCCTCCCATTTTTGCGATAGCGAATTTCTCACAGCGTCAGATTTGATAATGGTTGGAGAAATGTTGTTTGCTTTCAAAATATCAATTCTTCTCAATTGTTTTCCCCGGTCATTAACAATTATAAAAAGCCTAAACGCATCTTCAAACGTGTTAGTTGATAAGAAAATAAGTATGCATTTTTGACTTAAAAACTTTGTGAACTCCTTTAGGTTTTCTTGTGAAAAGTTCTTTAGTCGTTCCGTAAAAATTTTAATAGCGGTTACATATCTCCACTGCGGCTCTACTAAATTGTCTTCGTCCTTGGGAGTTCTTGTCCCGTTTTCTGGAATTACTAGTTCGTTAAAAATTTCTCTATCCTTAACTTCTATTCTGACCTTTTGAGGGATGCCATCTACAATATTCTCTTTCTGAATTATCTTTTCCTGTATTGATGCTTTAAAATTAACATCCTCTATTAAGTCTCGAAGGCATGCTAACAGAATCATAATTGTAGTTAACCTTTGTTGACCATCTACGATGTCATTTACACCGTCCTTTTTGTGTACCACAATTGTTCCTAAGAAATACTCTTGGTCTTTCTTTGCATCAATTAAATCCTGAATAAGGTCCGTGAAATGTTCTTCGTCCCAGGAATACGGTCTTTGATATTCTGGAACCCTAAAAAAGAACTCCCGGTTGAGTAGGTCTTTTAATTCTTTTTTTTCGGCTTGTATATTCTCCATATTGAAAATAAATTCAAACTAATTTCTCCCAACGCAATTTTATCTTTCTTGACTTTTCTAAAATGGCTTTAGGAAAAGTTATCACCCCTAAATATTCCCTTTCTTCATTTCCCCCACCGCATAATCCGCCGCTCTCGCAGTGAGCGCCATATAAGTGATCGAAGGATTCTGACATCCGCCGGATGTCATACATGCGCCATCGGATACAAAAACATTTTTTACCGAATGCATTTGATTGAATCCATTTAGTATGGAAGTTTTTGGATCGCGGCCCATGCGTGCAGTCCCCATTTCATGAATACCATGACCCATCACCGCATGCGGAACTACCAATGGATTCACATTTTTGAATCCTGCTTTTTCCAGCATCTCTGCTCCCTGATCCAGGATATCTATCAGCATTGCATCTTCATTATTTCTAAATGCGGCATTCACCTGGAGAAGTGGCATGCCCCATTCATCTTTTTTGTCTTTGCTGAGCGTAACGCGGTTATCCGTATATGGCAAACATTCACCCATACCCACCATCCACCAGTTCCATGCACCGGGCTCGGATAAATTATCTTTCAGATCTTTTCCGATTTCGATTTCATGATTCGTCATTTCACCGGTTCCTCTTGACGCTCCACACGCATATGCATAACCGCGAATAAAATTTTGCTGCTTGTCGTTCGCAAAATTTCTGAAACGCGGAATATAAACACCCGTCGGACGACGGCCATATGTATATTGATCCTGGAAACCGTCGAAGTTCGCATATACGCGACCGCGATAATTGTGATCCATCAAATTGCGGCCAACAACACCGCTGTCATTGCCAAATCCATTTGGAAAACGCGAAGAAGTGGAATTCAATAAAAGAAGTGCGGTGTTCATCGTTCCTCCATTTACAAAAATTATTTTTGCAAAATATTCGGTCGCCTCTTTTGTATTTGCATTGATCACACGCACGCCGGTGGCTCTTCCTTTTTTCTCATCATAAATAATCGAATGCACAACGCTATTGGTAAGCATTGTCAAATTGCCTGTCTTGCTCGCAGCAGGTAATGTTGCGGCATTGCTGCTGAACGCTGCACCAAATGGACAACCACGCATACAAAGATCACGATACTGGCAAGGACCTCTTCCATTGATTGGCTGCGTTGCATTCGCGGTGCGTGAGATAATTAAATTTCTTCCCGGGTAATTTTTTTCGATGCTTTGTTTCAAATGTTTTTCAACACAATTCATTTCCATCGGCGGCATAAACTCTCCATCGGGGACTTGTGGTAAATTATCTTTTGTTCCACTCACTCCGACAAATTTTTCTACATAAGAATACCACGGCGCGATATCTTTATAACGAATGGGCCAGTCGACCGCAATACCATCTCTGAGATTCGCTTCGAAATCATGATCGCTCCAGCGCTGTGTCCATCTTCCCCATAATAATGATTTACCACCCACCTGGTATCCTCGCACCCAGGTAAAAGGTTTTTCCTCGATGTATGGATGCTCTTTATCTTTTACAAAAAAATGTTGCGTGCTTTCTGAAACAACACCGGCGCGGCACAGTTGCTCGTTATCCGCTAAAAATTTTTTGGTGAGCTGATCGTGATGCGGAAGCGCCCACACAGGCGTGTTGGCTGTTGTATAATCTTTCACATGCTCCACATTTCTTCCTCTTTCGATGACAAGTGTCTTCAAACCTTTTTCACAAAGTTCCTTCGCAGCCCATCCGCCGGTCATTCCCGATCCGATGACAATGGCATCGAAAGTATTTTTTTCTTTACCACCGGAGTTGATATGAGCAAGCGAATCTTTGTTTGAAGTTGAATCGGAATATATTCCCATAGTGTTTAATTATAATTAAGGCATAGAAAAATTAAGACTAAATTCTGAAAATCGATTAAAATCCCAAAGCTTCTTATATTTAAAGATGATTTATTGTACCAAAACCGACTCTGGAAATACAGACTTTCAAAATCTCGTCAGGGAGCTCGATGCCGACCTAAAAATTCGTGACGGTGCTGACAATGCTTTCTATGCACAGTTCAATAAAATCGCAGTGATCAAACATGCAATCGTGGCTTATGAAAATAAAATACCAGTGGGATGTGGAGCGATCAAAGAATATTCGCAGGAAATTGCAGAGATAAAAAGAATGTATGTGCCTCCGGATATGCGTGGAAAAGGAATCGCAGCAACGATTTTAGCATCGCTTGAAAGCTGGGCAAAAGAACTGGGTTATAAAAAGTGTATTTTGGAAACTGGCAAACGCCAGCCCGAAGCGATTGCATTGTATAAGAAAAGCAATTACGAAATCATTCCCAATTACGGGCAGTACCAGACAGTCGAGAACAGTGTTTGCTTTGAAAAAAAATTATAAATCATCCTGAAAAAATTGATGTATGAGTGGAAAAACAAATTGGGCCGAAGCAATCAAACCTTTATTAAAAAAATACAAAGGCAAACAACATCCGCTGGATTATAAAAATACTTACCAGCTTGTAGTGATGGTGGTGTTGTCAGCACAGGACTCTGACAAAAATATTAACAAGCTTGCTCCAAAAATTTTTGAAGCTTTCCCAAATATGACGGCGCTCGCCAAAACATCCATCGAAGATCTGACACCATACATCAGCAAAATCCGCAATTTTGGAAACAAAGCAAAATGGCTGGTGGAGATGGCGCAAAAAATAAAAAAGGATAGCAATATTCCGCTCAACCTGGAAGGGCTTACTGCTTTGCCTGGCATCGGGAGAAAATCTGCCAATGTTATTTTGCGCGAATCAGGCGCACCGCCAGAAGGTGTGATCGTGGATTTGCATGTAGTGCGTGTTGCACCGCGATTGGGTATCGCGACAGGCGCCGATCCAAAGAAAATCGAAAAGCAGATCATGGATCAATTACCAAAAAACGAATGGGACACAGGTATGGCGATGTCTTTTCTTGGAAGAGATATTTGCCGGCCTCAACCGAAATGTGAACTCTGCCCGATGAGAGAAGTTTGCGAGTATTATAAAGCGACTGTGAAGTAATTATTTTGAGAGGTAGAAGGTGAAGGGTTAATATGCCTGCTGAGTTTTGAACCATGATTAAAGGATTGAAGGATTATCATGAAATTTAGGCTGTTGAAATAACTTTTGGAAATGATGATAGTTCCAATTTCTAGTTTCATGATAATCCTTCAATCCTTTAATCATGGTTCAAAACTCAGCGGGCATATAGACCCTCATGTTCCGAGCTCTCAAAAATCAAAATAAAAATGCCGGGGAAACATCCCGGCATTTTTTATTTTACAAATCCTTTATCAAAACAATCCGCCTTTCTTCAATTCTTTAGTTGCTTCGCCGATCTTAAATCCATTGTGATATATCGCGATATTATACATCCCTTTCTCGAATCCTGATGCCTGTTTCCAAACAAATTGTACTGGCTTTACTTTACCTGCTTCGAATTCAACAGGCAATTTTGCTGTAAATGCTTTGTCACCTTCTTCACGTGTTGTGAAAGTACCTGAACCATTTTCCGGTGCAGATATCAATTTACCATCGGGACCGGTGATACAAACATATACATCTGCCTGTGCATTTGCTGCGATACGATTCGACACATCAAATGAGATTTTCAGCTCATCCACTTTTTTCGCCTTGGTAGTCACTTTTTCTTCACCATTCTTTTTCAACTGTACCGGCGTGATCATAATATTAGAAGCATTGAAAGTGGAAGCAACATCTACTTTTTTATCCAGCGCTTCTTTTGCTGCCGTTGTAGTCGACAAATCAGAAGTAAGTTGTTCTTTTTCCACTGTCAATTTTGTTTTGTCTTCATTCAGGTTTTTATTATCCTGGGTGAGTCTCGCCACTTCTTCTTCCATATTCGTGATTCGTTGATTCAATTCAACGATCAAAGCCTGTGCTTTTTTCTTTTCAGCTTCTGAGATATTTTGCTTGCTAAGAATTCTGCGGATTTCTGTTTTTGTTTTTGCAATTTCCTTATCCTTATCAGCAAGTGTGCTCTGTAATTTATTTGTGGATCCTGTCAAAGAATCGAGACGCACTAATGCATCGTCAAAATTTCTTTGCAGCGTTCCTTTTTCATCGACCGTTTTTGTAATCTGTGCCTGCTGAGTTTGCTCTATATTATTATGATGACTATTATTATAGATACCATAACCCAAACTTCCTACCAGCAGCACTGCAAACACACCGATGATAGTATTTCTCGAGTCTTTTTTTGGTTGCGAATTCCCGTATTCAGGATAATTACTTGTATCCATGATGTTAAAGTTTTAAGATTAAATAATAAAGAATAGGTAACCCGATAAATTGTTAAATCGGGATTGGCTGTAAGGGGAGTTTAAAAAGTCGGATTAACCCAGGTGATATGTATAATTCTAAAATCGTGCCAGAGAAATTGAGTTTTTAAAAAGGGACAAGGAACAAGGTGCAAGGATCAAGGATTGCCACTGTTAATGTTATACTTGTACCTTGCACCTTGTCCCTTGTCCCTTGTGCCTTGTGCCTTGTGCCTTGTACCTTCTATCTTGCAGTTTCATTTTTTATAAGTAATTTAATTCCCTACAATTAAAAATAACCATATGACCAAGAACTCAGGCATCAATATGATGTCAGCTACACAGAAATTATTTGTCCCTATTTTTTTTCTACTCGCAACATCTGCAACAAAAGCAAATTATTTTTCACCAACTGTCGACCCGCCAAAAATTATTGGGCGTTGGGATTTGACGGTGATGGATGGAACCAAAGAATCACCATCATGGTTAGAAGTTACTCATTCGGGTTATAGTACGTTGGTTGGACGTTTTGTCGGCGCCGGAGGTTCCGCACGCCCGATATCGATCGTTAATTTCAAAGATGGCAAATTCAATTTTTCCATTCCTCCACAATGGGAAATGGGAACCAACAATATCGTTGTTGAAGGAACATTGCAAGACGAAAAACTAACGGGCACGCTCACCAGCGCAAATGGAAAAGTGTATAATTTCACCGGCGTTCGCGCTCCTTTACTCAAGCGTGATAAAGAAGTTGTTTTTGGAGATCCTGTTCCTCTATTCAATGGAAAAGATCTTACTGGCTGGCATGCGCAGGGAACAAACAATCAATGGATCGCTGAGAATGGAGTTTTGAAAAGTCCGAAGTCAGGTTCAAATATCATGACCGATAAAACTTTTGACGATTTCAAATTGCATGTAGAGTTTCGTTATCCACCGGGTAGCAATAGCGGCGTATATCTGCGCGGCCGTTATGAAGTGCAGATAGAAGATAACAAGGGCATGGAACCTGCATTGGATTTTGTGAGCGCTATCTATGGATTTCTCATGCCAAGTGAAATTGCATCAAAAGGTGCCGGCGAATGGGAAACATATGATATCACATTAATCGGAAGAATGGTAACGATCACGATGAATGGAAAAACAGTGATCAATAACCAGGCAATACCCGGACCAACAGGTGGTGCACTCAACAGCAAAGAAGGAGAACCAGGTCCAATTCTTTTCCAGGGCGATCATGGTCCGATTGAATACAGGAATATTACGATTGCGGTACCGAAGTGAGGAGTCGATTTGTCGACTGAGTCGCACTTTGCGAAACTTGGCGACTTGGCGTCTTTGCGAGAAAAATTTTCACGCAAAGACGCCAAGCCGCCAAGTGCGGTTCAATCAACTTCTCAACCCAATCCCCTACTCTGCTCTCAAACTTCTCACCGGGTTCTCCATCGCCGCTTTTATGGCTTTGAAACTTATCGTCAAAGAAGTAATTAAAATAATTATTAGAAGAGGAATTAAAAAATACCAGATCGTAATATGAATTCGGAATTTATAATTCTGAAGCCATTCATGCGCTCCCCAATATGCCAATGGTATTGCAATAACACTTGCAATGCACAGCAAGCTGATAAAATCTTTGGAGATAAGAAAAAGAATATTTGATATAGAGGCTCCCAACACTTTCCGAATTCCAATTTCTTTTAAACGTTGCGTAATGGTAATTAAGGTCAATCCGAATAAACCAAAACATGTTACCACAATTGCAAGCCCGGAGAACAAGGAAAAAACTTGTCCAAAATGTTGTTCGGATTTGTATTGTTCATCAAAAAAATCATCTAAAAAGAAATATTCAAAAGCGGATTCGGTAAAAATGCTTTTATATGTTTTTTCAATTTGAGCTATTGTGTGCGGCATGTCATTACTATTTACTTTCAGTTCATAGTGGGTTATGCTATTTGCATCACTCAAACGGAAAACGATAGGAATAAAATCTTCTTTTAGTGAGGCTTGATGAAAATCCTGGATCACTCCCGTGATCTCGTTTTTAAATAATCTTCCACTTCCGTTTTTTGTTTCGATAAATTTTCCAATAGCATCCTTCGGATTTTTAAATCCTAAGGAGACAACTGCAGATTCATTAAGCATCATCGTCGGTTCTCTTCCCGACCAATTGTTTGAAAAATTATCTCCGGCGATAATTTTTATTTTAAACTGGTCAATAAAACTGGTTCCAATCTCAAATGTCGCAAGCCTCAAACTTTTTTCTGCTGCAGTTTGAGCGTGACTGGTATAAGACATTGTATATTCAATAATCTCTCCCGGAATACTTGATGATGATGTTATCCCCTGCACGCGCGGATTGCGTAATATTTCGGTTTGAAAAACGCTATCCTTTCGCATATAGATTAGATTATCGGCATCTGATGCTCTTATATTTTGCGGAGCCGCCAATACAAGCGTCTGCTTCATATCCATCCTCCTGTTTTCATTTTTCATATAATCCACCTGGCTGTAAACGATAACCGTCCCAATCAAAAAAGCAATGGCGGCAACAAACTGAAAAACGACCAACGTTTTTCTTAACGAGATGCTTTGACCGGAATGTATAAATGTACCTTTCAATACCTGGACCGGCTTATAATTTGAAAGTATTAAAGCGGGATATATGGCAGACAACAATATACCCGCAGATAAAATGCCGGCAAATCCAATTAAGAAAAAAATATCCCTCCACACAGTGAAGCTCATTTGAACACCGCAAAGTTTGCTGAACCATGGCATCAAAAGTTCCACTGCGAGTGTTGCAATGGACAGGCTAAAAAAATTAATCAAAAAAGATTCGAAAAGAAATTGTGTGATCAGTTGACGCCGCAGCGAACCCAAAACCTTACGAATACCAACTTCCTTGGCTCTCTCTATCACTTTGGCCGTTGAAAGATTTACATAATTGATATATGCAATAATCAAAATAAAAACAGCAATTACTCCAAGCCACCAAACCATATTACCATTTCCGCCGACACTGATTTCACCGGACAAGTTTGAGTACAAATGAATTTTTTCCAGCGGTTGGAGTGTAAACAAAATATTATTCAAGTTCGTTTTTCCTTGTGTCGGGCTGGAGTTCGCCGTTTCATTACTGATGATTGAATATTTTTTTACGAACGCTGGTAGTTTGTCCTCAAATGCTTTTGCATTTGTTTGTGGAGATAATAAAACATACGTGTAATAATCAGGAAATATCCAATCGCCGGATTTTGCATCTCCCGATATCAGGAAATCAAATTGCAAATGCGAGTTCACCGGCACATTCTCGCATACGCCGGTAACAGTAGCCGTAATATCGGTACCAGAAGCCTGCTGCTGCAGGTTAATCGTTTTACCCAATGCATCCTGGTTGGGAAAATATTTTTTGGCAGCTCGTTCTGTAATCACAATTGTATTTGGATTATTCAGCGCCATCAATGATCCCTCTCGCATAGGGAATGAAAAAATCCGCAAAAAAGACGGATCAACCTGGTACAAATTTTTTTCATTAAATGCAATGATTGATCCACCCGGTTGTTTTGCAATTATCAGCCCTTCTGATTTTGCAATCCTTGTCACTTCCTGAACTTCCGGAAATTCATTTTTTAGCGCCGGTCCGACGGCAGAATATGTCCTCGGCGAATTTTGTACTAGATTTCCCTGACTATATTGCTGATGTCTGATACGATAAATGTGGGAACCATTTTTGTGAAAGTCATCATATCCAAGTTCGAAACCTATATACTGAACAATCAACAGGCATGCCGTCATACCAATGGCCAAACCCACTATATTAACGAACGAGAATTGCTTCTGTCGAATAAATATGCGCCAGGCAATTTTAAGATAGTTTCTAAACATGATTGAGTTTTTATTGAATTCAATGATTCCGGGAATGAACGATAAGTCACAAATCTATTTTTAAAGAGCTAAGAAAATGCCAGCTTTTTAAATTTTGCTAGTCAGCTACTTACAAAAACGATCACTATACAAAATGTTCGGTTTCGAAACACTTGTGTTCATTATCACCGCAGGCTGCCACAAGGTTTTCGTCTACGCATCTCCGTTTAAAAATTCATCCCGGTTGTCTTTATTAAAAACACTTGAAGAAATTAATCTCCCTCCTATTGTCAATACTTTTTTTGACGACCGTTTATTGCCAGCAAGCCCGGCACATTGTTCTTATCAGCATTGACGGCTTTCGTCCTGAATTTTATTTGGATAGTTGCTGGCCGTCTCCCAACATGCAATTGCTGATAAAACAAGGTGTTCATGCAAAACAGATGAAAAGCGTTTTTCCAAGCTATACTTATCCATCGCATGTTGCTATGTTGACAGGCGCATTACCGGCAAGAAGCGGGATTTACTACAATATAAAAAATAGCGCGGGTGAATGGAACTGGTATGCAAAAGACATAAAAACTCCTACCATTTGGCAAGCGCTGCATAAATCCGGAATGACAAGCGCCGTAATTGAATGGCCGGTCAGTGTCGGCGCCGAAGTTGATTATGCAATTCCTGAAATATGGGATCCCAAAAATCCTTCGGACAGAATTTCTGAGGTGCGCAAATATGCGACACCAGGATTGATAGAAGAAATAGAAAAAAATGCGACTGGCAAATTGGATAGCAATTCGATGAATGAAGAATTTTTGAGCCTCGATGAAAATGCAGGAAGAATGGCCGCTTATATTTTTAAAACATACAAACCGAATTTGATCTGCCTGCATTTTGCCTGCGTGGATGGTGCACAACATGAAGTAGGAAGAGAAGGCATGAAAGTGAAACAAGCTGTAGCATCCGCTGACAGAAGTATTGGAAATATGCTCGAAGCCATCGAAAGATCCGGATTGAAAGATAGTACAACGGTTATTATAGTTGGCGATCACGGGTTCATGACCATCGATTCTTTTATCCGCCCGAATATCTGGTTGAAAAAAAATGGGATATTGATAGATCGTGATCATTGGAAAGCAAAATTTACTGCAGCAGGCGGATCGGCATTTCTCTATTTGCAAAACAAAAAAGATGAAGCCACGCTTCATGCCGTTCGTGAAATATTAAATCAGTTGGCTCCGGCACAAAAAAAATTATTTCGTGTAATAGAAAAAAATGAACTCGATAAAATGGGAGTTGACTCCAGCGCTGTCCTCGCGCTTGCATCATCAACCGGTGTTGTATTTTCAGGTGGCGACAATGGAGATATTATGGGAAAGGCAAGTGGTGGCCACCATGGTTTTGATCCCAACATGCCGGAAATGATGACGGGATTTATTGCTGCAGGTCCGGATATCAACAAAAACACTTCGATAGATCGTTTATGCGTGACCGATATATCATTGCTGATCGCAAAATTATTAGGGATTGATTTCAAAACGCCCGATGGCAAGATGATACCGGGAATATTGTCTGAACCGGGATTTTAGGCGATTTGTCTGAACTGTGATTTTTGGGATGCATGGGATTTATGGGAATAAAGATATTTCCCCTTCCCAAAAATCCCATGCATCCCAAAAATCACAGTTCAGACAAATCGCGGTTCAAAATGCTCTCCCCGAAAAAAAATCATCTACTTTCTTGTCAAAATCATCCCGATGCTCAACCAACGTATTGTGGCCGGAGTTGGGAAGTATCCACAAATAAGCGTGTGGTATATTTTGCGAGATGATTACCGTGTGCTCGGTTCTGATGACATCGTGGTCGCCGCCGACAATTAATGCAGGACATTTAATAGCATGAAGTTGTTCGAGCCGGATATTCGGTTCAAGCCAATCCAATAAAAATATTTTCCAATTGTTTTTTTGCTCAACCGTAAAATTTTCCGTGTGTGTTGTGTCGAGCGTATTCTTTTCATCTTTCCATGTTGAAGGAGTCAAGGCAGTGGAATCGGGCCAGAGATTTGCGCCGGTAGAAACCAGTTTGATCACTTTTTTTGGATGGCGCATCGCCAGCAACAACGCATTGATACCACCATCGCTCCATCCGAGCACGTATGCTGAATCAATATGAAGTGCATCCAAAAACGCAGCTTCGTCGTCTGCCATCATTTCAAAACTGAGAGAGTCTTTTGTATCGATGGTTTTGCCCTGCGCACGGCTATCAAGCGCAATTACTTTATACTTTTTGGAGAAGAATGGAATATTTTGCTTGAACGATTCGATAGATCCTCCATTTCCATGAATCAATAACAAAGGCCTTCCCGATCCATATATTTCGCAATACATTTTTATACCACGAACATTATAATATTTCCCCGCCCATGGATTATTACCATAATTGATTTTTTTCTGTGCCGCGGTCGAAAGAAAAACACAGGAAAGAAATAAGGTGAGAGCAGTCCTCATATATTCAAATATAACGGTTATGGATAGCCTGTAATTAATACGATATGTTATTTAGTTGTAAAAAATATGTCTTTGCGTTTTTGCGCCTTTGCGTGATATAATTTTCACGCAAAGGCGCAAAAACGCAAAGAAAAAAGCTTACTACAATTTCAATCCCGTCATTCATAAACTAAGACCAGTCGTTCGGAAGATGCGGTTCATACAAATATACCGGAACAATAAGTTTGCGCCGCGCAATTTTCACCGGTGATGATTACGATTAGCAATAGACCTACATCTGTCGCATTGGAATCATAATCATTTTAAACACAAAATTTCTCTATCATGAGCAAAAAGAAACTAGCTGTCGGACTGAAAACTGGAAAAAAATTATTCGCGATAGCAAGTGTTGTGGCGTTAACTCTTGGATGCCACAAATCAAATGTCGACCAGCAGGATCTGAAAAATTTTTCACAGGTCAATCTCGTTGCAAATAAAGCAATTTACAATCCAACAAATCTTCTGAACCCAATCGACCCGACACTACAAAATGGATTTGGTATCGCATGGTCGCCTAACGGTATCGCATGGGTGAACTCGGTACTCGGTCACGTTAGTGAACTTTATAAATCCGAAGGAGACATTGCAAGGAAGCCGGTGCTTATTCCTTCCGCAAGCGATCCATCAGGTGGGTTTCCCTGTGGCATTGTTTTTTCAGGAGACAAAAATTTTCAATTTTCAAAAGGCAAAGCGGTTTTTATTTTTAGCAGCTTCGACGGCGCGATATCTGCATGGAACGGTGGAGATACTGCAACGCGTGTGCTCGCTCCTAACGGTGCCAGCTATACGGGATTGGCAATCGGAACTAGCGGCGCTAAAACTTTTATCTATGGTGCAAATTTTGGATTGAAAAGAATTGATGTGTGGGATACAGTTTTTCACAGAGTAGCCATGAGTTTTACGGATGAAAGAATTCCAAGCGACTATTCTCCTTACAATATCCAAGCAGTAGGCGATTATCTTTTTGTGATGTATGCGAAGCTCGCTGATTCGGGACCAAACAAAGGACATGGCGTAGAAGGAAAAGGTTTTGGATATGTTGACATATTCAGCACCGATGGAAACCTTGTAAAAAGATTTGCATCGAATGGCACATTGGATATTCCATGGGGAGTTACGATGGCGCCTGCAAGTTTTCTCGAAGGCACCGATATGGGCGGTGGCGGCAACGATGGTGGATACGGAGATAAAAGTGTTACAGGCGATAACAACAAACGCGGTAATAACGATCCGAAAGAACCTGTGATACTTGTAGGAAATTTTGGAGACGGACGCATTAATGTTTTTAGCAGTTCGGATGGAAAATTTTTGGGTCAGTTGAAATCACATAGCCGCACGATTGAAATTGATGGATTATGGGCATTGACATTTGCGCCAGAATCATCAGGCATCGATCAGCACAGACTGTATTTCTCTGCGGGACCCGCAGCAGAAGCAGACGGAATTTTTGGATTCTTAATCAAACAATAGGCAATTAGGATCAGAGAGAACGAAGCCCCTTTCCAGGGGCTTTTCTAATAATGAGAGCGGAGAAACAGAGCGAGAG
>JAFDYD010000022.1:79234-89120 GCA_018267615.1 Bacteroidota bacterium | reverse complement strand
CTCTCGCTCTGTTTCTCCGCTCTCGTATCAGGTGAGGGCCGACTGAGCCATACGGGCGTCGATATTGTCTTCCTTTAATTTATTTCTTCAGAAGATTTTATTTTTTCCCTCACCCCTTGCCCCTCTCCTTTAGGAGAGGGGTTGGGGTGAGGGCCAACTCGCAAAAATTTTGAAATAAAAAAACACACAGGCATCGATATCGTCTTCCTTTACTGCACTTCATCCGAAGATTTTACAATCCGCGCTTTCAAATCCGGATCTTTCATATCTCTGTCGAAAGGAAACATCGGGCGCTCGATTCTTTTGTAAGGCAGATGTTCGATATCCTGGTCAACACCACCGGGAGTCAATGCCATTAACCACGCCGCTCTCATTGCATACAATTCCGGTTCCAGGTATCCGATCTTAACAACAACGATATCTGATTTACGTGGAGCAAGTCCGAGTTTTGTAAAATCCATTTCATGATGATATGGTTTTCTTTTTTGAGTAACGATCACATGCACGCTTCCGACTTTAACAGACACTTCCACTTCCGCGTCCTTGTCGCCATAGACAATCGATTCAACGGTGCCGGATATGCGAACTGGCGGCGCATACCTCGCATCTACTTTAGCTCCGGCAACTCCATCAACATGTCCGCCGACTCCTGCTGCAATTGCGCTCTTTACTAGCTCAGCACCGGGAATCGATGCGTAGATCAATGAAGGACCATCGGCAGATTTAAATATTGGATTGGAAAGAATTTCTGTCAATGTCCATGTCACGTCACCTGCGCCACCTGCTGTTGGATTGTCGCCCATGTCGCTGATAAAAAAAGGATGCTTATCACTATGCAATGCACTGTCGAGACATTCTTTCCAAGTTTTAGTAGGCGCCACAAATTGAAAACCAAATCTTCCTTTCCAAAAACTTTGTGCAAGTTGTTCCGCTCCCTGCGTCACTTTTTGCTTGTCGTCTCCCACAACCATCACCACCGCACGATTGCGCGGTTCATCTGCCCATGCATAACCGATCCATATCGAGGCGTCTACGATTCCCTGTTGTGATGCAATCGGTCCTATTCCTTTGTAAATTGTTTTTGCAGGTTCAATGCGTGTGCTTGTTTTTTCTCCTGGCAACAAAACCGGAATTGGTATCCATGCTTTATATTTTGGTTTTCCTTTTCCACTTTCAAGTCGCTCCACGAGATTTGTTACTGCACGCTCTTTTGTTTCCCACGCATCTTCATGCGGCGCCATTCGATAGCAATTGATAAGATCAGAATTTTCGGCAAGTCGCAAAGAAACATTTCCATGCAGATCCATCGACGTTGAAATGACTGTTTTCTTACCAACGACTTTCCTAATGCGCACGATAAAATCTCCTTCCGGATCATCCAATCCAACCACACTCATCGCGCCGTGGATGTCAAAAAAAAGTCCGTCGTAAGGCAAATATTTTTTTAATGAATCAAGCGTTTTGCCGACCAGTGATTCATATGCTTCTCTTGTTACCGCTCCACCAGGCAATGAGTGCCCAGTTATTGTAGGTATCCATATCGCTCTTTTTCGCAATGGCGAATCGACTGCGAAAAACGGGAAGCTATTTAGAACAGCGCTGCCATATTGCGCATGAAAAGCTGGTTCTTCCGTCAGCGCAGGAGAAAATGTACTCGATTCAATTCCAAGTCCGGCGATTGCGATGCGCGGAAGTTTTTTTGTTTGAGCATATATTGGATTTTCCAATACGATGCAGATTGTCAATTGACACAAAATGATGAATGAAGATATTCGTCTCACGTGTAAAAAGTTTAATCAGTAAATTTAAAATCCGAAATAATGAGCATGAAGAATATCGAAGATAGTAAATTAGATAATCCTGTCTGGCATTCGTTAAAAGAAACTCATCATCCATTTTCCGTTAACTATGACAATATAAAATTCTACCATCCTGATTATTGTCCGTTTGGTGGTTTCCGGGAAGGCGAAAACAAATTGAATGCCGACGAAAACTATTCGGGAATCTCCAATCAATTTTTTATTGTGGGCGAAATGCCGATGCTTCCAAATGATTTGATATTACAAAAGGATTTGGTCTGCCTCCAGATGATTATCCATGATAAAATCATTATGAACAAAAATGAAGTTATCATAAAACTTACCGATCAACATAAGGACAAGCTCTTTGATTTAGTAAATCTGGTTCAACCCGGTTATTTTAGAAAGAAAACATCTTTGCTCGGTGAGTATTTTGGAATTTTTAAGAATGATCAACTAATTGCGGTTACTGGCGAACGAATGAAGATGAATGATTTTACAGAAGTGAGTGCAATCGTCACGCACCCCGAATACACTGGCCGCGGCTATGCGAAACAGTTAGTAGCTCATGTAGTGAATAATATTTTACAGCAAAATAAAACGCCTTACCTCCACGTAGTTGAAAATAATATCGGGGCCATTGCACTGTATGAGAAACTAGGATTCGAAACCAGAAGGAAAATTAGTTTTTGGAATATTGGGCAAAGCAGGAGCGAAGAAACAGAGCGGAGAGCGAAGGCTTAGACGCTCCCCGCTCTGTTTCTTCGCTCCTACTCCTCGTTATTGGAATTAATTCAATATCTTCAATTCCACCTCCTATCTGATTTTAATATGTTATCGCCAAAAACCAAAAGGAATATCAGGCGGATCATTCCATTTGGCCTTATATGGTTCGCCTTTAGTGTGATCTACCTGCTCTTGGAAAGAGGGATCATCGGCAACTTAAATTATTATCCTTCTACGGGAAATCCATACAATTTTTTTACCAATATTTCCATCACCGCTATTGGCGCACTCGTAACGGGATTGCTGATCGGCACCATCGAAATATTATACTTCAACAAATGGTTCACCAGGAAAAGTTTTATTAAAAAAATTCTATACAAATCATTTATATATTTCGCAATCATTTTATCTTTTCTCGTTGTACTCACGCTAATTGCCAACTCGATGGAGCTGCATTCTTCATTTGCCGATCCACGTGTCTGGAAACGTGTGAGCCTGTTTTTTTTCAATTATGCATTCTGGAGCGTTTGTGTTTATATTGCCGCCACCATTGTCATTTCACAATTCTATAATGAAGTCAGCGAAAATATCGGCCAGGAAGTGCTGAACAATTTTATGCTGGGGAAATATCACCGTCCAACCGAAGAAGAAAGAATTTATATGTTTCTCGATATGAAATCGTCTACCACCATCGCTGAAAACCTCGGCCATGTAAAATATTTCGAGATGCTGAGGGAATATTATGCTGATATGTCAGATTCCATCATCAATTATTCCGGGGAAATTTATCAATATGTGGGTGATGAGATTGTGGTTTCATGGAAACTTGAAAAAGGTTTGCGCGACAATCATTGCATCGAGTGTTTTTTTGCGATGAAATCCGCCATTCAAAAACAGGAAAAAAAATACAAAGAAAAATTCGGCGTATTACCAGCATTCAAAGCTGGATTTCATTTCGGCAAAGTGACAACCGGAGAAATAGGCGTCATTAAAAAAGAAATCATTTTTACGGGTGATGTATTGAATACGACAGCGCGCATTCAATCGCTTTGCAATACACATGACGTCGATTTGCTCGTATCTGGTGAGCTGGCAAAGAAACTTGACCTTCATGCTTCATTTCAATTAAAATTTTTGGGAGAAGCAGCATTGAGAGGAAGAGATGAGAAGGTGGAATTGTTTACGATTGTTACAGCTTATCCTGATTTGGGGATTTTGTGATTTGGCGATTTTGAGATTGCTCACAAATCTCAAAATCACTAAATCACCAAATCAAGACATATTCAATCCCAAAAACATTATAACACCTTGGAACAACTACTATCTCATTTTTTAGGAAAAGGAATTCCGCAGAGCGAACTGTCACGCATAACCGAATCCTTTAAATTCAAAAAAATTCCAAAGAATGATTATTTCGTGCAGGAAGGAAAGACCAGCAAATATCTTGCCTTCATCACCAAAGGCGTTTTTCAATATTTTTATTTGAAAGATGGGAAAGAAATAACGACATATGTCACCGGCGCAAATGCATTTCTCGCATCGTTGAGTAGTTTCTACAAACAAAAACCCAGCAAAGAAAACATAAGAGCATTGGCAGATTCCGAACTCTGGATCATTCATCACGATGACCTCACGAAATTAAAAACAGAGAGCAATGTGTTTAGAACATTTTATATCCGCGCCATGGAAGACCTAGTGGTAGCAATGGATGAAACCCGGACCAACCTGATCATCTTAACTGCGGAAGAAAGATATGCGCTGCTTGTAAAAGAAGAACCCGACCTGCTGCAACAAATTCCTTTGCAATACCTCGCATCTATACTTGGAGTCACACCAAGACACCTGAGTAGAATACGAAATAAATGAGAGCGAGAAACAGAGCGGAGAGCGCCCAAACCTCGGCTCTCCGCCCTGTTTCTCCGCTCTATCTATTTATAGACAAATGTCCAGTAGTCCCCCTTGACTGGGTTGCATCTTTGCGTGGTCAATAACAATTAAAAACAAACGACATGAAAATAGAAAAAACAATTGGAGCACTCATCATCGCCGGAGCAGTTGGCGTACTCATTCCTTATACTTTTCTTACAATCATTTTTGAATACCCAATCATCTTAAGGCAGGATACAGCCACGATTCTTACAAAATTCCACGATGGCGGAAACAGGCTTATCTGGACATGGTTCGCCTTTGCCATTGCAGGATTGCCATTACTGCCTGCCTATATCCTTATCGGAAAAAAATTAGAAAATCAATCTTCACTGGTGCGTGTTGCAACAACTATCGGTGTGATTGGATTGATCGTACAGATGGTCGGTTTGTTGCGTTGGACATTTGTCGTGCCTGTTCTTGCCAATGAATTTGTCTCAGCAACAGATATCGCAACAAAAGCGGCTGCCATCACCTCTTTCAAAACCATCCACCAATTCGCAGGCGTGTTGTTGGGTGAACATCTGGGACAATTATTTACGATCGCCTGGACAGTTTTAATGTCTGCAAGTTTTGCAAAATTAAAATTGATGCCAAAATGGGTAAACATGCTTGGATATATCAGCTCATTGATTTACCTGATGGCGCAGGCGGAATTATTTGCAACAGTAATGCCCGGATTTCCAGTTTGGAACATGGCAGGATTTATCGGAAGCACGCTTTGGTTGATTTGGTTGATTGTTGTCGGAGTAAGACTAATGCTGAATGCTGAACGCTGAACGCTGAACGCTAAACGCTAACCGCCGAATGCGACAGCAGCGTTTTGCGTTTAGCGTTCAGCATTCAGCGTTCAGCTCTCAAATCCATGCTTAATCAAGAAACCAACCTGCTTGATGTAAAAAATTTCTACCGCGGAAGTCTATTTATTTTTTTTGCTGCTGAATTTATTTATTCACCCACAAAATAAAAATAATGGACAAAGAAAAATTGATTTCCACTATCGAAAGCGAAGATGGAATCGACAGAGCAGGTTTTATCAAATGCATGGCCTGGGCGGGAACCGGCGTATTATGGATGATGAGCGGCGGTATTATGAAATCGTTTGGTATGAGCCAGATGATCGACAGAACAACCGGAGGACTAAAAAAAGGAATCGTGATCCCACCATCGGATTTTAGTTTTGTACAAATCAGCGACAGCCATATTGGATTTAACAAACCTGCCAACCCGGATGTACTCGGCACTTTACAGGCAGCAATCGGAAAAATAAATGCGATGCCCGTCGCTCCTTCTTTTGTATTGCATACAGGAGATTTATCTCACCTCGCGCAGGCAGATGAATTTGATACACTCGACCAGGCATTGAAATCAGTAAATACAGAAAAAATATTCTATGTTCCGGGTGAACACGATGTACTCAATGATAATGGCAAACAATTTCTCGCGCGTTATGGTAAGGGCACGAAAGGACAAGGCTGGTATAGTTTCGATAATAAGGGAGTGCATTTCATCGGACTTGTAAATGTTGTAGATACTTCCGAAGGAGGACTGGGTAGTTTGGGTAATGAACAACTAGAATGGTTGGAAAATGATTTGAAAGGACTCAGTGCCAGCACACCGATTGTTGTGTTTGCGCATATTCCATTATGGGCCGTATATCCACAATGGGGATGGGGAACGAGAGACAGTGAACGCGCGTTGGGTTATCTCAAACGTTTTGGATCTGTGTCAGTATTGAACGGACATATTCATCAAACCATGTTGAAAGTAGAAGGAAATATTACATTCCATACCGCAACATCAACCGCATTTCCACAACCACAGCCAGGTACTGCGCCAGCTCCTGGTCCGATGAAAGTGCCTGCGGAAAAATTGCAAAGCTTACTCGGACTCACCAGCGTTCATTACCAGGAACACGATCATTCACTGGCCATCACCGACACCCCGCTTGCACAGGCAATGGATTCAAAACAAGCGGTTAGCCAATAACGTTAGTCACGAGTAATAACAATGACCTGCTGATTTTTTCAATTTAATTAAAAGTGAACCTAATCAATATGAACAGATTCGTATTCCTGATTTTAATTTCTATCTCCTCAACATTTGCAAATGCGCAATACCAGGTTGCAGACAATGGATCGAGCGTTCAATTCAAAATAAAAAATCTTGGATTTGGAGTGTCTGGCTCATTCGGCGGCTTACAGGGAAAGATTTTATTTGACCCAGGGAAATTAGAAGATGCCGTTTTCGATGTGAGTATCGATGCAAATTCGGTGAATACCGGCATTGATATGCGAGACGATCATCTGCGCAAGGAAAGTTATTTCGACGTCACGAAATATCCGCGTATCCGGATCGTATCGACAAAGATCACAAACACCGGGAAAAACAATTTTTTGTTTTCCGGGAAATTGACCATCAAAAACCAGACAAAGGATATTTCATTTCCTTTCACGGTCGAGCAAGTTAGCGCGGGATATCTTTTCAAAGGATCATTTAAAGTGAAGAGAAAAGACTTTGGAGTCGGTGGAAACAGCACGATCTCTGATGAATTGGAAGTATCGTTAAATGTAAATGCCAAACAATAATTTATAAAGGTGAATCATGTATTTGAAAAGAAAATTTAGTGTAACGCTATGTATTGTTGGGTTGACAGGAATTTGTATTGCGGCCACATCTCCCGGCGCCAAGGACAACGGTTACAAAAATCTAAAAGTGCTACCCAAAAATATAAGCAAAAAAAAACTCCAGGAAATTATGATTGATGATTTTGAAGATGGACTCGGGGTGAACTGCGGATTTTGTCACGCCGAGCAAAAAGGTTCTCACAAACTCGATTATGCCAGCGACGAAAAACCGGAAAAAGAAATTGCGAGAGTCATGATGCGCATGACGGGTAAATTAAATAAAAACTATTTCCAGACGGGACATGCTATGATCGGCGACAGCACATTAATAGTTACCTGCAGCACTTGTCATCGCGGCCAACCACGACCTGATGCAGATAATATCAAATGACCAACCTTTGCGTTTTTGCGCCTTTGCGAGAGAGATGATCTCGCAAAGGCGCAAAAACGCAAAGGTTAATGTGCTAGCACATTTTTAAAATGTGTGATATATTTATCAATATAGAACTGTTTCTTCGCGGCTCTATATTGCATGATAAACCGAGGGTGTTCGAGCGCAATGATTTTTTTAAAAAACAGGTATTCATCATTAAACTCATTCAGGTATTTTTCATTCTTACCTGTTCCGAAACAAAAACAAATATCCGTTCTAACGCCAATGGCTATCTGTTTTCTGATATTATCGATGATAGAATCTTTTACAGCCAGCAATAATTCTTTGCTGTCATAATAGTTATAATTTTTTTCTTTGCCGTTATCTTTCGCTTGTGTAAAACCGAGCGGAAACACAGAATTGATATAAAATTTTCCATAAAAAGATTCCAATCCACCAAACGCATGAATCATCTCGTATACAAAAACTGAAGAAGGTTCATGGGTTGGCTTTCCTTCAAAAGGAATCTTGCATTCAGATACAAGTCTCTTGGGATCTGTGAAAGGAATACCCGTTACGCCTGCGCCAAATCTGCCGGGATTAATTCCAAAAATTATTACGCGCGTGGCATGATCGTGATAATATTTATTGTAGAAGCTTTCTGAGATTGCAAGCGTTTGCCTGGATTCTTTAAATGGATTCATAATCCGGATTCCAGGCGGTAGTTTTCGTCCATTGTATTCTAACTGCCTGTTAAATGCGTTAACCTTTTCTGCAAATGTTTTTATTGTACCCATTGTTGAAGTAAATATAAAATATTTTGATTTTAGGGTTTTTCTTTGCGCCCTTGCGTCTTTGCGAGAAAATTTGTCTCACGAACATTCGAGAATAAAATTTTCGCGCAAAGACGCAAAGAGACGTGCCGGTCGTCAACCGATTTCTGCATTCATATCATTTTCGCATATAGATTACTGTTATAAATTTTAAAGCCAGCTATATTCTTCACTGCTTATTCATCAAATTAACACTGGCTGATAATCATAATCTTATGCGTAGCCGATGCTTTCCAGGCCATCGTTTTACCGTTTGTCCCGATTTCATTTGCGACACGAGCTATTCCTTACAAACTTTGTTCTCTCAATGATTCCGGTATGGAAAATTATCAGAACATATCAAAACAACAACAGGTGAATTTTCATCTGTCATCTTTCATCGCATCTCCACCCTGGACTTAATATCTCTTTTTCACTTGAAATTTGTTTGAAGTTGACAGATGAAAGTTCACAGTTGACAGTCAACTGTCATCTGTCAATTGTCAACTTCAAACGATGTTTTGCGAAACAAAAATCTTCTGTATCGTTGTGCCTCAGCACACCCTACACATTTTTTCACAACCTAAAACCTATAATTAAAATGGAAACTTCAATGTTAATTAAGTGGGGCGTGATTATCGGCCTCATCTTTCTTTGTTTATTACTTTACCGGTTGATACTACGTGTTTTTTTTGGCGTAGTGATCGTACCGCAGGATAAGATTGGACTCGTGACAAAAAAATTCGTGTTGATGGGTAAACAAGAATTGCCGGAAGGCAGGATCATTGCGACAAACGGTGAAGCCGGTTTCCAGGCACAAACACTTGCACCCGGCGTATATTTTTGGAAGTGGGCATGGCAATACAGTGTCACATTCGAACCATTCACGGTGATACCTACCGGAAAAATTGGATTGGTGCTCGCAAAAGACGGCGCCGAACTGGAAACAGGTTCGATCCTCGGACGCAAAGTAAATTGCGATTCATTCCAGGATGCAGAAGCGTTTTTAAAAAACGGCGGACGCAAAGGGCGGCAGACTGCTATCATCACTCCGGGTTCTTATCGTATCAATACCTTTTTGTTTGAAATGGAAATAACAGATATGGTAACGATACCGGATAACGCCGTAGGTGTTGTTACAACCATGGAAGGAAATCCATTGGAAGAAGGACAGATCGCTGGAAAGATTGTAAATGGTCATAACAAATTCCAGGATGTCGATCTATTTCTTTCAAATGGCGGATTCAAAGGTTTGCAAGAGCAGGTGATACTCGCCGGTTCTTATTTCCTCAACCCATGGTTTGCAAAAGTGGAAATGGTAAAGATGACGGAAATACCGATCGGACATGTAGGTGTGGTTATTTCTTATGTGGGAAATGAAGGAGTTGACCTGAGCGGTGTTGAATTCAAACATGGCAATATCGTTGCCCGCGGATTCAAAGGCGTATGGGCGGAACCGTTAGGTCCGGGTAAATATCCGATCAACCCATATATCATGAAAGTGGAATTGGTGCCAACCACGAACCTGGTATTAAACTGGGCATCGGCCAGAAGTGAAGCGCATCAGCTCGACAAAAATTTGTCGACGATCACTGTACGCAGTAAGGATGGTTTCCCATTCAA
>JAFDYD010000022.1:5783-79195 GCA_018267615.1 Bacteroidota bacterium | reverse complement strand
CGTTTCGGTAACATGACCAATCTCGTAAGCCAGGTATTGGAACCGACCATCGGTAACTATTTCAGAAACTCGGCACAGGATAGTGATGTAATTGCTTTCCTCGGAACGCGTAAAGAAAGACAGGAGTCAGCACGCGATCATATCGGCAAAGTACTTGAACAATACAATGTATTCGGCGTGGATACGCTGATTGGTGATATCGTTCCTCCTGAAAGTCTGATGAAGACTTTGACCGATAGAAAAATTGCGGAAGAACAAAAAGTGACTTATGAAACACAAATGAAAGCGCAGGAAACAAGACAGAGCCTGGAAAAAGAAACAGCGATCGCAGAAATACAAAAAGAAATTGTGAAAGCAGATCAGGGTGTGTTGATCGCAGAAAGAATTGCCGATGCTTCCGTGAAAAAAGCAACGGGTGATGCAAACAGTGTTCGCCTGCAGGCAACTGCTGATGCAGACAGGTTGAAATTACTCGCAAGTGGTGAAGCCGAAAAAACAAGACTGCTTGCCAAAGCAGAGTCGGAAAAAATCGAGCTGATTGCAAAGGCAGATGCTGAAAAAATTTCGGTAACTGGTAATGCAGAAGCTGAAAAGATTCTTGCGATCGGTAAATCAAATGCAGAATCATACAAACTCTCTGTCGAAGCAATGGGTGGAAATAATTTCACGCAATTGAAAGTGATGGAATCCATCGCAAATCAAAATGTGAAGATTATGCCTGATGTATTGATCGGTGGAAATGGTGATGGTGCCAATGGTAGCATTAGCGGGTTATTGGGTTTGCAAATTCTCAATCAGTTGGGGAAAAAAGTGAATAATAGTGACGAGAACACTGCCAAGAACTAAGAACAAATAAAATGTCAATAAAAAACTGCCGCATATTATTGCGGCAGTTTCGTTTTCGGGATACGGCAAACGTCCCTGTCTCAAAGTGAAAAATTCGCGCTAAAAAATTTATTGTTTTGAAAATACAAGATGCTCGTCTTCCAGAGGTTCTTTATTATCCAGCTTGAAACTGCTGTTTGATTTTTCGCCCACGTTCCATGATTTGTCAATCTTATTAAAAGGAGAAGCAGTTCCCATGCTGATCGTCAAAGTAGCCAGCGCCGCCGGTCCGCCATAATATCCGGGAGTATAAGGCGTGGTTGACCAGCTTCCTGTTGTTTTATTTCCTTTATCATCTGCGGTCAACTTTCCATCACTGGAAAAAACAAAAGTTATTCCTGCAAACGTATTAGTCTTGTCTTCAACTTTTTGAGTGTAAGAACTTATTATCCATGTTCCATTCGTTACAATATTAGTGACACTATCAGTACCGCTATTCGAGCCGGGTGATGTATAACTTTTTTTACATGAAGTGCCAATAATCATGGCCACAGCGATTGCCGCTAAATATACCTTTTTCATTTTCTTCAGATTTTTTGATGATGAATACCTATTCGTAATCGCTGAAGGAGGAATTGTAACCAGACTGAAGAAAATTTTTTTCCCTCCGCCGAATTAGCCGCAGGTATTGGGTTTAGTAAAAGCTACCGGGTTACCGAGATGATACCGGTTACCTTGCGTATACTGTCGGCACAACGGGCATGATTCGGGATAACTTTGCATCTCAATCATCTAACAAAAAATTTATGGCAACAACAAAATGGACAATAGATGCTAGTCACTCTGAGATACAATTCAAGGTAAAGCATCTTATG
The DNA here is from genome assembly GCA_018267615.1 of Bacteroidota bacterium. Classification (GTDB taxonomy): domain Bacteria; phylum Bacteroidota; class Bacteroidia; order Chitinophagales; family Chitinophagaceae; genus Puia. The sequence goes on along the minus strand of JAFDYD010000022.1, from coordinate 77,495 downwards.
ATTTCAAAAGTAACAGGCGGCTTTAAAAAATTCGACGCCACTGTTACCACCAAAGGCGATGATCTTTCTACTGCAAAAATCACATTTACCGCAGATATCAGTTCCATCTCCACCAACAACGAACAAAGAGATGCGCATTTGAAAGGCGGAGATTTTTTTGAAGCAGAGAATCATCCGGAACTACATTTCGAAAGTGAAAAACTGGAAAAAATCGACGAAGAAAGCTACAAGATGTATGGCGCATTAACCATCCGTGGCATCACAAAAAAAGTTGCGCTGGATGTGGCTTATAGTGGTATCATCCAGGATCCATGGGGACATACGCGTGCCGGTTTTGAAGTAACGGGGAAGATCAACCGAAAAGATTTCGGGATAAGTTTTGGAATGGTATCGGAAACAGGCGGCGTATTACTTGGTTACGATGTAGAGATTCATGCGCAGACGGAATTTGTGAAGCAGGTGGAGGCGGTAGTAGCGGCGTAGCGCTGAACGCATAGCGCTGAACGCATAACGCTGAACGCTGAACGCACAACGCTTGTTGAAACATCAGCGTTTTGCGTTCAGCGTTCAGCGTTATGCGTTTAGCGTTTAGCGTTTAGCGTCCGAAAGATACAAATGCCAAAGCAACATCGTAGCCACCGTCCGATACGGCCTCCATGCCTCCGCCAGCGCGATGATTTTATCCTTTGGCGTTTCGCGGGGCAATTTTTTAATTCGCCTGAGCGCATTCACTGCCGCCAAATCACCGATTGGAAATATATCGGCTCTTTGCAAAACAAACATTAGGTACACATCAATTGTCCAATTGCCGATGCCCTTTAACTCAATTAATTTGTCCCGCACCTTTTCATCTGAAAGTGTTTCCAAAGAATTCAAATCAAGCTTTCCTTCACATAATGCAGCAGCAAGCCCCTTTGTATAAATCGTTTTCTGCCGGCTAAAATAACAGGCTTTCAATTCTTCGTCAGTCAACAACAAGAGATTCTTCGGAGTCACTTTTCCCAACTTCTCCTTTAGTTTATTCAAAGCCGCCTTTGCTGAAGCCAAAGACACCTGTTGTTCGAGAATAATGTGTACGAGCGTTTCAAATGTATTGGGCCTGGTCCACATCGGCGGATAATGATGTGCTTTAATAATTGTTGCAAAGTCATTATCGGCTGATGCAAGTTTGTCGCATATACTATGAAAATTCTTTTTATTGAATTTTTGAATCATTGGTTGAAATTAAACTCCTAACCAAAAATGAGCTGTTCAGTGATCAAAATAAAATTATTTTTGATGATTGGTGATTGGTTGCGCAAGAGGCTGAATTAGTAAATATATTTGTCCATCAAAATAAGAGTCACAAGCATCTGCATCGATTGAAAAACAAAAGTCAAAATATTTATCACAAACTGCCCATCCTAGATGGACTCGAACTTTTGGATGCAAAAGATCATGCGCTGAATTTTCCGTCTCACACGCACGACACATTTAATATTACTTTGGTTCGTGAACAATTATTTTCCACCAAACTTTCTGACCGCCTTTTGCATTCGCCGGCAGGAACAATCACCATCACCAATCCGGGTGAAGTACACGCAACTTTTTGCGATAACAAAATTGGAAGTTCATTTTTTACTTTTTATGTGTCCCCCGATGTACTGAAAAAAATCAGCCATCATATCCCAATCTTTTTTGAAAACAAAATACTGAACGATCAATCACTTTTTCAGCAATTGTATAAGCTCTCGCAAGATTTTAATAACCGCGCTTTTCTCGATGAAAAAACACTTTTGCACATCTTAGATCAGCTTGTAAAAGAATATGCCGCGGAACATCCGGATACTGATAAAAAAAATATGCTTTTTCAAAAAATGCTTGACGAAGAAAATCCTGAAAAATTTTCATTGGAAACAACAGCCAGGAAATTCGGATTGGATAAATTCAAATTCTTACGATTATTCAAACAGTACACCGGCCTCACTCCAAATAACTATGTCATATTGAAACGCGTGGAGAAATCCAAAACACTATTACAGACAGAAGACGACTTACTCGGCATTGCCATCGAAACCGGATTTTACGACGCCACGCATTTCTGCAAACATTTCAAAAAAATCACCGGCGTCACTCCGATGGCCTACCGGAACGCCATGTTGTGCAATATCGTACTATAAAAGGCCTGCGTGCTGATTTATTTTTGTGATGACTAATTACACACACAATGAAAAAAGCAGCACTGATCATCTTACTGACGGGCCTCGCACCGGCCATTTTATTTTCGCAAACACAGCAGTTCACTAACGACAAATACAAAGAAGATTTTGACTTCTTCTGGAAAAGTATCAATGATGAATATTGCTATTTTGGTAAAAAACAAACTGATTGGGAAAAAGTAAAGGAGATATATGCTCCTATGATCGACACGATAAAAACAAGGGATCAGTTTGTGAACATCCTGGAAAAAGCGATTTACGAAATTTATGATCACCATGCCGGGCTAAATACAAATACGGATAACTCGCAAAGAGTTGTTCCCACCGGAACCGATATATGGGCCGAATATATTAATGGCAAACCAGTAATCACAGAAGTGAGACCGGGCTTAGGCGCCACATCCTGCGGCATAACAACCGGTATGGAAATAATTGCAATTAATGAAGAACCGGTTAATAATGGAGTTGAACGCTTTCTTCCAAAATCAGCAAAGCATGCAGATGTTGAAGCAAAGAATTTTGCGCTGCGCATACTCATCGCCGGTAATCATATTCAACCAAGAAAAATATCATTGAAATACAATGGAGCCGTGAAAGACTATTTTCCTGATAAAGATGGTTTCCTGATCGACAAAATGAAATATCCTTCTATGGTGGAAACAAAATTTATCGGCACGATTGGATATATAAGAATCAATAACTTTCTGTTCGATAACGACCTAATTCCCGCATTCGACAGCGCGATGCAGTTGATGAATAATACAACTGCGCTGATTATTGATATGCGCGAAACGCCCAGCGGCGGCAATACATCCGTTGCACGCGCCATCCTGGGATGGTTTACCGACAAAGAAAAATTTTACCAGAAACATGAATATTACGCGGAAGAAAAACAAACAGGCATAAAAAGAAGTTGGGAAGAAATTGTTTCACCCAGAAAAGGAAAATATTATAACAAGCCACTTGTAGTATTGTGTGATCACTGGACCGGCAGCATTGCGGAAGGAATTACGATCGGTTTTGATGGACTTCACCGGCCAAATACAAAAACGCTTGGCACTGCAATGGCACGTTTGAATGGCGCAGTGTATGGATATGAAATGCCGAATACAAAAATACATTTCTCATTCCCAGCCGAAAGACTTTATCACGTAAATGGATTACCAAGGGAGCAATATATTCCTTCGATATATATAGATTTTCTTAAGGAGCATCCGGCTAATTCTTCCGATCTCTTTATAGAAAAAGCTTTGGCATATTTAAAAAGCCTCAAATAATGAATTTCGCAAGTGAAAATTATGACGGTGTGCATCCGCGGATTTTGAAAGCAGTCATAAAATCTAACAAAGGATTTGTTCCTTCTTACGGTGCAGATAATTACACAGAAAAAACCATTGCGAAATTTGCCGAGATCTTAGGAGCGAAAGACATAGATGTGTTTTTTTGTTTCAACGGAACAGGTGCAAACAATTTTGCACTGAGTTCAATTTCCGAAAAACACGCGTCGATACTTTGTTCGGATGTTGCGCATATCTATAACGCAGAATCTACAGCGCCGGAAGCATTTACCGGCTGCAGGCTTTTCCCTGTGAAATCAAAGGATGGGAAAATAATGATGGAAGATTTGATTTTGCAATTGTCAAGAACCAAAGATGTTCACTTTCCATTTCCATCTACGCTTACTATATCCCAACCCACCGAACATGGAACAATTTATAACATACAAGAGTTAAAACAAATTTCAAAACTTTGTAAGCAGCATCGTTTACTACTACATATTGATGGCGCGAGAATTTTTAATGCGCTGTCCGCAATGAATTGTTCGCTTTCCGATTTTATAAAATTGAGTAGCGTGGATGCATTGACGATAGGAGGAACTAAATCAGGACTGATGTTCGGCGAAGCTGTTGTGTTCTTCAAAAACCATCGCTTTAAAAACTTGCGTTATAACCATAAAAGAAGCATGCAACTTGCATCGAAGAACAGGTTTATTGCTGTACAGTTCGAAGAATTATTGAAAAAAGAATTTTGGAAAACCATCGCCGCTTATACGAATGGTTTAGCGAAATACTTTGAGCAACAAATAAAAAAGACCGGCGCGTCGCAAATTGTTTACACAGTAGAAACCAACACGGTTTTTTTATACATGAAGAAAGACTTATTCTTAAAATTAAAATCTACGGCTGAGTTTTATTTGTGGGATGAGCAGTTGGAAATAGCACGTTTTGTTTTTTCATTCAGTAATACGAGAAAAGAAATTGATAATTTTCTGATTGAATACAAAAGAATATTGAGGTCAATTTGATTTATCACGCAAAGACGCGAAGGCGCAAAAATATTCCTTTGCGCCTTCGCGTCTTTGCGTGATAAATTTTACACTGAAAAAGGAATAGTAAAAAAGGGCTTTTAGAAAAAAGCCCGGGATAACAACTATACTTTGCCTATGCTAATGGCTATTACTAACTTTTAATTGTAGCATTCAAATGTAGACAGAATCGCAAATGGCTAATAACGAAACTCCGCAGATTGCATTCTGGGCTGGTAATTTGCATCCTTGATACAGATATAAAGAAATTATTAAGGCCTGTTTCGCTGTAGTTTATTGAGAAACATTTCTTTTCTCGAGCGCGAAACATCAATCAGGTGTCCATCACTCATCACTACATATCCACCTTCACCTTTATTATATTTTTCAACTTCGTTAAGATTTACCAAATAAGAATTGTGGACCCGCGCAAAAAAATCAAAATCTCTGAATTGCTCTTCCATATCTTTCAAAGAACGACATGCAAGAATTTTTCCTTTTGATTTTGTGGTGATATGCGTGTAGTTGTCGTCCACCTCACAATACAATATCTGATCCGCGGGAATGAGTTCGAACCCCGAAGATGTTGGCACCGCAATTTTTTGAAAACCAGTTTCACGGCCTTTGATTCTGTTTGCGAGCATTTCAAATTGTTCCTGGAATGGAAGGGTTTTCCGAAGAGCAACTTTTTGAACGGCAGCGACGAGTTCTTTTGGTACAACTGGCTTTAATAAATAATCCATTGCACTCAACCGCATCGCTTTTATTGCATACTGATCATAGCTTGTCGTGAAAATAATTGCAAAATGAATTTCCTTAAACTGCTCGAGTAATTCAAATCCATTCATCACCGGCATTTCAATATCGAGAAAAACAATATCCGGGTTTAATTTCACAATTGATTTTAATGCTTTCTCGGCGGACATACATTTGTCAACCACCTGTACATCCGGACAATATTTTGCCAGCAGAATACTTAGCGTGTCCACCGCGTGCATCTCATCGTCAATAATTATCGCTGTCAGCATATATCAAAGGTATTTTAATAATCACTTCTGTTCCTGCCGGCGTTCCGTCGGGGTCAACAAGATCATTAATTATAATCGGGTGCTTATTGGCCTCAGAATTTTTTAATATGGTGATTCGCTCTGAAGTTATTTTTACGCCGAGTGGTTTAAATCGTGTTGACGATTTACTTTTAAATGAAGATGCTTTTTTCCGGCCGATGCCATTGTCGTTAATGGTATAAACGAGAAAAGAATCTTCCTGTGTTACATTTATAATCACGCTTCCCTTTTCCTGCTTCGGCATTAATCCATGCCAGATTGCATTTTCAACAAAAGGTTGAATAATTAGCGGAGGAACTTTTATCATCGATTTCTCGAGCTCGGGCGATACGTTGATCTGGTATTCAAAATGATAATCGAAACGTAATGATTCGATTTCAAGATAGAGATCGAGTGTGTCCAATTCGCTCTCGAGTGATATCAACAGGCTTTGGGAATTTTGAAGTATCATTCTTATCAACCGTGAAAATATTGCCAGATATTCAGCGGCCTTTGTGCTGTCATTCTGTAAAATAAACCGGTTGATGGAATTGAGCGAATTAAAAATAAAATGCGGGTTCATTTGTGCACGAAGGACTTTCATCTCCAGCTCAGCCTTTTGACTTTGCAGTTCCGCATACGCCATTTTACTTTCCATCTGCTGCTGCTGCAATTCGTTTTCTGCAATCTGACGTTGATGGTCAGCCGCTCTTCTTTTCAAAATCGTATTGCGCATGATGGCTATACAAAGCGCGATCAAAATAACTGCCACCACAACAATGAATGTAGTTTGGCGAACATTACTCCTCAACTGTTGTTCGCGTAATTTATTTTCATCATTCAGATGCGCGATTCTTTGTTCGTATGTATAAGCCGTGATTTTCCCTTTGATTTTATCATTCAGCACACTATCCTTCATTACGATGAACTTGTTATAGTAAGCATACGCGCTGTCAATTTTATGCAGTTGATTATATGACGCCTGGATCACATCATAACTATTCAAAATAATTTGCTTGGAATTCGTGCGCATTGCCATATTCAATCCAAGCAATCCATATTGAAGTGATTGTTCACCATTTTTTTGTCCGAGATAAGCCCGGCCCAACGCCACAATATTTCTCATCACCTGGTTGCGGTCGTTTTTCTTTTCGTTCAATACCAATGCTTGTTTTAAATTCTGCAATGCGAGATCATATTTTTTGATCTGCAGATAAAATTCACCCTTGCTCAATAGGAATATTCTCAGATCCTTTTCATCTGCGCGAGACGTGTCGAACAAATTATATACCTGCAATGCCGAATCATATTCATTCAAATGCCAATAGATTTCCGCGAGCTGCATTTGCGGCCACACATTGAATTCATTTAATCCATTCGGATTTTCTGTTTGTACTTTCTGTTGACTGAGTTTAAAATAATCCAAAGCGCCCGGGTAATCTTCGATCTGCACATAAATTCTTGCAATGACGCGCATGGCAATACCGATGCCATTTGAATAATGAATACTTTCCGCAATCTTCAAACCGTTTTGTGATAACATGAACCCTTTGTCGTAGTCCCCCTTTTGATTATACATCATAGCCAGCGTAAGTATTCCGTCGGCGAGTTCTTTCTGTTTCCCATTTTTTTTAAAATACTCGATCGCTTTTTCCTGGTATGGTATGGCCTGCCCATAACAACTTTGCGCAAAAAGAGAAAAGGAGAGTCGCATATATGCGATCTCGATATTTTTTTTGTTATCTGTTTTTGCAAACCATTTCAAAGATTCAAGTGCCAATTCCTGTTCAAGCGGAAAATTATCTTCAAAACGGCGAACCATTTCTGCATGGATAGATATCGCTTCGGCGATGCCGTGTATATAATTAATTTTTTCTGATTCACGACGTGCAATATCCTGGTAAAAAATAGCTGAATCTTTTTTTGATGCAGCCATATAATATTCGGTAATCGCATTCAGGCAATCGATTCTCGCGGTGTCTGATAAACCCACCAATGCATGTTTCAGGCTATCCAGGTTTTGTGATTGGGAAAAACTTTGAATGGCAGTAAACAGTATGGAAAATATGATGGAAATCTTTTTCATTGAATTGATGGGGATTAACGGATGACTTTTCTAAAGTGACTTCTCCGAAGCAGCGTCCTAAAGTAACTTTTCCAAAGTTTAAAACTTTGGAAAAGTTACTTTAGAACAGGACTCTGGAAAAGCCACTTTAGAAAAGCCGTCCGTTCAAACTAGCCCATAAAACCGGTAAATTGTACTCATAAATCTAAAATAATTTGCCCATTTCTTATAAGGTAAATATCTGCCAATGCCAAACGGTCATTTTTGATGGGTAATTTGCGAAAACAGCGGGTAATTTGCACGAATTATTTATTTACATGTTTGCATGTATCTTTAAGGCAATGTGAATGCGATCGTGAGACATCAAACGTAAGACGTAAAACGCCAGACGTCAGATATGAAACGTGCGACATAAAAAAGTGAAACTTATTCTTTCACGTTTCACTTTTCACGTCTCACGATCTAACGCAACACAATAAAAGTCTATCATCAATAACTGCTTTGATTTACGCGCCTATGATCTTTCATGCTGACCATTTAATGAATTGCACAGTATACAAAAAAATAAAGTCTTTATCTTTTTTGTGTTCCGCTTATTTATTGCTAATCTTTTCGCCGGGCTGCGGCGACAAACAAAAAAATGCCCAGGTCGCCAATAATCCACAAGCTGCTAGTAACAAGCCGATGGCAATCCAGGTTGATGGATATATTGTGAAAAAAAAATCGCTTGGTTCCAATGTTGAAGTGCCCGGAACATTGATCGCAAACGAATCCACCGAACTGCATCCGCAGATTTCAGAAAGAATTGTTCAACTGAATGCAAGCGAAGGAAAAACCGTCGCGAAGGGAACGCTGATTGCAAAATTGTATGACGCCGATTTACAGGCAACGCTAAAAAAATTGCAGGTGCAATTGCAAATAGCAAAACAAAATGAAGAACGCTCCGCAGAGCTTTTAAAAATACAAGGCATCAGTCACCAGGATTATGATGCAAGTCTGCTTACCGTAAATAATATAAAGGCCGATATTGAATTTACAGAAGCGACGATTGTCAAAACGGAAATCCGCGCTCCATTCAATGGAAGAGTAGGTTTGAAAAATATTAGTATGGGCGCGTTTGTAACTCCTACGACCGTTATTGCATCTATTCAACAAACGGATATTTTGAAACTCGATTTTTCAGTACCTGAAAAATATACTGCCCGCATCAAGGTGGGACAGGAAGTAAGTTTTACAGTTGAAGGCGGTTCAAAAAAATATACTGCAAAAATAATGGCGACGGAAGCGGGTGTGACCCAGGAAACGCGCAGCCTGATGATACGCGCGATTGTGCAGAATAAAGATGCGGGACTTGTGCCAGGTGTTTTTGCAAAGGTGGTGCTCGATTTTGATCCGGATCCAAATGCCATCGTAGTTCCGACACAGGCGATACTACCACAGGCAAGAGGTAAAAAAGTGATCGTATATAATGGAGGTGTTGCAAAATTCGTTGATGTCACCACCGGAATTCGCGATTCTTCAAACATACAAATTGTGAGTGGATTGAAGGCAGGAGATACTATTGTGACGACAGGATTACTCACGGTGCGACCGGATTCACAATTGGAACTAAACAAAATCACCAACTAAGTTTATACTATTTCGCATGAATATATCCGAACTAAGTTTGCGAAGACCAATCCTGGCAATAGTAATGAACATTATTATTGTAGTGTTCGGTGTGATCGGATTTAAATTTCTGGGTATAAGAGATTATCCGGCTATCGATCCGCCAAATGTGAATGTCCGCACTTCATACGCAGGTGCAAATGCAGACATCATCGAAACGCAGGTAACAGAACCACTTGAAAAATCCATCAATGGTATTGCCGGTGTTCGAAATATTACATCTTCAAGCAGCAGCGGCACAAGCAGCATCAATGTAGAATTCGATCTCGGTATCGATCTCGAAGCTGCGGCTAATGATGTCCGTGATAAAGTATCACAGGCACAGCGTTCACTTCCCCCGGATCTTGAAGCACCTCCTGTCGTATCCAAAGCAGATGCAAGTTCAGATGCGATTTTGTCTATGACGGTGCAAAGCAATACGCGAAATCAATTGCAGATTACAGAATATGCAAACAATGTATTGGTGGAAAGATTGCAAACCATTCCTGGCGTAAGCGGCATCCAGATATGGGGAGAAAAACGCTATGCGATGCGTATTTGGATCGATCCATCCAAACTATCATCGTATGGTCTCACACCCGGCGACGTACAAGCTGCTTTGCTAAAAGAAAATGTGGAATTGCCGTCGGGAAAAATTTCGGGAAATGCAACTGAATTGACAGTGCGCACTTTTGGAAGACTAAATACAGAAGAAGAATTCAACAATATCATTATTAAAAATACAAACGGCGCAGATGTACGTGTGAAAGATATCGGTGAAGCTGTTTTGGGTCCAGAAAACGAAGAAACCATTTTGAAAGAAAGTGGAATACCGATGATCGCACTTGCACTCGTGCCACAACCAGGATCAAACTATGTTGCTATTTCAAATGAATTCTATAAACGTCTTGATCGAATAAAAAAAGATGTTCCGGCTGATATCAAAATCAACATCGCGCTTGACAATACGATCTTTATTAAGAAATCCATTTCCGAAGTGGAGGAAACATTGATGGTTGCACTGGCACTCGTCATACTTATTATTTATTTATTCTTCCGCGATTGGCTCATAGCAGTTCGTCCATTGATCGATATCCCCGTTTCTCTGATCGGTGCATTCTTCATCATGTACCTGATGGGTTATACCATCAATGTGTTGTCATTACTCGCCATTGTACTTGCAACCGGTCTTGTTGTGGATGATGGAATTGTTGTGACGGAAAATATTTACAAGAAGATGGAAAAGGGAATGAATAAATGGCAAGCTGCCTTGGAAGGATCAAAGGAAATTTATTTTGCCGTTATTGCTACTTCTATCACATTAGCAGTTGTTTTTCTTCCGATAATATTTCTTCAAGGCTTTGTAGGAAGTCTCTTCCGTGAATTTGGAATCGTAGTAGCAGGTGCAGTTCTTATTTCTGCATTTGTTTCGCTTACACTGACACCGGTATTGAATGTTAAGCTGACAAGGAAAGGCGCGATGAAGCATTCCTGGTTCTACACAAAAACAGAACCTTTTTTCCGTGGAATGGAGAACGGGTACCAGGCCACATTGAAAATGTTTATGAAAGTGAGATGGGTGGCATTTATCATTATTGCTGCATGCGTCGCTGTTATTTATTTGGTCGGCGGTGGCTTGCAATCTGAGCTTGCTCCGATGGAAGACAGAAGCCAATTTCGTTTAATGGTAACCGGACCAGAAGGCACTTCGTTCGATGCCATGGATAAATATATAGGCAGACTATCCAACCTGATGATCGATTCCGTTCCGGAAAAGCAGGTAGTCCTTACCGTTACTTCACCAGGATTTACAGGAACTGGAAATTCCAATACAGGATTCGTTCGCGTTACTTTATCCGATCCAAAAGAAAGACAAAGATCACAACAGGAAATAGTGAACATGGTAAATCGCAACCTGCCAAGATATGGAGAAGGAAGAGCATTTGCTATACAGGATGAAACCATATCGGTAAACCGGCGCGGTGGACAAGCTGTTCAATTCGTATTGCAGAATAATAATTTTCAAAAACTCATGGATGTGTTGCCGAAATTTCTGGAAGAAGCGGGCAAGAGTACGGTACTGCAGCAGGTAGATGCAGATCTCAAATTCAACAAACCGGAATTAAGAGTGCAGATAGACAGAATTAAAGCAGCGGAACTGGGTGTGAGTGTGAATGATGTTTCCGAAACATTACAACTTGCATATAGCAACAGACGTCTCGGTTATTTCACCAAAGAAGGAAAACAGTACCAGGTGATGGGACAAGTGGCGCGTGATAATCGTGATGATCCCAATGATATGAAAACACTGTTTGTAAGAAATTCGCGCGGCAGTATGATCAGTCTCGACAATCTTGTAAATGTAGAAGAATCAAACACACCACCGGCAATCTATCACTTCAATCGCTATAAATCCGCAACCGTTTCAGCCGGACTCGCGCCAGGCAAAACAATTGGTGATGGCATCAAAGAAATGGAAAGAATTGCCAACAAATTATTGGATGAATCTTTCTCTACTTCATTGGCCGGATCATCCCGCGATTTTGCAGAAAGTTCCAGCAACACGAGTTTTGCATTTTTACTTGCACTGGGTTTGATCTTCCTAATTCTTGCTGCACAATTTGAAAGCTTTGTTGATCCATTTATCATCATGGTAACGGTGCCGCTGGCAATTGCCGGTGCGGTGCTCTCGTTAAAATTATTTGGGTTAACACTGAATATATTTTCAGAAATCGGAATGATCATGCTGATCGGATTGGTAACAAAGAATGGAATTCTTATCGTTGAGTTCGCCAATCAAAACAGGCTGAAAGGAATGAAACGAACAGAAGCCGCAATTTTTTCCGCAACACAAAGATTGAGACCGATATTGATGACAAGTCTGGCAATGTCTTTAGGCGCATTGCCGCTGGCATTATCATTGGGCGCTGCTGCGACAAGCCGCATACCGCTCGGTGTCGTGATCGTTGGCGGAATATTATTCTCATTGGTATTGACATTATTCGTTATTCCCGCGATGTATTCATATCTCTCTTCCACAAAGAAAAAAAGTGCGCTGGATAATATTGCGCCCGCGCCTGCACATTCACAAACAGAAACAACACCTGCGATTGCGTAAAAAAGTAGATATGAAATTTTTCAGATGCCTGTTATTGCCAGTTCTCTTGCTTTCCGGATATATTTCTTCCGCACAAAATATTCTTACACTCGAGGAAGCAGTAGCAACTGCGTTAAAAAATAATTTCGATATCAGGATTTCAAAGAATGATTCGATGGTAGCTGCTATCAATTATTCCTATCGTTATGGCGCCTTTCTTCCCCAACTCAATGCAACGGTAAATGGTACATGGAATGCCACCAATCTCAGGCAAACGCTGGCAGACGGCACGAAGAGAGAACAAAACAATATTAAATCCAACAATCTTCTTGGCTCCCTTGCTTTGAATTGGGTTTTGTTTGATGGTTTGAAAATGTTTGCGACACTTGAAAAATCCAAGGAGTTTGTAAAACTGGGAGAGCTCAACGTAAAAAACCAGGTGGTTAATACTGTTGCCAAGGTAATTAACAACTACTACAATATCGCAGCTCAAAAACAACAATTGAAAGCCATCAGGGAAGTAATGCTTGTGAATGAAGAAAGAGTGAAGCTGGCACAAAATCGGTTAGACATTGGCGTTGGTATCAAACCCGATTTATTGCAAAGCAAAGTTGATTTGAACGAACAAAAAGCTAATATCCTTACACAGGAAACGCTGATTGCGCAATTGAAAGAACAACTCAATCAAAGTATGAACGTGGCGCTGCACACAAGTTATGATGTGCTTGACAGTATCCCGATCAATTATGATTTGGCATTGGGAGAAATTCAGAATAATATCGAAAACACAAATCCGTTTTTGTTAGTCGCGCAAAAAAATATCGACATATCCAAACTCACGTTGAAAGAGCAGAAAGCTACGCTGCTACCAGCTCTCTCTTTTGTATCGGCATATAACTTTTCGCGCACAAATAATAAAGCAGTTATCAATAGTTTTTCGCTTTTGTTCAACCAGAACTACGGATACAATTATGGCTTTGCAGTCACAATTCCTATACTCAATAATTTAAGTGCAAGACGTCTGATAAGCCAGGCGAAATTGGATATCAGCTACCAGCAACTGCTATACGATAATCAACGTTCGATACTCGATCTAAATGTTGTAAATGCTTTTATTGCGTATGAACAACAAAAAAAAGCATTGGTACTCGAGGAAGAAAATATATTGCTGGCAAAAGAAAATGTATCGATTATTGTTCAAACACTCCGGCTCGGTGCATCAACCATCATTCAACTCCGCGAAGCGCAGCAAAGTTTGGAGAACGCTTATAATCGCCTGATCACCGCACGATACAATACAAAACTCGCCGAAACAGAATTGATGCGATTGAAAGGAAGCTTGGTGAAATGATTCATGAGGTAGAAGGGCAGGGGTTAAGGTTGAGGGTAAAAGGTGTAAGGTATGGCAAGCTGATATGCAACTTGAAAAATAAAAGCAGTAAGTTGTAATTAGGCATGCCATACCTTACATCTTACACCTTTTACCTTTTACCCTCAACCTTAACCCCTGCCCTTCCACCTCGTAAAAAATTAATAATTTGTGCAACAACAATTCACCTATGCGCCAAAACATTTTTTGGATTCTGATTTGTTTCTTATTTCTTCACTGCCATTCAAAAAAAGAATTCCCCGATGAACTGGTTCATTTTATTTCCTACCATAACAACCCGGTTTTCTCAGGCACAGATACAACAACCTGGGATCGTCATATTCGCGAAAGAGGATGGATATTGAAAGAAGACAGCGAATATCATATGTGGTACACCGGGTATATCAATGAAGATTCAGAAAAACATCTTGGTTATGCTACATCGCATGATGGTTTGGTCTGGACAAGATACCCGGCGAATCCTATTTATACTTCCGGGTGGACGGAAGACATGTGCATTATCAAATCCGGCGGAACATATTATATGTTTTCCGAGGGACGTGGCGATACTGCGCATCTCCTTACTTCAACAGATCGCATTCACTGGACCGAACAAGGTAACCTGGATATTCGCATGGTGAATGGAAATCCAATTAAAGCAGGGTCGTTTGGTACACCGACTGTATGGAAAGAAGATTCGACATGGTATTTATTTTATGAACGTGATGACCTGGGAATCTGGCTCGCGATTTCCAAAGATTTAAAAACATGGAGAAATGTACAGAATGATCCTGTTATTACGATGGGGCCGGACGCGTATGATAAATTTGCCGTGGCAATGGACCAGGTGATCAAATACGATGATCTTTATTATGGTTACTATCACGCATCGGCATACAAAGACTGGAGAGAATGGTCAACCAATGTGGCAGTATCAAAAGATTTGATTCACTGGAAAAAATTTACCGGCAATCCTATTCTCACAGAAAATAAATCGAGCGGGATTATGGTGAATGACGGAAAACGATATCGGCTATACACAATGCATGATAAAGTGAATGTCCATTTCCCGACTACTGAATGAGGGCGAAGAAACAGAGCGGAAGAGCGCATAAACCTCCGCTCTCCGCTCTGTTCCTTCGCTCTTTTTTGCTCTCCGATTTTTCACAGAATATTCGCATAATCTTTATCTAAGAAACTGTATTTTTATAATGCAATGCGCATATTATTTTTCATATTAATTTCTTTTTCATTTTTTTCTTTGAAAGCGCAGACGGCTCTGCCAATTGGCGGCATGAGTTTTAACCGTGCTGGTGATAGCTCTCATTTAAACAAGAATTGGTTCTTTACAAGATATGGCGGCATCACTACCGGATTTAGTTTCTATAAAGGAGGAAGCGCTACATTTTTAGCAGCACCAATAGGATTGCAATTGAATCGCAAAATCAATAACAATGTATATGCATTCGCAGGTATTTCCGGAGCGCCGGCATTCGTCAACTTCAATAACGCATTTATAAATTCAAGTGTAAATAAGTCTTATCCAAGTATATTATCGACCTCCAATGGTTTTGGAATGTATTCCAGGGCAGAAATAGGTTTGATGTATGTTAACGATGCAAGAACATTTTCGATATCAGGCAGTATCGGCGTCGAGAGAAGCAGTTCCCCAATATATCCCTCTTTTGCATCAGACAGGGACAATACAAAAAGAAAATAAATTTTAAATCGTGATCGGAGAAGAGTGAAGAAACAGAGTGGAGGGCGCAGGTTTGGCGCTCTCCACTCTGTTTCTTCGCTCTCCTCACGTCTCACGATTTAAAATCTTTGTCTAATGATTATTCTGCAGTTGCCGGACTTATCACAGTGGAAATTTCTGTGATCACATTAGCAGGAAAGCCACCTTTTTTTGCGTGCTCCCTGATCAATTCTTCATTTTCCGCTTTGTACACGCAATAAATTTTGTTTCCAGTTACATAGCTTTGGATCCATTGAATTTGTGGGCCCATATCTCTCAGTACGCTGCAAGATTTTTGAGAGATGCCTTTTAATTGTTCGGGAGTTAATTTACCAGCGTCTGGAATGTCCCTTTCGATGAGATAAGTTTTCATGACAGTTGAATTTTTAGTTGTTGAATTGTTTGTTGACGTTTGAGCCAGAGATACGTGGCCGATAAACTGTAATAAGCAAATAAGCATGATACCGTTGATGAACTTTTTCATATTAAATATTTTAAGGTGATGGAATGATCAAATATATTATCAGGAACAAGCGAAAGGCTATAACAAATCATTCAATAAATGGTAAATGATATAGAACAATTCGTTCAATAAATGGTAAAATTTAATCGGAAGCAACAAGATAAGAGTGGAGAAGAAGAATGGAGAAACAGGGCGGAGAGCGAAGGTTTGGGCGCTCTCCGCTCTGTTTCTTCGTTGTTTCAATGCAGTAAATCCACATATGCCATTGGCAGCAGGCCGTATTTCTTTTTAAAACATTTAGTGAAGTAGGAAGCGCTGGTAAATCCTGTTTCAAAAGTTATTTGTGCAATATTGTAGCGTTGCTTTTCCATGAGGTCTTTTGCTTTCTCGAGCCTGAATTCTTTCAAAAGTGCATTTGGAGAAAAGCCGGTCAGTGAAACAGTTTTCCTATATAGTTGGGAGGAACTCATCGCCATTACCTGGCTATAATCGGCAATATCAAAATCCGCATCCTGCCAATTTTCCTCCAATTTATTCATCAATAATTCAAGCAGGCTTTCATCCTGCGGCGGCAACATCAAAAAATTCTTTTTTCCGCTCTGAAAAAAATCTTTTGAGAGTAGTTTCTTAACGCAGGATGCAACGGCTATTTGCGAATCTTTTGCAATGCTGCACATGTTCAACGCAAATTGTATCGTGTCGCCGAATATCTTATCACTTTTTTCAATCGGCTCACCGGCATTTAATGCCATTCTGAAACCGATCGTGTGTGCTTCAGCGTTATGCATTTCTTGCTGAATCGCTAAGGCACAGGCCATAGCTTTGGCAGCCGATGAAAAAGAAATGATAAATTCATTGCCTTCATATTCAACTTCCCTCCCGCCCTGCTGCATCACATTTTTTCTAACAATGAGGTTGTGGCTTCCCAATAATTCATTGGTCTTCTCCCCGCCTAATTTATATTTCAGCAAATTGGGATCAGTAATTTTTGTGACGAGCAGAATGCGAAAGGAAGGATCTTCGAAAACCTTCAATCCACCAGCTTCAATTTTAGCGTCTGATGGATCATAAATACGGCCCAAAAAAGATTCTACCACATTACTGCTTACTTCGATAATCTTGTGCGGGATGAGTCCATGTGACTTGTCATGCATTTGTACCACCGCACTCTCGTCAGGCGCATCTATCAGGCAAAATATAGTCTCCCTTGGTTCGTCTATCCAATAGGTCATGCATTTACAACCATGTTCTTCCTGGTGAAGCAAATCCTGACGATGTGCTTCGGCAACATCTTTGGCTTTTACCCCAGGTACAATATGTACATCCATGTAAATAGGCATGATTGTTCTCTCTATGTTTAGTGAAGATAATATTTTTCTTTTTTTTCCAAAAGATGCTGCCAAAAAAGCGACACATTATTTCACACAACCACCTGAAAATAAAAAAAACCATTTTAATAAATGGTTTTTTTGAAAAGGCTAATGGTAATCGGTATTAGTGCGAGTCCTGGTAAAGGCGGAAGTATAGGGCTTTCCGCAACGATATCCATGCTTGTTTTAAGTCGGCCTCAGCTTGTCCCTTATGACCACCGAAATCATCCGGTGCATTATGCAAAGCTCTCATCGACATTTCGATGTCATGCATTGCCTTTGTGATATTCGGATGTTTGGCTTCCTCTGCCCGCATAAGTTGCGCTTCGGAAGGTGCAGGTTCTCTGTTTCCAATTATAATATCAATGTTTATGCGCGGTGGTTGCGCAAATGAAAATGAAACGATCAACACAAGAATCGAAATGAAAAATAATTTTTTCTTCATAGCTCATTAAATTTTGAATGAATAATTATCCGCGTTGGATATTTTTTTCTGGTGAAAGTTTAACGAGGGGCGAGAAATTCTTATTGTCACAGATGGCCGCATAACATCTGCATAACATCCGTTTAACATTTTACGGTGTGAGTTATTTGAAGTCTCTATGTGCACCTATGTGTCTATGTGGTGAAAAAAAAACTGCACAGTCATGATTTTTTTTCACCACATAGGCACATAGACACATAGGTGCACATAGCAGATATTGCGAGCAGGAATTTTCTTATTAATTTTTGCCTGCGCTTTCGACTGAACTTTTTTGTTTGTAATGTTCTCTTCTTTGTTCATCTTCATCGTCCATCTCTGGCCCTTTCATAATTTTCCGCCAATCGATATTCCTGTTATATCGCTTCATTGCCACTTGTGGATCAAATACATTTTTGGAAGGAAGTTCCAAGGTATATGGTGTGAAGTTGGGTTTGTCTGTAAAGAAATCCTGCAGTGAAGAGGCTGTTGCGTCGTACTGGTTTACAAAAGGAACATTCAGGATTGTATAGATCGTCTTAAGAATGGAGCCGAAATTGGCGTGAGTATGCGAAGTGTAGCCGCGCTTGACATACGGACCTGCCATCATCAATATACTTCTGTGAGCATCGATATGATCTACGCCGCCTTGCGGATCATCTTCGGTGATAATAACCAGCATATTTTTCCAATACGGTGTTCTTGAAAGAAAATGCAGTATCCTGCCAATAGCCAAGTCATTATCGGCTACATATGAGTGATAGTATGGATATCCGTCGCGCGGCCTCGGACCGGCAGTATGATCATTCGGCACCTGCATCGTAATCAGCCTGGGCATTTTATTTTTTCCTTTCAACCACATTTTTGTAAACTCTGATTCGAATTGCTCCATGCGGAACTGATCCGGGATATTCGTATTGAAGCCTGCATAGTTATGACTCGTTCTTGGCCATAATACTTTTTGCATCGGCACCATCACGGCATGTCCCGATCCTGTGGCAGTATCGTTCCAAGCCTCACGATTATGCGCAGTTTCATTAGCTTCTCCAAAATTGTAAAAAGAAACTTTACTTCTGTCCATTGCTTCCCAGAGTCCGCCTCTTTCTGCATAATCTTCAGGATCCATGCTTCCCGTAGAGCCGGGAAATCTTCTGCCGGATGCCTTGGAAAAAAGTTTTGCTGTTTTATCAACACTCGAATTTGTTTCAACCCATTCATTAGGTATTACACCGAGCATCCAATGATGGCCGTGAATCGACGCATCACTATCACAATAATAATTATCGGCAAATGAAAACTGCTTCGCGATTTTCAAATGATTGGGCGCAATATTTACATGATGCAACATCGTCTTGTCTTTGATAATAAGATCCACTCCTACTCCGAACCTTGCAAGGGTTGAATCACCAATACCAGATTGCAATTGGCCCAACAGTTCGTCATATGTCCTGTTTTCTTTGGTGATATATACGATATATTTTATAGGACTTGTTCGCAAACCTGGCAACACAGGCAAAGGGTTTTTACCATCATCACCAACATCCATCTTTATAAATGTATTGTTGACTGCCTGCGAAGTATAGTTTGCCAATTGCGCAGCATCCGGCATTGGTATTTTTTGAAATGTCGCCAATTGAATATCGCCGATATATGTGCCTTGTACCGGCGCCGAAAAATTTTTTCCTCCATTTGGGCCGGCTCCATAACCGCGACAACTCACCACGTATAATTCTTTTTCATCCTTACTGAGTTGAACTCGAGATGGTCCCCATCCTGTCGGTATCAAACCTTTTGTAATTCTTGTTTCAATGTCTATCACAGCAATTGCATTAAATCCAAGCAACGCCACGTACAATGTTTTTTCGTCCTTGCTCAATGCAATTCCGAAAGGCAATAATCCGCGATAATGATCAATGAGGCTGTCAACCTTAATAGAAATATGATCGATGATTTTATGATTACGGTAATCAATCACCGAAATATTATCGTTGGTGGCATTGGTGACATAAGCATATTTATTCCCAATCGCCAAAGAATTTGGACTCGCACCTCCGACAACTTCTGCGCCTTCTACCATTTGACCAATCTGGTGTCCAGGTTTGAATTTGTCTATTACTTTATTTGTTGCAAGATCTATGCTGTAAACGCTCATCGCTTCGGGAGCTAACGGACTTCCAATACCAGGAATTTTTCTGCCATGCAAAGTGTATCCTTCAATAGATTCTTTTGTGCCGTTGCCGTATGGATGAAAAGGCAACAACATCTTGTCATAATTATTTTGTGTGATATCGGGCAGCATTGGATAATCATACATACCAACATTTGCGACAAATGCAATGTTGTGATCGGGACTGATTGAAAGTCCGAATGGTTGTCGCCCTGTTTTTATCGTTGCAGTAATTTTTTTAGTGGCGAGGTCGATGCGGACCATTCTGAAATTCCCGCGATCCAGTACCAACAACTCATTGTTGCTTTCATTCAATAACAAATCGGAAGTAAAGCTATCCTGGTAATCGACGGTGTCAACTTTTCCATTGAGAGAAATGGAATCGATCCTTTGCAATTTTTCAATATCATATATAATTACAGCTCCATTATCGCCACCACTGAGGTAAACTGTTTTCGAATCTGGTGAGAAAGCCACGCCCAAAAATGAGCCGTTTGATAATGGCGAAATAATTTTGCCATCATAACTTGGTACGCGGATATTAGCCAATGTAGCATTATCGATGATGGTGAATACGCCATCGTGCAATGCAACTGTTTTTGCACCGTCGGGAGAAACGGCCATTCCAAATGGGTCATGTGTTATTTGAATAGTGCTGCCCGCTGGCGTCAGATATCGTCCGCTCGGCAATACCGTTTTACCTTTTTCATCAATATGAGTGTAGGCATCCATCGCGGGAACTGTCAATACTTCGTATTTTTTTTGCGCGGACAATTGAAGTGTAGCGAATACAAGGATGGCTGGTAAAAAAATCTTACAATAGTTTATCATCAAAAAGTGATTATAAAATAAATAATAAAATTAGCGACACAACTTTGTAAAACGCCACTTGACACTTTTTTCAAACAGGAATTTACAATTTGATAATGGCATTCCCGGTTATGCTCAATATAAGGTAGTGTCTCAGTTTGAAATTTTGATGTGTAACTATGAGCATGCTATTTAGTGACAAGTCTCGAATATATTTCAGCCCTCACCCCTGGCCCCTCTCCTTTAGGAGAGGGGTTGGGGTGAGGGCTGATTCGTAATAGTTTTCAAAATGAGTCACTTCCCAATATAACCAATTTTGGTGAGGAATGGATCAGCAAGATCATGGGGTTATTAGTCAGCCGGGGTTAATAGTGGGTTGCCGATATATCGATTGCTGCAGAAGAAAACAGAATACAGAAGAATCAGCGTTGCCTGCCAGTTTTATTTTTTCAGCCGATCGAAAATTCACCATCACGATATTTTTCTTTAAAATTACCGATCGGAAATTCAATTAACACATTTGCGTTTTTCGTTTGTCTATATCCGTTATAAAATGATTCGTTAAAATCTTATCTCAAAAAATGGAATAGCAACCAATACAAATCAACAGGCGTAATGATATCCGAAATACAAAAGCAGAATTGGTATTGAGGAAAATGTAATTCGCGATAACATCCCCCCTAAACCTTTTGCGGATTCTTCAATTCAAAAAATTATTATTAAATGAAAATGTTATCAAATTTCATCACGGTTGCCTTGTCCGCAATCATTTTATTAGCATCGGGATGTAGTAAGAGCGGAGGTTATGGAAACAGCAGTAATTATCCCCCGACAACAACATCAACCAAAGCGATTACTATTAAATCAAATTCAACTTTCGGAAATTATATGGTTGACAAAGATGGTCGTACACTTTATTTCTTTGCGAATGATGCCGACGGAAAAAATCATTGTGGAGCAGGTTGCGATTTCTTGTGGCCGATTTTCAATGTCGCAAATCTTTCAGCAGATAACCTTGGTGCAGGATTAAATGCTTCTGATTTTAGTCATATCACAACTGCTACTGGCGCAAGTCAACTTACTTATAAAGGATGGCCTTTATATTATTATGCACCGGGTGCAAATGGAAGTAATAGTCCCGAAGCGCCAGGATCTACACAAGGCGATGGCGTTTTAGGTCTGTGGTTTATCGGTAAACCTGATTATTCCATTATGATGATAAGTACACAACTGGTTGGACTCGATGGCAAAAATTATAAATTCAATGATGTGGAAGGAACAGAAACGACTACCTATTTAAGTGATGGAAGTGGCGCAACATTATATGCCTTCTCGCAAGACAATGCCAACAAAAATACTTTTACCAAATCAGATTTTTCAAACAACAATATCTGGCCGATATATGAAACGGACCAGGTAATCATTCCATCGATACTCAATAAATCAGATTTTGGTTCTATCAACGTATTTGGCAAAAAACAACTTACTTATAAAAATTGGCCGCTGTATCATTTCGGACAGGATGCGGGAGCGCGCGGATCAAACAAGGGTGTGAGTTTTCCTACACCGGGTATGTGGCATGTTCCTTTGAAAAATTTTGACGCAGCGCAATAAATTAGAGAGGAGAAACAGGGAGGAGAGCGCATCACCCTCCGCTCTCCTCCCTGTTTCTCCACTCTTAACATACTTGTTTCCTTTCTTGCCCATATTGGGCATTGTATTACTTCGTACAAGCACTACCATCGTCCAATTTTTCTATCACTGCTATTAAAAAATTTTTATACTTTCTTTTATTTTTTCCTACCGACTGAATCACAGTGCTTAATTATCTTCTTCATGAAAACTTCAGTTTTGGGGTCTTAATGTTGCCTTATTTAGGTGGTAGCAACATTATTATTTAAAAATTCAAAACATGAAAAAAAACAGATTATTATCCGGAGCCTTAACAATTCTAGTCGCGTGTGGATTATTTATGGCATGTAAAAAAGACAACAACGGAAACAACAACAGCTCTGCATCTATTACGATGAAGAATTCAGTTTTTTCAAATGCCAATTTGCAAATAAAAACAGGGACGAATGTAACCTGGACGAATGATGATACAACTGTGCATACTGTTACCGCCAATGATAGCAGTTTTGATAGCGGAAATATTCAGCCGGGCGGTAGTTTCAGCCACCAGTTTAACAGTACGGGAACATTTATGTATCATGATAAATATCATAACATGATGACCGGCGCAGTGGTAGTTAGCGCTGCTTCGAGCGGTGGTTACTAATGAAAATATCTGCGCGCTGCTAGCGGCAAATATTTAATACAAGAACGATAAGGAGCAAATTACTTTTGAATCTTATCGTTCTTTGCATTTGATCAAAATTTATTGGGCTGTAATTTTTTTAATAATATTTCCTTCCGGCTCCGTGATACATCAACAACAGATTTATCACTCATCACTAAATATCCGCCTTCACCCCGAATAAATTTTTCAACTTCATTCAAATTGACAAGGTAAGAATGATGAACACGAGTGAAACTGTAATCTTCGAGCAGTTCTTCTATGTCTTTTAATGTGCGCGATGCAATAATTTTCTGTCCGTTTTTAAGAGAAAGAATCGTGTAGTTGCTATCTGAAGAGCAACTGATAATATTATTTATCAAAACCATCTGCAGACCTTCCATGGTTGGAATCGCAATTTTGTTAACGGGTATCGCAGGACGTTTCAACTGCTGCAATAAACTTTCTATTTGTTGCGGAAGCGGGTGTGCCAGCCTGTTAGTAGCTTTCTGCACCGCTGTTTGCAATTCCTGTGCATCAACTGGTTTCAATAAATAATCCAGTGCGCTGAAACGGATAGCTTTGATGGCATAGGTGTCATAACTTGTCGTGAAGATCAATTCGAAATTTATTTCGGAAAGTTTCTCCAGCATATCAAAACCATTCATGTGCGGCATTTCGATATCGAGAAAGAGAATATCAGGTTTTGTTTCGGCAATGGATTGCAGCGCCGTTTCGCCGGAATAACAGATGTCAAGTAGCTTCACCTCAGCACAATATCGTTCGAGCAGTGTTGCCAGTGCTTCGCAACTGTATGTTTCGTCATCTACAATGGTTGCTGTTATCATTCGGTTGTAGTTGTAGGTTCAGGTTCCAGTTCAATTAATTTCACATAATTTATTTTTAGAGTTACTCTCGTCCCCAAAGAATTTCCTTCCTGATCAAAAATATCTTCGATAGTAAAAAGGCTTTTCCTCTCATTATTGTCATTTAGCAAAGCCAATCTTTCAGTAGTTATCTGAAGTCCCATTGATTTTGTTCTTTCTAAAATTTTACTTTTCGATGCGAGAGAAGCTGTTCTGCCAATACCGTTATCCGTTAGTACACATGTGAGTATTCCATCTTTTTCACCCAATTCAATTTCAATATGGCCGTGACCTTTTTTATGCATCAACCCATGCCAGATGGAATTTTCAATAAACGGTTGCAGCAATAGCGGTGGAATAAAAATATTACCGGCGTCGAAAGAATTCAAAAAGGTTATTTTGTAATCGAATGAATCTTTGAATCGCAATTTCTCCATATCCATATACAGGCTAAGCATTTCCAGCTCCTCTTCGATATTAATAAAACTCTTTTTCGAATTATTCAGCACCATCCGGATCAACCTGGAAAATTTCGTAAGATAATTAGAAGCATCTTCGGTTTCGCTCTTTAAGATGAAGCGGTTGATGGAACTCAAGCAATTAAAAATAAAATGAGGATTCATCTGCGCGCGCAATGCCTGCATTTCAAGTTCCGTAACATTCCGCTGAAGGACTGCTTGCTTTTGCAGATTTTCTAATTTTTCATTTTTTCTTTTTAGCGCGAGATTTTTATAAATGATGAACCCGGAAACTACAAAGATGATAAGACAAGCAACAAGTATCCATTGCAACAGCGTTTCCTGTCTCAATTCATCTTCTTTCAATTTATTTTCTTTGTCGAGCACGGTGAGCTGAGCCATTTGTTTTTTAAATTCTTCTTGCTTTTTATAGCTGGAAAGCTTCCACAAAAACTGAGTATTTACAATCGAATCTTTCAACACAGTGTATTGATTCAGGAAAAAAAATGCAGAATCGGCTTTACCAAGGCCCTGATAGATTTTATACAACAAAGAATAGTTTTCGAGAATGTATTGTCGTGCGCGTGATTCCTTGGCAAGCGAATAACTTTCAAGAGCATAACGAAGCGCGGTTTTTTCTTCTTTTTTTCTATGATATGTTTTTGCGGCGTCGAGTGTCACGCGCATAAGATCCCATTTGTCGTTGCCTTTTTTGAAATGATCGATCGGTTTTAAAAATATAGCCAGCGCCGAATCCAATTCGTTTTTTAACAATAGTGTTTCGCCAAGACTCACATGCGTTATATAGTTGCCGGGATCGAGTTGTATTGCTTTCTTGAGATAATCGTAAGACGAATCGGCAAGATTCATGATGCGAAAAATTGCGCCGACTGGTTCCAGGTAAGCCCAATTCGTAGTATAAAAATCTACGTTATGAGCCACTGCATAATTGTATCCCTGGTGGTAATAATCGAGTGCATCATCATTTGCGCCTGCGGCCTTGTACAATTGCCCCATGCTGGTGAGAGATACTGACGCACAAACATAATCGCTCATTTTCTGCCGAAGCAACAAGCTGTTACTACAATAATAAAAACTGCTGTCGTAGTTCCCAAGACTTGAATGTGCAAAGGCCATCCATACCCATGCCTTGCCCTTGCCTTCCCAATCTCCTATTTTATCCAGAAAAGGAATAGACTTGTTATAGCAGGAAAGCGCCTGTACAAAATCATTTTCCGCACAAAGCGTTTGCGCCAGCCAAATGTTAGTCCACCCCAATCCATAACTACTATGATTTATTTCAAACCTGCTTAGAGCGTCCCGCAAATATTTTTCAGCACTCAGAAAATTTTTCTTGTACAACTCAACAACTCCAAAAAGCATAATAGAAGTTGCAATGCCTTCTGCATAATTTATTTTTACGGCTTCCTTATAGGCAGCGTCTGCCAATACGAAAACGCTATCCGGTTGGATTTTTGGTGGCCACCAGATCTCTTCTCCAAGTTCATTCAGACAATCAACTTTTCGTATGCCACTCAATTTTGGTAATAGTTTTTTTAAGCTGTCAATTTTTGTGAAATCGGGATGTTGAGACGATGCAGTTAAAAAAAACAATATGCCTGATAAAAAGAAAATTATTTTTTTGTTTCTCAGCATATTCATTAGCATGAATGGATAAAGAATTGGACGGCCCCTCTATCAAATTTAATCTTTATCATTTAAGATAAATACTAAAAATGAGCATAGGGACGGCACAGAGCGTCTCTTGTCTGTTTGAATGAGCGGATTGCAGCATGATTTAGCCTCGGCTTTAAAAAGTACCTACGATCTACTTCGGGTACTGATAACTGTAAGCCGATTCCGGCAAACTATCATTGTTATGGGTCATTTACTCATTTGTCTTTCCGATGGGATAATTGATACGATAGCTTTATAACGCAACACCTGTCCGCCGCAAATTCCTTGCGGCAGATATTATTAATCTTAAAACAAAGCACATATGAATCAAATTAAACCAACTCCTTCCTGGAAAAAATGTTTGAAACACGCAGCAATTCCTTTTATGCTAATCTTTGTTCTATTCTTTTCCGCTTGTCAAAAAAATACTGAACGCGGAGAACATGGAGACGGCAAGGGAGGAACATTTACTTCTAAAGACGATGCAACAGTTGCAACAGACTGGTACAAATTGCAATTGAGAATGCTTCTGCAATCGAATCCAGCTAAATCAAATATTGCAGCAAACCGGCTGTTCGCGTATTCTGGAATTTCACTGTATGAATCATCGCGGTTTGAAAATCATGATTTGAAAAGTATGCAGAACCAGTTGACTGATATGCCTGCAATGCCATCACCCGACAATGGAAAAAAATATTCATGGATAGAAGCTGCCAATGCAGCCTTGGCCAGCATCACAAGAAATTTGTTTCCTACTCCTACCCCGGCAAATAGTTTTTCAATCGATTCACTTGAAAAACTTTACGCGGATAAAATAACAGCGTCACAGGGCGCAGATGTTGTTTCGCGTTCACATGATTTTGGAGTATCTGTTGCATCAGCAATTTTCGATTGGACAAAAACAGATTTGTTCAATCATGTAAATGATCCATACACGCCACCGGTTTTTCCGGGTGCCTGGGTGCCAACGCCTCCCGCATTTGCAGCGGCTGCAGCGCCTTACACAGGAAATTGCAGAACCTTCATGCATATATTTTCTGAAGGAACCACACCTCCACCACCATTTCCATATTCGGAAGATCCTTCTTCGGATTTTTATAAGATGGTTAATAATGATTACCTGATTTCACAAACACTCACAACGGATCAGAAAAATATTGCATTGTTTTGGAATGATGTTGGAGTAGGCAAAGGATATACACCGATGGGACATTGTCTTTCTATTTTGACTCAAGTGTTAGATAATTCGAATGCTTCTCTCGCTACCGCCGATGAAGCTTATGCGAAAGCCGGTATCGCGCTGTGGGATGCAACTGTTGTTTGCTGGAGATCGAAATTTAAATACAACCAGATAAGGCCTGTTTCATATATTCAGCAACATATCGACGCAACATGGCTGTCATTCATAGGCACACCAGCACATCCTGAATATCCTGCTGCGCATGCATTCATTACATCTTCTATCATGGAAGTGCTGACTTCAATATTTGGAAATAAATATCATTTTACGGATCACACCTATGATTTCCTCGGTTATCCTTCACGCAGCTATTCATCATTTGAAGATGCGGCACTCGAATGTGGAGAATCGAGAGTATATGGTGGAATACATTACCAGCCATCGGTTGATGCGGGACACAAGTATGGATCTCTTGTGGGTGAAGCTGCAGCGGCGATTGACATCACAAAATAATAACAGTAAAAACTCATTTACCCAAACCCGATACAGTAAACAACCTGCAACAAATGCCTGGCCGATTTATTTCGGCTAGGCATTCTTGTTAATATTTGAAGACCCTTTCTATGTGCACCTATGTGTCTATGTGACTATGTGGTGAAAAAAAATCTCGACTGTGCAGGTTTTTTTTCACCACATAGGCACATAGACACATAGGTGCACATAGAAATTTAAAATAGAACCAAGTGCGCTTTCTAGTATAAAATTACCGCAGCTTCCTTTTCTCCCAGTTTGCAATTATCAGATGCGCCTTCAAATGCGTACCAGTATGTGGTTACAGCAAAATCAGCTTCGCCATTTTCCCAACCAAGCATTTCCAGGCTCATAAGGAATGATTTTGTAAATGGAACGGCATCCAGGATTCTCGTCCTCGTAAACGTATTGTGTCCGTAAGAATCCGCGTTATCCGCTCTCGGAGCATTTGCAAATGGAGTTTGATATAACACTACAGGCGCCCATGAAGTATTATAATAATCTTCCGTTCCAGTTCCGAACTCGGACGGAAACTTTTCATTGTCGATCCATATTTTCTGATCTCCTTCACCGTACCATTTATGCATATGATTATAAACTGCTAAAGTATTTCCCGCATAAACACCCTTTCCTTCGATTGTATTAAAATTCCATTCAATTGGTCTTTCTTCTTCGGACTTTTTTATTGGTACATTTCGCGATTGCTTCCAGCTTGAATGAAAATACATCGTCGTTCCATCCCATTTCCAATCGGAAACTGTAGCAGTCAATGATACATCGACATCATCACTACTTAAATTCATCAAAGAAATTTTTGCACTTCTCTTATACGGCATCACCCATCTGCTAATTATTTTCCCATCATCACCCACCGTTCTGTACCAACTTTGAATTTGCTTTCCGCCAACACCGCTTCCAGAAAAATCACCGATGGGACACCAAACAGTTTGATGATCATCAAAAGTTATTTTTAATATGGTTGAACGCAATGCTTGTGCATAGTCCTGTTGTTTTGAAGTTTGAATCGTTATAGTGATCACACGAACAGCCGACGGACCTTTTGGTAAATCGATCAAAAATTGTTTTTGAGATTTGATGGTACTGCTCACTTTTATTTCTTTTCCATCTGTTGACGAAATAGGATTCCATAGTTTTTTATCCGTCTCGTCTGCCAGTGATCGCAACGATGAGAGTTGATCGAGACTAAAAGTTGTAACCTTGGTGTTGGCGCTATATGTTCTATAATTGATTTGATAATATCGTGGTTGTTTGTTTTCGATATCATGATCTTCGAAAGTGATCTTGCAATGTTTTGCATAAGGCAGGGGAAGATAAAGTGTGCTGCCTCCTTTTTCTGTCGGTTCATAACTCGAATGCGGATTCAGCAATGCTTTACCCAAACCTAAGTTGCTCTTCATTAAATCGTATGCAGGGATTTCAATAGTCGGTTGATCCTGTCCGTCGAAATAAATTCGGATGATTCCATTTCTTTTAAAGGTCGTTAACCAAAAGCGGACAATCGCACCAGGTCCATCAACATCCAACATTACATTTTCGGAGCGGCCATTTTTCTCTTCTTTGCGTATATACTGCGAAGCATCTGCATTGGCAAACCATCCGGGTTTATCAGGAGAAATAGAATGCCTGTCGTAGCTGCTCGCCTGCTTCAGTGTATAAGGATGTTTGTTCCATCGTGCGATAGATTCGAAATCTGTCATTTCAGTCAACAAAGATTTCAGAGAAACTTCTTGTGCGATACATGAAATGCTATGCGCTACAGCAAGAAAAATAAAGAGCAGTATTATTTTGAATTTCATAATCTAAAATTGTTCTTAACTATTATAGTGTTGTCCCCGAGGAGTCACCGCCATACGAATTTACAATTCTCTCGTTGTAACCGCGGGACTCCTCGGTCAGTGACCCCACATTTAGAAAAATGCATTAAAACTTACTTAATCCGATCAATGGTGATCGGAGCATTTCGGTAAAACTAGATGAAATCGATAATACTAACTAGCATGGTTGATCGCCGACCGAGGAGTCCCGCAGCAGCAGTATAGGAGTGCAAATGCGTATGGCGGTGACTCCTCGGTGACTGAAGGGCATGAATTTGTAAAGCAGCGTTATTAAACATACATACAAACGTGATTTTACCCTAACAACGCCAACGTGGGTAATTTATATTTGACCAATGCCGGTCAAAACGCCAATGCCTTTTAATTATGGGATTTATTTTATAACCTACACATGTTACCAGTGGTTGTCATTGATAGATATCACCAACGGCTATGATCTCGTGTATAAAAGTTTTGACTATCTTAAAACGCAAGGACATTATATCAATGGTTACGTAATAATGCCGAATCATATACATGCACTTATCGCATTTCATAACAATGCTAAGAATTTAAATAAACTGATCGGTGATGGCAAACGATTTATTGCTTATGAAATAGTATCCAGGCTTAAGCATATGGGTAATGAAGAAATACTTCTTCAATTATCAGATGGCGTTACAGCAAATGAAAAGCAAAAAGGTAAATTGCATGAAGTCTGGGAGGAATCATTTGATTGGAAACTGTGCGACACCTACGAGATGATAGAACAGAAATTAAACTATATGCATGACAATCCTTGTAAAGGGAAATGGAATCTTGTGGAGAGTCCTGTTGAATATGCACACAGCTCTGCAAAATTTTATATTACCGGAGAACAAGGAATATATCATGTGAAGAATTATATGGAGTTAGATGACATCGACCTTACTAACTGGCATGGTTGATCGCTGACCGAGGAGTCCCGCGGTGGCAGTATGGAAGTGCGAGTGCGTATGGCGGTGACTCCTCGGGGGACTGTGAGAGTTATTTTATTGTTTCAAATGTGTTATTTTCTTTTCTTTCGAGTTCTGTACCGATTTCTAATTTCAAATAGGGGATAATAAATGGATCATAATTGGCAATTGTATTAACATCATACATCATTAAATTATCGGCATTATCGACATATTCTTGGCTTTCTGTTCCCGAAAAAAAACGCCATCCACTATCAGTTTCAAAATTTGGTTGTTCTCGATACATAAATCCGACGGGTAAACCTTCAACAGTAATTGTGTCAGAAGCAACACAACTTCCAAAAGGTTCAATTAATATTTTTATTTTGTTTTCTGCCAGCTTAAAAACTTTTTCTGACATAATATTTGAATTTTGTTAGTCCTTTCTTTGTTCGAATTTATGACTTTCTTGTCACCGAGGAGTCACCGCCATACGAATTCAGAAGTCTAGCCATGTATCGCGGGACTCCTCGGTCGGTGATTATGAATTTTAAAACATGCATCCCAGCTTTGATTTACCAATCAATGGTGATAGAGTTACTTGACGTCGATCTTACTAACTAGTATGGTTGATCGCTGACCGAGGAGTCCCGCGGCAGCTGTATGGAAGTGCAAGTACGTATGGCGGTGACTCCTCGGTGACTGTCCTTACAGGATTACATGGGAACGGCAAGAAGCATTTTTTCGCCTACAAAAATCTCTTGTCACCGAGGAGTCACCGCCATACGAATTCAGAAGTCTCGCGATGTATCGCGGGACTCCGCGGTCGGTGATTATGAATTTTAAAACATGCATCGCAGCTTTGATTTACCAATCAATGGTGATAGAGTCACTTGACGGCGATCTTACTAACTAGTATGATTGATCGCTGACCGAGGAGTCCCGCGGTAGCGGTGTGTAAGCGCAAGTGCGTATGTCGGTGACTCCTCGGTAACTATCCTTACAGGAAGTTTTTTTCCGGGGAGTCACCGTCATAGAAATAAAATCTAAAACTTTCTGTACCTTCCTTTCTGTCCCCGAGGAGTCACCGCCATACGAATTTAGAAATTTCATGGTGCAATTGCGGGACTCCTCGGTCGGGGATTATGAATTTTAAAACATATATCCCAGCTTTGATTTACCAATCAATGGTGATAGAGTTACTTGACGTCCCTCTTACTAACCAGTATGGTTGATCGCTGACGGAGAAGTCCTGCGGTAGCGGTTTGTAAGCGCAAGTGCCTATGGCGGTGACTCCTCGGTGACTGTCCTTACAGGATTACATGGGAACAGCAAGAAGCATTTTTTCGCCTACAAAAATCTAAAACTTTCTGTACCTTCCTTCTCTCCAAAATCACTCATCATGAAATCCTTGCTTTTGCCATTTCTGTTCTTATGCTTTTCAGTGCAACTCGTTTTTTCGCAGGAAAAGAAAATTTTTAATGAAACATCTCAACAAAAATCTGCACGTCTCAAATGGTGGACCGATGCGCGGTTCGGCATGTTCATTCATTGGGGCTTATATTCTTTGCCTGCTCGACACGAATGGGTAAAAAATCATGAGCGAATAACAAATGAACAATACCAGAAATATTTTGACCAATTCAACCCGGATGAATTTGATCCAAAAAAATGGGCCAAGGCGGCGAAAGCAGCGGGAATGAAATATGCCGTTCTCACTAGTAAACACCACGAAGGTTTTTGTCTTTTTGATTCCAAATACACAGACTATAAAGCAACAAAGACTAAGGCACATCGCGATCTTGTAAAAGAATTTGTCGAGGCGTTTCGCGCGGAGGGAATTCATGTTGGTTTTTATTATTCGTTGCTCGACTGGCACCATCCTGATTACACAGTTGATGATGCACATCCGCAAAGAGCTGCTGAAAATCTCAATGAGGCGGAGAAAGAAGCATATTATTCCCGCATCAACAAAGGTCGTGATATGGCGAAGTACAGGCAGTATATGAAAAACCAGGTGACCGAGCTGTTGACTAACTATGGAAAGATCGATATTCTTTGGCTCGACTGGACCTGGGACAAAGGAAGTAAATATGGAAAACATCCACAAGATTGGGGAGCAGTGGACTTGATAAAACTCGTAAGAAAATTACAACCAGGCATCATCGTGAACAATCGACTGGGACTTGACCAGGATGGTTATTCAGATGGCGGAGATTTTGTAACACCTGAACAAGTGAAGCCTGCAGAGCTGATTCCTTTCAAAGGAAAATATTGGGAAACCTGCCAGACTTTTTCTGGTTCGTGGGGGTATTACCGTGATGAAAATAGTTGGAAGAACCAGCATGAATTGTTGGATCTGCTTGTTACATCAACAGCGAATGGCGGCAACCTGATTTTAAATGTTGGTCCAACGGCACGTGGTGAATTTGACTATCGTGCAACGCGCGCATTGGATAGCCTTGGTCTCTGGATGCACGAAAATAATATTTCAATTTATCACGCTACCTATCCTCCGGATATTTATAATCTTCCCGAATCGATGAATGAGCGAGTCACGTACAATGCGCAGACAAAAAAATTGTACATACATCTTTTCAATTACCCGGAAGATGGACAACTGATCTTGCCAAATTATCAAGGCAAAATCAGCTATGCACAATTTTTACATGATGACTCAGAAATTCCTTTCAAAGTTGCAGACAATGGAAAAGACCTGATATTGACGCTGCCGAAAACACAACCTCCGTATGTTGTACCGGTGATTGAATTGAATACGGTTAACCAATAGCGCTAAAGATTTACAAACAATAAAAAAGGAAGATTTCATCGATCTTCCTTTTTTGTGCATATGCGTCAACAATCTCTCAGTAGTATAGGTAAAATAAACAACTTCCACCCGAGCGGTTCATCATAGTTACCCTTCACATTATCCTCCAACGCTTCTTAACGAAACAAAAATTAACATCCGCTCCGAAAAATATTTTTTTAAACTATAAAAATAGTTTTACATTTGAACTATAAATATAGTTTTGATGAAAACTTTGACAAAGGCAGAGGAGCAAATCATGAAGGTGCTTTGGAAATTAGGAGACGGATTATTAATGGAGATCGTTGAAGCGATGCCGGATCCGCAACCTCACAAAAATACAGTGGCGACCATTCTTAAGACGCTTGTCGAAAAAGAGTTTGTGACAATTGAAAATCTCGGAAGAATTCACAGGTATCATCCGTCAGTATCGAAGGAACAATATTCGAAGAACTCACTCACAACGCTCGCAAAAGGTTATTTCAATAACTCATTCAGCAATGTGGTTTCATTTCTTGTAGATGAAAAGAAATTATCCGTGCAAGACCTTGAACTGCTACTAAAACAATTGAAAAAAAAATGAGCCAAGTTATGGAACGTTTTGTAACATTTTTCATAAAATCGATTTTAATCAGTGGAGTTTTATATGGGTACTACCAAATATTTTTGAGGAACAGGAAGCTTAGCCATTTCAATCGATTCTTTCTGCTCGCCATATTTCCGTTGAGCATTGCTCTTCCATTTATCCATTTATCCATTTTTGAATGGAAAATGCCGGCTTCGATTTCACTATATAATTACCCGATGATTGGCAATACCAATAAGCAATCTTTGTTTATTGCTTTGGTGTTAGCACTGTATATTTCTATTGTGTGCATTCTTTTATTTACCATGCTTTATAAAATCAAGAATGTCTTCAATCTCAGAAAAAAATCGAAGAAGCAAATAATTCATGACTTCTTTTTTATCGAGACGGATGATGACCATGCTCCATTTTCGTTTTTCAATAACCTGTTCTGGAAAGAAAGCATCAACGCGGAAAGCTTTGAGGGAAAGAAAATCATACAACATGAATTAACACATATCCGGCAGCATCATAGTTATGACAGATTATTATGCCAGATCACTTGTTCGGTATTTTGGATAAACCCTTTCTTTTGGCGTGTACAAAAAGAGCTGAGCGTCGTTCATGAATTTTTAGCCGACGAAAAATCCTTTGGGCCAGACGATACGCTTCATTTCGCCAAAATGTTGCTGTCTTCCTATAATCATGGCAGCTATTTAAATCCTGAACTCGGATTTAATAGGTCTGATATTTCCAGGAGAATCGAGATGATCGGTTTGAAAGAAAAAAAATACTCGAACAGCAGACTGGGCTTTACTACACTGGCATTACTGTTCATAATTATTTCTATCGCCGTCGGGAATTCTTATACCACCGATAGTCAATCTTCTGCGGAACAATTAAGACAGACGTATCAGCATGAACAGAAGTTAAGAGCTGAACGCAATAGTCTAAAGTTGAGTCCATAACCTGATAGCATTCCATTGTAATGTTTCCATGATATTTCTGCGCACAAACGTAGACAGGAGAAGTTTTGCCTCTAAAAAAATGAAATCTATGTTTAAAAATTATTTAAAAATTGCTTTTCGCAATTTGCTCGCCAATAAACTTTTTTCGATCATTAATATCGCAGGACTAGCATCAGGAATGGCTTGCTGCATACTCATCGTTTTTTATGCCAAAGATGAATTGAGTTACGATCGGTTTCATAAGAGCATTAAACGTATTTATCAACTCACCTGCGACCGCATAGAAAAAGACGGTAGTAATGAAAAATTCGCCATTGCAGCGATGGTGCAAGGGCCGGCCTTCCAACGTGAGATTCCAGAACTTGAACAGTTCGTTCGTGTTTGCCCTAAACAAGCCACCGTAAAAAAAGAAAATGAAAGTTTTATAGAAAATATCACATGGGCCGATGAAAATTTCTTTTCTTTTTTTTCTTTCCCTCTTATTAAGGGCAACGAAAAAGCTGCACTTAAAGACCCACACTCCGTGGTGCTTAGTGAAGATGCTGCCAAAAAATATTTCAATTCCGCTGACATCATTGGTAAAACGATACAAGTAGAAATTAATGGAAATTTTGAGCCGTTTGTCATCACTGCCGTTGCAAAACAAACACCAGAAAATTCCAGCATCAGATTCAATGCAATACTGCCTTTCAAATACCTGGAAGAAACAAATCCTGATAATGGGTGGATGTGGGTTTCTTACCCAACTTATTTTTTAGTGAAAAAAGATGCCGACATAAGTGCCATAGATTCGAAAATGGAAAAAGTGTATGCATCCCAGGCACATGAGGAAATCGACATGAACCACGAAGCAGGATATGATAACAAATTTATTTGGTCTTTGCTCCCTTTCGAAAAAATGCATTTGAACACCGATTACAAAGGAAGTTTCGAGGCAAGCGATCCGTTGTATTACCGTATCCTGATTAGCATTGCTTTTTTTATTTTGTTAATCGCAACAACGAATTTCATAAATCTCACTATCGCCAATTCACTAAAGCGTTATAAAGAAATTGGAGTGCGGAAAGCAATCGGCAGCCAGCGCAAGCAGCTGGCGATGCAATTTCTGTGCGAGTCTTTCTTATTTACTTTTTTGTCGTTCCTGCTCGGGATTTTTCTGTCATGGATCTTCCTTCCGGCATTTAATCAACTCGCCAATAAAAAAATTAGCTTCTTCTATCATTTCGACATCGCACTCATCTGCATCATGCTATTACTTTTTTTGTTGGCCGGATTTCTATCAGGTTTTTATCCGGCTCTTGTGCTTTCGTCAATAAAACCTGTATTGGCATTGCATGGCAATGGAAAAAACACCAATAAAAATTTCCTGATGAAGGCCTTTGTCGTTGCACAGTTTTCTTTAACCTCTTTTTTTGTTATTGTTGTCTGGATGATGAATGTGCAATTTGATTTCTTGACCAAAGCTGATCTCGGATATAATGACAAAAATCTCTTAGAGTTCACCGTAGAAAAAGCAATCATGAACAAGCCGATGATGGAAGTTTTCAAATCGGAGTTTGCTTCTGTTCCCGGCGTACAGTCCGCAGGCTATTGCAATGTTGGGAAATTTGGTGGAAAAACAATCGCTAATCAAAAGCAAATTGATGCCGTATATCAGCGCATTGATGAAGCTTATTTGAATACAATCCAGGCGCATATTTCTGCGGGAAGGTTTTTTTCAAAAAATTTTCCAACAGATTCTGTGAACGCTGTTTTAATCAACGAGACTTTTGCAAAGGAGGCGGGATGGACCGACGCTGTCGACAAAACAATTGATTACATGAACATTCCGGGTTGGGGCGACAAAAAAATATTCATAGTCGGCGTGGTAAAGGATTATCACATGGAGTCACTAAAACAAAAAATCAAATCAACGGTGTTTACAATGGACAACAGGTTGCCTATGGGAAAATATGTGCTCCGGCTAAATCCTTATAACGTTCAGCAAACATTAACAAGGATTGAAAAGAAATATCAGTCATTGATACCAAGTCATCCTATGGAATACGCGTTTAAAGATGACATCAATCGCTTAGCATATGAAAAGGAAAACAGGTGGAAAAGTATCATTACATTTAGTGCGGGTCTCGCAATTTTTATTTCCTGTATCGGGCTATTTGGAGTTTCTCTATTAATTACAAAAAGAAGAGCCAAGGAAATTGCGATACGAAAAGTACTCGGCGCCTCAACCACATCAATACTTTCGCTGATTTGCAAAGATTTTATAAGACTTGTACTAGTTGGATTTTTAATTGCCGTTCCTTTAAGTTTCAGCGCTATTCAAAAATGGCTGGAGAATTTTGCTTATCGTGCAGATATTTCCTGGCAAGTTTTTGTTGGCGCAGGAGCGGCAATAATAATAATCGCGATTGCAACGATCATCTTTCATTCCACCAAAGCTTCCCTTGCGAATCCTGCAATTTCTTTAAAACAAGAATAATTCATTCACCAAAAAACAAAATAATATGCAAAAGAAAATCTTTTTAGCCATTGTGCTCACCAGCGCATTCGTTTCATTGAAAGCCCAACAAGCTGAACCGCAAAAGCCGGAAAAAACCGGCGACGAATGGAAAATGCCGCGAGATGTTGTACAGCGATCTCATCATTTTGCTGACAGCCTTAAAAAAAGTCTGGACCTTGACGAGACTACAACCAAAAAAATATTTGATGCTTACATGGCAAATACAAAACCTGTTGACGAAATCAACATCTCAACGCCTGATGAAAAGACAAGAAAAGAAAAACTGAAAGCAAATCACGAAGCTTTCAATGAAAAATTAAAAAGCATATTATCTGTCGGCCAATTTCAAAAATATCTCAAATCAGATATGAAGAGAAAATCATGACCATTTGGACACCACTCATCAAAAACAACCAATTTTAAAATGGATGATATGTAAATATTTTATTGTGTAAGGCCTATCGTTCGAATCATATAGGCCTTGCATCTCCGTGCGAATATCATTCAATCCATAAACAAAAGCTTTTTTCGGTTATGCATTTACGATATGCCTTAAGCCAAAAGGTTGATCGCAGAATCACTGTTTATCGGATCGCCTTTTTAAAAGCCTTGTCAATAGCTTTTTCGGCAAGAGGTTCCATTATTTTATA
Organism: Bacteroidota bacterium; assembly: GCA_018267615.1. Classification (GTDB taxonomy): domain Bacteria; phylum Bacteroidota; class Bacteroidia; order Chitinophagales; family Chitinophagaceae; genus Puia. Next base: position 39,511 of record JAFDYD010000022.1, on the reverse strand, counting down.
TCCTGCGAGATTGGGATGTACTCCATCAAGCGACAAACTTTGTGGCAAACCTTTTCTTTCATCAGCCATAGCGGTAAAATAATCCAGGTAAACGATATCATTCTTATCACAATAGTTCCGGATCATTTCATTGAGAGATTTGATGCTTGGTTTCGGATCAATAGATGGCCGCCAAGGAAAATTGTAAGCCGGCATTACAGAACTAAGCACCACCTGGATATGATTCAGTTTTGCCAATTCCGCCATCGAAACAATATTTCCAAATACATCTTCCAGTTTTGAAGGACCGTTATTTTCTGCAATGTCATTGATGCCCGCCATGATAACGACAACTGCAGGTTTGAGATTGATTACATCCTCACGAAAACGCACCAGCATCTGGCCGGTTGTTTGTCCACCGATGCCGCGGTCGTAATAAGGCCTGCCCACAAAAAATGCGGAGTCACCCAAACCTTTTATCATTTCCAATAATGGATTACCATTCCATCCTCTCCACACTTGTGTGATGGAATTTCCCATGAACACAACACGTTTTTCGCCGGGAGCTGGTGGTGGTATTTGACTATTTTCTTTTTCATAAAATCCGATATTGGCCCAATCTTTTTTTAAGAGATCGGCCATGTACTGATTTAGTTTTTCCTGGCTTTCTATATGTGCAGCGACTTTTGGATCTATCGGTTTCATCATTCCTAAAAAACCAAGCCATTCTGCAAACCGATCGATCCATGCATCGGTTGGAATATTTTGTTTTCGCATGCCGAAACCATGGCCGCCGTTCGTATACAGATGCAGTTCGGCCGAATGTTTTGTGTTGAGCCAACTGTTATAGACTTCTACACTATGTGTTGCCAGACCTAGTGGATCGTCCGAAGCTGCTACCAGGAAAATAGGCGGTGCATCCATTGCGATATTCCCGCGCAAATAAGCTGGAACGTATGCATAAATGGGAGCAACAAAATCAGGGCGATTGTCTGCTGAATAATTAAATGCTGAACAAGCCGTAACAGTTCCCCCGGCTGAAAAGCCAATAATTCCAATACGGTTTGGAGCAATTTTATATTCAGCCGCATGCGCCCTCACATATTGAATAGCTGCATGGCCATCGGCGATTGCAAAAGGTATTAGTGGTTTTATTTTTTCTTCGAAATCTTTTTTTTGCATGGCTGCACCCAGTTCTTCTCCGGGTTTGTCTGTCATGCTTTGTCCAAGTCGATATTTAAGAAGGAAAACAGTAATTCCTTTTTTTATGAGGTAATCGGCGACTTCGGTTCCTTCCACTTTAATTGCATGAATATAAAATCCGCCACCCGGACAAACAATTACCGCTGTTCCGTTAGCTATATTTGGATCGGGTGAATAAACAGTTAAGGTTGGATGCGAAACATTGTACACCAGATTTGAGTCTGCCGTTATTTTTTCGCTATAGGTAAGATTTTCAGTTCCTGGCGAGGCGCCATTATACAGTGGAATAATTTTCGATTGTGCTTTTGCGTTGGTCATTAAAACCAGTGAAGCAAAAAGAATGATTGTTATACGCATGATTATTTTTTTCGACTGTTAAGTTAATTACAAAGAAGTAATTTCCGGCTTGAATTGCTTTTTAAAATAGCTATTTATTGATAGTACTCCATTTAGTATGCGTTTATTGTTATGCGTTTTGCATTTGGCATTTATCGAAATTTTCTTTTCAATTTCATGATGGGTTGTTCCAGCAGGTAAAAACTGCAATAGGAAACGATAAACAGAAGCGCCAACTCCATAAAGTATACAAAATAAAAATTAGACAACACTTCATTGATGCCCGGATAACCGCCGAACAATTTCACCCTTATGTACGTATAACAAAAATGAACGGCAAAATGATATAAATAAATGCCATAACTGATTTTTCCGATTGTCGTCAGTACTTTATTCTCAATAAATATCTTTTCTATTCGTGCAGATTTATTATGAATGATTTTGTGGATCATCCAAATGGAGATAATGCTATCCACTGTGCGAAAAGTATACGAGTATAAATAATGCCTCGGAAAAAATATCCAATACAAATAAACTAAGATAGCGACGGGAACAACCCGATTCAATGTGCGTAAAAATATTTTTTTTATCGTAGCATGTTCAGATGCATAAGCATACAATCCGCCAACGGCAAAAGCATTCATACAGGAAGAAAGCAATACTCTTCCGAATTCGTTGCGAAATAATCCTATAGCTAAGATCATAGAAAAAATGCCGATACCAATGCCCGCAAAAAAACATGCTTCAGCCATTTTTCCGGAACAAATACAATTAACCAGGGCCATATCAAATAAAACTGTTCTTCAACAGCGAGTGACCACGTATGTGACATCGGATACCACAATTGCTGTTTATAGACTAGTATATTGGACGTATAAGATAAAATCCATATCAAGTGATCTTTTACAAATGGGTAATGGATCGATGCCACGAAAAAAATAAACAAATAATAAATCGGGAAAATTCGCAATATTCTTCTTACAAAAAAATTCCGGATTACATACAATTTTGATTCGTTGGAATTTTTTCTTTCTTGTAAGAGTATCGAAGTAATCAGGAACCCACTGAGTACAAAAAATAAATCCACACCAAATCTCCCCGCCAGCACTCTATCTTGGTCAACAAATCGAACGATCAATGCTGACTCAATAGGCAAACCCCAGTGACTGATTACCACCAGGTTGATCGCCAGCGCCCGAAGACTGTCCAGTCCCTTGATATATTTCATTCGTGAAATGTAGAATCAAAAAGAAAAAGACGAAGAAACGGTAAAAAAGTTGTGGAACCAGGTTTAAACCATTTCTCGTTATTATCTGTCTATCCCAAATATGAACAATATTTTTGATCAAAAAATAGAACCATGACTATAACCAGTCATGAACGGTTCATTTTTTTTCATTGAGCTGGTTCGCATTCAGGCAGATCACGATTGCATTTAAACTTCGAGAAGTTTTTAGGAGACGAGGCAAATTTTTGGCCAAAAACAGGTGGGCCTTGGTGCGAATACGGTTTTAAAGTCAGAGCTTTATCAATCAATACCATCTTGCATTTAATCAAATGCCTAATTAAAAAACGAAAATAAATTATAGTCCGGATGCAAATAAAAGAATTGAATAAATTCCCACTTGGCCATTTTTTTAAAAATAAACTCCGTGTGTTGCTAATTATTTTTGGGGGATTATTTTGCATAAGGCCGCTCGCCCAAATACCGAAAGATGCGATGCAGGTACTGGTGGTAACTACGGATGGCTGGAATAGTTTCAAAGGAAGATTGAGTGCGTTTGAGAAAACCAACAGCGGCTGGTCAATTAAATTCAGTACTCCAATCGTAGTCGGCAAAAACGGATTGGGCTTAGACAGTTTGTTTTATTTGGCTGCAAAGAATAAGGTGTCTTATAAGAAGGAAGGTGACGGAAAATCGCCTGCCGGGATGTTTCAACTCGGACCTGCTTTCGGCTATGCACAGCAGCGAGAAGCGAATTGGATACATTTACAATACGTGCAATCAACATCGAATTTGCTCTGTGTTGATGATGATAAATCGGCGCACTATGATCAAATTATTTCGACTGATTCTGTAACAAAAGACTGGACGAGCGCTGAAAATATGCGAAGGATGGATAATTATTATAAGTGGGGAATCGTTGTTCAATACAATTACCCGGCTACCATCCGTGGCAGAGGTTCATGCATATTCATACATATTTGGGATAATGATAGTAGTGGGACTGTCGGATGCACCGCGATGTCAGAACCTGCGATCATGAAACTTCTAAACTGGATCGACCAAAAAAAACATCCACTCTTAATACAGCTTCCAATGGCAGAATACAAAAAGATTTATCGAAAATTAAATCTTCCCCGGCTTCGCTGAAGAAGCGAAACTTTTCTATTTATTAATTTTGATATGCTCTGAGTGAAATAATAAAAGGTTCAAAAAACAAAAAGCCTGCAACACAAAGTTTACAGGCTCTAACTTCTTTTGACATTGATGATAGTGGAGGTGAGGGGAATCGAACCCCTGTCCAAACATATTCTCCAAAAGCTTTCTACATGCTTATTTGCAAATTGTTTGTCGGGAAAAAACAGGCTTGCAACAAACCAATCGTTTCCTTAGCTGGATAGTCTTGAGCTGCAGTCACAGCCTTCTACAGCAGCATCCTGTATTTTTTTATGAGTCGGCGGCGGAGCGTGGTAACAGAACAACCTGCTCAAGCGGCCCTAATGACTATCTAATCACTGATTAGGCAGCCATGGCATACTGAGTATTGCCATTTAAATGTTTGAATATTCAGATTAGCGTGCTAATTATCCAACGCACGGCATGCTTACACTTTCAAAGACCTATGCTGTCAAAACCGGGCACCCCCTCGTGAGTCGATTGGTTGAAAAGTCGATTGGTCGATATGTTGACTATTTATTTTCGATAATCAATTTATCGACCAATCGACTTTTCAACTTATCGACTTAGAAAAGCAAATTTACAAAATATCCACTACTTGCTCTTGCCCCAGCCAAACACATCGTTTCCATTTGCGTAGAGCATCAGTGCGAGTAATAAAATCATTCCGACAACCTGCGCATACTCCAATACTTTCTGGCTTGGTTTTCTGCCGGTAACAATTTCGAGCAGCGTGAATAGTACATGTCCTCCGTCAAGTGCCGGTATCGGCAGGAGATTCATGAATGCAAGCGCGATGGAAAAAAATGCGGTGATGGTCCAGAAAGATTGCCAATCCCACATCGAAGGGAAAATAGATCCCATCGCTTTGAATCCACCCACACCTTTATATGCTTCTGTTTTTGGAGAAAGTATTTTTTTAAATTGATCGATATAAGATTTCAAATTTTCTCCGGCCAGTCTCACACCGGCAGGAAAGGATTCAAAGAAACCGTATTGTTTTTTTTCGATCTTGATATATCCCAAACTATCCAGGCTTTCAGGATCACGATAAGAATAAAATCCAAGCGTACCATCAGCAGATACCTGCGCCGTCAATGTATCAAGCGAGTTTTTTCTTTGAACCAGCAGCTTCACCTGCTTGCCTTTATTTTTTTCCATCACTGCTTTGTACTGGTCAAAGAATTCTGTCTTTGTAGAATCAACCTGTATTATTTTATCGTATTGTTTTAATCCGGCTCTTCCTGCATAGGAAGTATCGGGAACCATTTCTGCAATCACTGGTGTTCTCGGCAGGAAAAGCAAGAGTCCCTTTTTCTTTTTCGTAACTAATTTACCAATCAGGTTTACAGGCAGATTAATCGTTTGCTCTTTCCCATCTCTTTCCACCGATACTTTTTCACCCAAGATTAATTTCTTAGGAATATCGTCGTAATAAATAACCGGCACATCATTGATAGCAACAATTTTATCACCGTCTTTGAAACCCATGTCATACATGAGGCTGTCAGCGACAGAAACACCGTCCTTGATACTTGCTATCGGAATTTTCTTTTCTCCCCACGTAAATAAAATCATCGCATATATAAAAAATGCGAGCAACACATTCATGGTAACGCCTCCTACCATGATAATGAGTCTTTGCCAGGCTGGCTTGCTTCTGAATTCCCAGGGCTGAGGTGGTTTACTCATCTGTTCTTTATCCATGCTCTCATCCACCATCCCGGAAATTTTTACATAACCTCCAAGAGGTAACCATCCGATTCCATAAACAGTATCGCCGATTTTCTTTTTGACCAATGCAAACCATGGATCAAAAAATAAAAAGAATTTTTCAACGCGACATTTGAAAAGTTTGGAAGGAAGATAATGTCCAAACTCATGTATTACTACGATGATCGATAGTGATAAGATTAACTGGAACGCTTTGATGCCTACATTTCCCCAATCAATTGCCAATAGTGTCATTTATTTTTTCGGTCTTTACAGACGTTTACGTGTTAAAAATTATTTGATGTCTTTTGTTAGTCTGAGCCTGGTTTTCGTCGTGGTTCCACTTCACTCACCACCGACTTCTCTTCACCGACTCTCATTATTTCCTCAGCGTCGTTCAACATTAACACTAAATGTTCAATATTGATCGGCCGATCTTCAATGTTAACTTTTTCTTTTTGCTACGAATCAGAACAGTACTGATTTACAGCTTTATCAGCGAAGCCGCGAAGTTACGCGCCTCACCATCGCTATCAAAATAATCTTCCAATGATGGCTGCTGTATAAATGGTACGTGTTGCATGGTTCTTTCAATAAGATCTGTCATATCCAAGAAACCGATCCGGTTTTTTAAAAATGCATACACCGCAATTTCATTTGCTGCATTCAAAACACAAGGCACATTTCCTCCTTTATATAACGCGTCTGTCGCCAACGTAAGATTGCGAAAAGTTTTTGTATCAGCGTCTTCGAAAGTCAGCTTATCCGGTTTTTTAAAATTATAGCGCGGCATGGTACTTGGAATTCGATGTGGAAATGCCAATGCATATTGTATCGGCAATTTCATATCCGGCAAACCCATTTGCGCTTTTATGCTTCCATCTTCAAATTGAATCATGCTGTGGATGATACTCTGCGGATGGATGATCACCTGCACTTGGTCCGGTTGCAAATTGAATAACCATTTCGCTTCGATCATCTCCAAACCTTTATTCATTAATGTTGCCGAGTCGATAGAAATTTTGGCGCCCATGCTCCAGTTCGGATGTTGCAATGCGTGATCTCTTTTTACATTCACCAAAAAATTCGGCTTCTTACCAAGAAAGGGACCACCGGATGCAGTGAGCACAATTTTTTCGATCTTGTTTCTTGTTTCTCCAACCAGGCATTGAAAAATGGCTGAGTGTTCCGAATCAACAGGTATTACAGGCGCCCTATGTTCCACTGCTTTTCGCATAATGATATCTCCTGCGACAACCAATGTTTCCTTATTTGCCAGCGCAATTGCTTTTCCTTTTTCTATCGCACGCAATGTTGGCATCAATCCTGCAAAACCAACAATTGCAGCGAGCATGATATCGTAATTATCCATCGCCGCAACATCCTGTAATGATTGTTCACCGGCAAATACTTTGATCGGTTTATTTGCTAATGCTTCTTTGACTTTGGGATATTTTCGTTCATCGCCGATGATCACGATATCCGGTGAAAATTCATTCGCCTGCTTCACCAATAATTCATCATTAGACTGCGCGGTGAGAATTTCCACGGAAAAACGATCCGGGTTGGCTGATATCACTTCCAATGCCTGCCTGCCAACAGATCCAGTGGAACCAAATATTGCAACGCGTTTTTTATATTGTTCTGGCATGCTCCTTTTTAAGATGGAAGGTTAAATGTAACGAATTTCAAAAAATCATATTGTTACGAAAGCAAAGGATATAAACTGTAAGGAACAAGGCACAAGGTACACGATACAAGGGATGTCATACATTGTTCACTACACCTTGTACCCTGAGTGTTGTGCCTTGTGCCTTGTTCCTTGTGCCTTATAACTTTTACCTTTTGTATTTTATTCAGCATATTTCTCCAATTGCTCCGCAAACGCGCGGTCGTTGCTGAGCCGCGGAACTTTATTTTGTCCGCCGAGCTTGCCGATTGATTTCATATAATCAATGAATCCATTCTTTTTTACGGGATGAATATGTAATGGCTGAAGTATATTTCCCGAGATCAAATCATCATAATAAATATTTTTCGCGCGAAGATTGGTATCGACTTTCATTGCAAATTCCTGCAGATCTGCGGGTTTATTTTCAAATTCAATAAACCATTCATGAAAAGATTTCCCTTCTCCCTGCTGACCGATCACGGGCGCTACTGTAAACTCGGTAATATGCACTCCTTCTTCGTGCGCCGCTTTCATCAGGCTATATTCCACTTCCTCACCAATTACATGTTCGCCAAATGCAGAAATAAAATGTTTTACTCTACCGGTAACGACTATGCGATACGGATCGACGGAAACAAATTTTACGGTGTCTCCAATATTGTATGCCCAAAGACCTGCGTTGCTGGAGATAATCAATGCATAATTTTCTCCCACTTTTACATCTTTGAGCGATAAACGTGTAGGCCGCTCATTAAATATTTCTGCTGCGGGAACGAATTCGAAAAAGATACCATCATTCGTTTTCAACAATAGCCCTTCTTCTTTTCTTGTATCCTGAAACGCAAGAAAACCTTCTGATGCAGGGTATGTTTCAATGGTATCGATTTCTTTGCCGATACTATCAAACAATTTTGCTTTGTATGGTTCGAAATTTACGCCTCCATGCACGAGTAAAGAAAAATTCGGGAAGAGTTCTATTATTTTTTTTCCGCTAACGGCAATCAACCTGTCAAAATACATTTGCACCCACGGCGGAATGCCACTGATCAATGTCATATTCTGATTGATCGTTTCTTCTACAATCTTATCGAGTTTGGTTTCCCATTCTTCGATACAATTGGTTTCATAGGATGGCAGTTGATTCGTACGCAGGTATTGCGGCACGCGATGATTACTGATGCCACTCAATCTTCCCGTAGGGATTCCACCGATACGTTCCAATTCAGGAGATCCTGATAAGAAAATCATTTTCCCTTCCCAAAATTTTGTGTTGCCCGTTTCAGCCATATAACACATCACGGCGTTACGTGCGGTATTAAAATGGTTGTCGATTGAATCCTTGCTGATAGGAATATATTTGACGCCGCTGGTGGTTCCCGAAGTTTTTGCGAGGTATAATGGAATACCCTTCCATAATATATTATGCTTCCCTTCCTTTACTTGGTCGATATATACTTTGAACTGCTCATAATCACGGATGGGGACGGCATTTTTAAAGTCGTCGTATGTTTTAACTTCGGCCAGCCTGTGATCGGCCCCGAAAACCGTCTGACTACCTGTTTTCAACAAGTTTTTCAGGATGTTTTCCTGGTCGTTTACGGCCGTTGCCATTCCTTTCCGGATACTCCTATATATATAAGCAGCGAAGGGTTTCGCCAGAAATGATTTGATCTTCATATAAATGGGCAGATAAAATAACAAACAAACCTACGGGAATTTGGTTAACAGGCATTAAATAGTGAATATCATTCGTGGCTTTTAAGTTTTTTTTGCATTTATACTTCAGTTTTACGGACAATACCCTTACCTTTGCAGCCCTAATATTGTATCGTTATGTTCGCAGTTGTAAAAATAGCAGGCCAGCAATTCCGGGTGGAAAAAGATCAAACTTTGTTCGTTCCACATGTAGATGGAAACGCCGGCGACAAAATTGAATTTGCCGAAGTATTGTTATCAAATGCAAAAGGCAAATTAACTGTTGGGGCCGATTTGAAGGCTACTATCAAAGCCGAAATCGTTGACCAGGTACAAGGTGATAAAGTGATTGCGTTTAAAATGAAAAGAAGAAAAGGCTTTCGCAAAAAACATGGTCATCGTACACACTACACGAAGATCAAGATCAATGATATTGTTTAATTAGTTTCAGTGATAGATATCAGAATCATTTTCACTTTTGATATTTAGCAATTAAAAAAAATGATATGGCACATAAGAAAGGTGAAGGCAGTGTAAAGAACGGACGCGACTCCCACAGTAAAAGATTGGGAGTAAAAATTTATGGCGGACAACCTGCAATTGCCGGTAATATTATCGTTCGTCAACGCGGCACTACATATCATGCCGGAAAAAATGTTGGTGTCGGAAAAGACTTTACTTTGTTTGCTCTTGCTGATGGTTTGGTAGAATTTAAAACAAAAAAAGGCGACAAAACTTTTGTCAGCATTATTACGGAAGTAACCACCGCTTAGACATTTTTTGGAAATATTCAAAAATTTTTTTGGATGTTCCAAAGAAGTTTCTATTTTTACTATCGTAAATTAATTTACTAACCAATTAAATTCTAAAAAAATGGCAACAGCAAAAAAGAAAAAAGCAGCTCCAAAAAAGAAAGCTGCACCTAAAAAGAAAGCTGCAAAGAAATCTGGTAAAAAGAAATAGTTTCTTTTTCTAGAAATCTGAAAATAACAAAGTCCCGAAAAATTTTCGGGACTTTTCGTTTTTTGTAACTTCGTCATCGCATGAAACCCACGCCCATCTTATGATTGCAGACAACTACCATATCGCCGATCAATTTTCACTGTTATCAAAACTCATGGATATTCATGGTGAAAATAGTTTCAAAACAAAATCATATTCGATCGCTGCATTCACGATTGAAAAATTACCGGAACAATTATCAACACTTCCGGAAGACAAAATTTTTGCAATAAAAGGGATCGGAAACACGATCGGCGGCAAAATTATGGAAGTCCTGAAATCGGGCGAATTACCCATTTTGAAAGAATTTATCGCCAAAACACCCCCCGGAGTCATCGAAATGTTGAATATAAAAGGACTGGGGCCAAAAAAAATTTCGACCGTCTGGAAAGAGATGGAAATAGAATCGATCGGTGAATTGATGTATGCTTGCAACGAGAATCGTTTGCTGCTTTACAAAGGTTTTGGAGAAAAAACGCAAAACAATATTCGCGAAACGATAGAATTCTATTTGAGAAACCAGGGAAGCCACCTTTATGCCGAAATCGAAAGTTATGCGGTTGCCGTCGATAAAAAAATCAAAGATCATTTCTCAAAAAACAAATTCGAACTCACAGGAGAATGGAGAAGGCAACTTGAGATCATCAACCAATTGGAATGGGTCACCGATACCGATGCTGCCTCACTGAAATCCTTTTTCGAAAAAAATGATTTTACGGTTACGCACGAAGAAGCAGGCAAAATCATTTTTAAGGGACCGGAAAATATTTCACTCTGCTTCCATATTGCAGCAGAAGAATCATTTTTTAATAAATTGTTCCAGTCATCCTGCAGTGAAGAGTTCCTGGAAGCATGGAATAAATTGCCAAATAGCGGCAGTGTGCCTCATCCATCTGAAGAAGATATTTTTTCATCCAATAACATCCATTTCATCCCTCCTTACCTGAGAGAAAATGCATCCATTATTGAAAAAGCAAAAGGGAACACATTGCCTGCAGTGATCCAACCGGGCGATATCAAAGCCATCATCCATAGTCATAGTAACTGGAGTGACGGCTCCAACACCGTAGAGGAAATGGCAAAGGCCTGCATCGAAAAAAAATACGAATACCTGGTCCTGAGTGATCATAGCAAGAGTGCATTTTACGCAAATGGATTAACAGAGGATCGTATCAAGGAACAACATCGCCTGATCGACGAACTCAATCAGAAACTGGCCCCATTTAAAATTTTCAAAGGCATCGAATGCGATATTTTAAATGATGGCAATCTTGATTATTCGGATAATATTCTTTCCACATTCGATCTTGTCATCACTTCTATTCATTCCAATTTAAAAATGAGTGAAGACAAAGCAATGATGCGACTGTTGCGCGCGATTGAAAATCCGCATACCACCATTCTTGGGCATATGACGGGAAGATTGTTGCTGAGTCGTCCGGGTTATCCTGTGGATCACAAGAAAATCGTGGATGCCTGCGCTGCAAATAAAGTGGTGATAGAACTTAACGCACACCCGAGGCGATTGGATATCGACTGGAGATGGATAGATTACGCATTGGAAAAAGGTGTACTTATTTCCATCGATCCCGATGCACATACTATAGACGGATATCATGATGTAACATATGGAACTCTTATTGCGCAGAAAGCATTATTGACACCAGATAAAAATCTAAGTAGTTTTAGTTTGAAGCAGATGGAGGAATATCTTGCGAGTAAGAAAAAATAAATTGTACCCCACCTCGCTCGCACTGCCCCTCACCCTCGTTCCCTCTCCTGAAGGAGAGGGATGCCTATAATCGGGCTTCCATATTAATTTGCAAGAAGAAAAATTAATTTTAGAAAAAGAGAAATGAGTAAATATTCTTTAACCGCTGTTTTAAATTGAAAAACGCCAATCGAAGTTGGGCATCTTTCTCCTTCAGGAGAGGGAACGAGGGTGAGGTTAACTCTGCTGAACCTTCAACACGGGCAACTCTACAAAAAAAGTAGTTCCTTTTCCTACTTCCGTTTCAAACCATATTTTTCCTTTTGCCTGCTCAACGATTGTCTTACTCATCGCGAGTCCGAGACCAGTGCCGGAAGATTTGGTTGTAAAATTTGGCATGAAGATTTTTGAATGCATGCTATCCGGAATCCCTTCGCCATTGTCTGTTACTTTCACAAGAATAGTATCTTCCTTGAATTCTTCACTCACACTGATCACACATTTATCGCGGCCATGACAGGCTTCTAATGCATTTTGGAGAAGGTTGGTAAAAAGACGATTCAATTGTGTCTTATCCGCATACACCATGATCTTAGGATGAACAGGAACCCACTTGAATAGAAGATTTTCCGTAGTCTCGTACAATGATGTGAGAGAATATAACATCTCATGCAAATCGAAAACTTCATTCTTTGGATTACCGATATTCGCAAATTGTGAAAAATCCGCTGCGATCTTCGACAAGTGATCAATTTGTTCAACCAGCGTCCTCGCCACATTTGAAGTAAGTTCTTTTACATTGCCGGAATTATTATTGATCGCCTTTTGCAAATATTGAATGCTTAGCTTCATTGGCGTAAGCGGATTTTTAATTTCATGCGCCACTTGTCTGGCCATTTCTCGCCATGCACCTTCTCTTTCACTCTTTGCAAGCGCTGCAGCACTCTCGTCCAGTTTCTCTACCATCTTATTGTATTCGGTAATCAATCCGCCGATCTCATCTTTATTTTTCCAAACAACCAGTTCATTTGTTTTGCTAAGATTTACCTGCCTCATTTTTTCCGATATCAAAGTAAAAGACGAGGTAATTCTGTTCGTCAGGAATAAAGCGATTGTTCCAGCAATTAAAAAGATAAAAACGTTCAGGTTGATGATGGTGACCAGGAATTTTGATATCTCGTCATTCAATTCGTCTTCGGTGCTGAATGAAGGAACATTCAAATACGCACATGCCGATCCGTTACCAATACGCACGGGACAATAAATACTTTGATAAGAGATTCTTCCCATCTTTTCATTGTTGAAGAATTCGACCGAGTTGAGCTGGTGCATATAATAATATGCCAGCGGCTGCATCTGATCACTCAACATTCCCTTTGTATAAACAAATGGATTAGACGAAACAATCAGGCTTCCCTGCAAATTATATAAGTTGATATCGTTGCCGTGGATTTCGGCGATATTATCAATGAAACGTTCGAGCTGATCTTTGGGCACAATGCTTTCGAGACTTGTTGAATCATTGGACGCAGTCAGGTTAGGCAATTTATCCTGTATCTCTTTTACCATCACCTTCAAAGAATGACTTAATCTATCCTGGTTATTTCGGTTGTACCTGTTGATCAAAAAGAAAATCGTAGCTACTCCAATCACGATGAATAAAAAAAGACTCACAAAAATGATAGTAGTATGAATTTGCGATCGGATATTCAGCTGCAAAAAGGTTTTAAGCTGGTTCCAATGTAAACGAGTATGAATAAGCACAGATGCAAACCAGAACAAAGCTACAAGCACCAGGAATGCGCTAAATATCCATGCAAATAATGTGATGGCTTCAATCAGCGAATTATCTTTTTTTGCAACTACGATGATTTTATCATCTGTGATACTGTGCCATAACTCATCGAACGATCCTTGTTTCCTTTGATAGAAATCCGTTTTCGGAATAATACTGTCGGATAACTCCGTCGGGAAAGGATAGTTGTTGTAATAATATACAAGCGATTTGTTATTATAGATCGCATAAGAATAAACCGGGGAATATTCCGGCAGGTATTCTTTTTTTTGTTGAGTTAGTTGCGGCGCCAGTCCACTGATTTTATAATTCCTGGGTTCTGCCAACATAAAAAGATAACCGATCGGTTTTTTCCCCGCTGCCTGTATCGTTTTTTTATAGATATAGGTAAACTTATCAAACGACTTTTCATAATACTCTAAATCTGCTATTGTGGTCGGCTTACCCTGTAATTTGAAAATGGTATTAAGCACATCGAAGGAAACAGAGTCCTGGTTGTGCAAAGGTTTTTCAGCAGAATCGTACGTATAAATTTTTGTATCGTATTTGTTGATATATCCAATAAAATTGCTGCTGATCAGGCTATCCTTCAAATATTGATTGACTCCATTTTCTTTGAAACGATTGAAATTCTCAAAGAGAAAATCATTGTCAAAAGAAATCAGCGACATGCTAACCAGTTTTTCACTGGTAGGATCCAGTTGCTCAGCGATACGATCAGCGAATATTCTTCTTTGATCCAATTCAATTTTCCTATTTTCAAAAATGATGATGACCGACATCGAAATAGAAAACACAAAAAGCCAAAACAGGACCTCAGAAACATTTAACCGGTAATTCAATCCTGAAAAAAGATTACGCAGCATGATCCAGACATAGAGCAGCAGCCATATCAGCACATAAATGTTTAATTCCACTTTTGCAGTATCGCGACTAAAGGATAATACTGACAAACCCGTAAAAGCGATAATAATATAAATCGCCATGCTCCCTCTCCGGATATTCACACGTATCAACCGCAATATGATCTGTGTAAAGAAAAAATAACTGAGCGCCATTGCAGCCAGCACAATGAATCCTATAAAGCTGTAATTATTGAGACTGAAAAAATTTGTTACATTAAATGATATCCTCGCATCCGCTACCAAGCTTTGCACGATGTCTGCGAATACAAAAGTTGAAACTACCGTAACCACCAACACTACGCCGACAAGCAACCAGCGTTTCCATGCCCGATTCAATAACGGCAATGCATATTCGTCGATTTCCTGTTTGATGAACAAAACAATCCAGCAAAAAAGCAATGCGTTAATAAGGAGGTCACCGAGTGATTTCAATACAAAATTCGAACTATATATTGTCGGATCGAAAAGCTCGTATTGCCTAAGATGTAAAAAATCGGGAAAATAATAAACGAACCCACGTAAAATCAAAATGATTACAATCAAAAAAATAATTCCTGTATACCGGCCGAATTTTTCCGAGATGGAATGAGCAATATTATGAATCAATGCAAGTATCAGAAGCACGCCGATAAAGATGGTAGAAAGCAATAATCCGCTGGATTTAGCAGCGTGATATCCTTGCGTTTTTTGGAGGTAAAATAAAATGTTGCCGAAAGAACTCCTTACCGGAAAATCGGTTGTTGTTGTAGTAATGCGAACGCGGTTTTCGGCGGAAGACGAACCAACAAATTCGGGCTTCAGATTTTCGTATTCTATATAGTACTGCCAGCGAACAGGTATCAGTGCAATAAAAAGCAAAGGTTTGTTATTGCCTACAATTAGTGTTCTTTTGATGAGTTCATACTGGCCATTGCTTAAACGCACAAAATAATTTCCATCAACCCGGCTCAACAAACTGTCATGAATAACGGAGCTTTGATCACTCCAGAATTTTAATGAATAAGTGTTGACTGATTTTTTTTCATACAGCAGAATACCATAATTTTTTTCAACGAGTTCATCGAGTTCTGATTTTGTGTACTGCTGTTCGGCGAGCTTTTCAATGAAAGCAGAATCGGCATACAGGTTTTTAATTTCTTTTTCTCTTTCCTGTAAAAATGATTCGATGGAATTGCGTAACAATTTGGTGGAAGTATTTCCTGCCAGGAATATATTGATAATGTATGCGGCAGTAAATACAATTAATACCGCAACGATGAGGTAGACATTCTTCCGAAGAAAATTTTTTAGAAAAGACTTCAATCCTGCGATTTTTTCTTTTTAATTGAATCCCACATTGCATCCATCTCACCAAGGGTCATATCCGACAAAGATTTACCTCTTGAAAGAGCTTCTTTTTCCATGCCGGTAAATCGTTGTATAAATTTCTTATTGGTTTTTTCGAGTGAATTCTCCGCATCTATATGCAAAAACCGTGCGTAATTGATCAGCGAGAAAATAAGATCACCAAACTCTTCTTCAATTTTGGATTGATCGGCTTCCTGAACAGCTTCCTGCAATTCTTCCATCTCTTCTTCAACCTTCTTCCATACCTGGCCGGTGTGTTCCCACTCAAATCCGACCTGTTTGGCTTTTTCCTGGAGGCGCATGGCTTTTACAGTTGCAGGCAATGATACAGGCACTCCGTCCAGCACTGATTTTTTTCCCTCCTGCAATTTGAGCTGCTCCCAATTCTTTTTTACATCTTCGTCATCATTCACTTTTACATCACCATAAATATGAGGATGACGAAAGATGAGCTTGTCGATAATTGTGCGGATAATTTCTTCCAGCGTAAATTGATTTTCTTCTTTGCCAATCTTCGCATAAAAAACAATATGCAATAAAAGATCACCCAACTCCTCCCTGATTCCCTTCCAGTCATTATCTGTAATGGCGTCCGCCAACTCATAAGTCTCCTCAATCGTCATCGACCGTAAAGTATGAATGGTTTGTTTTTTATCCCAGGGACATTTCTCCCTTAACTCATCCATTACCTGGATCAGTCTTGCGAATTCATTCAACGCGTTTTCCTGTTGCATATTTTAAATCTGTAAAATTGAAAAAGCAAAAAAGACAGTGAATAAAATGATAATAGTTATCAATGAAAGAATAAAAAGCAAAATGTATTTGAGAAAAGTTTTTATCCAGTTTTGCTGATAGAAATTACGCATTGCTTTGTAAAAATAATACACCGTGTACAGGAAAATAGCGACCGTGAAAATCAATAGCCAGTTCCACCCGGTATATAGTCTCAAATATCTGAAACCAAAAACAAAAAGCAGCGCAATAAAAGAATAGATGTATAAATGAATAGCGAATATTCCGTGATCAGCATAATAAAATTGCTTGCGCCTAACATATAGCAATTTTAGCGTCAGTGCGAATAAAGGAAGTGAGATGAATAGTAATTTGGGAAAATTATGGACGAACGCCTCGAGCCAATCTTGAAAAAAAGCCTGCCTGTTTCCCTTATATTTTTTACCCAGCTCGATGTTTTTGTAAGCAATCATTTTTTTCATCCATCCGTCCCGCGATGAAGGCGCAAGTGTATTTTGGATTGAATCATATTCGTCGATCGATTTGTAGGAACGACCTGTAGCGTCTTTAAAAATGATATCACTATCTTCCGTGGAAGAATCTCTCTGTGGTATCAATGACAAATTTTGCAAGCCCGAATAAGTCTTTTCAATCGACATTGAATCTTCCCTGTTTTTCGCATGCGACAGTGCTTCTTTTTTTGCAACTGCCAAGTCCTTACTATTCACTTGTATTTTTGCGCTATCCGTTAAACTCTTGATATTATAAATAGAAAAAAACACAATGAAGAAAATCGCGGACGTGAATATATACATACGGATAGGATGCAGATAACTTATTCGCCG
This sequence comes from Bacteroidota bacterium, assembly GCA_018267615.1. Lineage (GTDB taxonomy): Bacteria > Bacteroidota > Bacteroidia > Chitinophagales > Chitinophagaceae > Puia. The sequence goes on along the minus strand of JAFDYD010000022.1, from coordinate 22,175 downwards.
GCCGGAAATAAATTCTTTAGAAAGAAACCCGGGTTTAATAAGAAGATCCTTCAGCGTAGTAAAAAACTTTCCATCGAAATGTGTGACATCATAAAAAAAATGCGAGACGAGGTGCCACGCAGATTGCTTGGGTTCGATATTTTCCTGTCCGCAAACGTGACAATAAAGACCATGGAGGGCTGCATTGCAATTCAAGCAAATTTTTTCGCTGCGTTCTTTTAAATGCGACAATATTTAAATTTTGAATAAAAATAAGGAAAAGCCAGATGATGAACGCTGAACGCCAAACGCTGAACGCTAAACGCTAGGGGCACCACATGTAGTAGAGTATTGTGATCAGCATTCCGCGTTCAGCGTTCAGCGTTTAGCGTTCAGCGTTTAGCGTTCAGCGTTTAGCGTTTAGCGTTCAGCATATTAAAATATAGTTTTTTTCGTTCTAGCATTACCATTCTAAATTTGCGACTTCAACAAAAAGAAATGAAAGGACTGATCGGCTTATTGTTTTTGTGCTTTGCGGTAAATGCTAGGGCCCAATATTATTACAAGGATATCCTGCTAACCCGGCAAACCATTGATAAATGGAAAACTTTCAAAGAAAACAGAATCAGTTCCGTTACATTGACAAGCCTGGAAAGCAACGGCACACCGACTGAAGGCTTCGAGTGTCATCAGACTATTGCAGCGGATTTTTCGACAATCGAAACCTATACGCGCTCGAACAGCAGCACGGTGTCAAATCTTGTTGCCTATTATGATGCAAATGGACTGCTAAAAAAAACCATCGATACCAGCGATACCTATCAAAGCACCAGCGATTATGAATACGATGCCAACTCAAGAATTCTTTCTATAACAAATACTTCCATTGAAACGGATAATCAAATCAAGAGTGTTGAAAAACATATCTGGAAATATGATCAGCAGTCATTGCCCGCAACAATGATAAAGATCAAAGATGATAGAGATACAACTTATGTGCAGTTTATAAAAGATGAAAAAGGAAATATTACCGAAGAAAGGGCTGTAAGGAATGGCAATAAACTGCCCGTGATATATTATTATTATGGAGATGATCACCAGCTCACGGATATTGTCCGGTATAACGTGAAGGCACAAAGGCTTCTGCCCGACTATATTTTCGAATATAGCAACGGACGCCTGTCGTCTATGATATTTGTACCCGCAGGAAGCAGTTACTATCAAAACTGGGTATATCAATACGATGAAAAAGGACTGAAGAAAAGAGATAATTGTTTTAATAAGAAAAAAGAATTAGTTGGAAAGATTGAGTATCAGTACACTTATAGGTGAGGTGTAGGGTGTAAGGTATAGGGTATAGGGTGTAAGGTGTAGGGTGTAAGGTATAAGGCACAAGGCACAAGTGATGAAAGTACAGGGGTCGAAACTTCTTGTACCTTCTTCACTTGTGCCTTATTTCTTATTCCTTACACCCTACACCTTCCACCTTATTCCCACCATTAAATCAATGTTCGAACGTGGATAAATGATGTTTTACTAACATTTAATCAACAAAGCCTTGTATGGCAGAAATTTTGTTCTTTGGAAAATTCCATTTTCGAGAGTGCCTGTTGAAAACATCATGTTGCCATCAAATTTTAACCGCTTTAACTGCTTTTTTTGGCAAGAAATTTGTTTATCCATATCGTCCTTATTTGTAGCGTAACCTTGAAAAACCAAAATCCAAGTCTATGAAAGGCAACTTTTACGCCCTTAGAAGATTGTTTTCTTCCTCTACCAATCTATTTCCTCAATTTATATTAATAGTTGTATTATTTTTCTCATTTACGAATGTAAATGCGAAGACAGTTGTTATTGGTAGTGGAAGCGGAAATGTTTCTCAGACTTCCATGAGTGGCTTGAATCCTGGTGATATATTAGCAATTGCGCCGGGCACTTATACTGGGGGTAATTTTTCCAATCTTTCAGGAATTTCAATTATTTCTCAATCAACACGTGTAACATTTACCGGAACAGTAACATTCGGATCAAATACCAATGTTAGCTTTTCTGGTTTTACTATTATGAATACAGGCGGCTCGGGTATGACATGGCCCGGTACCGCAAATGGATGTACCATCAGCAACGTTTCATTCACAGACATTGGTGGTAATGCGATCGATGTTTCCAGTGGTTTAGCATACACAGGAAGCATCTCTTCATTAAAGATGTACAACTGTAAATTTGATAGTATCACTGTTGAAAGAGCTGGTTATTTTTTGAGAGGATCATATGGACAGATCGGCGACAAAGCGGATTTCTCTGACAGTGTTATCATGTCGAGGATCAGCATCGATCAAACAAAAACAAACGGTGAGCAGGTTCGTGGTGTATTTTTCCGTTTATACGCACATGATTGGAAAGTGACTTATAGTGGCAATAATCCTACCGGAGGCGATGTCGGTATCTTCACCGTTTTCGGAAATGCTTGTTTCAATAATTTCTGGCAGAGTGGTGGAGCGGGATATATCGCGCGCGTGTATAATGCAGCAATGGTTGGCACGCCAAGAAATACCTATTTGTATAATTCAGTTAGAATAAATACTACCCGTTACGGTTTTATTGATATCAGATTAGATGCTACCAACATCGTTGCAGGATTGACCACCGGTACGAATTGCTATATATATAATAATACAGCGGTGAATTGTAGCGATGATGGAGGATATATAGCACCGATGGTTGTTCTCGGTCTTTATGGAGGATATACCTGTTCAATAAAAAATAATCTTGGTATCAATTTGAAGGCAAACAGCCTGGCACAAGAAATCATTCAAAATAATTCCGGCGGTTCGTGGGCAGTGGATACAGGAGGTAATAGATATTATGCAAGCACTTCAGGAATTATCGACGGAACGACATGCAGACCTGTTACGGGAAGTCCTGTAATCGGCGCAGGGATAACGATTCCTTTTATCACAGATGATTATTATCACACAACAATTACGGGTGCTTATGATATTGGTGCTGTACAAACAAATGGTGTTGCAGCAGCTCCGAATCAATCACCGATTGCAAATGCTGGCGCTAATAAAACAATAACATTGCCGACCAATTCAGTGGCACTGGATGGTTCCGCTTCTAATGATCCTGATGGCTCCATCGCATCATATAGCTGGGCACAAATATCAGGTCCATCAACAGCCACCATCACCAACGGAAATACATCCAAACCAACAGTCGGCGCTTTACAAGCCGGCGCATATACATTCCAGTTAACTGTAACAGATAATAAAGGTGCTACTGCAACAGCGCAGGTGACCGTAACCGTGAATAATGCCGCACCGAATCAACCACCAGTTGCTAATGCAGGCACAAATCAAACCATTACTTTACCAACAAGTTCCGCCAGCTTGAATGGAACAGGTTCTTCTGATCCAGATGGCACCATTGCAAGCTATGCATGGTCACAAGTATCAGGACCTGGTTCTACGATTACCAATGCAAGCGCTGCTTCTACGGTGGTAACGGGACTTACTGCAGGAACTTATGTTTTTAAATTGACTGTAACAGATAATAGTGGCGCCACGGCTTCGGCAAATGTCACCATCACAGTAAATCCTGCGGTGAATGTGCCTCCGACTGCTAATGCAGGGGCTGATCAAACAATCACATTGCCTACAAGTTCTGTGAATGTTGATGGAAGTGCTTCGACAGATGCTGATGGCACGATCGTATCATATAGCTGGACACAAAAATCAGGACCTTCAACTGCTACTATTGCGAACGCATCAAGTGTAAATACAAATATCACAGGCCTCGTGCAAGGAACTTATATTTTCAATCTTGTAGTAACAGATAACGGCGGTGCTACTGGAAAAGATTCTATTATTGTAACAGTGAAGGCAGCAGCTAACCAGCCTCCCGTTGCGAATGCAGGCGCAAGCAAATCGATTACACTTCCAACAAATTCAGTAAATCTTGACGGATCTGCATCTTCTGATCCTGATGGAACAATTACATCATACAGCTGGGCACAAATAACAGGCCCATCTGCATCTACCATTACTAACGGTAATACAGCTACGCCAACAGCAAGTAATCTGATAGCCGGGCTGTATACTTTCGAATTGACTGTAACAGATAATAGCGGAGCTACCGGTAAGGCACAAGTGAAAATCACCGTTGTACCTTCTGGTAGCACACCACCTGTAGCAAATGCAGGCGCTGATCAGACGATTACACTCCCAACAAATTCAGTTAACCTGAATGGTGGTGGATCACAAGCTCCTCCTTCAGGAAGCATCAGCTCTTATGCGTGGACACAGAATTCGGGTCCAACTACAGCTACCATCGGTACACCTGGCAGTGTTACAACAACAGTGAGCAATTTGACTCAAGGCGTATATGTTTTCAAATTAGTGATCACAGATAATTTGAGTGCAACAGCAAGTGATATCGTAACTATTACTGTACTGGCAGCGCCAAACCAAAGTCCAATTGCAAATGCAGGCGCAAGTAAAACAATAACATTACCGACCAATTCAGTTGGCCTCAGCGGTGCTGCATCATCAGATCCTGATGGAACCATTGCATCATATAGTTGGGCGCAAATTTCAGGTCCTTCTACATCTGTTATCACTAACGGTAACACAGCTACGCCGACAGTTGGTAGTCTGATAGTCGGTCAATACACATTCGAGTTGACTGTAACAGATAACCAGGGAGCAACCGCGAAAGCACAAGTAAAAGTGACTGTAACTTCAGCGCCTAACCAAGCTCCTATCGCAAATGCTGGTGGAGACAAAGCAATTACATTGCCGACCAGCTCTGTGAGTTTGGATGGATCGGCTTCCTCAGATCCTGACGGTACAATCGCATCGTATAACTGGGCGAAGATTTCAGGACCTGGAACAGTGACCATTTCTAACGGCACAACTGCTAAACCAACAATAACAGGTTTGCAAGCGGGTACATATATTTTTGAATTGACTGTAACAGATAATAAAGGAGCTACCGCTAAAGATCAGGTAACGGTCACCGTTACATCGGCAGCACCTCCGCCAAATAATCAGGCTCCAATTGCAAATGCAGGACCTGATCAAACGATCACATTGCCATCCAATGCTGCGAACCTGAATGGAACCGCTTCATATGATCCGGATGGTTCTATTGCATCCTATAGTTGGGCACAGATTTCCGGACCGTCGACTGCAACACTACAAAGCGCGACTACCGGAACACCGTCTGCACGTAACCTGGTTGCGGGAACATATGTAATCGAATTGACTGTAACAGATAACAATGGAGCCACTGCAAAAGATCGCGTAACCATTACCGTTAAATCCGCACCTCCACCGGTAGTAGGCGCCAATGTGCCTCCTGTGGCAAACGCCGGTGCAGATCAGACAATCACATTGCCTACAAACAGCGTGATGTTAGATGGAACAGGATCTACCGATCAAAATGGAACGATCACTACTTTCCAATGGCAGGAAACGAGCGGGCCGAATACAGCAACCATTGCATCGTTCAACAACGCAACATCAGAAGTATCTGACCTGGTAATTGGAGAATATACTTTCCAATTAACTGTAACTGATAACAACGGTTCTAATTCTACGGCAACTGTAAAAGTAAAAGTGGTAGACAACCTGCGTTCGACAGAGTCAATATTGGTTTATCCAAATCCTGCACATGATGTAGTGAATTTGAGATTGATCAGCGATACACTTGGTACCGTTAAAGTGAATATCTATGACATGAATGGTAAACTGGTGCATGCATCACAAATGGAAAAACCAGCGAACGTTGTCGATCAACAAATCAATGTCAGCCGTCTTGCTGGTGGGATGTACACACTGCAGGCACTGATTGGTACAAATAAAGTAATGTTGTCGAAATTGATTAAACAATAAGCTACGGTTCAATAAGGATAAGTAAGAAAGTGATCGGCCTTTGTGGTTCTTCAATTTTAAAAATTGAAAACTGCAAAGGCCGATCGCGATTTTGGGATGATCCATTCTTAACTATGTTTATCGATATGTAAAACAGTCGACATTAACTTTTTCATATCAGCAGTTCCTTTGTGCTGTAAAAAAACAGATATGAAAAAGAATATGATCACAACGGCAGAACTCCGGGTAAAGGCAATATACCTCCACGAAAGTTCAATCAACAAGACAAGACTTATTTTAAAAGCATTTTCCATTATTGTAGCTGCATTGCTCATTTTTGAAATTACCAATGCACAGAAATTCGACGGAAAATTTTTCAACAATGTAGATGCAAATGGTGTCATTCTCGACGGATATGATGCAGTTGCTTTCTTCAGCGACAATAAGCCCGTAAAAGGCGATGCACAATTCCAATATAAATACGAGGACGCGATTTATTATTTCGCTTCACAGGATCATTTGAATCTCTTCAAATCAAATCCTGAAAAATATAAACCTCAATTTGGTGCATGGTGCGCTTACGCGGTATCGTTAGGGAAAACAGCGCCGATCGATGTGAATACATTTTCGATCGTTGATGGCAGGCTCGTTATTCAGCATAATCAGCGCGCAGTTAGCGCATGGAACAAAGATGTTGCTGGTAATCTTGTAAAGGCAGATAAATATTGGCCTGGTGTTTCCACCAACGGCGGCAAACAAATTGTTACTGACGAAGAAAAAGGATTTTTAAATAATACAGATCCCGATGGCGTAATCTTACAGGGATATGATGCGGTCGGATATTTTGCCGACAATAAAGCCGAACAGGGAAATCCAAAATTTTCTACTCGCTACAACGGAGCTACATATTGGTTCTCATCCGAAGAACATGCAAATACTTTCAAAGATAATCCTGCGAAATACGCTCCGCAATATGGCGCGTTCTGCGGATACGCGATGAGCCTGAACAAACTTCGTCCCATCGATCCGACAATTTTCCAGATCGTCGATGGCAGATTGATCCTTCAACACACGCAAGACGCATATCAACAATTTAATAAAGATGTAGCAGGAAACACAGCGAAAGCGGATGGCAACTGGCCCGGACAAGAAAAAAAGCATGCAGGTAAAAAAATAAAATTTGACAAACCGGCGACTCCTGCTCCGGAAAATAATGTTACCACTAAATAATTCAATGGTTATTTCACTATTCAAAAAAAATCATGAAAAAAATATTCTCCTTAATTGTTGTGATGAGTATGCTCGCAACAATTTGTCCGGCGCAGGTATTGACACAAAAAAATATTTCACTTGCCGCCGCAAAAAAAATTGTTGCCGAAGCCGTAAAATATGCGCAGGGAGCGAATGCTCCAGGCGGTGCGATCGCTGTTGTTGATGCAGGCGGTAACCTAATCTATCTCGAAAGACTCGATAATACTTTCGCTGCTGCCTCTGAAGTCGCAACAAAAAAAGCAAATACAGCAGCTTTATTCAAAGCGCCTTCGTCAAAACTCGAGAATGCTATCAATGGTGGCAGACAGGCCCTGATCACTGTTGGACATACCTTTTTGCAAGGCGGCCTGCCTGTAGTATATGACGGTGTTGTAATTGGCGCGATCGGTGTAAGCGGAAGTGCAAGCGCACAGCAAGACGAAGATATTGCGAACGCGGGCCTGAAAGCTAAATTCTCCGAGTAATTATTTCGAAAGATTAAACTGATTAGGCGATTAAGAAATCGTTAGACGCGAAACATGCTGATGTTTATTCATCTTGAGTCTAACGATCTCCTACAGCCGAAAATAAAAATGTTATGAAAAAATATGTGAGCCCAAAAAAACGAATGTTGCTGATATGCTTGCTCATCGCATTCATGGTACATGGACAGGAGACGCGGCAGTTATCGGTAGATAAACCACAAGCCATCGCTGATCTCAAATCAATTGAAGGCGCAGCGCTTGTAAATGCAAAATGGTTTATACAACCTGCGCATATCATCGAAGCCGACTTTAAATCGCCTGGCCCTTCCATGTCTGATAAGTTATTATTGTATCCTACAGGGATGAATATAAAGACGCATACAATACATCCTCAAGTGAATGCGGCGGACTTCGAAAAGAATTTCATGCAGGTACAACCGACAGATCTCGAAATGCGCGAAGGAATGGGATTGGTTTCAACAGCATGGTATAAAGTGACGCTTACAATTCCACCCACTATCGGGAAATTAAATACAAATGGCACAACCGCAGTATTCGAAATCGTGATGGATGATTATAGTGAGATCTGGGTGAATGGAAAACAGATGCACAGTTTCGGGCAAAGTGGCAATGGAGTGATTGCAGGTTACAACACACGCAACCGCGTTATACTTACAGACAATGCAAAACCTGGTGACCAATTTTCAATCGCAATTCTCGGAATAAATGGACCGCTCGGCATGATACCAGATAATTATATATGGGTTAGAAATGCTGTTGTAGATTTCTATAAAGAAATTCCAGTAAATCCTTCATGGAAAAATATTGGTAAGATTTATACCGTGGATGAAAAACTAAATACGATTATCTCTCCCGGTACATCGGTTGATAAAATTGCAGACGGATTTCAATTTACAGAAGGTCCGGTTTGGCATCCGGATGGATTTCTTTTGTTCAGCGATCCGAATACAAATAATATTTATCGTTATAATCCGAAAAATCACAATACAACAGTTTATATCAGCCATAGCGGTTATACCGGCGCTGATATCGGCGAATATGGTCAGCCTGGCTCAAACGGATTGACGATTGACAACGAAGGAAGATTAATTGTTGACCAGCACGGCAACAGAAGAGTTGTCCGTTTTGAAAAGAAGGGTCCGCTTACAGTGCTAGCAGATAAGATTGATGGCAAACGTTTCAATAGCCCGAATGACATCGTTCAAAAAAGTGATGGCACGATTTATTTTACCGATCCGCCATACGGACTTCCTAATTTTTTCAGTGATACACGCAAAGAGCTTGACTACTCAGGTGTGTTCATGATCAGGAATGGAAAAACGCAGCTCGTGTCCAAAGATCTTGGCGGACCAAACGGAATTGCTTTTTCACCCGATGAGAAATATTTATATATAACGAACTGGGATATACGCGATATCCATCATACCAAAACAATTTGGCGATATGAAGTAAATGCTGATGGAACATTGCGAAACGGAAAAATCTTTTTTGACTGCAACCAGACGGAAGATGACGAGGCATTAGATGGAATGAAGGTAGATAGAGAAGGAAATCTTTTTGTATCTGCTCCGGGAGGACTATGGATCATTGCTCCTGATGCAAAATTGCTGGGAAAAATTGTTACGCCAGAACGCCCGGCTAATATGGCCTGGGGCGATGAAGATGGAAAAACACTTTACATGACAGGTCATACCAGTTTATATAAAATAAGAATAAATACCGGCGGAAAATTTGCCTGGCAATAATTTAATAGCTTTGCAGTCGGCTCAAAAAAAATAACGGTTCAATCACCTAACAAATCAGCAATGAAAACAGTTATCATCACAGGCGCCAATGGAAATCTTGGAGTGGCCACCGTAAAAAAATTTTTAGAAGAAGGATATAAAGTAGTTGCTGTGGATGGAAAGAATGATCACCTGGAGTTTGCAACTGGCAATGCAAATTTCGAATTCAGAACGGTTAACCTGACCAGTGAAAACGAAACAACGGATTTTATACAGGCTGTTATTTCCAAGTATGGAAAGATTGACGGAGCGATGATGCTTGTTGGTGGTTTTGCCATGGGAGATGTTTCCTCAACACCCGGTGCGGATATTCAAAAACAATTCTCGCTAAATTTTGAAACAGCATATTTTGTTACACGTCCGTTGTTGACACACATGCAAAAAAATGGCTCAGGAAGATTGGTTTATATCGGTGCCAGACCCGCAATAAATCCTGTGCAGGGTAAGGGACTTATCGCATATGCACTGACAAAATCACTTTTATTCAGGCTCGCGGAATTTATCAATGAAGAAAATAAAGGAACTAATATCGTCGCGTCGGTAGTAATACCAAGCACCATCGATACTCCTGTCAACAGAAAAGGAATGCCGGATACGGATCCATCTATTTGGGTGAAACCGGAACAACTCGCGGGAATATTAGAATTCATAAATTCAGATGCAGGCTCTGTGCTTCGCGAAACCGTGTTGAAAGCATACAACAACGCATGATCATGTTATGCAACTGCAGGAAGTAAAATTGCAAACAAACAATGCTGGTGAATTATTCCGGTTTTACAAGGATGTATTTGAATTGAATGCAGTTCAAAACAGTTTATCTACTCAAATAACAATCGGAAAATCTTTTTTGATCTTCGAAGAAACTAACGTTCATGAGCAACCGTTTTATCATTTTGCCTTTAACATCCCTTCCAATAAAATAGCAGAGGCTTTTGAATGGACAAAGAAAAGAGTGGATATTATTTGGCTGGATGAATTCAACAGTTATTTCGCGGATTTTAAAAGCTGGAATGCAAAATCCTTTTATTTTCTTGATCCCGCGGGGAATATTGGTGAATTGATTGCAAGGTTTGATATGCATGATACCGTTGAAGAAGATTTCTCTGCCCAACAAATACGAAACGTTAGCGAAATCGGTCTTGTGTTTCCAAGTAAAACATTTTCTCAAGACGCGGACAGCATTGTAAAAAAATTCGAACTCGGTTTTTTTGAAAAACAACCTCCATTAGAGCATTTCAAGGCTATCGGCGATGATGAAGGATTATTCGTTTGTGTACCACAAAACCGGAATTGGTTCTCCACCATACTACCAGCAAATATTTTCCCCATCTCAGTAAAATTTCAGCATCGCGGTAAGGATCATCATTTGAAGATGTAGTTCTAACTTTTATTTCGTTTAATTCAAGTTTGTTTCCCTATGTGGTAAATTTTTATTTACCACATAGGCACAGTAGGCACATAGGGACACATAGTGCGACTAAATTTTGAGCCTTTTATTATCCGCATTATTTCCTCGCAATTGAAAATAAAATCCGAATCTGTAATGCAGCCGACTTTCTTAAGGGGGCTATTTAAATAAATTTGAGTACATAATTCTCTTATCAATAAAACCATTCATATGCGGACAGATATATTATCCGGAAAAAAATTGTTGATCACTGCTGGTCCAACGAGAGAAGCGCTCGACCCTGTGCGTTATATCAGCAATCATTCCAGTGGAAAAATGGCATATGCGATAGCAGAAAGTTTTCTGCAACATGGTGCGCATGTATACCTGGTATCCGGGCCTGTTTGTATTGATTTGAAACATCCCCGCTTAAAATTAGTAAAAGTGAACAGCGCGAACGAAATGTATCTCGCGTGTTGTCGTTTTTTTGAAATGGTTGATATCGCCATTTTTGCGGCTGCGGTCGCCGATTACCGGCCGGAAAAAATTGCTGAACAAAAAATTAAAAAAGACGACAATGCATTCCTGATTAAAATGGTAAAGAATGTAGATATCGCCTATGAATTTGGAAAAGTAAAAACACCTAACCAGGTTTCTGTTGGCTTTGCACTCGAAACGAATGATGAAATGACGCATGCTATCGGGAAACTCAATAAGAAAAATTTTGATATGGTGATTTTGAATTCAATGAATGACGAGCGCGCAACATTTGGTTTTGATACCAATAAAATCTCCATCATAAAAAAGGATTTCTCACAAAAACATTTTCCGCTGAAAACAAAGAAAGAAGTCGCCGATGATATCCGATATGAAGTAACAAACCTGGTTGAAGAAATGCACCTTGTTGAAGAGAGTATTCTGGAATATGAAAATATGTATCGCTAAACGACAACATTCTCACCCCGTCGGCGGTCGCAGACCCCGACGGCGGTGGTGGGAAAATATCGATCGTATGACCGCCGACGGGGTATTGACATTCATCTATATTACCGCATCACACATGCAACTGCATTCCCCGGCTGATAAAATGCACTACGCGAAATTTCCCTGATACCAGCATTCTTGTTTACATATAACACAATCCAATCATCATACTGTATCGCATTTGCATTTACAGTTACCGGTGTTGCAACAAATGGTTGAACAGATTGATTGATTTTCGCACCATCTGCATCAACAAGCAAATAATAGTTAGCTTCACCCTTTTCATTTTTGACGACCAATACAGGAGGAATGCCGCCAAGAATACAACGTATCGCGCAATCGCGATGAGGTTTTCCTTCACCGGGTTTCATCACACCGAAATAACATTTAGAATCTACAATCTCCCCTTTGATAGATAAAGTTCCCAAATCCTTTTTTTGCGGAAGTAATTCAGAGGCGATCTGCTTACCGGAATAATGAACAAGTACTGTGTCATTTTTATCAACCTGCATAATCGTTTTTCCGTCATTATACAATAGTGTGCCCTTCAGAGAAACTTCTTTTTGATCAAGTGAAATATTTTTTTCTTTTTCGATATCGCTGATAATTCCATCCGCGCCATGTTTACCATATCCAACGAGAGGAATCGTGATATACGAAATATTTCCAAAAATATCCTTGCCATTAATTACTTTAATAAGCGGAACAGGATGATTGAAATAAATTCCAGTCACGGTTGTAGGTTGACCAAATTCAAAATTTCCTTTACTAAATTTTTTTTGCAGCGCGCCGAGCAGTACGGCAATCACGATAATCACCGGTAATATCAACAGTAAATATTTTTTTACAAATTGCGCAAACGTTCGCGGCGCTTTGTCCATCCATCCGATATAAAACTCTTGCATGAACTTCTGATTTGAATGATTTAAATGATTTGGTATGTGATATTTGTATTAGTTGTTGATGTTAGATTTTTAGCCCCCGATCACATTGATCGGATTATGTAAGGTTTGACTGCATATTTTAAAATGCAAAGTCGACAGCCGAGGAGTTCCGCATTGACATCGTGGAATTTCTACATTCGTATGGCGGTGACTCCTCGGTGACAAAATAGTCATAGAAAATCATTTAATCATTCAAATCAGAAGTTCGCCCCCTTCCTCTCCGTTCCCTCCGGATAAGGTTTTGGATTCACCCAAACATTTTGCCCCTGAACTTTCACATCATAAGTACTTACTTTCTCTTTGAAAGGCGGAGGCGACTGACCATTCTGCGGCAGATATTGATATCCGTGCCACGGACAAGTTAGACATCCATCCACAATTTTTCCTTCACCCAGCGGACCATTCTGATGTTTGCAAACATTATTCACTGCAAATAATTTTCTTTCAAATTTGAAGACTGCAATACGTTCCTTATCGATGCAAAACATTTTCGCACGGTTGTCTTCGATATCATTTACTCCGCAAACCATTACAAATCCGTCCTGCTTCAAGCCAAATTCTTCATTATCCTTTTTTACTTCACGAGTGCCGGCAATAAGATGAAGCACGATCAGCGTTGATGAACCAACTCCCAATATCAGTACAAACACAGGATTGGTTTCGTATTGTATCACGCCAAGCATCACGTGCATGATGATGAGGAAATAAGCGGGATAAACCATCATGTGCAATGTTTTCCAGACTTTCGGACCCAAGTTATGCAACCAGAAATCATGACTGGTGATCGCCATCAGGAAAAAAATAATCAACGCAAAAAAACCAAGCGCCTGGAATGGAAAATCTGCGAGTGAACCATAATTCGTATTCGACATAAACAACGACACCAGTGGATTTACATTTCCCAATGCGTGAAATTGAAAAATACCAAACGAGGCATGCACCAACGCCACAGTAAACATCGTTACACCCAGGTGACGTCGGTTATACAATAACGGTAGAAATTTTTTATTAATGCGCGCAAGAGGTCCGATACTCAATATCACATGAAGCAATAGCAATGCAAGTGTTGACGTAGACCGGACCAATACAGTCTCGAATGTATAATCCGGGTTTACATACGCAGTTACTCCGATAAACACGATCAAATACACTACACAAAAACTGAAGATGATCCAGTCATATTTTTTTTTCTGCTTGTTCCACCCTACTGCCTGGTAAGAAGCGCTCATGGTTATTTCTTTGATTCTTCGCGGAGAAGAAGTAATTAAAAATTTATTTTTTCTATCACCTGGTGATGAATGATATCATAAATCACAAAATGAAATTGATTGTTCTTTGATTCGTTTTTCAATGGGAAATAATATGTTCCTCTTGCTTCTATCCTTCCGATTAAATCCGCGTCGGTGATGTTCTCAGAATTATCATCTTTCTGTTTTTGATATATTAATGCCGACGGACTTGTAACTGTTTCTTCGTTTATCCATTCCAGTTGTGATGCGCTGCTATCCGCGCTGATCCTGATATTCACGATTTCAGCACCTGGTTTTTTGTATGATTTAAGAATAACAGAAAGCGCATTCACATGAGCCGGTTGCAACGTTTTATCGACGGCCTGCCGCGGTATCGCCAGCCACGCGCTAATAATTCCTACCGGCAATAAAATTGCGAGCATTGACCAGATTTGTAAATGTCTTTTGCGTAGCGGCTTAATCATGTTGTTGTTTTTTTGCACGAAGCCATTTTTTTAAAAGCAATGGCCAAAAAACCATTGTCCCTGGTATGATGATTATCCTGAAACCAATGCTTCCGCCATGTGCGCCTTCGTCGATCACACTTACGCCTTTCACGATAAAAGCTATTGCGAAAACAAATCCGCAAAAAAGATATAGACCAACAGGTACAAGCAATATTTCTATAATCATGTTGTATTAGTTTTGTGCGGGTTGAATAATCAATATGCTGTTGAATCCTGAATATCCGTCTGGCTCACGATAAGGATTGTCCACGTCCTCTACCCATCGGTTTGAATCCACAAAAAATTTATAATGATATCTTCCTTCTGGCAATAATGGTATTTCGATTTTCCAATAACCGTTCTTACCAGGTTCCATCAGCAAAATATCTTCCGCCCATTGATTAAAACTTCCCGCAAGTGAAATCTGTTCAGCACAATCATGATGCAGGTAGAACTCGATGGTCTGTTTTTTATGATTGACGAATGGAGTTTGCTGTTTTGACATAACCCATTCTCTTTTTAATACTTTTAAGATCGCTTTTCGTGGTTGTATCATACCAAATCCCTGTCTTTCTGCATCAATACCAGGAATTCTTTTTGCCGATCCAAAAAGGATTTGTCGTATGTGCTGCGGCGTTAGTTCTGGCCTTGCCTCCAATAATTGTGCGATCACGGCACTTACAATCGGAGCGGAGAACGAAGTGCCGTCAACATGCATATAATGAGGCAAGATATATTTTGCTTCCTGTATACGCCGCGTAATCACTAGTCTTTTATAAGATAGATCATTTCCCGATAAAACAGAATGATCTAATTTAATTTTTGAAATATTCTTTTCCAATTCCATTTGAAGTTCCGCATCTGCAACAGATAATAGTCGATGCAATATAACTGCTTCTTCCTGCTCGGTGGATCCTGGCAATATTGGAGCTGCAACCCAAATCGCATGCGCAACCAACTCTGGTTTCATCAGCTCATCTACTGTTTTTCCATAGGAAGAATGATATGCTGTGTTGAATTCGTTTCCCGGCTTATTGTCATCATCTACACCACCCACGGCGATTACATTCAGTGCGTTTGCGGGCGGATGTATATAACCGTGTTCATCATTTCCGACAGCAGCTACAACAGATATTCCTTCTTCAATTAATTTTTCTGCGAGTTGATCTACCCTGCTCTCTTTGTACGACACTGCCTCATCATCGCCTAGTGAAAGGTTTACAATTTTAATATCATATTCTTTGTGATTCGTCAATATCCACTCGAGTGCTTTGATGATATTTGCTGTTGTGATTTTTCCATGCTCATCCTGCACTTTCAACAAAACAAGATTTGCATCACTAGCGATTCCTTTGTACAAACCTTTACTCAAAAAACCGTCACCCGCGCAAACAACGGAAGTCATGGTTCCATGCCATGCTGCACTTTCGTTTTCAGTTTCAATGGAAGATGGCTTTGCTTCTGCACAGATATCAATCATGATCTTGATTCTATTTTTCAAATCCGGATGGGGATAAAAACCGCTGTCAACAAAACAAATCGTTACACCTTTCCCGGTGTAGCGCGGATCTGCATCCACGCGAAGCGGCGTTGGTAATATCACAAAATCATCTACACTTTTCACGGGGAAATACGGACCGATGGCCGGCAATATTCTCTGGCGCATCACTATTTCGGCGTGATAATAATCGACGCAGCGGCTGCATAACCCGTCCGTCTCCGTCCAGCCCGGATGTTCTTTCCTGATCTTGTCAATAACATTTTTTTCACTGTCGATATGAAAACGATATAGCAGCTTATCCACTGCATCATTGCATAAGGGGCAGATGATTTGTTTGTCGTTGTTCATCACTAATATTTATTAATGACAAAGTGAATAAAAATATAGAATGAGTGGTGTCGGGTGGTTGACGAGAAAGGGAAAATGTTTGAACCATGAAAAAAAG
>JAFDYD010000022.1:0-5711 GCA_018267615.1 Bacteroidota bacterium | reverse complement strand
CTTTTTTTCATGGTTCAAACATTTGCATATTGATTCTTCATTCCCCTCGCACCAGCATCGCATGTCCGTCCGGATCTTTCACAATAAATGCTTTGCTATGACGACGATCATTCATCTCGACAATTCCATTCGAAACAAAACGATATCCGTCGGCTTGCAGCCTGTTGTAAACAGACTGGGCATCATCCACGATCAATTCTGTTTGCCAATACCAGATATCATCGGCTCTTGTATCTGCAGGATAAGGTTTTCCAACACCGGGTTGAATATATTGGAGAAATTCAATACCCGGACCAGCTGCAGTTCTTAAACCAGTGATATGAAGGCTCGCGCCCTCCACATTATTCAGATGTTCTTGTTCGATACCTTTGTTCCAACTATCTCCCTTGCGAACGATTCCCAATATATCCTGGTAAAAATGCAGGCTGTTATCCGTGTTTGAAATTCCTATTGCCGTATGATCGATACCAAGAAAAATGTTGCCATTGTTTTGTTGCCATTTCGGTTGTCCCTTGCCTTTAGGAAAATAAATCAATTCAAGACTATGATTGTCCTGGTCGTGAAAATAAAATGCTTTTACACCGGCTGCCGGAGCGATGCTCGCAGGTAGGGTTTGCGGAGACGTGCTGATATGTTCAACATTATACTTACGCAGATGCGCATACGCTTTATCCATATCACTTACTACGATTGCAATATGTTGAAAAGCGAGATCATTACTATGCATATCCTCCGGGATATTTCTTCCACCTGCTGTCAGATAGTCTGTCAACTCAATAAATTCATCACCCAACTGCATACGAACAACACGCATGTGCAAACCAAAAATTCCTTCGAGCCTTTCATATACTTCGCCAGTTCTTTCAGTATCGCTGACTTTTTTAAATCCCAATACTTCGGTATAAAATTTTACCGCGCTGGGCATATCCTTCACCGTTATACCAATAGTTGCCACTCTTTTCACCTGGCAAAATCCTGCTAAAAAAAACAAACACGCGATTGCAATCAATGCGGTTTGTTTTAATAATGATTTCATGCAGTTATATTTTTATTGTCGATAATAGATTCATTCATTATATCATCACTATTAACTGATTTTCTTTTTTGGATGAATACAAAAAATTCTGCTGCCGTCATCATCCCCGCAACAGGAATGAAGATGTATATCCAGAAAGATGTCCAGATATTTGAAGGGAATGCGCTTGCAAAACTTCTGGCCGGGTTCATACCAAAACCAGATAGCGGTCCGGCGAATATTACATTGAGACAAACAAAAAAACCAGCGATGATTCTTGTAAAGTTTTTTAATTTTTTATGCGCGGAGGTAAACAATACCATCGTAATCATGATAAATGCAATTACGAATTCGGTAATTGCCGCGGGTAATGTTCCTGCGGGTCCGGGAACTGTTGTCACATAATTTACCGGCGCTTCAGTAAGTGTGTTACCCATTAAGGCCGCCATGATAAATACGGCAATCGTTCCACCGATAAATTGAAAACATATAAAAAAAAGCGTATCCCAGGGACACATCTTTCCCAATCGCAAAAAAACAAGACTGACTGCCGGGTTAATATGAGAACCAGAGGGACTTGTAAATGGAGAATAAAAAATAAACAAAGCCGTAGATCCCATCAGGATGCCCATGATAACTGCGCGGGTATGATTGTTGGGAATAGCAGTATGCAGTGCCCCGTGACTTGATTCGAGCATTCCTCCAAAAAAACAAGCGGAGATCATGAAAATGGCGAGTCCAAGCGCTTCCTGCAAATAATGCTTCCAATTTTTTTTGAAAGAAGCTTTCATTTGAGAAAGACCCCGGTGTCCAGCTCTCGACCTGATATTCATCGCTCTCATGGCACAAAGAGAATTAATAACCGCAGGAATATTTGTCAATCATTTGACTTCAACTATTAATTATCTGTAATAATTTAGGAGCATTAAAATTCCTATCATGACTGAATATGAAAAAATGCTTGCCGGCGAATTGTATGATGCAAGCGATCATGAATTGTTGCAAATGCGTATCAAAGCAAGAGTGTGGATGGATGCGTATAACAAAACTCCTTTTGATAAAGATATACGCAAACCGATGTTGAAGAATTTTTTGGGGAAGATGGGTAACAATATCGATATACAAACTCCATTCTACTGCGATTATGGATGTCATATTGAAGTGGGAGAAAATTTCTTCGCGAATTTCAATTGTGTATTTCTCGATTGCAGTTATATCAAAGCGGGTGATAATGTTTTTCTTGGGCCAAATGTGCAAATATATGCGGCCTATCATCCGATAATCGCTGCGGAAAGAATCAAAGGGCCCGAATTGGCTGCGCCCATCACGATTGGAGATAATGTCTGGATCGGTGGAGGCACAATTATTTGCGCCGGCGTTACCATTGGCAGCAACACAACGATCGGAGCTGGAAGTATTGTGGTAAAAAATATTCCTGATAATGTTGTGGCTGTAGGAAATCCGTGCCGTGTTATCAAACAATTATAACTTCTTTGGCAGTTCAACAACTTCAGAACTCTTCTATGTGTAACTATGTGCCTACTGTGCCTATGTGGTGAAAAAAAATTACCACATAGGCACAGTAGGCACATAGTTACACATAGAAATTAAACCACGGTATTATTGCGTATCAATATTTTTCTTTATGTTTAAAAAAAATTGATCAAATATTCAATCTACTTTCACTCAGAACATCAAACTGCCAATATGAGAAAAATTCTTTTAGCCATTGTAACCATTTTCTTTTTTTCAGGAATCGCATTTTCACAAACTCCATTACGCGTGATGGTGATCTTCGCACATCCGGATGAGGGTGAAATTTACACAGGAGGCATCACCGCATTATTTACAAAAATGGGGCACCAGGTAAAATTCATGTCGCTCACCAATGGTGATGCGGGACATTATTCCATGAAACCCGCCGACCTCGCCAAAAGACGTTACCAGGAAGCGATGGATTCCAAAAAAATTTTATCGCTGGGCGACTATGAAGTTTTAAATTATCACGATCAATATTTGAAGAATACAAAAGAAGTACAAGATAAGGTGATCAAAAGTATCCAGGAATGGAAAGCGGATATTGTTTTTACTTATTATCCGGCGAAAGGAGGTCACACCGATAATATGACTGCAGGATATATCGTACGTGATGCAGCGCCGAGATTGCAAATGGCAAAGATGCCTGTGTTTGTTTATATCAGGGATTATCACACAATCAATTTTTCTTATATCCCCGATTTTGCAATAAGTATCGACAGCGTTTGGGAAACCAAACTTGCTGCATGTGCCGCGCAAAAATCGCAGGTAACAGAAGCAATTCCGCATGGCATGGGCATTTTGAAAGAAGTGAGAGAACATCCGGAAAAACAAAAAGAACTTATCTATAATAATACGCTTCCTTTCAGCAATGTAACCAACAATAATATGTTCGCGTTGGAAAAATGGTATGGGAAAGAACAAGCTGCCAAAATAAAATATGCAGAAGCTTTTGAAATTGCAGAATTCGGCAGACAG
Source organism: Bacteroidota bacterium (assembly GCA_018267615.1). Taxonomy (GTDB): domain Bacteria; phylum Bacteroidota; class Bacteroidia; order Chitinophagales; family Chitinophagaceae; genus Puia. The sequence continues at coordinate 2,182 of JAFDYD010000022.1, read as the reverse complement.
GTGGAGGATATTGAAATGAAAACCTTGTTCCCGATGTTAGGCAAGTTTTGATTTCATATGTTTCAATTCCCGCTCGAGAAAATAATTTAATAATGTCCGGATTACGGCGATTGCAGCGAGTTTGCCGATATCATCCCAACTCGGTGCAACCGCTGTGGCCAATACATCGGCGCCCAATAATAATTCGAGCGCAACGGCAACGGTGCTTCCAAACTGAACTCTTATTTCTTCTTTTGTAATTTTTGAAGAAGGTTTTATAAGAAAGGAATAATTATAGATCGTCCTTATTACAGCGATACCTATTATCAACGCAGCGACTATTTCCACCGCATGGCTAACGTTGATGGTTATGTTTTTTGCAAAATCTTCCACTAAGAGTTATTTTATTTTTGCGTCTTTGCGCCTTTGCGAGAGATATTTTCTCGCAAAGGCGCGAAGGCGCAAAGAACTATGAGGTCACAGATGTTTCTATTTCTTTGTTTTTAATTTTCAGAACTTCATTCAACAGATGATCACCTACGCGCAATGCATTCGCTGCGATTGTCAGCGATGGATTGAACGCGCCACAACTTGGAAAAAAACTTGCATCCACTACATAAAGATTTTCTATATCGTGCGTTTTGCAATTCAGATCGAGCACAGAATTTTTTGGATCGGTTCCGAAACGCAGCGTTCCATTCTGATGACTCATTCCGCTAATATCAAGATCATAACCTGCCCACTGAATATCTTTGAACCGATTATCCAGTTCACCGATTTTTACAAACACTTCTTTTAATTTTTCTTTTAGTTTTTCATAGGCCTTATAATTTGTTCTTGTATAACTAACCTGGATAGAACCATCTTTTTTCAACCTGATGCGATTGTCCGGATGAGGGAGATCTTCCGCGGTGAGCCAGAAATCAATCGTCATCTGTTTTAATTCCTGGTAGGTTTTTCCCGGATATATTTTTTCAGCGAGCCATAAAATTGTATCCGCATCATTTCTTCCCATCAACTGTATTTCTCCCAAGGGAAATTTGCTGTCTTCGGAACCGTGATAAAAATCAGCGAGACCTAAACTTTTTTGAAATACGCAATCATTGATCATGTCTTTTGTAAAGGCGACAAGACAACCATTATGATGAAGCATTAAATTTCTTCCCACCTGGTCGCTCGAATTAGCAAGTCCGTTAGGATGTTTGTCATTTGCACTGCGCAGGAATAACGCGGCAGAATTCACAGCGCCGCAGGCAACGATAACGACATCTGCATTAAAAATAATTTTCTCGCCTTTCACGATCGTATGCACTTTGTTAATGCGCGTTCCGCTTGCATCAGTATCTAATTTTTCAACATAGGCATCCGTGAGTAACGTAACATTTTTATTTTTCAAAGCGGGACGCAATGCCATCACGTGACCATCCGCTTTACTGTCTGTCGGATCCGGGAATCCGTCAAAGTTTTCGAGCATCACGGGCGACTCTGTTTCTGTATAATCCTGCGGCAAACGAATCCCCATCGGTAATGGAAATGGTTTCAACCCGATCTGCATCATTTTTTCATTCAGATCTTTTATCAATGGTTCGTACGCCAATGGAGGCAACGGATATTCACTCGTGGCCCAGGGTTCAGAGGGATCGGCTCCGCGTTTTCCGTGAGCGCTGTATAATTTTTCTACCTCGTTATAGTAAGGTTCATATACGTCATATTGAAGTGGCCATTCAGGAGATACTCCACCGAAATGGTTCACTTCCATAAAATCACTTTCACGAAAACGAAACAATGCGGCGCCATACATTTTACTATTGCCGCCAACATTGTAATGAATAAATGGTTTGAAAGGTTTATCATCCTGGTCGTACCAGGTATCATTGGGGCGATAGCGTCCTTTTGTAACCACCTCATGCGGATCCCAATTCTCTTTTTCTTTTGGAATGAATCCGCCGCGTTCGAGGATCAATATTTTTTTTCCGCTTGATGCCAATTTGTAGGACAGCGTGCTACCACCACTCCCCGTGCCGATGATGATTATATCGTAATGATTGTGCATAAAAGATATTTAAAATCTTAGCACAAATAGACGCCAAAAGAGAAAAAAGTTTTGTCTTGTACTTGACGGGAGGAGGGAATTAATATTTCTTTCCAAAATGGCTTTTGTAAATTTCTTTGTGCCTTCGTGTATTCTAAGATTATGATTTAG
>JAFDYD010000021.1:41199-61338 GCA_018267615.1 Bacteroidota bacterium | reverse complement strand
AAATCGTTTACAATCCCGGTTCAGCGGGCCGCCTGCTGCCATGCAATCATTCCGCCTGCAAGATTTTTTGTATTTGTAAAACCCATCGTAGCCAGGTATTGACAGGCTTGTCCGCTACGATTGCCGCTGCGGCAATAACAAATGATTTCCTTGTCTTTCCAATTTTCAATTTCATCAACCTGCATGCGCATAATATTTCCCAAGGGCAACAGCGTGCCGCCAATATTGAATTCCCTGTGTTCACTAGGTTCGCGCACATCGAGTAATTGCAAATTTTCGCCGCTTTTTATCCTTGCTTTGAGTTCTGCCACGGTGATTGTCTGCATGAAGTTTTATTTTTAGAAAGACTAAGTTATTGATTTTGTACTGCTGTCGAATCAGATCGTTGCGGTTTTATCACGGACAGCCAAATATCGATGACCTGGCCCTGCCGGATACGATTTAATTTTTTTTCGTCATCGAGCCGATCCGGACTCTGGCGATAAACAAAAGCATTCATTGTATCACGAACATCCGGATCAGGAAGCGGAGATCCCATGATCAAACCATTTTCACTAATTACAGATCTTGCTTCACGATAAGTGAGCCCGAAAAGATCAGGAACAAGTAACTCCATTCCAACTCCATTTCCAAGCACGAGTGTGATGGCACTCCCCTGCTGAATTTTTGTTCCGGGTTTTATGCTTTCACCATTATACAATTGATCGAGCACAGAATTTTTTGCGAAGTCGGGTTTAAAAATAGTGTCTTGCAATTTCAATCCATATCTGCGCAAAACCATTTCTGCGTTTCTGAAAGTCATGCTCACCATATTCGGCATATCAATGACCGGCGGCACTGATCTGTTGATGGTAAGATAAACGGTACGGTTGATCTTAACCAAATTATCCGCGTCCGGAAATTGCTTAATGACCTGCAAAGGAGGAACGGTGTCGTTATAAATAGAATCTTGTATCTGCACATCGAAACCCTGCGCTTCCAAAAGTTTTTTTGCGTCTTTAATAGACTGGCCCGTTACTGCCGGTATCTTCATCGTCTTGCCATGCTTTGTTATCAGATCAAGTGAACCAAGAAAAAATAATAATAACAATAGCAATATCACAACGCCTGCTATTAGATTTATCCAGAGTGGTTTGCCGGTGATGAATCTGAACACAATGATAATTTATGGATGTAAAATATAAAATGTAAAATAAACAACGATAAAATCGATTATTTTCTTGTCAACGCATCTTCGATCAATACGGAATAGAATTGCTTCAAATTCCATCCCATCGCTTTTACCTGTTGGGGCACGATACTGGCTTCTGTTTGTCCGGGCACTGTATTAATCTCAAGCAAAAATGGTTCCCCTGCTTCCTCATTGTAAATAAAGTCGATCCGGATAATTCCATTGCAATTGAAAAGCTGGTAAACTTTTTTTGCTGCTGCTCTCACTTTTTCTGCAATTGCTTCATCCACCTGTGCGGGCGTGATCTCATCCGTAAAACCAGCGGTATATTTTGCTTCGAAATCAAAAAATTCTTTTTTTGTTTTTATTTCTGTGAAAGGCAAAGTAATAATTTCTCCTTTCGAACGAAACACACCAATCGTAAATTCTCTTCCGGTAATAAATTCTTCTACCAGCACCTGGTCATCTTCTTTAAATGCTTTGATCAATGCTTGTGGGACTTCAGCAGGATTCGACACTTTCGACATACCAATACTGGATCCCCCGTTATTTGGCTTCACAAAAACCGGCAGTTTCAATTCCTGCAGGATCGCTTCGGCGCCAACAGATCCATTTTTAAAAAGATGCAAAGATTTAGCCACCCTGATTCCGGCAAAAGCCGCTACTGCCACCGTATATCTTTTATTAAAAGTGAGTGCGGAAGTGGCTGCGTCACATGAAGTGTAAGGAAGTTTCATCAAATCAAAATAACCCTGCAATTTTCCATCTTCGCCGGGTGTACCATGAATTCCTACCAATACAGCATCAAAAGTGATTTTCGCTCCTCTGACAGTGAGCGAAAAATCATTCATATCAATATTTATCTTCATCCCATTCTTCAAATGGTGAAACCAACCCTGCGGTGTAATATCAATTTTGTAAACAGCGTACTTATCGGTGTCGATATTTTCTTCAATAGTAACAGCACTTTTATATGAAATGACAGACTCGCCGGAATAACCGCCGGTAACAAATGCGATGACAGGTTTCATTAATTGTGGATTCTTAGATGATAAAAGGTTTCGCGGATTTCCGCATCAAAATTTTGAAATTAATTTAAAAATGCAAGAATAACGAGAATTTTGATCATGCATTATGGGATTATGAAGATTAATCGCGGATTTAGGGATTAATTTAGATTTCGGTGACAAAACTGAACCCCGTAAAACAAAACCATTAATCTAGGCTAATAGAAAGCCAATACGCTTGGAGGTAGTTCCGTATGGGCGTTAAATTCAAAATTATTACTGATTCCGAGTGTTTGTGAAAGGAGTCGCAATATTCTGTAATGGAAAAAATTATTAAGAATAGAAAATAATTCCTAGTAGATGTCCGCGCAATCCATTATGATCCGAAAATCCATGATATAAGAAAGGTGAAGGTATATTCTCCTTCACCCTTATATAGCGGGAAATATCACCCGCCTATTATCAGTAGCTTGACAGCTACATGTGCAAACAAATTTGTGATAGTAAGTTAGGCAAATAGAAAAAAAATAAAAAAAATGCCTACCTGATTTTATCCACATGATGCCGGATATTTAGCACAATTTCATCGCGCTAAAAATCACATATGCATCTTTTCTTTTTTTGCTAATAATTCTTCCACTGTTTCGCGATACATTTCGTCGGGAACGCAGCAGTCAACGGGACAAACAGAAGCGCATTGTGGCTCCTCATGAAATCCCTGGCATTCTGTGCATTTGGTTGGCACGATATAATAAATGTCGGTACTGATCGGCGCGTTGCGTTGATCGGCATCCACAACCGTTCCATCCATCAATGTGTACGGACCTTTAACTGTAGATCCATCCGCAATCGCCCATTCTACTCCACCTTCATATATTGCATTATTGGGACATTCTGGTTCGCAAGCGCCGCAATTAATGCATTCTTCTGTTATTTTGATAGCCATACTTCTGAAATTTCAGGGTTATTAAAGTTTAATTTTGTTCTTCAAATATAAAAGTATTAAAGCATTTATGCATTTGAAACAACGGATTAATTTATTGTCTGAATTGGGAGATTATATTTTATCGGATAATGAGACCTGGAAAAATACCAAACAAAAAGCTTTTGCCGCCAATAGTTGGTTCATTCCCGAATTTGTCGATCTCGCCGTCAAAAATATCGCCACTGCCTTTCTGGAAAAAAATAAATTAGAGAATTGGATAAATTCTTACCAGTTCCCGGCCGAAAATAATCGTCCGCTAAATATCGGCGTTGTGATGGCGGGAAATATCCCGCTTGTCGGGTTTCATGATTTTCTTTCCGTATTTATATCGGGCCATAAACAAACTATCAAGCTCTCGGCAAAGGATAATGTACTGCTCCCTCATCTTATCCAGCATTTATTTTCACTGGACCCGATGACAAAACAATTTATTTCATTTGGAGAAATGCTAAAAGGATGCGATGCATATATCGCAACGGGAAGCAATAATACAGGCCGTTATTTTGATTATTATTTTGGAAAATATCCTCACATTATCCGGCGCAACCGTACGTCTGTAGCGATGCTGGATGGAAAAGAATCAAGCGCCGACCTTGAAAAACTTGCCGATGATGTGTATGATTATTTTGGACTGGGTTGCCGGAACGTAACCAAATTATTTGTGCCTGAAAAGTATGATTTCGTCCCATTATTGGATGCATTCAGAAAGTTCAATCGTCTTGCAGAACATAATAAATACAAAAACAATTACGACTACCAACTCGCCCTTCTTATCCTCAATAAGAAATATTATATGACCAATGAATCAGTGATCCTTACCGAAAATGATTCGCCCTTTTCGCCAATCAGCGTCTTACATTTTGAATATTATAAAGACCCTCAGCAGATTTTAGATTCCTTGCAGGAAAACCAGGATATCCAGTGTGTAACGGGCAATCGATTTTTACAATTCGGCCGGGCACAAAGCCCCTCATTAAAAGATTACGCGGATGGTGTGGATACACTGCAATTTTTACATAGTCTGAATGATTGAACAATTAACCAATTGACAGTTTGAATGCCAATTTTTCTTTCGTAAATTTGTTTTATACCTATCTACGAAGAGTTTAGTAAATTAATTGTTAAACTAAAAGGACGGTAAGAACAGTTTTTAAGCCTTGACGTTAATTTGTTGTCTATAGGCATATATTTTGAAACAAGCTTAGAACTTAAAAAAATTAAAATTAGAAATTACCATGAAATTTAAACAAGTTGTAGCAATTGTATTTATCAGTGTTGCGACTACAGTAGCAGGTTTGTGGGGCTATGATCATTTCCAGCACAACAAAACTTATTTCTACAGTCAAGACTCTGTTAAGTTACCGGCCAATTATGCAAAATTTTTTAATGGAGAAAAATTTGGCAATGGCACTGGTCCTGCAGATTTCACTGATGCAGCAAGTGCAGCAATTCCTGCCACAGTGCATATTAAAACAAAAACTGTCCGTTCAGTCAGCAATAATTTACCAAAAAGAAATCCTTTTTCAGATTTGTTCGGTATCGATCCTGACGATTTTTTTGGAGATCGTTCACGTTCACTTCCTGAAATGGGTTCTGGTTCTGGTGTAATTATCAGTGATGATGGTTATATCGTTACTAATAATCACGTGGTGGATGGTGCTGATGAAGTAATGGTTACACTGAGCAATAAAAAATCTTTCAAGGCAAAAGTTATCGGAACGGATCCAAGCAGTGATCTTGCAGTTGTAAAAGTAGATGCGAAAGGATTGCCGTTTTTGCTTTACGGTAACTCGGATGATGTAAAAGTTGGTCAGTGGGTATTGGCGGTTGGTTATCCGCTTTATCTTGAGACCACAGTTACCGCTGGTATCGTTAGTGCGAAAGGAAGATCGATTGAAATCAACAGTCGTCAAAGCAAAACTCCGATCGAATCTTTTATTCAGACCGATGCTGCAGTAAATCCAGGCAATAGCGGCGGACCGTTGATTAATCCGCAAGGACAATTGATTGGTATTAATTCAGCGATTGCGTCACCAACCGGTTCTTATGCTGGTTATTCTTTCACGATTCCTGTAAATATCGTTAAGAAGATCGTTAGTGACCTGATGAAATATGGCACCACGCAAAGAGCTTATCTCGGTATTGAATATGCGCGCGATAATTTGAGTGATGAAGTAAAAAAACAAGAAGGCATTAAAGACGATGAAGGCGTATATGTGTTGAATGTTACAACCAATGGTGCAGCCGCAGAAGCTGGTTTGAAAAAAGGTGATATAATTACCAAGGTAAATAACGTTTCTGTGAATTCAGGTTCTGAAATGGTTGGACAAATAGCTACTTATCGTCCCGGTGATAAAATTAAAGTCACTTACAAAAGAGAAGGTAAGGAATTTGAAGTTCCAATTACACTGCGCAATAGTACGGGCACATTGGATGTGGTAAAAAATTCCGTGTATGATAAATTAGGCGCCGACTTGCAAACACTTGCAAAGAAAGATGCAACTACATTAAATGTAAAAGGTGGTGTTGTTGTAAAATCTATCCAGGAAAAGGGCTTGTTTAGCAAAACAAGAATGGAAGAAGGATTTGTAATCCTGAAAGTAAACGGACGTGAAGTGCTTACGGTGGAAGATTTTCGCAAGGCACTGGATGCAGCCGGATCGTCTTCTGCAAAATTGGAAGGTGTATATCCCGGTTATGATGGAGCTTTTACATATCCGCTGAAATTAAATAGCGAAGAATAATAAATATAGTTCTCAAAATAAAAAACCCGGATTCAGAATCCGGGTTTTTTATTTTGTATGAAATGAATTTTCTATTAACCTCGTTTTTCAAATACCGCAAAATCCCATGCTTCCATATCAAATTTGTATTTTTCATTCATATCAATCGCTTCTCCTGTAAAAATATTTCGAAACTTTCCCGTGGGCAAAGAATCGGTTATTCGCAATTCAATAGAAGCGCCCGAGAAATTAATAATCACAAATATTTCATCCGTATCACATTTCCGGGAAAATGCCAAAACATCTTCTGCGAAATTAGTTTGTAAGAAAAATGTTGTTACCGCCGGATCTCCTGCACGTAATGCTTTATTTCTTTTACGCAGTTGCAACATTTCTTTGTAAAAATTTTGCAACTCATATTGTCCGCGCCAGGGAATAAGATCCTTATCAAAAAATTTTAACCGCTTGAGATTCGGTAATTCCTGTCCGCTATAAATAAGCGGTATCCCATTCCACATGCAACAAAGCACGGCAAAAGCTTCAGCCGCATCACCCATGCGTTCGTATTCGCTTCCGCTATGTGAATTTTCGTCGTGATTGGTTGTGAACAAAGCATGAAAAGCAGTTGGTGGAAATTGCTGATGATAACTTTGTAATACTTCTTTCAGCCCGGATAATTTTATTTCTCTTCTCCATAATGCTTCCATCGTATGCAGAAGTTTCCATCCATATGTAGCGTCGAACACATCGTGATAAATAACTTCTTCGCATTCGGCCAGCCAAAATAATTTTTTTTGTTGATCGAGTGCTTCACGCGCCTGCCGCCAGAAATCCAATGGCACCAGCATCGCCATATCACAACGAAAACCATCGATATCACATTCGTTGATCCAAAAACGCATGGCTTCGATCATTGTGCTGCGTAATCCGCCATTATAATAATTCAGATCGATCACATCTTCCCATCCATTGGCATCGAAAAAATTTCCATCCGCATTGATGCGATAAAATTCGGGATGCTCTTTGGTCCAGCGATGATCCCAACCCGTATGATTGGCTACCCAATCGATAATTACTTTTAAATTCAATTGATGAGCTGCCTGCACGAGTTTTCTAAAATCTTCAACCGAACCAAATTCAGGATTTGTATTCGTATAATCCGAACATGCATAATAACTACCTAAAGAACCCAGCCGCTTCGTGACGCTGATGGGTGTGATGGGCATGAACCACAAAATTTCGATCCCCATTTCCTTCAGTCGAGGTAACTCTTTTGAAAAAGCTTCGAACGTTCCTTCAGGTGTGTATTGCCGTAAGTTGACTTCATAAATATTGGTATCAAAACTCCAATCCAACGGTTTAAAATCAGCGCTCATAGTAGTAAGTTGACAGATGACGGATGACAGTTGTTGCCGTCAATTATCTGATCATTTTTATTTGGGAAAGATAGGGCTTTTCTTTTTTTAATTAATATGCCTGCCGAGATTAGCAACCAATCACGCGCTGAACTGTCATCTGCCAACTGTCAACTCCCATCTTTATGCTAACTTTGCCACGCATGAAAACGTTCAATGTTCCTATCATATATCGGAGTCCGTTGATCACTGCCGTCAAGCAAAAACGCAAGCAGCAGGATAAAATGAAAAAGGATTTCACACCTACCCTGCTCGATTTCGGACCATTGCAGATTTATTTAGCAAGACATTTCGGATTTTGTTATGGCGTAGAAAACGCGATAGAAATTTCTTTCCGCACCATTGATGAAAATCCCGGGAAGAAAATTTTTTTGTTGAGTGAGATGATTCACAATCCACAGGTGAATGAAGACTTACGGGAGAGAGGAATACAATTTTTGCAAGACACATATGGCAAACAATTGATTCCTTTTGATGTGTTGACGGCGGATGATATTGTTATCATCCCTGCATTCGGCACCACACTGGAAATGGAAAAACAATTGAACGAAATCGGTATTCAAACTCAGAAATATAATACGACTTGTCCATTTGTTGAAAAAGTATGGAACCGCTCGGCACAAATCGCGAAAAATAATTATACCATTGTCGTTCACGGCAAACCAAAGCACGAAGAAACGAGAGCCACTTTTTCGCACGCCGCCGCTGGTGCGCCCACGGTTATTGTGAATGATATGAAAGAGGCTGAGCAGTTGGCGCGATATATCACAGGAGAAAAACCCGCTGGCGAATTTTACAAAGAATTCAAAGGACAATTCAGTGTTGGCTTTGATGCAACACGCGATTTACAAAGAATTGGCGTGGTTAATCAAACTACGATGCTTGCGAGCGACACGCAGGCAATTGCAGATTTTCTAAAACAAACAATGCTGAAACACTACAAACTCACAGAAGCAGATGCAGAAGAAAGATTTGCAGACACGAGAGATACGTTGTGTTATGCAACATACGAAAACCAGGCTGCCGTTGCAGGCATGCTCAACACAGATGCAAATCTTGCTATTGTTGTAGGCGGATATAATTCTTCCAACACTTCACATCTTGTAGAATTGTGTGAAGAAAAACTACCAACTTATTTTATTAACTCCGAGAAAAAAATATTTTCCGAAAAAGAAATTCTGCATTACGATTTTCATCACAAACAAGAATTGCTCAGTACAAATTTTCTTTCATTCAATCAACCCATAAAAATATTAATATCCAGCGGCGCATCATGTCCCGATGCATTGGTGGAAGGAGTTATCAAAAAACTGATAAGTTTTTATCCGGGAAGTAAGGCGTTGGAAAAAATGATTGAGCAATTTGTGTGAGATTAAAAAAATCAACTTTTCAACCAATCAACTTTATCGCTACTCACTGCAACTTAAATCCTTCCAAAAACTTTGTATTGAAGTCCCCGCTTCTGAATCTTTCGTCTTTCATTAATTGTAAATGAAAAGGGATTGTCGTTTTGATTCCTTCGATCACATATTCGCTCAACGCGCGATGCATCGTGTCGATGGCCTCGCTGCGTGTACGAGCGACCGCAATGATCTTCGCGATCATCGAATCATAATAAGGTGGAATCGTATAACCGGCATAGGCATGCGAGTCAACGCGGATACCATGACCGCCAGGTTGATGTAATACCGTAATTCTTCCGGGTGAAGGACGAAAATCATTGTAAGGATCTTCAGCATTAATGCGACATTCGATAGCATGCCCCACCGGCTCATAGTTGCGACCACTGATCGTTTCACCGGCTGCTATTTTTATTTGTTCTTTGATCAGATCAAAATTCACTACTTCTTCAGTAACGCAATGTTCTACCTGGATACGCGTGTTCATCTCCATGAAATAGAAATTGCGATGTTTATCCACGAGAAATTCGATGGTACCTACACTTTCATAATTGATCGCTGACGCAGCCTTGATGGCAGCTTCGCCCATGCGTCGCCGTAAGTCTGCCGTCATAAACGGAGAAGGCGATTCTTCCACGAGCTTCTGATGGCGGCGTTGAATGGAACAATCTCTTTCGCTCAAATGGCAAACGGTTCCATACTGATCGCCTGCAACCTGTATTTCAATATGCCTTGGCTCCTCTACAAATTTTTCCATGTACACACCATCATTCTTAAAAGCAGCAGCGGCTTCGATTTTTGCAGTAGTGAACGCTTTTTCTATTTCGCTTTCTTCGTGTACAACGCGCATACCTTTGCCACCACCGCCGGCTGTTGCTTTTAATATAACCGGGTATCCAATTTCCCGGGCCATATTCTTTGCATCGTTCACGCTGTCCAGCAAACCTTCACCACCAGGAACAACCGGAACACCTGCCTTGATCATTGTTTCTTTTGCAGTAATCTTATCTCCCATCGAGTTGATCATATGCGGAGTGGGTCCAATGAATTTGATACCGTGCTCGCCGCATATCTCCGCAAATCTTGCATTCTCCGCTAAAAAACCATAACCAGGATGGATGGCATCTGCGTTGGTAATTTCGGCAGCAGCCATGAGATGAGGAATATTCAAATAGGAATCTGCACTCGCCGCTTTGCCGATACAAACTGCTTCATCTGCAAAACGCACATGTAAGCTGTCCTTATCAGCCGTTGAATAAACCGCGATCGTTTTAATACCCATCTCGCGACAGGTTCTTATTACACGAAGTGCGATTTCACCGCGATTTGCAATTAATATTTTTTTAAACATAGCACTTATTAATGTGAGAATGTGAAAATGTGAAAATGTGGAAATGTGAAAATGATTTTCACATTTTCACATTTCCACATTTTCACATTCTCAAGATGGTTCAACTAAGAACAATGGCTGATCATATTCAACGGGTGAAGCATCTTCCGCTAATACTTTTACGATTTTACCTTTGACTTCACTCTCGATTTCATTAAATAATTTCATCGCCTCGATGATGCAAACCACTTTGCCCGGTTCCACTTCATCTCCGACACTTGCAAATGGAGGTTTTTCGGGTGAAGCTGAACGGTAGAATGTGCCGATCATCGGGCTCTTGATGGTTAGATAATTTTCAGCAGCTGGTGCAGATTCTGCAGCCTTAGGTTTACTTGCAGCCGCAGGTTGCGAAGCCACAGCGGGAGCAACTGCTTGCACAATGGGTTGAGCCTGCATGGGAGCAGCAGTAACAATCTGCTGAACAGGTTCTTCTTTTTGTTTGATAGTAATTCTAAATCCTTTCTCTTCTACGGTTAGTTCGCCGATGTTCGATTTGTTGATCAGTTTGATCAACTCCTGAATCTGTTTAAAATCCATTTTTTTGCATTTACAGTTTGAAAATGGAGGACTAAGATAAGGATAAAGTCGGAACAGGAATCTGACGGATTAGGGCTGTTCCAGGATAAATGTAAGATTTAAAAAAGAAACCCAGAATTAATAAAAATGCTTGTTGCTGGAAACCCTTATTTGAAAAATAGTGGCGCCGCGATCCGCATTTACTTAACTCTCTCGACATATTCACCAGTTTTTGTATTCACACGAATCATTTCACCTTCGTTCACAAATAAAGGAACGTTTACAGTGGCGCCGGTTTCCACGGTGGCTTGTTTCAATGTGCGAGTAGCAGTATCGCCTTTCACACCGGGTTCTGAATAAGTTACTTTCAAAACAATTTTGTCTGGCAATTCAGCGCTCATCGGCAATTCAGTTTCTGTGTTAATCAACACCGATACTTCCTGTCCTTCTTTCAAAAACTGAGGTGCATCCACTAAATTTTCCTGTATCGCGATCTGCTCAAAAGTTTCATTATCCATGAAATTATACCCGGTATCATCCTTATACAGGTATTGGAAATTTTTTCTTTCAACACGAACAGGGAAAATATTGTCGCCACTGTTCCAGGTTTTTTCTATCGAGCGGCTGTTATCAACCCCTTTCAATTTCGCCCAGACCTTTGCTGCGGCACGCGCAGTTTTATTTTCACCAAAATCAACAACAGAATATAAACTGCCGTCTAATTTGATGATCATGCCTCTGCTGATATCTGCAGTACTTGCCATAAACTTGTTTACGATTTTTTGTGATAAAGCGCTCTCCACTTTAATGAAGGCGGGGTGCAAAACTAAGGTAAAAATCGGAAGTAGGCAAAGGAAAAAACGGAGGCAGTGATGAGTTTGAAAATTCAGAATAAGAGTGGAGAAACAGAACGAAGAGCGGAGGCTTGGACGCTCTCCGCTCTGTTTCTCCGCTCTACACTAGTTGCGTAGGAGGCAGTATCGAGCTACTGTTGAAAGAAAAATCATCCTTCATTAACTTCAACTTTTTTTCAATTTTCTTTTGTTGCAGTTGCAATTCTTCCATGTTCGATTCCAGTTCCAGTTGTTGCATTTTAAGTTGCTTCTGTAATTTCTTCAAGGATTCTTTATTTAAATTTTCCCACTGAGCCTTGTTCAGCAAATTCAATTGTGATTCAAGTAGTAATTTTTCAGATTCAGTGCGGTTTTCATCAAGCAGGCCCTGCCATTGATTATCTGTCTTGATTGGCGCTAATTTTTCCAGAAGTTTTTTTGCCTCCACCAGCTCGTTGTCGTTCTTGGGTCGGTCGAGAAGCGCTTCCTGTAATTTTTGCTGTTCGTCCGCATTTTTTTTAAGGAGATCCGATTCAAGCGCCATTTGTGATTTTTGTATTTGTTCCATTTGATTTTGCGACATCCGTTGCTGTTCTAATTGCAACACCTTCATTTGCTCTCGCAACTTTTCTTCTTGTCGCTTCATTTTCTCGAGGTAGACACCGTACTTTTTTTCATAAGCTTTTTTTTCCGATTCCTTTGATAAATCGTAATACTCGGTGGCTCCATCACGTAATATTACTTTTACCTTCCGATCGTTTTGTTCGATACCCGATACTTTGTTCAAGATATCGTCGGCGTCCTTTGAAGGAATGGAATCATTGACGATAATCGCTGGGGAAAAACCAATTTTGTTTACATATCCGGAATCTGTTCTGTTGCGAAAAGCCAATAGAATAATTGTTACGAGTGGCACTAAAAATAAAAATCGGAGTAACTGCACTTTGGCAGTTTTCATTTTGTTCATCATGGTTATACGTTTTTTCAGAGATGAGAAATTAAAATTGCTTGTAATGCCATATCGAGGCATTCCTGTGACTTTTAGTAAATGATATTGATAATTTTTTTTGTCGAGACCGGTTTGCAGCACCTGGTTATCGGCAATAAATTCCAGGTTTTGTTTTATTGCTTTTCTGATTAGCCATGCAAATGGATTGTACCAATTGAATATGCAAAGAAATTCTGCAATCATTATATCCGCCGTATGTTTTTGTTTTACGTGGACATATTCATGTAGTATGATCTCTTCAATTTCCTTTTCCGTGTGCATGTTTCGATTGATGTAGATGTCGTTTCCAAATGAAAAAGGAATGATGGATTTTTCCACATGATAAATAGTGACGGGTGCCTGGTTGATTCTTGTCGCATTGTCTTTCATTTTCTTTAACGATATAAACTGAATGCACAAACGAAAAAGCAAAATCAGGGAGCCGATCATTAAAACAATCAACACGAGGTTCCACCAGGAAGTAAGGTGCAAAAAATAATCGACGCGCGACGTTGCCACTTTGCGAATGGTATATTTGTCCAGCACCGGTATGTATTGGATGATCGACGACGATCCTACATTGGTTTTTTCTACGATCGGACTAATATTAATAAATGGGAGAGCAAATGAAATAATCACATATCCCATCAGGTACCAGCGATTGGAATTGTAGAAGGTGAGCCTTCGCAACGACAATTGATAAAAAAGATATACAACCGCGAGGCTGATGGAAAATTTGATGAAATATTGTATAATGAAAGGCATCGTTTTTTATTTAAGGTTCAAGTTTCAAGACACAAGGATCAAGGGAGCGAGTTAATAGTGAATGTTGATGTATTGATTTGCTAATTGTTTTATTTTGAGCCTTCAATTATTCAACTTATCAACTCATTTCAACCCTTTCCTTTTTTCTCGATCATATCTACAATTTCTTTTAGCTCTTTTGCGCTCAGTTTTTTTTGCTCCACGAAAAAATTCACGAGTTCCTTATAAGAGTTATCAAAATAATCTTTCACAAATCCGCTCATGAATTTCTTCTTGTACTCCTCTTCTGTTACCACAGGTTTGTACCTGTACATATTTCCGATGGCAACGCTATGCAGATATCCTTTTTTCTCAAGATTTTTTATGGTTGAAGCAAGTGTTGTATATGGCGGTTTTGGTTCGTCCATATTCTCTAAAAATGATTTTACATTCCCTTCGCCGGTTTTCCATACGGCCAGCATCGCTTCTTCTTCCTGCTTGGTTAGTTTTTCCATATCTACGATATTTTCGTAAATCTACGAACATTTCGTAATAAACCAAATTTTTAATTCTATTTTTTTGTTATTTCAATTCCTGAACAAAAGTTTTAACCTTATTTTTGAAAAAAATGCCCATGAAAAAATGGTTATTGCTGGCAGTTATCGCGATCAATGTGCAATATCTTTCCGCGCAAACAAACGATGTTAATCAACCAGCTTATTTGCGATTTCCAACTGTTCCGCCATTTCGATTATTGAAAGTGGATAGCGTAACCTGGCTTACGAAAGACGATATCAAAAAGAACAGGAATACATTGTTGATGTTTTTTAGTCCCACTTGTGAGCATTGCAAACACCAAATCCAGGATATACTTGCTGACTTTGATAAATTCAAGGATATGGAAATTGTAATGGCCACATATCAGCCTTTTGGGGAGATGAAGGAATTTTATACCTATTACCGGATCGCTGATCATCCAAATATTAAAATGGGAAGGGATGAAAAGTATATGCTGCCGCCTTATTATAAAATGCAGAACCTTCCTTATCTCGCACTCTACGATAAAAAAGGAAATTATATTACTCATTTTGAGGGCAACCAGAAAGTAGCAACTATTCTCGGTGCATTTGAAAAAGATAAATAGGAATTGACTTTGAAAAGTTCATTGCCCTAAGTTAACTTTGGCGCGCCTGATAGCAGGTGCAAATAATTTTCTCACGTAAACTATTTTTCAATGAAAGTAACGGTTGTAGGCGCAGGAGCCGTTGGAGCTACCTGTGCAGATAATATTGCACGGAAAGAATTGGTAGAAGAACTCGTATTGCTGGATATCAAAGAAGGACTCGCTGAAGGAAAAGCGCAGGACATGATGCAGACCGCAGCTCTTCTTGGATTTGACACACGCATCACGGGCAGCACTAATGATTATTCGAAAACTGCGGGTAGTGATGTTGTTGTTATCACTTCGGGCCTGCCACGCAAACCTGGTATGACTCGTGAAGAATTGATCGGGACCAATGCTGGCATTGTAAAGGGTGTTGCTACAAATATTCTCCAACATTCTCCAAATACCATCCTGATTATTATTAGTAATCCGATGGATACCATGACCCAACTTGCACTTAATGCAACCGGTCTTCCCAAGAATCGCATTATCGGCATGGGTGGCACTTTGGACAGCGCCCGTTTCAAATATCAGCTTAGCCAACATCTTGGTTGCAGTCCCGCCGATCTGAATGCGCTGGTAGTAGGCGGACATGGAGATACCACTATGATCCCTTTAATCCGTTTTGCAACCTGGAACAGTATTCCGGTAACAAAATTATTAAGCGAAGACAAACAAAAACAGATAGTAGCCGACACAATGGTCGGTGGGGCCACGCTTACAAAATTGATTGGCACTTCTGCCTGGTATGCGCCAGGTGCGGCCGGTGCGGCGCTGGTAGAAAGCATCGTAAGGGACCAGAAGAAATTATTTACCTGCTGCGTATCTCTGAATGGGGAATATGGCCAGAAAGATATTTGCCTGGGTGTTCCTGTTGTGATTGGCAAGAACGGATGGGAAAAAATTCTCGACTTCGATCTGAATGCCGACGAGAAAGCGCTGTTTAGCAAAAGTGCTGACGCCGTGAGAAGTATGAATGACGTGCTGAAAACCTTGTAAATGTGCAAATTTACCAATGTGCAGATGTGCGGATTCTTTTAATCAAGATTGGTTATCAGAATTCGCACATTGGTAAATTGGTAAATTCGCACATTTTCCTTTTTTTCCTTCTAAAAATTTAGAAAAACAAACTATTCAGTGTATTTTTACTTCAACCGTTTCACTCTCCTCATATCCTTATTATTTTATCCGTTATCCATTCAGAAAAGTCTTCTTTGATCGTATCGCTATGACACAACTGTTATTGCTATGCGAAAAATTTTACTTTGCTTACTTACTGTACCGTTTTTAATCCTCCACACAATGGCCCAGGATTATGTCGCGTTTAAAAAACATGATCCCAAAAAGGATCCCAACCTGAATCCTTTTATCAATCTAAAAATTAATCCTGACAGCAACATGATGATCAACCCTGCTTACAATTGGAATATTAATCCGTTGCACAGCAGCAGTGTAAATCCATCTCAAAATGTCAATATTAATCCTATAAACAATGGGGAGGTGAACCCTCAGGTAAACGAAATCCTGAATCCCATTTATATGAAAAGTTTATTACCCGCCAACCCAACCTGGAATGGACTTTATATTTTCACTGACAGCAACGATATTTTTGGATATGTTTCGGTGGCCACCCAAAACGTAATGATCAGCTTTGATAATAATGGAACATGGAACGGCTATTTTGTCAAGGCGAATAGTTCCATGTACAATTATTTTACAGTTCTGGGTATTTGGACGGGTATGTTTCTTTGCTACGATAATTCGGTTGGCTATAATTTGTTCGACAAAAATGGTAAGTGGACGGGAATGCATATTAAATAACCCCCGCGGTTTGACTAATTTAATCGTATTATATACGACCCATTATCTGATTTCCATTTGTCCAACGAGAAATCTCTTATTAAAAATAAATTTGTATTTTGACATCAATACATTCGGGAATTTGCCGTTAATAACAAATTCGACCTATTGCCAACCACAAAAAAATTTGATGAAAAAAATTTTATTCTCCATTATTTTACTGTTTGCGATTGGGAAAATATCAAATGCGCAGGTATTGGATTATAAGCATGATCCAAAATTCGATAATAACCTCAGCCCGAATTCAAACGCTACAATTAACCCCGACAAGAATTCGAATATTAATCCCAAATTCAATTGGAACATCAATCCCTCGCACAACAATGATGTGAACCCGATTTTCAATAGCACCATTAATCCGCTGAATCATTACGAACTCAACCCGGATCTTAATAAGACACTGAACCCAATGTATCACAATGAATATCATCCAAAAAATCCGGCTTGGAAAGGCTTGTATATTTTTAATAAGAATGATGAAGTGATGGGATATATTTCCGTTGCCACTCAGCAGTTGATGCTGTGCTTTGATAGTTCCAGTGAATGGACAGGTTTTTTTGTGAAAGCAGGAAACGGCATCTATAATTTTTTTGATGTAAAAGGTGAATGGACCGGGAAATTCTTGTGCTTCGATTCAGTATTGGGCTATAATTTTTTTGATAAGGATGCAAACTGGACGGGGCAACATATCAAATAGCCTTGCCGTTGTATAGCCTTTTATTTATTTTATCGACAATACTTCCAGGATCAATTAACTCCATGCATTTAAAATGTCCTTTTGGACATTTATCGTAACCAATTTTGGAACATGGCCTGCAACCAAGATCGCGGACTTCAAGAATATCGTAAGGAAGATTTTTGGCATTGACAGAAGTCGCATTGTAGTTACTCAGAAAATTTTCACCATAATAAGGATACATTCCAAACTCAGGCACCGTGTTTCCCCAAAGAGAAACGGCGGGTCTTTTAAAAGCCGATGCAATATGCATCAACCCCGTATCATTGGTAATGATCAGCTTTGCTCTGCGTACAAGATCAGCCGATTCATTCAAGTTAAATTTTCCGCAAGCATTGTAAATTTTTATTGGATCGTCTGCCGCTATTCGCTCACCTTCATCTGCATCTTCCAATCCGCCTAACAACATCACGGGATGCTTTAGCAATTCACAAAGCCTTTTTATTTTATGCATCGGATATTTTTTGGTATTCAATGCAGCCCCGATAACAATACCGATATAACCAGCCTGGTGAGAAGTAGGGATATCTGTATCCTTCACGCGGTCTTCATCTGCAATGAAATAATCCAACCCGACTCCGTCATTTTTCACCCCAAAAGATTCAACTGTTTTTAAATAACGATCGACGATATGAACCGTCGGAAGAAAATTTACTTTAAGATTTGTGTACAGCCATTTCTTAACGTTCAATTTACTGACGACAAAAGATTTTTTCTTCAACGCATCCTTTACTTTAAAAGATCGCATATTATTGTGCAGATCGATGACATAGTCAAAATTTTCCTGCTGCAATTCGCGGATAACATCCTGGATATCTTTTTCCAGATAGTGAATCTTATCGATATAAGGATTTGCCGCAACAATGGAAGCGTAATTAGATTTTGTAAGATAATGAACTTCCGCAGTGGCTATTTGTTTTTTTAAACAACGAATAACTGGAGTAGTTAAAACGATATCGCCGATCGAAGAGAAACGAATGATAAGGAATTTCATCAAATAAGATTAAAGGTCAGCAGGACGGATCGTTTAGATTTTTATTTTATCTACGGTTTGCTTGACCGTCTGGTTTCTTTTAATTTTTAAAAGGGTCACAAAGGTAATTATAAAAAACAGAATGCAAATGTGCAAATTTACCAAAATACCAATGTGCGAATTCTTTGACCCAGATATCTAAAAGAATTTGCACATTGGTATGCTGGTACATTGACTAATTTTCAACGTAATTCAAATCTTTTCCAAAAGTTTCCTCAATCAGCAAGGCCGCAATCACAGTTATACTCATAATAACAATTCCTGTGAGCCAGCCTCCTTTGATATAGCCATTAGATACACGAAACCACTTAAATAATAGAATTGTCAGCGGCAATGCTCCTCTTACCATATTCGTAGCGGTTATTGCTGCAGTGGCTCTCAAATTCGTTCCAAATTGTTCAGCAGCCATCGTCACAAAAATTGCCCAATAACCAGTGCTGAATCCAAGTCCCGCTACCAACCAATACATCGTTGTATCGGTTCCATTACTACCCTGCAAAAAAAACAAAACACCGAAAACGATATTCAAAAAATAAAAGATGTATAATGATTTTTTTCTGCTTTTCAACCACTGGCTCAGTAATCCAATCAGTATATCACCAAGCGAAATGGCCGCATATGCAACCATGATCGCTTTTCCGGCATCGATCGGCTTCTCAATACCAAATTCTTTACCAAACTCCTTTGAAAATGTTACCAAAACTCCAATTACGTACCAGGTGGGCAAACCAATCAGAATACTTAACAAATATTTTTTGAATCTCTTTCCGTTATTGAAGAACATCAAAAAATTTCCACGATGAACATGCTCCATTTCTTTTACTTGTTTGTACATGCCCGATTCAAAAACGGATATGCGTAGCAGTAATAACAATAGGCCCAACCCACCGCCGATAAAATAACAAGTGCGCCACTCAAATTCTTTTGAAATAAAATAAGCTGCAACAGCACCGGTAATGCCGATCGCGGCAACAATGGAAGTTCCGACACCTCTTTTTTCTTTCGGCATCAACTCAGAAACAAGTGTAATACCTGCACCCAATTCTCCTGCAAGTCCAACACCTGCAATAAATCTAACTAGCGCATATTGATCAACGGTATGAACAAAGCCATTGGCGATGTTAGCCACAGAATATAAAATGATGGATCCAAAAAGCACACTTAATCTGCCTCGTTTGTCGCCCATAATTCCCCAAATGATACCACCGATCAATAGCCCCGCCATCTGTATACTGATGATGAATTCGCCACTGTTCCTTACGGCAGTTGAATCCAATCCGAGCGACTCGAGGCTTTTCACGCGGATTATCCCAAACAAAAGCAAATCATAAATATCAACGAAATATCCAAGTGCAGCTACAACCAATGTGAGACTAAAAAGGGATGATTTTTTTTGCTCCATCTTCTTATGGTTTTCCGGTTGGTTTATCTTCCTCACGTGTTGCTCTCTTACCAAAAAACAATTTATATAAAACCGGCAATGTAGTGATGAGAACGATACCGATAACGATCACTTCGAGATGCTCCTTCAAATCAAATCCGAATTTGGTGAGAAAGAATTTATGGAGGTAGTGACCGGCAACAAGCATGGTAAATACCCAAGCCACACATCCTACGATATTATAATAAAAAAATTTTTTCTTTTCCATTTGCACAATGCCCGCAACGATTGGCGCGAAAGTTCTGATGATGGGTAAGAATCGTGCAAAAACTATTGCTTGTCCACCGTGCTTATCATAAAATGCTTTGGCATCGTACAAATGCTTTTTCTTGAAAAAGAAAGTATCTTTTCTATGAAAAAGAAACGGTCCGCTTTTATTGCCAAACCAATATCCAGCCACATTCCCAAGTATCCCGCAGATCGACACCAATACCAGCAGAATGAAAAGATCCAAAGCATCGCTACCACTGCCTCCGGGAATTAATTTGTCAACCAACTTCTGACTATAGATACCTGCGACAAATAACAGACTGTCACCGGGCAGAAAAAAACCAACCATCAAGCCGGTCTCTGCGAAAACTATAAATAATAGCACCCATAGTCCACCGTTGTTAATGTAAAATTCCGGGTTCACCAAATCCTTAAACGTTATCGATAATAATTCAACCATAAAAGCCCTTAAATTTTAAATGGGAACCATGATTTTCCTGATTTAAAAAGATTGTGAGGAGA
>JAFDYD010000021.1:7683-41106 GCA_018267615.1 Bacteroidota bacterium | reverse complement strand
TCTCCTCACAATCTTTTTAAATCAAGAAAATCATGGTTCAAATTGGCAAGATAATGATTTTAACCAGATCGATGTTATACTGCGAGATCAGTTTTTAATTCTTCCGAAAGTTCACCCTCCCATTTACTGACGACGGTTGTTGCCAAAGCATTTCCCAGAACATTTGTCATGGTTCTGAACATATCACAAAAATGATCGATGGGGAGAATGAGTGCGATACCTTCCGGTGGAATATGAAACATGCTGCATGTGGCTGTAACTACAACCAATGAAGCTCTTGGAACACCGGCGATGCCCTTACTGGTGAGCATCAATACCAATAACATGGTTAGTTGCGTGCCCGTGTCGAGATGAACGCCATAAGCTTGCGCAATAGCGAGACTGGCAAAGGTCATATACATCATGCTGCCGTCAAGATTAAAACTATAACCAAGCGGAAGAATAAATGAAACGATTTTGTCTTTGCATCCGAATCTTTCTAATTCGGTGGTGAGTTTTGGAAATACCGCTTCACTGCTGGTTGTACTGAATGCAACCAACAAAGGTTGTGCAATGCGTTTCAATAATTGAGGAAGACGATTGCGTAAAATTAAAAATCCCACCAACAATAAAACGCTCCACAATGATGCGATGCCAATAATAAAATACAAAAGATACAAACCATAAAATCTGAACACATCCAATCCTTTTGTTGCGATCACTGCAGCGATGGCACCAAACACACCAAGCGGTGCGAAGATCATTACATAACCGACCATTTTTAGTATCACGTGCGCAAATGCATCCAACGCTTTCACGAGTGGTTTGCCTTTTTCTCCAATAGAAGCGGTGGCGATTCCAAAAAAAACGCTGAATACAACCAATTGCAAAATGGAGTTGTTCGCCATGGCTTCCACCACGCTTCGAGGGAACACATGTTCAACAAATGTCTCCAAAGAAAATTCCTGTGTTTTGCCAACGAGGTCTTTCGCTGCAGCAACATCCGCATTGCTCAAATCAATCGCGGTGCCCGGATGAAAAAAATTAACGAACAACATTCCGAGCAACAAGCTTATAAGAGATGCCGATATAAACCATAGTAATGCTTTGCCACCAACTCTTCCCACCGATTTCATATCGCCCAATTTTGCAATTCCCACAACCAGCGTAGAAAAAACCAACGGCGCAATAATCATCTGTACAAGAAAAAGAAAAATTTTGGTGAGCAGCCTTATATTGGAAGAGAATTTAGGAATGAATGCGGCGGAAGCGTTTGCATGAACAAGATAGCCTGTTATAATACCCAATGCCATTGCGATCAGAATCCACCCGGTAAGGCTTATTTTTTTCATTAGCTAAGAGATAATCATGCAAAAAATCGAAAAATATTGACTCCACAAAACTTTGGCAATTAAAATGTCCCACTGGCCAGTAATAGCTATTAAGAGATCACAGTTGACAGGCCTTAACCAAAATTCCTTTTTCAAGTCTGTCATCTGCAAACTGTCGTCTGTCATCTGTCAGCGTTCACTCGATTGCCGCCGACAAAAGAATTGAAGCGAATATTAAATATTTGTTTATTTTACGAGCTAAAGATCTCTCATTCCAAATCAATAACAACTATTTATGAGTTTGTTTCGGAAAAAAACACTCACCTCATTACTAGCTCAGGCTGCCGATTCTGAAAAGGGTTTGAAACGAACGTTAGGAGCGGGCAATCTCATCGCGTTAGGAATTGGCGCCATCATTGGCGCGGGTTTGTTTGTAAGAACGGCTGCCGCTGCCGGTGGACACGCTGGTTCCGCTGTTACCATTTCGTTCATCGTCGCTGCAGTTGGATGCGCCTTTGCAGGCTTATGCTATGCAGAATTTGCTTCGATGATTCCTATTGCGGGCAGCGCCTATACTTATGCGTATGCTACGATGGGTGAATTGATAGCATGGGTAATTGGTTGGGCATTGATATTGGAATATGCCTTGGGCGCCGCCACCGTGTCTATTGCATGGAGTGAATTTTTGAATAAACTCGTTGGAGGTCGTATTCCCTATGAATGGTCGCATTCGCCATTTGAATCGGCTCTTGATGCAAACAATGTTTTACATCATGGTATTGTAAATGCTCCTTCGCTGTTGATATTGCTCCTTTTGTCGCTGCTGCTTATTAAGGGCACACAGGAATCAGCAATCGTAAATTCAATTATCGTTATCATAAAAGTTTCTATTGTATTGCTGTTTATTGTTCTTGGATGGCAGTTTATTAACCCGGTTAATCATCATCCGTACATGATACCTGCAGATGCCAAGCCGGCGATTTTACCCAATGGGCAGGAATATAGTTATTCAAATTTTTTCCGGCATGGTTGGGGAGGTGTATTGCGTGGCGCAGCCATCGTATTTTTTGCATTCATCGGATTCGATGCAGTATCGACCGCTGCGCAAGAAGCAAAAAATCCGAAGAGAGATATGCCAATTGGAATTTTAGGTTCGTTAGTTATTTGCACGATACTCTATATTCTTTTTTCATTTGTACTAACAGGTGTTGCTCCATATACCGATTTTGTAAGAGCCGGAAAAGAAGCATCCGTTGCTTATGCCATTGAAACGTATATGCATGGATATGGATGGCTGGCTACAATGGTAACCATTGGTATACTCGCCGGATTTTCTTCGGTAATATTAGTAATGCTATTAGGACAAAGCCGTGTATTTTTTTCTATGGCGAATGACGGATTGTTGCCGAAAGTTTTTTGTGATCTTCATCCAAAATTCAGGACGCCATATAAATCAAACATACTCCTGTTTTTATTTGTGGGTTCGTTTGCAACCTTAATTCCCGGAGATATAACCGGTGACTTGACAAGCATTGGAACCTTGCTTGCTTTTGCGCTGGTAAGTATTGGAGTTTGGATCATGAGAAAATCAGATCCCGCTACGCCACGTCCGTTCAAAACGCCATGGGTGCCTGTTGTTCCAATCCTGGGTGCAGCGATTTGTATCGCGATGATTGTTTCGCTGGATAACACCACACTTCTTGTTGCATTTGCATGGATGGTGCTGGGTTTGATAATTTATTTTGGTTATAGCAAAGGTTCAAGTAAACTAAACAAGTCGTAGCAAAATCATTTTTAAAAAATATTTACAACCGTTTTACCTTGGGTAAGACGGTTTTTGTTTGTTATAAAAAAGAAGTTGGATTAATTTTGCGTCCTCATTGTAAGAACTGGGATTTTTAGGATTATTTGGATAAGGTGGGATAAGGATAAGAAAATAACAATCAATAATCAATGCTCAAGGAATAATCACACTTCGCTTAAACTTGAACATTGAATATTGATTGTTATTTTCTTATCCTTATCTCACCTTATCCAAATAATCCTAAAAATCCCGGTTCAGACTAAATTTAAAATATTATGGGAAGAATTTTTGAAGTACGTAAGCACACCATGTTTGCCAGGTGGGATAGAATGGCAAAACAATTTACCCGTATCGGAAAAGAAATTGCAATTGCAGTTAAAGCAGGCGGACCGGATCCTAATACAAATCCTGCATTGCGTCGTTGCTATCAGAATGCAAAAAGTGTCAACATGCCAAAAGACAGGGTTGATGCTGCGGTGAAGCGCGCGATGGGTAAGGATATGGCGAACTATGAAGAAGTATTGTTCGAAGGATATGCTCCACACGGTGTTGCTATTCTTGTTGAAACGGCAACGGATAATAACACAAGGACTGTCGCGAATATCAGATCGCATTTTAATAAAGGCAATGGAAATTTAGGAACCAGTGGAAGCGTTAGTTTCCAGTTTAAAAAAATGGGAGTTTTTAAATTGAAACCGGAAGGTCTCAGCCAGGAAGATCTGGAACTTGAATTGATCGATTATGGTTTGGAAGAAATGGGAGAAGGAACTGGTGAAAATAACGAACCTGTGTTGGTGCTGCGCGTTGCGTTCAACGATTTTGGAAATATGCAAAAAGCATTGGAATCAAAAAATATCACACCCATCTCTGCTGAATCGGAATGGATACCTGTTACAACTGTTGAACTTCCGGAAAACCAGGCGCAGGAAGTTTTGAAATTGGTTGATAAGATAGAACAGGATGATGATGTGCAAAAAGTATTTCACAATCTTCAATAAGAAGTAAAGTCTCCATCAACGAAGCCCGACCCGTCCCAGTCGGTGGGAACACCAACCGGGTACTCAGACATCATAAATGCATTGGTCGGATTTTGAATCACTCAAACCTTAAAAAAAGTCTTCTTTATTATAAAAATGGTAAGTGTTGCTAACACGACACACCATTTTTTTGCGCAAACTATTTTCCCGCTCGACGCAAAGAAGTATGCGTAACGTACCTCCTACCGCAGCAAATGCCCGATAGCAATTTTTGAATTGTTGTAATCCGCAAATAATTTTTGATACTAATGAGAGCGCTAACCTGGAGGAATCAAAGGATACAAAGAAAAGACAAGATATCAAATAAAGAGAAAATTTACAGCCCAGCGCATTTACACCTTATTAACGGTGACATTCCTCTTACGTGCGGTAGCAAAAAAATCACGAGAGGAAAAAAAATGATTATAATTTAGCTAGGACTATTGCGACAATCGGTTGGTCATTTCTCCCCGGCAAACAAACTACCCTTACGATTGCTGTTTCCGGGTGCACATGTCAAATTAATAATGAAGCGGCTTATATTTTTTATACTTTTTTGCTTTTTTTCTGCTGTCAATTTGTTGCGCGCACAGCAAATCGATGAAAATAATTTTGTGCGTTACACTAAACTTCAAGGACTATCGCACAATTTTATTTCCGGCATTACACAGGATGCTGCGGGATATATCTGGATCGCAACGCACAAAGGTTTGAATCGATTCGATGGACATTTCTTCAACAATTTTTTTAAAACGTCCAGAGATTCTCTTATACCAGATAATCTCATTCAATCGCTGCATATCCAGGACAACAACGAAATCATTGGAACTACATTAGCTGGTGCTTTTGTTGTTGATGCGCAAACATTCCAACACCGTTTTCTGATTGTACCAAGTGATTCCTCGGTATATTTCTGGACCAATAACGGTTCGGATATTCTACGGGATTACAAAGGAAATTATCTCGTGTCAACAAGAACAGGATTTTTTGTTTTCAGCCAGGAGGGAAAAATTATTGCGCGATATGATCATTACAATGCGAAGGATGCAGGGCGCCTGGAATTATTATTTGGCAACAGGCTGCAAAGTTTAAAAGATGGATCTGTTTTGCAGCAAAACCAACTTTATTTTTCAATATATAATCCTGCCACCAACGAAATACATGCGCTCAACGACGGCGAGAAGGAAAAATTCTCAACCATTTTGGAAGCTTCGAAAAAAGGCACACGGAATTTTACAGTCAACAATAATAGTGAGATATTAATTTTTAACGAGGAGAAAAATTCGTTGGACGTTGCCGGTATCGACGAACCTGTAATATCTCAATCCGTTATGCCATTTTCAATAAATGCCGAAATAGATCCATACAGCCGTTTGTTCCCCTATGATGATAGCACGTTTGCCATTACGGGTAAAGTTGCGGGCTTTTACCTGCTTCATTACGATAAGCAGCACCGAAGCTATTCATGCGATGGAAAAAAATATTTCAAGGATAAATTCTGTACTTATTTTTTTCGCGATAAAGATGGGCGTGGGTGGATCGGCACAAGTGATGGCTTATACATGGAAAAACTTTCTTACCATTTTTTTGAATCGATAGATCTTGCAAAGCAATTCCCGGAACTGATTAATCACGAAATAAGAGCAATCACGGCACGCGGTAATAAATTATTTGTCGGTCTGCGACAAGATGGAGGCATACTGCTACTTAATAAGACTACAGGAAAAATAGAGCAGCGTTTTTTCTTCAATAAGTTTGGTGCGGGCTGTAACGATATTCATTACCTGTTCGATTATCATCCTGATACCATTTGGGTTGGGACGGCCGGTGGAATTTTGTGGATCAACACAAAAAATTATGCTATTGGAAAAATCAAACCTCCGCAGGAATTAGAATGGATCAACCAAACAGCTCCATATTGTTTTATGGAAGATTCGAAAAAAAACATATGGATATCATTTCAGAAGCTGAACAGTATTGTTTCTTTCAATAAAATTACCCGGACTTTTAGTCAAATATCAACCGAAAAAAATCCCTTGTTGAAAACCACATATGTCTGGAGCATGGCCGAAGACAAACAAGGCAATATCTGGCTTGCCGGTGATGGTATATGCAGGTGGAATGTAGGCAAGCAAATGGTCGATACGCTGATACAATATCCAAAAGTATCTTCATCACTCCGCAATTTCATGCTCATCTTACATATAGATGAGAGTAATAACCTCTGGCTTTCTTCCTTTGACAATGAAATCATACAATACAATTGCAGCACTAACCGGATGTATCTGCGCAAAGAAGAAAATAGTTTTTTGGATGGAAATACAGTTACAAGTTCTCCAATCATCCACGATAATATTTGGATGGGTACCGACAATGGCATCTCCGCCTTTAACGTAAAAAATTATTCTATTCGACAGTTTAGTTATATGGATGGCTTGCCATCTGTGGCAATCACTTCTTATCGCAAAGGGTCTTATTACGACGAGCCCGCGCGACGTCTTTACATGGGCGCAAAACATTACCTGATTTCATTTGTGCCTGATATCGGTGTTTCAAAAAGACTCACACCGGATTTAAATATGGAAAAGATGACCGTGGCCGGAGTTTCTTTTTTCCCAAGTAACGATACAATTAAATTGAAATATTTCCAGAATAATATTCAGCTAAATTTTAATGCAATTAATTTCAACGATCCGGAAGAAGATCGATTCGCATGCCGGCTCATATCAGAAAGAGATTCATCGTGGCATGATCTATCAACACAAAATATGACCAATTTCAATAACCTCGCGGCGGGGAATTATCGGGTACAGGTAAAATTATTTTCAATCAACAATCGATGGCCTTCGTTGACCAGGGAATTTGGATTGATCATTCAACCACCATTTTGGCAAACCGGCTGGTTCAGAACCCTGATGATTTTCCTGATATTGGCAACCGGATATCTTTTTTATAGAAATCGTATTCAGAATATTCGCAAGAAGGCAGGCATCGACAAGAGACTGGCAGAAATGGAAATGAAAGCGCTTCATGCACAAATGAACCCTCATTTTATTTTTAATTCGCTGAACAGTATCAAGGATATGATTTTGCATGACGAACAAAATAATGCATCGCGATACCTGAGTCGTTTTGCACAGCTTATTCGGCTCAGTCTTGAACATTCAAAGCAGACATTTATCACACTGAGACAAAATATAGAACATCTGCAACATTATTTGTCGATGGAGCAATTGCGATTCGCTGATTTTTCTTATGCGATACATGTAGATGAGAATTTACCAATAGAGGAAATAAAAATTACCCCGATGCTCATTCAACCGCTTGTAGAAAACGCGATCTGGCATGGAGTACTTCCGAACAAAGGCAGTAAAAAAATCAACATCAATTTTTACGCGCGAAATGAAATGTTGATCATCGAAGTGGAGGACAATGGCATCGGCATCAATGCGGCTCTGCAACAAAAAGTTGCATCGCAGTCGGTCCATCAATCTCTGGGAATTGAAAACATCCAGAAACGGATCAAATTGCTGAACGAAAAATACAATATGCAGTATCGCTTGGAAATTATTGACCTGATGGATATTGGCGGACCGACAAGTGGTACAAAAGTTAGGCTTTCGATACCAATCAATGAAGTTACATTTGCAATAGTTTAATAGCATGACCATGATCACAACTATCCTCATAGACGATGAACTCCGGGGATTGAATTCACTGAGAAAAATGATAGAGCGGTACTGTCCCGATTTAAACATCGTGGCAGAATGCCAGGATGTAAACTCAGCGGCCGAAAAAATAACATCATTAAAACCCCAATTGATTTTCCTGGATATTGCGATGCCAGGTAAAAATGGATTTGATTTACTGAATGAGCTTGAAAATATTTTCTTTGAAACCATTTTCATTACTGCGCATAATGAATATAGCATGCAGGCCTTTAAGTACAGCGCCGTCGATTACTTACTGAAACCCGTAGATGAAGATTTTTTAGTAGATGCCGTAAAAAGAGCGCAGAAAAGAATTCTTGGCAAACAGGTAAACAGCAACATGGAAACATTTCTGTACAACCTCCAAAAGATAAATGCACCACATGAAATGAAACTTTGCGTGCCTAGTATAAAAGGGTTCCAGGTGATCAATTTATCCGATGTTATTTATTGTGAAGCCGAAAGCAGCTACACCATTTTTCATATGGCGAACGCTCACCAGATCGTCGCCTCAAAACCAATCATCGAATACGAACTGTTATTGAGCGATAGTTCTTTTTGCAGAATACACAAATCTTTTTTGATCAATCTCGCGCATGTAAAAGAATATATCCGTGGCGAAGGTGGTAGTGTAATGCTTACAAATAATAAAGAAGTGGAAGTGTCGCGAAGAAAGAAAGAAGTGTTTATTGCGAAGATGAAAGACCTTTTTAAATATTAATAGAAAATATTCAATAATCAACATTCAACAATCAATGTTCAAGTAAGAAATTTAGTTTAGCATACTTGAACATTGACTGTTGAATGTTGATTATTGAATATTTTTTTCTCCTATTCCGCCATCATCTGCCTCACTACTTCAATAATTTCTTCTGCATTTGGTTTGCTGAAATAGTCGCCATCACTTGCATATGCGGGACGATGAGCTTTTGCTGTGATTGTTCTCGGTGCAACGTCAAGCCAACGATAACCGCCCTGTTCTTCCATCACTTTATTAAACATATACCCGGCTGCTCCACCAGGAACATCTTCATCAACAAATATTATGCGATTTGTTTTTTTGAGCGATTCCAATATGCCATGATGAATATCAAAAGGCAATAAAGTTTGCACATCTATGATTTCACAACCAATTCCTGTTTCTTCGAGCGCAATAGCAGCTTCTTCTACGATGCGCAATGTTGAACCATAAGAAACGATCGTCACATCATTTCCTTCTTTGATCACTTCCGGAATTCCTAACGGTACGCAGTACTCTAAAAGATTTGAAGGCAATTTTTCTTTCAGTCGATAACCGTTCAAGCATTCGATGATTAATGCAGGATCCACGCCTTTCAACATTGTATTGTACATGCCGGCCGCCTGCACCATATTTCTCGGAACGCAAACATGCAATCCACGCAAAGAATGTATGATAGTTCCCATTGGTGAGCCGCTGTGCCAGATACCTTCAAGCCTATGCCCGCGTGTGCGCACAATCAAAGGAGCCGTTTGCCTGCCCGCGGTTCTATATTGCATCGAAGCAAGATCATCACTCAAAGTTTGTAATGCGTATAAAATATAATCGATGTATTGAATTTCGGCGATGGGACGAAGTCCACGCATCGCGAGTCCTATACCCTGCCCGATAATGGTGAGTTCGCGAATACCCGTATCAAAAATTCTTCCTGAACCATATTTAGCCTGCAATCCGGCAAAACCCTGGTTCACATCTCCGATCTGTCCGACATCTTCACCAAAAGCAAGTACTTTCGGATTTGCAGAAAATAATTCATCAAAATATTTATTGAGAATCTCATATCCATTAATCATCGGCGCATCATCCTCATATATTGGTTTTATCTCTTCAACATTGAGCAGATTTTTTGCTCCTTCGTGGTATAGATGCGAATTGTATAAAGATTTATTCTCAGCCAAAAGACTATTATAATAATCCCTCACAGGTTTGAGTGCCTGTTTATCATTTGATAATAACAATGATTGATATAACGTATGCATTACATCTCTTCGATTCGGCTCGCGGATTGCAGATAAATCCCCGAGAATTTTCTGCAGATCATGTACCTGGTCAGGGATCGATGAAGCAAGATCATGTATGAGCGAAACTGTTTGAGCAGCCTGCGCTTTTATTGGTGCTTCATATTTTTCCCAGGCAGAAGTTTTACATTGCCTGACCAGATCTTTTGCCTGTGACTCTATTTCTTCCAGTTCCTCTTCACTCGCCAATGCATTCTCAATGATCCATTCTTTCATCTTCTTTATTCCGTCCCAATTTCTTTCCCATTCAAGGCGTTCAGGGCTTTTATAACGTTCATGGCTACCCGAGCTTGAATGCCCTTGTGGCTGCGTGACCTCTTCTATATGAAATAAAGCGGGAACATGTGTTGAGCGGATTTTTAATATAGCCGCTTCAAAAAGTTCGCACATGCCTGCGTAATCCCATCCTTTTATTTTGTAGATATCAACTCCATTCGTTCCTTCTCTTTTTTGAAAACCACGCATCGCTTCCGAAATCGATCCTTTGGTAGTTTGATATTTTGTCGGAACAGAAATTCCATATCCATCATCCCATACAAAAACAGCCAACGGAATTTGCAATACCCCTGCAGCATTGATGGTTTCCCAAAAATGCCCTTCACTGGTAGAGGCATCTCCGATGGAGCAGAAACAAATTTCGCTGCCGCCATTAGATAATTCTTTTAATGGCTGCAATTCCTGCACTGAACGAAATGCTTTTGATGCAAAAGCCAATCCCAACGCCCTTGGCATATGAGCGGCCGTTGGTGCAAGTCCGGCTGTAAGATTTTTTCTATTAACCAGGTCCACGAAATTTCCCGAATCATCTATAAACGGAGTTGCAAAATGTGAGTTCATATTTCGCCCAGCACTATGAGGATCATTGTTGATATCCGGGTCGGCATATAACTGTGCGAAAAATTCTTCGATGGTTGCAATTCCGGCGGCAAACGCGAATGTCTGGTCACGATAATATCCCGCATAGAAATCACCCGGTTTGAAAAATTTTGCAAGAGCCACCTGGGGAACTTCTTTACCGTCGCCAAAAATGCCAAATTTGGCTTTGCCTGTCAGCACTTCCTTTCGCCCCAAAAGGCTCACCTCGCGACTTTCCCAAGCTGTGCGGTAGTCTTTCAGAATTTCCTCTCTGAATTTGTCAAAGGAAAGTTGTTCCATTGACAGTGTTTCGTTTGCGGGTGAATTCTCCATACAACAAAAATAGGTTTATATGTTTATACCTGCGGACCGACAATCATTTGTGAAAAAAATGCTGTGCTAAAATTTATTGGCAAAGGTGACGTTTACTATGTAATTTTAGGCCAGATTTAATTACAAACTATGAAAAAAGTTTTAATGTTGATAAGTTTTGGAATAATAACAGTGGTAGCTGTTGAAGCCCAAAACGGTCAGCCCAATCCGACTGAACTTAAAGCAACTGCTGCGGCAAATGCGAAGCCAGAAGTGCTGATATTAAAAGAAACGACACACAATTTTGGCAAGATACCGCAGGGACGGCCCACGACTTATACTTTTGAGATTACGAATACGGGTAAAGAACCACTGAGGCTCGATAATGTACAAGCTTCTTGTGGCTGCACAACACCAGAATGGAGTAAAGAACCAATTGCAGCCGGAGCAAATGCTACTATCAAGGTTGGATATAATGCCTATGCAGAAGGAGCGTTCAATAAAGTGGTAACGATTTTTTATAACGGTACCCAGACAAAAACCTTAACAATAACGGGTGAAGTATATAAATCGCCGGTTAGCTCTGCGCCGGAAAATGCATCTGTTCAATTTTTAAAACAATAAATCAATAAGTATGAAAAAGGGGATTTTATTCGCATGTGCGATTATTCTTGCTGCAGGCGTTTTTGCGCAGCAGAAGAAAATAGAAGATGTGATCAAATTTAAAGAGTTAAGCTATGATTTTGGGAAGATCAAACAGAGTGTACCTGCTGTGCACGATTTTGATTTTACAAATATCAGTGATGCTCCAATCGTAATTGAATCTGCTCTTGCATCCTGCGGATGTACGACGCCTACAAAACCACAGGCGCCAATTGCCAAAGGCAAAACAGATAAGATTACCGCCGGTTTTAATGCGGCAGCACCTGGTCCGTTCAATAAAACCATCACTGTAAAAGTTGCTGGTATAGACGTTCCGCTTCAATTAAAAATAACCGGTGAAGTATTGAATGCAGAGGCTTTTGCTAAATACGAAGCTGAGAAGACTGGCAAGGTAAAAACCGGATCATAGTCAAAAAAGGCACAAGCTATAAATAACAANNTTGTTATTTATAGCTTGTGCCTTTACCTACTTCTTGCGCCTTTCCTACTCTTTCTTACTTTTGCTTCATGTTAACCATTAGCCATCGCGGCCAGCAAATGCCTGCGTCGCCAATCAGAAAATTAGTGCCTTATGCAGAGGCCGCTAAGAAAAAAGGTGTTCGTGTTTATCATTTGAATATCGGTCAGCCTGATATTGAGACGCCGAAGCCGATACTTGATGCAGTTAGAAATTTTGATTTCAAAGTTTTGGAATATAGTCACAGTGCGGGTAACGAAAGTTATCGGAAGAAACTCGTAAAATATTATGAGAAAGTCGGAATTGATATCAGTTATCAGCAAATCATTGTTACTACTGGCGGATCCGAAGCAATTCTTTTTGGATTTATGAGTTGCCTGGATGCAGGAGATGAAGTGATTATTCCGGAACCTTTTTATGCGAATTATAATGGATTTGCGGTAGCCGCTGATGTGGTTGTAAAACCAATTCCCTCCCATATTGAAAATGGTTTTGCCCTTCCTCCCATTGAAGAATTTGAAAAAGCGATTACACCTAAAACCAAAGGTATCGTGATATGCAATCCTAATAATCCAACAGGCTATTTATATAGCAAGGAGGAAATGGAGAGGTTGAAAAAAATTATCACGAAACACAACCTGTATCTTTTTTCCGATGAAGCGTACCGCGAATTTTGTTATGATGGAAAGCATTTCAGCGCCATGGAACTTACCGACGTAGAAGATCATGTCATTTTGATGGATACGATTTCGAAGAGATACAGCGCATGTGGTGGACGTATTGGCGCGTTGGTTACAAGAAATAAACAGGTATACGATACCGTTATAAAATTTGCACAGGCGAGATTAAGTCCTCCTTCTTTTGCACAGATATTGGCTGAGGCAGCGGTTGACTTGCCCGACAATTATTTTGATACTACAAAAGCAGAATATCAACGTCGCAGGGATGTTTTGGTAAAAAGACTGAATGCCATGCCCGGTGTTTTTTGTCCCAATCCTGGTGGTGCATTTTATGCAATGGCGCAATTACCGGTAGATGATACCGATGATTTTTGTCAGTGGTTATTAGAATCTTTTTCTCATAAAAACCAGACGGTAATGCTCGCTCCGGCTTCTGGTTTCTATGGAACGAAAGGATCGGGAAAGAATGAAGTGCGACTAGCCTATGTATTGAATGTAGAAGATCTGAATAAGGCAATGGACTGTCTTGAAGTGGCATTAAAAGAATATAAAACTCTTGAGAAAAAGCCTTTATACGTGGAAGAAACAAATTAACAAAAAATATATATTTATATTTTGGATAAAATCATTTCAAAATATTAGTTTTTTTCAGTCACGAACTGTATTTTTACGGTATTGATAGCGAAAATAGTAGATGTGATTTTTTGATAATATAAATTTTCCGCTTTCTTACAAACAAAAAAGTTCTTATCAAGATTTTCATATGGCAAGCAATCGTTAGAGGCCTTCTGTTTCTACAGAGGGCTTTTTTATTTGCTGTGTAAAGAAAAACTAGTGGAGAATGGCGAGTGGCTAGTGAAGGGATTATTTTCTATCAGGCATTTACAACTTATCACTATTTATTGTTTGCAACATTCAAATGAAAAAGGTCCAAGTGGACCTTAACAATAGTAGCGGGATCGGGAGTTGAACCCGAGACCTTTGGGTTATGAATCCAACGCTCTAACCACCTGAGCTATCCCGCCATCGAATAATGTCATTAAGTTAGGGATGAACCTGAGCATTGAATATTGATTGTTGAATATTAAATATTTCAGTTGAATATTCAATATTCAACAATCAATATTCAATGCTCAAGGACTCTACCTGACATTTCATCATTGGGGTGCAAAAGTAGGGAAAAACAAAGAGATTCTGAATCGATTTTTCACTTGATCATCTACACCAAAATGCCTCGTTCCATATTCCATTATCGATTATCGAAATAAGGGATATCGTCATGCGACACCGACTCCTTTTGCTGCCAATACGCAAGTGTTACAACATGTCCGTCTTTTGTGTGAAGCAGTCTTCCGAAAATTGCATTGATAGGATTGAATGTGATATCCGTTACTCCAACCGTAAAAGTTTCCGGAGGTGGTGGTGGAGGAGGCGGAGCCGGTGCTGTTGATTCTGTTGCTGTCACGACAGGAGCAGGCGCTGCTGTTTTTGGCGGTGGCGATGGCATTACTACTACAGTAAAATGATTCAGCTCGAGCAGATTTTTCAGGAATTCCACCCGTCCAGGTTTCACATTCTTCTCGACAATACCACATTTGATGCCATTCAATTCTTCAAACAGGTGGTTTTGATTGATAGCCATGAAGCGTTTATAGTTACACGTTAGTAATTCTTTATGCGAGCGATTGAATATACTCGTAGATCCAACTCAACAACCCCACCAACAAAATACCCACAGCACAAATAATCAATGCAAAGCTAACCATTGGATTATTTTTTACGCGCACGATAGGTTCGTCATTTTTATCCATAAACATTGCACGGATCACTCTCAAATAATAGTATAAAGAAATAATCATGTTCAGCGCAGCAATTATAATGAACCAATAATTACCGGCCGATGCGCCTGCAGTTAACAAGAATAATTTACCAAAAAAACCGGCAGTCGGTGGAATACCGGCTAAAGAAAACAATGCAATGGCCATGATCCAACTCAAAAATGGATTTGTCTGATAAAGCCCTTTATAATCATCAATATTTTCCTTTCCTGCATTTTCTGAAATAACAGCTGCAACACCAAATGCAGCCAGGTTTGAAAATGTATAAACCAACACAAAATATACAACCGAAGAATTGCCACTGATATTATTCGCAGTCATGCCGACTAATATGAAACCGACTTGCGCGATGGAAGAAAATGCAAGAAATCTTTTTATATTCTGCTGCCTGATGGCGAAAAGATTTCCGATAATCATTGTGCAGATAGCAACAATCACCAACATGTTGTTCCATGCCGGGTGCAAAGCCTGGAAGGGCTTGTACAATGTGCTGATAAAAATAAATGCAATCGATCCTTTAGAAATTACGGACAAAAACGATGTAACTGCAATCGGCGCTCCTTCATACACATCTGCTGTCCATAAATGAAAAGGCACTACGGACAATTTAAATGCAAATGCAGTAAATAAAAACGTGAAGGCTAGTATTTGTAAAGTACCCCCATCCAAATGCGATGGCAAGGATGCAAAACCAATTGTGCCGGTGGCACCATACACCAACGATATGCCAAAGAGTAATACACCGGAAGAAAATGCAGAAGACAATATCATTTTCATCGCAGCTTCGGATGATATTTTTTTGTCGAGATCAAAATTAGCGAGCGCAGCAACCGGAATTGTGGATAGTTCAAGCGATAAAAAGAAAATAAGCAGACTCCCACTGGAGATCATCAGGAACATACCAAGCAATGCGGAAAGCATTAATATAAAAAATTCGGGAAGATGTGGCGTTTTCTTCAACCAATCTACGCACAATAATGAAATCAGGTATGTCCCCAGGCTCAAAATATTTTTTTCAAAAGCAATCAATCCAGACGTATGAAACATCCCGTCGAATAAAACACCATCCCTGTTATCAATAAATCCGACAAAACAATTTGCGAGTAATAAAATCTGAATCCACTGTAATAACAATTCATTCTTCATACCCTTGCCGATTTTTATAAAAAGCAGCAGGAAGATGATGAATGTTATCACCAGTTCAGACTTCATCAATATAAAAAATTCGCTCATCATTTTATTTAACTATTCTTTGCATAATTATTTCAGCGCCCGGTCTGACCAAATCATTTAACCAGAAAGGCGCAACTCCAATAGCAATGATTCCCAATATCAAAATAATTGCTGCGAGTTTTTCATTCCATTTCGCATCTTTCAATTGTAAATAATCCTGGTTTTTAATTGGCCCCATCACTGTTTGTCCGATTGCACGCAAAATATAAACAGCCGTCACCACGATCGACATACATGCAGCAACTGTTGCAACACGATAAAACAATCCTGTATTTTGCCATGAGCCCATGAATATGGTCATCTCTGCTACAAAACCACTAAAGCCCGGTAATCCCAATGAGCAAAAACCCGCAATAAAAAATATTGTTGAAATAAACGGCATCACTTTCATCAATCCACCCATCTCGCTCACATTTCTTGTGTGCGTGCGTTCATATATCATTCCGATCACTGCGAAGAATAGTGCAGTCATCAATCCGTGAGATACCATTTGCATCACCGCACCGGTAATTGCCGTTTTTGTAAGCATGCCGATTCCTAATAAAATAAAACCACAGTGGCTGACGGAAGAATATGCATTGATATATTTAAGATCCTTCTGCATCATAGTGGCAAACGCTCCATATAAAATTGCGATCGCAGAAAGCAAAATAACAATAGGCGCATATTCTTTTGCAGCATCCGGCATTAGCCAGGTAGCCACACGAAGACAGCCATAACTTCCCAACTTCATAGAGATGCCAGCCAGGAACATAGAACCGGCAGTGGGTGCTGATGAGTGGCCATCTGGTACCCATGTGTGAAAAGGAAATAAAGCAGTGAAAACACCAAATCCAATAAATAACAACGGGAAAAAAATTCTTTGCACGTCAATAGGAATATGCAGTTGAGCGAGTCTTAATACATCAAAAGTTTTTTCATGGCCTGAACTAAAATACATTCCGAGCAACCCAACCAATACAAGCGCAGATCCACCCATCAACATCAATGCAAGCTTATTCGCGCTGTATTCTTTTTTGCCACTGCCCCAAATGCCAATCAATAAATATTTTGGAATCACGGCAACTTCCAGGAAAAAGAAAAGAATAAAAAGATCCAGCGAAAGAAAAAAACCATAGGCGCCTGCACTCAAAAGGATGAGTAAAAAATAAAATTCCTTGGTTCGATAAATGACATTCCAAGAAACCAATACGCCTGCTATCACAATGAAAGCAGTCAACAGGATCATTGCAACAGCAATTCCATCCACACCAATATGATAACTGATATTCCATGCGGGGAACCAATTGTATTGCTGCACAAAAAGCATTTGTTCATAGTTGCCGTTTGTTCGTTCGTGTGAAAATGCATATAGGAGAGCGAATGCAAGCCCGAATTGAATAGCCGATCCTGCAAATGCTATCCATCTCGACTGATTTGCATTACGCGCCAGCAGAATAGCGATTGCAGTTAGTGTTGGAACAAGCAATAAAACTGATAGATTCATTCTACAAATCTTAAATCGACTTAATCATTATAAATTTTCGTGAAACGTGAGACGACAAACGTGAGTACATTTTTTTGCATTTCACTTCTCACGTCTCACGTTTCACGTTCCCATCTCACCAATAAATAATCAACGCCGCCAACCCAATCGCTCCGATTAAAAAGTAGATAGCATACTGCTGCACTTTTCCAGATTGAATACCTTTTATTTTTTCTGAAATAACCTGCGTGGTGTTTCCTGTAAAATTCACAAGGCCATCAACTACATTTCTATCAAACCATGCTGCAGGCCTTCCAACCAGGTTGAATAATATTTTTTTTGTGATGAAAAGATAAATTTCATCGATATAAAATTTATGATATGCTGTTTTATATAAACCATTCAACGAAGAACTGATTTTATCTGGTTTGTCTGATTGCTTTTTATACAACCATCCGGCAATAAGAATTCCAATCACGCCGATGCTTACGGGCATAATTGAAAAAGATGCATGGAAGCCGGTCGCCAACCGGCTGCCATCACTGCTCACAAAATTTCCAAAAGGAATGAATCCGCTGACAATTGAACCAATCGCCAATATGATCAATGGAATAGTGATCAGCCCCCCACCCTCACCATGATGGTTATGCGCTGAATGATGATCATTGAAATCTCTGTTCCAGAAGATACTAAAATAGAGACGGAACATATAGAAAGCCGTCATGCCGGAGGTAATCAATCCAATCCAATAAATCGTTCTGTTCTGTTGCCACGCAGCCAATAAAATTTCTTCTTTACTAAAAAATCCGGAGAATGGCGGAATGCCAGCAATGGATAAACAAGCGATCAAAAAAGCGATATGCGTTACCGGTAGTTTCTTTCTCAATCCACCCATATCAGCCATTTCGTTGCTATGTACAAAATGAATTACTGCGCCGGCGCACAAGAAGAGCAAAGCCTTGAACATGGCATGTGTGAAAAGATGAAACATGGAAGCAGTATAACCCAATCCGTTTTCACCTCCATATTTTGCGACTCCCAATGCAAACATCATATATCCAATCTGCGACATGGTGGAATATGCCAACACCCTTTTGATATCGGTTTGGGTGCATGCGATGACTGCTGCGAGCAAGGCTGATACTGCTCCAACATACGCCACGATTTGCAATGAATCCGGAGCTGCCATTGCAAATACAGGAAATAATCTTGCGACAAGGTAAACACCGGCAACAACCATCGTTGCTGCATGTATCAATGCCGATACCGGGGTAGGTCCTTCCATCGCATCCGGCAACCACACGTGCAATGGGAACATCGCGCTTTTTCCTGCACCTCCAATGAATATCAAAAATGTTCCCCAAGTAATTGCTGAAATTCCCATAAAAGAAGATGTGACCGCAGCTTTCAGCTGATCAGAACCCGGCGCAGTCAATCTTGATATCAGCTCATTAAAATCTAATGTGCCAGAATAGAATGATAGAACCAGTATGCCAATCAAAAATCCGAGATCGGCAAAACGGGTAACAATAAACGCTTTTTTCGAAGCAGCTACTGCACTCGGACGATCATAGTAATAACCGATCAGTAGAAAAGAAGAAACACCTACCAATTCCCAAAATATATATATCTGGAAAATATTGGAAGAAATAACAAGTCCGAGCATTGAAAAAGTAAACAGCGAAAGAAATGCATAGAAAGTAGAAAATCTTTCTTCTCCCTTCATATAGGCGAGACTAAAAACATGAACCATCAGCGAAATGAAAGTAACAACAACAAGCATCATCACGGAAATCGGATCGAGTGTGATGCCCATGTCGATGGAAAGATCTTTCGAAAATACAAGCCATGCATATTTGAATGGAATCAGTTTTTGATACACGCCATTCACTTTACCGTATTCAAAGAAATATCCATACGCGACATATAAAGAAATGATCGTTGCGCACATCATCAACAATGTGCCGATCACTCCAGAATTA
This sequence comes from Bacteroidota bacterium, assembly GCA_018267615.1. Lineage (GTDB taxonomy): Bacteria > Bacteroidota > Bacteroidia > Chitinophagales > Chitinophagaceae > Puia. The sequence goes on along the minus strand of JAFDYD010000021.1, from coordinate 21,744 downwards.
TTTTTAAATATTCTTCTTCCAAACAATCCAAGCAATAGAAAGCCTGCCAATGGCAATAATGGAATAAGCGCTATGTATATGGCATTGGGCATGTTGGTTTGCCAGTTGGGTTTTTATATGATTATTATTCTGCTGAAAATTCAGCAATGTTTTGTTTGATATTTCTATGTGCACCTATGTTTCTATGTGCCTATGTGGTAAAAAAACCTACATAGTCGAGATTCTTTTTCACCACATAGGCACATAGAAACATAGGTACACATAGGAGCGACACTATTGAAAATTTCTAATACTTCATCTCTTCTGCTTTCTCCACATCGATCGACTGATGGTTGCGATACAAATTAATAATGATCGCAATTGCAACCGCCGCTTCAGCAGCCGCAATTGCAATAATGAATACAGTAAAAAACACACCGTCGAGACGATTTGGCCACAAATATTTATTGAATGCAATAAAATTCAGGTTCACGCTATTCAACACCAGTTCCACGCTCATCAATATGGTGACAAGATTTCTCCTGGTAAAAAAACCATATACACCGATAAAAAACAATGCGGTGCTGATAAATAATATTTGATTCAATCCGGGTTGCATCTATTGAATATTTTTTTACAATCCTCCTTCTTTAATTTCTTTTGGTGTGCGCAGCGCGATCACAATACATCCAACCATAGCAGCTAATAAAAGCATGCTTACCACTTCAAACGGTAATGCATAGCCGTTATCTGATACGCCAAGCATCTGGCTGCCGATATTGCTGATACTCGCTTCCACGCTACGTTCTATTGTTCCCACAAATTGATGTTGATACACCTGCACAAGGATCAATATAAAACCACAAAGTGCAGCAAGCGCAGAAAAAATGGTTCGCCCTAATTTTTGTTTTGGTAAATTCTGCCCCGATTGATGAGTCAGGAAAATAGAAAAAATAATCAGCACTACTATTCCTCCAACATATACCACAATTTGTACGGCGGCGATGAATTCATAGTGCATCCAGAAATAAATACCTGCGATAAATAATAATGAAAACAGCAGGTATATCGCCGCGCGAAAAATATGTTTTGTCGTTACAGCTAAAAAGCCACTTACAAGTGTAAGTGTAGCCAGCAAATAAAATATAATTGTTGATAGACTCATTATTCTACGCCATCCATAATTTTTGATCCAGGTTTATTCAGGACTTTCGTTAGCTGGCTCCTATCAAAAACACTATGCTCAAAATTTTGCGCCATCTTAATTGCGTCAGAAGGACATGCTTCGATACATAAATTACACATCGTGCATAATTCCAGGTGATATACTAATTTATCGATTGCTTTTTTCTTTTTGCCTTCGGGAGTAATATCAAATTTAGTAATCACCTTTATAGTTCCGTTGGGACAAGCCAATTCGCAAGCCGTACAACCTGTACAACGATGTTCATTTTTTTCATCGTGCGGCATTACCACTTCTCCACGAAATCTCTCGGGCAACACCAGCGTGTCCCGATTATCGGGATACTGTTGTGTAATAATTTCTTTGTGATGCGTAAAATAATATCCCGTCCGCCTCATACCAATAAGAAGCGATTTTACTGCACCAAAAACATCTTTTATATAATCTTTTAAAAACATTTTACTTTTTTTTCCAACAGACTGCGGTATTACTCTGCAGACCGCCGTCAGGGTCTTCGACCGCTGACGGGGTCTATTAAAAATGCCATCCCATTATCGCCATCAGCGTTACCAATAAAATATTGAACATACTAATTGGCAATAAATATTTCCACTCCAGGTTTAACAATTGATCGATTCGCAATCTGGGGAATGTCCACCTAAACCACATGATCACGAATATCAGGAAAAAAGTCTTTCCAAAAAACCAAATGCTCGACGGAATAAAATCCATAACATGATTAAATCCGTGCCAGTTGCCAATATGCAAAGGCATCCATCCTCCCAGGAAAAGTGTAGCGCCAACTCCGCACACGATAAAAACATTTACATATTCTGCCAGGAAAAAAAGCGCAAACTTCATTCCCGAATATTCCGTGTGAAAACCTGCTGTCAATTCCGATTCTGCTTCTGCAAGATCGAATGGAGCACGATTTGTTTCCGCTGTCACTGCCACCAGGAATATCACAAATGAAATGATCATTGGAATATGTCCTTTGAATATCCACCATCCGTTTTCCTGCGATTGAACAATGTCAGACAATTTCAAACTGCCTACAAGAATTACAACGGATAATACAGATAATCCAGCCGACAATTCATAGCTCACTATCTGGGCGCCGCTGCGCATCGCACCTAACAAAGAATATTTGTTATTACTCGCCCAACCTGCCATTAAAATACTGATTACAGAAATTGACGACACTGCAGAAATAAATAACACACCAATATTAATATCCCATATCTGAAAATTTTTTGCAAATGCAATCGGCGCCAATAACAACATTGCTGCAATCATCGCGATAACGGGCGCGAGATTAAAAAGAAATTTGTCAGCACCATCAGGCGTCAATCCCTCCTTCAATAATAATTTCAAAGTATCCGCAAGCGATTGCAACATTCCCTTCGGGCCAACACGGTTTGGACCCAATCTCACTTGCATGTATGCGGAAACTTTTCTTTCCATGATCACCAATATCAATCCGAGCACTGCAAATAATCCGATTACACAAATACCGACGATCACCATTTCAGTGAGCGTAGCAAAAGTCGGATTGAACGCACGGTTCAACGCGTTTTGAATAGAATTCGTTATATCAGATAAGCTCCACATATTATTTAACCGGGATTTTATGAGATTTTTTCTGATTATAACTGATATGATCAGTATAATCAGAAAAATCGTGTAATCATGGTTCATCTATCAATATCAGGTATCACTAAATCCAATGATCCCATCATTGCTACCAAGTCCCCGATTTTTTGTCCGCGCGCCATATGATCCAAAGCGCTCAGGTTTGAAAATCCTGGTGAACGAAATTTAATCCTGTACGGAGTGGTGCCACCTTCACTCACGATATACACTCCGAATTCTCCGCGCGCTGTTTCCACTTTCGAATAAAATTCTCCCTTGGGTAATTTCAATACTGCTTTTGTTTTTGCCAAAAATTCTCCTTCCGGAATATTATCGATGAGTTGTTCAATGATAGACAATGACTGTCGCATTTCTTTCATACGCACAAGATATCTCGCATAAGAATCGCAGCCGGTTTCGATGATCTCTTCAAACTGAAGTTTATTATATATTTCGTAAGGATATAATTTACGAATATCACATTTCACGCCGCTGCCTCTTGCAGTTGGTCCGCTACAACCATAAGAAATCGCATCTTCATAAGAAAGCATGCCGATTCCCTGCATGCGCGCCTTGAAAATAACATTGTCAGTCACCAGTTCATCGTATTCATCAATCTTTGATTTAAATAATTCGATGAATGCGTGAACTCTTTTTTGAAAATTTGGATGGATATCGAACATCACACCACCGGGCGCCATATAATTCATCGTAAGCCTGGCGCCACAGGTTTCTTCCATGATATCATTGATCGCTTCGCGTTCACGGAATGCATGAAAAAAAGGAGTCAACGCGCCAACGTCCATCGCCAAAGCTCCCCACCACAATACATGCGAAGCAATTCTGGTCAACTCATCCATCAACACACGAATCACTTGCGCTCTTGCAGGCACTTCAATCTGCAACCCCTTTTCAACGCAAAGCGCACACCCATGATTGTTAATATGCGATGAGAGGTAATCCATCCTGCTGGTGACATAAATAAATTGCCGGAACGAAAGACTCTCGCACATTTTTTCGATGGAGCGATGGATATATCCCAAATGTGGTTCTACTTTTTTGATCGTCTCACCGTTCATAGTAATGACAAGATGCAACACGCCGTGCGTCGACGGATGCTGCGGTCCGACATTGATGACAAGATCACCTTCCTGGGTGGTGGCAAGTTCTTCGATCATAAATTTTTTATCACTAACGAATACCAAAGATTCAAGGTTCAAGGTTCAAGGTTCAATTCTCAACTTTATCTATAATTCAATGAGATTGTCTTTAACTTAAGAAACCTGCCCCTTGAAAATTGAATATTGAGTGTTGATTATTGAATATTTAATTCACCAAAACTTAATAATTAATATCCCTACAATTTTATCATATTCACCGCGTCTTCATAATCCTTTCTCAACGGGAATCCATTCCATACATCTGGCAATATCAGGTTCCGCAAATCAGGATGATGAAGGAATTTCACGCCAAATAATTCGAACACTTCACGTTCATGAAACTCTGCCGTTTTCCAAATCCGGCACAGCGTTTCTATTTCTGGATTATTGCGATCTAATTTTGATTTGAGAACAATGGTATGACGATATTTGGTTGATGAAAAATGATACACCATCGTCAGGTGTGTTTTCCAATCTACACAGGTCAGGCAAAACAAATAGTCGAAGAAAAGATGATCTGCGCTACGGATCTTTTCTGCGAAAGGAATTAGTTCCGAAGGTTCTATAACCATATTGAGCCATTCACCACCTTCCTCAAATACAAGCGAAGGATGAAGCGCTACCAATTCAGATTTTAATTCTTCGTTTGACATATTATTAAATCTTCGTTCCGTCGATATCGATTCTTTCTCTGTTATTTCCAGATCTTATTTTTCCCTGCAAGGTGATCAATGCGTGCAGCAATGCTTCTGGTCGCGGCGGACAACCAGCAACATATACGTCAACCGGTATCACATGATCCGCACCTTTTACCACCGAATAAGTATTGTAGAAAAAAGGTCCGCCACTCGTTGCACATGCGCCCATCGCAATCACATATTTTGGATCGGGCATCTGATCATATAACCTTTTCAACACAGGCGCCATTTTATTCACGATTGTGCCGGCGATAATAATTACATCTGCCTGCCTTGGAGTTGCGCGTGCTACTTCAAATCCAAATCTCGACCAATCATATTTTGCTCCGGCGGTTGACATCATTTCTATCGCGCAACAACTTGTTCCAAAAACCAATGGCCATAGCGAATTGCTACGCGCCCAATTGATCACATCATCCAGTTTGCTGGTTAGTATGCCGCCACCTGGCGTTTGGTGAACTTCACCCGGAAAAGATTTCTGCTGAGCGCTATTTTGACCTACATCCATTTCAATGCCCCCTTTTTGTGCGCATATAAAAAACCCATAAACAATATGAAGAAGAAAATAATGATTTCAACAAGGGCGAGCCATCCAACTTTTTTGGCGACCACTGCCCAGGGATATAAGAAGATTAATTCCACATCGAAAATTAAAAAGATCAACGCGAAAAGATAATATCCAACATTGAATTGTTTCCAGGGAGTGCCTTTTGTCGGAATGCCGCATTCATATGCCTGACCCTTTTGAGGATTTTTTGAGCCCTTTACAAATAATTTTGAAATGAGTATCGCACCGGCAGAAAAAGCAATCGCAGCAATCGTGAGTACAATTAAAGAAGAAACTCCCATGAATTCATTTTAACTGTACTAATATAGTAAGTAAAATCTAAAGGAAAGGTAAATTTTTGTTCAGAGTTGGATGGGTGGAAGGTTGAAAAGTTGATTGAGTTAATTGGTTGATATGCCCGCTGAGTTTTGAACCATGATTAAAGGATTGAAGGATTGACATGAAATCCTATTACTTGCTAAAGTGGGATCGATGATCACATTGTTGTTAGTAAACTTCATGATAATCCTTCAATCCTTTAATCATGGTTCAAAACTCAGCGGATATATCAACCACTCAACTCAATCAACTATTCAACTTTTCCCCAAGCTCACTCTGCTCTCAAAATCTTCACCGGGTTGACATTTGCTGTTTTAAAAACCTGGAAAAGAATTGTCGCTATTGCAATAAACATCGCGGCGCTCGCTGATAATAAAAATACCCACCAGCTTACAGATATTCTGTATGCATATCCCTCCAACCACTGATTCATAATATACCAAGCTATCGGCGAGGCGATGATTAAAGCGATGATCACAAGCTGCAGAAAATACCAGCATAATAAAACTAAAATATTTACGGTGCTTGCACCAAGTACTTTACGGATGCCAATTTCTTTTGTCCTTTGTATTGCTAAAAATGAAGAGAGGCTAAATAATCCCATACAGCAAAGTGCAATCGCTATAAATGCAAAATATTCGATCATCCTACTCAGATTTTCCTGCGCATTATATAATGAGCTGATATCCCTGTCCAGAAAACTATATTCAAAAACTCGTTCCGGGAACATGCTGTTCCATTTTTGACGGATATAGTCGATGGTTGCAGGAATATGATCCGATTGAATACTAATTGCAAATTGCGTGAAACGCATTGCACTAACGTCCATGATCAGGGTCTGCATCGGTTGATCAAGCGTGTTGAAATTAAAATCCTTTACGACTCCAATCACTTTTCCTTTCTTACCATTTTGCTGGTCGCCGCGGATAATATTTTTTCCGATTGCATCCTGTGGACTTTTCCATCCAAATGAACGCACAGCAGATTCATTCAATATAAACGCACTGATATGATCCGTGCCCGTAGCTTTTGAAAAATCACGACCAGCAACCAGAGGAATTTGAAGCGCCTTATTGAAATTATAATCCACAGAAACCCATGGAACAAAAATATTATTCTGATCAGTGTAACCTTCGGGAATAACGAGGCCCGCAACATATCCTGCGCCGGGCATGGATGAAGCTGCAGTTACATCGGAAATCTTACTGTATTTAGAAAGCTCATTGGAAAATGCATTCATTCGTTGTCGCATTGGACCATCAACGCCAAAAGACAAATCCGACGCACCGGTTCCAAAAATCGGCACTACCAATACCTGGTTCTTTTTAAATCCAAGTGGTTTATTCCGGATATACTGCAACTGTTGATAAATAACGATTGCACCGATAATCAATATAACAGATATACTGAACTGCGCAACCATCAATATTTTTCTTAGCAAGTTTTTCTTTCCGGCTTCGCCGGATTTTCCTTTGAGTGCATTGATCAACTGAAAGCGCGTAACAAAATATGCCGGATACAAACCGGACAATAATCCTGATATCAAAAAAATCAAAAAGAATAGAACCACATTAGACAGCGAAAATATCGATTGCCAGTCCAGGTGTTTCAAAGTGAGTTCATTTAAAATTCCAACACCAAAAGCCGCAATAAAAAAAGCAATAAAAAAAGCAACAAATCCCATCAACAGAGCTTCACCCAGAAACTGAAACATGATTTGTTTTCTTCCAGCGCCAAGCACTTTCCGCATCCCCACTTCCTTGGTACGAGTCACCGACCTTGCTGTCGAAAGATTAATGAAGTTCACATTGGCGATTAACAAGATTAATAACGCAATACCGGCAAACAAATAAATATAGGTTATGCTATTTGCACTTGGGTTTCCAATAACTGCAGCCGCATACAAATGAATTTGATCCAGTGGTTCCAATTGCATCGTATTCAATTTTGACGAACGTTCATCGCCATATTTTTTTAGCAATTGGTTTAATAAAATATTTATGGGCGCAGCTTGTTGACCCGGCTTTAATAACACATAAGTATAAGCGGGGCCATAATTCCAATCATTGCGCAAATATTTTGCAGCGCCTTCGTTCTCGACTCTAAAAAGTGTTTCGAATGAAATCAGGAAATCAAATTGCAGATCGGAATTGTTCGGCATTTTTTCAACCACTCCCGTTACCTGTAACACTGCGCGGTTATCATACATCAGCGCTTTCCCAACGACGTCTGTTGATCCAAAATATTTTATTGCCATATCATCGGTGATAACAACCGAATTCACTGCAGTGAGCGCGTGATCTGGTTTTCCATGCAAAAAACGAATGGAGAAAATATTGAAGAGATCATTGTCGGCAAAAAAAGCCTGCTGTTCCTGGTATCGTTTGTCTTCGGCATTTTTATTTTCAGGCTGATTAACCGCCATTTGGCCGCTACGTTGGTATAATCGCGCGAAAGATTGTATTTGCGGAATGTTTGATGTCAGCGTTGGACCAAGTGCAACCGGCGTTGTAGCGTAGACGTTAGTATGACCGCTGAATGCACTCCTCGAGTTGACGAGGTAAATATTTTTGAGATTCTTATTTGACTTATTGTAACTCAGTTCGTCCCTGATGAAAACGACGATCAACATGCAGCAGGCCATACCAATCGTAAGACTTACCAGGTTAACGAATGCCGCAGTTTTGTTTTTCCACAAATTCCGGAAGGCAACGATGAAGTAATTTTTTATCATCGGAGATGATTTTGGTGATGATGGAATGATCATCAAGTTAAAAACCAAGATTTATATTGATCGGAAAAAATGGATAGATGATGAAGAAAAGACGCTAAACGGTAAAAGAGTGAACTTTTTGAGGGTCGATAAGTACTGCAAACAGTCATTATTGTTTATTTTCATGATCTTAAAAAATCGAAAAACCAGATCCAATCATTTATAATTTTAAAAACTACAGCTGCACATGAAAAATTTAGTTACAAAGAGTATTCATATTACGTGGCTCTTTTTATTTTTCTTTAATTGTTTGCATGCACAAAATCTGCCAGCCCGTTGGGATGAATTGACGGCAGGCGACTGGCCGAAAGCGCTTGAAAGATCCAATCAAACATGCATTCTTCCGATTGGAATTTTAGAAAAACACGGTCCGCATGATCCGATCGGATCAGACCTTATACATGTACGTGAGTGGGCAGCGCGTGCTACAAAAAAAGAATACGCGGTTGTGTTCCCTGATTATTTCTATGGACAAATCAATGAAGCAAGACATGTTCCCGGCACATTTTCACTACCGCCAAGAGTTGTTTGGGATCTGCTCGATGCTACCTGCGAAGAAATTGCGCGCAATGGATTTAAGAAAATCATTATCATCAATGGACATGGCGGTAATCCGCAACTGATCCGTTATTTTATGCAAACGCAATTAGACAAACGCAGGAATTACGCAATATTTTTTTATGAGCCAGGTACAGATTCAGCTTATCAGAAAAAATTATCGCAATTACACAAATCCGATCCTGCGGGTGATCAGCATGCTGGTGAAAGAGAAACATCTACATTATTATATCTACGCCCGGATCTCGTAAAAATGGACAGCGCAAAAAATGAATCTGGCGTTAATTTGAAACGCCTGGATATCCCCAATGTATATACGCCGATCTGGTGGTATGCCGATTTCCCAAATCATTATGCCGGTGAAGGTGCGAAGGCAACCCGGGAATTAGGCCAGCTTATTACCGAACATTATGTAGATGGATTGGTAGAAGCGCTGAAGGCTATTAAAAAAGATACGAAAACTCTTGAATTGCAGAAGGAGTTTTATGATAAGGTGAATCATGATTAATGCGCGAATGTCTGAACCGGGATTTTATACGATTTTACTGACTATGTTAAAAGAGCTTCGTGCCTTGGTGTCTTCGTGGTTCAATTTTTTTTTGAACCACGAAGACACCAAGGCACGAAGCTTTTATGACACGACAATTTTAGTACAATTAGTAAAATCGTATAAAATCCCGGTTCAGACATTTGCATATTATTTCATCATCATCTCTCGTATATACTTCACCGGCGAACATCCGTAGCTTAAAAACTTTTCATGAAAATCTTTCAAGCTGTATTTATCACCCATCTTCTTTTTAAAATCTTCGCGAAGCGCGAGTATTTCCAACATGCCCGTATAATAAGAACAAAGCTGCACCTGTGATACCGTGGCGCGATGATATTTTTCTTCTATTTGCGCGTCGGTCTGAAACGCATCATTCTTTAGCAATTTGGTAATAGCTTCTTTTGAATAATGAAGTTGATGAAGACCGTAGTCAACAATCACATTACACAATTCACGCAGCTTCCATTTATCATGTATCAATTGCATTTCAGGGCTATGATCACCCCATCCATTTTCCAGCATCATAGTTTCAGTATAAACCGCCCAACCTTCTATCATAGTGCCATTTGAAAATACGGACTTGATAATATCCGGCGAACGAAGTTTACTATAAATACCTTGCATACAATGTCCGGGCATTGCCTCATGAATCGTAAGAAATTGAAGTGAAAAATCATTGTACTCGCGCAATGTGCCTTCCACTTTTTCCGCAGGGAATTTACTCATGTCTTCAACATTGAAATAAGTCGTTCCCTGTTCCTGGTAGGGAGGAATGAACTCAGCATTTGCCAAAGCAAAACCACTTTGATACGCCGGCATCGTACGCACTTTCAAAGATGCATTGGTATCATAATTAAAAAGATTTTTTGCAATAATAAAATGTTCGAGTTCGTGTACCTGCCGCGTAAGCGTATCGAGTAAATATTTTGGGGAAGCATGTAATAAAGATATTTTATCAACAACAGCTTTGATGAGTTCCAAAGAATCAGAAGGCTTTTTGACATCGCCACAATATTTCGGCCAGAGGCTGACTGCCAGCGCATACATCTCACCGTGATAATAATTTTTGTCTGCCATCGACTTTTTAAATATTTCTTCTGGTGAAAAACTCGCAGCCATATCGTACTTGAATTTCGAAGTGTACAAATCTTTGGACAACCTGAAATCCCTAAATACAGATTTCTTATCGGCGAGTATTTGTTTTAAAAAGGCAGTATATCTTTTCATGGATTGCACTGCAATCGCAACATGCATTTGCAATGTGTCTTTCTCGGCATCTGTTAATTGAGAAACCCTGATTGAATCCGCCAATGACGCGCCGAAAACATCTAGTCCACCTTCATTTTGTTGAACAGCCAATGCAGTATGTTCTTTGGTGGGTTGATGAATTGTATGCAATGCTGCATTATAATATGCATCCACATTTGCAAGGCGTTTTGATAATAACCGCAATCTTTGATCAAGCGGTGCGAAGGGCTGACTGATAAGCGCATAAGCATCACCGCTAATATTGAAAGAGCCCGGGTTCCATTCCTGTGGTTTAAGCGTGTCATTATACCACCGGTCACTTTGCAATTGATTTTCTGTGATTCGATAACTGATCTTATAGTTGTCGCTCAATTGATCAAAAGATAATGTGTGCAATGAGTCCAGCCAACGCGTGGAAAACCGGCTGTTCTCAATAAAAGAGGCACTATCAGGAATAACGAGAATATCATAATATTTTCCGTAACCGAAATAAATAGATTGCGAAGGATATTGATGCCAATACTCGTCCAAGAATTTTGTTTCGAATTTTTTAAATGCACTGTCAGCGATCACAGACGCATCCGAAGCCTCATTTTGTTTGGGAGAATTACATGATATTGCAAATGCTGCAAACAATAAGCAACAGATGACGTTATAAATTTTTACCATAATAAAGGGTTGAAAATTGTACCGAAGATAGCAAAACGAAATAATGGTCGGACCTGTTTAACTGACCGGTCATGTATTTTTTAGAACTATCTTTAAACCTTCTCCGTAAATAATTTGTTGATGGAGTTTATAAGGTTGCACGGAACTGGGAGCGGCATAATTTTTTAACTGCAACAAGTCATAGAATACACTTGTCATGAAGAACAGCACAAAATTATTTTTATCTTTCCTGATCACGTTCGCTGTTCTTATTATCAGTGGACTCGCAACGGCAAATGGTGTAAAAACCTGGTATTCCGGTTTACAAAAGCCGTACTTCAATCCTCCAAACTGGATATTTGCGCCGGTATGGACAATCTTATATATTTTAATGGCGATTGCATTATATAAAATATGGAAGCTGGAAATTTCGAAAGAGCGAAACAGAGCCTTACTTTTTTTCTTCCTTCAATTGTCCCTTAATTTCTGTTGGAGCTTTATCTTTTTTTATTTTCACCAGATATCGCTTGCTCTGGTTGATATCGTATTGTTGTGGTCCTTTATATTGATTACAATTTTATTTTTCTCCATGTTTAATCGGACCGCTGCATGGTTACTCGTTCCTTATCTAGCATGGGTAAGTTTTGCGACTATTTTGAACATAGCGATTTTGAAACTGAATGCGACGGGGTGAGTGGAAATGGATATGACAACTTGTTTCATTGCAAATAGTGTTTTTTAAAAGCAGATGGATTTTCGCCCACGATTTTTTTGAACAGTTTATTGAAATACGACACACTGTCAAATCCAACTTCGTAACAAGTTTCAGAAATCGTTTTGTCCTGCAACAAATAATTCTTCGCCTGGTTGATCCGGTATTGATTTACAAAATCCGTGAAAGTCATCTTCGTATGCTTCTTAAAAAATCGACAGAAAGCAGCTGTGGTCAGATGAACTTGTTTGGCAATAAGATTTACATCTGGTTTTTGTTGATAACTAGATTCAATATACTGATATACATACCCCATTCGCTGTTGCTCTTTTTCAAAAGATTTATTTCCTGCTGGTCGTGTATTCAACACCGTTACGTCTTCGGAATCGGCAAGTAATTGAAATATTTGCAATAATAAAAGCAATTGCTCGAAATGATCGAGGCTCTGTATCTGTTTCAATTTTTCCCCGACTATTTGTTTTGTTTTCCCCGAAAAAGACAAACCGTGCTCAGACATTTTAAAAAGCTTATTGATCTTGGAGAATTCGGGAATATTTAAAAAATCCTTGCCAAGAAAATTTTCTTTCATTTGAATGATCACCTGTTCACAATCGGTACGAACTCCGTAATCAAAATTCAAATGCGGAATATTAGGACCGATAAAAACAAGATCGCTGTTTTCATAATTGGAAATATGATTGCCGACATGACGCGTGCCACTTGCACCCTCAACATAGACAATTTCATATTCGGGATGAAAATGCCAATAGAAATAATCATTCAGTCCCGGTGTGAGTAGAATCTTGAATGAACTGCCGGAGTTGGGTAATATGTTTTCCCTTTTTATTTTCATATAACCAGCTTATGCTCAAATTTAGCTTTTTGATGACTAAAATCGAAAAACTGATCAATAGAGAGCAAAAAATAGCTATTGTGGGACTTGAGATCGGCCGCTCTGAGCCCTAGCTTTGTGTTATCAATCATCATTAAAATTGTTATATGCAACAGGAAACAAAAGCCAAAACCATGGTACCTACCATGGCTCCCACAATGGCTCCTAACAACGCCCATAAAGACATTCCAGGAAATCCGTCCACTGCAAAAAGCAGCAGCATCAAACTGAATGATAGAAGCAATGGAAAACCTTTACGACTGCTGAGTGAAGAAGATTGGAAATTCTGGATAACCAACGGATATATCGTTATTAAAAATGCTGTTCCAAAAGAACAGGTGGAACGACTTGCAAAATTTCTTTGGGAATTCGAAGAGAAGGATCCTAATAACCCTGAAACATGGTACGCGCCTCCACGCGCTGAAATGCAAATGAAAGAATTGACGAATACAGGAATGGTAGAAGTGTATAATCATCAATACCTCTGGGATAATCGTCAATATCCAAAAGTTCACGAAGCATTTGCTGACATATGGGGCACTGAAAAATTGTGGGTGACGATTGACCGCGCGAATTTGAATCTACCAATTCGTCCCGGTTACGAATACAAAGGCTTTATTCATTGGGACTATGATCCTGAAACAAAACCACAAAATGTGCAAGGTGTTTTGGCTTTGGCGGATCAGACAGATGAAAATATGGGAGGCTTCCAATGTATACCGGAATTATTTAGAACTTATGAAACCTGGAAACTAACGCAGCCGGCTGACCGAAATCATTTTCAGCCCGACACGACAGGTTTTGAATTGGTAAAAGTGAAAATGAATGCAGGCGATCTTTTAATATTCAACAGCCTCCAACCACATGGAATCAGGCCAAACAGAAGTGGCAATAAAGTACGGCTTGCGCAATATATTTCGATGATGCCTGCAGAAGAAGATAATGAAGCTTTGCGCCAATGGAGAATCAATTCCTGGAAAGAAAGACAGGCGCCAGAAGGTTACGCATTTCCCGGCGATCCACGCAATTGGGAAAAAACAAAGTATAAAACGGCAGAATTATCCCCCTTAGGAAAAAAATTGCTGGGGCTCGAAAAATGGTAACTTAATGTGCGGATTTGCAAATGTCTGAACCAGGATTTT
>JAFDYD010000021.1:0-7623 GCA_018267615.1 Bacteroidota bacterium | reverse complement strand
AAAATCCTGGTTCAGACATTTGCACATTTTAAATTCGCACATTAGTCATGCTTCAACTCAACTTTACGCCATTCCCCATTTTACAAACAGAGCGTTTACTGCTTAGACAAATATCGACTGAAGATATTCCAGAAATTTTTGTATTGCGTTCGAATGATGCAGTGAATAAATATCTCGACCGGCCAAAAGCGCAATCATTTGATGATGTAAGAACCTTTATCCAAAATATAAATCTGGGAATACAAAAAAATCAATCGATACTTTGGGGCATTTTTTTGAAAAATCAACCTACCTTAATAGGGACGATCTGTCTCTATAATATTTTACCAGAAAACAATAGTGCAGAAATCGGTTACGAGTTGATTCCGCATTTCCAGGGAAAGGGAATTATGCAGGAAGTGTTTCCAAAGATTATTTCATTTGGGTTTGATATGATGAAGTTGGGAATTATCGAAGCGTACACGACCAGTGATAATGAAAAATCCAAAAAACTTCTAGAGAAAAATAATTTTCAGCTTTCCGGGAAATTGGAACCAGACAAAGAAACATCATCCGTCGTTCTCATTTATTCGCTGGATAATAAACCCAAATAAATAAACAACCAATAATGAAGAAACTATTATTACCTGTATGTATATTGATGCATGCAGTTATTTTTGCGCAGGCGCCCGCTGAAAAGTATCCCGTTGACTCAGCAAGTGTTGAACAACCCGGAGTTCCCAAAGGAGAGATATTAAAATTTGTATTCGACCACTCCGCCATTTTTCCCGGCACAACCCGGGAATATTGGATCTATATTCCCGCGCAGTATCGTCCAGAAAATCCGGCATGTGTGTACGTGAACCAGGATGGAATACAATGGAAAGCGCCTACTGTTTTTGACAATCTCATCTATAAAAAAGAAATGCCGGTAACGATTGGTGTTTTTGTAACGCCAGGAAAAGTATTAGCTACGCCCGGTTCAAATGCACAGGATCGTTTCAATCGCAGTTTTGAATACGATGGGTTGGGTGATGCTTATGCAAGATTTATTTTAAATGAGATTTTGCCTGAAGTTGAAAAACAAAAAGCATCAGACGGACGAGCCATTCATTTATCAAAAAGTGGAAATGATCGCGCGATTGGCGGATCGAGCAGTGGCGCAGTATGCGCATTTACTGCTGCATGGGAAAAACCGGATGCATTTTCAAGAGTGTTCAGCGCGATCGGTACTTATGTTGGATTACGCGGTGCAGATCGCTATCCAACGCTGATTAGAAAATATGAACCAAAACCGATTCGTATTTTTTTACAGGATGGAAGCAATGATCTGAATATTTACGGTGGTGATTGGTGGAAAGCAAATGAAACAATGGAACGCGCTTTGATATTCTCCGGCTATGAAGTGAATCATGTATGGGGTGAAGGTGGACATAACGGCGCGCAAGGCACCGCAATTTTTCCGCAGGCCATGCGATGGTTATGGAAAGATTGGCCAAAGCCGATCAGCAAAGGAGTTGGCAACAATTCTTTTTTGGGCAATATTTTCATTCCGGGAGAAGAATGGGAATTGGTAGGAGAAGGATATAAGTTTACAGAAGGAACAGCAGCAAATGCCGCAGGAGAAGTATTTTACCAGGATATCCCAAATTCAAAGACATATAAAGTCGGACTGGATGGAAAATTAACGGTGCTGGATTTAAATGCGAAAAGAGCAAGCGGCACTTCATTTGGACCTGATGGTAACCGTTATGTTGTTGCCGGTGAAACAAAACAGATTTTGAGTTATGACAAAAATCAAAAAGAAAAAATTATTGCGGATAGTATTTCGGGAAATGATTTGATCGTTACTAATAATGGAAATGTTTATGTCACAGCTCCTGACGGAGTGAGTAAACCAAGTAAACTTTATTTGATCAAACCTGGTGGAGAAAAAATAGTTGTTGATGAAGGATTGAAATTTGCAAATGGTGTTGCACTTTCTCCAGATCAAACACAATTATTTGTTACGGAATCTGCAACACATTGGGTTTGGGTTTATAGAATTCAGGCTGATGGTACGCTTACGGCCAAGCAACGCTTTGGTTGGTTGCATGTTCCGGATACTGATGAAAATGCATGGTCGGATGGATTGAAAGCTGATACGGCGGGACGTTTATACGTAACATCAAGATTGGGAATTCAAATACTCGATCCGCTCGGAAGAGTTAATTCGATAATGCCGGTGCCAAGTGGACAAGCATCCAATTGTTGTTTTGGCGGAATTGATTTCAACATATTATATGTTTCTTGTGGAGATAAAGTTTATCGCAGAAAATTGAAAACCGCAGGAGCAAATTCTTTCTCCAAATCTTATAAGTCCGCAACTCCGCGATTGTAACGCGCAGAATGAAAATGGAGGAATAACGCGTAGAGCGGCTAAACCTTCGCTCTTCGATTTGTTTCTCCGTTCCTATTCTACGTATTCGTCAATAGTCATTAAAAAAAATCCTGGCAGCAGTTACGCTTGCCAGGATCTCAAAACAAAATACTTTTAATTACTCCTTGCGAAAAACATAAGAGGCAACTGCAGCAAGAAAAATTGAAAAACCGATTAGCAAATTACCAGAAACCATTTTGTAATGTCCCGGTGATCCGCTTCGTCTTCCCCAATGATGTGTCACGCTGACAACATTGCCGGTGTGTTTTTCATATACACCTACTAAAAGAACCATGATGATAATGAGAATACACAAGGGTTTAGGATTAAGCATACATTACTTGTTTTAATAGGATTAGGATTAATAACCTGCGTCTCTGCAAGGCTTTGTATAAAACGTAAACCGTGTATTTTATATTTTATAAAAACAATAAATTAATAGATGTTTTTGCCCTCATAATATAATGTATATCAATTTATTATAGAGGCATTCCTATTCCGCTACTATGTCCAAAAATGATAGATTTCTCTTGTTTGGAATGAGCGTTTTTTTCAATGAGTTATACATTATTAACCATGCCTCTCCGCCAACTATTTTCTTTCTTTCTTAATATTCTTCCAAAAAAAAATTGAAAGGATTTGTCCTGAAATTTCATTCCGAATCGTCACTATCATGCAATCATATCATTAAAAAAAAATTAAAACATCATCCGATGACAGCAAAAGAAAACAGCATCAACTGGTTTGAAATATCTGTACTAGATATCAAACGCGCGACAAAGTTTTACGAAACTATTTTTTCAATTAAAATGGAACCGAATGAAATGATGGGTAGAAAAATGGCTTTCTTTCCTGCGGAAGATATGAGCGGAAAAGTTAGTGGAGGTCTTGTGCAAAGTGGGCAGCACAAACCGAGTGCAGAAGGCGTCGTACTTTATTTGAATGGAAATCCTGATTTAGGTGTTGCGCTCGGCAAAGTTGAAAAGGCAGGAGGAAAAGTAGTGATGCCAAAAACAAAGATCACTGATGAAATCGGGCACATGGCTTTTTTTATAGACACCGAAGGGAACAGCATTGGTTTGCATTCAAATAAATGAACCATGATTGATGAGATTGGATAGAGATTATGCGGAGAGTTATTGAAACGTGAAACGACAAATGTGAGATTAAAATGCAGGAACGTTTTGCATTTTCAATTTCATGTTTATCGTTTCACGTTTCAATAACTCTCCGCATAATCCCTATTCAATCTCATCAATCATGGTTCACATATAAAATTCTTCTTTTATAATTTTCCCATCCTTTACCTGGTATACACATAATTCAGACATAGTAGCCCTGTCTCTACCTTTCATCGTAACATCCATGGTTAATGCGAAAGCAATTGCATTGTTTGATACAAGCGGCGTAGAAATAAAAACACTATGCGTTTCTTCAACCATTTGTTCGAACTGGTGACCTTTCTTGATAATCGCATCTAATCCTTTTGTTTCTTTGGCGAAACCCTGCGATGCTTCTGGTTCAACACTGATGGCATCCTTAGAAAATAATTCTTTCTGTGCGGTTTCAAATTGGCCCTGCCTGCATAGCTCAGTAAGGCGGTCCGCAATCGCTTGTGTTGTCATAATCTTTTTATAGTGATGGTGAAAAAATCATGCCCGGCTGAATAAAAAATATTTCTGAATTTCTTATCTATTCGATCACCGTAACTTCTGTCCCTTTCGTGCGACGAATGGATAACACGCCCCCTTGTGCATATGATTTCCATTGATATCCTTCCTGATTCTCATTGGTTACTTCTGTTAAAGGTTTCCCGTCGAGAAGCAGTGATGAAGGTTTTTTTGTCATGCGAATTTTTTCCACACCTGACGCGTCAAAAGTTCTGTAAAAAATCGCGACCGTAGCGGGATCAACACCTTTCACGTAAGGAACCAGGAATTTATTTGTCTGACCTTTGTAATCCGCCTGCTGTATAACCGAACTGCTTGACAGAATATGATTCGCAGATGCAGGTGCAAGCTCGGGGTAATAATCCATCGCACGCAAATAATGTTTTACAAAATCTCCGTAACCATCCGTCAGCCAAACTTCATCTTGTGGAAAGCGATTCTTCCCATCCACATCAACACAATAACTGGCCCATATCAATTCAAGAATCGCGTTTTGTTTGCGTGATGTATCACCGGAAAGCAATGAATATAAAAGTTCCGTGGAGCCTTGCCGCGCAGTGTGGCTTTCTCCCGGAGTAAGATAAACTGTTTGCTCATTCACAACAGTAACGCCATATTTTTTCCACTTCTCGTTGCCAAGCGTCTTGTATACCCATGAAAAAATATTATTCACTTCCGTCTTCCAATTCGGAAAATAATTTTGATGTGTCAACATAAAAAGCGCAAACGTAACGGCATTGATTTGCGTATCGCTCCAGCCCTGCACGTCTTCAAAGAAAGGTCCCCACCTGTTATTCTGCAAAGGATATTTTTTCATCCATGATAATAAAATATCAAATCCTCTTTTATAAGTCGCCGCGTTTTTTGGATCCAGTTCCTGCAATGCAAGAAAAAGTTCCATCGTACTGCACCAGTTGGAAGTGTATTCGGCCTTTCCGATAACAGTTCCATCAGTATTGTTATTTCGCAGCTCGCCTGTTTCACCTGTGAAAGCATTTACTTTAAATGGCAAAGGAGAATGATCTCTATCTCCCACTTTTAAATGACTATTTAATGTCTTTGCAATTTTTATTGCGGCAGCGAGGTAACGTCTTGCCGGTGTTTGCACATAAAAATCCTTGATCATCATTTTATACATATGAACCAGTTCCAAACCCAACGATCCTGATTTATCAGGTTGCAGAAAACCAGGACCGATTACCATATCACCGTCATACATACCCGAATAAATAAGCGTGTTATATGGGAAAGGAAGATTCGGCCATTTGCAGGATGAATCAGACATGCCATGTGAAAGATAATATTCAGCCATAAACCTCATATTCTGTTTCACTCGCTCGTTGCCGGTATATGGATATAATAACAACCAAGAAGACATTGCCATCTGCAATTGATCGCCTCCCAAACCACGCGGATCATCATATCCCTCCTTCCAAACCTGGTGATTCATATACAATGGAATTCCATTCGGGTCAACACGCATGGTATCCCAAAAATTCCAAACAAGATTAACGATATGATCAAATGAAACCCCGGGATCAGGGTTGAACCAGGGAATGATTGTGCCTTTGCTGTCTGTCTGAATATCGTGATAAATAAGTTTCTCCTGAGCCCTGGCTGAAACAAACAAAATCATCAGAAAACATAATAGAATCTTTCTCATAAATTTTAATAGCTATTGGTTTTGGTTTTATAAGTTATTTCCGACAAATAATTCGGCAGGTTTCGAGAGGATTATCGGGAAAATTATTTTGTCATATCTTTTTCCAGCGAGGCCATCAAAGACAAAGTTGTTTGATCCAGCCCTTCAAAAAGTTTCTTATCCTCGGATGACCAGGGTTTCCCTTTCCTAAAATCCCACCAGCGATATTCAATCTTTGAATAATCATTGGTGATGCCTTTTTCAATGGGCTTTTCATAGTAATTGTAAGATTGAAACGAGTATGCACCATCCTTTACAGAAATCTCTATCACTGGTTTCAACCAATAATAATTTCCATTCTCATTCACGTCAATTCTGAAAGCACCCTCACCAATCAATCTTCCGTTTTTCTTATCTGCAATCTTGATATTATTTTCTACTCCATCGAAAGTTTTTATGAACCAGGCATATGCCTTCTCGTACAGTTGTCCTTTTGATATCGCATGATCCAACAAATATTCTTTTTCGTAAAATATGATGCCGTTCTTCATGGGAATCGGGATACCGGTATCATTCTGCGCGTTTGAAACAAAGGATGCCGCAACTATTAAAAACGTGAGTAATTTTCTCATCGGAAGCAAATTATTTGACTCAGTTACATGCTCCATGCTAATATAAACAGTTTTTCACAAAGGCGTTACAATATTCATTTCAAAACATTTATTTAAAAAATAAAGTGCTTACATTTATTATGAAAGAAAAATTATAAAAAAAATGAAACCAGAGAAACCGCTTTTTGCCTTTGTTTTTCCATTACTATTATTTTGTGTGAATGGATTTTGTCAGGTGACCAATTCTTTTGATTCAATGCTCGCAAAAAAACTTGGCGCCGATGAATATGGAATGAAGTATTACACCTTCGTTATTTTAAAAACGGGAAGTAATAAGATTACTGACAAAGCCAAACTGGATAG
The DNA here is from genome assembly GCA_018267615.1 of Bacteroidota bacterium. Lineage (GTDB taxonomy): Bacteria > Bacteroidota > Bacteroidia > Chitinophagales > Chitinophagaceae > Puia. Next base: position 939 of record JAFDYD010000021.1, on the reverse strand, counting down.
CATTTTCAGGGGACATCTTGCCAATATTCATCGCCTTGCCGATCGGGGCGATCTTGCACTGGCCGGACCATTTGGCGAAAATCCCAACAACTATCGCGGTCTCTATATATTTAATGTACAGAATGTGGAAGAAGTAAAAAAACTTTTAGAAACAGACCCAGCGGTAAAATCGAAATTACTAGAACCCGAAATTTATCCATGGTACGGATCCGCCGGCGTGCAGCAAATAAATGATCTCCACAAAAAAATTGCGAAGACGAGTTTTTGAAGATCTTTATAAATTATTTTTTTACGCGCACATATCTTTCTATAATCTCCCGGTTGATATTTGCAGCTTCCACTTTTTCAAGTCCACGCTGAATCAGTGTATCGTTTTTAATTGTAATCGTGAAATCAAATTTCTTTCCTTCCCATTCACGGTAATTGCAGTATTCAAGAAACTCTGTGTAATGATTGCCGGATAACTTATAAGTACCTGCACCAGATTCATAAGCCGAGTCGCTACCTTTTCCATTTTGCAGATCATGGCGTAAAAAAGCAAAATGTGTTTTGTTGATGATCTTGATCATTTTCTGTCCTTTCGTATAATCAGTAACAACGGTATCGCTCTTGGTGATTGTTGTGCCGGAAATTAATCTCCATGTTCCGATTAGTGGAAGAGATGATTGTTTAGGATCGTCATTTTTTACTTTGGTAGTCGACATGGCAATGATCATAATAAAAATCAACATGAGTCTGAATTGCATAATTAAGATAGTTTTTATAAATATATAGCTTATTAAAATAGATTCACCTTACACACAAAAATTCCTTTGTTTCTATAAAGCCTCAGTTCGGAAGTTCTATGTGTACCTATGTGGTGAAAAAAAACTTGGCTCTATTGCGAGTTTTTTTTTCACCACATAGGCACATAGACCTTTAGATACAATAGAAGTTCTT